>NZ_JABBNB010000039.1 GCF_012933505.1 Gordonia asplenii
AGCGGAGCGGGTGCCATCGGTGGATCCAGGTTGAGCGAGGCGAAGCCCACCCCCTGCCGGTTGAGCGAGGCGATGCCCACCCCCCCCGCTGGTTGAGCCACCCCTGCCGGTTGAGCGAGGCGAAGCCCACCCCTGCCGGTTGAGCGAGGCGAAGCCGAGTCGAAACCCCGATCCGACGACAACGAGCGTGCGAGTCGAAACCACAGCGGCACAACGGGTTTCGACTCGCTGCGCTCGCTCAACCAGCGGGAAAGGGCCCCCTCAACCAGCGGCAGCTTCGCTCGCCCAACCAGCGGCAGCTTCGCTCGCTCAACCAACGGTAAAGGGCCCTCAGCCAGCGGCTGCGCTCGCTCAACCAGCGGTAACGGGCCCCCTCAACCAGCGGCAGCCGGCCCCCACAACCGACCCCCAACAACCCGACCCCCGACGACGGACCTACCCACCCACCCCGCCGCAAATGACTACCCGAGGGGGTGGGTGACCGGCATTACATCTTCCTAGTGTTTGTGACGCACCAATCAAGCGGCGGCGGATCCGACCTTCCCCGGCTGCATCACCTAGGAGGATACGAATGACCAGTGTGCAAGAGACCGCACCGACCGCAGGCACCGTCGACGTCGACGCCGTGGTCGTCGGCGCCGGCTTCTCCGGCCTCTTCGAACTGCACCGGCTGCGCCAGCTCGGTATGTCGGTCAAGGGCTTCGAGGCGGGATCCGACGTCGGCGGCACCTGGTACTGGAACCGCTACCCCGGCGCACGCTCCGACTCCGACAGCACCGTCTACAGCTTCTCGGACCTGTTCGACGCCGATCTGCTGCCGCAGTGGCGCTGGAGCGAACGGTACCCGTCGCAGGCGGAGATCCTGCGCTACCTGAACTGGGTCGCCGACCGCAAGGACCTGCGCCGCGACATCAGCTTCGGCACGCGTGTCACCGGTGCGGAGTTCGACGCCGCGACACATCGCTGGACCATCACCACCGACGACGGCGAGACCGTCACCGCGCGGTACTTCATCCCCTCGGTCGGCGTGCTCTCCAAGCCCAACCTACCGAGCTTTCCGGGCCTCGATTCCTATGGCGGACAGTGGTTCCACACCTCCCGGATGCCCGCCGAGCCGCTCGACTACACCGGCAAGCGCGTCGCCGTGATCGGCAACGGCGCCACCGCGGTCCAGATCATCCCGGTCGTCGCGCACACCGCAGAGACCGTCTACGAGTTCTCCCGCAATCCGTATCACTGCCTCCCCGGGCGGAACCACGAACTCGACGAGGAGGATTGGAAGACGATCGAGTCCAATCATCTCGAGATCTTCGACCACGCACGCCAGAATTTCGGCGGCTTCCCCTACGCGGAGGGCGTCGAGGGAGCATCGCTGTCGGAGCAGGAGCGCCGCGACGCTCTCGAGGCGGCATGGCGCAAGGGCGGTCTGGCCATCGCGTTCTCGACCTTCGCCGACGTCGCGGTCGACAAGAGCGTCAACGACTCCGCGCTGGCCTTCATCCGGGAGAAGATCGCCGGGATCGTCCGCGACCCGCAGCGTGCCGACCGCCTCACCCCGACGTCGCCGTTCGTCGGCAAGCGTCCTCCCATCGAGCACGGTTACTACGCGGCATTCAACCGTGACAACGTCGGTCTGGTGGACATGAAGGACAACCCGATCGAACGGATCTCGGAGTCCGGCATCGTCCTGGCCGACGGCACCGAGTACCCGGTCGACATCATCATCTTCGCCACCGGCTTCGACGCCTTCACCGGTGCGCTGTACGAGATGAACATCCGCGGCGCCGACGGCCGTGACCTGCGGGAACGCTGGGAGCAGGGACCCAGCACCTACCTCGGTATGGCGGTGCCGGGATTCCCGAACATGCTGCTGCACTACTGCGGCCCGCACAATCCCGCGATCCTGACCAACGGCCCGACGCTCATCGAGCAGCAGGGGACGTGGATCGGCGACTTCCTCGCCCGGATGAACGACGCCGGCCACACCTACTTCGACGCCACGTCCGAGGCGGAAGCGGGCTTCATGGATCTGCACAACCAGATCTCCGACATGACGCTCATCCCCGGCACCGCGTCGTGGTGGACCGGTACGAACGTCGACGGCAAGCCCACCGGGCTGCTCTCGTGGGCCGGCGGTTTCCCCGAATACCGCCGCGTCTGCGACGAGGCCGCCGCCGACTACGCCGGATTCCAGTTCGCCTGATTCCCCGCTCGACCATCGAACACAATCAATCGCAGCACAGAATCGAGGACTAGAAATGCCTTTGGATCCGCAAGCGCAAGCATGGCTGGCGGGACTCGCCGGAGTCCCAGCGCTCAACGAGATGTCGGTCGACGACGCCCGCGCCACCTATCGGGCCGTCGTCGAGCAGTGCGGGCTGGCGCCCGAAGAGGTCGCCGACATCACCGAGCGTGTCGCCCCCGGCCCGCGCGGCGACGTCCCGGTGCGCGTCTACACCCCGAAGGGCAGCGGACTGTTCCCCGTACTCGTCTACTACCACGGGGGCGGCTGGGTGATCGGCGACCCCGACGTCGTGCATGGGCCGTCGACCGTGATCGCCAACCGCGCGCACGCCGTCGTGGTGTCCGTCGACTACCGGATGGGTCCGGAGGATCCGTTCCCGGCCGCGGTCGACGATTCCATCGCGGTACTCGAGTGGGTGCGTGCGAACGCGGCCGAGCTCAACATCGACCAGGATCGCATCGCCGTCGGCGGTGACAGCGCGGGTGGCAACCTGTCGGCGGTCGTCGCACTCGACGCGCGTGACAAGGGAATTCCGCTGGTGGGTCAGGTGCTGATCTATCCCGCCGTCGACTTCGACCTCGAGACCGACTCGATGCGCGAGAACGGCGACGGCTACTTCCTCACACTCGACCTGCTGAAGTGGTTCGTCGAACGCTACGCCCCGAACCCCGCCGACTGGCGGGCCGCGCCGATGGCCGCCGACGACGTCAGCGGCGTCGCATCCGCGTATGTCATCACCGCTGAGTTCGATCCGCTGCGCGATGCCGGTGAGGCCTACACCGCGCGGCTGCGCGACGCCGGGGTCCCGGTGATCCACAAGCGCTACGACGGACAGATCCACGGTTTCGCCGCCAACCTGGCGGGCGTGATGGATCAGGGCCGCGCGGCGGTCGAGAGCATCGGCGAGCACCTGCGCGAGGTGTTCCGGCTCGGCTGGACGCCCCGACTCTGGGAGTGAGAGAGCGACCAGCACGACGATGACGGGTCGAACGGGTAAGCGAGGAGAACATCGATGATCAGCTCCGACACAGGTTCGGACACGACGGTGACCGGCGGGCAGGCGACGCCGAGGTTGCTCCTCGAAACCCGATTCGCACCGTCGGCGCCGGCCCGCAAGACGATCCGTCGCGGCCGCCTGCTCGACATCCTGCGCGCGGCCGCCGACGTCCCGCTCACCCTGATCCACGCGCCCGCCGGCTTCGGCAAGAGCACGCTCGCCGTTCAGTGGTATCGGCATCTGCGTGAGTCCGGCGCCGACGTCGCGTGGCTGAGCATCGTCGGCGACGAGGGTGCCGAGTCCTTCCTCGCCCACCTGATCGCGAGTATCGGTCTCGGCGACCCCGACGTCGTCGGCGATCTCGCCGACCTGCTCGACCAGCAGGGCCCGGGCATCGAACGGATCGTCGCGACTGCGCTGATCAACGCCATATCCGAGCGCGGCAGACCGTTCACGCTGATCATCGACGACTGGCATCGGATCACGCGCACCGAAACGATCGATCTGGTGGAGTTCCTGATCGACAACGGTGGCGCTCACCTGCACGTGATGGTGACCAGCCGCGTCCGGTCGGGTCTCCCGCTGAGTCGGCTGCGACTGCACGAGAAGCTCTGTGAAGTCGACACCACCGACCTGCGGTTCGACACCGGCGAGTCCCGGGAACTGCTGGTCGACATCTGTGGTCTGCCGCTGCCCGACAGCTCCGTCGCCTCGCTGGCCAAATCCACCGACGGGTGGGCGGCGGCACTGCATCTGGCCGCGTTGTCGCTGCGCGGCAGCCCGTCGTCGTCGCTCATCGGCGACATCGCCGGCGGCCAACGTGCCGTCGGGGAGTTTCTGGCGGACAACGTCGTCAACGCACTCGACGACGACCTGCTCGACTTTCTCATGGTCACCAGCCTCACCGAGCGGATCTGCGGCTCGCTCGCGGTGGCGTTGAGCGGGCGCTCCGACGGCCCTGACGTCCTCGACGAAGTGGAACGGCGCGACCTGTTCCTGGAACGACTCGACGATCACCGCCAGTGGTTCCGCTACCACCACCTGTTCGCCGACTTCTTGCGCCACCGCCTGGCCATGGCCGACCCCGACCGGGTGGTCCGGCTGCACGCGATCGCAACGGACTGGTTCGCCGAGCGGGGAATGCTGACCGACGCACTCGACCATGCGCTGGCCGGGGGCCAGGTCGACGTCGCGGCGGATCTCGTCGAAGCCGAGGCGATGGCACTGATCGAGAACAGCCGGATGGCCGCGGTCCTCGAACTGATCGGCCGGCTTCCGGTCGGCGCGGTGGCCGAGCGGCCGCGGCTGCTGATGGCCAGCGCGTGGGCGAACTGCCTGCTGCAGCGATTGGCGCCCGCGCAGCAGTCGCTGGATCAGTTGCGCTACTCGTTCTCGCTGATCGCCGCCGACGACGGGGCGCAGGAGCTCGAATCGGAGGCCGACGTCGTGCAGGCGTGCATCGACGTGTTCGCCGACCGCATCGACCGTGCCGACCGGCTCGTCGACCAGACGATCGCCGAGCCGACTCGGGTACGGGCATTCGTCGTGGCGGTCGCCGCGAACATCCGCACCGTCGTGCTGGTCCGCAACGCCGAGTTCTCCTCGGCACGACAACTGCAGGGCTGGGCGCGGATTTTCCAGGACCGCATCACGGGCCAGTTCCCCGGGGTGTACGGACGGTGTCTGGCGGGAATCGCGGCAACCGACGAACTCGACACCGACGCGGGCGAGGCACACCTGCGCGAGGCCGTCCGGATCGCCCAGGAGTCCGCCGGAATTCGCTCGCACGCGGCCCAGCTGGCCGGTGCACTGCTTGCGAGCAGCGAATACGAGCGAGGCCGGATCGACGCGGCCGAATCGCTGGTTCAAGAGGGACGACGCTACGGAGTCGAGGGCGGGCTGGTCGAGTTCATGATCGCCAGCTATACGACGCTGGCGCGCATTCACCGATTGCGCGGCGACCCGGCCGCCGGATTGCATCTGTTGGCCGAGGGAATCGACCTCGCCGATCGGCTGGGACTCGCCCGGCTGTCCGCGTGGATGCTGCACGAGCAGGTGCGCGCGATGGTCAGTGCCGGTGACCTGCACCGCGCGACCCAGTCGGCTCGGGCGATCCCGGACGGCGAACGATTCTCCGGCGGCGTCGCCAGCGAGATCGGTCGCCTTCGGGTCCAGTCGATGGCGCTGGTCGCTTCGGCCGGCGGTCAACACGACACCGCGATCCGGGAACTGGATCGGCTGCTGGCCGACACCTGCCGACGGTCGCACCCCTATGACGAGGTCCGTGTGCGTATTCAGCTCGCCGGCGCCCAGGAACTGGCCGGCCGACGCAATCAGGCCATGCGCACCCTGGCTCCCGCGGTGCGCGCCGGAGCCAACGCCGGATTGCAGCGGTCCTTCCTCGACGCGGGCGAACCGGCGCGATCGGTGCTCGAACACATCGCCGACCTCGTCGATCACGACGCCTGGCCCGACCCCGATGTACCGATCAACTACGTCAAGCAACTGTTGGCACGCTCGGGACGGCTTTCGACGCACGCGGTGCTGAGCCCTGAGCTGAGGTCGCTGTCCGCACGCGAACTCGACATCCTCCGGCTCGTCGGCGGCGGACTGTCGAATCGGCGCGTAGCCGAGGAGCTGCACGTGACCGTGAACACAGTCAAGTGGCATTTGAAGAACATCAACACCAAACTCGGCGTCTCCAACCGGATGGAGTCGGTCGGCCTGGTCCGGCGGTCCGGGCTGCTCGATTGACGTCGTCGCCATCTCACCTCGAACACATCACCCCAGGAACGGAAATAGGCCCCATGAATCGCGCGCAAACCGCATCGGACGGACTCAACACAGCACTGACACCGCTGCACTTCCTCGAACGCTCCGCCGACGTGCATCCGACGAAACTCGCGGTGATCGACGGTGATCGTCGACGCACCTACGCTGAACTGGCCGCCGAGGTCACGACGCTGGCGAGCGCTCTGCGCCGCTCGGGTGTGCGGCCCGGAGACCGGGTGGCGTACCTGGCGAGCAACTCGCTGGAGATGCTGGTCGCACACTTCGCGGTGCCGTTGGCCGGCGCCGTGCTGGTGGCCGTCAACACCCGTCTCGCTCCCGAGGAGATCCGCTACATCTGCGACCACGCGCGGGCGGTGCTCCTCGTCGGCGACGCCCCACTGCTGACTCCGCTGACCGGGATCGACTTCGCGACGGTCGGCGAGATCATCGAAACCCCAAGCCACGACGGCGATTACGTCGACGTCGCGGTCCGCTACGACGCGCTCGTGGCGCGCGGCGACACCGACGACACGCTCGACTGGGACGTGACCGACGAGAACGCGGTCATCTCCATCAACTACACCTCCGGCACCACCGGAAAACCCAAGGGCGTCATGTACACCCACCGGGGCGCCTACCTGGCATCGCTGGGAAATGTTGTGACGCAAGGCTTCTCCACCGACACCCGCTACCTGTGGACATTGCCGATGTTCCACTGCAACGGCTGGTGCGGCCCCTGGGGGCTGACCTCGGTCGCCGCCACTCATGTCTGCCTGCGCGCGGTGCGCGGCGACGACATGTGGCGACTGATCGACACCGAGGGCATCAATCAGATGTCGGGCGCGCCAACGGTTTTGACGACGTTGGCCACCGCGCCGGAGGCACACCCGATGACCGCTCCGATGACCATCGCCACTGCCGGTGCCCCGCCGAGCCCGACGATCATCAAAGCGATCCGGAACCTCGGAATCACCATCATCCACGTCTACGGCCTCACCGAGACCTACGGTCCCTACTCGGTCTGCGAACCCGACCCCAGCTGGTCGGAGCTGTCCGGAGAGGAGCTGTCGGTCCTGATGGCGCGGCAGGGCGTCGGCATGATCACCGCCGACCGGCTGCGCGTGGTACGCACCGACTCCGGCGACAGGCTGATCGACGTCGCGGCCGACGGCGTCGAGATGGGCGAGATCGTGATGCGCGGCAACGTCGTGATGAGCGGCTATTACGACGACCCCGAACGCACCGACGAGGCGTTCGCCGGCGGTTGGTTTCACTCCGGCGACCTGGGCGTCATGCATCCCGACGGCTACGTCCAGCTCCTCGACCGCGCCAAAGACGTCGTGATCTCCGGCGGGGAGAACATCTCCACCATCGAGGTGGAGCAGGCCCTCGTCAGCCACCCGGCCGTACTCGACGTCGCCGTCATCGGCGTCCCCGACGACAAGTGGGGTGAACGCCCGAAGGCCTACGTGGTGCTCACCGCCGGCGCAGAGGCAGGCGAAGCCGATCTCATCGGCCACGTCAAGAGCAAGATCGCGTCGTACAAGTCGCCCCGGGAGATCGAGTTCGTCGATGAGCTGCCCAAAACGTCGACCGGCAAGATCCGCAAGAACGAACTCCGCGACGCGGCGTGGGGGTCGACTCGTACGCGTGTGCAGGGGTGACCGGCCCCACCCGCTCCCTGAGTGCCCAATCCCACCCAGCCCAACCCAACCACCGAAGCGACAACTCCGCTCCCCGAGTACCGAAGCGAGGAACGAGCTTCGGTGTAACGAGGGGTCCGGCGAGACGAAGAACCCAAGCCGACCCACCCGCTCCCCGAGTGCCGAAGCGAGGGACGAGCTTCGGTGTAACGAGGGGTCCGGCGAGACGAAGAACCCAAGCCGACCCGAAACAACCTGCGAGCGTGCGGCTTTCAAATCCGAGGATTGACGCGATCCCCACCGCCACAACGTCATACGCAGATCGAAGCGAAGACACTTCCCTACAGCGATCGGCTGATCAGCTCCTTCATGATCTCGCTCGTGCCACCGTAGATCTTCTGCACGCGGGCGTCGGCGTACATCCGTGCGATCGGATACTCCGTCATGTAGCCGTAGCCGCCGAAGATCTGCAGACACCGATCGACGATCTCGTTCTGTTTCTCAGTTCCCCACAATTTCGCGATCGACGCGGTCGCCGGGTCCAGCGTGCCGTCGATAGCACGTTGAATACAGTGATCCATCAACGTCTTTCCGGCGAGCACGTCCGCTTTGCACTCGGCCAGAACGTATTTCGTGTTCTGCATCGCGAGCAGCGGCTTGCCGAACGCCTCGCGCTGCTTGGCGTAGGCCACCGTCTCGATCACGGCGGCCTCGGCTGCCGCCACCCCGCTGAGTCCGATGGCCAGCCGCTCACGATGTAGCTGATTCATCAACTGGATGAAGCCCCGCCCTTCGACGCCGCCGAGGAGGTTCGCAACCGGCACCCGCATATCGGTGAACGACAGTTCGCGGGTGTCCTGGCCGTGCAACCCGATCTTCTCCAACACTCGGCCGCGCTGAAAGCCGTCCAGTCCATCGACCTCGGCCACCAGCAACGACATTCCCTTGGCCCCCTGCGACGGATCCGTCTTGCATACGATGACCAGCAGGTCGCAGTGAGTTCCGTTGGAAATGAATGTCTTCGACCCGTTGACGACGTAGTGGTCGCCGTCGCGACGCGCCATCGTCCGTACCGCCTGCAGATCCGATCCGGTACCCGGTTCGGTCATCGCGATCGCGAGCACGCTCTCACCGGACGCACACTTGGGCAGCCAGCGCTTCTTCTGCTCGTCGGTCGCATACGACATCAGGTAGTGCGCGACGATGGCCGAATGCACGGTGACTCCGACGCCGAACGCGGTGTCGTGCGCATAGGCAAGCTCCTGCAGAACGATCGCTTCGTGGCCGAAATCGCCTCCGCCGCCACCGAATTCCTCTGGCACGTCGGTCAGCAACAGTCCGGTGGCACCAGCCTTGGTCCACAGCTCCCGGTCCACGTGGTGTTGTTGGGCGAAGCGCTGCGCGTGCGGCCTCACCTCCTTCGCGAAGAAGTCTCGTGCGAGGTCACGCAGCGCGCGATGTTCGTCGGTCTCCCAGGGAGATCGGAAGTCGGGAAACAATGTGGTCACGTCGTTCTACCTTCCGGTGAATACGGGTCGGCGCTTGCCGAGGAATGCGTCCTGGCCCTCGCGGCTGTCGGCCGACCCCAGGGCGATATGAAAGTTGCGCTGTTCGTGGGCGAGGCCCTGCTGCAGGGAGGACTCGAAGCTGCGCAGCGCGGCGTCTTTGGCCAGTGCCACCGCCAGTGGCGAGTTCGCGGCGATCCGTCTCGCTATCAGCGTGGCGGCGGTGAGCGCCTCACCCTCGCCGACGACGTCGGCGACCACTCCGGTTCGCAACGCCTGCGCCGCCGTGATCATATCGCCGGTGAACAGCATCATCAGCGCCGTCGACTTCCCTACCGCGCGGATCAGTCGTTGCGTTCCACCCGCACCGGGGATCACCCCGAGCTTCACCTCGGGAACACCGAATCGTGCTGTCTCCGAAGCGATGACGATGTCACATGCCAGGGCGATCTCGCATCCGCCGCCGAGCGCATAGCCTTCGACCGCCGCGATTATCGGCTTGGGAAAGCCGGTGAGCTCCGCCCAGAACATCGTCGACGCCGACCTGTCGCCGACGACCGGCGCGGCACGCAACTCGTCGAACGCGGTGATGTCGGCACCGGCGCAGAACACACCGTCGGCCCCGGTGATCACCACGCAGCGCACGGCGTCGTCTCGGCGGATCGCCCCCAGGGCGTCGAGGATTCCCTGTTGCACTTCGATATTGAGCGCATTGCGTGCGGCCGGTCGGTCGAGAGTGATGACGGCAACGGGGCCGTCGAGCGTCGTGCTGACCGGGCTCATCACGCCTCCTGCGCGTAGATGTCGGCATGTGTCACGCGCATGACCTTCTTGTCCAGCTTGCCGACGCTGGTGCGCGGCAACGAATCCTGTCGAATCACGACGTCGGGCAGTTGCCATTTGGCGAACTTGCCGTCAAGCAGCGCGTGTACCTCGGCGAGCGGAAGGTCGGCGCCGTCCTTCGTGGCGACCAGCACCACCGGCCGCTCCTGCCACTTCGGATGTGCGACCCCGATCACCGCTGCCTCCAACACATTCGGGTGCCCGGCGATCGCATTCTCCATGTCGATGGAGCTGATCCATTCGCCGCCGCTCTTGATGACGTCTTTGATCCGGTCGGTGACCTTCAGATAGCCGTATTCGTCGATCGTCCCCACATCGCCACTGCGCCAGTACCCGTCGAGGAAGCGCGAGTCGTTGTCGTCGAGGTCGTAATAGCTTTCGATGATCCACGGGCCGCGCACCAGGATCTCACCGGCCGAAACGCCGTCGTGCGGGAGATCATCTCCCACGGCGTCGACGATGCGGATGTCGATGCCGATCATCGGAAGTCCTTGGTAGCGCTTGTGATTCCACTGCTCGTCCTCGGTGAGCCCACGCAGCGAGGGTTTGATGCCCCGATTGGTCGTGACGAGCGGGGTCGTCTCGGTGGCTCCGTACCCCTGCACGATGTCGGCGCCGACGAGGTCGTGGAAGCCCTTCATCATCGACAGAGGCGGCTCGGTGGCTCCGGACAGCATCCTTGTGTTGCTGAAATCCGGTTTGTCCGTGAGGGTTTCGATGTATCGGAGCATCGGCTCGAAGATGGCTGGAGCGCCGTTGGCGACGGTGACCTTCTCGGCGGCCATCACATCGACGAGGACCGACGTGTCTTCGGCGACGTACCGGCCGGGCAGAACGAAACGCGTCGCCGCGAGGACTCCGGACTGCGGCAGACCCCAGCAGTTGCCGTGGAACATCGGCGTGATCAGCAAGACGGTGTCGTCCGCGGTCATCGACAATACCTGCGCCTGTGCCATCGCATGCAGGTAGATGCCGCGGTGCGAGTAGTAGATTCCCTTGGGCCGACCGGTGGTGCCGGTCGTGTAACACGCACTGTAGGCGGATGTTTCACCGATCATCGGGAAGGCGATCTCATCGGTCGCCCCGGCCATCAACTCCTCGAATGAAACGACGTTCGGCAGCGTCGTGGCGACTTCCGACAACGGCTTGTCGGTCATCACGACCCAGGTCCGCACTCCGACTCCCGCGCTGGCCAGCGATTCAGCGACCGGCAGCAACGTCTCGTCGACCAAGACCACCTTGGCGTGACTGTGATCGGTCACGAACGCGAGATCCTCGGCTCCGAGCCGCAGATTCATCTGCAGCAGCACCGCACCCAATGCCGGTATGGCCCAATATGATTCGAAGTGCCGCTTGCTGTTCCAATCGAGTACGCCGACGACATCCGCCGGTCCGACGCCCAGGGTGCGAAGCACATTGCCCAACTGCCGCACTCGCCGGTAGCAGTCGGCGTAGGTATAGCGATCCCAGCCGCCGTCGGCGGTGCGGTACACGATCTCCTGCTCGGGATAGGTACGCGCGGCGTGGGTGATCAATGTGGTGGTGTTGAGCTGGTAGTGGTCGCCGTGCGTCGACGGCAGGCCCTCGATGATGTCGTACACGTCTACCTCAGATGCGTTCGATGATGGTGGTGTTGGCGGTGCCGGAGGCCTCACAGATCGTCTGCAGGCCAAAGGTTTTCGATGTCCGCTCGAGTTCGCAGAGCAGGTCGGTGAGCATGCGCGCGCCGGTCGATCCCAGCGGGTGACCGATCGCGATCGAACCGCCGTTGACGTTGAGCTTGTCGTCGGGGACGCCGAAATGCTTCGCGAGCATCAGCGGCACGCCGGCGAATGCCTCATTCACTTCGATGAGGTCGATGTCGTCGATATTCAATCCGCTTTTCTTACATGCCTTTTCGGTGGCGTCGAGGACCGCGGTGAACTGAATGACCGGGTCGGCGGCGGCCACCGACAGTGCCCGGAACCGTGCGCGGGGAATCAAGCCGTGGCGTTCGGCGAAGTCGCGGTCGGCGATCAGCAACGCTGCGGCACCGTCGGAGATCTGCGACGAGTTGGCGGCGGTGGTCATGCCGTCGTCGGCGAAAACCGTTCGCAGCGTGGCCATCTTGTCGAGATCGATGTTGGGGCGGATCCCCTCGTCGGCGGTGATCAGCGCCGACGCCGGATCGGCGGGGTCGGCGTGCATGGTGACCAGCTGGTCGGCGAAGTGGCCGGCTTGGGTTGCCGCCCAAGCCCTTTCATGACTGCGGGCGGAGAATCGGTCGAGGTCGGCACGAGTGAGACCGAATCTGGTGTTCATCAACTCCGACGACGCGCCCTGAGCCATCAACTCACCGCTTGCCGAGCCGGCTGAATATCGCGCCCGTTCACGCGGGCTGTACTGCGGCCCCAGCGGCGCTCCCGGAGTCATCGACGGCGGCATCGGCACGCGCGACATCGATTCGACGCCGCAGGCGATCACCAGATCCGCTGAATCGGCGATGATCGCCTGTGCGGCAAAGCTGACGGCCTGCTGACCCGATCCGCATTGCCGATCGACGGTGACCGCGGGAATGGATTCCGGCAGTCCGGCGGCCAACACGGCGTGCCGCGCGAGATTGCCGGTCTGTTCCTCGTTTTGGATGACGCATCCGGCGATGACGTCGTCGATCAGCGTTTCATCCACGCCGGTCCGGTCCACGAGCTCCCGCAGCGTCACCCCGAGCAGATCCACCGGGTGCCATCCCCGCAAGATGCCGCGACGCCGGCCGACCGGTGTCCGGACCGCTCCGACGATCACTGCTTCGCGCTGTGCCATGATTCTCGATTCCCATCGGCTATACATCTGTACTGGAACATGAATGAATGTACTGCAACATTCATCATCTGTATAGTGCTATCGAGAAAGGCGGTGACACATGCCAACCGGCGCTCCGATCGACATCGACCTGACAGCCAAAGCGCGGATCCGCAACGCTGCGTTGGATCTCTTTGCCGCAGAAGGGGTTTCCGCGGTATCGCTGCGCGCGGTAGCGGCCCGCGCGGGGGTCGCCGTCGGCCTCGTGCAACATCACTTCAAGACCAAGGACGGCTTACGATCAGCCGTCGAACAGTACATCGTCGATCGACACGCGGCCGCGATCGAGTCCGTTCCGGTGGGCGACACCGCGTCGAAAGTGGCAGCCGGACGCGACGCGGCGGTGCGCCAGATGTTCGACGAGAACCCCGCGATCGTCGACTACATGCGACGCGCGCTACTCGATCCGGGCAACGACAGTCATCTGCTGGCCGACCTCACCTCATTGGCCCGCGAGCAGGTATCGGGGCAACGCAGCGCGGGCAGCGCGTCGACGCGCCACACCGTGCCGGACCAGGTGGTGCGCACAATGGTGCGACAGTTGGGACACCTGTTTCTGCAGCCGATGGTCGACGCGATGTGGCTACAGCTCGACGCCCCCGCCGACGAGAAACCGACGGTGGTAGTACGAACCGCAGCAGCGGCGCAAGAGTAGGGCGGCCTTACCCACTCCCGCTGGGTGGGTGCGCCTACGCCACCTCCGCTGGTTGTGCCGTTGCCCCTTCCGCTGGTTGAGCCGTGAGGAGTGCCCAGGCTCAACCTACGGAAACGAGCGACTCACCCGGACCCCGCATACCAAGCCCGACGGCGAGCGATCGGACCGCAGGTGGATGTCCCTAAGCCTCCGACGCGGCCGCGGGCTGCGGAATGTTCTGAGCCGCGATCGCCGCGAAGACGTCGGTCCACGCACCGGCGAGCGCGGCGCGTCCCATGAACAGTCCGAGGTGGCCGCCAGGAACAGTCTGCTGGTCCTGATGCTCCGACGGCGTCGAAATGTGTTCTGCGAGAGCGAACATCTGCGCCGGCGGGGTGATGTGATCAGCCGCACCGGCCAACATGTAGACGGGACAGTCGATCGCCGAGAGGTCGACCTTACGACCGTCGACGACGAGCTCGCCTGCGATGAGCTCGTTCTTGACGAACAGGTGCTCGACGATCCACAGGTAGAACGCGCCGGGCAGGTCCTGCCCCCATTCGAACCAGTCCGCGAACTCCGTGTAGCGCTTTACCGCCTCCGGATCGTGAATGTTGGCCCACAGATCAGACAGTCGCTTGAGCTCCTCGGCGGGCTCGAGCATTTTGAATCCGTGAATCTGGTTGGCGCCACGATAGGTGCCCTTGCCCGCGTCGACGATCCATCGGTACAGGTCGACGGTGCCGCGCGGTCCGCTCATCTTCTGGACCCAATACTGCACGGCGGATTCTCCGGCGTGGAAGTCGATCGGAGCCCCTGCGGTCACCAGGCAGGTGACGGCCTCGGGCCGCAGAGCCGCATAGATCGCCGCCAACCAGCCACCCTGGCAGTCACCGACCAGGTTGACTCGACCGCCCAAGTGAGCCACGGCGTCGTCGACAATCGCGATGTAGTCGTCGATCGTGGAGTCCGACGTCTCATCGGTGGCCCCCAACCACGACAACACGTACGTCCGGCCCAGCCCGGCGCTTCGTGCGGTGCGCACCTGACTCTGGTTCTCCGAATAGTCCACGATGGTCGACGAATGTCCGGCTTGCGGCGGAAGAATCAGCGTCGGCACGCCGGCGTCGATCGGCTCGGAGAAGTCGAGCAGTTCCGCCTGCGGCCACCGCATCGCCACCGTGTGCGGTGTCGACCAGGTGGGCTCGAACCGGTGCGTCGCCGCCGACCACCACACGCCCGAATCCCGGACGAACCCGAATGAAAAGGAGGGCCCGCGTCGGAGTGCGGAAGCGGTGTATCGGGCCCAGCCGCCGACGAAAGCGAACGCGGCGTCGAACGGTGCGCGCTGCCATAGTTCACTCTGCGAGGCGGTGGTCCCAGTCATGGCAGGTCCTTTCGTAGCGGTCACGACGGTTGCGGCCGCCGGAAGCACGTTAGCAAGTTAGCTATAACCCTGCAAACATCGGCGGCGCGATACGATCGAGGATCGTGAGCAACTCCGACGCATCCCCCGGCCTCCCGCTATCCGTCGGTGACATCATTCGCCATCAGCGACTCCTCGCCGAGCTGCCGATGCGCCAGCTCGCGGCGATGGTCGGCATCTCCAATCCCTACCTGTCACAAATCGAGAACAACCTCCGCGCACCCAGCGCACAAGTTCTCAACAACATCGCCACATCGCTCGGCATGGATCCCGAGGCACTCAAGGTGACCGATCCCGACGACGACGGGGATCTGCGCGCGGCAATCCGCCGAGACTCGAATCTCACACCGGCGCAGCGTCGAGCATTATTGGAGGTCTACGGCGCTATGCTCGCGGCGAACCGCGCTGACTCAGACCGCTGATCTACCCGTGGACGTACTTGCCGGGCGCGGCGTCCATCGGCGCGTACCGGTCGTTGCCGAGCTTCTCCGGCGGGGCCACGAATTCGCCCGCGCGAGCGTCGGCCCAGCTGGTCCAGTCCTCCCACCACGACGCCGGGGTCCTCGTCGCCGACGACCGCCAGCCCTGCGGATCACCCGGAACATACTCAGATGTCTCGAACCACGCCTTCGGCGACGGCGGATTCACGACGCCGGCGATGTGGCCGCCCGAGGACAGCACATATCGCACGTCGCCGCCGAGTAGACCCGCCGAGCTGTACGACGCCTGCCAGGGGACGATATGGTCATTGATCGCACCGACGATGTAGGTGTCGGACGTTATCGCTTTGGGATCCAGGCGAGTGCCGTGAATTTCCAGAACTCCACGCGCCAATTGATTCTGATGATAGAGATCACGCAGATACCCGTTGTGCATTGCGGCCGGCATTCTGGTCGCGTCGCCGTTCCATGCGAGAATATCGAAGGGCGCCGACGTCTCGCCCATCAACCAGCGGTCGGGGATATAGCGGAAAATGAGGTCTCTCGGTCTCAGCAGATCGAAGGCGAGGGCCATGTCGGACGAGTGCAGATAACCCGATTCACTCATCCGGCCTTCGAGTCGCCGCAGTGACTCCTGATCTACGAATGCGCTGAGATCTCCCGGGTCGGAGTAGTCGAGCATCGTGTTGAGGAGGGTGAGCGTGCCGATCCGATCGTCGCCGCGCATCGCGAGAAGTGCGGCGGTCATGGCTGTCACCGCACCTCCGAGACACAGTGCCGCGATATCGACCTTGTTGGATCCGGTGATGTCGGCGACGACGTCGATCGCTGTCAGAAGGCCATTCTCGATATAGTCGTCCATGGTCAGGTCACCCATGGACTCATCCGGATTGCGATAACTGATCGCGAAGCAGTTTCTCCCGTGCTGTACCGCCCATTCGATCAGGCTGCGCCGTGGCGCAAGATCCATGACGTAATACTTGTTGATCCACGGCGGGCTGCACAGCAACGGAACACTGCGCACCTGATCGGTCTGCGGTGCGTATTGGATAAGCTCGATCAAGTCGTTCCGGAACACCACGGATCCGGGGGTAGCGGCCAGATCTTTGCCGACGACGAATGCCGACCTGTCGACCTTTTCCGGCATTCCGCCATTCGTTACGATATCTGATATGGCGAGACCGGTGGCCCGCACCAACGACTTTCCGCCGGTTTGAAATGCGCGACTCAATGCGGTGGGATTGGTCACCAGGAAGTTCACCGGCGCCAGCGCATCTAACACCAGATGGACCGCCATCGACGCCTTTAGATCCTCGATGCGATCACCTTGTCCGGCCGCCAGGACTTCATCGATGAATTGACACCACAGATCGTAGTATTGCCGCAGGCTGAAGAAATACGGATTCTCTTCCCAAGCGGGGTCGGCAAATCGCTTGTCGGAAGAGGACTTCGACGCCTCGGCGTCACCGCCCGACACGTTCAGTGCCCGTACCAATGACCGGGCGGGCAGTAGCGCGCTGCGCGATGCGAACCGACCCAGCGCCAACGCAAGCGCGTCGGGGTGTCGCAGCGATCGCTTCAGCACATTCGTGGTCGCAGGCACCCACCCCAACGGATCGACTTTGGCCTCGGCCTGGCGCACGAAGTTCGGCAGGGGCACCGGAGCCGGTTCAAACTGGTTCATCGTCAGTCCTCTGATCGTTCAAGGCCATGAGGTCTCGAAGCAACCGTAGTACCTGGCCGCCAGAGTCACGTCTACTTTGCGCCGCCATCCACAGCGCCTCCCGGCGTCGATCGTCGAGCCGCTACCTTCTCGACTCCCCGAGTGCCGAAGCTCGCTCGCAAGCGTCGGTATTGCCCCGCTCCCCGAGTGCCCATGGGAGCTCGCAGGCGTCGGTATTGCCCGCTCCCCGAGTGCCCATGGGAGCTCGCAGGCGTCGGTATTGCCCCGCTCCCCGAGTGCCGAAGCGAGCTCGCGAGCTTCGGTGTAACGAGGGGCCGGCGAGCCGAAACGCCCTATCCGCTCCCCGAGTGCCGAAGCGAGCTCGCGAGCTTCGGTGTAACGAGGGGCTGGCGAGCCGAAACGCCAACTGGGGAACGGGTTCTCGAGGAGGACCCATCTCCGCTCCCCGAGCCTGGATCCACCGATGGTGGACCCGTTTCGCTGGTTGAGCCGTGCGGAGCGTTAGCGACGAGCGTGTCGAAACCTCTCAGCCACAACGACTTTCGATGATGCGCGCCAATATCGGCGACTTTCACCCGGCAAGTGTCGCGTGCGCACCCTTCGGGTGCACACTCCTCGATGTTTGATTCCATCGCAGTTCGACTCGTGCGCTGCCATCAAATGCGTTGTGGTACAGGGGTTTCGACACGCTCGGCACTTCGACTCGGCTAGCGCCTCGCTCAGTACGGCGCGCTTACGCTCCTCACGGCTCAACCAGCAAATGGAGTGCCCGGACCGGTGAAACCAGGCTCAACCAGCGGAAGGGACACCGCCAGTCACACCAGTAACAACGAACCGTTACAACGGGACAACATCTCGCCACCGCTCCAGAACAGGCCCCGCCTACCCCACACCCCCGATGTAATCCAAGCCATAATTAGATGGTCTTCCATTTTTAGAATCAATCACATACTCTAGGTGCACGCCCACCGCACCAGGAGCCCTGAATGACTCTCACCCTCGACCCCGCCACCGTCGATCTGACCGCCCTCTCGGTCACCGACCTCATGGTCCTGTTCACTCAGCTCGACGCCCCGACCATCGCGGAGATGGACGGCGAATTCGACGCCACGCTGCTGCGCCAACCGAACATCGCGAGCACCGTCATCGGCGCGATCAAGGTTCGAAATCCGTTGTCGCCGTGGCGCGCTAAGGCATTCCGTCCGATCGACGACACGTCGGGACGCGGCTACAACACCTTTCGGCCGATCTTCTCCGACACCGACGTCCAACGCAGCCCGATGCTGACGTCGATCGCCCCGTCACGCTACGACGGGCGGCCCGCCTACCAGCTCGACTACACGCCGTTCGACGGCATCAACGGCCGCGTCAACATGGTCGACGAGATCCGCCGACTCCGTCCGGGCGTCTACCTCGGCATCGGCACCTGGGGCTTCACCGACGGCCAACGCCGTGTCCCGCTCCCCTTCCGGCTCGTCGGACCAGCCCGCCCGTACACCGCCGACCTCGGCACCCCACGCTCCTGACCCACGCCCCCCAACAATCCACCACAACAACCCACCCAACAACCGAAGGCATCGACATGACTCGCACCGACATCACCTTTCCCTCCGGCGAGACCACTTGCGCCGCTTGGCATTACCAGCCTGAGAGCGCCGAAAACCCGGGCCCGATCATCGTGATGGGCCACGGCCTCGGCGGCGTCCGGGAGGAACGGCTCGACGCATTCGCCGAGCGATTCGCCGCCGCCGGCTACGCCTGCCTGGTCTTCGACTACCGCTACTTCGGCGCCAGCGGCGGCGAACCCCGCCAGCTGCTCGACGTCAAGAGCCAGCGCGAGGACTGGAAGGCCGCGGTGGCGTTCGCACGCACACTTCCGACCGTCGACCCCGACCGCGTAGTCGTCTGGGGCACCTCGTTCGGCGGCGGCCACTCCATCGTCACCGCGGCTCAGGACAAGCGGATCGCCGCCGCAATCTCGCAGTGCCCCTTCACCGACGGCCTCGCGTCGGGCACCACGATGTCGCCGATCACCTCGGCGAAGGTCATGACGCGGGCCATCCGCGACGTCGTCGCCGCACGACTGGGCCGTGCGCCGGTCATGATCCCGACCTACGGCGCTCCGGGTTCCACCGCGCTGATGACCTCGCCCGACGCCGTGGCCGGCGTCGAAGCCCTGATGCCTCCCGGCGCGACGTACCCCAAGGGCGTCCCCGCGCGCATCGCACTGCAGATCCCGGTCAACTTCCCCGGCCGCGAAGCGAAGAACGTCACCTGCCCGCTGCACGTGGCCGTCTGCGAGCGCGACACCGTCGCACCGCCCAAGCCGACGCAGCGGTATGCCGCGCAAGCTCCTCGCGGCGAGATAAAGCTCTACGACGCAGGGCATTTCGACATCTACGTCGGAGAGTGGTTCGAGCGCAACGTCACCGACCAGCTCGACTTCCTCGCCCGCCACGTCCCGGTCGCCTGACCTCACGAAACCCGAAGGGCACCACCATGTCTCGCTACGACCTTGCCGGCCGAACCGTCGTCCTCACCGGATCCACCGGCGGCCTCGGGGCCGCGCTCGCCGCCGAATTGCGTTCGCGCGGAGCCAATCTGGCCCTGATCGACCTGCACACCGACGCCGTGGCGGCCCAGGCCGCATCGTTCGGCTCACCGGCGGTCGCGCGCGGCTGGACCGCCGACGTCCGCGACCTCGACAGCGTTCAGGTCGCGATCGACGACGCCGCAGCACACTTCGGACGCATCGACGTGGTGATCGCCAACGCCGGCGTCGGCTCGATGGCGTCGATCGAGACACTCGATCCCGACGTCTTCGACCGCGTCGTCGACATCAACCTCGGCGGAGTGTGGCGCACCTTCCGTGCGGCACTGCCGCACGTCAAGAAGCAGCGCGGCTACCTGCTCGCCATCTCGTCGATGGCGGCCTTCGTCCATTCGCCGCTCAACGGTCCGTATGTCGCGAGCAAGGCCGGGGTTTGGGCGCTCGCCGACGCGACCCGACTGGAACTGCGCCACCACGGCGTCGACGTCGGCAGCGCTCACCCGACCTTCTTCGAGACGCCGATGATGGAGGACGTTCACGCCGACGCCGCCGGACAACGACTGTGGGGCGGCAACACGAGCGGCCTGTGGAAGATGATTCCGCTGGAGCAGGTCGTCGACGACGTCGTCAACGGCATCGAGGCTCGGGCCGCGCTGATCGTCGCCCCCAAGAGCAACACCTTCCTCGCCCGCATTCCCGGTCTGCTGCGCCCCATCGTCGACCGAATCGGATTCCGCGGCAACACGATTCCCGACGCCATCGCTCTGGCCAACAGCACCGGGTGGATCAGTCCACGACATGCGACGAGCGACGCGTAAGTGCGTGGGACAATACGACCGACACCCGCACCGACGCATACCGAGGAGCCCGCAGTGCCCGCTGAGTCCCGACAGAGCCGCAAACGCGCGGCGACCCGGGAAGCGATCATCGACGCCGCCGAGGCTCTGCTGGAGACGGGGGGCCTCGACGCGGTGACCCTGCCCGCCGTGTCGGAGCGGGCCGACGTCGCGTTGCAGACCATCTACAACCGCGTCGGCACCCGCGACGCGGTGCTGCTGGCCGTCGCCGAGCGGGCGTTGTCAGCCAACCGTAAGTACATGGACGCCGCCTACGCGCGGCCGGGCACCGTCGAACAGCGAGTCTTGGCCGCTGCCATGGCTTATGCGCAGTTCGCCACCGAGCGCCCCAATCAGTTTCGGCTGCTGTCGGCTCCGCCCGATCTCCCCGAAGCACTTAATCGCATCGCCGACCTGACCGCCGAACAGAACGGCAAACTCGCCGACGTGCTGCGCGACGGAATCGCCGACGGCACGATCCGCGCCGACGTCGACCCGGACGTGACCGCAACCCTGCTCTGGGCCGCCGTCGACGGAATCCTCAACCTGACGTGGCGGGTCGACCGGCACCGGACCGACGGCAGCGAGTTGCTCGGGCTGTTCGGTGCGATCATCGGCGACGGGTTGAGGCCCCGGTAAGTCCGTCGTCGATCATCTGCTGGAAGTGTTCGGTGATGGTCTGCTCTACCGGGCGGAAGTCGATGCCGAGGTCGCCTCGGGCGCGCGAGGTGTCGAACTTCACCGGCCACCCGACGCTGCGTTCGACGGTTCGGCGTGATTCTCCACCGAGCGGTGCGACCAGTTTGACCAGCGCCTTCGGCACTTCGTTTCGGGGGAACGTCCATCGGGAACCGAATCCGCGGCGAAGTACGGCACCGATCTCGAGCAGACTGACGACTTCGGCCGTCGCGATGTATCGGCCGTGAGCCTTCGCAGTCGCACCCGCGGCGATGTGCGCGCGAGCGACGTCGCGCACGTCGACGATACCCATCTTCAACGCCGGCGCGCCGAAAGCCAGTGAGCCGTCGGTGAAATGCCCCATTGTCGTCATGCTCCCCGAGACGCTGCTCGTGGTCAGCGCCGGCCCGAGGACGAGCGACGGATTGACGGTGACCAGGCCCCACCGATCCTGCGCGTCGTGGATCGTCCACGCCTCCCGCTCGGCCACCGTCTTCGAGTAGCTGTACACCTGATGGGTCGGGGTGCTGGTCGTGTTCCAATCGGCATCGGTGAAGCGATCCCGGCCGGCCAGGTCGGCGGTGTCGCCGTACACCGCGGCAACGCTGCTGGTCAGCACGACGCGGGTCACCGATCCGGTGCGATTCACACTCGACAGCACATTGCGGGTGCCTTCCAGCGCCGGTCGCACGAGTTGCTCGTGCGCGTCGTCGAGTTTGCCGATGAGAAACGGGGACGCCGTGTGGATGACCAGCTGACATCCCGCCATCGCCTCGTCGAAGCTGCCCGCGTCGAGCAGGTCCGCGCGATGCAGACTGAGCCGTCCCGGGTGTGCGCGGGAGAGTTCGTGAAGATGGTCGAGGCCGGTCGGCTTGTGCGGATCGCGCACGGTCGCACGCACGGTTCGTCCCTCTTCGAGGAGGTAGCGGACGATCCAACTCGCCACATAGCCGCTGCCGCCGGTGACGAGGACGGGCAGGTCGGGGTCGATCTCGGTCATGGTCATTCCTATCCGGCCTGCTCGGCCACAGTCAGTAGCTCGTCGAAGTCTGTCATCTTGACCCGCACCCGGCCGGCCGCCACACCAGCCGACCGCTCGGCCGCATCGATCCGCCGCCATCCCTGCGCGTCGACGACGGTCGCGCCACGGCCACGCGCCAGCTCCGCGACGTCAAGGGTTGAGGCGGCAGTCAGTAATCCGGCAGCGGCGTCGTCGAGCAACGACCGCGCCGTCTCCTCGGCGCATCGCCGATTCGCGCCGATACCACCGCGCGATCCGCGTTTGATCCAACCCGCGACGTACCGGCCGCGAAGCCATTCGCCCGACGTCGGGTCGACGATCCTGCCGTCGCGATGCGGCACCGTACCGGTCGTGGTGTCGAACGGCACTCCGCCGATCGGTTGTCCGGCGTATCCGATCGCGCGGATGAGAAGCGACGACGCTATCGGGGTGCCGTCGGCGACGTCGAGCCCGGTGACGTGGTCGACGCCGAGAATCGCGGTGGGCGTCGTGCCGAACCGGAACACCAGTCGGCGTCCACCTCCCCTCGTCCGCGCGGACAGCGTCCGTAAGACGTCAATCTTGCTCTGCACCAACGCATCTCCGGCGGATCGCGGCAACGGCTCATCGACGATCACGTCCACGTCTCGCAGTCCTGCCAGCGCCGCGAGTTCGCCGACGGTGTACGCCGCGTCCGACGCCGCGCGCCGACCCAGCACCACTACTTCACGAATAGCACTCTCCCGCAATGCTTTCAGCGCGTCATCGGCGATATCGGTGAGTGCGAGGTCGTCAGGGTCGGTGAGGAGGACCCGCGCGATGTCGAGCGCGACGTTGCCGTTTCCGACGATGACGGCGCGCTCACCGGACAGGTCGAATCGATGGTCGGCAAAGTCGGGGTGTCCGTTGTACCAGCCGACGAAGTCGCTCGACGACACGCTGCCGGGCAGTTCTTCTCCGTTGAGTCCCAACGACTTCGGAGCAAACGCGCCGTGCGCGTAGACCACCGCGTGATAGCCCTCGGCCAGCTCTTCGGAGCTGACATGGGTCCCCACGTCGACGCCGAGCAGGTAGCGCACCCTCGGCGACGCGGCGATCGAATCGAGGACCGCGCCGACCTTCTTGGTCGACTGGTGGTCGGGCGAGACGCCGGACCGGATCAGACCCAGCGGCGTCGGGAGCCGATCGATGACGTCGACTTCGATATTCGGTTGGGCGAGAAGCTCTTTCGCGGTGTACATACCGGCGGGCCCGGACCCGACGATCGCCACTCGAGTCGTGCTCGGCACCTGTGCACGCACCGCGGGCCGGAACGGGACGAGACCGCCGCGCACGTCGTGGTCGCGATAGTAGGCGGCGTTGATGTCGATGAAAGCCGCTGCGTCGGTGGGCAATTGAGCGGCGGGTACGATCGCGTCGACCGGGCATTCGGATACGCAGGCGCCGCAATCGATACACGTCGCCGGGTCGACGTAGAGCATCTCGGCGGTGGCGAAGTCGGGTTCGTCGGGCGTCGGATGAATGCAGTTCACCGGGCAGGCCGCGACGCACCCCGCATCGTTGCAGCACGACGCCGTGATCACATGGCTCATGAGATCCGCGGCTCCACTCGGATCCGTCCGCCCGCGCCGGGCGCGAAGGGCAGGCCGCGGAAGGCGACGCGTTCGTCGGGGGCGTCGGTCGGCAGCAGACGATACGTGCTCAGGATGGTGCGCAGGATGACGGTCATCTCCATATTCGCGAAGGCCGCGCCGATGCAGCGCCGCAGTCCGCCGCCGAAGGGCGTCCACGCATAGGTGTCGGGCATGCGGCCCAGGAACCGGTCCGGGATGAACTCGTCGGGTCGCGGGAAGTTGCGCGGATCGTGGTGCGCCACCGAGGTTGCCGTGTAGATGTTCATCCCGTAGGGAATCACCCACTCGCCCAACGGCATTCGAGCGACCAGCACCCGGCGGGTGGTACCGTCGATGGTTGCGCGCGAGCGCATCACCTCGTGGATCGTAGCCTGCAGGTAGGCGGCCTCTCCGTCGTCGATCTCGGCGACGAGTCGCTCCAGCGGGTGCGGGTGCCGGCTCAACCGTTCGAACGCCCACGCCAGCGACGTCGCGGTGGTCTCGTGACCGGCGGCGAGCAGGGTGGTGAGTTGGTCGCCGATGTGGCGGTGCGTCACCGGGCTGCCGTCGTCGTAGGTGGACCGCAGCAGCAGGGACAGGACGTCGGGACGGTTCTCGAAGTCGGGGTCCGCGTAGGCGCGCGCGATGAGCCGCTCGATGATGTCGTCGAACTGCCTGCGCATCGCGAGATGGCGCCGCCACGGACTGAGCGGCCAGTCCTTCTGCAGTGGCCGCACCGCGAACAGGAACGCGCCGAAGCGAATCCAGCGCGGCGCGAGGTCACGCAGTTCCTCGAACTCCGCACCTTCGGCGCCGAACATCGCCCGCAGGATGATGTTGAGCGTGATACTCATCGTCGACGGATGAACCGGAAACTCCTGTCTCACCGGCCATTTCGCGATCTCCTTGAGCGTCTCCTCTTCGACGATCGACTCGAACGCGCGCAGGCTGCGCCCATGAAACGGCGGAGTGAGCAGTTTGCGGTGTCGCTGATGCTCGGCGGTCTGCTTACCGAAGATCGAGCCTTCGCCGAACATCACGTCGAGGCTCGGCTCGACGCCGCCCGCGACGTCGGCGGGAATATGGAACAGTTCGTTGAACATCGCGGGCTCGGTGATCACGACCGAGGTGCCGAAGGTCGGTACGGTCATCGTGAACGTCGGGCCGTAGCGGTCAGCCAGCTCGGCGAGCATCCGCGGCCGGTCGGTGAGGAATCGCACGACATTTCGCGGCCGCAGCGGCGGTCCGGGTGGAAGTCGGACGGGACCGACGAGGACGGGGTCGGCTGGTCGGGTCGTGGTCATGGATGCTCCCGCGAGTTCGATGTGCTGTGCTACCCATCGTCATGGACCACGGGTTGGCGTGGAATGTGCATGCTCACCAACATGGTCATCCTGTGGTGCAAATAGCACCAGAAGGCTAGTCTCTTCCGATGGAACCACCCGAGTGCACACCGGCGGTGAAGGATCTGATCAGGCAAGCCGCACAGCAGGCGCTCGACGCGCCCCAGAGCTGGTTCGACGAGATCGACGAGGCCGCGTTCTCGGCGTCGGACATGGAGCGCATCGCCGACGACCCCGCGTTGCGCGCCTTCACCGTGCGAAGTACTCACGCGTTGCTGCGGTATTGGGCGGCGGCGAACGTCGCTGATCCGGGCGCGTACGTGCCTCCGCTGGTCGACGACCTGACCAGCACAGCGCAGTCGATGGTGTACCGCGGTCATACCGAAGCCAACGTCGACGCGTATCGGCTCGGGCAGAACGTGGCCTGGCGACGGTGGATGAAGATCGCTTTCGCGTTGACGTCGAATATCGACGACCTGCGCGACATGCTCGACGTCACCGCTCAGACGATCGGCACGTTCGTCGACGCGACCATCTCGGCGCTGACCGCCGAGATCGCCAGCGAACGCGACCGGATGACGCGGGGACGCGAGGCAGCCCGGCTCGACGCCGTGTCGGGGTTGATCGCGGGCGGCCGGGTCGACCGGGCGTCGGCCGAACTCATCCCCGGCTACCGGCTCGACCAGGTGCACACCGCGATCGTCGTCTGGACCACCGACCCCTCGCCCCGACTCTCCGAACTCGAGCGCACCGTCGACGACCTCGCGAAGCATCTCGGTGCGGCGGGCGTGGTCCGGATCGTCGCGAGTGCCGGCACGGTGTGGGGATGGTTGGGCGGCGTCACTCAGGACCGGCTGCGCGACGTCGGGCGCATCGTCGACGCGAGGACCGACTGGCAGATCGCCATCGGGTCGACCGGGCCGGGACTCGACGGATTCCGGACGTCGCACCTCGACGCGGTGCGTACCCAGCACATGATGGCGCGGCTGGACACCGACCATTCCGTCGGAACTTTCGCCGACGTCGAGGGGGTGTTATTGCTCGCGGCGTCGCCCGACCAGGCAAACCGGTTCGTCGCACATACGTTGGGGCCCTTGGAAACCGGGTACCCGGAGCTGCGGGAGGCGGTGCGGGCGTATCTCGCCGAACAGTGCAACGCCTCGAAGGCGGCCGATCGGCTGTTCACGCACCGCAACACGCTGTTGCGGCGGATCAAGCGCGCCGACGAGCTACTGCCGCGGACGGTTGCGGACAACGCACTCAACATCGGGATGGCATTGGAGATCCGGCATTGGCGGGGCGCGACGTCGACGGCCGACTGAGTGCATTGTGCACATCAGCTGACTGCTTCTGGTTGTCCTGCACCTGGAAGTGGCGGTTGCCCGATGTGAAAGTTGTGTGACACACCCGCACAGCTTCCCAGATCAGAGGACGTACATATGACGCAAACAGCCACGCGCGCAACCGATCTCACGTCGATGACGCATGCCGAGCTGGTCGACCTGTTCGCCACCCTCGACGCACCCGCACTCACGGAGATGATCGGCGAGTTCGACGGCACACCGCTGCGGCAGCCCGATCTGGTCCGCACCGCGATCGCCGCTGTCAAGGTCCGCAACCCGCTCCACCTGTGGAAGACCAAGGGATTCCGGCAGATCGACGAGCACTCAGGACGGGGTTACAACATTCATCGGTGGGCGATCACCGGTCGCCTGGACTACCGCGATCCGATGACCACGCGTATCGCAGCGTCGCATATCGACGGACGACCGGCCTTTCAACTCGACTACCGCACATTCGACACCGTCAACGGCGCGCTGAATCTCGTCGACGACGTCCGGCGCGTGTCGCCCGGCCTCTACCTCGGATTCGGAATGCTCGGCTTCACCGACCGGCAGCGCAGCGTGCTGCAACCGTTCATGCTGGAAGCGACGGGTCGGCCATACGTCGCCGACGTCGGCGCGCTGCGCAGCGAGCAACGCCACGGGGCGAAGGTGTCCTGACTGGCTGCGGACCGCTGGCCTGGGCGTCATCCGCATGCGGTTGGATGCAGATCACGGACCGGCCCTCTATGACTCGATAAGTAGGGTGTCGCGGCTAATGGTATTGATATCCCTGCGCGCACCCTGCTTCGCCGCATCCTGCTGGTTGAGCGAGGCGAAGCCGAGTCGAGACCACTGTGACGCTGAGGGTTTCGTCATAGCCCGACCGGTGGGGTTTCGACTCGCTCCGCTCGCTCAACCGGCAGAGGAACGCAACGTCATACAACTCTTCAAATGCGACACCCGATTAGTGGATTGTCGCGGCTCAACGGTCGGAGATGCCCGGCGGGTGTTCGACCGGGGCCGCGGTTGAGTATCGGAGGTACCGTTGCCGCCCTTGGCACGGTTTGAGATGGACTCGCGCCCCTTGCGCACCATTGGTATCAACGAATCGTTCTATCCCCGGCCACCAGGGTGTGTCGACTCGCGTCTGGACCTCGCCAATGCCGCGTTTGTCGCTGCAGTAGCGCGTTCACGCGGCGGTGGTCGAACTACCACTGCGGTAACCCGTTACCGCGGACGTAACCACCGCAGCGCGAAGAGGTTACGGTGCCGCGAATTCGGTTACCGCAGTGCAACATTGGCTACTGCAGTGGGAACGACGTAGCGCACCAAGAATTCTGCGCTGCCGCCGCAGCATCGCCACAGTTCCGGCGCACGCCGGGCTGCCGAGGCCCCATCGCACCCCCCGCGGTGCCAGGGTCATTGCAACTGACACTGACACCCGCACCGAACGCTCACATGACAACCCCTAGACACAGCACCCACACAACCCCCATCCGCCCCAGCAGTCACAACGAATCGCTTCACCCTGCGACCGCCCCCAAGCACCGTCATCGCATCGATACCGGAGTTAGACGCGATACTCCACTACGGCGGACGCATCCAAGATGGAACTGACTGACGGTAAGCGCCCCACAAGTCTCTTCGCTCCTGGGTAGTGCGACGGCCCGTGTCGGCGCACATCGTCTGTTGAGTTGTTCATGTGCCGATGGCTGGGTCGGCTCGCTCTTCGGCTCGAAGACGCAGTTCGCGCCGCAGGATCTTTCCGGTGGCGGTAAGTGGCAATTCGTCGACGATCGTAATCTGCCGCGGGTACTGGTAGAACGCCAGGCGACTCTTCACGTAGGTTTGCAGTTCTGTCCGCAGCTCGTCAGTGCCGTGTATGCCGTTGTTGAGTACGACGAATGCGTGCACCGCCTCGCCTCGCAACTCGTCAGGCGCGCCGATGACACCCGCCATCGCGACAGCCGGGTGAGTCAGAAGTGTCTCCTCGATCTCCCCAGGGCCGATTCGGTATCCGGCTGAGGAGATCACGTCATCGGCCCGACCTTGGTAGAAGTAGTTGCCGTCGTCGTCCCGTGTCCCCAGATCTCCCGTATGTATCCATCCGCCGTGGCGCTTCTCCGCGGTGTGCTCCGGTCTATTCCAGTACTCGATGAACTGACCTGGATTGTCTGCCCGAACGCAGATCTCGCCCACCTGGCCAACTGCTTGCGGCTCGCCGAGCGAGTCGAGAAGCGCGACGGTGAACCCCGGGAAGGGCCGCCCCATCGAGCCCGGCGGGGCAATCCATTTCGACCGGGCAGTGCCGATGGTCATGTTCATCTCGGTTTGTCCGTAGAACTCGTTGATGGCAACACCGAATATGGTTTGGACCCAGCTCCGTAACGCCTCTCCGAGCGGTTCGCCGCCAGTTGCCAGTGACCTGAGCCGTACCCGGCCCGCGGTAGCGGCGTCGACACCGTCTCTGCGCATTTGTTTGAGGGCGGTGGGTGGCACGAACGACGCTGTGACCGCGTGTTCGGCCATGATCTGGAGGGCCCTGGTGGCGGTGAACTTGTCTGGACAGGCAACAACTGGGCGGCCCATGGCGAGGGCGGGGAAGAGAACATCGAATAGTCCGCCGATCCAGGCCCAATCCGCCGGCGTCCAGAAGATGTCGTCCGGGGTGGGGGCGTCGTCGAAAGCGATGCGCACTCCCGGCATGTGGGCGGGCAGGATGCGGTGCCCGTGCAGAGCCCCCTTGGGCGGTCCGGTCGTACCGGAGGTGTAGATGATGATGGCCGGTGACGCCGCGGTTGTGATTGCGGCGGTCCGAGATTCATCGGCCGCGGCGACGACCTCGTCGAACGTCTGGAGGTCGAACCTCGCGTTACCGTCGGCGGCCCGCTCGCCGACCACCAGTACGGTGTGAAGCGAAGGAAGGTCGGCCAGTCCGGCGTGCACTCGTGAGTAGCTTTCGCTGTCGATGACGAGGACCCGCGCGCCTGAATCTGCAAGACGGTGGGCGACTGCGTCGGAGCCGAACTTGACCGACAACGGAACGGTAACCACTCCCGCGCGGAAGCCACCGAGATGTGCGGTGAGCACCTCCACTCCTTGGGGCACCATGATTCCGATGCGATCACCCGCGGTCAGACCGAGCGTGGAGGTCAACGCGGACGCGAACCGCCGACTGAGTGCGGTCAGATCGCCGAAGGTGTATCGGTCGATGCGGATGCCGGTGTCGACGATCAGTGCAAGGTCCTCGCGGCGTTGATCGTCGGTGCATGCAGTGGCGATGTTGAATCGATCGGGGACGCTCCACGTGAACGTCGGAGCGGTGAGGTCCTGCCACCACGACGGACGCGATGTGGTGGGTGTCATCCTGCGACGACCTGCTCGTTGTCGCGACCGAGGTGTCTGCCGACGAGAAATTGGAAGTCACCTTGGAAGACCTTGGTGCCGTCCTGGTTCACCAGCCATGCACGACAGGTGACGACCGCTGTCGCTCCATCGGATCTGTCTCGGAGTCCGAGTACCTCGGAGTGCGACTGTACGCGATCACCGAAGAACGTCGGCGCGAGAAAGCGGACGTTGTCGAGGCCGTAGAACGCCTGGAAGTAGCGAGGATCCAGTTCGACGAGACCCAGTAGCGTCGACAGCATCAGTGCGCCGTGGGCGATTCGCTGTCCGAATCGGTTGGTAGCCGCGTAGTCGGCATCGAGATGCAGTGGGTGTTTGTCGCCGGTCAGCTCGGCGAAGTCGCGAACGTACTCTTCGGTGACGATGTGCCAGTCCGTCGTCGCGGTGTCGCCTACAGCGATCGCCTCGTAGGGTTTGCTGATCACTTGTGCTCCTGGTTTGGCAGATAGGGATCAAGGGCGTTGCTCGGTTCGAACTCCCCGGAGTGGGCCCCTCCTGCCGGAGGGTGCCCGCTACCGGGAGCTCGTACTGATCAGATCGGCTTGATCTCGCTGATCTGGAACGTCGGCTCGATGTTCGTGTAGTTCGCGACGTCGGCCAGGATCTCCTCGGCGTGCGGCGCGAACGCGCCTTGGAATGCCTCGACGGAGTCGAAGTGCAGATGACACAGCGCGACATAGGGCGGCTTCTCACCGGGAGTTCCGCTGGCCAGCCCCTGCTCGGCCTGGCTGTCCAGCAACGCCGAACCGAGCTTCGCCTGAACCATCGGCATGTGCTTGGTCACGTAGTAGTCGATATCGAATGAGGCGTCATCGGAGTTGGCGTAGAGCACGCTGACGGTGATCATCGTTGTTCCTTTTCGTTGAGTTGATCTGCATACGTAGATCGCCCGGCCAGTGCGTCGGCCGGGCGATCAGGCCTGGCTGCTACGAGTTGACAGTCGCCCTTTGCAGTGCGAAGCCGCGGTAGTTGTCGGCCGCGATCTCATAGCAGAGCGCCCGATACGTTGGCGACCCGCCGAGGTACATCAGCGGAGAGATTGGTTTGCCGGGGATGTTGGCACCCATGAAGAAGGACTTTGCAAGTGGGAAGAGGGTCGCGTCGGCGAGGGTGCGCACCGTCTCCACCCATTCGGTCTCGGACTCGGCGGTCGGCTCGATGGTGTCGATATCGTTGTCGACCAGATACCTGATGGTCTCCGATGCGAAGTTGACATGGTCCTCGATCGCCAGCGGATTGTTCGTCAGTGCGACATGGCTCTGAGGTCCGGTGATCATGAAGAAGTTCGGGAACCCGTGCGAGGCGATGCCGAGGTAGGTTTCCGGGCCGTCCGCCCATTTTTCGTTGAGGGTCAGTCCATTCCGGCCGACGACGCCCATCTCGAGCAACGCTCCGGTCGAGAAGTTGAAGCCCATCGCGGAGATGAGGACGTCGAACTCGTACTCGGTGTCGCCGACGCGCACCCCCTTCTCGGTGACCTCTTGGATCGGGTTCGCACGGACGTCGACGAGCGTGACATTGTCGCGGTTGTACACCTCGAAGTAGTTCGTCTCCATCGGCGCGCGCTTCGTACCGAACGGGTGGTCATGAGGCGTCAGCATCGCGGCCACCGAGGGATCCTCTACACGTTTGGCGATCTGCTCGCGCAGGTACTCGGCGAGCGTGTCGTTCGACTCCTTGTCGAAGAGCAGGTCGCCGTAGGTTCCGACGAGGATGTGGAACCCGCCTACGTCGTAATACATCCGGTCATAGGCCGCCTTGCGTTCTTCTTCGCCAGCGGCTTTTGCCGACTCGCCAGGCTCGTCGGAAACGATGCCCATGAAGTTGTGGAGCGCGCCCTCACGGATATCCGGATAGTTCTTGACACGCTCCTCGTGCTCGGCCTCGGAGACCGGCCGGTTGCGCAGCGGGCACGCGAAGTTCGGGGTGCGCTGGAAGACGGTGAGGTGTCCGACCTCGGACGCGATCGTCTGGATTACCTGAATACCGGAGGCACCCGTCCCGATGATCCCGACTCGCTTGCCTGCCAGGTCGACCGGCTCGTGCGGCCAGCGGTGTGTCGAGATCAGTTGACCCTTGAAGTTGTCGATTCCGGGGAACTCCGGCTTCTTCGGAATACTCAGGTTTCCAGCTCCGGAGACGATGAAGCGAGCAGTCGTCGTCTCGCCGGCATCGGTGCCGACGTGCCACACGGATGCAGCATCGTCCCACACCATAGAGGTTATACGCGTGTTGAATTGAACACTGCGGCGAATATCGAATTTGTCGGCGACGTGATTCAGATAAGCGAGGATCTCCGGCTGGGCCGCATAGCGTTCGCTCCATTTCCACTCACTCTGGAGCTCTTCGGAAAACGAATACGAGTAGTGAGCGCTCTCGATGTCGCAGCGCGCGCCCGGGTACCTGTTCCAGAACCACGTGCCCCCCACATCGGAGCCGGCCTCGAAAGTGCGTACCGCGAGTCCGAGCTGGTCACGCAGATAATGAGTGGCGTATATCCCGACGAATCCGGTGCCTACAACTACTACATCGACGTCGGCTTGTTCATTGAATTGAGTCATAGGTCACACTGTAGATTCAGATTTTCCAGCCTTGGTAATACCGATTTCTTATTGCCCCGCGACCGGTATTCGACTTCCCGGAATGCACTGGCGCGGCTCGTCCACGCGCCGCGGAACAACTCCCGTCCGTCGACGCCGCAGGGCCGGCGAGCCAGAGCGGGCGCGATGATCGAGCTGGGAGGTAACAGATCCCCCGCGCGGGTGTCGGCCTGAGCGCTGGCCCGCGCGGTCATCCACGCCGATCAACTGATCGGCAGACCTCTCTGACCTCATGCGATGGGGCTCGCCAGGACCTATCGAGTGATCGGTTTTGCTTGACTGCGCCCCATGTCATGGGTACCCTCTGTTGTGCCGACGGGATCTCTATCACTTGTGTGATCAAGAGTGTTGCAGTTCAGAACCGAACGCCTAGGAGTCGATCAATGGATGTCCGCACCCTCCGCTACTTCTTGCTCGTCGCCGAAGAGGGAAGCATCCACGGCGGAGCCCGCAGAGCAATGGTCGCGCAGCCGGCTGTCACCGTCGCGATCAAGAAGCTGGAGTCGAGACTCGGTCATCGGGTGTTCGTCCGGTCCCCGCAAGGAGTCGAGCTCACCCCCGCCGGGCGGACACTATTGGTTCACGCGCGAGACCTTTTGCGGCGCATCGACGAGTTCGAGCGCGATGCACACGAGCTGACCTCGCAACCGCCCACCTTTACAGTCGGGTTGCTCGCAGGTCCCGCATCCGCGGGCGAGTTGAGTCTCCCGATCATCGAGACTTTCCGCGCAAAGCGGCCAGACCTCGACCTGCGTGTCAGGCAACTACGCTTCGATGACCATTTCGATGCCATCCTCGACGGAGCCGTGGACGTAGCGGTCGTCCGATCTCCCTTCATGCACGACGACCTCGACTTCTCTCCGCTGTTCGACGAGCCGACAGTGGCGGTGGCAAGCGTGGAACATCCGTTCGCGCAACGTGAGGAAGTCACGATGGACGACGTGCTCGGCGAACGGCCCCTCGAGGTGGCTCAAGCGCCGACAGTCTGGCGCGATTTCTGGAGCTTCGCAGACTACCGATCGTCGACTCTAGGCGCGATCAATTCCAACGCAACGACGGTAATGGAGTACTCCGCCGACGTACTCAAGAACCGCACCGTCAGCCCAATGGCCCTAAGCGGATGGCGGCTCGGAGGTATCAGCGGGTCGAATGCCCTGCGCGCCATGCGAATCGTGGATGCTCCACGCAGCGTGATTGGCGTTGGGCGACGCGCCGGCGACTCTCGCGACGACGTGCTTGACTTCGTCACGGTCGCCCACGACATCTCGGCGCGCCTGGTCTCGTGGGTTCCCGATGCCGAAACAGTGAGCGCCTGAGCCCGCCTCGGCGAGACACCCTACGATCCATCCGTGAGCATTCTCGGCGAGCTCATTTGCTCACGGGAAGGGAGGCGTCAACGTCGCGCGACAGTGCCGATACCCCAGACATCAGTGAAACGTGAGTCTGGTTCGCTGCTCAACCGGCGGGGGGTTTCGAGGAACTCGACGCCCGCGATCTCGTCGCGATTGATCGACACCATTCGACATGCAACATTTACGAAGAAGTTCTGCACTTCCACCAATTGAACGCGCCCGTCCGGCCTGTACCAATGAGCAACGCCGGTGCACATTTCGAGAATGGCTAGTCTGCTCAATCCGACATCTAACAGATCGAAGGCGCCGAAACGCTGCCCCCTCTCCAGTACTTGCCCGAACATAGACTCGTACTCGTCGCGCATCTTCTGCATCTCGACCCGATTGACCTCAGTCAAGCCGCGCATCTCGTACTCCGCTACTCGGCACGTGAGCGGGTTGACCGCTGTGATGCCGACGTGGGAGCCAACCAGCCCTGCCAGTTGAACCGCTGGATCGGCGCTGCGTCGCATGGCCCGTACTCCGGCCTCGGCCAATTCGAGCAGACACTCGTTAATGATCGATGCGAGCAGCGATTCCTTATTCCCGAAGTAGTGATAGATGGTCGCCGAGGTAATCCCGGCTTCCGCGCCCAACTCACGAATCCCAGTCGCGGCAAAACCTCGACGCGCAAAGAGCGAGACGGCGGCTTGCTGCACCCCAGACGGGTCCATCGCTTGGCTCTCCCTCTTGTCAACGATGGTGCCAGGCCACGGACTCAGCCGTCCGACTACCGATCGATCTTGATTGGTGAATGCGCTTGCGCCTGTGCACGTGATCATACCGCTGCAGATCGATCGATTGGCAACCTTCCGATGCGGTGTCCCGCACTCCCTTCGACGCCGGTGGGGTAGCTGGTCTGCGGGCCATTGACGGTCGGCGCAGCGTCGAGCGATAGGGCGATAACCAAACGGCATTACCCGGCTCTACTCGTCACGGTGTGACACTCGACACGCGTCCGATTGCGGGTTGCGACTTCGCAGCCGAGGCCGCCGCTCACCGCACCGGAAACACATTCCGTGATGTCTTCTCTATGAAAGGTTGAGGTCTCATGCCGAACTCCGATTCGAGTCTGTTGGCCAACGAGTTCCGCGCACTACGCGAACTCATGGCCGCTGATCCGGCGATGGAACTGGAAATCCTGCGGGCCCTGTTCGAACAGCTCGGAAGGGCCACCGCCGAACCCACGGACGTGACCTATTCCGAGGTGGACGCGGGCGGCGTCAATGCTCTGTGGTGTCTTCCCGTCGACAGGGACACCTCCAAAGTCCTCGTGTACACCCACGGTGGTGGCGCGGCCAACACCGCGTCGAGCCACCGCAAGTTCGCGGCACATCTCGCCAAGGCCAGCGGTGCCGCCGCACTGGTCGTCGACTTCCGGCGCGCCCCCGAGCACCCCTTCCCTGCCCAAATCGAGGACGCCACAACAGTTTACGACTGGCTCCTGGAACAGAATCCGACCGCCGCAGTCGCCGTGGTCGGTGACTCCGCAGGCGGAAATGTGGCCATCGGCTCGGTACTGCGGCTGCGAGAGCTCGGGCGAACCCTGCCCCAGGCGGTCGCCGTCTTTTCGCCGTTCCTCGACATGGAGAACACCGGTGCCACTCTCGACGATCCAGAAGGCAAGGACGTCTTCATCGACCGTGGACTCGTGGAGCTGATGTCTGCGCTCCTTCTGGGCGCCGACAGTACGCCAACCGATCCGATTGCGAACCCGCTGCACGCCGATCTCACGGGATTCCCTCCCACGTACGTCGCGGTCGGCGGGGCCGAAGCACTGCTCGACGATAGTCGACGCTTCGTCGACCGAGCACGTGCGACAGGCGTCGAAGTCGAATTCGAGATCGCCCCGGAGGAGCAGCACATCTACATGTTCGCAGCAGGTCGTGACGCGACGGCTGATGCCACGGTCAAAGCAATCGGCGACTGGCTGCGCGCCACCCTCGACCGACCCCACGACTGAACGACCCCAAACCACCCACAAAAAAGAGAGAAGTAAGGAACTGTAATGAAATACCACCACATCGCGGTTTTCGTCAGTGACGCCGAAGAATCCCTCAAGCTCTACCGAGATATCCTCGGGTTCAAGGTCGTCACCGATACGATCATTCCCGACCGCCCCGAGGGAACATTCTTCGATCAGAAAACGCTGGACGACATCTTCAAGGTCGAAGGGTCGAAGTCGCGGATGGTCCTGCTCGCTCCCCCAGAAGTCGACGGCACCTTCCTCGAATTCCAGCAGCCTCTCAACCCACCGGTCCAACGCAAGCCGAAGGAAACACTTCGGTATGCCCACACCGGCATCTCCGAACTCGGCTTCGAGGTCACCGACATCGACCAATGGTTCGAGAAGGTCAGAAGCGCAGGATACGAGACCCAGACAGAGTACGTCTGGGAAGCCGGGGGCATCGTGCGCTCGTTCCTCTTCTACGATCCCGACGGCAACATGGTCCAGCTCTGCGAGAACCTCGTCGACATGAAGGCAGCCTTCGCCTGAGGTAGTTCGTGGACGCCGAGAGTATTGGGCTCGTCGTCCGTCAATCACCGAGAACCCTCGACACCTCCGTAGCCACTCGACCTTGGCGTTGACCGTCGGAATGCAACGATCTACGGGCATCCGACGGTCCGCCAGGGGACGTCATTCGACGCTTCGAGACTGTTGGACGATGTATCTCCAGTCGATTGCGCGAGTGGCGAGTCACCCCACCTACTGTGAGCTGTCCCGAAATCCCGTTCCCCAGTAAGGTTTTCGGGTCACCAGCCCCTCGTTACACCGAAGCTCGTTCCTCGCTTCGGCACTCGGGGATCGGGGAGGCGCGCTTCCGGCTCGGCGATCAGGGGTGTTGCGCCCGACGTAAACCACCGCTCCCGAGTGCCGCAGCGAGCTTCGGTGTAAACCACCGCTCCCCGAGTGCCGCAGCGAGCTCGCGAGCATCGGTGTAAACCACCGCTCCCCGAGTGCCGCAGCGTTTTGACGAGCTTCGGTGTAAACCACCGCTCCCCGAGTGCCGCAGCGAGCTCGCGAGCTTCGGTGTAACGACGGGTCGGCGAGCCGAACACCAAAGCCCGCAACACGATGTCGATCCGACTCGCGGTACGTCATTCGACATTTCGAGACTGTTCGACGATGTGTCATCCGTCGAATCTGCGGGCGGCGAGTCGCCCGCCCACTCCGAGCTGTCCCGAAATCCCGTTCCCCAGTATGGTTTTCGGGTCACCAGCCCCTCGTTACACCGAAGCTCGTTCCTCGCTTCGGCACTCGGGGAGCGGGGAGGCGCACTTCGGCACTCGGGGAGCGGGGAGGCGCACTTCCGGCGCTCGGGGAGCGGGGAGGCGCACTTCCGGCTCGGGGAGCGGGGAGGCGCACTTCCGGCGCTCGGCGAGCGGGAGCGCACTTCGGCACGCAGAGAGCGGACGCCGCCCAGTACGCGCGGCGCAGTGTCTACCCGACGATGTCGCAGATCACCACGGGGATGTCGCGGTCGGTTCGCTTCTGGTATTGCGCGTAACCTTTGTAAGCAGACACGATCTGCGGCCACAGGACCGCCTTCTCGTCCGCATCGGCTGTGCGCGCCTTCACTTTTCGGCGTTCGCCGCGGATCACGATCTCGGCGTCGGGGGTGGCCTGCAGGTTTCGGTACCAGTCGGGGTTGCGGTCGTCGCCGCCCTTCGACGCGACCAGCACGATCCGGCTGGAGTCGTTCACCGGCGACGTCAGGTAGCACGACCGCGCCAACCCCGACTTGCGCCCGACGGTATGCAGCTCCACCGTCGGCATCCCGAAAGGTGTCGTGAGCAACCTGTTTCCGCTGACCTTGAGGATCAGCCGGTGACCGTGATTCATCAGTTTCGCACTGTAGTCTTTGACTGCGTTCGAATTCATTGCGATGCCTTTCGTTGTTGCGCTTGATAATTAAGGGATCCGACGTTCTGCCACCACGTGATCGTCTTCGCCACGACGACCTCCGGCGTGCGTACCCATCCGACGTGATCGTTCGACGCCCCGTCCGGCACTTCGTCGCCGCCATAGTGCCAACGCGTCGACGACGATGAATCAAACAGTGCCGCAAGGTGATCGACGGCACCCGCCGGGGACATCCGATCGTCGCCGAGGCTGACGATCAACGACGGCGTCGAAATCGGTGCGGCCGTTGCAAATGGCGCTCGCCCGGTCAGCACCATCCGTGCCCACTCGCGCATCAAGGTCCGTGCACCCGGCGCGCCGAAGGCCGGTTCGGGCAGGTAGCCGAACAGCGAAGTCGTCACGGGCACAACGACTCCCGCCATCAGCGCCAGTGGAGCTCCGCCATAGGCGAAATGCCGGAAGAACGGCACGGCCCCACCGACGGTGACGACACCGTCGACGGGCGGTTGCGTCAACTCGTGCCCGACCACGAGCTGCCCGCCCAGACTGTGCCCCAGCAGAATTACCGGCCCCTCCGACGACGCGCGCGCCGTCGACACGGCCGCAGCGATATCGGCGATCTCGTCGGCATAGCTCCAGTCGACGTCGCGACTCGCGCGTGGCCGGTCGCGCTCGAATCCGCGTCGACGCAACGCCCGTGCCTGCCATCCCCGACGTTCGAATTCTTCGACGAGCGGGCGGTAGTAGCCCGAACCGATCGCCATTGCCGGGGCGATCAGAACGGTCGGCGCGGCGTCGACTGGCAGGTCAGGCACGACGCGCCTGCGCGGCGACGTCGAGCGGTACACCGGTCAACCTCTCGGAGATCTCCCACAGTCGACTGATCCCCTCGTCAATGCCGAAGGGTGCCAACGGCTTACGCACGGGAGACCCGAAGCTCACGAACAACGGGCCGTACAGCGAACCGCCCTGTGCCGTCGGATCGGTCGCCGCGCGGAGTTGACTCAGCGCACCGCGTTCGACGCTCATGCCGAACACATCCGTCGCACGGCCACCGAGTCGGCCGAAGAGTCCGCCGCCGCCGGCCGACGCGGTGGTGGTCTGCAGATCGGAGTCGGTCCAGCCCGGATGGGCGGCAAGCGCGATTGCGCGCGAACCCGCGGCCTGCAGTCGGCGATTGAGCCCGATGGCGAACTGCAGGTTGGCGAGTTTGGAGTTGCCGTACGCGCGCCATGCGTCGTACCGACCGTCCAGGAACGGATTCGCCGGATCGAGATTGCGACCCTGATGCTGCGCGATGCTGGTGAGCGTGACGACGCGCCCCGCATCGGCGGCGAGCACCGCGGGCAGCAACTCGGCGGTCCAGGTCCAATGCCCGAGGTGGTTGGTGCCGAGTTGAGTTTCGTACCCGTCGACGGTGCGCCCCTCCGGCATCGCCATCACGCCTGCGTTGTTGATCAGCAGATCGATTCGGCTGTGGCCGGCCAGAACGTCGGCAGCGGCCCGCTTGACCGACTCCTGCGATGACAGGTCGAGCGGTACGATCTCCACCGTCGCATTCGGTGCGGCGGCCCGGATCTGATCATGCGCGACCCGCGCCTTGGTCTGGTTGCGCGCGGCGAGCACGACGTCGGCGCCCTGGCGCGCCAAGGCTTTTGCGGTGGCGAGTCCCAGTCCGCCGTTGGCTCCGGTGATGACCGCGACTCGGCCATGCTGAGACGGGATGTCGTTTTCTGACCAGCTCATGATTGTCTCCTCGGTGATGTCAGGCGGCGCGCTTGCGCAGCCACTTGCGGTATTGACGCAGCGCTTGTTCCTGGCGAACGGTCTCGACCACGAGCGCTACTTTGGGATTGCTGTTCGGACGCGTGGGTCGGCCGGCGCCGATCAGGCGCAGTTGCCGACGAACGCGGGCCATACCCGCGGCCGATGCCACCGCCTTGTCCTTGATACCGACCGGAGTCAGTTCGACCTTGGCGTCGGCGTCGGTTCGCCACTTGTTCGGCAGATCGGGGTCGACGGCGAGGGCGCTGCCCATTCCGACGATCGCTACACCACCGGCCAGAACTTCCTCCGCGACCGGGCGCCGAACGATGCCACCGGTCAGCATCAGCGGAAGCGGACTGGCCTGTGCCAATTCCTCTGCGAGAGTGAGGAAGTACGCTTCCCGCGACCGCGTCCGGTCGTCGGCGGCCTGCCCCGTCATCGCCGGAGCCTCGTAGCTGCCACCGGACAGTTCGACGACGTCGACGCCGAGCGGGTCAAGCATGGCAATGACTTTCGCGGCGTCGTCGACGTCGAAGCCGCCGCGCTGGAAGTCGGCGGAGTTGATCTTGACGGCCACCGCGAACGTCGGCGACACCACTGCGCGTACGTCTCGCACGATGTCGAGGAGCAGCCGCGCCCGGTTCTGCAGGCTGCCGCCCCACTCATCGGTGCGCTGATTGGACAGCGGTGAGAGGAACTGCGAGAGCAGATACCCATGTGCCGCATGGATTTCGACGCCGTCGAAGCCCGCTTCTTCGGCTCGACGCGCGGTCGTGACGAAGCGCTCGACGGTGTCGGCGATCTGGCTGGCGGTCATCGCCTCCGGCGTCGCGAAACGCTTGCTGTTGCGGCCGATGTCGATGCGGGTCGGCGACGGGGCCCACGCGACGCCGGGCATGTCCGCCCGAACCTGCCGGCCCGGATGGTTGATCTGCATCCAGACCTTGGCTCCCCCGCTCTTGGCGGCGGACGCCCAGCGCCGGAAGGGTTCCAGCGGCGACCTATCGTCGAGCACGACGCCCGCCGGTCCGGTCAGCGCCTCGGCATGGACCATGACATTGCCGGTGATCAGCAGTCCGGCGCCGCCGGATCCCCACCGCTCGTACAAGCGGACGAGGGTGTCGCCGGGGAGTTGGCCGGTAGCCGCCATGTTCTCCTCCATCGCGGCTTTGGCCAGCCGGTTCGGGATGACCGCACCGCTGCGCAGGGTCAATGGGGTGAACAGAGTGGATGACATCGAATCCTCCGGGACGCTTTATGTTTACGGTGCTTACAACCATAAGCCGCCCTGTTAGCAGCGTCAACATCAGTAGTGTGTGACCGCCATCACTCACGTCACCGAGCAACCACCGAACGAGGCCGACATGGACGCAGACTTCGACGCGCGTACTTTCGCCGAAGCCATCGAAGCGCGGCTGCTCGGCGGCCCACGAACCTTGAGCCCGCGTGGCTTATCCGAGCGAGCCGGCCTCGATCAGGATTCCGCGCGCCGCCTCTGGCGCTCGATGGGGTTCGCCATCACCGACGACGACGAGGTAGCACTCACCGATCAGGACCTCGCGGCGTCGCAACGGGTCAAGCGGGCGATCGACCTCGGAATCGTGAGCTTCGACGAAGTGGTCTCGATCGCGCGCCTGACCGGCCAGGTCTTCGCGCAGCTCGCCGACAACGCCGGCGCCGCCTTGGCACGAATTGCATTGAGCCACAGCGAAACTGATTTCGACGGCGTCGTCGATCTGCTCGCCGACGAAATCCTTCCACTGCTCGAAGACCAACACCGGTACGTCTGGCGCCGTCAACTCGCGGCTTATGTGGCGCGCAACGCCGCCCGCTACGACCGCGATGGTCTCGACGACGCCGCCGTCACCGTCGGGTTCGCCGACATCTCCGGCTACACGTCCCTGTCCCGGCACACCAGCGAATCCGGTCTGGCCGGGTTACTGGAGTTGTTCGAATCCGTGGCGACCGATGCCGTCGGTGCGCACGGCGGGCGCGTTGTGAAGCTGATCGGCGACGCCGTGCTGTTCACCACAGCGGAGCCGACGTCGGGCGCCGACGTCGCGGTCGACCTGCTCGACGCCTGGCCCGCCGATCAACCGTCGGTGCGGGCAGGCGTCGCCACCGGCCCGGTTCTGCGGCGCCTCGGCGACGTATTCGGTCCGACGGTGAACGTCGCCAGCCGGCTGACGTCGGTGGCCGAGCCGGGCGAGATCCGCATCGACGAGGCGACGTACGGAGTTCTCGCCGCGGATCGGCGGTTTCGCGTCGTCGAGCAAGCACCGAGGGACGTGCGGGGGTATGAGCAGCTGAAGTCGTGGACGGTTCGACGCACCGCGGATTGACCGCTCACCCGTCCGCACCCGACCACCCGGTCACTCCGACGACACCGAACACCAGGATCCGATGGAACGGCCGGTCAGCGTACTGCGGAACGGTCCGCGACAGGCGCTCGGCGAGGTCGTCGACGACGGTGCGCTCGGGACCCGGCAGGTAGGAGAGTTGGGCCTTGACCCACCACAGCCGTGACCAGTCCTCGATCTCCCAATGCTCGACGAGCAGCGTCGCACGCGGATCGGCCGCGAGGTTCTGCTCACGCTTCAACCGGGTCGACGTCTTGGGCTTCACCGAGTCGATCGGTATGCCGACGTACCCGTCGTCGCTGACGGTGTAGACGACGGGCTGTGGGTCGGCACCGCGATCAGGGTGCGTGGTGCACAGGACGCCGTGGAGGTTCGCGGCGAAACGGGCGTGGGCCGCGGCGACCGTGAGTTTCATCGTTGTGTCATAACACGCCGCATCATCCGGCGCATCGAGGCGTTTGCAGAGGTTTCGACTCGGACTCGACTGGCGCCTCGCCCGGCACGCCAGCGAGAGACGGGGGCCGCGGCGACTTTTCACGCCCTATGTCACTCTCGGATCTCGTCGCGAAGATGGGCGTCGGAAGCCGTCGCCGGAATCGCTGCCGCAATCAAGGCCGCCAATCCGACGACGGCCGCGGAGACCAGGAACGCCGTCTTGTATCCGGCTTCGGTCGGCGGGCCATGGGAAGTTGAGCTGGCCGCGACGATCGCCACCGCGATCGCGCTCCCCATCGCGCCACCGACAGTCCGCAAGATCGTGTTGATGCCGGCGGCCGCACCGGTCTGCTCGGGCGGCGTAGCGTCGACGACGAGAGTTCCGATGCTGCCGAACGCCAACCCGTAGGCGAGCCCGAGCACGGCCCCGCTGATCGCGACATGCAGGGGCCGGTCGTGAAATGCGCAGAGGCCTAGCAACCCGACCGCAGCGAGCGTCGCGCCGGCCTGGAACACGCCACGTGCACCTTTTTTCTGTCCCGCGAGCCGTGACGTCACCGGAGCCGCGACGGTCATGCACACACCGATAGGCGCGATCAGCAGTCCCGTGCGCGCCGCGCTGTAGCCGAAACCGTAGCCCGACTGCGGCGGCGCCTGCGCGAGCAGCGGTAACAGTGTCACCGCGGCGAACATCCCGAGCCCCGTGACGACGGTCGCAACGTTGAGCGCGATGAGGCGGCGTCCGAATAACAGCCGCAGATCAATCAACGGTTCAGCCGTGCGATGCTCCACGGCGCCGAACGCCCCCGCGAACACGAGGACGGCGATCCCGAGACCGACGGTCGCCGGCGAAGCCGCTCCCCAACTGCGCGCCTGACTGATCGCGAGCAGCAAACTCACCAAGGCCGCCGCAAGCAACACACCCCCGGTGATGTCGAATCCCCGACTCTGTGGATTTCCAGCCTGATGTCGAGGCAATGCGCCCGAGCCGGCGAGCGCGATCACGCTCAGTCCGGCGATCGTCCAGAACACCGCCGACGTGCCGGCGACGTCGGCGAGCGGTCCAGCCACCACCATTCCGGCGGCACCGCCGACACCGAACATGGCACTCAGTGCGGCGATCACCCTGGGCAACCGCTGACCCGGGAGCACCTGTCGAGCGAGACCGAACGTGCACGGGAAGACGCCACCCGCAAACCCCTGAACGACGCGCCCGAGCAACGCACCCGAGTACCAGCCCGCGCCGACGCTGACCGCGGTGAGCACGCTGCCGATGGCCAACAAAGCCAGACCGGTGACGATGACTCGGCGATGCCCATGCTGGTCGCCGAGTCGTCCGGCTATGGGCGTCGCAACCGCCGACGCCAACATGAAAGCCGTCAACATCCAGGTGGCGCCGACGGCGTCGGTTCCGAACTCGCGAGCGAGGTCGGCGAGCACCCCGACCACGATCGTCTGCGCGAGAGCGACCACAAGCGCGGCGAGCAGCAACACCGACGCCACGGCACGCGACGGTGCGGAATCGTCGTCCTCTTCAGCTCTCTTCTTGAAACGCCGCACGATATGCGCCACCGACAGAACCAATACCGCCGCCACCCACATCGAGACTCCTTCAACTCTCTAATGTAGGTGACCCTAACAGATTAGTAACCGTTGGTCACTAAATTGGCCACTACGATGTAGATCGTGCAGAAACAGGCGCGGCCGCAAGGTCGACCGGCGAGATTGAATCGCGAAATGATCGTCGCCGCGGCGCTCGAGAGCAACCTGCAAACCCTGACGATGCGTGACTTGGCAGCGCGGTTGGGCGTCACCCACTCCGCGCTCTACCGATGGGTCGCCGACCGCGATGGGATTTTCGACCTCATCAGCGAGGTGATGGTCGAGCGAATTCTCCCCGCGTCCGAACCCACGGCGTCGAGCTGGCGAGACTGGCTACGTGACCTGGCGTGGAAGATGCACGACGAATTCGGCGCGGTACCCGGCTACGCTGCCCACGTCGCCGCACCTCACCGGCACAATCCGGCTTCATTCGGGCTATTGCACGACCGCGTCGTGCACGCCTTCACAGTCGCCGGCGCATCGCCGGCGATGGCGCAGCAGAGTTGGTTCGTCTTCGGGCTGGGGGTCGTACAGTGGCTCGGAGCGCAGCACGCCGGCCACGATCTCGGATCGGGCACCGCACGATTCGACCTATTCGTCGACGTGTTGCTGCGCGGCCTGCCAACCCGCGAGCCGACATCAGACCACCCGTGTTGACCGCCTGCATCGCGCAGTCAGCAGATGCATTCGACGATTCACCGCTCGCCAGGAAAATGTGGGCGCGCTCGGCGGACGCGTCGTGAAGTTGATCGGCGACGCCGTGCTGTTCTCGATCTCCCAATGCTCGACGAGCAGCGTCGCACGCCAACACGAAAGACCTCTCGCAGCCTGAACTGGAAGACACCACGAGACACTCGCGGGATCCTCTGACGATGCGCCTACGCCAAGAAGCTTCGAGGAATAGTGAACGCCGTGTGCGGAGCACCCTGAGCTGCAAGGCATCATCATGTCGTGCCCTCCCATATCGACCGCATGATCTACATCGACGACTCAGGACACCCCGCGTCCGGACTCGTCGTGTACGGCTGGATCGAGTTCAGCCCCGACCACTGGAGCACCGTACTCCGAACCTGGCTAGACATGCGCAAGATGCTGTGGCGCGAGTACCGCATCGCAGTCACCAAGGAACTCCATACAACCGACTACGTCAACGGACGCGGACGCCTCTCCAAGCGCGTCCCAGACCGCCACATCCACAATGGCGTCGAACACTGGAAAGACTTCGGCCGCGAAGTCGCTGACACCTGCCTCGACACCCTCCGCTGCACCGAAGGACTTCGACTCGGCGCCGTCTACCGGCGAGGCGAACCATCCGACCTGGCTGCAACAAAACAGAGCCTCTACGCCGACCTCGTCGCACAATTCGAGAACGAACTACGCGACAGCGACTCCCTCGCCCTCATCGTCATGGACGGAGACGGCAGTGACACCAGCTACCGCACCACCCATCGCGGACTCGAACTCCAACGCCGACGGGTCATCGAAGACGCCATCCACATCGACTCGAAGGTTTCCCAACTCGTCCAGATGGCAGATCTCGTCGCATGGACCGCCAACGCACACATCGACAAACACCCGCACAACGAATACGCCTGGAACTGGTATGCAAAATATCTTGCCGAACGCGACAACCGCCGCGAACCCCGCCCGATGTAAATAACCCCACAAACAGCTAGACCCCCTGCTCCACAGGTGTGGGGGGGTCTGCACAAGTGAGCATACCGACCGCCAATCACAAGGTCAATCAACCACTACGACCGTCATCCATCATCCGCGGACCAAGCCCGGAACGATCTGTCGAGACAGCGGCAGCTTGGGCCGGATCTTCCGAGCACACAGAGATCTCCGCAAGGAGGCTGCGATGCCAACCAGCAACGCTCAAGCGTGGTGAGTTGCGGTCTCATTCTACCCCGCAAAAAGACGGCGGAAGTCGTTGCATCGCAACAACTCCCGCCGTTCTTGAGAGAAAATCTACAGCTCGGCCAGATCGTAGGATCCGACGTTGGCCGCCAGCGCCCGCAGGTGGTCGTCGGAGCTGCCGAGCAGTCGGTCGATCGCGGCGAGTCGGCCGGTGTAGTGGCCCACCGGGTACTCGGCGGTCATACCGATACCACCGTGCAACTGGATGGCCTCCTGGCCGATATGCCGGCCCGAGCGGCCGATCTGCAGTTTGGCGCGTGATGCGATGACCGGGTCGACGGTGCCGTCGGCGACCGCCATCGTCGCGTACGCAGCCATGCTGCGGGCGAGTTCGAGCGACACGTACATGTCCGCGGCGCGGAAGGTCAGCGCCTGGAACTTCGAGAGCGTCACCCCGAACTGCTTGCGCGTCTTGAGGTATTCGGTGGTCAGGCGCAGCGCCTCTTCCATCGCGCCGACAGCCTCGGCACACAGCGCGGCCTGCGTGCGGACGTCCGATGCCGCGATCGCCGCGGTGGCATCGCCACCGTCACCGAGTGGCTCGGCGACCACACCGTCGAAGTCGAGTTGCGCGGCCCGCTGACCGTCGAATGTCTTGTAGCCACGGCGCGCCACGGCCGCGGCGTCGACCACGAACAAACCGACGCCACCGTCGGGCAGCGCGGCACTGACGACGATCCGGTCGGCGCAATCACCGTGCGGGACAGGGTTTTTACGGCCTGAGATGGTCCACACGCCACCGTCGTGCGTGGCGACGGTCGACAGCTCGGTCGACGGCCACCGCACACCGGGTTCCTGATGCGCGAAGGCCAACAGCACACTGCCCTCGGCGACGTCGGCGAGCACCTTGCGCTGCTCGACCGAACCCAGCTCGGCGATCAAACCGCCCGGGGTGAGAACGCAGTCGATGATCGGCTCCGGTGCGAGACGACGGCCGACCTCAGTCAGTACCGCGTGCACCTCGACCGGCCCGGCATCCATCCCACCGTCCTCTTCGGAGAAGGTCAGTCCGAGCAGGCCCACCTCGGCGAGCTGGCCCCACACCTCGCGGCTCCAGCCGAGCTCGGTGTCGATGACCTGATTGCGCTTCTCGGCGTCGTAGGCCCGAGAAAGCAGTGTCGCGGTGGTGTCGCGGAGCATTTCCTGCTCATCGGAATATTGGAAATCCATGTCAGTTGCTCACTTCTCTCAGAGGCCGAGGATGGTCGAGGCGATGATGCTGCGCTGCACCTCGTTCGATCCGCCGTAGATGGATACCTTGCGGTAGTTCAGGTAGGTCGGGGCGGCGTGCTGCGCCCACTCCGGCGAAGCGATGCCGTCGCCGGCGTCGAACGGGAGCGCATCCGGCCCGGCGACTTCGAGCATCAACTCGGTGGCGGCCTGCTGCAACTGGCTGCCGCGCATCTTCAACACCGACGACACCGGGTTCGGCTTGCCATCGGCCGATCCCGCGACCACCGACAGTTGAGTCAGCTCCAGCGCGAGTACTTCGTTCTCCACCTCGGCCAGCCGCGCCGCGAACAACGGATCCTCCAACAGCGTGCCGCTGCCGACCTTGGTGTTGCGCGCATGCTCCTTGACCTGGCCCAAGCGCACCTTGGTGCGCGAGACGCCGGCGATGCCGGTGCGCTCGTTGCCGAGCAGGAACTTGGCGTAACTCCAGCCCTTGTTCTCCTCGCCGACGAGTTGATCGGCGGGCACCCGGACGTCGTCGAAGAACACCTCGTTGACCTCGAAGCCGCCGTCGATCAATTTGATCGGACGGACGGTCAGCCCGGGGGTGGTCATGTCGATCAGCAGGAAGGAGATTCCCGCCTGCTTCTTGGGCGCGTTCGGATCGGTACGGACCAGGCAGAAGATCCAGTCACCGTACTGGCCGAGGGTGGTCCAGGTCTTCTGGCCGTTGACGACGTAGAAGTCTCCGTCGCGCACCGCGGTGGTGCGCAGTGATGCCAGGTCAGAACCGGCGTCGGGCTCGGAGAAGCCCTGCGACCACCAGATGTCGAGATTGGCCGTGGCCGGCAGGAACCGCTCCTTGAGCTCCTGCGAACCGAACTCGGCGATCACCGGACCGACCATGCTCGCGTTGAAGGTCAGCGGCTCGGGAACCGACGCCAGCTGCATTTCCGAGAGCCAGATGTCGTGCTGGGCGGGGGTCCAATCCTTGCCGCCCCACTCGACCGGCCAGTGCGGAACGGCCAGACCATGCGCGTTCAGAATGCGCTGGGTCGCGACGACATCGTCCCTACCGGACTCGCCGGCCAGCGTGCGGGCACGGATCTCAGCGGGAATCTCGGTGCGGTAGAACGTGCGCAGTTCCTCGCGGAATGCGGCCTCGTCGTCGGTCAGGCCAAGCTTCATGTAGGTCCTCCTAGGTCCTGCATCGAATTGTTGATTCGTTGCACCATTCCTGTTTATCATGCAACTATGGCTGGCCACAATGATGGCAAAGAACTGGCGATCGCCACCGCGCGTCGACATTTCTTTGCCGGCGACAAGATCGATCTGCAGAAGCTGGCGGCCGAACTCGGTGTCGACCGGTCGACGCTGTTCCGCTGGGTCGGCAACCGCGAACAACTTCTCGAAACCGTCATGTGGTCGCTGTCCGAGCCGACGTTCCGCGGCGCACTCGAGGAAACGACGAATATCGGCGCCGCCCGCATCGCCGACACCACCGGCGCATTCAGCCAGGCGCTGATCGACGCCCCCTACTTCCGGACCTTTCTGCGGCGTGAACCGGAGCGCGCGCTACGGGTACTCACCACCAAGGCCAGCACCCTGCAGAGCGGACTGGTCAGCGCCGTGGAAAAGCTGGTGCAACAAGAATTGGACCGCGGAAACCTGCAGCACCGCATGTCCGCTCATGACCTGGCGTACCTCATCACCCGGGTCGCCGAGTCGTTCATCTACGCGGACCTGATCACCGGCGAGCAGCCCGACGCGACCAAGGCCGCCATCGCGATCGCAGCCCTGCTCGGCGACGCCGACTACACTCCCCCGGACTACGCTTCCTCGAGATCGTCATAGTGTAAGACGGCTTGGACGTCCTGACCGAGATGTCGGTGGTAGGTGTCGAGGCCCGTTACGACATTGCGCCCGAGGTCCGCGAGATGACCGGCGAGGTCGGCCAGCGACGTCTCGCCCGCCGGATCGCTGAGCGCCTCCGGCAGGTCGAGCTCCGCGTCGAGTTCGGACAGTTTCGCCGCAAGGGCGGGCGAGCCCACCCACTCGTTGACGATGCTCAGCTCCGCCAGCAGACTGTGCGCCTCGTCCGCGGGCAACGAAAGCTCCAGTGCGCCAACGAAATCCGCGTCAATCAAGAATCCAGCCTCGACGAGGCTGATGATCTCGGCAATGTCGAACGCGGCGTCGAACGGCACGTCTTGCGCGCCGGACTCCCGCAGTGCCTCGACAATCGGAAGCACTGTGCTCGCCCAAGTCTGCAGCGCCGCGAACAGGACACCGGAGACCGCGACGAAGTCACCGTCTTCGGTGTCCTCTTCGATCAGCATCGTCGCCCACGCCGACACCGCGGTCTCGGTGATACTCAGCCGCGCCTCACGCTCCGACGTCCCGGTCGTGGTCGCGATCATCGAGATAGTCGATTCGATGAACTCGCGCGCCACATCGGGCTTGATATCGAAATCGCGGGCATCGAGCTCCGCGATGAGCAAGCTGGTGTAGGTGTCGAGCCATTTCGCGTATTGATCGTCGGGAGTCACCCGACCATCATCGCCGTCGCCGAGCCACCGCGCCCGACAATTCGACGCCGTCGGCGCGTTACCCGCCTGCCTTGGTCACCAGTTCCCGCACGCGTGCCTGGGCCTGCGGGCCGAATGCGGTGAACGTCCACGCGACGGGATGCATGTCGGCGTCGTCGGAGACCGACGGATTGCTCACCTCACCGAATCCGAAGGCGATGAAGTCCTTGTCGGGTTTGATGTAGCAGACGTCCTTGCCGTCGCGGACGTAGAACGGCAGTCCCCATCGGACGATCGGCTCCAGCGACGGCGCACATTCGCGGATGATCGCGTGCAGCTGCTCGCCGATCTCGCGGTACGGAGGTGGAACGTCATGGAGTTTCGCGAGTACGGCGGCGTCGCCCTTCTTACCGAACATTCAGATCAAGCCTCCCGGAAGTCGTGCACTACCCGACCAAGTCTGCATGATGAATCGCTGCGACGTCGGGGTGCGCGCGTAACCGGGCTTTGAGCAGGTTTTCACCGTAGCGGGAACCGAGGACATTCGACGCGTCTTGTTCGACGCCGCGTGCTCGGACGGCGAGGTCGGCGGGCAGGTCGATGCGGGGGACCTCGGCGTCGAGCCCGGGGTTGAAGAAGAACGGAATCGACAAACGCTCCGACCCGGCGACCGGTGACACGACCCGATGTTTGGTCGCGCGCAGATAGCCGTCGGTGGCCACTTCGAGGAGTTCGCCGATGTTGCCGACGAAGGCGTCGTCGACGGGCGGGACGTCGAACCAGTCGTCGTCGCGCTGCACCTGCAAGCCACCCTTGCCCGGTTCGACGAGGAGCAGAGTGAGGATGCCGGGATCTTTGTGCGCACCGACGCCCTGTCCCGCGGCGCCCTGCCCGACGTCGACCTGGCTGGGGTAGCGGACCAGCTTGAGCAGGATCGACGGGTGGTCGAAGGTGGCGTCGAAGTGGTCGGGCGAGGCACCGAGGGCGACCGACCATTCGCGGACCAGGCGGTCGCCCAACGCGCTGAGTCGCTCGATCCAAGCGTCGATGACCGGCCGTAGCCGCGGCAGCGCGGCGGGCCACTGGTTGGGGCCGTCGAGGCGCAGATAGGCGGGCTCGATCACCGTGTTGGGGCGTCGTTCGCTGCCGATGTCGATCTGTTCGCGCCAGTCGGGTGAGCCCTGGGTGTATTCGCCGCCGGTACGGGTGTAACCCCGAAACCATGGACTCTTGGTCATCTCGACGGCGAGTTTGTCCTGCTCGGGCAGGGCGAAGAAGGCACGCGTGACGTCGAAGAGTTCGTCGGTGACCGGCGTCGGGATGCGGTGGCGAAGATGGAAGAACCCCACCTCGTGGGTGGCCTCGCGCAGCTTCTCCCGGAACCGGCGAGCCGCGTCGGGGCCGGCGTCGAGGTCGGCGATGTCGAGGAGCGGAAGGTCACGATCAGACATGACTCAACGTTAGCGAGTCCGGGAGTCAGCCCGTCTCGATGCCCGCAAACGCGGAGAACGGGCCGAGTTTCGGCGGTCGTCCAGGTCTGCCGCAGAGTTCGACCAGATGAGTCTGATGTTCACCGATGTCTATCCCGACGTCCCGGTGCCTAAATCGATATGGCGATGGATCGAAGGTGCATATCACTCTTCCCCGCCCAACATCCGCTTCAACTGGCCCAGGTCTGACTCCATGCTCTTGAGCAGCCGCGGCACGCTCGGCGCCGACGCCGCCCTCGACGAATCGGCGCTAACCGACTGCACGGCCATCTCGGCCAGCTCCGACGCCGCGGCCTTCTCGTCGTCGCCGGGGTGATACCACCACGCGACCCAGTTCAACATCCCGACGATCCCCAGTGCCGCGGTCCGCGGGTCGGTTTCCCGGAATGAGCCGACCCGAATGCCGTCGCGGATCACGGCGATCAGCTCTTTCAAGACGCTTCGCCGGCTGGCGCTGTAGGTCCGCGCGAGTTCCTCGGGGAGGTCGGCCTCCGAGCGGATCATCAGCCGGAACTTGTCCGCGCTCGACATCTGGTGCAGCGCAATGAATTTCGCCATCTGACGGAGCTTCTCCCGCGGCGGCAGCTGAGCCATCGCGTTGATCTGGTGCAGCAGCTGCGCCGGTTCCTCGGCGATCTCGGCGACCAACTGCGCGAACAGTTCGTCCTTGTTCGTGACGTAGTGGTACACGGCCTGGCGTGTCATTCCGGTGGCGTCGGCGATGTCCTGCAGCGTCGTGCCCGCCACGCCGCGCTCGGCGAACAACCGTGCGGCGTTCTCCTTGATCTCACGTTCCACCAGCTCATGCCGCACACGCGGACGCCCCCGGCGTTTGCCGGGGGCTGCCGGTGTCGGTTCCCCAACGTCCGAGGTCATGGCGACTACGTTAACCCGGCACCGGTGAACACCACACCGTCGACGCGCTCACTCGCGACCGCGGCCGCGGCATCCGCGCGCAGTTCGGCGGGCACCTCCACGACGACGGACGCGCCCCGGCGTCGAATCAACTCCGCCACATCGAGACGGTCGAGCACGGCTTCGCGTTCGTCGGACCCGGTGAGCCGGTAGGCGTCGGATAGGGGCAGATCGGCGAGCAGTTTGCGCACCTCGACGCTCCACGGCCGGTCGCCGACCTCGACGTCGACCGCCGACTCCGGGACCGACTGAGCCTGCGTGAGCACCCACTCGGTGACCTCGCTCGACGCCGGGACGTCGGCGGCGGCGCAGCCGGCGAAGGCCGCCAGGCCGTCGCGCACGATGGTCTGGGCGGTCTCGGCGAAGCGTTCCAGCGACACCTTCCCGGCGCGGGTCATGTAGCCGATCATCAGCTGCGCCACCGGCATGTCGATGCGATACGGGAACTCGTCCCACCACACCATCGACCGCTCGGCGATGGACTGCAGATGCTCGACGGCGGGACGTCGTTCCACCTCGTAGGCGGCAAACGCCGACTCCAGATCGTCATTGGCGAGCAGTGCCCGATCCAGCGCGATCGCGTCTTCCATCGCGAGCTTGGTACCCGACCCGATCGAGTAGTGCGCGGTGTGCGCGGCGTCGCCCAGCAGCACGACGTTGCCCGCGTGCCACGATTCGCAGCGCACCGTCCGAAACCGCAGCCACTTGGTCCGGTTGCCGATCAGCTTGTGCCCGTGCAACGGTTCGGCGAACGCCTCCTGCAGATAGTCCAGCGACGTCTGGTCGGTCTCACCGGCGGGCGTCTGTTCGGTCGAGACGTCGAATCCGGCACGCTTCCAGGTCTGCTCGTCGGTCTCGATGAGGAACGTACTGCGGTCCGCCGCATAGGGATACGCGTGCGCCACAAAGGTTCCGTGCTCGGTGGTGGCCGGCGTGAACACCGCGCTGGGCAGCTGAAAGTCGGTGCCGCACCACAGATACAGCCCCTCGCCTTCGACGATGCTCGGCCGGAACTGATCGGCCGACGCCGTGCGCGTCGCACTGTTGATACCGTCGGCCGCCACGATCAGATCGGCGTCGACTTCAGTAACCGCGCGCCGTTCACCGAATCGCAGTTCGACGCCGGCTTCGACGGCGAAGCGCTGAAGTACCGACAGCAGCGTCGCGCGGCCGATGGCGAGCAGTTCACCGTGGGCCAGCCGCACTTCGTCGTCGCCGACCTTCATCGACATCTCGTGCGGCAGCGCGGCGTCGACGATGGCGGACAGCGACGCCTCGTCGGCGTCGCGCAGGTTGCGCTGGGTCCGCGAGGCGAGTCCGACGCCGAATCCGAAGGTCTGGTCTCCAACACCCTGCTCGTAGACGGTGACCGTGGCGTCGGGGTGACTCTTCTTGAGCAACCGCGCGGCGTACAGGCCACCGGGGCCGCCGCCGAGGACGGCGATCGTGTCGAGTTTCATGACTGCGCTCTTTCCGCCTCGACGCGCGCGACGACGTCGGCACGCAGGCTCTTCTTGTTGACTTTGCCGACATTGGTGCGGGGCAGTTCGGGCACCCACACGAGCCGTTCGGGCCATTTGAATTTGGCGACGCCGAGCGAGTCCATGTGCTCCTGGATCTGCACCATGGTCAGCTCGGTTCCGTTGCTCGCCACCAGGTAGGCACACGCGCGCTCGCCGAGCCGCTCGTCGGGTGCCGCGACGACAGCGGCCGACGCGATCGCCGGGTGCTGCATCAGCAGCAACTCGACCTCCTCGGCGTTGACCTTCTCACCACCGCGGTTGATGAGGTCCTTGATGCGGCCCTCGATGGCGAGGTAGCGCCGGCCGTCGAACTCGTGCCACGCCGCGAGATCGCCGGTGCGGTAGAAGCCGTCGGAGGTGAACGCGTCGACGTTGTGATCGGGAGCGTCGAAGTAGCCGGGAATCGTGTACGGCCCGCGGCAGCACAGCTCGCCGACCTCGCCGTCGGGCAGCTGTTGTTCAGTGCCCGGGTCGATGATGCGGATCTCGTCCGACTTGGCGATCGGCACGCCGACGGTGGACGCGCGGGCCGACGCGGGAGCGTCGAGGGGCGTGACCAGGAACATCCCCTCCGACATGCCGAACATCTGCCCGGCCCAGCGTCCGGTATCGACGCGGGCGAACAGTTCCGGCGACACCTTGGCGCCGGAGAGCACCGTGTGCCGAAGGGTCGGAAGCACAGCGTCGAACGCGGATGTCTGGACCGCCTGGTAGTGCCCGTGTCCGATGAGGACGTCGGTCACGTCGCTGCGGGCCATCAACTCGAAGGCGGGTCCGGCGTCGGGGTTGGCCAACACAAGCGTCGCCCCGACGGCGTGCGTCGCGTGCAGAGCGCAGCTGATGCCCGCGTTGTGGATCACCGGAATGAGGTGCGCGACCGTCGAGTCCTCGGTCCAGCCGAGCGCCCGGGCATAGAACAGTGCGTTGTTCCAGTATTCGGCGTGGATCCGCGGGATCACCTTCGGCACGCCGGTGGTGCCGCCGGACAGCTGAAAGACTGCGACGTCTTCCGAATCAGTTTGCGCCTCAATGCTTTCCACGAATTCACGAGCCTCGGTGGGCGGGATGTCGAGGCCGAGGTCGTCGATTCCGGACTCACCTCCAATGGTGAACAGGTGGCGCATCGTCGGGTGACCGTCGGCCACCTCCCGGGCGAACCGGACGAGGTCGAACGACAGTCCGGCTTCGACGATGTGCCCGACGGCCCCGACCTTGCGGCTGATGTGGCCGATCTCGTGCATCCGATGTTGGGACAGCGTCGCCACCGGGACGAGCCCGGCCTTGAGGCAGCCGTACCAGGCGAGGACGGTCGCCGCGCGGTTGGTCACCTGGAAGATGACCGGGTCACCTCGGCGCAGCCCGACCCGGCCGAATGCCGCGGCGATCTGGTCGGTCCGCTCGTCGAGTTCACGGTAGGTGAAGGTCGCCTCGGCGGTGATCAGCGCGGTGCGATCACCGAACCGGAGTGCCGACTCGTGGAGCCGCCCACCGGTCGGTACTTCACTCCACTCGCCGCTGGCGCGGTAAGCCTGCGCGCGTTCGGCCGGGTACGACACGAGACGGCCGTCCCAATCGAATGCATTCACGTTGTTCTCCTCTATTTGACGTAGTTTCCGCCGGTTGAGGCCGGGACGAAGCGCTAGCGAAGTCCCCACCCCCGCCGGTTGAGCCGGGACGAAGCGCTAGCGAAGTTCCGTGTCGAAACCCCCGGTGTCCGGCTTCGGATCGTCGGGTTGCGGGGTTTCGACTCGCTCCGCTCGCTCAACCAGCTGAAGTGGTCCGCTCGCTCAACCAGCGGAAGTAGTCCGCTCGCTCAACCAACGGAGATGGTCCGCCCGCTCAACCAGCGGAGGTAGTCCGCTCGCTCAACCAGGGTCAGTGCGACGGCGCGGCGGTGAGCAGACTGGTCAGCTCGCCGATGTGGTCGGGGTGGTCGGAGGGCACGATGCCTGAGTACACCGCGGTGAAGCAGCCCGGGCAGCACTGCTGACGGAACACGACGTCGGCGTCGACGTACTCGCCGGGCGCGGAGGTGACCTGCGGTCCGGCCTCGCTCGACGGTCCTTCGTAGTGTGCCAGCGACAGCTTGCCCGACTTGGTGTCACCGAGGATCCGGCCGCAGTGCGCACAGGCGATCACCTTGGCGTCGCCGACGGTGACCTGCGCGAGGTTGTCGTCGACGCGGCGGGCGCCCGTCAGATCGACCTTGGCGTCCTGCGATGCCGGAACAGCGGAGCGTTCCCGACGCTGCGTGAGCAACGCGTCTCGACGCTCGACCGTCGCGTCGGCGTCGAGCTGATCGCCATCGACGACGACGCCGTAGTTCCGCAGCGCACCGTCGACGGTCACCTTGCCGTTGACGACGTCGGCGGCCACCGACGCCGGGTCGCGGCGCAACGGGTCACCGTAGCCGCCGCCACCCTGCCAGTGCATGTAGAGCACTTCGCCGGGGGCGAGGTAGCTTTCCGCGTAGCAGGCGCCGGTCTCCTTGGTGCCGTTCAGATCGTCGAGCGAGCCCGGGACCTGCCCCGATGCCAGCAACTCCTGGACTCCCGAGTCGCGAGCGAGGATCTCCAGCCCGGTGTTGCCGGGGAGTCCGCCTGCGAGTCCGCCGTTCTGGGCGACCGCTTTACCGGCCGACGCGAACACGAGTCCCATCGGCAGGCTGCTGCCGTACGGGGTGACCGCGAGCGACGCGCTCACGCCGCCGCGCATGCGGCCGGGGCCGCCGGAGTCGGGCTCTTCCCGGCGCCACAGGGTCAGCAGCGGGTAGAGGAATTCGGTCATCTCGGTGTCCGGGATGCGACCCATCGGGATGCAGAACAGACCACCGGTGTCCATGCCGTCGGCGACCGGGCGAGCGCCGTAACCGCCGGCCATCGGCTCCATCATGATGTTGAGGAACGGAACGGGCTGCTCGCCGCGCTCGTCGAGACCCGCGACCACCGCGGTGTCCCAGGTGCCGCAGCACGACGCCTGGACGTTCTTGCCGAGTTCGATGTCCTGGTCGAGCATCTGCGCGAGACATTCGGCGATGAGGTTGCCGGTCAGCCAAGCGGGCCCGATCGGTCCGCGGCTGACGGCCGCCGGGAAGGTCGCGTTGTTGATGGTCCCCTCCTCCGAGATCAGCTCGAAGCAGCGCATCAGACCGCCCGCCGACCAGGGGATGTCGCCGGCGAGGATCGGCAGCAGGGCCAGCATCACGCCGCCGCGCATGCCGGCGTAGGTGCAGTTGATGACGCCGGTCTGCGGGTCGGTGCCGGTGAAGTCGAAGGTCAGATGATCCTCCGACTTGGTCATCGCGACGGTGATCTTGTGCAGGCCACGGTCACCGACCGCCGCCTGGTCCTGGTAGCCGGTGGCCTTCCAGGTGCCGTCGGGCAACGACGTCAGCTTGTTGCGCAGGCGGCCCTCGGCGTCGTCCATCATGCGCTTCATGACGGCCTTGACGGTGTCGGCGCCGTACTGCTCGATGACGGCGAGCAGTCGGTTGCGGCCGACGGTGTTGGCGCCGATCTTGGCGCGCAGGTCCAGGCCGACGAGCATCGGGACGCGGGAGCGGCGGGTCCAGGCGTCGGCGACGTCGCGCTGCAGGACGTGGTCGCGGACCACCTTGATCGGCGGCGTCGGGAGCGACTCGGAAAAGACGTCCTTGGCCGCCGGATCGAAGGAGCCCAGGCCCGATCCGCCGAGGTCGGGTTCGTGGCAGATGGCCGACGTCCAGGCGAACAGTTTGCCGTCGTGGAAGATCGGCTGATAGACGATCACGTCGCTCTGGTGCAGACCGCCGCCTACCCACGGGTCGTTGCAGAGGAACATGTCGCCCTCGGCGATGCCGGGGTTGTCCGAGCGGTTCTTCAGGGTCCAGTAGATGGCGAGGTCGACGGCGCCGACGAGCATCGTGTTGTACAGGCCAACCTGGACTTCCTGGCCGACCTCGTCGCTGACGGCGAAGTCGAAGTCGTTCGCGTCGGTGACGATCGGCGAGCCGGACATGCGCTTGAGCGCTTCGCCCATCTCGTCGGTGACCGACCACAGGCGGTGGCGGATGACCTCGTAGGTGAGCGGGTCGACGGCGTCGATCTGCTCCTGGGTGACGGTGTGCAGCGGAACGTGTGCGCCGACGGCGCGGGCGAGTTCGGCGGGATCGAGCGGGCGGCTGGAGAAGATCTCTGAGCCGGGGATGGGTGCGGTCATGTCAGTGCTCTCCTGTGTCTCAGGCGTGGGCCAGGGCGGCGTCGGCGACGGCCGTGATGTCGGTGTCGGGACGGTCGACGGCGATATGCAGGTTGCCGAGCCGGTCGATGGTGCCGGTGGTGTCGTGCGGGACGACGACGGTCGTGGTGGGAACCTCGATGACCGCCGGGCCGCGCAGAACGTGACCTGCGCGCAGTTTGGTGTAGTCGTAGATGTCGGTGTCGACGTAGCCGCGACGTGCGCCCATGCACACCTTGCGAGTGCCGGTCAGCGCGACCGACGCGTCGGCCGAGTCGGCCGGGGCGAGGTCCGGCAGGGTGGGTGAGAACGGCAGCACGCCGGTGCCGCGGACCCGGTAGGTGATGGCCTGGATGCCTGCCTCGCGGAAGCCGCTGTCCTTGCCGTACAGCTCGGCATAACGGGTCTCGAACACGTCGGCCGAATCGGCCAGCTCCTGCGCGGTGAGGTCGCCGGCCGGGATCGGGGTGGCCACCTCGGCGAGCTGCATCGAGTACCGCATGTCGATCTCGCGCTCGATGTCGATCGAGGAGAACTGCAGACCCTGCCGGCCGAGCAGTTCGCGGACCTGGGCTTCGAGCGCTTCGAAGTTGCGTTGCACGCGCGCCGGGTCGAGCGGCAACGCCGCCGGATCCGACATCTCCTTGGCGAGCACGATGTTCGACGACGCGAGACCGTAGGCGGAGAAGGCCGACGCCACCTGACCGAGCGGCACGACGACGTCGGTCGCGCCGATCTCCTGCGCGTAGAACCCGCAGTGAGCTGGGCCGGAACCGCCGAATGCGTAGACGATGAAATTGCGCGGGTCGTGACCGGCTTCGACGACGGTCTTGCGCAGCAAGTCACCGGTCTGGGCGTTCTGCACCTCGTAGATGGCTGCGGCGGCCTCTTCGATCGACAGTCCGAGCGGTTCGGCGATACGGGTGCGGATCGCTTCGCGGGCCAGGCCGACGTCGAGGGCGCGACGTCCGCCGAGCAGACCGCGCTCGGGAATGATGCCGAGCACCAGGTTGGCATCGGTGTTGGTGGGCTCGGTGCCGCCGTTTCCGTAGCACGCCGGGCCGGGGACGGCCTGGGCGCTGTGCGGGCCGATCTGCAGGTTGCCGCCCGCGTCGATCCAGGCGATGGCGCCGCCGCCGGAACCGATCGCGTGCACTTCGAGGGTGGGGACGTTGATCGGGTGGTGGTTGATGATCGTCGTCGACGACCGGACCGGCTCGCCGTCGACGATGAGGCCGGCGAGGAAGGTCGTGCCGCCGGCGTCGGTGGCGATCACGTTGCGGTGGCCCAGCTGCTGGCCGAGGGACACGGCGCCGATCACACCACCGGTGAGGACCGAACCGACCGTGGAGATGGCGTTGCCGGGAGCTTCGGCGGCGGCGACGGCACCTCCGTTGCTCTGCATGACCAGCAACGGGCCGTTGAGCTTGTGTTCGCGCAGCTTGGATTCGAGTTCGCCGAGGTAGTCGCGCAGACCGGGGCCGATCTGGGTGCTCATGATGGTGGTGGCGTTGCGGGCGAATTCGCGGATACGGGGCGAGACCTCGCTGGAAATGGCGACGAACAGCGACGGATCCACCTCGTGCGCGATCTCGCGGATCCGCTGCTCGTGAGAGGCATTGCGGAAAGACCACAGCAACGATACGGCGATCGCCGAAATACCGTCGGCGACAAGAGTTTTCACTGCTTCACGGACTTCGTCCTCGTTGAGCGGGACGATGACGCGACCGTCCCGGTCGACGCGCTCGGTGACCTCGAGTGCGTGACGCTTGCGGACCAGCCCATGCGACTTGCTCTGTCCGATCGGGTTCTGGAGATCCTCCGGCGAGCGGCCGAGGTAGCGTCCCTCGACGTTCATGATGTAGATCGAGTCGCGGTGTCCCTTGGTGGTGATGAATCCGATGTCGGGGACCTTGTTCATCACCAGCGCATTGAGCGACGACGTGGTGCCGTGGGCGATGTGGTGGGTGTTGGCCAGCATCTCGTCGAGCGGCTCACCGAGTTGCTCGGCCAGGACGGTCAACACGTCCATGACGCCCGTCGAGTAGTCGGGCGGCGTCGACGGTGCCTTACCTGCGACGACCATGCCGTTGCCGTCGTCCAGAACGGCGTCGGTGAACGTTCCACCGACATCTACGCCGATTACATATGCCATGCGTGCTCTCCTTCGATTTCACGAGTCACGGTGACCCGCATCACGTTGATGACGATGCAGATGATTATTCGACGTTTACGCAAGGAAAGTCAAGCGGTTCGGCGAGATTGGCCGAGAAGAGTCGTCGACCTGGCAGTTATTGCTGTTCGACGGGCATCCTGAAGTGTCGACACCGGACGGCCATCAGTGCATCTTCTCGCCCCGACCCCTTGACTAACGAGCCGGAGCGTCGAATAATTGTCGTCAGCGCAAGATAAATGTTCGACCGATCGAAAGGCCCCCATGAGCCCCCACCGCATCGGACTGGTCGTCCCCAGTTCCAACGTGACCGTCGAGACCGAGATGCCCCGCATCCTCGGCCGGCATCCCCACGAGGACTTCTCGTTCCACTCGACACGGATGCGCATGCACAGGGTGTCGCCGGAAGGACTCGCCGCGATGAACGCCCAGCGTGAACGGTGCATCATGGAGATCGGCGACGCCTCTCCGGAAGTCATCCTCTACGCATGCCTGGTCGCGATCATGGTCGGCGGTCCGGACGAGCACCGGCGCGTCGAGTCGGCCGTCGCAGAACAGCTGGCGACCGGCGGATCGGAAGCCCGAATCCGTTCCAGCGCAGGCGCTCTCGTCGAAGGACTGCGGGCACTCAACGCCAACCGCGTCGCGCTGGTGATGCCGTATATGAGGCCGCTCGCCGAGCAGGTCGTCGAATACCTGGAGGCCGAGGGCTTCGAGATCGCCGATTGGCGCGCCCTCGAGGTCGCCGACAACAACGACGTCGGCTGCATCCCCGGGGACCGCGTGCTGGAGGCCGCGCGGTCGCTCGACCTCACCGACGTCGACGCCCTGGTCATCAGCTGCTGCGTACAGATGCCGTCGCTGAGCCTCGTCCAGCCCGCCGAGGACGAGTTCGGTCTGCCCGTCCTGTCCGCCGCGACCGCGGGCGCCTACAGCATCTTGCGCGGTCTCGGTCTGCCCGCGACCATCGAGGGGGCGGGCAGCCTACTGCGCGCCGACCTGGTCTCGGCAGCCTCGGCCTGAAAACCATTCCCCGATAAGGAGATTCACATGTCCGACCATCTCGTCCGCGGCGTCGACCACGTCGCGTACCCAACGTTCGACCCCGCGGGCACCGTCGCCTTCTACCGTGACACCCTCGGCTTCCCGGTCGTCCACTCGATCTGTGCCGCCGGCTGGGGCCCCGACCAGCACCCCGACTTCATCCACTTCTTCTTCGACATCGGCAACGACGACCGCCTCGCCTTCTTCTACTACTTCGGTTTGGAGGAGTTCGACGGTGGGCCGCAGGGAGATTCGTACTCCAAGTTCGCAGCCGACGTCCCGATCTGGTTCATTCGCTCGCGCCACCTCGCCATCCACGTCGACAGCGAAGAGCACCTCATGGAGTACCGCCGCCGCCTCGACGACAGCCGGTGGCCGGTGGAGATGCAGATCCAGCACGAGACCATCGAATCGATCTACACGCACGATCCCAACGGCTACATGATCGAGATCACCCGCGCGATGCGGCCGGTCACGCCGCAGGAGGATCTCGACGCCACCATCACCATCGACGCCCTCGTCGACGTTGTGTCGCAACCGAATCCGTCGATGGACGCACTGCTCGTCCGCAAGGCCGAGCTCATCGTCAAGCGCGCCGAGGAATGGCAATCGCAGCAGGTACCGCAGGACGCCGCAGCCGAGGAGGCGTCCGCGCGATGACCACCGTCTTGATCCTCGACGTACCGGAGAACCGCCCCGTCGTCGACGTCGCCGCGACCGCGGAAACCGTGACCGTAGACCGCATCGGTCCCTACTTCAAGGTCAGCGCGCCCGGCCCGATAGTCATCGATCGTCGCGCCACCGGTTGCCGCCATGCCGTGTGGTACAGCAGCGTCGCAGGTCTGCTCGACACCCGAATCACCCAGTGGGACAAGGACGCCATGTGTCTGGAGCAACGATGAGCGCCCCGGCGCCGGAGGCACGCCTGGGCGCCGGGCGATACATCGAATCTGCCGAAATCCCTTCGGCGACGGTCACTTCCGCGCATGAGCTGAATACCGCCGACGGCGCCAAGGTAACCGGCGTGCTACGCACCGTACCCGGTGCGCGCACCGTCGTCAGCCTCATGCACCCCCGCCAGGACCTCACCCACCACGTGCTGGTGCCCGAACTCCTCGCCCGCGGCTTCGCGGTGTGGACGCAGGGCACCCGGTCGACGAACAATGACCTGAGCCTCATCCACGAGCAGGCATTGCTCGACGCCGCGGCGGGGCAGGTCTTCCTGCGCGACAACGACTTCGACAACCAGGTGACCCTCGGCCACTCGGGTGGCGGAACGCTGCTCGCCTTCTACCATCAGCAGGCCGGTCGGCCCGCCGCCGAAAGGTTGTCGGCGACGCCGTCGGGTCGGCCGATCGATCTCGCGGGTGCCGAGATGCCCGTGCCGGACGCCGCTGTCTTCATGGCTCCGCATCCCGGGCAGGGTGCGCTGCTGCAGCGGCTGATCGATCCGTCGGTCGCCGATGAGAGCGACCCGCTCTCCATCGATCCCGATCTCGATCCCTACTCTGCCGCAAACGGTTTCGCGCCTGCGCCGGAGCCGGCGTCGTACAGCGCGGAGTTCATCGAGCGGTATCGCGCGGCGCAGGCCGAACGTATCCGTCGGCTCGACGCCGAGGCGCTCGCCCGGGTGCGACTCGCCGACGAAGCGCGCAAACGATTCAAGGCGGGTCAGGATCCGGCGGATCGTCGGGCGTCGTTGGCTCCGCGGGTGTTGACCGTCTACCGCACCGACGCCGACCTGCGTTTCACCGATCTCTCGATCGACCCGAACGACCGCCCCTACGGGTCACTGTTCGGTCGACGCCCCGATCTCACGAACTACGGCCTGGTCGGCTTCGGTCGATTGGTGATGCCGGAGGCGTGGATGTCGACGTGGTCGGCGAACACCACCAACGCCGACTTCCTCAAGTGCGCTCCCGGCGTGACGGCGCCGACGCTGTTCGTCGAATTGACCGGCGACGCTGCGTGTTTCCCCAACGACGCCAAGGCGATGGTGGCGGCTTTCGGAGCCGCGGACGTGGACCATCGTCGGGTGGCGGGCACCCATTTCGGCGGCCCGATCAGTCCTGACGCCCCGAGCGGAGCCAGCTTAGCGGCAGCCGAGATCGGCGGATGGCTGGAGGAACGGTTCGGGTAGTGCCATAGGCGATGTAGGTCCGCTCCCGGTGGGCCGCAGTCGCCGAGTACCGCTGCTCCCCGAGTGTCGTGGTTGTCGCTCGCGTCTGCCTGCTCCCCGAGTGCCGTCAATGTCGTTCACGCCGCATCCCACCGCTCCCCGAGTGCCGAAGCGAGGCACGAGCTTCGGTGTAACGAGGGGGCTGGTGAGCCGAAAGCCTAACGGGGGAAAGGGATTCGGAGACGCTGAGCGTTCCTGCTCCCGGAGTGCCGTTGACGTCGGTCGCGCCGCAACCCACCGCTCCCCGAATGCTGTCGACGTCGCTCACGCCGCAGCCC
>NZ_JABBNB010000004.1 GCF_012933505.1 Gordonia asplenii
TTAGTCCGCGTCGATCATTCAGGGCGGATTGCTTGGGCTAGGCCCGAGTTCGAGGCCGGACCCTGTGTCCAATATGCAGATAATGTCGGATATGGGCTCTTTGTGGAGCGAAACTTCTCGTGGCCGCGAATGACGCTCGTGAGAGTGACCAACATCACCCTCAAAACGAGTATATCGACCTGACCAGGGCGACTACCGCAAGTGTCGTCTATCAACGCAAGGTGGTCGTATGCGCCAGCCCCGCACGTAGTTCGTTCGACTCACGAGTGGGGTAGGCTGCTGCGCGATGGGTCGGAGGGAATAGCAGCAATGCGAAAATTGGCGGGCTTTGTGGGCGTCCTGGTGATGGTCGCTGTTTTGGCGGGGTGTACGTCGCGGTTGAACAAGGATGACGGTCAGGCCAAGCAGGACGCGCCGTCGGTGCAGTTGCGGGCGTGGTCGCAGTTGCATAGTGAGCCCTACGGGATTCCGGTGCGGGTATTGCAGGCGTACGCCTATGCGGCCGCGGCGATGGACAAGGCGGTGCCGGGCTGCGGCATCGGCTGGTCGACGCTCGCCGCGATCGGCGAAGTATCGAGTGATCACGGCAGCGCCAGTGGGGCATCGGTCGACGCTAACGGGAATGTGTCGCCGAAGCTGCGCGGCCTGTCGCAGGCGAACCCGGCTCACGCGACGCCCGTCGCCGACACCGACGCGGGCCGCTATGACGGCAACTCGCTGATCGATGTCACGATGGGCCCGATGCAGATGATGCCCAGCAAGTGGGAGCAGTTTGCCACCGACGCCAACAATGACGGCGTCGCCGACCCCGACAACTTCGATGACGCGGCATTGACGGTGGCCCGGTTCCTGTGCGCGGCGGGCGGCGATCTGCGCAAGTCAGATGGGTGGGCAGCGGCTGTGGCGCAATACAATTCGACGCCGGGGTTGGTGGAGAAGGTGCACGCGTATGCGGGTCGGTACGGACGATGATGGGGAGAACAACGTCCATGGCAGGACAACGTAAGGCGCACCCGCGGGTGTTGGTGGGGTGTGTGCTGAGTGTGTCGGCGATCGTGGCGCTGGCGGGGTGTTCGTCGAACTCGGGTGGTGCACAGTCGACGCAGGTTCCCAATCTCAATGCTCAACCGCAGTTGAGTGTGCCGAATGTGGCGAACGCGGCGATGATCGTGCCGCCGGCACCGGCGGTCCCGGAACTGCCCAAGCCCACCGATGACCAGAACAAGAATCAGATCACCATCGTTCCCGGTGATAAGACAACCGCGCCGACCGGTCCGGGCAATGATCTCTATCCGGCGGCGAAGCCGGAGAACGTCGGTGACAAGCGGGGTACCGGGCAGCCGATCACCAAGGGTGGCGTGACCAACGGGTTCGTCACCAAATTGACCGGCGCCGATTCAGCCGATCACACCGACACCAAATGGAATGTCGCCGGTGCGGGCAGCGCGGTCATGTGGGACAACGGTAGCGGGCAAATCATCACGATGTTCGGCGACACGTTCGGCACGCCCCGCCCGCAGGGCGAGGGCAGTGATCAGCCGCCGCTGGTCAGTGGCGCCGGAGTCAATCTGCCGGTGATGTCGAAAGACATCCCGTTCCCGGCGTTGCCGTATGTCAATCTGAAGCAGGGTGGCACTCTGGGGTCGGGTTTCGCCGGGGACACCGGCACCACCTCGCCCACCGGATTCGACTGGCGCGTCAATACGCTGGCGTACAGTTCGACCCGCAATCTCAACCAGATGAGTTACAGCTCATTTCTGACCAACCGTGCCAACCATGCGCGGGAAGTGATCCCGGCACGCAGGGTGTACGGGTCGGAGATCACCACGTTGCCGACGTCGGGTATTTCCATCGGCGGCCGCCAGTACGTGTCGTATGCGTCGATCCGCCGGTACGGTCCCGCGCCGGGGTCGTGGACGTCGAACTATGCGGGTATCGCGGCGTCGGATGACAACGGCGCCACCTGGCGTAAGTCGGGGAGCGCCTTTTGGACCAATGCGGGCCCGGCCCGCAACTTCCAGATGCCCGCGCTGGCCAGGCGCGGCGGCATGGTCTACATGTTCGGCACCGAACAGGGCCGCATCGGCGGCGTGTACGTGGCGCGCGTCCCCGCGGGCCAGATCCTCAACCGGGCCGCCTACCAGTACTGGATGGGTGATCACTGGCAGACGGGGCTCACCGCCGAACCCCGATCCGTCGTCTCCGGCGGCATCGGTGAGGTGTCGGTCCAATACAGTCCCTCGCTGCGGCGGTGGCTGATGCTCTCGACCGACGTGTTCAACAACGGCATCGTGCTGCGGCAGGCCGCGAATCCGCAAGGACCGTGGACAGCGCCGCAAGTGGTCGCCTCGGCGTCGAACTACCCGTCGATCTACGGCGCGAGCATCCACCCCTGGTCGAAAGGCAACGACCTGTACTTCACGATGTCGCAGTGGTCGAGCTACAACGTGTACCTGATGCACGCGACCATCACTCGACGCGGCATACCCGCGCCCGCGCCCACCGTCCCCGAGATCCCGCTGCCCGGCGGTGCGCGTATTCCCTTCGGTCCCGCGCCCGACCTGGGCACACCCAAGCTCCCGACGCTGACGCTGCCGGACTCCATGCAAGGACCAGGCGGCGGCGGTGGCGCACCACGAGGACCGGGAGGCTGAGCCGAACGATTGCAGGAGTTCGTTGCCGCGGCTAACGTTATCGATTGTCCAAGGTTTTGTTTAGGCTAATGGGAGGGTTATCATGGCTGGTTTCTTTTCGGTCGAGCACGCCGCAGTCAAGGGGCATGCGACGAACCTGCAGGATGCCGTAGGAAAATTCACGTCGAATTCATCTGAGTTCGAGTCGGCGATGGATGACCTGCTGGGAAAGATTGAGGGCGGTGCGAAGGACGCGCTGTCAGGGTTGAAGGACCAGTGGAAGTCTGCGGCGGATCAGGTCAATAAGGCCCTGGGACAGTTGGGGAGTCGCACCGAGCAGGTGTCGTCGGACTACACACAGGGTGAATCGTCGCAGAACGACACGGTTCGTGCATCGGGGTCGCACATGAATTTTCACGATGCGGAGAGCACCCACATCTAAACTCGCTTGTTCTGTTGATTCATTCAAACGTGATTGGAGTTCGTGATGGCAGATTATTCGTATGACCACACCGCTGCGCAGCATGCGGAGCAGCGAGTAGAGACCGCGGCGACAAATCTTCAGTCAGCTGTCGACGATTTGGAAGCGCACGTCAAGAAGTTGGCGGCGGCGTGGTCGGGTGACGAGCATGATGCGTATTCCGGTGTGCACTCGAAGGTGTCTCGTGGTTTTGAATCGATTACCCAGGTGCTGACCCAGATCCGGCAGACCCTCGGCGATAATTCTCAGCAGGTGTTGTCGATGCAGAAGGGCATCAACAACACAATTCTTCATGGCTAGTTCATAGAGTTTGTGCGGGCCGCCCGCGCTCGGTGATCGATCGATTCGTTGCTGACCTTTTTCGGGAGGATGAGGGTTCGTGCCTGCTCCGTTGTTGCCGCAGTTGGAGACATTTACCGCGCAGATCGATCCGCGGCCGATGTGGTTGAGTGGAACGCCGTCGTCGGTGATGGACGGTGCAAAGAAGTATCTGAAATTCGCCGATCAGGCCGACGACGCCGCCCGGTTACTGCGGTCGTTGAACACGGCAGACTTCCAGGGCAGCGAGGCAGAGAAGTTTCGATCGAAGCTCGATAGTCATCTGCCGGATTGGCTGACGAAGGCCGCGACGGCTCACCGCAACGTGGGTCTGGGAATCAAGGCGTTTGGTGCGGTCTTCACCACCCAGCACACGTTGATGACATCAATCCGCACGCAAGCGCCGGGCTCACATCAGGCGGTGCAGACTGCAGCTCACAACGTGAATCGCCTGGAGGGGGAGTTGACTGCGGCTGAGGGGGCTGAGGCGACGGCGTCGGGCAATCTGGCGCAGGCGAAGGTTGCGGTGACAGCGGCGGCTGCCACCCCGGGCTTGCCCGCTGCAGTCGCGAATGAGAGTCAGGCGGATGCGGCGTTCACCGCTGCGGAAGCGCATACCAATGCTGTGCGCGCAGAGTTGGCGGCGGCCTGGACCCACTACCACGCGATGATGGCGGTGTGGAATGGTTTGTTGACGCAGGCCAACGGCGTCCACGAGGCGATGGAGACCGCGTCGGTGACGGCGAAGGGGATCGTCGACAAGGAACACGACACCCCGTTCGAGAAGAATCCGTCTGGGTGGGACGCCTTTTGGAAGGGTGTTGGTGATTGGATTGACAGTCACGCCGACATTTTGGGGAAGATATCGGAGTTGCTGACGTTCGTCGGAAGCATCTTGATGATGTTTCCTGGGCTGGGGACAATAATCGGTGGGGCGCTGGTGGGTATTGGGCTGGCGATCAGCGCCGCACTCGTGTTGACGGGAAATCGGTCGTGGGGTCAGTTCGCGATGGATGCGGTGGGGGCGATACCCGGGGTGGGAAAGCTGGGAGAGCTAGGAAAGCTCGGAAAACTGGCAAGCGAAAGTAAGTTCGCCAAAGGTGTAAAGAATGTTTTCGATTGTGGCGAACCAGTGGATGCCGCATCGGGACACTTGATTGATACGGAAGTAGATCTTCGAATCGATGCTGCGTTTCCGTTCATCTTGGAACGCTCGCATATATCGTCGTTCGGAGCGGGCCGATGGTTCGGTCCTTCGTGGTGCTCGACGATCGATTCGCGCGTCGAGATAGATGCCGAAGGGATTTCGGTTCTCACCGGGGAGGCTGCAGTGCTTCGATATCCCCATCCTCTTGGGGACGCCGAAGTGTTGCCCGAAATTGGCACGATGCCCCTGTCCTTTGTCGACGGCGCGTACCGCGTGCGTGATGTGCGTACGGGTGTGACTTATGAGTATGCGATGTTCGGTGAAACATCGTCGCTGGAGTCTGCTTCGGTCGTCGGTGAGGCGACCATCGTCGGCATACTCGACATGTCGTTGGTCGTGGGTCTGTCTGCGATCGTGCATCACACGGGGCATCGAATCGATGTCGAGTATGACGCTCACACCGGGTATCTGTCTCGTATGCTTCATTCGGGCGGCGCGATTGTCGAGGTGGCTACTGATGACATGACAGGCCTGGTCACCCAGCTGAGCGTCTATTCCGAGGATTCCAATCCGATAGTTGCGCGCCGGTTCGAGTATTCACCCGCGAATAATCTTGTCGCCGTGACCAATTGGTCGGGCCGCGCCATGCGCTATGAGTACGACGCTCAGCATCGATTGACCGGCTGGATTGACCGTAATGGACACGCTTACCGCCATCGTTATGACGTGAACGGGCGCGTCGTTGTTCAGGCGGGATCGGGTGGGGTTTACGCGAACGCGTTCGTGTACTTGCAAGACATCTACCCGGGTGCCCCTGCGGGTGGGCGCATGCTCGCGTTGATCGAGTCCGTGACGGAACTTGATTCGAGTATCGACGGTCCCGCGGTCGAGGCACGGCTGGATCGGCTGGCGTCGTTGCCGTTGGCGTCGGCGCTCGGCGAGCGGGGACTCGGCGCGGCTGGTATCGCCTTCGTGGGCGATGCGGGCGGCGTCGAAGTTCGCCCCGATGAGGCATCGGTTTCGTTATTCGACGAGGTATTGGGCAAGCTCCGGGTCCACGTGTATCGGTCGACGTCTGAGGGGGACGTGTGGCAGCACATTGATCCGGCTGGTGGGAGTACGACATATCGTCATCGGGCTCATGACGTGGTGTCGGTGATTGATCCCGTTGGTGGCGAGACGGTGATCGAGCGCGATGAGTTCGGCGCCGTGACTGCGACGGTGGGGCCTGACGGCGTGAGGTCGGCGACGCAGTTCGGAACGCTCGGCGTCCCGGTTCGACAGGTTGATCCGTTGGGGCGGGTCACTGAGATCGAGCTCGATGCGGCGGGGAATGTCGTCGGGGTGGTTGATCCCGCGGGACGTCGGACCGGCTACGAGTTTGACTACCGGGCAACGGGGTCGGTGTTGTCCGAGGTTGTGGACTCGTCGGGACTGGTGACCGAGGTGACCTGCGATGATGCGGGGCGTCCGATTCTGGTCGTGGAGCCGGGTGCTCGTGCGTGGACATACGTGTATGACGTGTTTGGCAATGTTGTCGAGTCGACGGACCCCGACGGTAATACGACGTCACAGGTGTGGAATGCGGATCATCTGTTGGTGTCTCTGAGGAATTCTGATGGGACTACGCAGTTCGGTGAGTACGACGGGGAAGGGAACCTGGTTGCTGCGGTAGATGAGGCTGGTCATCGTGTGACGGCCGAGTTCGGGCCGATGGATCTGCCGATTGTGTCGCTGGCTGCTGACGGTGGACGCCTGCGGATGTCGTATTCGACGCAGGGTGAGCCAATCGCGGTGACCAACCCCGACGGTGACGTCTGGGAGTTTGATCGGGACCGGGCCGGCCGTGTTCGGGCAGAGACTGATTTCAACGGTGCGATGACGTCGTACACGTATGACCTCGCTGGACGTGGGGTGATGCGGATCGACGCGTTGGGGCGACGGTCTGAGACGGTGTATGACGCTGCGGGGCGGGTTGTCCGAGTTGTCGCTGACGACGATGTGAAGGAGTTCGTGTTCAATGCTGCGGGCGAGATCATGTCTGCGGTTAATGGTGATGCCCGGGTTGAGTATGTCCGTGACGACGCCGGGCGTGTGATCCGTGAGTCGGTGAATGCGGTGTCGGTGTCGTGGGAGGAGGCTCCTGACCGAACCAGTGTCACTCGTAGGGTCGATGGATCGGGACTTGGGCCGGCGGGCGGTGTGTGGACGACGGTGTTTGGTTTCGACCCTGATGGTCTGATCGGGTCGGTGGTGACGACGGGGCCCGATGGTGGGGTTGGTGGGGCGTCGGGTGTTGATGGGTTGCGGTTCTCCTATGATCGGGTCGGTCGGGAGTCGGGTCGTGCAATTGGTGCGTCGTCGCGGGTGGAATTTGGGTACGACGCTCGGTCGCGTTTGACGTCGTTGCAGATCGGGTCTGCCGGTGGCGGTGGCGGTGGCGCGGTGGGTGGTCGACGAGTGGTCGGTGGGCGGCGGTGGTCGTATCGGGCCGATTCGTATGTGGAGTCGTTGACTGAACTCGTGTCGGGGCGGACTAGCCGTTTCGGGTTGGATGCGGTGGGTCGGGTCTGTTCGGTGTCGGCTGATGGTGTCGGCGGCGAGCGGTATGGATATTCTGCGGCGGGTGTGTTGGCCGCGAGTGGTGGTGCTGATGCCAGTGCGGACGGGGTGGCCTCGTCCCCGGTAGCTGGGGCAGCTCGGGTCGGTGGGTCGGAGCGGGTGGGCTCGTCGGGAACATTGGTGACGCGGGCCGGACGGTCACGTTATTCGTACGATGCCGCCGGTCAGCTTGTCACGATTGCGACGTCGCGGTTGTCGCGTAAGCCTGCGTTGACGCGGTTTGAGTATTCGTCGACTGGTCAGATTCGGGCGGTCGTTGCGTCGGATGGGACGCGGTGGAGGTATGGGTACGACGCGTTCGGACGTCGGGTATCGAAGTGTCACACCTCTGCTGACGGTGGTGTGTTGGATTCGGTGGTGTTTGGTTGGGATGGTGATGACCTGGCGGTTCAGGTGAACACTGCTCATACGTCGCGAGGCGGGATGGGTGCGGGTGGTGCGTCGGCGTGGGTGTGGACGTATCACCCCGTTTCGGGTGAGCCGTTGGAGCAGCATGGTCGGCATTTCAGTCCTGGGGAACGTCGTCGTGGTGCGGTGTCGGGTGAGATGCCGCAGGGGCGGGTTGATGCTGAGTTCTTTGCGATTGTGGCGGATCTGAATGGTGCGCCGACGGAGTTGATTGATCCTGTCACGGGGGAGGTGGCGGGTAGGGCGTCGGCGTCGGTGTGGGGGCAGGCGCGGTGGGTGGGTGCGTCGACGGTGTTGCGGTTCGCGGGTCAGCAGTATGATGCTGAGACGGGGTTGCATTACAATCGGTACCGGTATTACAACCCTGTGACCAGTGCGTATACGTCGACTGATCCGTTGGGTGTGGCGCCGAACCCGGCGTCGGCGACGGCGTATGTGCACAATCCGTACACGTGGATCGACCCACTCGGGCTGAAAATGTGTGGAGGTGTGTACGGCCTGTTCGACAAATCCACCGGGGAACTAAAATACATCGGTAAGGCAACAAATTTCGCGAGCAGAAGGATAGCGCATAAGGCGAATCCATTCCGTTCCGGATTGGACTTCCGTCAGTTAGAAACCATCTCGGGAAGGACCTCATCTGCCCGGGATCTTCGGTCTGGTGTCGAGCAAGTCTACATGAACCACTTCCCGCAAACGCAAAGCAACGGACAAATGGGCAACCTAATTCGTGGACTCTCTCAAAGTGGACCAAACGCTGGAAATAACCTCTATAAATATCAGATCGGAAGTCAGTATATATCGCAAATCAGAGGCGGAAGCTTTGGTATACTGGAGAACGTACTGAGGGTGGGGATGGCGTAATCTGAGGAGTTTGAGATGCTAGAACCGTTGACCGTGAAGAACCTCGTCCCTTCATTGTGGGTCAAGGTGCCACTCGAGAATAGTGGTCGAGCGGTAGGATTTGTGTCTAGGGTTGGGAGGCAGACAAAGGGTGTGGCTACTGCCATTGGCTACTTTTTCGTACCCTCTCTCGCTGCCACGGTTGAAGAGTGTAGGCAAAGCCACAATGCCGGCAACGCCGATTTAATCAAGGTGTTCTACGGTAGAAATCGTGACTTCAAGCGGTGGGCTGTGATTGGGCACGATGGGGCAGACTGGGCGGAAAGGTGGATTGAGCCTCTCTTTTATGAGCCCTCTTCTTCGCAGCTAGTTCAGTTAGGCGACCCGGAGCTGTCCTCGTGGCTACCAGTGGGTGATGTTGGTACCCGTAGTATTGACGGGCTTCCTATTGCCGGCGAGACTGACGCTGAGGGCATCGAAATACGATTGGCCCGAATTGAGCGTGATCGGCGGTTGTAAGCCTCGCGGAACTTCGAGTAGCTGCATTGTCATCGTTGCCGGGACGGAATTTGGGCAGATCAGGTTGAGATTCACCCGTCGATAGCGGGGCCACTTTTGGGCTCTGGTAATCTGGGACCGTATGCCTGGTGGTATGAGCCCGTTCGTCGATAGCATAGGCCGTTGCCAAAATGGCCGATTCCTCAATGGTGGATGGGCGATCGTTAGCGGCTACTTTGCTATGAGTGCCTGCAGCACAGCGTGTAGGGCTTCGAGTGCTTCATCGCGCCCATCGACCTCAGCCCATAGTTCCGACCATTCGCTTCCTGCTGCCGTAGCGACGATGAGTGATCGCCTAGCGTTGTCTCTGAGGTCCGGTGTCACTAGGACCCCCGACTCGTTCAACGACTGTGGCCCATAGGCCTCGTCGACGCTCGGGCCTCCGGGAATGAGGGCAGCGACAGTCGCGGCAGCCGCGATTATTGTCAAACATCGATCGATTTCAAGATTGTCGCCATCCGTCTGAAGAGTTGACCTCAGCAGGATCAACCGTTCGTCGGGTGAAGCCTCATCGAACTCGTCGACCCAGTCGCCCGCGTCGTCGTTGTCGAAAGGGCCGGTGTCCCATACTCCCATGGTCGTATTCGCGTTCCAATTCGTCGTGTGGGCTTAATGGGCAATCTTGTGTCCTGCTGTACCGACGCTATGCGAGGGCACGATCGGAGTCATACGACATGCTTGACCTTCCGGCTGCAATGCTATCAGGTCTCTTGCGGACCCGATCAGAACTGCGGTAAAGATGAGATATCGGTGTCGGTGTGGGGGCAGACGCGGTGGGTGGGTGCGTCGACGGTGTTGCGGTTCGCGGGTCAGCAGTACGATGCTGAGACGGGGTTGCATTACAATCGGTACCGGTATTGCAAGCCTGTGACCAGTGCGTATACCTCGACTGATCCGTTGGGTGCGGGGCCGAATCCGGCGTCGGCGACGGCGTATGTGCACAATCCGTACACGTGGATCGACCCACTCGGGCTGAAAAGTGTGTGGGCTCGCCAGCGTCTTGAAGGGAGACAAGGGAGTCGGGCGCGCTGCACGGGACCTTGCGTCAAGGAATTGGGAGGTTGTAGGCAAAGAGGTGACTCTCAAAGGAGCAGGAAAACGAATGAGGTAACAAGGCCATAGTCGAAGTCGAGAATGGTCCTTTCGCGAGATTTACGAGAAACCAAAAGGTATTGATACCGCACGTCGAGAATGGCGGTGCTATTACTTTCCACGGAAATAATGCTGCCAGAATGTCGAGCAAGATTCTTGACCAGAGTGGCCAGGTCGTTGATCTCGCTAAATCTCACACCGATTTCTCGTCGATCATCATGAAATACTAAAGTCTCTTGGAGTTCGCTATGAGTGATTCTGCAATCCAGAAGTTACAGGAGTCCGTTGAAGAAGTTGTACGGGGGTGGTTGGCGAAGAGGCTATGTTATCCAAATTGTGATGGCAAGCGATTAGTAGTCAAGCTGTCAGACGATATCTGCTTAGAGGTATGCGCGTACGTGTTTGCACTATACATCGATGACGGTTGCCGAGGGACCGGTCAGCCAACTGCGGAAATAGATACGAGCCTGTCATTACATTCTGAACGCGTGGCCGCGCTTCGCGGTGTAGCGGGACTCGACTCCGATGACCGTGCCTGGGCCTCCGGTCTAGCGACCGTCGCAGCTTCCCCAAGTAGTTGGAAATTTACCTTGCGGGAGAGCGGAGAAGTGGCTGCGTCTGACCGTACGGAGCGTTACGTGTCTACTGTTGAAGGAGCTGTCAATAGACTCCGTCATGAGATATCTGATCTTGACGACATATCCGCTCTATACCTTGCCAACTCGGACCAGGCTTGGCGGTTTAATGGTCTCCATTGCCTGGCTGTGACAGGTCTTGCTGGCGAGGTCGATGCAGGATACAGACTCTTCGAGAAGCTCTGCCTATCTGGGCCGCTCTCAGATGAGGGCCGTGCCGATCTCGCTGATGATGGAGCTAAGCTTCTCCAAGCGCTTGATCGTCGAGAGTTGGGTCGGCAGCTGATCGAATCGGTTGCCGAGCAGGCTCGTCGCAAACGAGAGGGTGAGGCTCAGCGGGAGGTTGAGCGTCGTGAGCGTATTGCTGCAAATGCAGAGCGGGATAGGACACGCGTGATCAAGCCATTGACGGTAAAGAAGGAATTTCGTCGACCGGGTAGGAGTGGTGAGTGATGTCGTATGATATCGCGGCGTTTGATGTGCGGGTGGCGCCACGTGAGCCTGATGAGTTTGTCGGGTGGTACGAGGATGTAATGGATGATGAGACCGAGCCGGGGGGTGTCGATCCGAGCTCGGCTTTGGGGCGTTGGTGTGCGTTGATGCAGAATGAGTTTCCGGACGGTGGTGGTGACGATGATGGTGGGCCTGCGGCTGATTATTCGTCGAGTTATCCGGCTTTGGTGTATGTGGCTGGTGGATGGGGTGACGCAGAAGAGATTCGAGCGGCGAGCTTGCGGTATGCGCGTTCGGAGGCAGTCGGAGTGTTCGCGCTCAGTGACGACGTACCGGCGTTGTGGTGGCCCGATGGCTCGGGTGGGTTAGAGTTGATCCACGAGTTTTGAGGTGTCCGGCGGTTCGTGGACAGTCGATTGTCCGAGAAATGTCACGCTGTACCGCGACCGAACCATTCACCTCTACTTGACTAGGCGTCGAATAGTCCAGCGCCGAATGGCGGCGCCTGCTATTGTATCGTAGTTCGACATACCGCGTGATGGCCTTTGCCGCACGCTCTCGTGTCGGGTATTGCTTTCGGTTGACACACTAGTTATTCAGAGTGCCGTTGAACGACTCGGCCCACGCATTGTCCTAACAGACGCTGGTGCGTCCAACAAACCGCTTGACGTTGTGTTTCGTGGCGCAGTGAGCAAAGTCTGACGACATATACTGACTTCCGCGGTCGCTGCGAAATATTGTGACGTCAGGAACGATAGGAACGTTCTCGGCGGCCATGTCGAGGGCGGCGATAACCAGACGATTGGCGCGGACCTGTGTCTACCGCGACGAATCTGAAGTGTAATTCCTGCGCATTCGCTATTCATCGGGATGGTGTTCGTTGTCACCAGACTCCCGATGTAGGGGAGTATCGTCCGAGCTCGGACTGAGAATTTGTAGCGCTATGGAATCTGATTGGGGCGGTTTCGGCACCCGGTCGCGGCGACAACTTGACCGCAATGGATGATAGGCGCAGCAGCAAGATAAACTGCGTCGGCGAAGTATCAAGAGATGGATCGGCGGGTACTGTGGAAGCCGCTTGCTGAGCGCAACCGAGGGGTGATTCTGTTGGGTACCAGACTGGTCCACCGACCAGCGCGTCTCCATAGCGACCCGCTACCCAAGGATCCGCTGGTCATTGCGCGTGTGCCGTCGATCGAGTCGACCGGCGGGGGCCAGTCGGCACTCCGCGCGATCCTGCCGTTGTTCGCCGGGTTGGGCATGATGGCGATGATGATGTCGTCGGGCAACCCGATCAGGATGATCGCTGGTGGCGCGATGGTGACGGGAGCGATCATCGGCGGCATCGCGATGCTGGTCTACGCCAAGACGGGCGCGCGCAAGAAGGCCGAGCAGCAGCGCGGCGTCTACGTCCAATATTTGGCCGGCACCCGGTCCGACATCGAGAACGAGATCCGCGATCAGCGCGAGCTGGCGACGCGGCGGCATCCAGCGCCGGCGAACCTCCTCGAAGTGATTCGCGACCCGTCAAGGTTGTGGGAGAGACGACCGACCGACCCCGATTTTCTGACTGTTCGCATCGGGAGCGGCGTCGGACCGCTGGCACGCACGGTACGGACCGCAACCGACGATGACCCCCTTAAACGGCCCGAGCCGGTTGCTCAAGCGCACCTGGACCGCGTCCTCGCGCTGACCGAGCGCATCGACAATCTGCCGATCGCGGTCCCACTCGCGGGAGTCGTCTCGGTCGTCGGGCCACCCGAACTCACATACGAGGCCGTCCGCGCGATGGCTGCGCACGTCGCAGCGTTCCACGCCCCCGATGATGTCCGCATACACCTTGCACTGCCGGTCCGCGGTCTATCCGAGGCGTACCGCTGGGCGCTGTGGCTTCCACACATCCTCGACCCCGAGAGGTTCGACGGCCCACTCGGGCGCCGACAGACGTCCACCGACGCAGACGACCTCACCGCTTTGACCGAGGAGATCGCCCGTCGCCGCGACGACCTGGCCGAGAAGGGTAAGCGCTACGGCGATCACATCGTCGAGGGCCACCACCTGATCATCGTGATGGACTCCACCGACCCTCACGGCCGAGAAGTATTGTCCAGGGTCCTCGTCGGCCCGGAATTGCGACAGCTCAAGATCGTTCTGGTCGTTCTGAACACCGACCGTCAGCTGGAGCCCGGCATCGTCGACTCCCGCGTGACGATCGCCGACGATCGTTCAGTCACAGTCGAAGTCGTTACCGAGGGCCCCAAACGGATCGGCGACGACGACATGTCTCAACGCGAGCGCCGACTGACCCGGGGGGCCACCCGTGGTTCGCTCGACGTCGTCAGCGTCGCGCTCGCGGAGAACATCGGACGCAGGCTGGCGCCGATCCGGCTTGTCGAGGACACCGTCCCGGACGCCCCGCTCGAAACGACGATCACGTTGGATCGGCTCCTCGGTATCGACGATTTCGGCTCCTACGACATCGACGCAATGTGGGCGCCACGGCCCCTCGACGACTTCCTCAATGTCCCGTTCGGCGTCGACGCCACCGGCTCACCGGTGCGGTTGAACCTCAAGGAATCAGCACAGGACGGAATGGGCCCGCACGGGCTCTGTGTAGGTGCCACCGGATCGGGAAAGTCAGAGGTGCTGCGCACTCTCGTTCTGGCACAAGCCGTTTGGCATTCGCCTGAGCGTCTGGCTCTCGTACTTGTCGACTACAAGGGTGGTGCGGCGTTCGCCGGACTCGACCAATTGCCGCACACCACCGCGATGGTGGACAACCTTTCCGACGACGCGGGACTCGTCGACCGCCTGCATGATGCGATTCTCGGCGAAATGCAGCGGAGGCAACAGGTATTGCAGGCCGCCGGGTCGTTGCCGAACGTCACTGAATACAACCGACGCCGTGACGCCGGGCAAGACCTGGAGCCACTTCCCGACCTGTTGGTGATCATCGACGAGTTCGGTGAGATACTCACGGCCAAACCGGATTTCATCGATCTCTTCGTCCAGATCGGCCGCATCGGCCGCTCCATCGGCGTACACCTCCTCTTAGCCACTCAACGTCTTGAAGAGAGCAAACTGCGAGGTCTTGAATCGCACCTGTCGTACCGCATCGCGCTACGCACCTTCTCTGCCCAAGAGTCCCGTACCGTGATCGGATCGCCCGACGCCCACCAACTTCCACCCATTCCGGGTTCCGGCATTCTCAAAGTCGATCCCGATATCTTCTCGCGATTCAAAGCCGCCTACGTGTCGGGCAAATACGTTCCACCCGCCGAGGCCGAAGACACCACCCTGCCGCCCATACCGATGCCGTTCGGACTGAACAACTCAACGTCGGCCTGGCTCGCAGACAAGCAACTCGAATACACGCGATCCATTCGCGGCACCGACGTCGACGCCGACGATGATCCATTCAGCATGACCACCCTCGACATGCTCGCCGTCCGACTGGGCCGGCATGCCGACAGAGTTCGCCAGATCTGGCTTCCTCCGCTACCGTCGTCGCTGACTTTCGACGCCGTCGTCGGTCCGATCGAGATCGCCCGTGACCGCGGCTTGACCGCCGCTGACCGAACCGATTGGGGTCAGTTGCGGTTCCCGATCGGGCTCAAAGACCGCCCGCTTCGGCAATGGCAGGGGCCGTTCATCCTCGACCTCGCGGGATCTGGCGGCCACATGGTCTTCATCGGATCACCTCAGTCCGGCAAGACGACGGCGCTGCGCGCATTGGTCCTGGGCGCGGCCCTTACGCACACCCCAGACGAAGCAGCGTTCTATCTGATCGACATGGCCGGAAGCGGGCTGCGACCGATGGCCCGTCTGCCGCATGTCGGCGACGTCGCAACGCGCTTCGACACCGACCGTATTCGGCGCACAGTCGCCGAGATGATGACCCAACTCGCCGAACGGGAACGGATCTTCGCCGACCACCAGCTGGAGACCGTCGAACAGATGCGTCAGCTGCACCGCGTCGGGAAACTACCCGAATTACGTTGCGCCGACGTATTTTTGGTCATCGACGGTTGGTGGACGTTCCGTGAGGAATACGAAGAACTCGCGCGGGAGGTGCAGGAATTCGCCGCCCGTGGCCTCGGCTTCGGACTACACCTCATCGTCACCACCGGCCGCTGGGCCGATTTTCGGGTGCAGATGCAGGGCATGCTGGGCACCCGCGTCGAGATGCGATTGAATGACCCGCTCGATTCGACGATCGGTCGCCGCCTCATCGAGACCATACGTCCCGACAATCCGGGGCGATGCGTCGACCAAGAACAGCTGATGTGCCAGGTCTCGACGCCCAGTTACGGGGCTGAGGCGTTGACGACGTCGGAGGCCACGATTACCGCCATCGCCGACGCCTGGCGCGGTGCCAACGCGCCGGCGGTACGGATGTTGCCCGACGAGATCTCGCTCGACGCGATAAAGCGTGAGCATCCTTCTGTCGGTCACGTCGTCATCGGAGTCAACGAATCCGACCTGATGCCCGCGCGCCTCGATTTGCTCGGGACCGATCAGCATTTGCTGGTCCTCGGTGATTCCGGCAGTGGCAAGACCAACATCGCGCGCACCATCGTCGACGACCTGTGCCCGCGATTCTCCGAGGGACAACTGGTGTTCGCCGTGTTCGACCTCAAACGGCAGTTGATGGACATCGTGCCGACGGAGTTCATCGGTGGCTACGCCGGGACGGTGAATGTCGCTGCGCAACTGGTGCTTTCGATCGTGAAGGAACTCGAGCGACGTGTGCCGCCTGATGACATCACCACCCAGCAACTGCGCGAGAGGTCTTGGTGGTCCGGCCCCGAAGTCGTGATCATCGCCGACGACTACGATTTGATGGAGGGAACGAACAGCCCGCTGCGCCCCCTCGTTCCTTTTCTGCCGCAGGCGCGTGATCTCGGGTTCCACGTGGTGGTGTTGCGGCGCGGAGGTGGCGCATCGCGTGCCATGTACGAGCCGGTGATCCAGGCGCTCAAGGAAAGCGGTTCAGCCGGTCTGCTGCTTTCGGGAGATCGGCAGGAGGGACAGATGTGGCCGAAAGCATGGATGTCGCAGTTGCCTCCCGGCCGAGGCGATCTCATTCAACGTGGCAAGTCTCCGCGACGAATTCAATTGGCGTTGGTGCCGGCCGACGCACACGGCGATTAGTTGTGACCGATCCAGACTCGATACGACAACCGAAGGGCAAGCAGTGACCGTTGACGGCGAGACAGACGACCGTACGGAGGATTCCGCACACGATGACCGGATATCTCCTCGTGAACTCGCCATCGAGTGGCACCCGGATGCTTTGCGGCCCAACTTCGAGTGGTCAGTCGCGTTACCCACCGATTGGGCGGTACTGCAGACGCACCCTTCGCTCTGGCAGCGTCAGAACGAGCGCATCGTCGACGACTATTACGGTGGTAAACGGGTCGCCGCAAGAGTGCGTCGTGCATTACTGCGGTCGCTGGAAGACGCCGTTGCGGTCACCCAGAAGAATCGCGTTCTGCTGACCTTGATTCGACCCGGCGTCGACGCGGAGGGGAGGATCGAAAATGTGGCCCTCAACGTTATGTTCACATCGAGTTCACCGCGGCTTGCGTCGATGGCTCCGATCCGGAAAGCCCTCGAAACAAAACCGGGTACGACCGAAGAACTGACCACGCCGTCGGGCAACGCGTACGTCGTCTTTGTACGGACCGACGAGCAACAAGACGGTGACACCACCAGGGAGTCAGTGTCGGTGCAGGCGTTCTATCCGCTGCCGTCGACCACCTGGACGCTCGTCGTCGGTACGACCGCTCCGCGGCCCGACCTGACCGAGGCCCTGCGGGACATGGTCATTCGCTTGATCGCCAGTGTGTCCTGGGGATCAGACGCGGTCCCGACTGAACCGGCTCCGGCCGCTGACCTGCCCGACGCCGTCTCGCTGGTCTCCTACCGAGTGAACAATGGCTGACGAGAGTCGGGGCCCGGGTGGCCGACACGATGTGATGATGTTAGCCTCGGCAACGAGTGATGCCGTCGACGGGGAAGGGGTGTTCTCGCGTGGGTGACTACATTCGCGTGCCCAAGCAGCACATGATCAGGCTGGGCCAGGATCTGCAGAACGTGAAGACACAGCTCGACGCTGAGAACGCCGCAGGCACCACGGTCACGGGTTACGACCACCGCCACGGCGCCAAGGTGGAGAGTTCCGAAGACGCCTTCCAGGGGGCGTGGAAAACCAGCATCAAGATGCTGTCGGAAGCTATCGGCGATCTCGGTAAAGTCGCTGAAGCGATCGGCAATGGCGCCGAGGCCATCGACAGCCAGTTGGCAGACGCTGCGAACAAAGCCGCGGGCAATTTGTCGCAATTCAATTTTCACATCTGAGATTGGGGACGGATCTCATCATGGCTGGAGATATCTTCGCTTGGCGTGACTCGGCAGCGACGTCGGCGAAAGACCGCGTGCTGAACATTTCCCATGCCCTGCAAGCCGACATCACAGACCTGGACGGCAAGATCAAAGGCCGCGGCGGGTGGGTGGGTACCGAACATGACACATTCGTCGACGTCTTCGACAGTTGGGACAAAGCGGCCACATCGGTGAGTCAGATTCTGGATGCCGTATCCAAGCTGATCGGTGCGGGTGGCGACGCGGTAGTCGGCTACAAAGACAAGGTCAATCAGGCGTTGGGGGATTGATTCCGACTCGATTCGTTCCTCCCCGACGCTCTGCAGAATGGCACATAACAGTCGTTACGCATCACCCTTTCCATTGCGGCGGAGCGCCATTCGGCGGCATTCCTACCGTGACCGGAAAACCGTCGGCAATAGTCGCGCCCAATTCGATGAACGCATCGCGGGTGGCTCGGTCGATGAGATCGAGGTCCACCTGGGATCCCTCAGCGAGGTGGTTGTCGTACGGGATCACCTGAACTGCACGAGTGCGCCCGAGGAAGTGTTGGGCCATCATGTCGATGTCGACCGCCGCTGAGCCCGGCTTCGACGACGATATGACGACCACCGACTGACTCACCAAGCGTTCGTGCCCGTGATGGTTGAGCCAGTCCAGTGTCGCCGACGCGCTCTGCGCGCCGTCGATCGCCGGCGACGTCACCAAGACGATTCCGTGCGCGAGCTCCAACACACCCTTCATCGCCGAATGCATCAAGCCGGTGCCGCAATCGGTCAGCACGATGTTGTAGTGATTGCGCAGGATGTCGACGACTCGACGATAGTCAGCCTCACTGAACGCCTCCGACACCGCCGGATCCCGTTCGGACGCAAGCACTTCCAAGCGGCTACGCGCCTGGCTGGTGTGCGCACGGACATCCGAGTACCGCACGACGTTGGGGTCGTTGAGCAGGCCACGGACATTCGACTGCGTCTGCTGCGGAACGCGGCTCGCCAGCGTTCCGAGATCGGGGTTGGCGTCGACCGCGATCACCCGATCCCCGCGCAGCGACGCGAAGATCGATCCGAGGCCGATCGTCGTAGTCGTCTTGCCGACGCCACCCTTCAGGGAGAGGACGGCAAGACGATAGTCGCCTCGGATCGGTTGCCGGACCCGCTCGATCAACGCGTCGATGTGCTGTTGGTGCGCACTATCGCCGAGATTGACGACGCCGCCGGTCGCACTGTGCACCGCCCGCCGCCATCCCGACTGCGGTGCCTTGCGCGAGCGCTGGATCAGCCGAATCTGATCCAAACCCGGTGGGGGAGTGAGGTTTCCGTTGCCTGCGGACGGGACTATCGGCTGTCCGGGGCCGGTCGGCGGCGGCTGCATGCGTTGGCGGAAGTCTCCCGACTGCGGTTGCCCGCCCGAGCCCTGCGGAGGATACGGTCGGTGTGATGGCTGCATCTGGGGTTGCGATTGCGGCGGAAATTGCGGTTGCGGTTGCGCGTAGTGCCGGGGCTGGTCATTCTGCGGACCAGGACTGAACTGCTGGGGCGTTCCGAACTGCTGCGGCGGGATCTGTGGGTGTGGTCCCGACTGCGGGAACGGCTGCATCGGAGGAGTCTGCTGCGTGGGCGGCTGATAGTGACGCGGCATCGAGGATTCGTCGGGCGCTGGGGGCAGCGGAGGAGTCGCGGGAAGCGCGGGTGCGGCCGGCTCGTCGTTGCGAGTGGTCAGTGGGATCTGCGTGGTCGTCGACGAGTCGAATGGTTCGTCGCGGACCGCGTCGACCTCAGAGTCAGCCTGGCCCCCGACCTCGTCGTCGACCTCGGCCGGGATCCACCCACGACGCGGCGGCATCGGAGCGGGGGCCGACGGGGAGACCGCGGCGGACGGAGATTCCGTTCCCGCGTCGACGCGCTTCTCGGCGTCGACGCCGGGTTCAGCCGGCGAACCGCCAACGACTGGCGCGGATTCAGCTGCGGACGGGGCGTCGAACTCGTCGGCGTCGTCGTCGGTCAGCCAGGACGGCACTCCTGCGTGGTCGTCGCTACTCAAGATTCCTCCCGGGGTTGTGCTCTGTGCTGCTGTTGTGCGGTTGTGTTGCGGCGGTCTCGATGACGGGACCGCGCTCCGCGCTGGTCTCTACTCGACTATCCGGTGGGCGCCGATCTCCCTACTCCACCATCTCCGCCGTTTAGTAGGATCGCCGACATGACCACTGGGGGTGACCCGCGCACAGTCTTGCAGGCGCACCGGCTTCGCACGCAACTGGCATCGTCGGCGCTTGTCCACGGAAGTCAGCAGGCGCGTGGCCGTGACCTCGCGATCCGGCTCATCGTGATCTCCCTGATCCTCGCGGGCGTGATTCTGGTCGGCATCATCGCCACTGGCTACATCATCGACTATTTCGCTTCTCGACGCTGATCCCCTCAGTTCGGCCAGAAGAAGCCGTAGATCCCCTGCCCGACGAACACGACAGGGAAGTACGCCAGCGCCAGCGGAAGGTCGATGCCGTCGAGGAATCGACGTAGCCGCGCGGCCGGAACATCGTCGAGCCCGGGCAGCTGCCCCGCCAGCACCACCGCACCGACGACCAGAGTCGCCACCACGCCGGCACCGATCACCGACGTTCCCGTCATCGAAAACCATTGCGGCACAGCGCAACCCAGTATCAAGGCGGAAACTCCCGCGGCACCCAGCATCGGCGCTACGTGTCGCACATGCGTGAAGGAACGACTGCGCAACGCGAAAATGAGCACCAACACGATCGCGACCAGCGCCTGCTCCCACACGCCGGTGACGGCGATCGTCGCGACCACTGGCACCACCAACACAGACTCCGCCCATACCAGCCCGTCCACGACGTCGCGCCCGCGGCGCAGCCCGGCGTCGACCGCTGCGCGATCGGCCAGTTCCATCTGCTCGCTGCGTCGAATCTGCGCCAACAGCCCTGACGACGTCAGCGCGATCCGCGGGGTCACGATGCAGCCGACGACCAGTCCGATCGACGCCCACACCGTGAACGCGGTCGGATTGGCACCGGCCGCAAACGCCGCACCCGCTATCAGGAAGAGCGCCGAGACGATCCCCGCCGCGACCATCACGGGTCGCGACCGCGCGGTCGCATACCCCGCGAACGCGACGACGGCCCCGGCAGCCGCCAATGACCAGCACAGCGGCGCCGCCACCGCAGAGGTGTGCGTGATCCGCCACACCGCCGCGCCGACGATCGGCGCGCCCGCCCAAATCAGGTAGCCCAGCGCACCCCGACGGCCGGCTATGCCCACCGCCATACATACCGCCGCAAGCACCGCGAGCGCACCGGCCACCACGGCGTCGTCGCCGGGCCGCAGATACACGAAGCCAGACCCGATGAGCATCACTGCGGCGAGCGTCGCGCTGAGCCAGCGTCGTCGAGTGTCTGGAGTCCACCGCTCGTACCCGCCGTCGACGCTGCGCTGCATTTCGGCGATCACGTCGTCGATGAACGGCGGCGGCGCGGCGTCGGGCGCTTTGGTGAGGAACAGCGTGGCACCGTCGGAAACCGAGTGGTCGGCGAGGGAGTCGTCGAGTTCGATCGGTCCGTGAGCCGACGACGACAGCGCCCACGCCGTCGTCGGTGACGCCGCCGAGGGCCCGAACATAGAGACCACGTCGTCGATGTACTCGACCACCGGCCGGTGTGCCGGGAGGCTTATGTCCAGCTGGTTGTCATCGGCAAGGATCGTTAGTCGCACAAAGTTTGCGGCCATGGTTGTCCATCATCGCAGACCTTCGCCGAACAGGTGCAGGCAGGCGATCAGCCGCGCGGTGAATCGTCCGGCTGCCCGTCAACTGTCGCCGACGCGCAGACCCGACGCAGCAACACCGCGTAGGCCAGCAGATCGTCGGGATCGTCGGGCAGTTCGACGCTGCCCGTTCGATAGCCCGTGCTCTGCAGTTGCGGCACCGGGACGATGTCGCCGTGCGCGCACTGAGTGCGCACGGCGTCGGTGCCGCCGAGCGCGGCGATCGTCACCGCGTTGCGGCGAGCGGATCGAGCCAGAATCGACTTCCCCTCGTGCAGCCAGCCGTGCCCGAGGTCGTCGGGGTCGCCGACCAGCAGGATGTGGGTCGCGAGGGCCGTTGCGACTGCGATCGTCGACTTCGGGACGCCACGCGGTACGTCGACGATCATCGAGGGGAACCGTCGTTTCAACTTCCACGCCGCAGACCGCAGCGAGTCGGGCGGAATTGCGCCCGGGCCGTCGAGCCAGCAAGTCGCGAGCGGGACGTCGGCGGCCATATCGAGATAATCGATCACCCGCGCTCGCTTGAGTGAGGCGTCGTGCGACGCCGCCAAGCCGATCAGATCGCCGGCGCCCGACGACGACAGCAGCTTGCGCAGCGGCTGAGACATTCCGTCGGCGTCGACCGCGACCACCGGATGCGGGAGCGTCGCTTGCATCAACAGCGCCAGCGTGGCGGTGACCGAGCTCGTGGTGGTGCGGGAATCGAGCGGCAGTACGACGACGGTCAGCGGAAGCTGCGCAGTCGGGTCGAATTCACGTTGCAGCCGGGCCAGTCGCCCCGTCGAACGCACCCCGCGCCATCGCCCCTGCCTGGACTGCCTCTGCCCCGTTCGCACCGTGCCAGTGTACGGACCGCCACCGACACCCGGCGAAGCTATCGACGTCAGCTGGTCGGTGCGGGCTTTGCGGGCGACGCGGGCGCACTGCTCGCCGGCGTCGGCGACGACCACACCACCGGCGACTGCTGGTAGTTCAGCGCGGGGTCGGTCGTCGTGTTGGCCCAGTAGATCACCGACGTCAGCGTCTTATCGGCGTCGACGACGGCGAGCTGGCACGTCGCATACGACTCGCCCGACTTCATCTTGTCCGGCGGCGTCGTGGCGACGCAGTCCTTGTTCTTCGACGGCGGCGCAACCATGAGCGCGGCCGTCTTACCGTCGACGGAACCGGCCAGACCGGTGATGTCGGGGGCCGGGGCCTCCTTGGGGTCCAGGGACGTCACGGTGAGGTAGACGTAGTAGGCCTTGCCGTCCTTGGTGGTGGAGTCGGGCACATTCGACGCCGGATTGACGCCGGTGACGGTGTACATCGCCAGCCCGGTCGTCGGGGCGAAGGTGTGAGCGGGAAGGAAAGCGCTTTGGCCCCAATGCAATCGAGTTCCGGTCGCCGTGAGCGCGGCCGGGGTTGCGGGAACCTTCACCGCCGCCGACGTCGCCACCGAACTGGTCGTCGGGCCGGTGTCCTTGTTCATCGTGCACGCCGACGTCGCGGCGAGGACGGCGAGTCCGGTGACGGAGACGGCGATGGCGCGCACGGTGGTCGGCGTCGGCTTCATGCGGGTAAGGCTACCGCGCGCGTCCGCGCTCGCCGCGATACCACCGCACCAACTCGTCGGTCGACGAATCGCCCTGCGGTCCTGGCGCGGACTCTTCGGTGATCACTCCGAGCAGCTCCTTGGCCTGCGTCTTGCCGAGTTCGACGCCCCACTGGTCGAATGGATTGATACCCCACACCGCGCCGGCGACGAACACCTGATGCTCGTAGAGGGCGATCAACTGCCCGATCACCGACGGCGTCAGCTTGGGCGCGAGGATCGAGGTCGACGGCCGGTTGCCCGGCATCACCTTGTGTGCGACGACGTGCGGGTCGACGCCTTCGGCGGCGATCTCGTCGGCCGTCTTGCCGAAGGCCAGCACCTTCGACTGCGCGAAGTAGTTGCTCATCAACAGATCGTGCATGGATCCCTGACCGTCCGCGGTGACCGGCAGATCGTCGGTCGGCCGGGCGAAGCCGATGAAGTCGGACGGAATCATGCGCGTGCCCTGATGCAGCAGCTGGTAGAAGGCGTGCTGCCCGTTGGTGCCCGGCTCGCCCCAGAACACTTCGCCGGTGTCGGTGATCTCGTGATGTCCGTACATGCCGACGGATTTGCCGTTCGACTCCATCGTCAGCTGCTGCAGATAGGCCGCGAACCGCATCATGTCGTTGGAGTAGGGGAGTACCGCACGTGATCCGACGTCCCAGAAGTTGTTGTACCACAAGCCGATCAGTGCCAGGATGACCGGCGCGTTGGTCTCCAGCGGCTCGGTGCGGAAATGTTCGTCGACGATGTGGAAGCCGTCGAGGAACTCGGCGAAGCCCTCCTTGCCGACGGCCGCCATCACCGACAGGCCGATCGCCGAATCCACCGAGTAGCGTCCACCGACCCAGTCCCAGAACCCGAACATGTTCGCCGTGTCGATGCCGAATTCCGACACCTTCTCGGCGTTGGTGCTCACCGCCACGAAGTGTTTCGCGACGGCGTCGGCGTTGCCCGTGGCGTCGAGCTCGTCCCACAACCACGTTCGCGCCGCTGCGGCGTTGGTCAGTGTCTCCAGCGTGGTGAACGTCTTGGAGGCGATGATGAAAAGGGTTGTCTCCGCGTCGAGTCCAGCCAGTGTGGCGACGATGTCGGCCGGGTCGACGTTGGAGACGAAGTGGCAACGAGGGCCGTCGGCGTAGTGCCGCAGTGCGCGGTACACCATATCCGGTCCCAGATCGGAACCGCCGATGCCGATGTTGACGACGTCGGTGATCGCCTTGCCGGTGAAACCGGTCCATTCGCCGCTGCGCAGTCGATCGGTGAACTGGCCCATCGCGCGCAGGACGGCGTGAACGGCGGCGACGACGTCCTGTCCGTCGACGACCAGCTCAGCGTCGGCGGGCAGCCGCAGCGCGGTATGCAGCACCGCACGGTCTTCGGAGGTGTTGATGTGTACACCGGCGAACATGGCGTCGCGCTTGTCTTCGACGCCGACCTCGCGCGCGAGACTGAACAGCAGTTCGAGGGTCTCGCGCAGCACGCGATGCTTCGAATAGTCGATGTGCAGGTCGCCGACGTCGACGAGCAGTTCACGACCGCGGGCCGGGTCGACGGCGAACACCTCCCGCAGGTGCATCGCATACACGTGCGGTTGGTGTGCGGCGAGCGCCTGCCACGATTGGGTGGATGTCACGTCCAGATCGACGTGGGCGGGGGCATCGGCGTCATGTGAGTCCAGACTCATGTTTGCAACCCTATGTGGTCGGCGACTCACACGCGATGTTAGGCAAAGATTGGGCTACCGCACCCGCGCGTTCCGCTCGGGCGACCGCTACCGCCCCAGCGGTCCACGCCCCAATCGCAGGAGCAGCATCGCCAATGTGTGCCCCTCCTGCCCCAGTTCGGCGAACCGGTCGAGCACCTTCACCTCGCGGCTGTGTACCAGGCGAGGGCCGCCGGAAGCCATCCGTGCCGCACCGATCTTCTTCGACACCGCGGAGCGTCGTTTGATGGCGCCGAGGATCACCGCGTCGAGGCGGTCGATCTCCAGACGTAAGACGTCGATGTCGTCGGGCAGGGCGGACACGTCGTCGTCGAGGTTGTAGGACGACAGATCGATGGGGGGCTGAGGATCGGTCACGACAGACGATTTTGCCACGCCGCGTGCCGAGGGCGACTTGGGCGCGTCCACTACCATGCGTCGAGTGATACGAGCCCACCGATCCACCCTGTTCGTGACGCTTGGCGTGGCACTGATGGCGATTCAAGCCGCCGTGCGGATCACGCTGGTGGCGACCGGCAACTTCTATTGGGACGATCTGATCGTCATCGGCCGGGCGTCGAGCAGTTCCATCGTCAGCCTCGATTATCTGACTCAGAACCACGACGGCCACTTCATGCCGGGAGCCTTCTTCGTCGCGGGTCTGGCGAACGAGATCGCGCCGCTGAGGTGGGCGCTTCCCGCGGCCGTACTCGTCGTCTTCTCGGTGATCGCGGCGGCGGCGGTGTGGCGGATGCTGAATCTCGTCGCCGGATCGTCGGCCGAGGCCGGCCTGACCCGACGTCGGGTGGTGGTACTCGCTGCCTTCGCGTTCTACCTGTTCTCGCCGATGACGGTGCCGGCCTTCGTCTGGTGGTCGGCTGGGCTCAACTCGCTGCCGATGCAGGCGGCGATGGCGTGGATCGTCGGGGACGCGTTGCTGTTGTGTGCGGGCGACGTCGATGATCGTCGACGCCGGGTGATCGTCGTGCGTTCGACGCTGATTCTGCTCGTCGGGCTGATGTTCTTCGAGAAGGCGTTGTTCATCGCGCCGGTGGCCTTCGTCGCGGCGGTCCTGTGGGTGCGCTGGCGGATGCCTGCCGCGAGCGACGGAAACGCGGCCGACGTCGCGGCTGCCTCGACCGCGCCGGCCGACACCGGGCGGCATCGACGGGTGGAGGACTCAGTGCCCGTCGCCGCTCCGCGCGTCGATTCTCGACCCACCGTCCCGACGACGCCGCTGACCGTCGCCTTCACCCGGGCTCGCGCGCTGTGGGCGGCACTCGCCGTCGTCACCGGCGTGTGGGCGGTGATCTTCCTGACCGCCACCGACGCGACGTCGGGCGGTCACTCGCTGACCCAGACCGCGAAGCTGGTCTGGCGCACAGTGAACAACGCGATCGTTCCGGCGCTGATCGGTGGTCCGTGGATATGGGATCGATGGATACCGTCGCCGCCGATGGCGGCCGCGCCGATCTGGTTGATCGCACTCGGTTGGGCCGCGGTCGTCGCGGCAGGCGTCTTCGCGCTGCTGCGATTCCGCGGAGCCGCGGCGGTATTCGCTTGTGCCGCAATCTACGTCGTCGGGGCGCAGGTGCCGGTGATGTGGAATCGGTCGGCGGTCACGACGGCATTGGAACTCGCCGAGGCGCTGCGGTATCTGCCCGACGCCGCGATGGTCCTCGCGATTGCCATTGTGCTGGTGGCGATTTCGCCCCCGCGTGAACAGGTCGGCGCCACGGCGCAGCCGCACCGTCGGGTCGCGGTCCCGATTGCAGCGACAGTCGTTGCCGCACTTGCTATTTCATCTCTGTGGACCACTGTGACATTCGGGCGATCCTGGCATGACAATCCGACCGGAGCGTACCTGGCGAATGGTCGGGCGGCGTTCGCCGAACATCCCGACTTCCCGATGTTCGATCAGGCGGTCCCACTGGAAGTGCTGCTGCCCGTTACCTTCCCGGACAATCAGATCAGCCGGGTGTTCGGCGGCCTGCGGCACGGACCGACGATCGTCACGTCGACGTCGAACCTGATGGTGCTCGACACCAAGGGCCGACTGGTGCCGGGCGGAGTGACCAGCGCCCGACTCTTCGACGCCGGGGCGGGCACCTGCCGACGTCCAGAAGTGCGTGGACCACGCGCGATTCGGCTCAACGGCCCATTGGTGCAGTGGTCGTGGACGGTCGCCCTGAGCTACTGCGCGAACACCGCGGGTGTCGCCGAGCTGCGGTTGGGCGACGGCGCACCCGTGCGCTTCCTCGTCGACGCCGGTCTGCACGTCGTCTACCTCCAGCTCGCCGGGCATGGCAGTGCGTTGGAGTTGTCGCCGCGCAGCCCCGGCCTCACCCTGCACACCGGTGCCGGCCGAGTCGGGGAAGTGGCCGAGGCGAAACTGCTGGGCTAGGTGCCGTTTGCTGGTGGAGCCGTACCTCTCCGCTGGTTGAGCCGGACCCCTTCCGCTGGTTGAGCCGTACCCCTTCCGCTGGTGGATCGGTACCCCTTCCGCTGGTTGAGCCGCGAGGAGCGCTAGCGACGAGCGTGTCGAAACCCCTGTACCACAATGCATTTGATGGTAGCGCACGTCGAAGTAGCGCTAGCCGAGGTCCGTGTCGAAACCACGGTGACACAACGGATTTCGTGTCCACCGGTGGTTTCGACTCGGCTGCGCCTCGCTCAACCAGCGGAGACGGGACGCCTCGCTCAACCAGCGGAGACGGGACGCCTCGCTCAACCAGCGGAGACGAGACCCCTCGCTCGTCAGGTACCTCCTAGGACTCCAGCTTGCTGTAGTAGACGTCGACCTTCTGGTCGGTGATGCCCGCCGAGGCCAGCAGCGCCTTGGCGGCCGTCGCGGTGTTCTCCTCCGCGGTGAACCACACGATGTGGATGTTTCCGGCCGCCGCGACCTGCTGCTTGGCCTGCTCGAGGAGCGTCTTGGTGCCCGCCCAGTTCGGGTCGAAGACGCCCCCGTTCACATGCTGGTCGTATCCGGTCGACAGGGTGATCAAGAACGAACCGGCCGGACCGAAACCGTCGAACTCATAGTCGCCCTGCTTGACGGCGTACACCGACGGCATGTCGGTGATCTGATAGTTGTACTTCGTCGCGTCACCCGGTCGCTTGGTACCGGTCCGCACCAACGTGATCTGTTGCTTGGCGGCCGCCTCGTTCTTGTCGATGATGTTGGACAAGTTGTCGCTCGTCTTGGTGTTGAACGGCAGGTATTTCGAGTTGGAGACGTTCGCACGGATCGACGTACCGTTGGGCAGGTTGCCGAGATTCACGGCGTCGCAGTTGGCGCGGGTCGTGGAGCCGAAATCGACCCGGACCACCTTGCTGCACGGGGAGGCCACCGCGTTTCCGTTGGCGGTGAACGAGACGTTCATGCCGTAGTTGATGTAGCCGGTGCGGTAGGTGTCCGACCGCAGCTTGCCCTGCAGATCCCAGGCGAACTGGCACAGCGCCGACGTGCACGAACCGGCGTTCGAGACGGCGCTCATCATCGGGTCGCGGACACCGATGCCGGGTGCGGGCACCGCGAGCAGCTCGGGTGCGAACGACCGCTCGTTGGCGAACAGCTTCTCCCGATCGTTGTCGGTCATCGGCGCGACATCGGTGTCGATCGTGTACTTGATGCCGTCGGCGGTGGTGCTGGAACCCTTGATGTGGGTGACTTCTTTGCTCTCCGGGTCGAAGGTCGTGGTCATGCTGCCGACCGTGATGGTGTTGCCGGTCATGGTGACCTTGGGATCCGATGTCGGCCAGAAGCGAGCGTCGGGCAACCCGTTGTTGGGTGCGGGCAGTTCCTGACCCAGCGACGTGCTTGCGGCGGAGTCGCCGATGGCGAGGCGGCCGGCGAGTTTGCGCGGCGACAAGAAGCTGCCCAGCCAGAGGAGTCCGGTGCCGTCGGTGTCGGCCCACTTGGAGGCCACCGAGTCCAGGTCGAGCGACGTCGGGGCATTGGGGATCAGCTTGGTCCAGAACTCCTTCGGGCCGTTCGCGTAGACGTTGTTGCCGATCTGGCGATACTGCGCTTCTTGCGTGTCGAGCTTGATCGTGCCCTCGGAGTTGTTGGCGCTGGACACCACCAAATTCTTGAACTCGATCGAGTCTTCGGTCGGGTTCGTCGAGGTGGTGTAGGTGTACTTCAGTGTCCCGGAGAATTTCGCACCGGCGGTCTGCCCGAACTTGAAGACCACCTTGTCGAGTTCCTGCTGCGCGCGGAACGCCGCAGTCGGGCCGCCGTCGCTGGAGTGCGGGAACGGAATGAACGACACCGCAAGAGCGATCACCAGCAGCACGGCCGCCGCGATCAGGGCGATCAGCGGCCCCTTGCCGCCTTTCGCCGCCGGAGCCGGTTGTGGCGCGCCCGGGCCGGGAGGCGCCATCGGAGCCCCGGGTCCTCCCGGGCCGCCCGGTCCAGCAGGTCCCGCCGGTCCGTACGGGGCGGACCCGGGGGCACCCGGTCCCGGAGGAAAGTTCGTCGCCATCGCTCATGCCTCTCGATCGTCACGTGACCGTCTATTCGAGGTTGCTGAAACCCCCGACGCAATTTTCGGGCATATCGTATCGCGTCGATACGACAATATCGCTGATCACCGGGCGACGAGTCAGTCGGCCGACCGATGGGCGCAACGGTCGCTGATCAGGCCGATGCGGGTCGGTCAGACACCTCGATCGAGGTGACGCCCGCGGTAGTGAGAAGTTTGCCGAATGCGTCGAGGGCCTCGTGTTCGCTGACGTACCAGATGATCGCGGTGCCCGACGCCGCATCGACTTGGCGTCGAGCCTGCGACACGAGCGTCGAATATCCCGACCAGGCCTCGTCGAAGCTGCCGTCTTTGACGTGATCGGCGTATCCCGGTGCCAGGGCGACGTAGTACTTGCCGGACGGGCTGAAGCCGTCGAAGGTGTAGTCACCCGCCCGCACACCGATCGTCGACGGGTTTCCCGTGACCTGGAAGTTGTACTTCTCAGCGTCGGAGAGTTTGCTGCCCGTGCGCACCAGCCGCGGCGACGTCGCACCAGCCTTCTGGTTGTTGTCGACGTCGGAGGTCAGCATGGCGGTTGAGTAGGTCGCAATCGGCAGGTACTTGGTGCCGGTGAACGACATCGACACGGTGCTCCCCGGCGGGGCGCCGTGGGCGGTGCACCGATAGGTCACATCCTGTTTCACGGGGACACGCACGACGCGGTCGCAGTCGCTGGTCAGCGTCGACTCGCCGGCGACGACCGACGATTTGACGCCGTAGTTCGTGTAGCCCTCGACGACGGTTGAGGCGTTCACCAGGGAACCGGTGAGGGTCACGTCGAAGGCGCACCCCGACGCCGAGCAGGGGCCAACGCGCTTGGCCGACGGGCGCTCGATCGCGGGGGTCGCGGCGATGACGGGCACCGCCGCCAGTTCGGGAATGAGTGCGCGACCGCCGGTGTAGACCTTGCCGATCGCCGCGTCGTTCGCCGGTTGAACGGTCAGATCGAGCTTGGCGGACTCGGTGTAGTTGCGGTACAGCCCCACGATTCTCGTGACGTCACGCGACTTCGGATCGAAGGTCGTCGTCAGATCGTCGATGGTGAACGTGTTGCCGGTGAGCTCGACGTCGGGGACCTGAGTCGCCCAGAATCTGCTGTCGGGCAGTCTCGGTTCGTCCGGGTCGACCGCGGGGCCGGGCGCCGACGTCGAACTGACGGTCGGAGTGACCAGCCGCATCCCCATGTTGAGCGGCGCGAGCAGTGCGCTCAGGTTCGGGACGCCCGATCCCTTCGACATGACCCATTTGTCATCGACGTTGGCCCAGTCGTAGCCGTCGGACGGAGCCGCGAGCACCGCCTTCCAGAAGGAGCTCGGGGCGTTGACGAAGGTTCGGTTGGCGAGCACGCGGTACTGCGCGCGATGCCCGGCGAAGATCAGTGTGCCCTCCGCGTTTCCCGACGTGGTCACGACCAGGTCGGTGAACTCGAATGTCTTCTCGCGGCCCGGGTTCGACGCCGCGCCGTACTTGCTGCCGCCGGAGGTGAAGGATCCGCTGTATTTGATGCCCGACTTACCGGCCATCTGGAACGCGATCTCATCGGCGGCCCGCAGTGCGGTGAAGTTGGGTCCCGGACCGCCCGACCCCGTCCGCGGAAACGGAATGAAGGACACGATCACCGCCGTGACCAGCACCAACGCTGCGAGCGCCACCGCGAGCGGGGCCTTCGTCGAAGAGTTGCGTGCGGGCATCGAATAGCTGGGATGGTTCATCGAGGCCCCCCGTGATCAGCGCGACTTCCTCATGAAGCGCGATTTGGCGATCGCAATGTTATCGGTCGGTCGTGCGGTGACCCGCGCAGGCATCGACCGACCGCGTTGTCAGTGGGCCGGAGTAGCCTTGGCAACCGATATGACAGCACCAGCCACGCACTCCACCGACTCTGATCGGATCGCCCCGCTACTCGACGGACTCAACCCGCAGCAGCGGGCTGCCGTGCTGCACAGCGGCCCCCCGCTGCTGATCGTCGCGGGCGCCGGATCGGGTAAGACCGCCGTGTTGACCAGGCGAATCGCCTACCTGCTCGCCGCCCGTGATGTCTCGCCGGGGCAGGTGCTGGCCATCACGTTCACCAACAAGGCTGCCGCCGAGATGCGCGAGCGCGTCATCGGACTGGTCGGTCCGCGCGCCAACTTCATGTGGGTCTCCACGTTCCACTCCACGTGTGTGCGGATACTGCGCGCGCAGTCGGCACTGCTGACCGGGATGAACTCCAATTTCTCGATCTACGACGCCGACGATTCGCATCGACTGCTCGGCATGATCATCCGCGACCTCGACCTCGATGTGAAGAAGTTCGCGCCGCGCGGCGTCGGCGTGATCATCTCCAACTACAAGAACGAGCTGATCGGGCCGGAACAGGCGATCGACGACACCGCCGACAGCGAGCCGACCGCCAAGCAGATCGCCGAGATCTATCGCATCTACCAACGCCGTCTGCGTGAGGCCAATGCCTTCGACTTCGACGACCTCATCGGCGAGACCGTCGCGCTGCTGCGTGAGCATCCGGCCGTCGCCGAGTACTACCGGCGGCGGTTTCGGCACGTCCTCGTCGACGAATATCAGGACACCAACCACGCGCAGTACGTTCTGGTGCGGGAGTTGGTCGGCGAGGAGCCGACGGCAGACGGGTTGACGCCGTCGGAGCTGTGCGTCGTCGGCGACGCGGACCAGTCGATCTACGCCTTCCGCGGCGCGACGATCCGCAACATCGAAGAGTTCGAGCGCGACTTCCCGAACGCGGAAACCATTCTGCTGGAACAGAATTACCGATCGACGCAGACGATCCTGTCCGCGGCCAACGCGGTGATCTCGAGGAATGCCGGCCGGCGTGAGAAGAGGTTGTGGACCGATTCGGGCGACGGCGAGCTGATCGTCGGGTACGTCGCCGATTCCGATCGCGAGGAGTCGAATTTCATCGCGACCGAAGTCGAACGCCTCACCGACTATTCGATCGGCGGGTCGTCGAGCCAGAAGTATTCGGACATCGCAATCTTCTACCGCACCAACACCGGATCCCGTGCCATCGAGGAGGTCTTCGTGCGGCATGGGATTCCGTACAAAGTCGTCGGCGGCACGCGCTTCTACGAACGGAAGGAAGTACGCGACGTCATCGCGTACCTGCGGGTGGTGGCCAATCCCGACGACGCCGTCAGCGTCCGGCGAATCCTCAACACGCCGCGCCGCGGCATCGGCGATCGGTCCGAAGCCGTCGTCGCGGTGCATGCGGAGAACCTCGGCATCACCTTCTACCAGGGGCTACTCGACGCCGCGGAGGGCAAGGTGGCACTGCTGAACAAGGGCGGTGTACGCGCGATCAGTACCTTCGTCGACCTGATCGAGGGGCTCCGCAATGACTTCCTGGCGACCTACGGCGACGCCGAGAGCGCCGAGGCCGACGTCGCCTTCATGGATGCAACCACCGACGGCCCCGACATCGGGGAACTCGTCGACGCCATCGTCGATCGCAGCGGATACCGCCGTGAACTAGAAGCGTCGAGTGACCCGCAGGACGGTGCGCGTCTGGACAACCTGAACGAACTGGTCGCTGTCGCACGGGATTTCAGCAGGGAAGCCACCGAGGCGGCCGACGACGATTTCGATGATCCCGACGGCGGAGCGGTCGTCGGCGCGCAGGACACCGACGGCGAACCCGAGCCCGGTTCGCTGGCCGCGTTCCTGGAGAAGGTGGCGCTCGTCGCCGACGCCGACCAACTGCCCGACGAGGGATCCGGTGTCGTCACCCTCATGACGCTGCACACGGCGAAGGGATTGGAGTTTCCCGTCGTCTTCGTAACCGGTTGGGAGGACGGGCATTTCCCGCATATGCGCGCCCTCGGCGACCCGGCCGAACTGAGCGAGGAACGACGCCTGGCGTACGTCGGCATCACTCGCGCCAAGGAGAGGTTATACCTGACCCGCTCGGTGACCCGGGCGTCGTGGGGACAGCCGGTGTCGAATCCGGAATCGCGCTTCCTGCAGGAGATTCCGCAGCATCTGCTGGACTGGCGCAAGACCGAGCGGCGTCGGGGGCCGCGCGACTTCGGGTCGTCAGGCGGTTCGTTCGGCTACAAGTCGACCGAATATGGTTCGGGCACAAGCAGTTTCGGCGCAGGCCGAGGCCGATCGTCGTACTCGTCGGATCCCGCGCGGGGCCGTAACAAACAGGTCCACTACAACATCGGCGAACGTATGAGCCACCCCAAGTACGGCATGGGTAAGGCCGTGGCGAAGGAGGGCAGCGGCAGCACCGAGCGCATCACCTTCGACTTCGGCGGCAAGGTCGGGCGGATGACCTTCATGACCCTCGGCGGATTGCCCGGCGAGAAGCTGTAGGGGAGGCGGCGTTCCCCGTGGCTCCTCCAGTGCCGAACGGGCGGCGTTCCCCGTCGCTCTGCGAGTGCTGTACGGGCGGTGTGCTGGCGGCGTTCCCCGTCGCTCCCCGAGTGCTGAACGGGCGGCGTTCCCCGTCGCTCCCCGAGTGCTGAACGGGCGGCGTACCCCAACGCTCCCTGAGTGCTGAACGGGCGGTGTTCCCCGTCGCTCCGCGAGTGCTGTACTGGCGGCGTTCCCCGTCGCTCCCCGAGTGCCGAACCGGCGGTGTACGGGCGGCGTACCCCATCGCTCCCCGAGTGCCGAAGCGAGGAACGAGCTTCGGTGTAACGAGGGGTTGGTAAGACGACAGTCTTACTGGGGGACGGGTTTCGGGGAGCGCAACCGCTGTGCGACACGATCGAGGACGGTGTCGGTGTTGCTGCTGCGATCGGCTCATGCACGTTGAAGACTTCGGCGCAGTGGAACTCTTGAATGAGGCGATTGTGGTTGCGTCAACGAGTTCGTCTCGCGGCCCCTGTAAGGAAGATGCCATGTCTCCGCAGTTCAGAGGTTTGACTGGACATGGCATCTTGCATTATCGCGTCCACCAGCGAAGCGGTGTCGAGGCTCGTTACACCGAAGCTCGCAAGCTCGCTTCGGCACTCGGGGAGCGGAGGTGGTCGCCTCGCCGCTCTGAGGAGCGGAGGTGGTCGCTTCGGCACTCGGAAAGCAGGAAACCTTCCAACAGACGCAGAACCTATCCGGTGTACGCCGACAGCCGCACGCCGTGCTGGGCGAGCCAGGGCATCGGGTCGATTTTGGTGGTGCCGTTCTTCCACACCTCGAAGTGCAGGTGCGGTCCGGTGGAGAAGCCTTCGCTACCGACCAGAGCGATCACGTCGCCCGCGGTGACGTGCTGGCCCTTCTGGACCAGCAGGCCGGCGGTCGCCATGTGCCCGTACATGGTGACGGTGCCGTCGGCGCCGCGGATCTGGATCCAGTTGCCGTAGCCCGACGCCGGGCCCGAGGCGATCACGACGCCGTCGGACGCGGCGTGAATCGGTGTGCCGAGCGGGGCGGCCATGTCGATGCCGCCGTGGAACGAGCCCCAGCGATCGCAGAAGCACGAGGTGAACTGGTAGGCGCCCAGCGGGATGGGCGACATGAACATCGGCCTGCGGGCCAAGTTCTCGCGAGCCTGCTCGGCAGCGGCGATCTGCTTGCCCACGGCAAGCTGCTTGGTGAAGTTGCTCATGTCCGCGCTCGACGCGGCGGGTGCCACGCCAGGCCCCTGATCGACGACGGTGCCCGCCGCGGGGTCGACGGGAGCCGTCGTGGCGGCCACGTTGTCGTCGTGGTTGGCGGTGATCTGGGTGGCCGCGGCTACCGCGGCGCCGGCGGCGATGGCGACGAGCGCGGCTCGCCCGCCCTTGAGAGCAGTCGGCGGCGCGGAGACGCGGTGCTTGCCCGACCCGCGGCGCGGAGACGGGGTCTTGGTCCGGAACGGCTTGGGTTCGCCGACGGCGTCGTAATCGTCGTCGGCGACGTAGGCCGGGATCTCCGGGACGTCCGGGGTGGTCCGCAGCGACCCGCGGTGGGTGCTGGTGGCGAGGTCGTCGTCGAACTCGCTCTCCGGGATCAGGATGTCTTGGGTGATCTCCGAGTGGGTGGGGCGGTAACCCTCGGTGCTGGTGAGCGCCGAAGCGTCGATCACCGCTGAGTACGGTGCCGAGGCCTGCTCCCACCGGGAGTACGCCAGGTCGGCGAACGCGGGGTCGTACTCGTCGACCGGAATGATGGTGGTGACCTCGTCGCCGGAGATCTGAGCGAAACCTCCCGTACGGGGGTTTCGAGTCGCCGAACGTGCGTCTTCGCGTACTGGCAAGGCTCTGCACTCATCCTTTCGCGCGTCGACTGCAGCCGGTCCGGGGTAAGACGATAGCCGCCTTGCCCGACGATGGCTGTGACCGTTTCGTGACTAACCCGTTTGACGGTAACGAAATGATTGCGGCAAGTCCAACGTTCGGTGGGTTTTGCCGGTGTTGCAGTGATTCACATCACAAAATTCAATCCGGTCGCAGCATGTCGGGATCCACCTAAACACGGATCGGCGTGATGTACCAATCGTTATAAAGCGGACGCTGACCTGTGTCTACTCGCGAGTAGCGGGTGACCTGGCGCACAACCCGGGAGGTGCCCTCAACCTCGAAATTCGACAGGTTTAAAGTCCGATATGGCCCGCGTTACACCCAACCGGGCGGCAAACCAACGAGACGGTGAGCTGAATGGATCTCTTCGAATACCAGGCGAAGGAACTGTTCGCCAAGCATGGGGTACCCACCACACCCGGTCGGGTGACCGATAATGCCGCAGACGCGCGGGCGATCGCCGAAGAAATCGGCAAGCCTGTGATGATCAAGGCACAGGTCAAGGTCGGTGGGCGCGGCAAGGCGGGCGGCGTGAAGTTCGCCCCGACCCCTGATGACGCACAGACGAACGCTGAAAACATCCTCGGCCTCGATATCAAGGGCCACATTGTCAAGAAGCTCCTCGTCGCTGAAGCCAGCGACATCGCGGAGGAGTACTACATCTCGTTCCTGCTCGATCGCGCCAACCGCACCTACCTGGCCATGTGCTCGGTGGAAGGCGGCATGGAGATCGAAGAGGTCGCGGCCACCAAGCCCGAGCGCCTCGCAAAGGTCGCCGTCGACGCCGTGAAGGGTGTCGATCTGGCCACCGCACGCTCGATCGCCGAACAGGGTCACCTGCCCGCGGAGGTGCTCGACGCCGCCGCCGTCACCATCGCGAAGCTCTGGGAGGTGTTCGTCGGCGAAGACGCGCTGCTGGTCGAGGTCAATCCGCTGGTGCGCACCCCCGACGATCAGATCCTCGCCCTCGACGGCAAGGTCACCCTCGACGGCAACGCCGACTTCCGCCAGCCCGGCCACGAGGAGTTCGAGGATCGCGATGCGACCGATCCGCTGGAGCTCAAGGCCAAGGAACACGACCTCAACTACGTCAAGCTCGACGGTTCGGTCGGCATCATCGGCAACGGCGCGGGCCTGGTCATGTCGACGCTCGACGTCGTCGCCTACGCCGGCGAGAACCACGGCGGCGTGAAGCCGGCCAACTTCCTCGACATCGGTGGCGGCGCCTCGGCCGAGGTGATGGCCGCGGGACTCGACGTCATCCTCGGCGACGAGCAGGTCAAGAGCGTGTTCGTGAACGTCTTCGGTGGCATCACCGCATGTGACGCCGTCGCCAACGGCATCGTCGGTGCGCTGGCGAAGCTCGGAGACTCGGCCAACAAGCCGCTCGTCGTCCGACTCGACGGCAACAAGGTCGACGAGGGTCGCGCGATCCTCAACGACGCCAACCATCCGCTGGTGACGCTGGCGGAGACCATGGACGCCGGCGCCGACAAGGCCGCCGAGTTGGCGAACAAGTAGGAGCCGCAAGCACATGTCGATCTTTCTGAACAAAGACAACAAGGTCATCGTCCAGGGCATCACCGGCGGTGAGGGAACCAAGCACACCGCGCTGATGCTCAAGGCGGGCACCAACGTTGTCGGCGGCGTCAACGCGCGCAAGGCGGGCACCACCGTCAGCCACGTCGACGCCGACGGCAACACCGTGGAACTGCCGGTGTTCGCATCGGTCGCCGAGGCGATCAAGGAGACCGGGGCCGACACGTCTATCGCGTTCGTGCCGCCGGCGTTCTCCAAGGACGCCATCATCGAGGCCATCGACGCCGAGATCGGTCTGCTCGTGGTCATCACCGAGGGCATCCCGGTTCAGGATTCCGCGTACGCGTGGGCCTACAACGTCGAGAAGGGCGAGAAGACCCGCATCATCGGTCCGAACTGCCCCGGCATCATCACCCCGGGTGAGGCTCTCGTCGGCATCACGCCCAACAACATCACCGGCAAGGGCCCGATCGGGCTGGTGTCCAAGTCGGGCACGCTGACCTACCAGATGATGTACGAACTGCGCGATCTGGGCTTCTCCACCGCCATCGGCATCGGCGGCGACCCGGTCATCGGAACCACCCACATCGACGCCATCGAAGCGTTCGAGAAGGACCCGGACACCAAGCTGATCGTGATGATCGGCGAGATCGGCGGCGACGCCGAGGAGCGCGCGGCCGACTACATCAAGGCCAACGTCTCCAAGCCGGTCGTCGGCTACGTCGCGGGTTTCACCGCTCCCGAAGGCAAGACGATGGGTCACGCCGGCGCGATCGTGTCCGGCAGCTCGGGCACCGCGCAGGCCAAGAAGGAAGCTCTCGAAGCCGCGGGCGTCAAGGTCGGCAAGACGCCGTCGGAGACCGCCAAGCTGGCTCGCGAGCTGTTCGAGGCGCTGTAGGTCTGGGCCTTCGTCGCACAACCGGAACCCGCGGGTCTGAGTTCGCTCAACCCGCGGGTTTTCTGTTGTGGCATGCGATGATTGACCGATGAGCTCCGACGACGCCGCGTCTACAGTCGGGTCGCTGGTGACGGCGCCGCTGCGAGTCGCGCAGGCGATTCCGATCGTCGGGTCCGTCGTCGGCGGCGTCCGGCGTCGCGTGTCGTCGACGATCGATGACGTTGTCGCGCAGCTGATCAAGGCCATCGTCGACGCTCTCGCCGACGAAGTGGACCTCACCCAGTTCGTGATCGACTCGGTCGACATCGAGACGATCGTCGCGCACGTCGATCTCGACCGGATCATCCGGCAGGTCGACCTGATCGGACTCGCCGACGAGATCATCGACGGCGTCGACCTCAATGCCATCATCCGTGACGCATCGACGTCGGTGACCGCCGACGTGATGACCGACGTCCGCAGCGGAGGTGAGCGCGCCGACGACGCGGTCGCGGAATTCGTCGGGCGGATGCTCGGCCGCAACCGCGCGGCCAAGCCGGGCGACGCGGATGCCTGAGGCCGTCGACGCCCCGAACCCGCACGGGCACAACGATGTTCATCACGGTACCGATCGTGACTCGGACCGTGCCGCAGGTGTCGTGAGCAGGGGAGCTGCAGCGGCGATCGACGCCGCGGTGGTGGCGAGCATCATCGGTGCGACCTACCTGGGGCTACTGGCGCTTCGCTTCGCGATCAACCTGAGACCGGACTGGTCGTGGCTCTCGGCACTGCTGACCACGACGGCGTTCGTCTCGCTCGCCGTCGTGTATCTCTTTGTGTGCTGGGCCATTTCCGGACGAACCGCAGGCTGCATGATCATGGGCCTGCGGGTCGTCGGATCGCGCGGGCAGGCCGTGCGGCCGGCGACCGCTCTGCTGCGCGCGCTGCTCTGCGTCTTCTTCGCAATCGGATTGGCTTGGTGCGCAATCGATTCCCGGCGCCGATCGGTCGCCGACGTGGTGCTGCGGACTCGAGTGGTGTACTCGCGGTAGGGCGCGGACTCAGGCCGCCTCGACGACGTTCTTGAGCGACGCGAGGCCCTTCTCGAAGTCCTTGCCGAGCAGTCGGTCGAAGAAGCCCAGCGCGCTGCCCACGCGCGAGAACAACGAGTGCGGACCGGTCATCGCCCAGGTGACTCGCGTGCCCGCACCGGACGAAACCAGTGTGAACACAACGTCATTCGTCGCTTTCATCGGACGGGAGAACACCAGCCGCACATCGACCCGCTCAGCGGCGTCGGCGGTGATCTCCATCGAACCGGCACCCGCCTTGCGGTTGCCGGTCCACGCGTAACGCGCGCCGACGCCGCGGTCGGCGCCCGAATACTCACGCTTGAGGTCGGCGTCGACACCCTCCCACGGCGACCAATGCACCCACTGCCGGAAGTCGTTCAGATACGGGTGGATCTGGGCGGGCTGGGCGGCGATCTCGGTGGATCGGGTGATGGTGTACGTCGGGCTCATTTCGGTCCCCTCAGGCGCCGGCTTCGACGACGGCCTTGAGTTGCGCGAGGCCGCGGTCGAGTTCCTGCTTGCCGAATTTGTTGAGCATGCCGGTCGCCTTGGCGGCGCGGGTCATGAGAGTGTGTTTGCCTTCCAGCGACCAGCGCACCTCGGTGTCGGCGCCCTGATCGACGAGGACGAAACCGATCTCGATGGTGATGTCGTTGGGGGTCAAGAAGTCGATGCGGACCTGTCCGCTGCTGGGTTCGGCCGCGGCGAGCATGGCCATCTTGCCGGACGCGCCGTTCGCGGGGACCAGCCAGCTGAACTCGGCGCCCTGCCCGCTCGGAGATCCCGTGTACTCGCGGTTCATCTCGAGCTCCGGGCTGTCGAAGGGACTCCACTTGATCCACTGGTGAAAGTCGGCGAGATAGGGGTAGATCGCCGCCGGAGTGGCGTTTACGGTGATGCTGCGATCAATGGTGTAGGTCGAGGCCAACCCGGGCTCCTAAAGTCGAACGGTGAACGGCGACCAGCCTACCCAACGCCGGGGCTACGGTTGACTTCCATGACGGCGCATCACTCGAACGGCCGACAGGTTCGACGCCGGGTGGGCGTCGGAGCGGTCATCACCGACGAACACCGACGACTCCTGCTGGTCCTGCGACGAAACGAGCCGCAGGCGGGCACGTGGTCGATCCCCGGTGGGAAAGTCGAAGCGGGAGAAACGCTCTGCGCTGCTGTGGAGCGAGAAGTGTTGGAGGAGACCGGCTTACGGGTCACCTGCGGCGATGAGCTGTGGGTCGTCGACCTGCCGGACGGGGTCGGCGGCGTCTACGAGGTCCATGATTTCGCTGCGACGACGCCGCTACCCGCCGCACGACCACGCGCCGCCGACGACGCCGCCGATGCCCGGTGGTTCACGGCGTCGGAGCTGGAATCGTTGACGTTGACCGACGGCCTGCTGACCTTCCTGCGGCGCGCCGGTGTCCTGCCCGCCGACGGCGTCGGGCCGTCGGGCGGCGTCGGATAAACTCGTTCGCTGAGTCACTCTGGCGGATGGGGAAGAAGATGCGTAGGCGTGTGTTGATTGCGGTGTTGGCCGCGACCACGGTGATGTTGGCGGCCTGTGGAACCGACACCGACACGCCGGCGGCCACATCGAGCGCAGACACCGCGCAGAGTGCGGATTCCGCGGCCGCGGCGTCGGATCCGCTGGTCGGGCAGTGGATCGGCACTTGGTCGTCGAACGGCGAGAATCGTCAGGCCATCCTCAACGTCGGCAAGGCCAATCCGCTGCGCGCGACCATCGACATCCCCGGCCGTTGCGGCGCCGATTGGGTGGAGTCGTCTCGCACGGGCGACAAGATCAGCGTCGACGCGACCGTGACCTACGGCGCGTGCTCGGACAATCGCTGGTCAGTGGTACTCGGAAACACCCAGATCACCGCGACCGACCCGGACAACGGTTCCAACACGCTGCGTTTCACCAAGCACTGAGGCGCTGCGTGGTAGTCCGCCGAGTAGAGTCGGAACGCACTATGGATTCTTCGACGACGGGCGCTGCGACCACCCGCAGTCAGGCGAAGGCGGCCCGCCGTGCGGAACTGCTCACCGCCGCCGCCGCTCAGATGGCGCAGCGCGGTTTCGCGGCGGTGCGGTTGGAAGACATCGGCGCGCAGGCCGGCATCAGCGGCCCGGCGATGTACCGGCATTTCTCGTCGAAGACCGACGTCCTCGACACATTGCTGCTGGACATCAGTGAGCGCCTCTTCTCCGGGGGAAACGCCGTCTGCGATCGCGGATTGCCACCGTATTCGACGCTGATCGAGCTGGTCGGATTTCACATCGATGTTCTGGTGACGAAACCCGACGTCATCGTCGTTCAGGACCGCGACCTGTCGTCGTTGACGCCGGAGGCCAACCACCAGGTCCGCCTGCTGCAACGACGCTACGTCGAACGGTGGGTCGACGTCGTCGAAGACTGTGCGGCACAAGGACTTCTGCCCACCATGGCGCGTGCCGAGGCGCGCGTGCGAGTGCACGCCGTGTTCGGCTTGCTCAATTCGTCGCCGCGGCTGCCCGCGATGGATTCCGACAGGTTGCGTCCGCTGTTGACGGCGATGGCGCTAGCGGCGCTGGGAGCGCAGATCGGCGATGGTCAATCGACCGATTGACTTGGCCACCACGAGGTTGATTGCGGTGATTGAATATCAGGCATGACCTCTTCGCCTGAGTCGAATCCCACCGAAGCAACGCAGTCGATCCCGACGCGTCCGCCGACGTCGGGCACTTTCGCTGCGCCACCGGGCCCGCCCGGGCCCGCGTACGACGGCCCGCCGCCGGCGTGGGGACCGGGCAGTGCGACGCCGGGACCGCAGCCCGGGGAACCGCCGACGTTCGGCGGACCGCCCCGGCACGGCGGACCACAGCCGGGGCCGCCGCCGCAGGGCCCTCCGCCCGGCTGGGGGCCGGTCGGCTATCCGCCGCCGCAGCCGAGTTTCCTGGCTCGTGCCGGGCTGGGGAACGTCTTGGCGGCGTCGTCGATCTTCTTCGGTGTGGTCACCTATTTCATGGGCACGGTGAGTTGGCTCGTCATTCCCGAAACGGTCGACCGGCAGGTGCAGAACTGGGCCGATCAGCAAGGCGATCGGATCGGCATCCCGGCGTTCCTGTCTTACGAGATGGTGCTCAACCCGGGCTGGTTCTTCCTCCTACTGGGCACGGTCGCGGTGGCGACCGGTATCGTGCTGCTGCCGCGCTGGCGAAACTTGTTGCCGTTCTTGGCATTCGGTGCGACGGCCGGATGGTTGGGCCTGCTCGCCGGAGTGATGGTGCTGCCGACGTTCATCGAGGTCGGGGTGGGAGCGATTCTCGCGCTGATCGCCGGATTCGTTCAGGTGGCCCTGCTGATCGCCGCGACGGTGGTGAGCGGTCGGAGCGTCGACTAAGACTGCGGGTTACACCCGGCAAGTGACGCGTGTGCAACCTACGGGTGCACACGCCTCGATGTTCGATTCCATCGCAGTTCGACACGTGCTCTTCCATCAAATGCATTGTGGTACAGGGGTTTCGACACGCTCGTCACTTCGACTCGGCTAGCGCCTCGCTCAGTACGGCGCGCTTGCGCTCCTCGCGGCTCAACCAGCAGATGCAGTGCCCGGACCGGTGAAACCAGGTTGAGCCGGGTCAGAGCGTTAGCGAAGGCCTGTGTCGAAACCACGATGACACGTCAGCACCCGTGGTCCCTGCTCGGTGATCGCGATCGTGTGTTCGCTGTGGGCGGCGCGCGAACCGTCGGCCGAGCGCAGCGTCCACCCGTCGGGGTCGTAGCGGATGCGGTCGGTGGTGGCACAGAACCACGGTTCCAATGCGAGGGTCAGGCCGGGGGTGAGCGCCATCCCGCGCCCACGCTTGCCGGAGTTCGACACGTGCGGATCCTCGTGCATCGTCCGACCGAGGCCGTGGCCGCCGAAATCGCCGTTCACCCGGTAGCCGAACTTCTTCGCGACCGCCCCGATCGCATGCGAGATATCGCCGAGGTGTCCGCCGGGCGCGGCTGCGGCGATCCCGGCGTCGAGCGCCTCCTCGGTGGCCCGGATCAATCGGAGATCGGCCGGTGCGGGTGTGCCGACGATGATGCTGCGCGCCGAATCGGCGACCCACCCGTCGATCGACACCGCGATGTCCATCGTCAGCAGGTCGCCGTCGGCGAGCACGTAGTCATGCGGAAGTCCGTGCAGCGCAGCGTCGTTCACCGACAGGCAGATGACATTCGCGAACGGTCCGCGGCCGAACGACGGTGCATAGTCGACGTAGCAGGACACCGCACCGCGCTGCGCGATGAGGTCGCGGGCACGCTGTTCGAGGTCGAGGAGGTTCACGCCGACAGCCGCACGCCCGGACAGGTCGTCGAGCAGCGTGGCGATGAATGAGCCGGTGACGGCCATCGAATCGATCTCGGCCGCCGTCTTCAACTCGACCATCAGTGCGTCTTCCGTTCGTGGATCTCGAGTAGTTGTTCGTGAGTGAGTGCGGGCACAGTCAGCGGTACGCGCGGGCCGTCGCCGCGCAGACTGTCGAGCAGCAGTTCGACGTAGCGTCGCCACGCGCCATCGATGCCCTGTGTCGCATCGCCGATCGCGGAGAGCATGCAGATCACTCCGAAGAGGTCGGTGAGTTCGATTTCGGGTCGAATCGCGTTGGCGGCCTTGGCCTTTTCGACGATGCCGGTGACGAGTGCCTCGATGTCGGACTTCGCCGCCTGCACGGCCGGGGCGCTGTGGTCGATCGAGGTGAGCAGTGCCGCGGTGCCGCGGTCGGCGGCCATGTGCTCGCCGATGGTCATCAGCACCATCACGACGCTGTCCCACGGGTCGGCATCGACGGCGACCGAACGGATGCGCGCGGCGACCTTCTGCAGGTGGTCGGCGAACACGCCCTCGATCAGCTCTTCCCGGTTGGCGAATCGGCGATACACCGTGCCTACGCCGACGCCCGCGTGGGCGGCGACATCGTCGAGTGTCACCTCCAGGCCACGTTGCGCGAAGAGTTCGCGCGCCGCGTCGATGATGAGCGCTCGATTGCGTGCGGCGTCGGCGCGCAGTGGGCGCGTCGTCGACGCCGAAGTGGTTGTGGTCATCTTCACATCATAACAAGTGGAGGAAATATCTCCGCTTTGTGCTAGCGTTAGTCCGGTAAGCGGAGGAGATGCCTCCGAATTCAACTTCACGGAGAATCACATGACTACTCTCACCAAGGAGCTCGACTCCGAGCTCGCCGGGGAGGCCAGCGGAAAGGACAGTGGGGCGTCGGCTTCTCGTTCCCATCGCCTGCGCTGGGTCATCCTCGGTGTCCTCGCGCTGGCGCAGTTGATGGTCGTGCTGGACGCGACCATCGTGAACATCGCGCTGCCGCACGCTCAGGCCGCACTCGGCTTCGACAACGCCAGCCGCCAATGGATCGTCACCGCCTACGCGCTGGCCTTCGGGTCGCTGCTGTTGCTCGGTGGCCGACTCACCGACCTGTGGGGTCGCAAGATCTCGCTCATCATCGGGTTGGTCGGGTTCGCCGGGATGTCGGCGATCGGCGGCGCTGCGGTCAACTTCGACATGCTGGTCGTCGCTCGCGCAGGTCAGGGTGTGTTCGGTGCGCTACTCGCGCCGGCCGCGCTGTCACTGTTGACCACCACCTTCACCGACGCGAAGGAACGTGCCCGCGCATTCGGCATCTTCGGTGCGATCGCCGGCGGCGGTGGCGCACTGGGCCTGCTGCTCGGCGGCATGCTGACCGAATGGGTCGACTGGCGGTGGTGCCTCTACGTCAACCTGCTGATCGCCGCGATCGCACTGGTCGGCGCCTGGCTGTTCCTCGACGGATCACGTTCGGAGCATCGCCCCAAGCTCGACATCCCCGGCGTGATCGCCGTGACCATCGGCCTGTTCGCCATCGTCTACGGATTCTCCAACGCCGAGACCAACGGCTGGGCCGACTGGGCGACCATCACCTGGCTGGCATTCGGTGTCGGATTCATCGCGCTGTTCGCCTGGTTGCAGACCCGCACCGAGCACGCCCTGCTTCCCCTGCGCGTCATCCTCGACCGCACTCGTGGCGGCTCCTATCTGGTGGTGTTCATCTCCGGCATCGGAATGTTCGGCATCTTCCTGTTCCTCACCTATTACCTGCAGCAGAACCTGGGCTTCACCCCCATCACCACCGGACTCGCGTTCCTCCCGATGATCGGCATCGTGATCGTGATGTCGACGCTGGCGACCGCAATCCTGTTGCCGCGCTTCGGTCCCCGCTGGATGGCAGCGGCCGGCATGTTCATCGCCGCCGGCGGAATGGTGTTCCTCACCCAACTGAGCACGACGTCGTCGTATGCCACCGACATCCTGCCCGGCCTGCTGGTGATCGGCTTCGGTCTGGGTCTGTCGATGGCCCCGGCCATGCAGGGTGCGATCTCCGGCGTCAGCCCCGACGACGCGGGTGTCGCCTCGGCCACCGTCAACACCATGCAACAGGTCGGCGGATCCGTCGGAACCGCTCTGCTGTCGACAATCGCGTCGAGTGCGGCAACGGCTTTCGCCGCCGACCACCTGACGATGGCGCCCGCTCGGCTGGCCGCGCAGGCCGCCGTGCACAGCTACACCACCGCATTCTGGTGGGCCGCGGCGATCTTCGCCATCGGCGGCTTGCTCGCCGGCACGGTGATGCGCAGCGGCACGCTGCCGGACACCCCGGAGGGCGCGGTCGCGATGGCGCACTAGGGCGTGGCTCCCCAGGGCGCTCACCGACAAATCCCCCCGAACTTGCTCAATCCCTCAACGACACAAGGGGTTTCGCAGGATCGGGGGATTTGCGTGTGCTATCTCAACTGCCCCATCAGCCGTGCCAACTCGGCTCGGTACTTCGCCACATTCGCCATCTTGACACCCTCGTAGCCGCGCACCATGTCGGGCAGTTCGGCGATCGCAACGGCGGTCGCGAGGTTGGCCGTGTTCGACGACCCGCCCAGTCGCGCCACCAACTGATCCACGACACCCCGATATTCGACGACGAGTTCCCGCTCGGTGCGGCGTATCTCGGTGTGGCCGAACGGATCCATCGCGGTCCCGCGCAGGCGCTTCATCGCGGCCAGTCCCTTGAGGCCCGGCTTGGCCCACCGGCCCAGCGCCATCTTCTCGCGCATGCCCATCGCGCGCAGTGTCGGGGGATGCAGCCGTACCGCGACTTTCGCGTCGGTGCCGAAGGTGTCGGCGACCTCGGCGGCGAACGCCGCGTCGTCGGTCAGCCGGGCCACTTCGTACTCGTCTTTGTAGGCCATCAGCTTGAACAGATTCTTCGCTACCGCGACGCTGAACTGTTCGCCCAACCCGGACAAGTGCACCCGCGTGACGTCGGCCAGGTAGGAACGGGCGTAGTCCTCGTTCTGGTAGGCGACCAGTTCGTCATAGCGGCGCATCACCGTCGACGCCAGATCCGACTCACCGAACGGCGCCACCGCTCGTGCCGCGGCATCGCTCGGTGTGTATTCCGGAGCGGCGACGCGGATCGACTCAGCCGCGGCGGCAACGGCATTCGGGTCGACGACGGCTTGCCGTCCACGGCGGAACGCCTGCACATTGGCTTCGACGGCGACACCGTTGAGGTCGATGGCCCGTTCGATCGATTCCGCACTGATCTGCAGCGCACCGGTCTGATACGCCGCGCCGACCATCATCATGTTCGCGTACTGCTCGTCGTCGAACAATTCCTCCGACAGTGCCGCGGCATTGAGATACACCGCACGGGCGACCCTGTCGTCGATTGCCGAATGTACTTGCGCCGCAGCGGGAAAGCCGACCCTGGTGTCGACGACCATCGAGCCCGTGGGTACTTTCGCGGTCGATACGACGGCGACCGTCTTCTCCTGTGAGGCGACCTTCAGGTTGACCGGATCGGCTCCGACGAGCTGATCGCAGGCGAGGTAGACGTCGCAGTCGTCGCTGGCGACCTTCGCGGCCTGCTCGACCGGTTCGCGCGAGACCTTCAGGTCGCTGACCACCGCGCCGCCCTTCTGGGCGAGACCGGTCATGTCGACCGTGCGCGCCGCATGGCCGTCGAGCACCGCCGCGGTCGCGAGGATCTGCGAGACCGTCACCACGCCGGTGCCGCCGATGCCGGTGACGCGAACGGTGAAGTTGCCGGTGGCCAGCGGCGAACGCGTCGGCTCGGGCAGCGACGCCGCGAGTGCGGGCACTCGATCACGCGCCCGCTCGGTACCGGGTGTCACCGTCACGAATGCCGGGCAGTCACCCTTGAGGCAGGAGAAGTCGAAGTTGCACGAGCTCTGATCGATATGCGTCTTGCGGCCGAACTCGGTCGAAATCGGGTGCACCGAAAGGCAGTTCGACTTCTCGCCGCAGTCGCCGCACCCCTCGCAGATGCGTTCGTTGATCATCACGCGCTGCGTCGGTGTGTCGTACGTGCCGCGCTTGCGCTTGCGGCGCTTCTCCGCGGCGCAGTGTTGATCGTGGACGAGCACCGTCACACCCGGGACGTGGGCCAGCTCGGTCTGGACGTCGAGCAGGTCGTCGCGGTGGCGCACCTCGACGGAGTCGGGCAGGCGTAGCGCCCGCGTGCGAGCCGGGTCGTCGGAGGTCACCACCACCTTCGACACCCGTTCGGCGAGAAGCAGATTCACCATCTGCGGCAGGTCCATCTGCCCGACCGGGTCCTGGCCGCCGGTCATCGCGACGGTTCCGTTGAAGAGCAGCTTGTAGGTGATGTTCTCGCCCGACGCCACCGCCGCACGCAGCGCCAGCGAACCCGAATGCATGAACGTGCCGTCGCCGACGTTCTGCACGAAGTGCTTCTCTTCGACGAACGGTGCCATGCCGAGCCACTGGCTGCCCTCGCCGCCCATCTGAGTGACCCCGGCGACATCGCCGACCTGCTGCGGGTCCATCAGCAGGACCATTGCATGACAACCGATTCCGGCGCCGACGAGCGTGTCGTCGGTGACCTTCGTCGAGCTGTTGTGCGGGCATCCCGAACAGAAGTACGGGGTGCGGACCGCGAGCGGCAGATTGATTCGCTCGCGTCGATTGGTGTGGTCGTCGAGCCAGCGCTGCGCCGACTCGATGTGGTGGTGGCCGCCGAGCCGCGACGCCATGCCGCGGGTGACGGCGTCGACGTCGAGTTCGCCGAAGCGGGAGAACAGCGTGGAGCCGTCCTCATGCGTCTTACCGACGATGGCCGGGGCATCGGGTCGGCGAAAGAGTATGTCGCGCATCATCGTTTCGATGAAGTCGCGCTTCTCCTCGACGACGATGACCTCGTCGAGGCCGGCGATGAACCGGTCGAGGATGCTGCGCTCGATCGGGTAGACCATGCCGAGTTTGAGGATGCGGATGCCCAGCCGGGCGAGGTCGGCGTCGGTGATACCGATGAGCCGCAACGCTTCTCGGACGTCGAGGTAGGTCTTGCCCGCGGCGACGATGCCGATGCGGTCATCGGCGGTGTGCGTGACGATCTGATTGAGCCCGTTGAGGCGGGCGTATTCCAGGGCGCGCGGCAGACGGATGGTGAGCTGATTCTGTTCGAGCTCCATGAGATTGGCGCCGAGCAGGCGCCCGCTCGGGATATGCGGACTGGTGCCCAGGGCGCCGTAGTCGACGACGATGCGCTCGGGATCGATGAGCGCGGTCGACGCACCGTCGGCGACGTGTGCGGAGATCTTCAACGAGGTCCACAATCCCGACGCCCGGCTCATCAATGCGGCGTGCACGCCGTAGTCGAGGATGTCGGCGCTGTCGGCGGGGTAGAGGATCGGCATGTAGAGATCGGCCAGCGCCATCTCCGACGCGCACGGCACCGTCGACGACTTGGCGCCCGGATCGTCGCCGACCAGCGCCACCGCTCCGCCGTTGGGGTGGGTGCCGATGATGTTCGCGTGGCGTAGCGCATCGGTGGCGCGGTCCAGGCCGGGAGCCTTGCCGTACCAGTATCCGACCACGCCGTCGCGTTTGGTCCCCGACGCATCGGCGGCGAGACGGCCGACGCGCGCGGCGACCTGCGAGCCCATCACCGAGGTCGCGGCCAGCTCCTCGTTGAGGGCGGGGCGGTGGGTGATGTCGTAGGGCGTGAGGTACTTGTGGCGTCGGGCGATCTCGAGGTCGTAGCCGGCCAGGGGTGAGCCTTCGTAGCCGGAGATGTACGACGCGGTCTGCAGGCCTGCCGCCCGGTCGACGATGGCGCGGTCACGGACCATGCGCACCAGAGCCTGAATGCCGGTCAGATAGATCGATCCCGAGTCGCGGGTGTAGCGATCGTCGAGGGAGAACGAGCCGCTCGGCGTGGAGACGGCGGGGGTCGCATGCGCGCGGCGAGCGCGATCATCAGCGAGGGTCACGGGATTACCTGGCCTTCGTTTCGGCCCCGGCGTCGGCAATCCGTGGGTGGTGGATTTCCGGGTCAGGGCAGGTGTGTGTAGTCCGCGGGGTGTGCGGTCCACTGACCAGACTAGAGGAAAATCGTGAGCCGCGTCACGTCCGATGAGAGAATCGCATGTGGGGGTGACAAATGTGCGCGGCGTCACCTACACTCAGTTCAGTTAATAGCGAATAACTGAAAGGCTTGCGGTGACCAGCACATTCGACGACGCCGCGGTCGATGTCGACGCCGGGCCGACTGCCCAGCCGACACGCCGCTCCGTCCATGAGGCCAACGTGGCCACCTTGCGCGCCCGGCTCCACGAGGTCGCCCAGGGCGGCGGGGCGAAGGCGCGCGAACGCCACACCTCGCGCGGCAAACTGCTTCCCCGCGACCGGGTGGACCTCCTCCTCGACTCCGGCTCGCCGTTCCTGGAGATCGCTCCGCTCGCCGCGCACGACATGTACGAGGGCAAGGCGCCGTCGTCGGGAGTTATCGCCGGCGTCGGACTCGTCAGCGGCCGCGAGTGCCTCATCATCGCCAATGACGCGACGGTCTCCGGCGGCACCTATTACCCGATGACCGTCAAGAAGCACCTGCGCGCACAGGAGATCGCCGCGGCCAACCGGCTGCCCTGCATCTACCTGGTCGACTCCGGCGGCGCGATGCTGCTGCAGCAGGACGAGGTGTTCCCCGACCGCGAACACTTCGGGCGGATCTTTTTCAACCAGGCCAACATGAGCCGCAACGGGATCGCACAGATCGCGGCGGTCCTCGGATCGTCGACCGCGGGCGGCGCCTACGTTCCGGCGATGAGCGACGAGACCGTCATCGTCCGCAACCAGGGCACCATCTTCCTGGCCGGCCCGCCGCTGGTGAAGGCGGCCACGGGGGAGGACGTCAGCGCCGAAGACCTGGGCGGCGGCACCATGCACTCGTCGGTCTCCGGCGTCACCGACCATCTCGTCGACAACGACGAGCAGGCGCTGGAGAAGGTGCGCGAGATCATCGCCACCCTCGGCCCGCGCGAACCCGCGCAGTGGGAGGTCTGCGCGCCGGTGGCCCCGTCGCGCCCGCAGACCGATCTCTACGACGTGGTGCCGACCGACCCGCGCACTCCCTACGACGTTCGCGAGGTCATCGAAATCCTCAGCGACGGTGGGCAGTTCACCGAGTTCAAGGCGAACTACGGAACCTCGCTGGTGACCGCGTTCGCCAAGATCGACGGCCATCCGGTCGGATTCGTCGCCAACAACGGCGTGCTGTTCTCCGAGTCCGCTCTCAAGGGAGCGCACTTCATCGAACTGTGCGACCAGCGTCGCATCCCGCTGGTGTTCCTGCAGAACATCACCGGATTCATGGTCGGCCGCGAATACGAACAGGGCGGCATCGCCAAGAACGGCGCCAAGATGGTCAATGCCGTTGCGTGCGCACGTGTTCCGAAGCTCACCGTGATGATCGGCGGATCGTTCGGCGCGGGCAACTACTCGATGTGCGGACGTGCCTACTCGCCACGTTTCCTGTGGATGTGGCCGAACGCGCGGATCTCGGTGATGGGTGGCCCGCAGGCCGCCGACACGCTGGGAACGGTGCGCCGCAATCAGATCGAGCGGGGCGGCGAACAGTGGCCGGCCGACGAAGAGGAAGCCTTCAAGGCCCCGATCCGCGAGCAGTTCGAGCGTCAGTCCGACGCCTATTACTCCACCGCCCGACTCTGGGACGACGGCATCATCGACCCCGCCGACACCCGAACCATTCTCGGACTGGCCCTCGAAGCCACCCGCCACGCCCCCCTCGCCGACGCCGGCTACGGCGTCTTCCGGATGTGAGACATGTCAGATTCCACGAACTCTCCCAAGACAATTCGCCGTGTACTCATCGCCAACCGCGGTGAGATCGCCTGCCGCGTCATCGCGACGCTGCGGCGCCTGCGCATCGAATCGGTCGCCGTCTACTCCGACGCCGACGCCGGCGCACAGCATGTCCGCGACGCCGACATCGCCGTGCGAATCGGCCCCGCCCCGGCGATCGAGAGCTACCTGCGCATCGACGCCGTCGTCGACGCCGCCGTGCGCGCCGGTGCCGACGCCGTTCACCCCGGTTACGGATTCCTCTCCGAGAACCAGCAATTCGCCGCCGCCCTCGACGCGGCCGGGATCGTCTTCCTCGGCCCGCCCGCGTCGGCAATCGCCACGATGGGCGACAAGATCAGCGCCCGTGCGGCCGTCGTCGAACGCGGCGTCCCGGTGGTGCCAGGCCTGTCTCGTCCGGGCTTGACCGACGACGAATTGATCGCCGCCGCACCGGAAATCGGCTTCCCGGTGCTCATCAAACCGAGTGCGGGCGGCGGTGGCAAAGGCATGCACCGCGTCGAGACCGCCGACGCCCTGCCCGCGGCGCTGATCACCGCGCGACGCGAGGCCGCGGCGGCATTCGGCGACGACACGCTGTTCGTGGAGCACTTCGTCGACACCCCGCGCCACATCGAGGTGCAGGTGCTCGCCGACCGCCACGGCAATGTCATCCACCTGGGCGAGCGTGAATGTTCGCTGCAACGCCGCCACCAGAAGGTCATCGAGGAGGCGCCGTCGGCGCTGCTCGACGCGCAGACCCGTGCGCGCATCGGGCAGGCGGCCTGCGACGCCGCCCGCAGTGTCGCCTACGTCGGCGCGGGCACCGTCGAGTTCATCGTCTCGGCGAAGCACCCCGACGCGTTCTTCTTCATGGAGATGAACACCCGTCTGCAGGTGGAGCATCCGGTGACCGAGATGGTCACCGGCGTCGACCTCGTCGAGCAGCAGATCCGGGTCGCCGCCGGTGAGCCGCTTGCGTTGTCGCAGAACGACATCACGCTGACCGGACACGCCGTCGAGGCCCGGGTGTACGCCGAGGACCCGGCGTCGGGCTTTCTCCCGACCGGCGGCACCATCGTCTCGGTGCGCCATCCGGTGCCGCCGAATCAGCCCCAGGCGGGGCCGGTGCGCGCCGACTCGGCGATGCGCGACGGGCTCGTGGTCGGCTCCGACTACGACCCAATGCTCGCGAAAATCATTGCCTACGGCGATGATCGGGCGACGGCACTCGCGCGGCTCGACGCGGCGCTCGCCCAGACCCATGTGCTCGGCGTCGGAACCAACATAGATTTCTGCCGATTCGTGCTGCGGCGCCCCGAAGTGGCCGCCGGAACGCTCGACACCGAACTGCTCGACCGTCTCGTCGTCGACTATGCCGCTCCCGCAACCGATCCCGCCGCGGTTGCGCGGGTCGCGCTGCATCATGTCGGGCAGGACACCCCGCGCGCCGCGACCGACGGGCTGTGGCGCACCGCCGTCGGCTGGCGGATCGGCGAGCCCGCGGCTCTCACGCACACGGTGACCGACGGCACCCGGACCTACGTGTCCTCGTTGGTTCCCGGTGCCGGGATCACCATTCGCAGCGAAGGCGAATCAGATTGGGCGGCAAACGTTTCGGCGACGTCGACCACGCTCACCGTCGACGGTCTCACGCAGGGGTGGTCGCTCGCCGTCGACGAGGACGACGCCAACTGGGTGGCCGGCCCCGGTGGAACCTGGGTGCTGCGGCCGTTGCACGTGCTGGCCGACGCCGCCGACGCCGAGCACGCGGGCGACATCAACTCGCCGATGCCGGGCACCGTCGTCGCGGTGTCGGCGGCCGACGGCGCCGACGTGACCGCGGGGTCGGTCGTGGTGGTCGTCGAGGCGATGAAGATGGAACACGCACTCAAGGCCCCGGCCGACGGGGTGGTCGCGGTCAAGGTCGCCGTCGGCGACAAGGTGAAAGCCAATCAACTGCTGGCGCACGTGGCGCCGGCGGTACAACCGGAAGAGGCATAGCAGCACATGGAACTGTCGCAGGAATACGCCGACCTTCGCGATTCGGTCCGCGACTTCGCGCAGCAGGTGGTGGCGCCGGTCGCCGCGAAACACGATGCGGAGCACAGCTTTCCGTATGAGGTGATCGCTCAGATGGGGCAGATGGGCCTGTTCGGCCTGCCCTTCGCCGAGGAGTTCGGCGGAATGGGCGGCGACTACTTCGCGCTGGCGCTGGCGTTGGAGGAACTCGGCAAGATCGATCAGTCGGTGGCCATCACCCTCGAAGCCGGTGTGGGACTGGGCATCATGCCCCTCTACAAGTTCGGCAGCCAGGAGCAGAAGGAGCGCTACCTCCCCGACCTCATCGCGGGCAGGGCGCTGGCCGGGTTCGGCCTGACCGAGCCGGGGGCCGGCTCCGATGCGGGTGCCACCGCGACCACCGCCCGCGACGACGGTGACTCCTGGGTCATCAACGGCGCCAAGCAGTTCATCACCAACTCCGGCACCGACATCACGTCGCTGGTGACGGTGACCGCGGTCACCGGCACTCGGGACGGGACGGGCGATCGACGCGGCGGCCGCAAGGAGATCTCGACGATCATCGTGCCGAGCGGCACACCGGGATTCGTTGCCGAACCGGCCTACAACAAGGTCGGGTGGAATGCGTCGGACACCCATCCGCTGTCGTTCTCCGACGTTCGCGTCCCCAAGGAGAACCTGCTGGGGCAGCGCGGCCGCGGTTACGCGAACTTCCTCAACATCCTCGACGAGGGGCGCATCGCGATCGCGGCGCTGGCGACCGGCGTCGCGCAGGGCTGCGTCGACGAGTCGGTGAAATACGCCAAGGAGCGTCAGTCGTTCGGCAAGGCGATCGGCGACTATCAGTCGATCTCGTTCGCGATCGCGCGGATGGAGGCGCGTGCCCACGTGGCACGCACCGCCTACTACGACGCCGCCGCGAAGATGTTGGCGGGCAAGCCGTTCAAGAAGGAAGCCTCGATCGCCAAGATGATCTCGTCGGAGGCGGCGATGGACAACGCGCGGATGGCGACGCAGATCCACGGCGGCTACGGCTTCATGAACGAATACCCGGTGGCCCGGCATTACCGTGATTCCAAGATCCTGGAGATCGGTGAAGGCACCACCGAGGTGCAATTGATGCTTATCGCACGAGAGTTGGGTTTCGCATGAGTGACACCGACGCGACCACCGCGAATCGGGTGGTGCAGCGCGGCCTGTGGTTCGAGGAGTTCGTCGACGGCACCGTCTACGAACACCGGCCCGGACGCACCGTCACCGAGGCCGACAACGTCCTGTTCACCACGCTGACGATGAACACCCAGGCACTGCATCTCGACGCCGCATGGTCGGCTCAGCAACCCGGGTTCGGCGGACAGCGGCTGATCAATTCGATGTTCACGTTCTCCACCATCGTGGGGCTCTCGGTCTCCCAACTGACCCAGGGCACGCTGGTGGCGAACCTCGGATTTTCTGAAGTCGCCTTTCCCGCACCGCTTTTCGCCGGCGACACGCTCTACGCCGAGACCGAGTGCGTGAGCAAGCGCGAGTCCAAGTCGCGGCCGGGGGAGGGCGTGGTGAACCTCGTCCACATCGGCCGCAACCAGGACGGTGTGGTGGTAGCCCGAGCGGCGCGCGCGACGCTGGTACGCAAGCGCCCGGAAGGAGTCTGAGCCGTGACACTCGCCCGAACACCGACCGGCGTGAATGCGTGGCTGCCGCCCGGCCCGGCACTGCTGTTCTGCCCGGCCGACCGCCCCGAACGCTACGCCAAGGCGCTCGAACGCGCCGACGCCGTCATCCTCGACCTCGAGGATGCGGTGGCCCCGGAGAACCGCCAGGCCGCGCGCGAGGCGTTGGTGGCCAATCCACTCGACCCCGATCGGGTCATCGTTCGGGTCAACCCGCCGTCGACCGGTGACCATCGCCGCGACTTGGCGGCGATCGCCGAAACCGCCTACCGAGTCATCATGGTCGCCAAAGCGGAGTCGGCCGATGCGGTGCTGGCGACGGGTCTGCAATCGATCGCACTCATCGAGACGCCGCGTGGCGCGGTACACGCCAATGAGATCGCCGAAGCCGCCAACTGCATCGGATTGATGTGGGGCGCAGAGGATCTCGTCGCCGGACTCGGCGGCAAGTCGAGCCGCTACGGCGACGGTGAGGAGCGCCCCGGCACCTACCGCGACGTTCCGCGCCACGTGCGATCGACGGTGCGGCTGGCCGCGGCGGCATTCGGTCGATTCGCCGTCGACGCGGTGCACCTGGAGATCGGCGACATCGACGGGCTGGCCGCCGAGGTCCGTGACGCGGTGGCACTCGGGTACACCGCGACGGCCTGCATCCACCCCTCACAGGTGGCGACCATCCGCGCGGGCTACCGACCCGACGATGCCGAGATCGCTTGGGCGCGTGAGATTCTCGCCGCCGCCGTGGAGAATCCCGGTGTGTTCAGCCTGAACGGGCAGATGGTCGACGGACCGGTGCTCCGGCAGGCGGAGAGCGTATTGAGCCGGGTTCCCTAGACGAGCAGACCAGACCGGCAGATCACCAACCACCCGCCAACCCATCACGAGGACGTCTGATGACCGAGAATCCCGAAATGTCCTACGCACAAGGAGAATCCGAGCCGCCGCTGCTCGACGACACGATCTACGACAACTTCCTCGCGACCGTCGGGAAGTTCGGCGACAACCTCGCGCTGGCCGAGGCCGCATCCGGGCGCACCTGGACCTATCGCGAGCTCGCCCGCGACGTCGAGGCGCTGGCGGCAGGTCTGCTGCGCGGCGGCGTCGGGCGTGGTGACCGGGTCGGAGTGTGGTCGCCGAACCGCTCCGAATGGGTGATGGTGCAATACGCCACCGCCGCGATCGGCGCGGTGCTGGTGAATCTCAATCCGTCGTATCGCCAGACCGAAGTCGATTTCGCCCTGCAGCAGTCCGGAATCACCGTGGTCCTGGCGGCCCCGGCGTTCAAGGACTCCGACTACCCCGCGATGCTGGCCGCCGCGCAGCAAACGGTTGACAACCTGTCCCGCGTCGTCATCTTCGCATCGCCGGAATGGGAAGCACTGCTTGCCGATCCGGCGCCGGAGGAAGTAGCGGCGGTGGCCGCCGCGGCCGCCGGCCTCGATGCGAACGACCCGATCAACATCCAATACACCTCGGGCACCACCGGTGCGCCCAAGGGCGCGACGCTGACCCACCGCAACATCCTCAACAACGGATACCTCGTCGGCGAGCTGTTGAACTACACCGACGCCGACCGCATCTGCCTGCCGGTGCCGTTCTATCACTGTTTCGGCATGGTGATGGGCAATCTGGCGGCCACCAGCCACGGCGCGGCCATGATCATTCCAGCCCCGGCCTTCGACCCGGCCGCGACGCTCGCCGCGGTCGCCGAATACGCGGTGACCAGTCTCTACGGCGTGCCGACCATGTTCATCGCCGAGCTGGCGCTGCCGAACTTCGACGACTACGACCTGAGCACCTTGCGCACCGGCATCATGGCCGGATCGCCGTGCCCCGAGCAGGTCATGCGCGAGGTGGTCGAGCGGATGCACATGACCGAGGTGTCGATCTGCTACGGCATGACCGAGACCTCCCCGGTGTCGACGCAGACCCGCGTCGACGACGAACTGCAACTGCGCGTCGGGACGGTCGGCCGCGTCGGGCCGCACCTGGAGATCAAGGTCGTCGACCCGGTCACCGGCGACACCGTCGAGCGCGGTGCGGCCGGTGAGTTCTGCACCCGCGGATACAGTGTGATGCAGGGGTATTGGAACGAACCGCGCAAGACCGCGGACGTGCTCGACGAGCAGGGGTGGATGCACACCGGCGACATCGCGGTGATGGCCGACAACGGGTACGTGCAGATCACCGGCCGGATCAAAGACATGGTGATTCGGGGCGGCGAGAACATCTACCCGCGCGAGGTCGAAGAGTTCCTCTACACCCACCCCGACATCCTCGACGCACAGGTGATCGGTGTGCCCGACGCAAAATACGGCGAGGAGTTGATGGCCTGGGTGCGGCTGCGCGACGGCGTCGACGATTTCACCGCGGCAGATCTCGCCGAGTTCGCGGCGGGCCAGATCGCGCGCCATAAGATTCCGAAATATGTCCATGTGGTTGACGAGTTTCCGATGACGGTCACGGGTAAAGTACGCAAGGTGGAAATGCGATCGGAGGCAATAAACCTGCTGGGCCTGCGCTGATGGCGCAGATCGACGAGTTCGCCGCGCTTGCGGCAGCGCGCGCCGGCCGGGAGTTGTCCGGCTACGACGATCTGTGGCAGTGGTCGGTGTCCGACGTGGCCGGGTTCTGGCGGGCCGTGTGGGACTTCTACCGGCTCGACGACCGGGCCGCCGCACCGCTGGGTCCGGCGCGCAGCGATGTCCTCGCCGACGCCACCATGCCTGGCGCGCAATGGTTTCCACAGATCCGGTTGAACTACGTCGATCAGATCCTCACGCATGCCGAGCTGCCCGGCGCGGCGATCGTCGGCCTCGACGAAGCGGGGGAGCGCACCGAGATCGCCTGGGCGGAGTTGCCCGGCCTGGTCGCCGCGATGGCCGCGGCGCTGCGGGCGATGGGGGTCGGCGCCGCGGACGTGGTCGCGGCATATCTGCCCGACGTCCCCGAAGCGGTGATCTGCTTTCTCGCCGCGGCGTCGATCGGGGCGATCTTCTCCGGATGCGGCGCCGACTACGCGCCCGACGGTGCGGCCGGGCGGATGGCCCAGCTCGCCCCCAAAGTCCTCGTCACCGCCGACGGCTACCGATACAACGGCAAGCCGATCGACAAGGTCGCCGACAACTCAGCCCTCGCCGAGCTGCTGGACACGGTGACCACGGTGATCAACGTCGGTGCGGCACATGATGATTGGCGAGTTCCAGCACTTTCGTACCAGTCGTTGCTCGAGGCGAATGCCGGTGCGGAACTCGCTGTCGAGAAGGTCGCCTTCGATCATCCGCTGTGGGTGCTGTTCAGTTCTGGCACCACCGGCAAACCCAAGGGCATCGTGCACGGCCACGGCGGCGTCGTCGTCGAACATCTGAAATCGGCTGGGCTGCACAGTGATCTGGCACCGGGGGACGTGTTCTTCTGGCAGACCGCACTGAGCTGGATGATGTGGAACTTCCAAGTCGCCGGGTTGCTGTGCGGCGCGCGGATCATCACATACAGCGGCTCACCGCTGTATCCCGACGCCGACCGCATGTGGTCGCTCGTCGCCGACGAACACGTCACCTACTTCGGTACCAGCCCCGGGCAGTTGCAGGCATCGCGCAAAGCGGGTCTGCACCCCGGCGTCGAGCATGACCTCTCCGCGCTGCGGTGTCTGGGCAGTACCGGATCGACGTTGGCCGCAGACCTCTTCGAGTGGGTCGATGAACGCGTCCGGCCCGGTCTTCCGGTGTCGTCGATCAGCGGCGGTACCGATGTGGTGAGTGCGTTCGCCGGTGGGTCCACCGGTGTACCGGTCGTCGCCGGCGAGTTGTCGGTGCGGTATCTCGGTGTGGCACTTGACAGTTGGGCTCCCGATACCAGCAGCCTGCGCGGCGGGGTGGGAGAGATGGTGATCACGGCGCCGATGCCGTCGATGCCCGTGTTCTTCTGGAACGACCCCGACGGCGAGCGGTACCGCAACGCCTATTTCGCCCACGAGTGGGACAGTCCACCGCCGAATCCGGTCTGGCGCCACGGTGACTGGGTCACCGTCACCGACCACGGGTCGCTGATCATCCACGGCCGCAGCGATGCGACGCTCAACCGACACGGAATTCGGATGGGATCGGCCGACATCTACGAGGTTGTCGAGGGAATCGAGCAGATCGCCGAGGCATTCGTGCTCGGTGTCGACGGCCCGGACAGCAAGTACTGGATGCCGCTGTTCGTCACCTTGGTTCCCGGTGCCGAACTCGACGACGCGCTGCGGTCGACGATCGCGTCGGCGGTCGCGAGCAAACTGTCTCGGCGGCACGTGCCCGACGAGGTGATCGAGGCCCCCGGAATTCCGCACACCAAGACCGGCAAGAAACTCGAAGTGCCGGTTACCGCGGTTCTCGCCGGACGCGACGCGGTGAACATCGACCCGCGTGCCGTCGACGACTACTCGCTGATCGACTGGTACACGCAGGTCGGCGCTGCTCACCGGTGGTAGTCGCCCGGTCATTCGATCGCACGACGGCGTCGATTCGGCGAAGGCAACCGAAGATGTATTAGCGTGGTCAACGATGTCCCGACAGTAGGTCGGCAAGCAACTGTCTACAGGAAGATGTCTTCAATCATGAGTTACCAGCAGGGTGGGGCGGGCTACGGCCAGCAGCAGTACGGGCAGCAAGGCTACGGCCAGCAGCCCCAGCAGGGCTACGGTCAGCCTCAGCAGGGCTATGGTCAGCAGGGATACGGACAGCAGCAGGGACAGCCGAGTTACGGCCAGGGCTACGGCCAGCAGCCGCAGCAGGGATACGGACAGCAGGGCTACGGTCAGCAGCAGTACGGACAGCAGGGCTATGGGCCGGGCTACAACCCGCCGAAGCCGCCGAGCCAGGGGCTTCCGGCCAACATCGGTCAGATCCTCGCCATCACGATCGCCGGCGTCAGCGCACTGACCCTGCTGCTCGGACTCTTCCACTACGGATTCTTCATCTTCTGGGGTGTAGCCCTGGTAGTTCTCGCGGGCGTCACCCTGATCAGCGACAAGGTCGACACCAAGGTCATCGCGACGCTTGTGGCAGCGGTCAGCATCGCGGCGTTCGTCGAGAAGATCTACAGCATCATCTACGCCGCGGTGAAGTCGTCGGACACCTACGGATATGGAATTCCCGGACTGGGAATCACATTCTGGGACTACATCTATCTCTTCCTGACGCTGGTCCTCGCGGGTGCCTCCATCCTCTGGTTGCTCGTCGTGCTGGAAAAGGTCAAGGTCGCTCCCGCAGCGGGCTCCGACGCCGCGTCGGCCGGGCCGGCGACCCCGGGTACCGTCGCCACCCCGGCACAGCAGCCGCAGCCGGCCGAGCAGAACTCCGGTCAGCAGGCGCAAAGCTACGGCCAGCCGCAGGGCTACGGGCAGTCGCAGTCGCCGTCGCCGTCGCAGACCTACGGCCAGTCGCAGTCGCCGTCGTACGGGCAGTCGTCGGGCTATGGACAGTCGGCAAGCCCGTCCGGTGATCAGCAGCAGTCGTACGCGCCGACGTCGTTCGCCCAGTCCAGCTCGTCGTCGCAGCCACAGCCGACTACCGCTTTCGGCGCCTCGGACGCGTTGTCGAGCAGTTCGTCGACGTCCTCGTCGTCGGCCACCGCGGCCGACCGCTCGGCGTCGGACTCCGATTCGGACAACTCGGGTTCGGCGACGACGGTGTTCAAGAAGGACTGACTTCTCGCGCTAGATCCCGACACGGGCCGCACCTGATCTCCGTCGGGTGCGGCCCGTGTTGTCGCAGTTGCCGTCAGTCGGCATCGACTGCGTGGGTCACAAACTGGTTCCGCGCGGCGCGCCCCCTTCGCCGGCGCCGGGCAGACGTGCCACCCTCGATGGTGATGGCCTCGAAATCTTCCGAATCCGAATCCGAAAGCCTGGCTACGCGGCTGCGTCAGCACCGGCAGAATCGTCGTGCGCAGGCGATGGGCTCCGAGAGTTCCGCGCGGGAACTCGTCATGGTCGCCTTCGGGCTGCCGATCATCGTCATGGTGGCGTTGACCTTGATCGTCGCGGTGACGATTCTCGCCGCCGGCGGTGGGTTCGGCGGCATCGGTGCTGCGGTCGGGTCGGCGTGGCTGGTGGTCCACCAGGTGCCGTTGACGATTGCCGGGGTCACGCTGGGAGCGCTGCCCGCGTTGCCGACGATCGTCCTCGTCGTGTTGGCGGCCAAGTCGATCGCTCCTGCGATCGGTGAGCGTCGCTCGATATACGAACTCGGCGCGCTGTTCGCCGCGGCGATCGGCGGGCCGCTGTTGATCACGGCGCTGGCGATGGCCGTGGTGATGGACGGCGAATCGGTGTTGCCGGTGCAGAGTCCAACGCCGCTGGCCGCATTCGGTGCGACCGCGCTGGTCCACGGGCTGGCGACGGTGATCGCGGTGGCGGGCGCGCGATGGCGGGACTGGGCCGCCGCGCGTGGACTCGGCGCGCGACGCACCGACGACATAGCGCGTGGCGCACGACTCGGCGCCACGGCGGTGCTGGGTCTGCTCGGGGCGGTATCGGCGGTGATCGTCGTGATGCTCCTCGTGCGATTCTCGGCGGTCGCCAACCTCATCGGCGAAGCCCACAGCGCCGACGGCTACCTCGGGCTGGTCATCCTGTCGGTCTTCTACCTCCCGAATCTCGCCGTCGCGGGAGCGTCGGCGCTCGTCGGCGCCGACGTCACCGTCGGCATGGCGTCGTTGAATCTGCTCCACGCCCACGGCGGAGCGATTCCCCCACTGCCGCTGCTCGCGGTACTGCCCGACGGCGAACTGGGCGGCGCCGGTGCGGTCGGATTCGTCGTCACCGCGGTGGTCGCCGGGTACGTCGGAATGAAATGTCGGGACACCGACCTGCGGCGCAATCTGCGTCTCGTCGCCATCGCCGGGGTGAGCGCGGCGTCGATCATGGTTCTCGCCGTGTGGATCTCCAGCGGCAGTCTCGGCGAGCTCGGTTCGTTCGGTGCCCCCATCCCGGTGGCGGGAATGCTCACCTTCGCCGTGATCACCATCCCCGGAGTGCTGATCGCCCTGGTCAACACACTGCTGCCGGCGTCGAAGGCGGCCCGGGCGTCGGCGCTGAGCGACGCGGGCGTCGATGACGAGGAGTACGGCGAGGAGGAGTACGACGAGGAGGCGTACGGCGAGGACGAACCGACCGACGCGTACGAATACGACGACGCCGCTGAGTACGACGTCGCCGCTGAACCAGGCGACGCCGAATACAACGAGTACTACGTCGACGACTTCGACCCGGACGACTTCGACCCAGATGGCTACCGCCCCGGATACGACGACGCCGAGGTGACGGCGCGGATCGTCGACGACGACGGGACGGCGAACAGTCGACGTCGGGTGGGCGGTCGTGGGATGACCCGCGAGGACTACGAGGATGCCGAGTACCTCGACGAGGACGAAACCGAGGTCACGGGAAGATGGTCTTAGCCCAGGTTCTAAGCTGAACGGGTGACCGAAGCGCTTACCCCAGATCTGCCCACGGGTCCGCGCACACCCATCGTCGTGATGGCTTCGGGTACCGGATCACTGATGTCGGCGCTGCTCGACGTCGCGGCGGGCGACGATTCACCGTTCGACGTAGTGGCCGTCGTCGTCGACCGCGATTGTCGTGCAGCAGAACTCGCCGCAGCGCGGGGAGTCGACGTGGTGACCCTGCGGCTGCGCGACTTCGCCGACCGTGCGGCCTGGGATCAGGCGCTCACCGAGCGCGTCGCCGACTACGGCCCCGGCTACATCGTCACCGCGGGATTCATGAAAATCCTTGGTGAGCAATTCCTTTCGCGTTTCACCGCGCGAATCATCAACTCCCACCCCGCATTGCTGCCGGCGTTCCCCGGCGCCCACGGGGTGGCCGACGCGCTGGCGTACGGCGCAAAGGTGACCGGAACCACGGTGCACCTCGTCGACGCCGGGGTCGACACCGGCCCCATCCTGGCGCAGGCCCCGGTGGTCATCAGCCCCGACGACACCGAGACGACCCTCCATGAACGCATCAAAGCCGTTGAGCGCGTTCTGCTCACCGACGTGGTGGCGGCGGTCGCCGCGCGCGGCGTCGTCACCGACGGACGAAAGGCCTACATTCCGTGACCGCTCCCACCGCAGCAGATTCCACTCGGCGCCCGGTGCGCCGCGCACTGATCAGCGTCTACGACAAGACCGGACTGGCTGACCTCGCAACCGCGCTGCACGCCGCGGGCGTCGAACTGGTCTCCACCGGCTCGACGGCGAAAACCATTGCGGCCGCCGGTGTTCCGGTCACCGAGGTATCGGAGATCACCGGCTTCCCGGAGTGCCTGGAGGGACGCGTCAAGACGCTGCACCCCAATGTGCACGCCGGCATCCTGGCCGACACCCGTAAAGACGATCACCTCAATCAGCTCAGCGAGCTGGGCATTGCCGCCTTCGAACTCGTCGTCGTCAACCTGTACCCCTTCACCGCGACCGTCGCGTCGGGCGCGACACCCGATGAATGCATCGAGCAGATCGACATCGGCGGGCCGTCGATGGTCCGCGGTGCGGCGAAGAATCATCCGTCGGTCGCCGTCGTGGTGGATCCGTCCGCCTACGGCGACGTCATCGATGCCGTAGTGGCGGGCGGGTTCACCCTCGCGCAGCGGCAACAGTTGGCGGCCAAGGCATTTCGGCATACCGCCGACTACGACGTCGCGGTGGCGTCGTGGATGGGATCGGTCGTGGCGCCCGACGAGGAGACGAATTTTCCGGCGTGGGTCGGCGGCACGTGGGAGCGCTCGGCGGTGCTGCGCTACGGCGAGAACCCGCACCAGGGGGCGGCCCTCTACGTCGGCGCGCAAGGTGGTGGACTCGCCTCCGCCGAGCAGCTGCACGGCAAGGAGATGAGCTTCAACAACTACACCGACTCCGACGCCGCATGGCGCAGCTGTTTCGACTTCGACCGTCCCGCGGTCGCAATCATCAAGCACGCCAACCCCTGTGGCATCGCGGTGGCCGACACCATCGCCGTGGCCCACCGCAAGGCACACGAATGTGACCCGGTCAGCGCCTATGGCGGCGTGATCGCCTCCAACAGCGAGGTGAGTGTCGAGATGGCCGAGCAGGTCGCGGAGATCTTCACCGAGGTGATCATCGCCCCGTCCTACGCCGACGGCGCACTGTCGGTGCTGACGCGTAAGAAGAACATACGAGTACTGCGTGCCGATCCGCCGCAGCGGGCCGGCGCCGAGATGCGCCCGGTCTCGGGTGGTCTGCTGCTTCAGCAGCGCGACATCCTCGACGCCGATGGCGACGATCCGGCCAACTGGACCCTGGCGACAGGCGAAGCGGTCGACGCCGCCACCCTCGTCGATCTCGAATTCGCTTGGCGCGCTTGCCGTTCGGTGAAGTCGAACGCGATTCTGCTCGCCAGCGACGGCGCGTCGGTCGGCGTCGGCATGGGGCAGGTCAACCGGGTCGACTCGGCGCACCTCGCCGTGCAGCGCGCCGGCGACCGGGCCGCCGGAAGTGTCGCGGCGTCGGACGCCTTCTTCCCGTTCCCGGACGGGCTGCAAGTGCTGACCGCGGGCGGGGTGAAGGCCATCGTGCAGCCGGGTGGATCGATCCGGGACAAGGAAGTCATCGAGGCGGCCGCGGAGGCGGGCATCACGCTGTACCTCACCGGAGCACGCCACTTCGCGCACTGAGGTACCGGCGGGGCTCCTCCCCGTGCGAAAATCGTCCGATAGTCCGCTGACCTGGGGCAATGTGCCCCTGCTGCCGCAATATTCGGACGATTTTCGCGGGCCCGACGACGTCGGCCGACTTTCCACCGCAGCGATTCAAACCATGTTCGCGCTGGTGATCACCCGGTACCTATTGGCGGGTGAGCGTTTTCGTTGATATCTCCGAAGAAGCGTCGGGCAGTCCCGGTGCCGCGGGCCCCGCTCGTGCGAAGAAGCGCGACTGGCTGACGAAGTTCGGACTTCCGCTGCTGTCGGTCGTCGTCTTCCTGGTCGTCTGGGAGCTCGTCGCACTGAGTGGGATCTGGAGTGAGACCTTCGTCCCGTATCCGTCCACCGTGTGGCGTGCGTTCATCGACTTGTCGACGACGCACAACGGTGTGCGCGGCTACCAGGGCTACCTGCTCTGGGAGCACCTGTACATGACGCTGCGGCGAGTATTCGCCGGCGTGCTGATCGGGGTGACTCTCGGTGTGCTGCTTGGACTTACGATGGGCACCTTCACCTGGGTGCGCCGGCTCCTCGAGCCGTGGCTGACCTTCCTGCGCGCACTGCCGCCGCTGGCCTATTTCTTCCTGCTGGTCATCTGGCTCGGCATCGACGAGGCTCCCAAGGTGACCCTGCTGGCCCTGGCCGCACTGCCACCGGCCGCCGTCGCGACGACGGCCGCCGTCGTCGCCGCACCGGTCGGACTCATCGAAGCGGCGCGGGCGCTGGGCGCATCGCCGCGGGAAGTGGTGCGCGACGTCGTGATTCCGTCGGCTCTGCCCGAAACCTTCACCGGCATAAGGCTTTCCGTCGGAATGGCGTACTCGGCCGTGGTGGCCGCGGAACTCTTCAACGGAATCCCCGGAATCGGCGGCGTCGTCAAAGACGCGAGCAACTACAACAACACCCCCGTGGTGCTGGTCGGCATCTTCGCCATCGGCATCTCCGGTCTCATCATCGACGCCGTGCTGCGCGCCATCGAAGTGCGTGCCGTCCCGTGGCGCGGAAAGGTCTAGTCCCACAATGAAATCCCCGATCAAACTGCTTCTGGCGGTGCTCGCGGTCGTCGTGGCCTCGGTGTCCGGCTGCGCGATCGACCACTCCGGTCAGGACAGCTCCAAACCGACCATTCGCATTGCCTACCAGTCGTTCCCGAGCGGCGACCTCATCGTCAAGAACAAGCACTGGCTCGAAGACGCACTGCCGAACTACAACATCAAGTGGACCAAGTTCGACTCCGGCGCCGACGTCAACACCGCCTTCATCGCTCGGCAGATCGACTTCGGAGCCATCGGTTCGGCTCCCGTCGCCCGCGGGCTGTCCGCACCGCTGGACATCCCCTACCAGGTGGCCTTCGTGCTCGACGTCGCCGGCGACAACGAAGCGCTCGTCGCTCGCAACGGAACCGGAATCAACTCGGTCGCCGAGCTGCGCGGCAAGCGGGTCGCGACGGCATTCGCCTCGACCGCGCACTACAGCCTGCTCGCCGCCCTCGCACAGGCGGATGTGCCGGCAAAGGACGTCAACATCATCGATCTACAACCGCAGGCATCGCTGGCGGCGTGGGATCGTGGCGACGTCGACGCCGTGTACACCTGGCTGCCGACCCTGGACAAGTTGCGTGCCACCGGCAAGACGCTCATCGCCAGCAAGCAGTTGGCCACCGCGGGCAAACCGACCCTCGACTTGGGTGTCGTCGCAACGAGTTTCGCCGCCGCGCACCCCGACGTCGTCGACACCTGGCGCAAGATCGAGGCGCGCGCGTTGACCACCATCAAGAACGACCCGAACAGCGCTGCGTCGGCGATCGCCGCCGAGATGGGAATCACCGACGCCGACGCCAAGAATCAGCTGAGCCAGGGAACCTACCTGACGACCGCCGATCTGACGACACCGACGTGGCTGGGCGTCGACGGTAAGCCGGGCAACCTGGCCGTCAATCTGGCGTCAGCGGCGCAGTTCCTCGCCGACCAGCAGCAGATTCCGTCGGCTCCGGCGTTGGACGTACTCCAGAAAGCCATCTACACGAAGGGACTCCCCGGTGTCTTCAGTCAATAGCAGCAGTGCCGGATCGGACGTGGTGACCGCGCTGCGCGGTCCGGGATCCATCAGTATTCGCAACGTGTCTCAGACCTACGGCAACGGCGCCGAGGCGGTGACCGCACTCGGTCCGGTGGACCTCGACGTTCCGCCGGGAGAGTTCCTGGTGCTCGTCGGGGCGTCGGGCTGCGGAAAGTCGACGTTGCTGCGCCTCATCGCGGGTTTCGAGCAGGCGAGTGTCGGAGACGTCGCGGTGTCCGGTGGTTCGCCGGTGCCGGGTGTCACCTCGGGCGTCGTCTTTCAGCAGCCGCGGCTGTTTCCCTGGCAGACCGTCGGCGGCAACATCGACCTCGCGCTGAAGTATGCGAAAGTGCCGAAAACGCAACGGGCGCAACGTCGCAACGAGCTGCTCGACCGAGTGGGCCTCGCCGATACCGGCGATCGCCGGATCTGGGAGATCTCCGGCGGACAGCAGCAGCGCGTCGCGATCGCGCGGGCACTGGCCGCGGAGACGTCGTTGTTGCTGCTCGACGAGCCGTTCGCGGCGCTCGACGCACTGACCCGCGAACGCCTTCAGGAGGATCTGCGCACGGTGAGTGCGCAGTCGGGGCGGACCAGTGTGTTCGTCACCCACAGCGCCGACGAAGCAGCCTTCCTCGGCTCGCGGATCGTCGTGCTGACGAAGCGCCCCGGCCGGGTGGCACTTGATATCTCGTCTGCGCTGCCGCGCGACGGGGTGACCCCCGAGGAACTGCGCGGCTCACCCGAATACGCCGCGCTGCGGGCCGAAGTCGGTCACGCGGTCAGAGAAGCGGCAGCGGCATGAGCGTGACAACCCGGGCGTCGGCGAGCGGTGCCACCCTGCGTAGTGGGGTCGAGCTGGACGTCGACCCGTTCGGACCGCACTTCGGCGCGCAGATCTCCGGCGTCGACGTCGCGTCGGCCACCGACGACGAGGTGCGCGCGATCCGCGCGGCGCTGGTGGAGTTCAAGGTGATCGTGTTTCGCGGACAACCGCTCGACGACGCGCAGCACGTCGAGTTCGCCAATCGCCTCGGTGAGCTCACCACCGGACACCCCGTCCACGACAGCGGAGCCGACGTACCCACGCAGATGTACTCGCTCGACAGCGCCGACAACGGTTTCGCCGACGTGTGGCATACCGATGTCACCTTCATGCAGCGGCCGCCCCTCGGGTCGATCCTGCGGCCGATCGTTCTGCCACAGACCGGCGGTGACACCAATTGGGCCGACGGCGAATTGGCGTACGGGTCGCTGTCGGAGCCGGTGCGCGCATTGGTCGATCAGCTGACCGCGGTGCACGACGGAAACCGCGAATTCGGCTACTACCTCAAGCACAAGCGCGGTGGCAAGGGCAACACCTGGGAGGGTAAGGAGGTCACCGAGCTGACCCCGGTCCGCCATCCGGTTGTTCGGGTCCATCCGGAGACGGGGCGTCGGGCGATCTTCGTCAACCCCGGCTTCACATCGCACATCGACGGCGTATCCGACGCCGAGAGCCGGGCCATCCTCGACCTGCTCTACGCACACCTGACCAAGCCCGAACACATTGTGCGCCACCGCTGGCGGCTCGGCGATCTGGTGTTGTGGGACAACCGGAACACCGTTCACTACGCCAACCGCGACTACGCCGACGTCAACGGCGGCCAACGGCGCATCATGCACCGCGTGACGCTGCGCGGCGACGTCCCGGTGGGTGTGGCGGGCTAGATTGCATTCTGTCGGGTGAGGTTCGGCGGGGTGGATGTTCCCTCGGCGCCGGTGGTGGGGCTGATTGCATTCTGCCCGGCGCGCGGGTGTCGACGTCGGGGCAGATTGCATTCTGTCTGGTGAGGTTCGGCGCGGTGGATGTTCCCTCGGCGCCGGTGGTGGGGCTGATTGCATTCTGCCCGCGCCGGATCCTCACCCCCGGATCAGTGCGATCGCCTGCGCCCGATCTCGCACGCCGAGCTTCGCGAACAACGAATTGATGTGCGTCTTCACCGTCGACACGCCGACGAACAGATGTTCGGCGATCTCGGCGTTGCTCAGCCCGTCGCCGATCAATTCGGCGACCTCCGCTTCACGCGCGGTCAGCTGTGGAAAGCGTTGCGGCAGTGGAGAAACAGGCACGACGACGTCGGGCGACGCCGCTTTGGCCACGATCCTGGCTCCCACCGATGCGTCGAACGTGGCCTGACCGCGCGCCACCGACCGTACCGCGGCCACGAGTTCGGCGCGGCCCGCGTCCTTCGTCAGATAGCCCCGTGCTCCCGCGCGTAGGGCAGAGAAGATCGACTCGTCGTCGGCATAGGTGGTGAGCACCAGCACCGCGACGTCGGGCTGGTCGCCGACGATCCGCCGGGTCGCCTCCACACCGTCGACGCCGGGCATCCGCAGATCCATCAGCACGACGTCGGGCCTGCCCGACGCCGCGGTCGTCACCGCCTGTTCGCCGTCGGCGACCGATCCGATCACGTCGATGTCGTCGTGCAGCGACAAGACGGTGACCAGTCCGTCGCGGACGATCGCCTGGTCGTCGACGACGAGGACGCGGATCGCCTGCTCGGTCATGCTCGACGCCCCGTCAGCATCACCGTCGCGTCCACCCGGAACTGGCTCGGCGTCGAATCAGCTTCTACGACAAGGGAACTGCCGTTGTCGAGTGCCGCGAGGCGTTCGCGCATGCCGGGCAGGCCGTATCCGCCGCCCGATCGAGACAGTGCGCAGGCGGCTGGGGCGATCGGATTGGTCACCGTGATCGTCACCCGGTCATCATGCCAGCCGATGTGCAGCGCGACCGGCTCACCGGGCGCGTGCTTGCGCGCATTGCTCAGCGACTCCTGAATGGTGCGCCGCAGGACGTCGGCGTAAACCGCTGCAACACCGGGTGTTTCGTCGACGACGATCGGCTCGACAGTGCCGCCGAGACTGCGATGCACGGCAAGCAGGTCGTCGATGTCACCGCGCAGGTCTGCCGCGTCGACGTCGGGACCGTCGGCGACGGGCATGCGCAGGGCGGCCACGGCACGTCGGGCGTCACTCAGCCCGGCCGCCGCCAAAGCCCGTGCGGCACTGACCCGCTGCGCCGCGGAATCGGTCTTGTTCGCCTCCAGCAGCGCCTCGGCGGCGTCGAGCTGAATCACCAATCCACCCAGACTGTGTGCGAGGAGGTCGTGCAGATCACGGGCCAGCGCGACGCGTCGCGCCTCGTCACGGGCGGCGAACTCCTTCTCGCGCAACAACTTCGACTGCGTCTCGGCGACCCGCGCCTGACGTCGGGACATGCCGACCAAGCCGGCGATCGCGATGCCGCCGATCATGGCGAGCACCGCGAGAACTCCGGTGTCGGCGAGAACGGCTCCGACGGCCACGGCGACGACCCCGAGGCATCCCAGCCCGACGCCCCGTATCAACGGTCGCTGCGGATCACTGATTGCGTCGCCGACGGCGAGCACCACCGGCACCAGCCCCACGCCCGACGTACTCGCCGACGCGAGGCCGCCCAACACCATCGCGACGAGCGCAGACGCGACGTGCGCGGCGGCGATGACACGATGCCGAGCGGGCCACCGCGCGTCCGCATACGGCAGGCAGGCGCGTCCGACGATCCACCCCGCCACGGCGACATAGGCGGCGATGACGGCCCAGCGCGATTGGGGAGTCGACGCCAACGACCAGAGGACGACGCCGGCGCCGAGCAGATTGAGTGCGAGACTCAATCTGCTCGGCGGGGTCAATGCGGTCACTGATCCATCATGACCGCAGCGTGTCATGAAGTTGCGGCATCGGGCTCGCGGCGTGGCGAGTGAGTCGTCCGGCGAAGACGAACGTCCGTCCCGCTCGGTTGGCGGCGAACGCGAGGAGAATCAACCCGGTCGACGCCGCCAGTTGTGCGCCGGTGAGATGCGCTACGACCGCGAGGCCGATCCGGGTCGCGATCATCAGCAGCCACAGCGCCGAACCCCACGCAGAGGTGCGCGATTCGTATTCGGCGAGGTAGCGGTCGTCTTTGCCGAAGGCGACCGGCTCGGGCAGCCTGCGGAAGTGGGCGATGGCACCCATCCACGCACCGATGGCAAGCGAGACGACCAACTCGATCGCGATGAGCGCAACGTCGAGCGTGCCGACGCGGCCGCTCGTCTGGCTCACCATCACGAGCCCGACGATGCCGAGAATTATTGGCATGCGCCACATCTGGGAGACCTCGACCGGTCGCCACGTGGTCTGGCGGTAGCACATCACGCCGAGAACGGCGACGACGAGCACGGCGTCGAACAGGTAGTGCACAGGCATGTGATTTTCCTTCCGGGGGTGGGTGAAGGTGGTGACAATCAGCATGCTGCGTGGCGGCGTCGAACAGATCCCCCCGCGGGTGGAGCCGCGGGTGGAGATTCGGTGGGGGATGGGCCGTCGCCGTCGAACGGAGTTTATTCAACCCATAGGTTGACAACAACGTCGACGGAGCGTCTACTTGTATTCAACCGATTGATTGAATAAGGAGGTGATGGGCAACGATGACCGACCAATTGTCGCGGGTGTTCGCCGCACTGGCCGATCCCACGCGGCGTGACATGGTCGCCCGGCTGACCACTGCCGATGCCACCGTCGGCGAGCTCGCCGAACCCTACGACGTGAGCCTGCAGGCGGTGTCCAAACATCTGAAAGTACTGGCCGACGCCGGGCTCGTGACGCGGACTCGTGACGCCCAACGTCGACCGGTGCATCTGGAAGCGGAGGTGTTCGACCTCATGACCAAATGGATCGAGCGGTACCGGCGCCAAGCCGAGGCGCGCTACCAGCGACTCGATGCGCTGCTCGCCGACCTGAACACCGGCCCACAGGCCGACTCCGAAACGTCGAAACCGAAGAAAGGCAAGGCATCATGAACACCCAACTGGCACAAGCCGCCATCGAAGCGGACCCCGATCTGCCGATCATCCGCATCACCCGCGATTTCCACGCGACGCCCGCGCAGCTGGTCAAGGCGCACACCGACCCCGACCTCGCCCTGCGTTGGATCGGCCCGGACGGGATGGAGAATCGCATCATCACCTGGGATGCGCGCAACGGCGGGGAGTGGCGCTACGTTGCCTCCCGCGCCGCGAGCGGGCCTGATCTCAACCGCGAGGAGTACGTCTTCCGCGGTTGTTTCCACACCGTCGGCGACGACGTCATCGTGCAGACCTTCACCTGGGAGGGGCAGCCCGACGGCGTGTCCCTGGAGACGCTGCGTTTCGAGGATCTGGGCGACGGCCGGACGCGGCTGCACGCGCAGTCGCTCGTCGACTCGTTCGAGTCGCGGGACGCCTGGCTGCGCTCGGGCATGGAAGTCGGCGTCAACGACGGCTATGCCAAACTCGACGCGCTCATCGCTGCGGGTACGGTGGCTCCGTGACCACCGGACTCGCCGCCCTCGCGCCCGCCGACCGTCATCGAGCCATCGCCGGTGACTTCGCGAAATACGTTGCCGCAACGACAGATTGGGATGCACAGTCGCCGGTCGGCGACTGGCGGGCGCGTGATGTCGTACGCCACCTCGTCGACTGGTTCCCCGCTTTCCTCGCCGCCGGTGGCGTGACTCTGGCGTCGACGCCGTCGGTCGACGACGACCCCGCCGCGGCCTGGGCGGCGCACAGCGCGGCGGTTCAGCAACTCCTCGACGGCGCCGGTGCGGCCGAGGATTTCACTCACCCGCAGATCGGTACGTTCCCGCTCCCGATCGCCGTCGACATGTTCTACACCGCCGATGTCTTCATGCACACCTGGGACCTCGCGCGATCGAGCGGCGTCACGCCCGATCTCGACGACGAGTTCGCCGCCAACCTGCTCGCCGGGATGACGCCGATCGAGGAGATGTTGCGTTCATCGGGACAGTACGGCCCGGCCAAACCGGTGGCCGCCGACGCCGGAGCCGTCGCGAAGCTGGCGGCGTTCATCGGGCGCGACCCAGCCTGAACTGGGGATATTCGACGACGCCGGGTCAAGTGGGCGCGAGCCCGCACCCGGCGTCGCCGGGTTTGCGCGGCGCCCGTCACATTTCGCGGAGTAGCGTTGAACAGGTGGCAGATCATGACACCCCCACCACCAACACTCCGCTCACCGAATCCCACCCCACCGAGTCGCGCCCGCCGTCGGCCCGAACCCTCGGCGAGCTGCGCGCCAGCGGACATGTTCAGCGCGACGTGCGCGACGAGATCCGCAACAACCTGCTCAATGCCCTACGCGCGGGCGTCGATCCGTGGCCGGGGATCGTCGGCTTCGAGGCGACCGTCATTCCGCAGCTCGAACGCGCCCTGCTCGCCGGTCACGACGTCGTGATGCTCGGTGAACGCGGCCAGGGCAAGACCCGCATCCTGCGGACCATGGTCGGGCTGCTCGACGAGTGGACACCCGTCATCGCCGGATCCGAACTGGGCGAACACCCCTACGAGCCGATCACCCCGGCGTCGATCCGCAAGGCCGCCGATCTGCTCGACGGTCTGCCGATCGAATGGCGGCACCGCAGCGAGCGCTACAGCGAGAAGCTGGCCACCCCGGACACGTCGGTCGCCGACCTCGTCGGCGACATCGACCCGATGAAGGTCGCCGAAGGTCGCAGCCTCGGTGATCCGGAGACCATTCACTTCGGTCTGATCCCACGCGCGCATCGCGGCATCATCGCGATCAACGAGCTGCCCGACCTCGCCGAGCGCATCCAGGTGTCGATGCTCAATGTCATGGAGGAGCGCGACATTCAGGTTCGCGGCTACTCGTTGCGCCTGCCGCTCGACGTCCTGGTGCTCGCCAGCGCGAACCCCGAGGACTACACCAACCGCGGCCGGATCATCACGCCGCTCAAGGACCGGTTCGGCGCAGAGATCCGCACCCACTACCCCCTCGACCTCGACGACGAGGTGGAGGTCATCGAGCAGGAAGCCGACCTCACGGCGACCGTCCCGACGTTCATCATCGAGATCCTCGCTCGCTTCACCCGCTACGTCCGCGATCATCCATCGGTGGACCAGCGATCCGGAGTGTCGGCGCGATTCTCCATCGCCGGAGCGGAAACCGTTGCGGCAGCGGCACTTCACCGCGCGGCGCTTCTCGGCGAGGACGTACCGGTGGCGCGTGTCGTCGACCTGGAGTCGGTGATCGAGGTGCTGCGCGGCAAGATCGAGTTCGAGTCCGGGGAACAGGGACGCGAACTGGAGATCCTCGAACACCTGCTGCGCAAGTCGGTCGCCGACACCGTGCGTGCCCACCTCGGCGGCATCGACATGGCGCCGCTGGTCACCGCGCTGGAAAGCGGTGATCCGGTTGTCACCGGCGATCGAGTCACCGCGGTCGAATTGCTCGGCGCACTTCCCGATCCGGCCCGCACCCGGCCCGTCGTCGACGCGCTCGCCGAACGTTTCGAAGCGACGATCGACGGGGAACGTGCCAGTGCCCTCGAACTCGCCCTGGAAGGTCTGTACCTGGCGCGGCGGATCAGCAAAGAAGCTGACGACGCCGGGCAGACCGTCTACGGCTGACATCTATCGGAGAAGCCATGGCCGACAAGAACTTTCACCGTTCCCGCTATCGTCCCTACGTCGACGGGCCGGATCCGCTGGCCCCGCCCGTCGATCTGCGTGAGGCGCTCGCGGAGATCGGCGAGGACGTGATGAGCGGAGTGTCGCCGCAGCGGGCGATGCGAGAACTGCTCCGCCGCGGATCGCAGAACATGCGCGGCCTCGACCAGCTGCGCGAGCAGATCAACCGTCGACGCAATCAACTGCTGCGCGAACGGAATCTGGACGGGACGTTCGCCGAGATCCGGGAGCTGCTCGACCGAGCGGTCCTCGAGGAACGCAAACAGCTCGCCCGCGATCTCGACGACGACGCGCGCTTCGCCGAGATGCAGATCGGCAACCTGCCGTCGTCGACGGCGCAGGCCGTCGAAGAGCTGTCGTCGTACGACTGGCGCAGTCCTCAGGCCCGCGCCGACTACGACAAGATCAAAGATCTGCTGGGCCGGGAGCTGCTCGATCAGCGGTTCGCCGGCATGAAGCAGGCGATGGAAGGCGCGAGCGAGCAAGACCGTCAACAGATTACGGAGATGTTGTCGGACCTCAACAAGTTGCTAGACGCGCACAACCGCGGCGAGGACACCACCGAGCAGTTCGCCGAGTTCATGGACAAACACGGCGACTTCTTCCCCGATAATCCGCGCAACACCGAGGAGCTGATCGACTCCCTGGCACAGCGGGCCGCCGCGGCACAACAGTTCTACAATTCGCTCTCGCCCGAGCAACGCGCCGAACTGGACCAGTTGGCGCAGCAGGCGTTCGGCTCACCGGAGCTGATGAGTCAACTGGCGCAAATGGATTCGCTGTTGCGCGACGCCCGTCCCGGGTTGGATTGGGACAATGCGCAGTCGTTTTCCGGTGATCGCCCGATGGGACTCGGCGAAGGCGCCGCGGCGATCCGCGACATCTCCGAACTCGAAGCGCTCAGCGAGCAACTGTCGCAGCAGTACGCGGGTGCCGAACTCGCCGACCTCGACCTCGACGCTCTGGAACGTCAACTCGGCCCCGAGGCGGTAGCCGACGCCCGGATGCTCGCCGAGTTGGAGAAGGCGTTGTCGGACCAGGGATTCTTCGAGCGCACCGCCGACGGCGAGTTGCGGCTGAGTCCGAAAGCCATGCGGCAGTTGGGGCAAACCATCTTCAAGGATGTGGCGCAGCAACTGTCGGGCCGGTCCGGTGATCGTCGTACTCGCCAGACCGGGCTGCTCGGCGAGCCGACCGGGGCGTCGCGCGAATGGGAATTCGGCGACACCGATCCGTGGGATGTGACCCGCACGGTCACAAATGCGTTGGTACGCACCGCGAGTGAGCCGGGCGGGGCGTCGAACGGCGTGCGACTCGATGTGCGCGACGTCGAGGTGATCGACACCGAGGCACGGACTCAGGCCGCCGTCGTGCTGTTGGTCGACACGTCGTTCTCGATGGAGATGGAGGGCCGCTGGACGCCGATGAAGCGAACGGCCATCGCGTTGAATCACTTGATATCCACGCGATTCCGCACCGACGAACTGCATCTGATCGCATTCGGTCGGTATGCGCGGTCCATCGACGTCGCCGAGTTGACCGGATTGTCGCCGCGGATGGAGCAGGGCACCAACCTGCATCACGCGCTGCTGCTCGCGCAGCGGCACCTGCGTCGATTCCCGAACGCGCAGCCCGTTGTCCTGATCGTCACCGACGGTGAACCGACGGCACACCTCGATCCGTCCGGCGAACCGTTCTTCTTCTACCCGCCACATCCGCAGACGATCGCGCTGACAATTCGCGAACTCGACCACATCGCCCGGATGGGTTCGCAGATAACGATTTTCCGGCTCGGCGAAGACCCCGGACTGGCCGAATTCATCGACCACATCGCTCGGCGGGTCGGGGGACGCGTGGTCGCCCCCGACATCGACGGTCTGGGCGCGGCCGTCGTCGGGGACTACCTGCGGGCGCGGCGAGGCTAGGAGAGCCGGGCTGATTGCAGTCTGTCTCGTGGTCGGCGTCGAGGGAGCATTTCCCTCGCCGAGCCTGACGAGGCAGTTTCCACTCGGCCGCTAGGTGAGCAATGCCGCCGTCACCGCGATCACCGGGATCGACACCAGCGTCGTCACGAGGGCGCAGTCGCGGGCCAGGACTTCGCCGCGCCGGTAGCGGGTCGCGTACACGAAGACGTTCTGTGCGGTGGGCAACGCTGCGATGACCACCTGGGCGAAGAGTGCGTGTCCGCTCATGCCGAAGCCCCAGCGGGCGATCGCGTAGGCCAGCAACGGCATCCCCACCATCTTCAGCACGGTCGCCAGGGCGACGTCGCGTCGGGGACTCTCGCCTTTGCGGAGCACCTTGACTCCGGTCAGCGACAGCCCGAATGCCAACAGCGCCAACGGAACCGACGCGTCGCCGAGCATCTTCATGGGTTCGGACACCGCCGCCGGAGGATGCCAATGCAGGAACGAAAAGGCAAGGCCGGCAACGCCTCCCAGCATGATGGGATTCGTCAGCGGTGCGGTCACGGCGTTGCGTACCGACGAGCGGCTCGGGGAACCGGTGAGCGCGGTGACGTCGAGCGTGACCAGCGCGATCGGCGTGTAGATCAAGATTTGAAACAGCAGCAACGGCGCCAGGAACGACGCGTCGTGCAGGACGAAGATCGCGATGGGCAGGCCCAGGTTGACGCTGTTGACGAACGACGACGACAGCGCGCCGATCATCGCCTCCGGCACGTCACGGTGCAGGAGCAGGCGTGCGAGAAGTGCGTAGACCGCACCGGTGGTCAGCGCGCTCACGGCCGCGACGACCAGGGTGGAGGAGAACACCACCGAGAGGTCCGTGGTCAGCAGCGAATGAAACAGCAACGCCGGAGTGCAGACGAAAAACACCAGACGCGAGAGGACCTGGGTGGCGGACGGTCCCAGCGCCTTGGTCCGACCGAGCACAAAACCCACTGCCACCACGATGAAGATGACGGTGAAGCCTGAGATGACGCCGGACACGACAGGCCACTCTAGTGTCTCGTGTCGGCGATTGTCGTACGGTCGGGCGACCGAAGCCGGGCCTGTCACCGTCGATCCGTAAGGTGGAGTGAGCAATCGTAGATTCGCGACATTCGCGAGAGAGGGGAGCGATCGTGACTGCGCCGTCTGGGCCACCGGCACGCGATCAGGAGGACTCGACGCCACCGGAGAGAATCGACCTCGTCAAGGGCGACGACGGTTCGACGTCGCAGACCGAGCTGGTGCAACTGCCGACCACCGGCGACGCGGCCGCCGTCGCGACACCGGTGGTCGATGACTTCCTCCCAGCCGATCCGCCGATTCCTGATTATCAGCCCTATCCGCCGGGCGGGCCGGTCGCGCCCGCAGCGTTCGGCGCGGCACCGCAGAACTACGCACAGCCCCTGCCGAGCTACCCGCAACCACCGCAGCACTCGCAACCGCAGCAGAACTACGGTCAACCGCAGCAGAACTACGGCCCGCAGTTCGTCACCCCACCGCCGGCGTACGGCCCGGGCTACGGTGCGGCGCCGTACAACCCGTACGGCGCCCAATATCCGATGCTGCCGCCGACGAAGCACACCGATGCGAAGGCCGTCATCTCGCTCATCCTGGGTGTCCTCAGCGTCCCGTTGGCGTTCTTGTGCGGAGTCTTCGGAATCATCGGTGCCGTCGCGGGGATCATCCTCGGTGGCGTTGCCATCAACGAGGCCGGCAAGACGGGCAACAAGACCAATCGCGGGATGGCGATCGGCGGTCTGGTGTTGTCTATCCTGGACATCCTGCTCGCCATCGCGGTCTTCGCGGTGATCATCGCAACCGGCAGATGAGATGCCAAGCCCCCGATCTAGTGAAAGTATGAGGCCATGACCGGTCCAGATATGTCCAAACCGGGTCCTTCGGCAGAACCTGGCGCCTATGACCAGACGCAACTGCGTGACGTCTCGAAGCTGGACCTGAACAAGCAGCCGGCGGCCGACGACTTCAGCCCGGTGCAATCCAACCCCGGCTACCAGCCCTCCAACCCCGGCTACCAGCCCTCCAACCCGGGGTATCAGCCCTCCAACCCGGGGTATCAAGCGCCGACGCCGGGTTACGAAGCGCAGTCCAATCCCGGCTACCAGCAGTCCAATCCCGGCTACCAGGCCCAGCCCAACCCGGGCTACCAGCCGTCGAATCCGGGCTACCAGCCCCCGTCGACGCCATATGTCGCGCCGGGCGCGAGCAGCCAGCCGAACTATTCGGGCTATCCGGCACCGTCGTATCCGCAGCAGCCCTATGCCGCGGGCTACCCGGCCGCGCAGCCGTACGGCGCGCAGTATCCCGGCGCCTACCCGGGCGGCTACGGCTACACCGCCACGACGACGAACACCAAGGCCATCGTGTCGCTGATCCTGGGCATCGCCGGGCTCACCGCGACCTGCGGTCTGCTCGGCATCGGCGGATTGATCCTCGGCTACCTGGCCAAGCGGGAGATCGACGAGTCCGGCGGCACCCAGGACGGCTCCGGACTGGCGCTGGCCGGGATAATCCTGGGCTGGATCTGTGTCGCTGTCATCGTGTTGTTCGTGGCGTTCATCATCATCTCGATCGCGACGTCCTGACCGCTCGTTTTGGACGTAGCAGCAACCTTCGGTAGTCTTGAGAGGTTGTATGCCGCTCCCGACCGGGCTCAGTTGGTGTACGCACACCAACGACTCGCACGGTATACCTGCACGGAACCTGCATGAAATGAGAAGGGCTTAATCATGGCTGTACCCAAGCGCCGTATGTCGCGGGCCAACTCCCGCAGCCGTCGTTCGCAGTGGAAGGCGGACAACCCGGCGTTGCAAGAGACCAAGGTCAACGGCGTTGCGCAGCGCATCCCGCGTCGCCTCGTCAAGGCTGCACAGCTCGGCCTGGTCGACCTCGACCGCCGCTAGTCGCACCCGAGCGAACCCCCGCCTCCCAGTAGGAGGCGGGGGTTTCGTCGTTGATGGGCCGAGTCGACGATGAGTCGAGTCGAGGAGACCACTTGCCGAATCATTAGTTGTGTTTCTACAATCCTTGTATGGCCACAATCATTTCCGAGCTCAGCTCTCGGCGCAAGACGCTGGTGCTGGTCACCTGCAGCTTGAGCCTGCTGATCTCCTCGATGGATATCACCATCGTCAACGTCGCGCTGCCCGACATCCGCGTCGACCTCGGCGCCTCGGTGTCCAGCCTGCAATGGGTGGTCGACGTCTACACGCTCACCCTGGCGACGTTGCTGATGGTGTCGGGGGCGGCGGCCGACCGGTTCGGTCGACGCCGCGTCTTCCGCATCGGCCTGATCACCTTCGCGGTCGGCTCGCTGATGTGCAGCCTGGCCCCGACGATCGGCGTCCTCATCGCCGCACGATTCCTGCAGGCGGTCGGTGGCTCGATGCTCAACCCGGTGGCGATGTCCATCATCACCGCAACCTTCACCGACCGCGTCGAACGCGCCCGCGCGATCGGTGTGTGGGGCGCCGTCGTCGGTGTGTCGACGGCCATCGGCCCGATGATCGGCGGACTGCTGATCCATTCGCTCGGTTGGCAGTCGGTGTTCTGGATCAACCTGCCCATCATCGCCGTCGCACTGCTCGGCACCGTCCTCGTGGTTCCCGAGTCCAAGGCGTCGAAGGCGCGTCGATTCGACCCGCTCGGGCAGTTGCTCGCGGCGATCGCACTCTTCACGCTCGTGTTCGCGCTGATCGAGAAGATGCCGCTGCTGTTGATCGTCAGCGGGGTGGCCGGCGTCGCGTTCGTGGTTCACGAGCGTCGCCACGCCTCGCCGTTCCTCAATCTGCGCTTCTTCCGGAGTGTGCCGTTCTCCGCTGCGACGATCACCGCGGTCTGTGCGTTCGCCGGTTTCGGTGCGTTCCTGTTCACCATGTCGATCTACCTGCAGGACACGCGCGCGCTCTCGCCGGTGCAGACCGGCGCGATGTTCCTGCCGATGGCACTGGCGGTGTTGGTCTGTTCGCCGCTGTCGGGACGGTTGGTCGGGAACTTCGGGGCCCGTCCGTCACTCGCGGGCGGCGGAGCGCTGATGACCATCGCCGCGGTACTGCTGACTACCGTCACGCCGACGACGTCGCTGACCGCTCTGGCCGGGATCTTCGCGGTCTTCGGAGTGGGCTTCGGTTTGCTGAACGCCCCCATCACCAACTCCGCGGTCAGCGGCATGCCGGTGGATCAGGCGGGCGCGGCCGCCGCGGTGGCGACGACGAGTCGCCAGGTGGGCATCACCATCGGCGTCGCGCTGTGCGGACAATTGGCCGGCGCGGGCCTGTGGTGGACGGTCACGGCGCTGGCCGCGATCATCGTCGTGCTGGGCTTCGCGGCTACCGGTGCGGTAGCCGAACGGACCCGGCGACAGGTCGCCGAACTATTCGACGACGCTAAGGAGCCGGCCGATGCCTGACCCGACACCCACCCCGGAGGAAGTGTGGAACCTGTTGGTGCACATCGCATTCGACGACCGCGATGGCTGGCGACGGGCAGTCGCCGAGCACACCGGCGTGGCATTCAGCCGGATTCGCGTGCTCAAACGACTTGCGCGTAGCGGCCCGACGACGCTGAAGGATCTCGCGCACGCCAGTGCGATGGACCAACCGGCCACGACGGTGGCGATCAACGAGTTGGAGGCGCGCGGCATGGTGATCCGCGACGTCGACGCAGCCGATCGGCGTCGAAAACTGGTGTCTATCACCGACGTCGGGCGCGAGGTGATCGCCAAGGCGCACGCGGTACCCGACCCGGCGCCCGCCGCACTGCGGGAGTTCGACGTCGACGACTTGGCGGCGCTGCGAAAGTTGTTGCGGCGCTTGGAGAAGTAGCCTTCTCGACGCCGGCGGCCGGTTGCGAAGTTCGTCCGAATACGAGGTCGCCGAGGGCAGGTTGCCCTCGGCGACCGGACTATCGGACGAATCTCGTCGGATGCGACGACGTCAGTCGGCCAAGAAGCCCGCGACCGCGGCGCTGGTCGCCTCGGTCTGCTCCACCTGCGGAATGTGTCCGGCGCCGGGGATGACTGCCACGCGACTGTCGCCGATCCCGGCGGCGAAGTCGTCGGCGTAGGCCACCGACACCAGTCGGTCCTGCTCGCCCCAGACGATCAGCGTGGGCGCGCTGATGCGATGCAGGCGACCCCGTAGCCCCTTGTCCGGGATCGGCCAGACGAATTTGCCGGTGCACCCCAAGGCCCACACCATCCCGGCGCCCGCGGCGACGGCCTCGTCGGGATCGTCGGGGAGTGCCAGCATCGCCGCGGCGGCCCGGCCGGCTGGGTCGGCGAACAGCAGTTCGGGCAGTCGATCCGGCGCCGCGGTGATCCAGTTCGCCACCGGATGGTCGTCGCGCCACAATCCGACCGGATCGAGGAGCACGACCTTGCTGAACTGACGGGGAAACGACGCCGCGAGTTCGGCCGCGAGCATCCCGCCGAACGATTGGCCGACCAGTATCGGACGATCGAGCTCGAGTTTGCGCAACGCTTCCTCGTACATCAACACGACCTGCCACAGGTCGTCGACCCGATGAATCGCATAGGGGTCCGACGGCGACGTCCCGGGAAACTCGGGCGCGTAGACGGTGTAACGCTGCGCGAGATCCTCCAGGAATCCGTCCCAGGCCAATCCCGCCGACGGATGCAGGTACACGAGGGCGGGCCCGGATCCCACGACTTTGAACCGGAGCCGCAGGCTCTCGTTCCATACGTCGACGACGCGCTCGCCGATGATCGAGGTGGTCATGCTCGTGCTCCCGTCAGAGTGGCCGTGCTCTGCAGATCGGCCGATGAAAGTGGTATCCCGCCGAGCCGTTGCGGCCACCAGTGGTGCTCATAGCCCTCGTCGGACCACAGCGCCTGCAGCCGAGGCAGGACGGCGGTTGAGAAGAGGTCGATGTTCTCTTCGGCGAGGTCGTGCGGCATCGAGCCGAATTGCAGCATGGCGTGCAGATTGCCGATCCGGTATTCGCGCGCATGCGACAGCAGTGTCTCGGCGACCGTGTCCGGCGATCCGCAGACGATCGAGCCGGCCTCCATCAGCTCGCTGAACGAGGCGGTCTTCATCTTGGAGTAGATGCCGAAGTCGCCGGGATCGCGCATGATCGCCTCGACGCCGCGGATATCGATGCCTCCCGGCAGCGCGAGGCGCTCCATCGGGATCGAGCCGATGCCCTTCTGGAAGAAGTACTCGGCGTGCTCGGCGAACAGCGCCTCGGCTTTCGCGTCGGTGTCGGCGACGCAGATCGTCTGCATGAAGCCCATCCGGTACGGGTTGGCATCCTTGCCCAGACGGTCGGCGGTCTCCCAGAACCGGTCGAAGATGCGGCGACCGGCCACCTTGAGGCCGAACCAGCCGAAGTAGTTGAATCCGAACTCCCGATCCAGGGTGAACTCCATCGTCCGCGGGTTGCCGATGCCGGTGATCCACACCGGCGGAAGGGGATCCTGCTGGATCGGCTTGGGCCAGATGTTGACCGCGGCGTGCTGCGCCGTTCGACCGTTCCAGGCGAACGGTTCTCTGGCGCTCCACGCCTTGAGCACCAGCTCGAGGCTCTCGTCGAACCGCTGGCGGGTCTGGGCGGGCGGCACGCTGTTGTTGATGTTCGCGTCGTAGGCGAGACCCACCGGGAAGCCGCTGACCAGCCGGCCGTTCGAGATGCAGTCGATCATCGCCAGTTCCTCGGCGACCCGCAGCGGTTCGCGGGACTTGCCCAGCGAGCGGCCGACCGGATAGATGGCGGTGTCGATGCCCTCGATTTCGGTGGCGTAGGCGAGCACGGCCTCGATGATGTCCGGATTGGGCACCATGTCGTAGGAACTCTGCCCGTGCTCGGTGACGGTCAGCCCGTCGAACCCGCGGCGCGCGGCGAACATCAGTTCGTCGAGTGCGGACCGAAACGCGCCGGCCACTCTGTTCGGGGTGGTGACGTCGAAATACGGTGTCGTGATGACGGATTCATGCTTCTGTTCGAAGTCGTCCGGCAGCTCCCGATACGGAACCTGTTGGAAATAGGTGACTTTCATCGGTTTCTCCTAGTGGTTGATGGGCTGGTGTAGGTCAGATGTCGAGGGGGTCGTCGGTGATACCGGCGTCGGCGATGGCGTGCAGCCGATGCACTCGGTCGACCCATTCGGCCGCCGGTCTGCCGTCGAATGCGACGGTGCGCGGCAATTGCAGAAGTTTGAGGCCGGGCCGGCGGAACTCGCCGCGGTGGAATGTCAGCGGATCCAGCCGGCGGGCGTCGTAACGACGGATCTGCCCGACGATGAGGACGTGATCGCCGCCGTCGTAGGTCTGCCAGGGATCGCAGTGCAGCCAGGCCGTCGAACCGAGGATGCGCGGCGGCGCCGACGCCGTGTCGTGCCAGGGCACCGACAGACCGTCGATCGGCTTGCCCGCGAAGGCGAGTGCGATGTCGAGCTGGTTGGCGGAGAGGATGTTGACGGTGAACGGTCGGGACTGCAGGCCGGCGCACGCCCGGGCCGAGCGGGCGACCGAGATCAGCGCGAGCGGCGGATCCATCGACACCGAGGTGAACGAGTTCATGGTCGCGCCGCGGGGGTTGCCGTCGTCGTCGCGGTAGGTGACGACGGTGACTCCGGTCGAGAACTCGCCGAAGGCGCGGCGCAGTTGCGTGACGTCGAGCGCCGGGGGAGTGCCCGATTCGGTCGAGGTTTGATGAGATCTGTTGGTACTCATGGTGATTCCTCGCATGAGGCTAGGTGACGACGTTGAGGAAGTCGGGGTCGAGTTCCCGATGCGTGTAGTTGATGCCGCGCGCGGCGCTGTCCATCGTCCAGGTGACGGTGCGGAAATCCGGTCCGGTGCGGTAGCCACCGGCGAACACTTCGTTGCGGTTGCCCGCCGGATCGAAGAAGTAGATCGTCTCGCCGCGCGTGATGCCGTGGCGGGCTGGACCGAAGTCGATCGGGACGTCGTGCATCGAGAAGATGTCGCCGGCCCGCAACAGGGAACTCCAGTCGTCGACGTGGTAGGCGAAGTGGTGGAGTTTGCCCTGCTCGCCCTTGACGAACGCGATGTCGTGCGGCTGCTCGCCGCAGAACATCCACGAGCCCACGAGTTCGTCGTTGTCGGGGCCGCCGACGAGGTGTTCGGCGGCCCGGAAACCGAGCACCTCGGCGAAGAAGCGTTCCAGGAGAACAGGATCCTCGGTGGTGATCAGCGTGTGGTCGAGCCGGGGAACGCCGATTCCGCGCAGTCCTTCGCGCGGCCACGGATCGGGGTTCCAGTTGCCGGTCGAGTTTCCGAGGTACTCGACGTCGTGATAGAGCTCCAAGGTGTGTTCGGAGGGCAGGGTGATGCGCAGCCCGTCGCCGACACCGATGTTGTCGCCCTTGCTCATTCGCTCCACCCGGGCGCCGAATGCCGAGGCTTTGGTCTCGTACTCGTCGAGGTCGGCGGACTCGGCGACCTTGTATCCGAGTTTCACCAGCCCGACGCCGCCCTCTTCCAGGACGACCGAGTGGTGGTCGTGCTCGTCCCACGACTTCAGATACAGTCGGCCGTCCTCGTCGGCGACGGTGTCCATGCCGAGGGTGTCGCGGTAGTGATCGGCGGATGCGGCCAGGTCGGTCACCCGCACGTGCACATAGCCCAGTCTGATTACGCTCATTTCTTCTCTCCGTTGTCCCCGGCGTGTGCGCCGGTGGTGGGAATGGAACCGAAAACCGCGCGCAGGCAGTCCTTTTCGGATAGCCGGATCGTCGCCTCGCCCACCGGACGTGCGCGGCACGGCAGACATTTGCCGTCGGTGACCTCGGCGTCGGACAGCACCGTGCCGGCAATCGCGCAGGTGTAGGCGACGGCGCCGTCGACGAGGTCGGCCTTGCATGCTCCGCACCCGCCGCGCCGGCAGAGGTAGCGCGTTCGCAGGCCGTTGCGGCGCACCGCCTCGACGATCGATTCGCCGGGCAGTACGGCGAGTGTCACGTCGTCGGGCAGGATCCGCACCGACGTCGCCTCGTCAGGGTGATCACCTTGTTGCACAAGGATTTTCGTCATCGTCACACCTTCGTTTCGGTGTCGACGTGCCGCGGTTCGGCGACGTCGTAGCGATGACTGTAGGAGCCCGCATCCCCCGGTTCGATCCGCTACGCGCGGACATCAGCCGTTGTGCGCAAGCAATTGTGACCGATCCGACAGATGGCATTGATCACCCGATCCGGTGCGTGCCACATTCAGAACTGCGAACAGCGGCGCACCGTCCGCACGCGCGGAATCGAATGCCCGGACCACCGAGGAGTAACAATGACTACCACCGTCTCGCCCGAGATCGGAAAGACGATCGACGTGAACGGCCTGATGACCAATTACCACGACGAAGGCACGGGCGCACCGGTCCTGCTGATCCACGGATCTGGGCCCGGAGTGTCGGCGTGGGCGAACTGGCGTCTGACCATCCCCGAACTGGCCAAGCGGCATCGGGTGATAGCTCCCGACATCGCCGGGTTCGGCTACACCGAGCGTCCCGACGGCGCGCGGTACGACGCCGACGCGTGGCTGGCGCATCTGGTCGGATTCCTCGACGCACTCGCACTGGAGCGGGTCAGCGTCGTCGGCAACAGTTTCGGCGGGGCGCTCGCATTGCGGCTGGCCACCACCTGTCCCGAGCGCGTCGATCGGCTGGTGCTGATGGGCAGTGTCGGTGTGCTGTTTCCGATCACACCCGGACTGGAGGCGGTGTGGGGTTACGAGCCGTCGGTGCCGAACATGCGACGGCTGCTCGACGTATTCGCCTACGATCCGCGCTATGCCACCGATGAACTCGCCGAATTGCGTTATCGAGCCTCGACGCGCTCGGGCGTGCAGGAGTCGTACGCGGCGATGTTTCCGGCGCCCCGACAGGCGAAAGTGACAGAGATGGCCGTCGCCGAGTCGGCCATCGCCGCGTTGCCGAACGAGACTCTCATCGTCCACGGCCGCGACGATCAGGTGATTCCGTTGGCGAACAGCAGGCGCCTGCTCGATTTGATTCCGCGCTCGCAGTTGCATGTGTTCGCGGAGTGCGGACACTGGGTGCAGATCGAACACACCGATCGCTTCAACATGCTCGTCGACGCATTCCTGCGTGGCCTGCTGTGATCCACGGACCGGGTGATAGGCCATGACCGACGGATCGTCGTCGACGTCGCGGTGGACGCACATCACGATCGCGTCCACCGACCGCGACGATGCGGTGGAACAGATCTCCGCCGTCTTCAGTCCGCACCGGCTCGACGTCGTCGGCGCCGCCGACGATCTCGACGTGCGGTTGCGTGCTCGGCACAGCGACGAACTGACGGTCGCCGAACTCAGCCATGGCGCCGAGGTAGTGGTCCATCCCGGCCTGCTGAGCACGTATTACGAGATCAACGTGCCGCTCGTCGGCACCACCGTGACCCGCAACGGCACCATCGAGGTCGAGACCTCGCCGACGCGGGCCGCCATTCTCGCGCCGATCGCGGAGTCGCACATGCTGTGGAGCCCCGGCTGTGTGCAGCTGGCCGTGAAGGTGCGGCGCAGCGTCGTCGATCGTGCTCTGGAAGCGCATCTGGGCGCACCGCCGGACGAGGTCGTGGACTTCGAGGTCGGCTTCGACGTCGGGTCCGGGGCCGGGCGGGACTGGGTTCGGGCGGTCGGACTGCTTCGCAACGCGATCGACGCGGGCGCCCCTGAACTGGTCGTGCGCCCGCTCGAGGAGTTGGTCGTCGGTCAACTGCTGATCGCGCAGCGAAACAACTACAGTCTGCGGTTGACCGGCGCCCCCAGGCCGGTGCGCCCTCGTTCGATCAGCCGGGTCATCGACCTGATCGACGCCGACTACGCCACACCGTTGACCGTGGCGCAGATGGCCCGGACCGCCGGGATGAGCGTCCGATCACTGCAGGCCGCGTTCGCCGAACATCTGCAGACGACGCCGATGGAATACGTCCGCAGGGTGCGGCTGGGCCGCGCCCACCAGGAGTTGTTGAGCGCGAGCCCCGGTGACGGCATCTCCGTCGCCGACGTCGCCTTCGCGCACGGATTCGGTCATCTGTCGAGATTCGCGGCCGCCTATCGCGCGCAATACGGCGAGAGTCCGTCGGAGACCCTGCGCAGGTGAGCCGCCTACTGCGCGATCACTTTATTGACTTGCCGTGACACGAAATTCGGCACGAACTTGCTGGCATTGCTCAGCAGCGTCGTCTGCAGTCCCACCGAGTAGTGCGTGCGGTGCAGCAGCTTGTCACTGGCGTCGGGGTGTACCGAGGTCCAGATGCGATCCGCGACCTGCTCGGGCGTGATCCGCACACCGAGCGTCTTGGTCGACTTCGCGTCGGTCTCGGCCAGCGCGGTCTTCGCCCACAGCGGCCAGATCCCGACGACGCGGATGTCGTAGGGTTCCCACTCCAATTCCAGCGCCTCGGTGAGTCCGGCGACGTAGAACTTCGACGCGCTGTAGGTGGCGATGTCGGGCTGGCCGTAGATCGCTGACGCCGAGGAGATGTTCACCAGATGTGAGCCCTCGGTGTCGCGCAGGTAAGGAAAGGCCGCCTGGGCGCCCAGGGTCACGCCGAGAACGTCGATCTCGATCTGCCGCTTGACGGCATCGGGCGAGATCTCGTGCAGTGCACCACCGACGAGGATGCCCGCGTTATTGTCGAGGACGTCGAGCTTTCCGCCGGTGTGCGACGTGAAATCGGCCAGCGCCTGCTCCCATTGCTTCTCGTCGCGCACGTCGAGCGTGCCGACGATGAACTCGGGGTTGGCGGTCTGCACGGCGTCGAGTGCCTTCCGGTCGACGTCGTAGACGCCGACGGTCCAGCCTTCGCGGGCGAAACGCTGCGCGGTGGCCAGGCCGATGCCGGCGGCGCCGCCGGAGATGAAGATCGATGGCATGTGGTGTCCTTCGTTCGGGCGTCTGAAACGGGTGTCAGAGCAATTGTCCGGAATCGTTTACCTGGCGGTAACTCGATGCTATCGTGACAACAATCATTGTCATACCATCGAGCGTTGTCACATAGCTTAGCCCGAACTTAGGGCAGCATAACCAGGAGGTCGATTCGAGTGACTGCCACCGTATCTCCCGCAGGTTCCGCAGCAGGCGAGACCGCACCCGACGTGAGTTCCCGCGACGTCGGCGCCAACGAGGTATCGCAACGACTGCTCGCGTCCGCGGCGCGGTTGTCGCGCAATGCCATGACCGAGGTCGACTGGGATGCGCCGATGGATCCGGCACAGTACGGGTGCAGCCCGGAGTGGTCGACGCTGTACGGCACGGACTACTGGGCCGAATTGACGGTCGAGCAACAGGTCACGCTGACCCGGCACGAGTTCGCGTCGATCATGAACGTCGGCATCTGGTTCGAGATGATCTTGCAAGAGATGGTCATCCGCGATCAGTATCTCGGCAACTACCACGATCCGGAATTCCAGTTCGCGCTCACCGAGGTCGCCGACGAGTGTCGCCACTCGATCATGTTCGCCAAGGCGTCGGCCAAGATGGTCGGAAAGTCCTATCACCCGTCGAAGAAGGTCGGCCGGCTGGGCAAGATGTTCATGCGTACCTCGAAGGACGAGGTCGCCTATGCCGGCATCCTGGTCGCCGAGGAGATTCTCGACGTCTTCCAGCGCGGCTGCATGCGGGATGAGCGCGTGCTTCCGTTCATCCGGGAAATCAACGAGATTCACGTCCTCGAAGAGTCGCGGCACATGAAATTCGCGCGGGAAGAAGTACGTGAGGCGATGAAGAAGGTCGGTCCGGTTCGTCGGCAGTGCAGCGCGTTCTACATCGCCGCGGCCGCCGGATTCATCTTCACCAGCCTGGTCCGTCCGCAGGCCTATGCCGACGCCGGCCTCGACGTCGAGCGTGCCGTGCGAGAAGCCAAGAGCAACGAGCATTTCGCGTCGATGGTCCGCGCGGGTTGTGCGCATCTAATGGAATTCCTCGACGAGGCCGGCCTGCTCACCAAGCCGGCAGCCCGGATCTACCGCAAAGTGAACATGCTCTGATGTTCGTCATCACCCAGTCGTGTTGCAGCGACGCGGCGTGCGTCGCGGTGTGTCCGGTCAACTGCATTCATCCGACGCCGGAGGAACGCGGGTTCGGCACCTCCGACATCCTGCACATCGACCCGCAGGCGTGCATCGACTGCGGCGCCTGTGCCGATGCCTGCCCGGTCGACGCCATCTATCCGGCCGACCGGCTCGGCACCCGCGACAAGGTCTTCATCGACATCAACGCGTCCTATTACAAGGACAACGCCGACGTGCGCTCCGGCTGGGGTCCCGTCGCTGGGAGCATGCCGGATACCTACGGCGTCGGGAGCGTAGCGAGCGGGCCGAGTGGTTACGGCGCCGGGAGCGCAGCGAGCGGGCCGAGTGGGCACGGCGCCGGGAGCGCAGCGAGCGGGCCGAGTGGGCACGGCGTCGTCTATCCGACGATTCCCAAGTTGCGCGAGGGAATGCGGGTGGCCGTCGTCGGGACCGGGCCGTCGGGCGGGTATGCGCTGCGGACGATCCTCGATCGCACCCAGGCGCGGGTCACCGTCATCGACAAACTTCCCACGCCCGGCGGACTCGTGCGCGCGGGCGTCGCACCCGACCACCCGAGCACCAAGAATGTCATGAAGGCGTTCGACATCCTGTACCGCGACCCGCGCGTCACCATGGTCACCAATGTCGAGATCGGGCCCGACGTCGCCGCGGGACAGATCACCCCGGCGGAGTTGGCGGCGCACTTCGACGCGGTGTTCTACTGCGTCGGCGCGAGTGAATCACGCAGACTCGGCATTGCGGGCGAAGACCTGCCGGGCTCGACGTCGGCCACCGACCTCGTCGCCTGGTACAACGCCGTGCCGGGTGCGCCGGCACCCCCGATCCGGCGCGACGGGTCCGGCCGGGCGGTGATCGTGGGGACCGGCAACGTCGCGCTCGACGTCGCCCGGATCCTCGTCTCGCCGCCGGAGTTGTTGTCCACCACCGACATCGCCGACCGCGCGTTGCGCATCCTCGCCGACCAGAACGTGCACGAGGTGGTCGTGCTGGGCCGTCGGGGACAAGCTGAGGCGGCCTACACCGACGCGGAATACCGTGCGCTGCAATCGATTCCGGGTGTCGAGATAGTGGTCTGCGACGATCCGTCGGCCGACGTCGAGTTGGCCGCACCCGCCGACCCCGCCAATCGCCGGATCGTCTTCCTCTTCCACTCCACGCCCACTCGGATCACCGGAGACGGTGTGGTGCAACAGATTTCGGTCACCACCGGCGAACGCTCGCACGACATCGCCGCCGACCTCGTCGTCCGATCCATCGGCTACCGATCGGTTCCGATCGACGGACTGCCCTTCGACGCCGCGAATGGGATCTTCCCCAATGAGCGCGGACGCCTGCTCGACGACGCGGGGACCGTGCTACCGGGCCAATATGTGATCGGGTGGGCCAAACGCGGCCCCAGCGGCGGCATCGGCACCAACAAACTCGATGCCATCACGACGGTCGAGGAATTCCTCGACGACGCCGTGGCGGGCAAAGTGCCTGCGCCGCAAGCACCGTCGAGTGTGTTCGCCGCTCTGCTGAAGGCGCGGACGTCGAAGGTCATCGGCTACCGTGGAATGCGATCCATCGACCGCGCCGAGCGTGCGCGAGGTGCCCGGCAGGGCCGTCCACGCGTCAAATTCGTCGAAGTCGGGGAGATGGTGAAGGCCGCCGGCCGGCGTAAACGATAGCTGGGGCGTGTCATATTCGCGTCGATATGCACATTTGCTGAAATCGTGTGGGGCAGTCGGCGAAATGGATGACCCAGAACCTCCCCATTAGTCCGTTCTATTGATAAGTTTGGGCGCGATAGTGACCGATTCAAGACATGAATGAGGAGTCCGATGACGCAGCCACCCAACCCAGGTGACTACCCCCAACAGGGGCAGCCCGGCGGGTACCAGCCACCGCAGCAGGGCGGCTACCGGCCACCGCAGCAACCTCCCCAGCAGGGCGGTTATCAACCTCCGCAGCAAGGCGGGTACGGACCCGGGCAGCAAGGCGGCTACGGCCAGCCGCAACAGGGCGGGTACGGCCAGCAGCAGGGTGGTTATCAGCCGCCGCAGCAGGGCGGCTACGACCAGCAGGGGCAACAGCAGCCGAACTACGGTCAGCAGCAACCGGCCGCCGACTTCACCAAGCAGCCGCCGGGGGGCTACCAGCCGCCGCAGCAGGGCGGCTATCAGCCGTCGCAGCCGGGTGGCTACCAGCCGCAGGGCGGACAGCCGGGTTACCCGCAGGCCGGTCCGGCCGACTTCAACGTCGGTGAGGCGTTCAGCTGGGCGTGGAACAAATTCACCAAGAATGCGGTGCCGTTGATCGTGGCGACGCTGGTGTGGTTCATCATCCTGGGCGCCGTGCTCGGCATCACCTACGCGTTGGCATTCGCCGTCGGCACGACGACCACCACCACCTCGTTTGGGGAATACTCGGCGACCACCTCCTCGGTCGGCGCGATGTTCTGGGTGATTTTCGTCGTCGGATACCTGATCGTTCTCGTCCTCAGCGGCGTCGCGGCGTCGGCGTTCACCAACAGCGTGCTCAAGATCGCCAATGGCGAGCAGGTCGACATGGGCTCGTTCTTCAAGCCGCGCAACCTGACCCAGGTGATCATCGCCACGCTCATCGTGGGCATCGCCGCGGGCATCGGCAGCATCGTGTTCATCGGTGGCATCATCGTGGCGCTGTTCGCCTTCTACACCACGTGGGCCGTCGTCGAACGTGACCTGCCCGCCATCGAAGGCATCAAGACCAGCTTCAACCTGGTCAAGGACAACTTCGTGACGACCCTGATCACCTATGTCCTGGCCGGTATCGTCGCGTCGGTCGGTCTGTTCATCTGCGGTGTGGGCGGCCTGGTCAGCATCCCGCTGGCGCTGCTGTTCACCGCATACTCGTGGCGCGTGGTCACTCGCGGCCAGATCGCTCCGGCTACTCCGTAATACCAAGCGGCACAACGATATTCGACGCCCGGTACCGCCTCGCGGTGCCGGGCGTCGGCGTGTGCGACAGTCGACGCCGGGAAAACTTCGCGACTACTTACACCTCTCTCAGCCGGACTGCGATAAGACTGTAGGCATGCGGATACTTGTGGTCGACGACGATCGAGCGGTGCGCGAGTCACTTCGACGATCCCTCGCCTTCAACGGCTACACCGTCGAAACGGCGTCGGACGGACTCGAGGCACTCGAGAAGGTCGTCGGCAACCGTCCCGACCTGCTCATCCTCGATGTCATGATGCCGCGCCTGGACGGCCTCGAAGTGTGCAGGCGCCTGCGCTCGGCGGGCGACGACCTCCCGATCCTCGTGCTCACCGCGCGTGACTCGGTGTCCGAGCGGGTCGCCGGGCTCGACGCCGGGGCCGACGACTACCTGCCCAAGCCCTTCGCCCTGGAAGAACTGCTGGCGCGGCTGCGCGCGTTGCTGCGCCGGGCCACCCCCGACGGCGGGGAGGACTCCGAGGCGATGGAGTTCTCCGATCTCAAACTCGACCCGGTGACTCGCGATGTCTCGCGCGGCGACCGGCAGATCAGCCTCACGCGCACCGAATTCGCGTTGCTGGAGATGTTGATGGCCAACCCGCGCCGAGTGCTCTCGCGCAGCCGGATCCTCGAGGAGGTGTGGGGCTACGACTTCCCGACGTCGGGCAATGCGCTCGAGGTGTACGTCGGCTACCTGCGCCGCAAGACCGAAGCCGACGACGAGCCGCGGCTGATCCACACGGTGCGCGGCGTCGGATATGTTCTTCGGGAGACTCCGCCGTGAGCCGAGTGCACGCCGTCGGCGCCCGCCGAGGTCGCTTCGCGTCGTGAGCGGTTCGGATTCGTCTCGGTGGAAGACCTTGCGCCGCAACCATTCTGTCGGCAATCGACGCAACAACGGGAACGTGGGCAAGGAGATGCGTGCCCCGTGGGCGCTGACCCGCTCGGCATCGTTGACGACGCGCGTGACGCTGCTGTCGGCGACGGTGGTGCTGGTGTCGGTCGGATTGATGGCTGCCGCAGCGTATTTCGTGGTCTACCGCGCCATGTACAACGAGGTGGACCGGCAGCTGGAGTCACGCGCGGACGGCATGACGGCCCTCGCCAAGACCGGCATGCTCAACGAACGACCGCAGGCCCTCGCGACGGGAACGGTGTTCTCCACCAACATCTCGCTGGCATTGGTGCGGCCCGACGGTGCGACCTATCTGATCGGCGAGGTGCCCTTCGAGGACGCCGAGAAGGCCATCGCCCGGTCGGTCAATCCGCCCGGGCAGCACAATCAGAGCCTGCGGACGGTGGCCAATCAGCGGGTGCTGGCCCGCAAACTCGACGACGGCAACACACTCGTGCTCGCGCAGAGCCTGCTGCAGACCGACCGGGTGCTCAAACGTCTCGCCTGGGTGCTGCTGGTGGTCGGCGGCGGCGGCGTCGCCTTCGCGGCGCTGGCCGGAACCACTGTCGCGCGGGCCGGACTGCGGCCGGTGACGAGGCTGACGCGGGCCGCCGAACGCATCGCGAAAACCGAGGACCTCGCACCGCTACAGGTCTCCGGAAACGACGAATTAGCAAGGCTCACAGAGTCTTTCAACACGATGTTGCGGGCATTGGGTGAGTCGCGCGATCAGCAGGCGCGGCTCGTCGCCGACGCCGGACACGAACTGCGGACGCCGCTGACGTCGTTGCGCACCAATCTGGAACTACTGATGGCGTCCACCGCGCCGGGCGCACCGCCCGTCCCGGCGTCGGACATGGTGGAGTTGCGGTCCGACGTTCTCGCCCAGATCGAGGAACTGTCGACCCTCGTCGGCGACCTCGTGGACCTCGCGCGGGAAGACGCGCCCGAGGTGGTGCACGAGGAAGTGGACCTCGCCGAGGTCATCGAACGCTCGCTGGAGCGGGTCCGACGCAGGCGCAGCGATGTCGACTTCACCGTCGACGTCGCGCCCTGGTACGTCTTCGGCGAGCCGGCGGGATTGTCGCGAGCGATCCTCAACGTGCTCGACAACGCAGCCAAATGGAGTCCGCGCGGTCGTGCCATCGAAGTGACTTTGCGTCAGACCGATTTGAAGACAGCCGAATTCACCGTCGCCGACGCCGGTCCGGGTATTCCGGCAGAGGATCGCGAGCTGGTCTTCGAGCGGTTCTACCGTGCCACGCAGTCGCGGTCGATGCCCGGATCCGGGCTGGGGCTGGCGATCGTCCGGCAGGTCGTGGTCAAGCACGGCGGTACCATTTCGGCGTCGCAGAGTCACCTGGGGGGCGCACTGATCCGGATGACGCTGCCCGGTCACACGGTTCCCGTGGAACCATCTCCGGTAGTAGTTCGTCAGTAATGATGAATCGGCACAAGTGCTTCGGTCATGAGGGAGTCGAATCCCCGGGTGGTCATGATGCACACAACTCGTCGACGAACCTTGAGCACAACGAAAGAAGGCGCACATGACCGGCGATGATCGCGACAACGGTGATCAGACCCCGAACCCGTTCGGCAGCGGCGGTGAACAGCCGTCGGAGAACCCGGGATCTGGACAACCGACCTTCGACCAATCGGGCCACGGTGGGGCACACCGATCTTCCGGTGAGCAGCCGACATCGTCGGCGGGCGATCAATTAGGTTCGGGGACATCGCCTTTCAGTTCCCCGCAGCCGACTCAGCCGGGCTACTCCGATCAGCAGTTCGGGTCGGGCCAGTTCGGGTCGGGCCAGTTCCCCGCGCAGCCCGGCAGCGGCCAGTTCGGCGCGCAACCGAGCGGTTTCGGCCAGCCGGGCGACCCGGCGTCGAATCCGGTCCAGTCGGGGGCGGGTTTCGGCCACCCGCCGACCACGCCGGGCAACTTCGCCTACGGCCAAGGCGACTACCCGCCGGGAACCTACGGCCAGGGCGCTTACGGCCAGGGCGGATTCGGCCAGGGCGATCCGGCGCAGCAGTATGGCGCTGCCCCGCAGTTCCAGCAGGCTCCGGCGGCACCGAAACGTCGAGGCGCGGGCACCAAGGCCGCAATCGGCGTCGGCGTGGTGGCGCTGGCCCTCGTAGCGGGCGGCGCGGGTGCGGCGACGTACTCGGCACTCGACAACGACACCGCGACGACTGCCATCACCGGTCCGCTCGGCGGCGACCCCAACGAATCCAACACGCCGGTGGAGGCGCCCGCCGGTTCGGTGCAGGCCGTCGCGGCCAGCGTGTTGCCCACGGTGGTGTCGATCATCGTGCAGGAGGGCAACGCCGAAGGTGAGGGATCGGGTGTCGTGCTCAAGTCCGACGGCACCATCATGACCAACAATCACGTCGTGAGCGTCGGCGGAGATCGGCCGGCGAGCAAGGTGACGGTCGCCTTCGAGGACGGCTCACGTGCGAGCGCAACCGTCGTCGGCGCCGACGCGGTCTCCGACATCGCGGTCATCAAGGTCAACAAGTCCGGGTTGAAGCCGATCACCATCGGGACGTCGAAGAATCTCGTCGTCGGGCAGGACGTGATCGCCATCGGATCGCCGCTCGGCCTGGCGGGTACCGTCACCACCGGCATCATCTCGTCGCTGAACCGACCGGTGTCGACGTCGCGGACCGGGAGCACGACGTCGGTGATCGACGCCATCCAGACCGACGCGGCGATCAACCCGGGCAACTCCGGCGGCGCGCTGGTCAACGCCCGCGGCGCGCTGATCGGCGTCAACACCGCCATTGCGACCACCGGCGGCAGCGACTCGAGTGGCAGCGCACGGTCGGGCAGTATCGGTCTGGGCTTCGCGATTCCCGTCGATCAGGCGATCGCCGTGGCCAATCAGCTGATCGAGTCGGGTAAGGCGCAGCACTCCAGCCTCGGGGTGTCGGTGCGCGACGATTCGACCGATCCGCTGCAGGCCGGGGCCCCGGTATCGGATGTGACGCCGAACGGGCCCGCGGCCCGGGCCGGGATTCCGAAGGGGGCGATCATCACCAAACTCGGTGATCGCACCATCGCCTCGGGAGACGCGTTGGTGGCAGCGGTACGGTCATACCAACCCGGTGCCGTGGTACCGGTGACCTACACCGCGGGCGGCCAGACCAAGACGGTTCAGGTGACCCTGGGGACACTTCCCACCAGCTAGGCATCAGCCCCCGCATTCGACGAAAGGTTCTGCAGATGAGTGACCTGGTTCCCGACATCTCCTCGGTCGTCGACGCCGACGACGCCGCGGATGCGGCCGCCCGCGAGTTCACCCGCCGGGGTGGCTCCGCGACCGCGCCCGACGGCAGCGAGATCGGCCGCGCGCTGGTGGTCGTCGTCGGCGATCTGGCCGCGCACGGTGACGGTGATGCGTCCTTGGGGCCGCTGTTGGTGGAGCTGCTGGAGGAGGCGGAGTTCCACGTCGACGCGACGATCGTCGTCTCCGGCGACGAGGTGGAGATCCGCAACGCCCTCAACACCGCGGTGATCGGCGGCGTCGACCTGGTGATCTCGGTCGGCGGCGTCGGCGTCGGTGCGCGCGACGTCACCCCGGAGGCGACCGAGTCGTTGCTGGATCGTCGGTTGCCCGGCATCGAAGAGGCGGTGCGCAGTTCTGGTTTGGCGGCAGGCGCCACCGACGCCGGGTTGTCGCGGGGCCTGGCCGGGATCTCCGGTCAGACGCTGGTGGTCAACCTCGCCGATTCACGAGCGGCGGTCCGTGACGGAATGGCGACGGTCACCATGCTGGCGCGGCACGTCATCGAGTCGATCAGCGACTTCTGACGGCGATTGTGAAGCAAATGGGGGAGCCGACGCGTCCGGAGGGTCAGGGCGCGTCGGACGGGGCGCAGGGGAGCGCTCAGCCCGACGATTCGGGGGATCCGGGGGCAGTCGGCGAAACCTCACAGCGGCACGAGGCGCTTCGTGAGAAGTCGCGTCGGCGCACGAAGCTGGCCGAGGTGTTCGGTGACGACCTGCCGACACAGACACGAGACGATCGTGACCAAGGTCACAGTCTGGTAACGGCCGACTGGTATCGGGAGAATCGGCCGCCACATTACGAATAGCGCATGTACCTGCAAACATGCTGTGTGCTGTGAGTTTTCATCAAGTTAACGCGCCTCCTGCCGTAAATCCGAACGTCATCTTTACGATGCCGAAGAATCAAAGTCGGACTTCTTGCGCGTTCGTGTTGCTCAGGGTTCTCTTAACCAGATAACGTTTCGGCCAAGCTCGCAGTCACGGCTGCGGGCGAACGTGTGAAAATTGGCTTCGGACAAGTTGGGGTCGCGGCCTACCGGTGAGAGGGAACGAATGAAGATCAGCAAGCTTGGTTTGCGCCGCGCATTCGCGGCCACCGCTGTCGCTGCAGTCGCCGCAGTTGGGCTGTCCAGCTTGAGCGCAGGCGGGGCTGCGGCCGAAGCGCTGCCCAACGGCTTCAAGAAAGTGACGGGTGTCGACGGTCAGGTCGTCCAGATCTGGCGCACCGGCGAATACGCCTTCGCCCAGCCGTCGACCGCCAACAACGGCGCAGGACGCTCGGTGCGCGTGTCGGGCACCTACACCGCCACGGTCAACAAGGGCGGCGGCGACGTGGAGGTCGGCTACCTGGTCGGCTGCCAGGTCTCGGTCACCGGTCTGGATGCAGGCGTGAGCGGCTCGTTGAGTGCCTCTTCGGCGTCCGTCGGCGGATCGATCTCCTTCCCGCTGGCTCCCGGTGAGATCAAGAAGGTCTACGTCGATGACAACACCTTCACCAAGGACAAGCACGTCATGAGCATTCAGCTCTCCGGCACCGAGATCGACGTGCAGGGTTGCGCGGGGTACGCACAGGCGCGCTCGTACGTGAAGGTTCTGGCGGCCAACGGTTACAACACCGACGCGGGTGCGGTCAACGGTTCGTCGGGCGCGGTCCAGGCCACTCTGTACGGCAAGCCGTTCAGCCTCGGCTGATCACCCCTGACCTCCTGACACTTTTCAACATTTCACCCGAAGGGGAATCATGCGCAAGACCTTTACCCGCCGCATCGCTGCGGCCGCCGGCGTCCTCGGTGCCGCACTCATGGGCCTGACCGCGGTCGGTGCGGGCGCGGCCACCGCTGGCCCGCTGCCCGGTGGCTTCGTCAACAAGAAGCTCGTCGACGGCACCACTGTCCAGGCTCGCCTCTACGACGAGTTCGTCAACTACAACGCGGGCAACGTCGCCAACATCCCGACCAGCCGTGCGGTGTGGGTCTCCGGCAAGATCGGCGTCAACATCGGCGGCGGCGCCAAGGGTGCCTCGGTCAACGGCGGCTACGTCGTGGGCTGCCAGATCAGCCTGAGCGGCATCGACAACAACGGCGGCGCGAGCACTGACGGAACTCAGGCCGGCACGTCGGCGACTGCCGGCGCCACCCTGCACCTCGGCCCCGGCCAGGCCGGTTACGTCCCGATCATCCAGACCACGTCGGGCGACTACACCACCTACAAGAACTACAACGTCAACAAGTTCACCTTCACGGGTAACCACGGTGGCGTGGCGTTCAGCCAGGAACAGTTCCAGGTGAACGGCTGCGCGGGCTACGCCGAGGCACGTGCTCGCTTCGACGTCGTCGTCGTCACCGACACGATGCTCGCGCACGTCGTCGTGTGGGGCAAGCCCTTCAGCATCGGCTGACAACCCTCGCGATAACTGAACTACTTCGGCGCGGCACCCACTCGGGTGCCGCGCCGAAGTGTCGTTTGCGGCGTCGAACATCGTGCGACGACGCCGGGAGAGCCGAAATTGACAGGAATTCGGCAGGAAAGTCCAAGGTGACCCCGAATCGGCCAGGAGGCTGGCAGGTACCTGCAATAAGTAACGTTTCCACTTGTCAGTGGGTGCACAGTGAGTTTCCAGATAGGGTGGCTAAGGTATTTTCTGGCGCTACGGTCGAGGTCATAGCCGAAATTTAGGTCTACCGTTGCGGGTGTTCGTCACGATTCGATGACGATCGCCGAACTCGCGGTCATCACCGCGGGAACGTTAGGAGATCGCAATGCCTTATGGTCCTCGTCTTCCGCGCCTGGAGCCCTTCGGTCGTCGCAGGCACCGAGACTGCCGGCATGACGGCTGGCGACGCCGTCGCCCACGCACCGGCCTGCTCCCGCTGCCGCCGCTGTGAGGGGTGGTCGCGCAATCTGAGTACTAGAAGGAGAGTCTGTGGCCCCGCATGTAGACGCGTTCGGAGTCACCGACGCATCCTCGTTCGATGCACAACCTGACGACCTGATCGACGCCGATGCGCCGCACGCGGAATCGGTGGGGCAGCGCACGCTGACCGTTCTTTCCGCGATGCGGCGATTCGCGCCGTACATGTCGGGACTGTGGAGCAGACTCGCACTCGCGGTGAGCCTGCAGTTCCTTGACGTGCTGGCCAGTGTCGCGGTGGTCTACCTGTTCGCACACATCGTCGACGACGTCCTCGCCACCGGCGACCTGCATGCCCTCGTCTCGCCGATGCTGTGGTGGATCGCGGTGACCCTCGCCGGCGCGGTCGCGTCGTATTTCGGAAATCTGCTCGCCGAGATCGTGACCGAGCGGATGTTGCTGCGCCTGCGCACCGACCTCTACGCGCACACACAGCGCATGGCGCCACATACGCGGCGGCAATTCCAGACCGGCGATCTGATCGCCCGGCACAGCAGCGACGTCGACGAGACCGAGCAATTGGTGTCCTCGGGGGTGGTGTCCGGTGTAATCGCGGTGGCGTCGGTGATCGCGTATGCCGTTGCGGCAGTATGGGTTCGGTGGGATCTGGCGCTGATCGCGTTCGTCCTCGCGCCGCTGCTGTGGCTGGTGGCCCGACGTTTCGGCGCAATTCTCAAGCGCGCCTCGCGAACTGAGCGCGCGGCCAACGGCGAGATCTCCGCGCTCATCGCCGAGGGCCTCGACAACGGCCATGCCATCGCCGCCGACAATCAATCGGCCGCGGATCAGGCGCGCGTCCGGAGCCAGAGTCATCGCTGGATGCGTGCCCGGATCTCCGAAACCAAGGCGGGCGAGGCGTTCCAGCAGTCCGTGGTCGTCGTCGAATTGCTGTGCATGCTGGGCGTTTTGGCGCTCGGCGCGTGGCAGATCTCCGAAGGCCGCACCACCATCGGCGGCCTCATCGCGCTGACCGGTTACCTCGGGTATCTGTACCCGCAGATTCAGGCGCTCGGCGGTCTCGCCGTAGCGGTGACGTCGGCGACGGCGAGCGCCGAACGTGTCGCCGAACTGCTCGACGCGCCGGTCGGTCTGTCCGACGACGCGGACGGCGGTGAGGGACATACGGTTTCTCGCGAAGGCGGCGCCCGGATCGATTTCCGCAGCGTCGACTTCACCTATCCCGGCGCGGAAACTCCCGTGCTGAAAGACTTTTCGCTCACCGTGCAGCCAGGCGAGTGCATCGCGCTCACCGGCTCGAGCGGCGCGGGAAAGACCACGTTGACGCACCTGCTGCTGCGGTTCTACGACCCCGACGCCGGCACCGTCGAAATCGACGGCGCGGACCTGCGTGCGCAGCGCCTGACCGACGCGCGTGCCGGAACTACCCTGCTTCCGCAGCGCATCGCGATCTTCCACGGCTCCATCGCAGACAACATCGCCTTCGGCCGCCCCGACGCCGACCGGGACGCCGTCATCGCAGCGGCGCGCGCGGCCGACGCCGACGGCTTCATCGCCGACCTGCCTGACGGCTACGACACCCAGTTGCGTGATTCCGGCGCGAATCTGTCCGGCGGGCAACGCCAACGTATCGCGTTGGCTCGTGCGTTCCTGCGTGACACACCGGTCCTGGTACTCGACGAGCCGACGACGGGCCTGGACCGGGCCACCGCGGACCGCATCCTCGGACCCCTGCGCAAGCTCGCATCGGGCCGTACAACGATCATCATCACCCACGACCCCTTCGTTGCGGCGATGGCGGACCGGACCGTCGTGTTGGGGAACTGAGGCCCTTCTGACGCGAAAAGCCGCTCCCGGCGAATGCGGGGAGCGGCTTTTCGCAGTTGCTAGCGGGAGTGGCGGCCCGGTGCATCCGGGTCGCCCGGCTGCGCCGGGAATCCGCCGGACGGCGGGAAATTCGGCGGTGCGTTGTTGCCCTGCCCCTGTGGTGGGTAATTGCCCTGCGGCGGCGGGTAGTTGCCCTGACCGGGACCGGGAGCCGGACTCGGCGGCGAATAGCCCCCGCCGGGTGGCGCCGCGGGCGGCGGGCCCTGCGGTTGGGAGGGCTGGACCGAGGGACCCGACTGGAAACGCTCGGTCGGCAACGGGATGGCGCCCGACGGCGGGCCGCCGAAATCGCGCGACGGCTGCACGGACGGACCGTCGGGCCGCGGTGCGTAGGCCGGTGGGCCACCCGCCTGGAACGGGCCGGACTGCGGCGGGCCGACGGGCGGTATCGGTCCCGACTGCGGCGGCGGCCCCACGGGGCCGCGACCCAATGGGCTGGGATTCGCCGGACTGGGATTCGCCGGGCCGCTGCCGAAGTCTGGGCCCCTCTCGAATACCGAGGTGGCGACCGGCGGTGTCAGCACCTCGCCCGCTGCCCGGGCCGCCACATCTGCGTCGACGCCTCCGGCGGACTTCGGGTCGAGAATGTTGCGGATCTCCGTGAGAAGTACGACTTCTTTCGCCACCGCCGAGTCCGTGTCGAAACCAGCGAGTGCGGCAAGCTTGTTGTAGGGCAGCACGATGATGAAGTAGACGACGGCGGCGACGATCAAGAAGTTGAGTGCCGCGGTGATCACCGCGCCGATGTTGACGAACGTGTTCGCGTTGTCGGTGATCTTGAAGCCCAGGCCCTCGGCCTTATCGGTGCCGATCGGGATGGCATTGATCAGCGGCTGAATGACCTTTTCGGTGAAGGCGGTGACGATGGCGGTGAAAGCCGCGCCGATGATGACCGCGGTGGCCAACTCAACGACATTGCCCTTGAGTATGAATTCCTTGAATCCCTTGAGCACGTTGTGCGGTCCTCTCGTGTAGTTTCCGCTTCGTTTGCAGTGATCGGGTCGCTCCCGGTTCATCCCTTCGCGAGGCTAAACCTGAAGTTGATAGTAAACCAATGAGATGGCGGTTCATCGGATGTGATGCACATTCGACACCTCTGACTCAATTGCCGGTTAGTCAATGCAGGACGACGGTCAATGCCGATTTGAGCCCGGCGGTGGCCACCCGCTGAGCCTCCGAACTGCGCATCGCCAGCAGAATCGGGCGTGCCGATGCGTTGGTCGCGGCGATGCCGCCGGCGCGCCGACCCGCACCGAGCGCGACAACGGCGTTGCGCGCCAACACTTCTGACGTCTCGCTGAGCACGTCTACGACATCGCCCTCACGCAGCAGGTCGGCGACGGCGTCGTCGGACAGTCGTACCGGAACCAGCCGCGAGTCCCGTTCTCCGCGCAGGGCCGACGGCAACCGGGAGGACAGCAGGCGCAGGTCGGTCACTATTTCGCCCGGTCGCATCGCGGCGGTCACGGTGCGTCCGACACCGTCGGCGGACAGTCGCAGCGCGCCGTCGGGCAGGGCGGTGCCGGGGACGCGAACGATGGCGAGGTCGGTGCCGGTCAGTGTCTGCCCAGGCGTGAGATCGTGTGCCGCGACGACGACCGACTGTTCCTGCGTCGCGCGATGGTCGGAGACGGTGAACGCCGCGGCCGCGATGATCAGGGCGATGGCAGCGGTGCGTCGGATGATCACCGCCCGTATCCAGCCAGGCCGTAGCCACGAGGACAGGCGGTCGCCCCACCGGGGCGAGAGCCGATTGGCCAGGGCGTCGAATCGCATGAGCGCAACGTAACGCGTCGCGCACCGTCCGAGAGGGCGCTGCGGCTGGTTGTCCACATGACTGGGCGTGCGATGGAGACTGTGGATAACCGCGTTTTCCGACGTCGACGCCGAGTGCAGATGTTGAGCTGATCATGTCTCAAATATGCTGGTCAGCTGATGTTTCGGGATGGATCGGCGGCGTCGTGCGGGCCTACGTTCCTGGTCTCGATTAGCACTCGGAATGTTCGAGTGCCACTTTCGGTTAGACTAAGGGACGCAAACATTGATTCTGGCGGAGGTTCCGGTGCCCACTTACTCGTATGCCTGTACGGAGTGCGACAACAAGTTCGACATCGTCCAGTCGTTCTCCGACGACTCGTTGACGGTGTGCCCCGAGTGTTCGGGCAAGCTGCGCAAGCTGTTCAGCCAGGTCGGGATCGTCTTCAAGGGCAGCGGTTTCTACCGCACCGACAACCGGTCGTCCGGCTCGAAGGCCGGCTCGTCGGCATCGTCGACCACGTCCGCCTCGTCGAGCGACTCCTCGTCGAGTTCGTCGTCGAGCAGCTCGGATTCCTCGTCGACCAGTTCGACGTCGACCGCTGCGGCCGCGTCCTAGGTCACTTCACTCCAACTCCACAAACCCTCGCCCGGGCGTCAACGCCCAGCCGACGCGGACGTCCGTCGGCTCCCGCGGCAATTCGTCGACCAGCTCGTCGTCGTAGACCACGGCGACGAATTCGGCACGCACTCCGGTGAGGCTGCGGTCGTAGTAACCCGCTCCGCGGCCCAGGCGGGTACCGCGCCGGTCGACGCCGAGCGCGGGCACGAAGACCACGTCGACGGCGTCCAGGGCGTCGGGGCCCAACAAGGTGCCGGTCGGCTCCAGTAGCCCGAATCTCCTTGTCTCCAAAGAACTTTCGCCACTATATCGGGCCCAGTCGAGTGGCGCGGGAGCGCCGTCGGGGACGACCGGGAGAAGTACTCGGACGTCGCGGTCGGACAGTGCGTCGAGAAAGCTCAACGATCCGGGCTCGGTTCCGATCGGTATGTAGGCGGCGACGGTGACGTCGTATTCGAGTCGAAACGGCGCCGAATAGATCCACTCGGAGAGGTCGGCCGCGGCCTGTTCGCGCTCATACATCGACATCGCCGCACGGCGCGCCGAAAACTCCGCCCGACGCTGTGTCTTCGCTGCGTTCCCAGTCACTTCGCACCCACTCACCCGAGGTCGGCCAGCCGTCGGCATTAGGCTGACGGCTATGGCAAGCACCGAGAGTACCGACCTGGACGACGAACGGCCCAGCGCACCGTCGATTCCCCGGACCGCCGTCGTCCCCGCAGCAGGCCTGGGCACCCGATTCCTTCCCGCGACGAAGACGGTCCCGAAAGAGCTGCTTCCGGTGGTCGACACACCGGGCATCGAACTGGTCGCCGAGGAAGCGAAGTCCGCGGGCGCCGAGCGCCTGCTGATCATCACCTCGCCCGGCAAGGACGGCGTGGTCGCCCACTTCGTCGAAGACCTCGTCCTGGAGAGCACCCTCGCCAAGCGCGGGAAGCAGGCGATGCTGGCGAAGGTGCGTAACGCGCCGTCGCTGCTCGAGGTGGCCTCGGTGGTGCAGGAGAAGCCCCTGGGGCTGGGCCACGCGGTCGGCTGCGTCGAGCAGTACCTGAGCGACGACGAGGACGCCATCGCGGTGCTCCTGCCCGACGACCTCGTCCTGCCCGGCGGCGTACTCGAGGTGATGGCGCGCACGCGTCAACGGCGCGGCGGATCGGTCCTGTGCGCCATCGAGGTCCCCGACGACCAGATCAGTGCCTACGGCGTCTTCGACGTCGAGCCGCTCCCGGATGCCAAGAACCCCAATGTGATGCGGCTGCGCGGCATGGTCGAGAAACCGAAACGTGAAGACGCGCCGTCGAACTTCGCCGCCGCCGGGCGATACATCCTGGATCGTAAGATCTTCGACGCGCTGCGTCGCATCACGCCCGGCGCAGGCGGCGAACTGCAGCTGACCGACGCCATCGCGCTGCTCATCGACGAGGGCGAGCCCGTGCACGTCGTCGTGCATCGCGGCACCCGCCACGACCTCGGCAACCCCGGCGGATATCTCAAGGCCGCAGTCGATTTCGCACTCGACCGCGACGATTACGGACCCGAACTGAGAGAATGGCTGGTCGAACGCCTCAAGTAGCGCTTGAAGCGGCTCACGCCCGCGTGCCTCCCCGACTCACGTCCTCGTCACGTATAACGTTTCAGGCTGAACAAGTCTGACCCGGGACTGCAGCGAGGAGGCGAAATGCGTTCTGTCGAGGACCACTTGGCGTTGATCACGTCCGCCGCGGTGATGCCCCGACCGGTGAAAGTCGCCATCTCCGAAGCGCAGGGCCTGCTGTGCGCCGAGGAAGTGGTGACGCAACGTCCGCTGCCCGGATTCGATCAGGCCGCCGTCGACGGTTATGCAGTCCGGGCCGTCGACGTCATCGCCGCGGGTGAGAAAGCACCCGACGATCTCAATGACCTCGACGTCGGGGATGCCGACGTCGACGTCGACGCCGCGGGTGAACCGATGATGGTGAAGCTGCCCGTCGTCGGCGAGGTGGAACCCGGATCACGCACCCCGACGCGGCTTCAGCCGCGTCAGGCCGTCCGTGTCGAAACAGGTGCGCCGTTGCCCACTCTCGCCGACGCCGTCGTGCCGCTGCGCTGGACCGACGGCGGCGTCCAGACGGTCCGCGTGGGCCAGGCGGTCGACTCGGGTTCCTATGTGCGACGCATCGGCGACGACGTCCAGCCCGGTGACGTCGCGGTACGCGAAGGCATGATCATCGGGCCCGCGCAGGTCGGGCTGCTCGCCGCTGTCGGGCAGGCGCGGGTGCTGGTGCATCCGCGTCCGCGGCTGTCGGTGATCGCGATCGGCAACGAGCTCGTCGACGTCGACCGCGTTCCCGGCCCCGGCCAGGTCTACGACGTCAACAGTTACGCGCTCGCCGCGGCCGGCCGCGACGCCGGCGCCGACGTCAACCGCGTCGGCATCGCCGAACGTGAGCTGTCCCGACTGCGCGAGGTGGTCGAAGCGCAGATGATCCGCTCCGAGATCGTCGTGCTGTGCGGCGCCGTCGGCGGAGCCGCGTCGCGCGCTGTCGCCGACGCGCTGACCGAACTCGGCGAACTCGAAATCGTCCGTGTGGCAATGCATCCCGGCTCCGTGCAGGGCTTCGGGCGGCTGGGCCGCGACGACGTTCCCACCTTCCTGCTGCCCGCCAACCCGGTCAGCGCACTGGTCAGTTTCGAGGTGATGGTCCGGCCGCTGATCCGCCTGACCCTCGGCAAACGGCAGCCGATGCGTCGAATGATCAAGGCGCGCACCATCGGCCCCATCGTCTCCGTCGAAGGTCGCACCGGGTACCTGCGCGGACAGTTGATGCGTGACGAACGCACCGGCGAATACCTCGTGCAGGTCATCGGGGCGTCACCGACCGGAACATCGCACCTGCTCGCCGAGCTAGCCGAAGCCAACTGCCTCATCGTCGTGAAACCCGACGTCGAGGAACTGCGCACCGGCGACGAAGTAGACGTGATGTTCCTCGCGCAGCGCGGATAACTCGGACGCGCTCGCGGCGGTCCGTCGGGCTGTGGCGTCCCCTGCTCTGCGTGTGCCGAAGCGGGGGTCCCCGCTCCCCGAGTGCCGAAGCGCGGGGCTGTGCGGTGCTTCACCCCGCTCCCCGAGTGCCGACGCGCGGGGCTGTGCGGTGCGTCACCCCGCTCCGCGTGTGCCGACGCGCGGGGCTGTGCGGTGCGTCACCCCGCTCCGCGTGTGCCGACGCGCGGGGCTGTGCGGTGCGTCACCCCGCTCCGCGTGTGCCGACGCGCGGGGCTGTGCAGTGCGTCACCCCGCTCCCCGAGTGCCGACGCGCGGGGCTGTGCGGTGCGTCACCCCGCTCCCCGAGTGCCGAAGCGAGGAACGAGCTTCGGTGTAACGAGGGGTCGGCGAGACGAAGAACCCAACCCAACCAACCCGAACAGCCTGCATACGTGCCGGCTCTCACCGCGAGGCGTAGTCACCACCAGTCGAGTTCAGCTCACCGGCGTCTCGAAAATTCGGTCTGCACCTACTTCGACGCGCAAGGTTGCTCAGCAGGGTGTGGATGGCGGCCTTGATGAGGGAGGGGATGCGTCCGATCACCACAGCCGTGTCTGTGTTGAGCACGGGACTGTTCTGTAGGTATGCGACCGCATGGTGTTTGATCGCGTTGGGTTCGTCGTCTCGCCGACCCCTCGTTACACCGAAGCTCGTTCCTCGCTTCGGCACTCGGGGAGCGGTGTCTGTTCAGCTCACGGCGTCTCGAAAATTGGTCTGCACCTGCTCCGACGCGCAAGCTTGCCCAGAACGGTGTGAACGGCGGCCTCGATGAGGGAGGGGATGCGTCCGATCACCACGACCGTGTCTGCGCTGAGCACGGGACTGTCCTGTAGGTATGCGCCCGCATGGTGTTTGGTCGCGCTGGGTTCGTCGTCTCGCCGACCCCTCGTTACACCGAAGCTCGTTCCTCGCTTCGGCACTCGGGGAGCGGTGTCTGTTCAGCTCACGGCGTCTCGACATTCGGTCTGCACTTACTTCGACGCGCAAGGTTGCTCAGCAGGGTGTGGATGGCGGCCTCGGTGAGCGAGGGGATGCGTCCGATCACCACGACCGTGTCTGCGCTGTGCACGGGACTGTGCTGTAGGTATGCGCCCGCATGGTGTTTGGTCGCGTTGGGTTCGTCGTCTGGCCGACCCCTCGTTACACCGAAGCTCGTTCCTCGCTTCGGCACTCGGGGAGTGGGTGGTTGTGCGTTTGCGTCGTCGCTTACGCGCGGGCGAACTCGGGGCGGGTGGTTGTGCGTTTGCGTCGTCGCTTACGCGCGGGCGAACTCGGAGCGGGTCGGTTGCGTCGCTCGCTGTCTGTCTGTCTCTCTGCCCGTCGACAGCCGAGAGCCGGTGGTTGTGCGCCGACGGTAAACTCAGCTCATGTTCGCGTGGGCTAAATCGCACGTTCACCCGGGGTGGCCTGCCACCCTGGGCCCCTTGCGCTGTGCTGGGGGATTGGTGACGGTGCGTCCGGTCAAGCTGCGCGATGCCGCGATGTGGAGCGAACTTCGACTGCGGAATCAGAACGCCCTGCTGCCATGGGAGCCGACCGCTCCCGGCTCGTGGGTGCAGCGCCACCAGCGCAGCAATTGGGGTCCGCTGTTCTCTGTGCTGCGTTCGGAGGCCAAACGCGGCACTCTGCTGCCGTTCGTTATCGAGGTCGATGGCGAGTACGTCGGGCAGCTGACCATCGGCAACATTCAGCGCGGGGCGGTACGTAACGCGTGGATCGGCTACTGGATCGACTCGAACCACTATGGGAACGGAATCGCAACGGCCGCAGTCGCGCTCGGCGTCGACCACGCCTTCGGTCCGGTCGGACTCCATCGGCTGGAGGCGACCGTGCAGCCGACGAACGACGCCTCGCAGGCGGTGTTGACCAAGGTGGGTTTCCGGCGTGAGGGCCTCCTCGAACGGTACATGGACGTCAATTCCCGCTGGCGCGATCACATTCTGTTCGGCTTGACGGTCGAAGAGGTCGTCGGGAGCGCAACCGAGAGTCTGGTGCGGCTCGGGCGGGCGAGTTACGCCTGATTCGTCGCTAATCTGTGGGCATGACTGAATTCGTTGTCCGGGGAACGGCGTCGCACATCTTCGCCGCCGAGAGTGTCACCGTGCCGCTGGCCGCGGAGTTTGAGGACTCGAAAAGTGTTGTCGCGCATGAGAAAGCAGTCGCACTGCAGTCGGAGTTGATTGCAGCCGTGCGGGACCTGGAGGCGGCCGGTGGTGTCGCCAGATGGACCTCCGACCGCGTGCACAGCCACAGCTATCACCCAACCGACCGTGACGGACGAGTCCAGCCAGCTGTACATCACACGTCTATCGGACTGTCGGTCGAGTTCACCGACTTCGATGTGCTCGCGCCGTTCATGGATGCGTGGGGCGCCCGCGACGGTGTGCAACTCGGTACATTGCACTGGGATGTGCTGCGGGACAATCGTATCGACTACGAGGATGAGCTGCGTATTGCGGCCGTTCACGATGCGATGCGCAAAGCGCAGGCGTACGCGGACGCCGTCGGTGCCGGCGCGGTGCGGGCGCTGGTGATCGCTGATTCCGGCATGATGTCGGCGGGCGCTGAGCCGAGCCACGGCCCGGTGCCCCGGTTCGCGCTGGCCGCTTCAGCCGGCGCGCCGGCGTTGGAGATTCAGTCGTCCGGTGTCGAGATCCGGGTCAGCGTCGACGGACGGTTCGAAGCCGGGACGAGGTGAACAGGCGTCCCCCTCGTACATGTCGAAGGGCAATGCGCCCTCCACCACCTGTGGCGGGGACGCGAACTCACAGCTCCCCGGTCAGATACCGCTGCAGGGTCGGCCCGACCTTCGCGACGACGTCGTCGACGGACATCGATGCGATGGGTTCGAGCCGGATGACGTACCGCGTCACCAACACGCCCAGCATCTGGCTGGCCAGCAGGGACGTCCGGACATCGGTGTCGTCGTCGATCCGGGTGGCGATATTCGTCAGGATGATCTCGGCGATGAACGAGCGGATCATTGCCGAGTCGGGCGCCGCCAAGTTGGTTTTCAGCAAAGCTACTCCGGCGCTTTGTAATTCACCGTCCCAAATGCCGAGCACCGTGCGCAGCAGATGAGCTCCGAGGTCGTGGACATCGACGGAGTTCAACTGTCCGAGAATCACTGTCGGATCAATGGGAATCGCTACCGCGTCGAGGAACAGTTTGTGTTTCGTTCCGAAATAGTGGTGTACCAGGGCCGCGTCGACGCCGGCGTCCGCGGCGATCGCTCGCACCGAGGTCTTGTCGAATCCGTCGCGCGCGAACAACTCTCGCGCGCTGTCGAGGATGGCGCCTTTGGTGTCGGGGTCGCCGGGGCGACGGCCGCTGCGTCGTGAAGTCATGGCCTCGTCAGCGTATTACGGTGTCCGACGCCGCAGCGTCGCGGCCGCCAAGGCCAGCGCGACGACGATGCATGCGGCGACGATCGCGATGTCGCGCCACATGATGGCGGTCGGGTCGACGTTGCCCGCGACCTCCTGCAGCGCCTGCACGGCGTAGGTCAGCGGCATCACCGTCGACAGCGCGTCCATCCATCCGGGCAGCTGATCGCGGGCCACGAACAGCCCGCACAGGAACAACTGCGGAATGACGACCACCGGCAAGAACTGCACCGCTTGGAACTCCGTCTGGGCGAATGCGCTGCACAGCAGGCCCAGTCCGACGCCCAGCATGGCGTCGAGCATCGCGATGACGATCACCCACACCACCGACCCCTGCGTCTGCATGCCCAGAAGCCAGAACGAGACGCCGGAGGCCAGGATTGCCTGGACCGCGGCCACCACGGAAAATGCGATGCCGTAGCCGCCGAGCAGGTCGAGACGGCTGATCGGAGTGGTCAGCAGGCGTTCCAGCGTGCCCGACCTGCGTTCGCGCAGCATCGCTATCGAGGTGATCAGGAACATCGTGATGAACGGCACGATGCCGAGCATGGTGATGCCGATGATGTCGAATCGTGTTGTGCCATCAGGCAATGCGGGCTGCTCGGAGAACATGAAGTACAGCAGCGTCATCAGCAGAATCGGTATCACGAGAATCAGGGCGATGGTGCGGGGATCCGCGCGAAGCTGTCGGAGGACGCGGATTGCGGTGGCGCCCAACAGTTTCGGATGGATAGGCGTGGCCCGAACGGCGTCAGATGAGGTGATGGTGGTCATGCCGCGGTTTCCTTGATCAATGCGAGGAAGGCATCTTCCAGATTGGATTGTCCGGTGCGCGAACGCAGTTCGTCGGGAGTCAGCTGGGCGACGAGATGCCCGCCGCGCATCAGCAGCAGGTTGTCGCAGTGGGCGGCCTCGTCCATCACGTGACTCGACACCAGCAGCGTCACGCCGGACCGGGCGAGTGCGTCGAAACGTGCCCACAGGTCGGCGCGCAGTACCGGATCGAGCCCGACGGTCGGCTCGTCGAGGATCAGCAGGGTGGGTTGCGTAACCAGCGCGCATGCGATCGACACGCGGTTGACCTGACCGCCGGAGAGCCCCGACGTCGGGCGGTCGGCGAAGTCGGTGAGTCCGACGGCGGCGAGTGCGTCGTCGACGTTGGACTCGGCGTCGAACAGAGTCGCGAAGTAGCGGACGTTCTGGACGACGGTGAGGTCGGTGTAGACCGACGCCGACTGCGTCACATAACCGACGTGTCTACGCAGGATGGGCGAGCCGGCCGGGTAGCCGAGAACGTTGACGGTGCCTTCGGCATTGCGCTGAGTGCCGACGATGGCTCTCATCAGGGTGGTCTTTCCGCACCCCGACGGTCCCAGGAGTCCGGTGATGGAGCCCTGCGGAATGGTCATCGAGAGGTCGTCGACCGCGGTGGTCTGGCCGCGGCGCACGGTCACACGATCACAGGAAATGGCTGGAGGTGGGGAACTCATCGGATACCTCAATTCACCGAGTGTTGAATTCATCTGTTGGTGAATTTACTCCTGCTGGTTGCCGCGGGTCAACGCCTTTCTTGGCAAGTCCTGAGAATGTGGCGCGGCGTCGGCGCGCCGCCGCCGCTGTGAGCTGTCGGCGCCCTAGATTGTTGGATGGTCTGGTGTGACTCGGGTTAACCAATGTGAGAGGAGAGTCGAATGCCGAACTCAGTGTTGTGGGTAGGGCTGGTGGCGATCTGGCTCTTCGTCTTGGTCCCGATGTTCCTCAAGGGACGTCCGGAGGTGGCCAAAACCACCGACGCTGTCCGCAAGACTCGGCTGGTCACGCGCGGTGGATCGACGCGGTCGTCGTCGCGTGGGCGGGTTGCGGCGGGAGCTCACCCGAGCGACGCCTCGTACAAGCGCACCGTGAAGGCCGCGACTGTGGCCGCACAAGCCGCTGACGCCGGTGATGCCGCTAAGGAGACGGAGGCCGACGAGGACAACGTCGACGCCGTCGCCTACGACGAAGAGACCGTCGAGATGAAGAAGGTTGTCACCGTCGACGCCGAACTGGTCGACACCGACGACGCGGAAGAGACTGCCGACGGAGACGATTCGATCGTCGATGCCGAGTTCGCCGACGGCGCTGAGGACGTCACCGAGGTGATCGAGGTGGTCGACGACGATCTCGATGAGGACGCCGAATACGACGACGGGGATGATCTCGACGAAGACGCCGAGTACGCCGACGCGGATGACGACGACTACGACGATGAATTGGAAACCGTTGCTGCGCAAGGTGACTCCGATGACGTCGAGGCGGAGAAGGAGAAGCCCGCGCGCCCCCGCGGTCGTGGTGGGTATAACCCCGAAATCGATCAGACCCGCGGCGACGTGCGCTACCGTGAGCGGCAACGGGTTCTGTTTGGCCTTCTCGCGCTCACGTTGCTCGCCGTCGGTGCGGGTGTGTTGCTCGGTGTAATCGGTTGGGTGGCAACGGGTGTCGCGGCCATCGCGTTGATCGCCTACCTCGTTTATCTGCGCCGGGCGGTGCGGACCGAGGTTCAGATCCGCAAGCAGCGCATGGCGCGACTGGAGAAGTCACGCCGGGAGGCCGACGCGCGCCGACGCCGGGAGATCGCCGAACCCGAACTCGCCGAACGTATTCCGCGTCGCCTGCGGCGGCCTGGGTCGGTCGTGTTGGAGATCGACGACGAAGACCCGGTCTTTGAACACCTGCCGCCGTTCCAGCGTCGCCGGGTGATGCGCGAAGACGAAGACTTCCGCCGCGTCGGATAGCTCAAGAGCGTTTCCCCCAGCACATGCCCCACCCGACTACGGGTGGGGCATGTCCGCTTTATCGAACCCTCTACGTGAGCGGCGAGATCGAGTCGGGGTGGTCGATGATCCAGCGTCGGCCCAGTGCGGCCGCACGGCTCAGTGCCAGTCGCTCGCCGAGATAGGTGAACGGGCCGCCCATGAGCGGGATGAGGCGCAGTGTCGCAAAAGGTTTCGACGGTCCGGGGCGTCGATCCAGCTCATCGGACAGCCCACGCAGAAGTTGCGCGACGGTCCACACCGTAGCGATCAGATTGCGTCGGCCGCGCGGAAGGATCGCCGTTTCGGCGGCGCCGGCTGAGTCGGCGTCGACGCTGCGATTGCACAGGACCTCGGCGAGCAATTCCACCTGGTAGCGGCGTTCGACGACCTGGTATTCGCGGGCGATCGCGACCAACACGATGGCCTGATTGGCGAAACCTAGCAGCGATGCGACGGGCAAGAACTTCGTCCAGAACCCGAAGACGTTGGGGAACGCCACCGCAATGGTGTTGAGCGAACCGATCCGATTGATCCACCAGTCGGCGCGCTTCTTCATCGGCAGCTCATTCCAACCCGCCGTGCCGGGCCAGTCGGCGAAATCGAGCGGCGTCGATACGAGGTGGATGGCCTGATGGCTGCGCGGACCGTCGGGCCAGGGGTGGTAGGTGTGCTTCTTGATGCCCAGAACGTCGCGTTCGGCGAGGACGTCGAGGACAGGATTGATCGCCGCCACAGCTTTGTCGAGGATGGCGACTGCTTGGTCGTTCGAGAGTTCGGCCACGTCACCACGGTAGGGGAGTGTCGATTGTGATGTAGGTCGGGTGTGCTGCTAGAGTTGCTGCGGTTGGTCTTGACGGCCACCCGGGGCTATGGCGCAGTTGGTAGCGCGACTCGTTCGCATCGAGTAGGTCGGGAGTTCGATTCTCCCTAGCTCCACCAGGATAACCGCAGGTCAGAGCGGTTTTCGAGACTAGGCGTTCATCGAATTGACGCCTCCGTCCCGCAGTGGTCCCGCAGTAGTTTCACGGGACGCTGCAATCTTGGCGTCGAGAGCGCCCGCAACGTGGTCGAGATCGCCATCGAACAGGTCGCTGTAGGTGTCCAGAGTCATCGACGCCTTGGCGTGGCCAAGCATTCGTTGAAGTGCCAGCACGTTCGCCCCGGCCGAGATCGCCAGCGACGCCGCAGTGTGACGAAGATCATGTGGTGAGACGGTCGGGAACTCCGGGTCATCGGCTTGCACTGCGGCAAGCGCCCTGTTCCAGACGCGGGGGCGCCAGTTGGTGTTTCGCAGTACGCCGTTGTCGTCGGAGCTGAACACCAGGTCATCCCGAGACTTGCCGACCATGAGTCGAGACAGGTCACCCGCCAGAGCGGCCGGGAACGGCACCGATCGGCGCTCGTGCGTCTTCGGCGTCCCCCACACGAGCGCGCCCCTGACTTCGGTCACCGACCGCGAAATGTCGATCCGACGTCGCAGCATGTCGAAGTCGCGTACCCGTAGTGCGGCCATCTCGCCCCACCTGAGCCCGGTGAACGCGAGGAATCGCACCACTTCCGGCCGGAATGACACAGCTTCGGCGAGTCGGTCCACCTGCTCGACCGAGAGGTAGTTGCGGTCCGCGTGTTCACGACGGGGGAGCTTCACGTTCACGACCGGGTTCGCCGCGACGCGCTTGTCATCCACCGCGAGCTCGCAGATCCCGCGCAGCACGCCGACGGCCCGCTCAATGGTCGGGACTCCGACGCCGTCGTTCGCCATCTGGGTAACCCAGCTCCGCACCGCGGTGACCTTGACGTCACCGACCTGAACGGCGACCCATCGAGGTGCGACGTGGACGCGGTAGGCCGTCTCACGACTCGCGAGAGTCTTCGGCGACAGGTGCCCGGATTGCGAGGCGAGCTGGTCCCACAGGTCGCCGATGGTGATTCGCCCTGCGCGATCGTGGACGAACCGGCCAGTGTTGCGCGCAGTGGTCAGCGATGACAGGTAGGCGCCGGCCTCCGACTTCTTGTCGAACGAGCGAGAGTATTCCTGACCTTCGTCCACCCATCGGACCAACCAGCGCTTGCCGCGCCCCCATCGGGCCGAACGCGTGCCGTCTGCCCTGGTCCACGAGTCTGTGACGCCTTCGCGTCGATTCCGGTTCACTTGGCGTTCTCGATCTCGGCCCGGTCTGCGGCGTAGAACGCTGCCAGCGCCTTGTCGAGGGTTACGCGCGTGATACCGGCCCATCGGGCAACGTCGGCCTTACGGTAGCCGCCATCGACCGCGCAGCAGGCGGCTTCGTAGAGCTCGGCCCGCGCCTCTGACTCGCGTTGCATTGTCTCGGCGTGCTCGGCCGCGAGCTGTTCGAGGTTGTCGCGGTTGAACGCCGCGGCGTGGCGCTGATAGTTCCGGTCATGTGCATTGCTCTGTGCTTTCATGTTTACCACTGTACACCCTCTAGTCGGCGGGTACATCCAAAATGGACGTGAATTGCACTGCGCGACAAGGGGATCAGTTGACAACTGGCAACATCGAACATAAGTTCGTAGGCGGGAAGGACGGCCCGACAGCACCTCGCAGGGCATCGCGAGGTGAGTGAAGTTGCTAGAACGATGAACGATCCTGGCCAACAGTTGCTGGGTTACAAAGAGATTCACAGTCAGTACATGCCGGGCGTGCCGATCGGCACTCTGCGGATGTTCCAGAGTCGAGGTGACTTGCCCCCGTCTATCGTGGTCGGCCGTCGTCGCGTATGGCGACGAGCTGACATCGAAACGTGGATTGACGGCCTGTATGACGGTGCCGCATGAACATTCGGCACTCGACTACCTGCGCGCGCAGTTCGCCCGCGTATGGCGCGCACGTCAAGCGTTACGGCCCGGTCTGTGATCAGTTCGCCCGGGATGCATTGGAGGACTTGGGATTACCCGAGTCGCGCCCCGCTCACGACGAGGACCAGCCGCGGCCTATGCGGCTGGTCCGGGTCGAGCGTATCCCGAGGGGGCGCGCGTGACGTGGATTCGCACTGACGACAACTTCACCGACTGGCCTGTGTTCGAGAGTCTGGACTTTGCCGCGCGCTGGCACTACCTCGCGCTGATTCACCTGTGCGGCCGGACATTCCGCTACGACGGCCGGCTTCGCGCGGTTGACGTCCGCAGAGCATCCGACGTGCCTGACCCCGACGCTTGCACCGAACAGCTGATTGTCACAGGTTTGGTCACGCGTGACGGTGACGGTTACAAACTTGCGCGCATTGACGAACACATGCCCCCGCCGAGCATGAGGGACGGTCGGCGCAAGGAAAGCCAGAGGGACCGTCAGAGACGTGCGCGGCTCCACAAGCAGGGGAACCACTGCGAATGCCTACCTGAAAATTGTGACGCCGCAACGGCTCCCGACGCCCCGGTCACAAGTGAGGTCACGCGTGACCCCGGGACAGGTCAGGTTCCGGGTACAGGTCTGGCCGCGATGAGAACGGAGTTCTACACCTGCGTATGCGGTGAACCGGCGCCCTCCGGCGAACAGTTCCATCCCGCTTGTGCCGACTCTGCTCGCCGGTGTGCCCTGTGCCTCACGACGAAGGTCGCGGGCACGAAGGTGCGAGGCACCGATCGCCAAAAGGTCTACTGCGATCCCTGTTTCGCGGTTGTCCGGGCATTGCTCCCGAGTCTCTCGACCAATCGGCGCGAGATAACCCTCGCAGACCTGACGGCCTTGCTGCGGGCCGCTGACGAGCGCGAGGTCGCCGACGTCATGGAGCGAAGTCTCGGGCCGCTCCCGAAGGCGAGGGCGCTGTCGGAAGTGCTACGCCCCTTGATTGGGAGGGCGTCATGAATGAAATAGCAAGTGATACAACAAGATTGGAGGACACTTGATCGAGAGTTTCACCACGTGGTTCGACGCTCAGACCGCGAAGTCCAGAACGTGGGCGCGCGCTCGCTGGCATCGCGTCGTCGCGGGTCAGGTCATGTGCGCGATGCTGACTGACCGTGATCGCGAAGTTGGTGGTGCCGTCGCGATCCCGGCAGTGAATCCCGACGAAGCGGTTCAGGCCATCGAGATCTGGAGATCCGGTCGGCGCGTCGTGCTCGACGGCTACTTCCGGTTGACGTCGGACGAGGCACTCGAGCTCGCCCGCGAACTCGCACGTCACGCCGCGGCAATCGACCGGGCGGACTGAGATGGGCCGACGACGCCAGAAGCACAAGGGCAAAGCGCGCCCAAGGTCATGGCACCACCGAGGCGCCGGCCCCGACGCCGCGTTTCGGGCAGCTGCCCGCACGCTCGACCGCGCGATTCGACGCGGTGAACGCGATCGAGAGGAGGGCGACGAATGACTCGATATGTCGATTCGCCCGCCGGTGAGCGTCGCTACGGCGTGCCGATCGGTACTCCGATCACCGGCGGTCGACACCGGCTCGCGGAAGACATGAAGGGTGTCCGCTCGATGGACACCCACAGCCGTATCGAGCGTGCCACGGTCGACGACATCATGAAGCCGCCGAAGTTCACCACGAGCACGCTTAAGGAGCATCTCCGCTCGCTCGGCGTCGACCCCGTGCCCGGTCGGTACGACTACGCAGCGGTCACGAAGTCGCTGAACGCGTCGCTTCGCGACTCCTACGCCGACACTCGCGAAGCCGTGACGACCGACACGATCGCCAGCGAGACCGACTATTCCGCCGCAGCGCTGATCGACACCCTGGCGGATCACGCGCTGGTCGATGACGCGCCGGACCTGCACGCACTCGTTGACGCGGGCCACTGGGACGACGCTCCCGCCGTTTGGAAGGCATTCGAGGGCGGGGGCATCCCGTGGGCGAATGACCAGCGAAACCCGGCGCTCGACGACAGACCAGCGGTCCGAACCCTGACGCCTGCCGAAGAAGCCAGGGTCATGAAAATGCTCGGTCGCGACCGCGGCCGCAAGATCACACCGATGAGACACCGAGGAGTTCCGAAATGACCAATCCTGTTGCGCCCAAACGTAATAGCCCCGTCACGCCGAACCGTGATAAGACCGTTAACACGGCACGCAAGGCGCCGACCGCTGCACAGCTCGCCGACGCGATCAAGGCCAAGGGCTACAAGCCCAAGCCGAAGACCGCGTCCAAGCCGAAGACCGAAGCGCCCACGACGCCGTGCCCGGCGTGCGGGTCCGACGCCGTCGAGATCGACCGCGCCGCGCTGAACAGCAATACCCCCAACCGCGAGATCGACGCCGCACGCGCCGACCGCGCAGCACGCCTTGCCGACCGCGCCGGAAACTACGAAGAAGGTATCTATCGACGCGACCTGAGCGCCGTTCTCCGCGCGCAGAGCGTCGAAACGCCCGCGGCTACCGGACCGGCGAAGTCGGGTACCGAGACGTGCCCCGCGTGCGGTGCCACCAACGTGACCGTCGACCGCGCCAAGCTGAGCCCTATCGGCGCGCGACGCCTGCGGTCCTCTACGGCGTCGAGCATCGACGCGATCCGCGAGGGCAAGAAGCGCCCCAAGCTCGACCAGGTTAAGGCGCACAACGCCAAGGCCAAGCGCTTGCGCGACGCCGAGCTGGAGGCGCGCGGTATGGGACCTGGAGGAGATGCAGCATGAGCGTGAAGAAGGTGGGACTTGAGCCCGCTCTACTCGCCGATGAGCGACGCCGGATCGACCGAGCCGTCGACCGGCGTGCTGCGTTGCGCGAACGTACCCAGGTGCTGGCCGAGCGATTCCGCCGCACGAAGGAACGTCACGCGATCACCGCCGATCATGCCGACTTTGTTCAGGCACTTGAGATTCATCGTGTCTGGGCCGCTCTCCAGGCCGAGATCGACGCTGAGCGTGATTAGGAGAGGAGGCATGGAAGGTTCCGCGCGCGCGTCCGGCGTCCGGCCTGCCGACGTCGAGGTCGAGATCCGGCGTATGCACGACCAGGGCGCTACCCAGGGTGAAACCGCTCGCGCCCTGGGCGTGTCCCCTGCCTCACTGAGTCGCTGGTCCAAGCGCGCTGGTCTGTTCTGGGGTATCCCGCCTCGGGTGGAGTTCGCCCGGGCCGAGCGTCTCCGGGCAGCACGTGCACAGCTCGCCGAGGAGGCACTCGCCGACGCGCTTGAATTGCGAAAACGGTTGTGGGACAAGGTAACTGAGCACGTCGTCACAGCGGACGGGGTGGAGAAGGTCATCCACGACTTGCCGTCAGCGCGTGCAGTTCGGGATCTCGCGAGCGCGATCGAGCGCCTGAGCCGTATTTCGGATCACGAGTCGGTCGGCGCCACCAACGACGCGGTGAGCATGGTCGACGCCTTGACCGTTCAGCTCCGCGAGTGGAAGGAGGCCAACCCTTGAGGTTGGAGGTGAAAATCGTTGGCGACGTCATCGTCGCCCGCGCTATCCGCGACGACGGTTCGGTGTCCGGCGTGCAGCGGGGTACGAACCTCCTGCTCCAGCGCCCCGAGGTCCGCCGTCAGACCGCGCAACTCCTGGCCCAAGAGCGCGCCCAGGAGGCCGCGCAGATGAAGCGGGATGGTTGGTCGACCGTCGTGATCAACGACCGCTCGGACGCCGTACGCCGCGCCGTGCCGCAGGTGCTTCGTTCGACGGACGACATCTATCGGCGCGTGGTTCAACAGGTCATGTCGCAACCCTTGACCACGACCACCGAGGACGAACGACTCGCTGCGGTTCAGCGCGCGTTGGACAAGTTCGCCTCACGGGGCATCACGGCGTTCGTCGACGAGCGGGGGCGCCGATGGGGCTTGGACTCGTACCTGGAGATGGCGACCAGGACGGCCGTCGCCCGGGCGTCGATCGACGTGTTCGCGGCCGACCAGCAAGCGCAGGGGCGCGGTCTCGCGCTGGTGTCGCAGCACGTCGATTGCGCACCGCAGTGTGCCCCGTACCAGGGTCGAGTCCTGTCGTTGTCCGGCGCGACAACCGGAGATGTCCGCGCCCGCGACGGTCAGGTTCCGGTGGTCGCGAGTCTCGCCGAGGCCAGGGCGCGCGGCTTCGGTCACCCAGGGTGCCGACACTACCTTCTGCCCTGGGCAGAGGGCGACGAGTACGTCGAACCGCGCCCTGTCGACCCGCAGGCGTACCGCGACAGTCAGGAACTCCGCCGACGCGAGCGTGCCGTTCGCGCTGCGCAGCTTGAGCAGGCACGGGCCATCACCCGTCCTGCCAGGGGCGCGGCTCGACGCCGTGTCGCAGCGGCTCAGAAGGCGATGTACGAGCACGCGAGAGCGGCCCAGATCAGAACCCAGCAGCACCGAACGGTTGCGAACGGGGCGCGCTAGCAACGCTGGTAAGCTCGACGGTGGTATCAGTTCGGGTTGTAGCTGATCACAATCTCGCGCGGCACGGCATGGACAACCCCCGAAGCGATTCGGGATCGAGTATCCATGCAAGTGAAGGGACGAAACCCAATGCGCGACAACACCAATCGCGTCGCACGTCTGCGACGGCTGGCCAAGACCAACGGGCTGTTGCTGGTCAAGAGTCGCCGGCGTGATCCGAGCGCCGACGACTACGGGCTGTATGTGCTTGTGGATGACAGCAAGGGAAACCGCATCGGCCGCTACGGAGGCCAGGCCGCAGCGTCGGCGTTCTGGAGAGGCGAGGGGACGACGCTCGACGGCATTGCCGCTGAACTTGGTATCCACTGACCCGAACGACAAAAGCGCCCCCGACCAGCGTCGGGGGCACTCTCGTCTGTGCGGTCAGTGGCGAATGGCGACACCGGCCGACCGGCGACCGGCGCAGTCTCGCGCGTCGGCTTCGGTCGAGTGCTGACAGAGCACTACCCACGTCCGTGTGAGGTAGCGCGGGTGCTCACACACCGCTATCCACGTCCGAGACCGGAACGTCTCGACGCTCCAGGCGACGGCGCCGGTCGTGAATTGGTGCTTGTTGCAGGTGCGGTACATGGTTGGTTCCCTCCAGGGTTTCGTCCCGCAGCCGTCCCGCAGTGGTCCCGCAGTAGGTCCAACACGTCCGGCTGTAACCAATACTTTCAGCGGTGTAGTTCACGCGATCGGTGCAGGTGAGAGCGGTTTTGTTGCGCGCTGACCTGGGAGGGTGAAAACCGTGAAGAACTCGTTCGCATCGAGTAGGTCGGGAGTTCGATTCTCCCTAGCTCCACAACCACGAGACCCCCTCTGGCCTGGGATGGAGCAGGAGCGAGGGGGTATCGGCGTCGGAAGGCCGAAGGACACAGCGAGGGCACGCGCAGCGACCCTGCGGGCCGCGTGCTAACGTCTCATCAGCAAGTCCTTGTAGATCGGCTAGGCGAATCTTCGGGCTGCCTGCTGCCGGATCAGCCTGATTGTCGAGATACGGTTCGGAGTCTGAGACGCTGAATGTATGACCACCGCGATCCCGCTCGACACGGAAGCAATCGCTGCGGTGTCCGTGCGGTATGGGGTCGAGCGGTTGCGGATCTTCGGTTCGGTACTAACCGACCGCTTCGATCCGGGCCGTAGCGATGTCGATTTTCTGGTGGAGTTCAAGAGTGATCGCGAGAACGTGTTTCATGACTACTTTGACCTCAAGGTGGCGCTCGAACAGATCGTTGGGTGCGATGTCGATCTGGTCGTTGCCAATGCCGTGAAGAATCCTTATGTGGCCAAGTCGATCTTCGACGGCGCTGAAGAGGTCTACGCGGCCTGACAACAGCGAGGCCGCGTACCTTGGGACGCGTTGACCGCAGCACGAGACGCGCGGTTGTTCCTCGCCGAGATCTCACTTGATGGCTACGTCGGCAACCTACTCTTGGAGTCTGCGACCGAGCGTCAGATGGAGATCATGAGCATCTCGCTGATCGAATACCGCACGGGCACAAGATTATTGGCATGCGCAACGTGCTTGTGCACGGGTACGCCCAGGTAGACAGCTCGATATTTGGGAGAGGAACTGCTCGCCGGGTTCGACAAGGATCTGTCGCTTCACAAGTAGTTGGCTGGCGCGATTCTTTGAGGACTTAGTGACGTGGGAACCCACCGTACCGACACCTGCGACAATCACAGCGTGCAGCAACACATCCGGCGTGCCGAACTCTCCGATGGGACGTCGGTCGCCTATGCGGTCTCCGGCACCGGGCCGCCGCTGCTGTTGATGCCCGGTTGGGTGTCCCACGTCGAACTGGACTGGGCGCTGGCACCCGGTCGGCGATTCTTCGAGGCGCTCAGCGACGGCCGCACCCTGCTGCGCTACGACCGTTCGGGTTCGGGACTGTCCGAGCCCGTCCCCGACGTCGACATCGTCGAGCGCGAGTTCCAGATCATCGCCGCGGTGCTCGACGCCGCCGCCTACGACGTCGTCGACCTGCTCGGCATGTCGCTGTCCGCGCCGCTCGCGGTCAAATGGGCTGCGGCACAACCGAAGTCGGTCCGCAGGATGGTCCTCTACGGCGGCTGGCTCGACGGTGCCCGGCTCGCCGATGCACAGGTGCAAGCGCACGTCCTCGGACTCGTCGAGCAGCATTGGGGTTTCGGATCGCAGATCCTGACCGAGATCTTCGCGCCCGACGCCGACGCCGCGTTCCGCACGGCCTTCGCGACTCTGCAGCGCGACGCCGCAGGACCCGACTTCGCACGTGCCATGCTCGACGCCGGCTACCGCATCAGCGTCGCAACAGAATCGGCGAAGGTAACCGCACCGACGACGGTCATTCATCGCGACGGTGACCGCGCCGCGCCTATCGCCGAGGGGCGACGACTCGCGGCAGCGATCCCCGGCGCACGGTTAGTCGTCCTGCCGGGCCGCGCCCACATCCCGTATGTCGGCGACGTCGACACCCTGATCGATCACATCCGGGCAGGACTCGGCCTGCCCAAGACGCGTGCGCACACCGCGCCCCGGTTGACCGCCCGACAGCTCCAGGTGGCGGCCCTGGTCGCTGCGGGCATGACCAATCGCGAGGTGGCAGCCGAACTAGTCATCTCCGAACGGTCGGCGGAGTCGCACGTCGAGCGCATTCGCACGCGCCTGGGACTTCGATCCCGCGCACAACTCGCCGCCTGGTACGCGACGACATACCCGTGAAAGTGCGGTATTTCCACGGCTGATTCCTTCCGCCGTCCGCGTCAGGATCGAGTCATGAACCGTGCTCTGCTGATCCTCTACGCGACGATCGCCTACCTCGGATTCTTGGTCGTAATGGGGTGGGCCATGGCCTTCCTCGCCGATGTCGACGTGCTCACCACCATCGACTCCGGGCCGTCCTCGTCGTACGCCGTTCCCGTCGACCTCGTTCTGCTCGGACTGTTCGCCGTACACCATTCGGTGCTGGCCCGTCCGGCGTCGAAGCGGCTGCTGACCCGGGTGATACCAGTCGAGGCGGAACGCGCCACCTACGTGATGTCGACGAATCTTATTCTGGCGCTGACGTTTTGGCTGTGGCGGCCAATCGGTCCGACAGCCTGGGACATCCAGACCCAGCCGTGGCGCTGGCTGGTCTGGGCGGTCTATCTGGTCGGTTGGACGATCGCGATCGCGTCGACGTACATGATCGACCATTTCGACCTGGTCGGCCTTCGGCAGGCCGCGACCCGTGACTATCACCCGCCGGTGTTTCAGGCGCGGTGGCTCTATTCGGTGGTCCGGCATCCGCTCATGCTCGGTCTGCTGATCGCGTTCTGGGCCACGCCGACGATGACTGTCGGACATCTGCTGTTCGCCGGCGCGTCGACGGCCTATATCGCGGTAGGAGTGCACTTCGAAGAGCGGGATCTGCGCCGTGAACTCGGTGAACCCTATGTCGAATATGTCCGACGCGTGCCCGCGGTGATTCCGCTGATGCGTCGCCGTACCATCCGTTCGACGCCATCGTAAGCCCGCCAACGTCAACCTTGCCATTACCCGATGTAAAGGTTGGCGCGACGTCCGGCTACAGTCACTCCCCATGACCTCACGCGAACTCACGCCGGTGTACATCCTGGGCGGCAACCGCATTCCCTTCGCCCGCTCGAACGGCCGCTATCTCGGCCAGACCAATCAGACGATGCTGACCGCCGCGCTCGACGGACTCGTGACCCGATACGGGCTGCAGGGCGAGCATCTCGGCGAGGTGGCCGGTGGTGCCGTCGTGAAACTCGCCCGCGATCACAGCCTGACCCGCGAGGCCCTGCTCGACACCGAGCTGTCGCGGGCGACGCCCACCGTCGACATGCAGCAACAGTGCGCGACGGGCGGTCAGACCATCGTCCACATCGCCAACAAGATCGCGTGCGGTCAGATCGAATCGGGTGTGGCCTGCGGTGCCGACACGACGTCGGACCCGCCGATCGGCTTCGGTCCGCGCCTACGTGAACGTCTCGTCCGGATCAACGCCGCAGGTTCGACGCTGGAGATGGCCAAGCAGGCCGCTCGTATCCCGCTGTCGCTCGACTTCGACATCCCCAGCCCGGCTGAGCGTCGAACCAACCTGGTTCCCGGTGCGGCACAAGCGATTACCGGAGCAGCGTGGGGCGTGACCCGCGCCGATCAAGACCAGATCGCGCTCAACTCGCACCGGAACCTTGCTGCGGCTTACGACAACGGCTTCTTCGATGACCTCGTCTCGCCGTTCGCCGGACTCACCGAAGACGACAATCTGCGCCGCGACATCTCCGCCGAACGCCTCGCCACACTCAAACCGTGTTTCGGCGGCGCCGACGGCACGATGACCGCGGCCAATTCGACGACCCTGACCGACGGCGCGTCGTCGGTCCTGCTGTGCAACGAATCCTGGGCGGCCGCACGGGGATTGACGCCGATGGCGCGCATCGTCGACGCCCAGAGCTGGGGCGTCGACTACGTCGACGGTGATCCGAAGACTCAAGGCGTCCTAATGGCGCCGGTCTACGCGGTCGACGAGTTGCTGCGCCGCAATGAACTCACACTGCAAGACTTCGACTTCTACGAGATCCACGAAGCCTTTGCCTCCCAAGTGCTTTCGACGCTGGCCGCCTGGAACGACGCCGACTTCTGCCGCGACCACCTCGGTCGCGACCGCCCGCTCGGCACGATCGACCGCACGACGCTCAACGTCACCGGCGGATCGCTCGCCACCGGGCACCCGTTCGGTGCAACCGGCGGACGGATCACCGCGACGGTGGCAAAACTGTTGGCCCAGAAGGGAAGCGGTCGGGCGTTGGTGTCGATCTGTGCCGGCAGCGGGATGTCGGTGGCGATGATCGTCGAGGCCGCCTAGCGTCCGTACTGTTCAGTTCCAGACCGCTGATGCGGTGATCGGGGCGCCACGACTGGTTGATCGAGTAGCCGTCGTGCGAGGACCCCGGCGCCACCACTGGCTGATCGAGTGCCGTCGTGCGAGCGCAGCGAGCCCGTCGGCATATCGAGATCCGGTCAGACACCATACTCGACGCACCCACCACTGCGATTGGTGTTGTCGGTTGTGTGAGTTCTGTTCTGCCACTGTGCTTTTCCGGTGATGATCGGAATTCGTATCGCTGGGGGTCTCGATATGCCGGCGGGCTCGCTGCGCTCGCACGACGGCTACTCGACCACCCAGCCTGGATCCACCGATCGCAGGCCCTCCGCTGGTCAACCAATGGTTGAGCCGTGAGGAGCGTTGGCGACGGGCGTGTCGAAACCAAGGTGAAACAACGGATTTCGGCAACTGATGGCTGACCGGGACCGCAGCATCAACGCAACCGTCGGATGCACCTGCTGGGTGCGCGGCTGGTAGATGATCACCACGAGCGTAACGCGACATGAACGGTCGCGCGAAATCTGTTGTGTCACCGTGGTTTCGACACGGACCTCGGCTAGCGCCTCGGACCGGCTCAACCGGCGAAATGAGTTCACCATCGGTGGATCCAGGCCCAGGGGGCGGACTCGCTGCGCTCGCTCGTCGGCTACCCGCTCGATCCACTTCAGGAGAATCAAAGTTCATTAACTGAAAGCCACATCGAACAACTGACCCGGTTCAACCTGTTGACCCGCCGACTCGATCGAGTTAGTGTATCGCTATTCACTAACTCGATCTGAGTCGACGAGAGGGTCATGCATGTCCGTCCTGAAGACCGCGATAGACGTCGCAGCCGCGGAGTATCTGGAGAATCGCCGTGTTCAGGAGGCGGCGGTGGCGGCGCTCAACACCGAGCTGGCCACCGTGGTCGCGGGCGGCGGGCCGCGCTATGTGCAGCGTCACCACGACCGTGGGCGTTTGCTGGCCCGCGAGCGGATCGAACTCCTCCTCGATCGCGATGCACCGTTCCTGGAACTGTCGGCACTGGCGGCGTGGGGGACGGAGTTCACCGTCGGAGCGGCCATCGTCACCGGCGTCGGCGTGGTCTCCGGCGTCGAATGCATGATCATCGCCCACGACCCGACCGTCCGCGGCGGCACGATGAACCCCTACACGCTGCGAAAGAACTTGCGTGCGTTGGAGATCGCGCGGATCAATCGCCTCCCGGTGCTCTACCTGGTCGAGAGCGGCGGCGCGGACCTGCCCACCCAGTCGGAGCTGTTCGTCCACGCGGGCAAGATCTTTCACGATCTCACCGAACTGTCGTCGATGGCCATACCGACCATTGCGCTCGTCTTCGGCAACGCGACCGCGGGCGGTGCCTACGTCCCCGGCATGTGCGACTACTCGGTGCTCGTCGACCAGGGCGCCAAGGTATTTCTCGGTGGCCCGCCGCTGGTCAAGATGGCGACCGGAGAGGATGCCGACGACGAACAACTCGGCGGCGCGGACATGCACACCCGGGTCTCCGGCGTCGGTGACTACTTCGCCGTCGACGAGCACGACTGCATCCGCATCGGCCGCGACATCGTCGCGCATATCAACTGGCGCAAGCTCGGTGGCGGTCCGACCCGCGCCGCCGACGAACCGCTCTACGACGCCGACGAACTCCTCGGTGTCGCCTCGGGTGACCAACGTGTCCCGTTCGATCCGCGCGAGGTCATCGCACGCGTCGTCGACGGGTCCCGATTCTCCGAATACAAACCCCGCTACGGAACCAGCCTCGTCACCGGCTGGGCGTCGATCCACGGCTACCCGGTCGGGATCCTGGCCAACGCTCGCGGCGTCCTGTTCAGCGAAGAGGCAAAGAAGGCAAGCGAATTCATCCAGCTCGCCAACCAGAGCGACACACCCCTGATCTTCTTGCAGAACACCACCGGCTATATGGTCGGCACCGAGTACGAACAGGGCGGCATCATCAAAGACGGCTCGAAGATGATCAATTCGGTCACCAACAGCCGCGTGCCGCACATCACCATCAACATCGGCGGATCGTTCGGCGCGGGCAACTACGGAATGTCCGGGCGCGCATACGATCCGCGGTTCATGTTCACCTGGGTCAACGCCAAACTGGCCGTCATGGGCGCGGCTCAACTCGCCGGTGTGATGTCCATCGTGGGCAAGGCGTCGGCGCAGGCGAGCGGGCGCGAGTTCGACGTCGAGGCCGACGCAGTGCGGACCGCCGCGATCGAGGAACAGATCGAGAAGGAATCGCACTCCTTCTTCGTCTCCGGCCGCATCTACGACGACGGCGTCATCGATCCTCGCGACACCCGCTCGGTGCTCGCGATGGCACTCTCGGCGGCCCATTCCAATGTCATCGCCGGCCAGCGCGGCTACGGCGTCTTCAGAATGTGAGACTCTCCATGGCCATCAACAAGATTCTCGTCGCCAACCGCGGTGAGATCGCCTCCCGTGTCATCCGGACCGCTCGCGAGATGGACATCGCAACGGTCGCCCTCTACTCCGACGCCGACCGTGATCTGCCCTATGTGCGGGCCGCAGACGAGTCGGTGCGCCTGCCCGGAACGGCGCCGGCCGACACCTACCTGCGTGCCGACCTCGTGCTCGCCGCCGCGCGCGCCATCGGGGCCGACGCCGTCCATCCGGGTTACGGATTCCTTTCTGAGAACGAGGATTTCGCCCGCGCCTGCGCCGCCGATGGAATCGTGTTCATCGGTCCCTCACCCGCGGCCATCGCCGCCATGGGGTCGAAGATCGAGGCCAAACGAATCATGTCCGACGCCGGGGTGCCGGTCCTGGCCGGAATGGTCATCGAATCCGAGGCCGACGAAGATCCCAGCCGACTCGCCGCGGCGGCCGTCGACATCGGACTGCCCGTGCTGGTCAAGGCAGCTTTCGGCGGCGGCGGCCGCGGCATGCGAATCGTCGAGACCACCGACGAACTCGTCGAGGCCGTGCACAGTGCGCGTCGCGAGGCGGCCTCCGCCTTCGGCAACGGCACGGTGTTCCTGGAGAAATTCGTACGCTCCCCGCGGCACATCGAGGTACAGATCTTCGGCGACAGCCACGGCACCATCGTTCACCTCGGTGAACGTGAATGCTCCATTCAGCGCCGCTATCAAAAGGTCGTCGAGGAATCGCCGTCGACCGCCGTCGACGCCGAGCTGCGAGACAAACTGGGGCAGGCTGCGGTCGCCGCGGGTAAGGCACTGTCCTACGAAGGCGCCGGCACCGTCGAGTTCGTCATGGCACCCGACGGGGCGTTCTACTTCCTGGAAGTCAATACCCGCCTACAGGTGGAGCATCCAGTGACCGAACTCGTCACCGGCACCGACCTGGTGCGGGCCCAGATACTCGTCGCGGCGGGCGAGCCCCTGCCGCCGGCCGTGGCGCAGCCGGTGTTCACCGGGCACGCGATCGAGGTGCGCCTGTACGCCGAAGACGTTGCGGCCGGATTCATTCCGGTGTCGGGCGAGCTCACCGCGTTCGAGATCCCCGACCTGCCGGGCATCCGCGTCGACGGTGGATTCGCGCCCGGTTCGGTGGTCAGCACGTTCTACGACCCGATGCTCGCCAAGGTGATCGCCTATGGTGCCGATCGCGACGACGCGCGACGTCGGCTGGCCCGAGCCCTCGACGAATCGGTGATCGGCGGCGTCACCACCAACCGGCAGCTGCTCATCGGGATCCTGCGCGACGACGAGTTCCGTTCGGGGGCAACGGATACCGGCTACCTGGAGCGGCATCGACCGGCCGACTTGATGGCCTCGCGCGCGCACCCTGATCGGCACCCCGTCCATACTCTGATAGCTGCCGTCGCCGGAGCGACCCGGAGACGTTCAGCGGCTCCGGTGCTGGGTGGGTTGCCACCGTCGTTCCGGACGGTTCGCAGTGCGTCACAACGTATTTCGTACTCGGTCGGCGACGACCAGTACGACGTGGCCTACGACCTGAGCCGCACCGGGGTCAGCGTCACGGTGGGGAATCGGGAATTCCCCGATGTGCAGGTGATCGGCAACGACGGGACCACGCTCGACGCGGTGATCGACGGTGTACGGCGAACCTACCGGGTCGCGCAGTCGGGTGCCGGCGTCGTCGTCCACAGTTCGCTCGGTGTGAGTGAACTGCACGAGTGCCAACGCTTCACCGATCCGAGCGAGCTCACCGAGGAAGGCTCGCTGCTGGCGCCCATGCCCGGATCGGTGGTCCGAGTGGAAGTCGGCGAAGGCGACCGAGTGAGCGCCGGACAGGCGATCGTCGTTCTGGAAGCGATGAAGATGGAGCACACCGTTCGCGCCGCCGTCGACGGCGAGGTCGCCAAGCTGGTGAGTGTCGGTGAACAGGTGGATTCGGGCACGGTGCTCGCGATCATTCACGACGACCACTCCGGCGAGTAGCCGGCTCCGCTGACCGGACGAGAGAACCACCGTAGGAGGGAACAATGACCGACGACGTGACGTATCGACTCGACAATTCCGTCGCATGGCTGACCATCAACCGGCCCGACGCTTGCAACAGCCTCAACCAGGCGGTGCGCGACGGACTGTTCGACGGATTGCGCAGATTCAACGCCGACGACGACGCCAAAGTCCTGGTGCTGACCGGTACGGGGGACAAGGCGTTCTGTGCAGGCGGCGACCTCAAGGAGATGGCCGACGCCGCGCTGGGCGTGCCGCCGGTGAACTTCGTCCCGCAGATCGGGCGCAACATCGAGGTCGACAAACCCACCATCGCCGCGGTCAACGGATCCGCACTCGGCGGCGGCTTCCTGCTGGCCCAGACCTGTGACCTGTGCGTGGCGTCGTCGACGGCGAGATTCGGGATCTCCGAAGTCAAGATCGGACGCGGATCACCGTGGGCGGCACCGCTTTCCTGGTTGATACCGCCACGTGTCGCGATGGAGATGGTGTTGACCGGCGAGGCGCTCTCGGCCCAGCGCGCACTCGAAGTCGGGTTCGTGAACCGGGTCGTCGAACCGGCCGAGCTGCACGACGCCGCACAGGGGCTCGCCGAGCAGATAGCGGCGAACGCGCCGTTGTCGGTGCGCGCGGGACGCAAGACGGTCCGACTGAGCGCTGAAATGCCGTTGTCGTCGGCATTCGAACGGGCCGAGGCCATCTGGGAGCCCGCGTATCTCAGCGACGACGCTCAAGAAGGCATGGCCGCCTTCCGGGACAAGCGCCGCCCGGTCTGGACGGGACACTGATGGCACTCGACTATGCCCGGCTCCTCACCGAGCTCCGGGTCGAATCGCAAGGGCTCAGCGCCGTGCTGGCCGACCTGTCCGACGCCGACTGGGCACTGCCGACGCCGGCGGCAGGCTGGTCGATCACTGATCAGGTGAGCCACCTCGCGTTCTTCGACGACGCGGCGAGCTCGGCGATCACCGCACCGGACGACTTTCGCTCGGCAGCCGATGAGTTGATCAGCGGCGGAATGGATTTCCCCGATCGCATCGCTGAGCGATACCGCGACACGCGTCCCGACGCGCTACGGCGCTGGTTCACCGACGGCCGAGCGCAGCTGCTCGACACCTTCGCCGCCACCGACCCCAAGGCGCGGGTGCCATGGTACGGCCCCGACATGTCGGTGGCATCGTCGGCGACGGCGCGGCTGATGGAGACCTGGGCGCACGGGCAAGACGTCTACGACACCCTGAACATCGAGCATCCGCCGACGCTCGCACTGCGCAGCATCGCTCATCTCGGTGTGAGTACCTTCGGGTTCACTCACCGGAACAACGGGCTGCCGGTGCCCGACGCACCCGTTCGGGTCGAACTCACCGCGCCCGACGGCGACGTCTGGACGTGGGGCCCCGAGACCGCCGACGACGTGGTGACCGGCGCCGCAACCGATTTCGTGTTCGTGGTCACTCAGCGACGCCACCGCGACGACACGAATCTGCGCGTCGTCGGCGACGTCGCGATGGCCTGGATGACGATCGCGCAGGCGTTCGCCGGAGCGCCGTCGCCGGGGCGTGCTCGACTGACTGGGGGTGAATCCGGACGCACCGACACCGAATCCGGCCGCAGAGACACCGAATCCGTTGGAGGACAACGATGATCGAGAACCGTCCGGTACGCATCGGCAACATCTCCGGCTTCTACGGCGACCGGCTCTCGGCGTTCCGCGAGATGATCGACGGCGGCCCGCTCGACGTCGTCACCGGCGACTACCTCGCCGAGCTGACCATGCTGATTCTGTGGAAGGCCAAGGCCAAGGACCCCCATACCGGTTATGCCCGAACGTTTCTCACCCAGCTGCGCGATGTGTTGGCCGACTGCGTCGACCGCGGAATCAAGGTCGTCGTCAATGCGGGCGGGCTCAACCCGGCCGGGCTGGCAACCGAGGTGCGTAAAGTCGCGGCCGACCTCGGCGTCGACGTTTCGGTTGCACATGTCGAAGGAGACGACATCGCACCACGGCTGGCCGAACTCACCGCGGCCGGTCATCGGCTGACCAATATCGACACCGGCGTCGACCTCGCCGACGCCGGCATCGAACCGGTATCGGCCAATGTGTACCTGGGCGGCTGGGGAATAGCCGCAGCACTCGCCGCCGGCGCCGACATCGTCGTCTGCCCGCGGGTGACGGACGCCTCGCTGGTCGTCGGCGCCGCCGCGTGGTGGCACGATTGGGCCCGCGACGATTTCGATGCTCTCGCCGGAGCGGTCCTGGCCGGCCACATCATCGAATGCGGCCCGCAGGCCACGGGCGGCAACTACTCGCAGATCGGTGAGGTGACCGATCGCTCCTATCCCGGCTTCCCGATCGCCGAGATCGCCGACGACGGCGCCTTCGTGATCACCAAACACCCCGGCACCGGCGGTCTGGTCTCGGTCGGCACGGTCACCGCGCAGATCCTCTACGAGATCAACCACCCGCAATATCTGAACCCCGACGTCGTAGCGCACTTCGACACCGCCCGGCTGCATCTCGAATCACCTTCGCGGGTAAGGGTTTCCGGTGTGCGCGGCACGCCTCCGCCGGAGACGTCGAAGGTCGCGATGAACTACGTCGGCGGCTACCGAAACACGATGACGATGGTGATCACCGGACTCGACGTCGAGGAGAAGGCGGCGTGGGCGCTCGACGAATTGTTCGACATCATCGGTGGCAGAACACAATTCGCCGACGTCGACGTACAGTTGCTGCGCTATGACACCCCCGATCCGCCGACCGCGGCACAGTCGACCGCTCACCTGCGCGTCACCGTCAAAGATCCCGACCGACGCAAAGTGGACCGCCGATTCTCCAACGCGGTGATGGAGCTGTTCCTCGGCGGATACGCGGGCTTTCACACGACGACGCCACCGTCGTCGGCCACCGAATACGGGGTCTACTGGCCCGCTCTGATCGACTCTGGGGAGGTCAGCCACGTTGTCGTGCATGCGGACGGATCTCGACAGGACATTCCCCACACCCCCGGGGTGCCGCAACCGAGAACCGAATCCCCGCACGTGCCGACGCCACCGGTGGTGCACGACGGTGACACCGTCAGGGCGCCGCTGGGCAGGGTCGCGGCCGCCCGCTCCGGCGACAAGGGCGGCAGCGCGAACGTCGGCGTCTGGACCGACACCGACGACCGCTGGGAGTGGCTGCGCGCGACGCTCACGGTCGACGCCTTCGCCGACCTGGTGCCCGAGGCGGTCGGTCTGCCGATCACCCGATACGAGCTGCCGAATCTACGGGCACTGAACTTCGTCGTCGAACGCTTTCTCGGTGAGGGAGTGGCGTCGTCGACTCGACCCGATGCCCAGGCGAAGGGGCTCGGCGAGTACATCCGCGCCCGCCACCTCCCGATACCCGACCGACTCCTGACCAACCCACCGGCCTCGCCGCCCACCACCCAGGGAGAACTTCGATGACCACCGCCGCCAACGCCTTCGACGAGAACGAGGACCACCGTGCCATCCGCGCGGCAGTCGGTGCCATCACCGACAAGTTCGGCGGCGCCTACTTCGCTGAGCGTGCCGCCAGTCACGAACCCACCACCGAGCTGTGGAAAGCCTTGGCCGACAGCGGTTTCATCGGCATCAATCTGCCCGAGGAGTACGGCGGCGGCGGGGCGGGCATGACCGAACTGGCGCTGGTCTGCGAAGAGACCGCGGCACACGGCTGCCCACTGTTGCTGCTACTGGTCTCCAGTGCCATCTCGGGCGAGCTGATCGCGAAGTACGGCAGCGCCGAGCAGAAGCAGCGGTGGCTGCCGGCGATGGCGTCCGGCGAGACCAAGGTCGTCTTCGCGATCACCGAACCCGACGCCGGATCGAATACGCACCAGATCTCGACCAGCGCGGTCGCCGACGGCGACGACTACATCCTCAACGGCACCAAGTACTACATCTCCGGCGTCGATGAAGCCGACGCACTCGTCGTGGTGACGCGCACCGGCGTCGACGAGACCACCGGTCGCGGACTCCTGTCGCTGTTCGTGGTGCCGACCGATTCGCCGGGCCTGATCAAACAACGTCTGCCCGTCGCCGTCTCGGTGCCGGAGAAGCAGTTCACCCTGCATTTCGACGACGTCCGGCTGCCGGCAGACGCGCTCATCGGCGAGGTCAACGAAGGCTTCCGGCAGGTGTTCGACGGCTTGAACCCCGAACGGATCACCGGCGCCGCGGTATGCGTCGGAATCGGCAGGTACGCGGTGGCCAAGGGCGCCGAATACGCCCGCAACCGCGCGGTGTGGGGACAGCCCATCGGTGCGCACCAGGGTGTGGCGCACCCGCTGGCCAAGGCGAAGATCGAAGTGGACCTCGCCGCGCTGGCAACCGCACGTGCGGCCTGGCTGTATGAGACGGGCCGGTCGGCCGGCGAGGCGTCGAACATCGCGAAGTACGCGGCCGCCGAAGCCGCGATCAACGCGGTCGACACCGCTATCCAGACGCACGGTGGCAACGGGCTCAGCGTCGACTTCGGGCTGATCCCGCAGTGGGGGCTGGCGCGACTGCTGCGCATCGCACCGGTGAGCCGCGAGATGATCCTCAATTACGTTGCCCAGCACAGCCTTTCACTTCCTCGGTCCTACTAGTCGCGCACAGCAGAACGGAATTGGCCATGAGTCATGATGTGCATTCGCTCTACAACCGTCGGGCCGACAATCGGTGGGACCGCACGGCGGTGGGTGATCTGCTCGAACGCGTCACGTGGAGTACACCGGACAAACTGGCGCTGATCGGCGTCGTCGGAGCGTACGCTCACCCGCAACACCAGCGACTGACCTACCGGCAGGCCGACGAGATCGCGAACCGCTTCGCGAATGGCCTTCGCGCCCACGGGCTCACACGTGGCGACGTGGTGATGTTGTTCTGCGACAACTCGGTCGAAGCGATCCTCGCCAAGATCGCGATCGCCAAGGCCGGGCTCGTCGCCGCGCCGGTGAACACGATGATGGCACCCGACGTGATCGCCGGACTCATCGAGTTGGTGGAGCCGAAGCTCGTGATCGCCGACGAATCAGCGTCGCAGCAGGTGCGGGATGTCTTCGCGGCGGCGGGACTCGACATCGGCGTGACCATCGACCTCACCGGGCAGTCGTCCGCCGAGGGAGTGACATTCGCCGATTTCTATGCGGGACAGGAGAAGTCGGAGCCCAAGGTCGTGATCCACGGCGACGACATCTGGCAGATTCTGTTCACCTCCGGCACGACGTCAGCACCGAAGGGGGTGATGATTTCGCACCACGCGGCGTATGCCGCGGGTACCGCGTTCGCACTCGACGTCACCCGGGGACTGCGCTTGGCCACCGACCTCGTGCTGTGCTCATTTCTGCCGATCGTCTACCACGTCGGCGAGCTGCCGTTCGTGTTCTCGACGTTGATGTGCGGCGGTACCTTCGTGGTCGGCCGCAAACCCGATCCGGCCCAGATCGCACAGACCATCGCCGCGCAGCGGGTGACCGCACTGTGGGCCGGTTCGCCGGCGATGCTGAGTGCGCTGGATGACGTGGTCAGCGCTGATCCGGCGTTGGATGTGGGCTCGCTGACGATCGCGGTGTACGGCTGGGCTGCGCTGGCCCCGGCGGTTCTTGCTTCGCTCAAGCGCAGGTGCAGCAAGGACTTTCAGGTGTTTGCGATCTTCGGGCAGACCGAGGCGATCGCGTGCCATCGATTCTGGCCGGACAGTTGGCGCGAGTTGTACGAGCGCACCGCTCCCCGCGACAACTACGTCGGGGTGCCCAGTTCGATGCTGGCGTCCAAGATCACCGACGTATTCGGTGGGTCGATCGGCGCAGACGGCGGGCCCGACGGCTCGGCGGGTCCCGGCGAGGCCGTCTATCGATCGCCGGCAGTGATGTCCGGGTACTACCGCAACGCCCAGGCGACGGCCGACGCATTCCAAGGCGGATGGTTTCACTCCGGTGACAGCTGTGTGATCGGCGAAGACGGCCAGCGGATCATGGTGGACCGGTTCAAGGACATCGTGAAGTCCGGCGGCGAGAACGTCTCCACGATGCGGGTGGAGGCCGTCCTGTTGGGACATCCCGACGTCGAGCGGGTCGCGGTGGTCGGCCTGCCGCATGAGCGGTGGGGCGAGGCGGTGACCGCCGTCGTCGTTCGCGCGGCGTCGTCGGAGTTGTCGGCGAATGAGCTCATCGAGTGGGCGCGCGAGCGGCTCGCGGGATTCGAGACGCCCAAACAAGTGGTGTTCGCCCCGACGCTGCCCGACACCGTCGGCGGCAAGGTGCTCAAATACAAGCTGCGGCAGGAGTATTCGGGACTGTACGAGACCTGAGCGGGTTGGGCGTGACTACCGCGTCACGTCGCCAGGCAGTTTTTCGCCACCGCGGCCAGCCAGGCACTCTCTTCATCCCGCGTTCGGCCGCTGCGGTAGCTGACCACCGACTGAATGGCACCGATGGCCGCGTACACCAGCGACCGCGCCGCTGCGTCGTCGAGTTCGGGGCGTAGTTCGAGCAGCGTCGACACCCACTCCTCGTTGTAGCGGCGCTGCATTCGCCGGAGGCGGCGGCCGTCCTCGACTTTCAGCGAGTGCAGTTCCCTGCGGTAGAGCAACACGTGAAGCGATGAATCCAGGCAGAAGTCGATCTGTGTCGCGACGAGCCGGTCCATCGTGGTCGAGCTGTCCGCGTGGTCGTCGATGATCGTGTCCGTGCTGGCCAGCAGGCGGGTCATGACGTCTTCGAGCAGTGCGACCAGGACGGCGTACTTGCTGTCGAAGTGACGGTAGATGCCGGACCCGACGATGCCCGCGGCCTGACCCACCTCGGCCATCGACACCGAGTGGTAGCCGCGCTCGGCGAACAGCTCGGCGGCCGCGTTGAGGATCTTCGCGCCGCGCTCGGGATCGCGTACCCGGCTCGCGACCGCTTCACGTTGACTCACGCAACGACTTTACCATTGTGATGGCTCATTCACTTATTCTGGCGCGGATCTATCGGAAATGGTGTTCTTGTGACACACTCGGGTGGATTCAGTTAGTTGTTGGCAATTCACTAGAGGAGTGGTCGATGAGTGACCAGCTAGCTCTCAATCTCATTCACCGGGTCAACGTCGGCGACAGTCTCACGCGAAGCGCGGCGCGCGACGCGGCTGCGACAGCGGTCGTCGAAGGAGACCGGCGATTGTCCTACGCGCAGTTCAACCGATACGTCAACCGCACCGCGCACGCACTCGCGAGTGCGGGAATCGATGTGGGCGACGCCGTCGGCCTCGCGTCCGGCAACAGTATCGAATTCCTCACCGTCTACTACGCCTGCGCCAAACTGGGTGCCGTGTGCGTGCCGATCAACCTCGGTTGGCGTGCCGACGAGGTCCGCCACGTGCTCAGCGATGCCACGGTGGCGTTGTTCGTCGTCGCCGAGCCCTTGCAAGAGGTACTCGCCGAACCGGCGAAGTCCACTGCCACAATCGAACTCGTCGTCGTCATCGGCGAGCCGACCGAGTGGACCGGCGTGCGGGTGACGTCCTTCGCAGACTTCGTGGCCGACCGATCGGAGGACGAGCCGCAGCGCGTCGTCGACGACCGTGCGCCGTTGACCTATCTGTACACGAGCGGCACGACGTCGTTGCCGAAGGGAGTGGTCGGAAACCACACGGCGGTGTATCTGGAGTCGATGACGATGGCGCTGGAAGGTCAGTTCCGCGCCGACGATCGATTCGCCGCGATGATGCCGATGTTTCACACCGCGCAGCTCAATTGTCACTGCACGTCGGCGATCATGGTCGGCGCGACCATCCACATCTTGCCCGGGTTCGACGCGGTGGTGCTGCTGGACCTGATCGAGCGCGAGTCCATCACCCAGGTGTTCGGTCTCCCGATGATGTATCGCGCGATGCTCGACCACGAGTCCATCGAGCGGCGGGATCTGTCGAGTCTGCGCCGAGCGCTCTACGCGATGGCGCCGATGCCCCAGGACATGCTCGTCAAATGCATCGAAGTGTTCGACTGCGGCTTCTACCTGCTGTTCGGCCAAACCGAGATGAGCCCGACCGCGACCATCTTCCGCCCCGAGAATCAGTTGACGCATCCCGGAGCGGCCGGCACGCCCGTCGTCAACGTCCAGGTGGCGATCATGTCACCGGACGGAGATCTTCTCCCGTCGGGAAGTGAGGGGGAGATCGTCTACCGCGGTCCGCATGTGATGACCGAGTATCTGAACAACCAGGCCGCAACCGACGAAGCGTTTCGGTTCGGGTGGTTCCATTCCGGAGACATCGGGCGATTCGACGACGACGGGATCCTGTGGTTCACCGACCGCCGCAAGGACGTGATCAAGACCGGCGGCGAGAACGTGTCGTCGTTGGAGGTGGAGAAGGCCCTCTACTCTGCCGAACCGGGTGCGGCGGAGGTCGTCGTCGTCGGTCTTCCGCACGACCACTGGTCGGAGGCGATCACCGCGTTCGTGGTTGCGCGGCCAGGCGTCGTACTCGACCCCGAACTGATCCGTCGATCCATGCGCGAGCATATCGACGCCTACAAGATCCCCAAGGCGATCGTCGTCGTCGACATGTTGCCCAAGACGTCGACCGGAAAGATCCAGAAGAACAAGGTGCGCGACGCCAACTCCGGCCTCTATCGCTGACTCCGCGTGTTTTACCCGGCGCCGCGGCGCTGATTGCGGAAAGGTGATGGGCGTGGAGTTCATCACCTTTGCCGTTATCGGCATCCTGATCGTGGCCGCGGCCAACGCAGTCGGCCCCAAACTGGCCGTTGCGCCCGCGCTGATCCTGGTGCCGCTCGGCGTCGCCATCAGTTTTCTGCCGGTGGTGTCGGCGATCGAGGTGGATCCGGAGTGGATCCTCGTCGGTGTGTTACCGCCGCTGCTGTATTCGGCGGCCGTGTCGATGCCGACGATGGATTTCCGCCGGGACTTCACTGCGATCAGCGGTCTTTCGGTGGTGCTCGTCGTGCTCAGCGCCGTGGTACTCGGCTTCATTCTCAGTGCCCTGATTCCCGGGGTGAACATCGCCACCGGCATCGCGCTGGGCGCGATCATCAGCCCGACCGACGCCGTCGCCACCGCGATGGTCAAGAAGTTGGGCGCGCCGTCGCGGGTCGTGGCGGTGCTCGAAGGGGAAAGCCTGCTCAACGACGCCACCGCGCTGGTCCTGTTGCGTGCGTCGGTGGCGGCGATGGCGGGCGGCATCTCGTTCGGCGGGGTCGCATTGAACTTCGTGTGGGCGGTCGTCGCCGCCGTCGTGGTGGGCCTTGTCGTCGGCGGAGTCAACCTGTGGGCGCGCGCCCGGATCGCCAATTCGACGGTGAACACCGCCATTTCCTTCACCGTTCCCTATGTGGCGTATCTGCCTGCCGAGCATCTGGGTGCGTCGGGGCTGGTCGCGGCTGTCGCGGCCGGGCTCGTCACCGGGCGTGGCGCGGCGAAGTATCTGAAACCACGCCACCGCGTGTCCGACACCGAGAATTGGCGGACCGTCGAGCTCCTCCTCGAAGGCGGCGTCTTCTTCCTGATGGGGTTGGAATTGTGGGGGCTGCTCGGGCATGTCCGCGAAGAACACGAGAGCGCTACCGTCGCCCTGTGGGTGGGGCTGGCGGCGCTGCTCGTCACGCTCGTCGTCCGGGCGGTGTTCGTCGGGCCGCTGGTCTATGCGCTGTCGCGCAGTGCACGCCGGGGCGAGAACATCAAACCCCGGCTTCAAGACCTCGGCGAACGTCTGACCCCGACCGACGGCGAGCCGGTGGCGCTACCCAAGCGAAAACTGTTCGGCCGCAAGGCCGTCGACGGTGACGAGCTTCACTCGCCCGAACAGGTCGCGCGGTTCAGCTCGCGGGTCAACCGCAAACTCGCCGACATCGACTACTACCTGTCGGCGCCACTGGGCCGCAAAGAGGGCGCGCTGGTGGTGTGGGCCGGCATGCGCGGTGTCGTCACCGTCGCCGCCGCGCAGACCCTGCCGGGCGACACGGCGTCGAGGTCGCTGCTGGTCCTCACGGCATTCACCGTCGCCGCGGCGTCGTTGCTGATCCAGGGGGGCACCCTGCCGTGGTTCATGCGCGCCCTGCGCCTTCCCGACACATCGTCGGAGCAGGAGTCCGAACGGGACCGTCTGCACCTGGAGATGCGCGGCTCCGCACAACGCGCGATCGCCGAGTCGGGCGTCCTCGACTCGATTCCCGGGCTGCGTGAGCGGCTCGGCGCATACATGAAGACCGCTGAACACGAAGACGACGAGGAACACCACCTGACGCCGATCGCCCGCGCCAACTTCATCAAAGCGCGGTTGACGATGATCGAAGGCCAGCGCACCGAGCTCCTGCAGCTGCGGGACGAGGGGGTTTACAGCGCGTCGGTGCTCACTCACGAGCTCGCCGTGCTCGACGCCGAGGAGATCAGTCTGCGGATGCGGACCGAGAACGACTAGAGTGGCCGGTCGTGGGTAAACGGAACGGGCGGAAGACTCAGAAACGGCATCTGCGAGTGGTGCCCAGCAGCCAGCCGCGCACTACTCCATCGGCTCCCGACGCCGAGATGCTCGCGCCGCTGCGTGGACCCCTGCGCGCCGACGACGCCCTCGCGATGTTCATGAACTTGAGCGGCTTGGTCGAGGCGGCGTCGCATCGGGGCGACCCGTTTTATCGCCCCTCACCCGACGAACCGACGATCGAAACGCTCGTCGAGGCCTTCTGTCAGGCCAAATTCGCGGAAACCACGGCGGCACTGACCGTCTTGCGGGCGATGGTGTCCGACGACGTGCTGCGCGGGCGGATCGCCCGCGAACTCGCCGGTCGGCGTCACCCGATGCCTGACTGGTTGATCGGCCTCGACGCGGTGCGCGTGACATCCGAGGTGATGGTTGTCAGCCATGAGCTCGGGGACGGGGAGAACTATATATTCACCGTCGAACTGCAGTCGGGGTACGAACTGACTGTGATCGCCTACATCGATCACAACCTCGGGTCGGCGGTGAAGGACGCCTTCGTCGTCGACATGGGTCACGCGGAGACCGTCGACCGATACCGCAACGGCGGCGCTGAAGCGGCGGGTTTGACAGTCGCCGGCGTCGACGCCGCGGACGCGCGGGCCACCATCGAGGATGCCATCGACGTCGGTATGCACATCCTGCCGCCACCGGAATCCGACACGTGGCCATTGGCCCGACCACTGATCGAATGGTTGCTGCGACTGCTGCCCGCCGGCGGCGTCGCTCGTGAGCGGCGACTGTGGGACGAATCGGAATGTCGCGTACTCACCGACGACTTCTTCGCGTCGCCGGAAGGTCGTGATCTCGATCCGGTGGAGCGCAGCATCTTCGAGCCATTGCTGTGGATGTGTTCGAACGACCCGATGCGATGGAGCCCCGCCGTCGTCGAGACCATCATGCTCTATTTGTTTCCGCGCAAAGTCGCCGACAAACCGGAGAACCTGGCGAAGCTGCCGAAGGTGTTGCGCGCCTTCGTCAAATACTGCGGCCGGGTCCGCGGGATCAGTGCTCGCGGGATCGCCGAAACGTTGGTCGCTATCGACCATCTCGAACCGGAGTACCGCGACGAGATCGCTCGCCCACAGCCGTCCGCGGAGGACAATGCCCTGATGCTGGCCGAGCTGGTGCGGAGCCAGATGAACGTGGCCGAGCCCCTGCCCGAGTCACCCCTCGCGGATGATTTGTCCATTGCCCGTTACCGGGCTGATTTCGCCGAAATGCGTCTGGAAAGCGCGGAGCGGCGCGCGGGCAGCTGGGAGAACCTGTTGTCGCTCAACGAGATCGAGCTTCCCGATGAAGAGCTCGACGTAACGGGTGTCGCCGACGACATCGTCGAGATCGTGCGGCAGATCAGCCGACGCTGCGACGAGTGCGCCGACGCATTGTTCGACGTCGAACACCGAACGGCGATGCGCCGCTTGCTTTCTCGTGTCGCGACCGCCGATCCGGCGGTGTTTCGCCGCAAGGCGTCGGTGGATCGCAGTGCCGCGGCCATCGGATGGGCGGTCGCCCGGATCAACAACTCGATAATGTACAACGGCGCGATGCCGGTGAAGGACTACCTCGCGTGGTTCGGACTCAAGTCCACCGTGACGCCACGTGCGGAGGTCATGCTGCGCGCGATCGGCGTAGCCCATGTCACCACGCCGACGTACTCCGGGGCACTGGAAGTCGGCGACCTCGATCTGCTGACCTCGGCCTCCCGCCGCGACATGATCGACGCCCGCGACGCCGCGCTGGGCTAGGGGAGAGTCGCGTCTATTTTCGGTCGCCACGTGATGGCGGTCGTAGGGTGAATCGGTTCGGTGTCACTGGTGGGGCGGGTGGTGTGGCTGTTGCAAGTCGGGGATGGTTGTGTGAGCGTTCGGCGTGGGTGTCGGTGTCGCGTCAATCGCGGTGGCAGTCGCAGAGTCCCTGGCACCGATGGGAAACTGCCTGCTCAGCGGTGGCGGGGTGAATGTTCCCCCGGCGCCGGTGACGGGGCAGAGTGCAATCGGCCGCTCGGGGCGCGAGGCCGCAACACCACACCGTGTAGCCGCGACACTCCACAAGGGGTGGAGTGGGCAGAATTTCGTCGGCGCCCGAGCGGCAATCCCCGCCCCGCGCCGCTGGATCGCCGCCGTATCAATCACCTAGTGACCCCGCCCACAGTGGCGTATGCCTCACCGTGGAAATTCGCGGTTCAGGTTACCGTGGCGTACTCTTAGAGATGATTGATCCGCGCTTCGGCGCCGATCACGCGTCGTAGAACGCTTCTTTGAGCCGGACAGCCCGGCGGTGATGACTTCATACGGCGAACGAATGCGCACACCTGCGCCTTCGCCATTCGATTCCACCGGATCGTTGCAGCGCAGCCACAAGCTGCGATGCGCGCGGTGAATCATGTTGCCGGAAAGGCAGTTTAGAGTTTTGAGTACCACCTTCGAGTCCCTCGGCGTGCCCGCACCCATCGTGAAAGTGCTTGCGGCGCAGGGAAAGACCGAGGCATTCCCCATTCAGGCAGACACCCTGCCCGATACCCTCGCGGGCGACGACGTGCTCGGCCGCGGTAAGACCGGCTCGGGCAAGACGCTTGCTTTCGCCATCCCGATGGCCGCGGGCCTGGCCGAACTGGAGGTCACCCGCAAGCCGGGTGCCCCGACCGGACTGATCCTCGCGCCGACCCGCGAACTCGCGACCCAGATCGCCGAAGCGCTCAGCCCGCTCGCTGAGGCCGTCGGCCTGACCGTCACCACCGTGTTCGGCGGGGTCAAGCAGGCACGCCAGGAGCAGGCGTTCCGCCGCGGCGTCGACATCGTCGTCGCATGCCCGGGCCGTCTGGAAGACCTCATGCGACAGAAGATCGTTCGACTCGACGACGTCGAGATCACCGTGCTCGACGAGGCCGATCACATGGCCGATCTCGGCTTCCTGCCGGTCGTCACCCGCATCCTCGCCGCGACGCCCGCCGACGGTCAGCGGCTGCTGTTCTCGGCGACCCTCGACAACGGCGTCGACAAGCTCGTCAAGCGCTTCCTCAACGATCCGACCCTGCATTCGGTCGACGAGGCCAACTCGCCGGTCGCGCAGATGACCCATCACGTCTACGAAACCGCTTCTGCCGCAGAGAAGAACGACCTCGTGCAGGAACTGGCATCGGGTCTGGGCAGGCGAATCCTGTTCATGCGCACCAAACATCAGGCCAAGAAGCTCGCCAAGAAGCTGACCGCCGAGGGCATCCCCGCCGTCGACCTGCACGGCAATCTGTCTCAGGCGCAACGTGATCGGAACCTCGCGGCGTTCGGCGACGGCAGCGCGCGGGTGCTGGTGGCGACCGACGTCGCCGCCCGCGGTGTACACGTCGACGGCGTCGAGCTGGTCGTGCACGTGGATCCGCCCGCCGAGCACAAGGCCTACCTGCACCGTTCGGGCCGCACCGCCCGTGCCGGAAGCGAGGGTGACGTCGTCACCCTCTGCCTGCCCGAACAGCGCAGCGACCTGCGAAAGCTGTTGAACAAGGCCAAGATCGACGTCAAGCCGCAGCGCGTCGACGCGAAGTCCGCCGTCGTCGACGAGTTGGTCGGCGAGCGTGCACCGTATGTCAAGCCGGAGCCCGCCGCGCAGGCACCGCAGCAACGCGCCGGTGGCGGACGGTCGTCGAACGGACGAGCATCGAACGGGCGCAACGGTGGTGGCCGGCCGTCGGGCAACCGTGGTGGCGCCGGAGCGCGTCGCGGCGGTTCCACCGGCGAGGGCGGTCAGTCCCGCCGGTCCGGTGGCTCCGCGGAGAGCCGCAGCGGCAGCGGCCACAGCGCGTCGGGCCGCTCGGCGGGCAACCGTCGCGGCGGATCGTCGAACGCAGGGCACCAGCCCGGCCGACGTCGTAGCGGCGCCGCGCAGGGCGCCCGTCGTCCGGCTCGCCAGGCCTAGCCTCATACATCCGACTCAACGGCCCAACCCACCCGTCTCGCCGGGTCGGACTTGGGCCGTTGTGCTGGATGTAGTTGTGCCGGATGCGGAGGCTATGCCAGGCCGGCGACCCGCAGCACCGCCGTCGTTGCCGCGGCGACGACGATCACCACGACTAGCGGTGCACGGAGTACCGCTGCCAGGATGCCGACCGCGACGCCGATCGGGCGGGCCGGCCCGGCGAGGTCGGAGCCGACGAACAGCGTGCTGGTCAAGGCGACGGCCATCAGCAGCACGATCGTCGCGCGTTCCATCACCGCTTCGGTAGCGGGCGAGAGGTCGAGCCGCGCTCGAAGCGCCGTGCCCGCGACCCGCATCAGGTAGGTGCCACCGGCCAAAAGTGCTACGGCACCGGCGAATTGCCATTCGGTCATCGTGTCGCCAATTCTCGGTCGCTCGGTTCGGCGGCGTCGGAGGTTCGACGCCGGGTCACCACCCAGCCCAGCGGAACACCGAGCAAGGCGAGGACAACGGGTAGACCCGCGGTGATGAATCCCGCGGTGGCGACGGCGACACCGCCGCCGAACAATGCGGCCCAACGGGTTTCGCGGTCGCGTAGTGCGGGGACCGCGAGCGCGAATAAAAGGGCGGGGAACGCGGCGTCGAGCCCCAGAGTCTCCGGCGAGATGATCTGTCCGATCAGACTGCCGGTCAGTGCGCCGAGCGGCCACGATATCGCCACTCCGATCCCGCAGATCACGAAAGCGGTTCGTGCAGAACGGATATCGCGGTGCGGAGCCGCGTAGACCGCGGTCTCGTCGTTCACGAAGTGTGCCAACGCCAGTCCGCGTATCCCACCCGGCAGATAGCGGCCCGCGGAGAGGCCGTATGAGATGTTTCGCGCATTCACCAGCAGTCCGGCCAGTGCGCCGACGATCGGAAGACCGCCGCCGGCGACCACCGAGATCAACACGAACTCCGACGAGCCGGCCAGCACGGCCGACGCCATGAGGAGAATCTGCCACCAGGCCAGCCCGATCGAGTGTGCCGCCGCTCCGTACGACGCGCCGATGGCCCATATCGATGCCGCGATGACTAGCAGATCCCGGGGAACTGTTCTCCATACTGAACGCATGGACATTATGATGGACCTATGGGTGAGATCCGTCAAGATGAACAACCGGCCGGTATGACGAACGCAAGGTCGAAGACGACGCCTCAACAGCTCGTCGCTGCCGCGCTGAAGCGCGAGCGCGGTCGAGCGGGGCTGTCGATCACCGAGTTGGCCCGTCGGGCGGGTATTGGAAAGTCGACCCTGTCACAGCTGGAGAGTGGGGAAGGGAACCCCAGCGTGGAGACGCTGTGGGCGCTGAGTTTGGCGCTCGGCATTCAATTCTCCGCGCTCGTCGACGCTCCCACGCCGACCGTCGAGGTGATCCGACTCGGGGAGGGGCCGACCATCAAAGCCGGTGACGCGGACGACTATTCGTCGACCCTGATGTCGGCGGCCCGCCCGGGGACGCGTCGCGACATCTACGTGATTCGAGCAGAGCCCGGTAAGCCACGCATCTCCGAACCCCATGCGCGCGGGGTCGTCGAGCACGTGATCATCAGCACGGGCCGTGCGCTGGTGGGCCCGACCGATCACGCGGTTGAGCTGTCGCCGGGAGACTACATGAGCTACGCGGGCGACCTGGAGCACATGTTCGACGCGCTGGAGCCGGGAACCGTCGCGGTATTGGTGAGCGAGTTCTGAGGGGCGAGATCCCCTTGTTTATCGTCGGCTGCGCGTTTAAAGTGAACCTCGTTCACAATTAGGTATGGTAAGCCTAACCAATACAGGGAAACGCATATGTCGACAACTGCGCCCGCGCACGCCGTATCTCAGGACCCGGTTCACGATTCGGCCGGGACCGATGACCCGAAAGCGCAACAAAAAGCAGGAGCACGCGCCCTCAATGAGCTGATGAAGCCGGTATCGGTGCGACTCACCGCCGGACGCATCCTCGCGGTGATCTCCGGAATCTTCGCGGTCTTTCCGTATGTCGCTCTGGTTCACATCGGTGACGTGCTCCTGGCGTCCTACAACTCAGGTGCGGCCGTGGATGACGACGCGGTCCGACGGTGGATCCGGATCCTGGTCCTCACCTTCGCGTTACGGCTGCTGTCCTACTTCATCGCACTGTTGGTCACCCACCTCGCCGACATCAAGCTCGGCCACATCATCCAGTTGCGGATGGTGAAGCGTTTCGCGAGAGTGCCGCTGGCGTGGTTCACGTCGACCAATTCCGGCCGGGTTCGCAAGGCGCTGCAGGACGATGTCGGCACCATCCACCAACTCATCGCACACCAGCCGGTCGACGGAACCAACGCCGTCGTGATGCCGGTGGCGTTGATGGTCTACGCGTTCATCGTCGACTGGCGACTCGGACTGCTGGCGATCGCGACCATCCCGCTCTACGTCGCCGCGATGTCGATGTCGTTGCGCGGCATGGGCCGCAAGACAGTGGAGTTGGACCAACGGCTGTCGACCGTGTCGGCGCGGATGGTGGAGTTCGTCACCGGCATCGTGGTGGTGAAGGCCTTCGGTCAGGTGGGCCGCGCGCACCGCAGATACCAGGACGCGGCCGACGACTTCTACGACTTCTACACCGACTGGGTCAAGCCGCTGATTCGGGTCTCCGCCCTGGGCACGTCATTCCTCGCGGTTCCGCTGGTGCTGCTGATCAACCTCGGAGTCGGGTCGATACTGGTCCACCACGACGTCGTCACCGCCGCGGACCTGCTCGCAACCTCTCTCATCGCGCTGCTGATCCCGTATGCGCTCGAGACGCTGATGAACTCGATGTGGGCACAACAGATCGCGGGCGCGTCCGCGTTGCGGCTCGTGGAGCTCCTCGATACGCCGACTCTGCCGGACGGCGAGGTCGGCCTAGAGCCCCGTTGCCACGACGTCACCTTCGAGCATGTGAGCTACTCCTACACCGCCGAAGCCGATGCGCCCCTCGCTGTCGACGACGTCAGTTTCGTACTGCCGCAGGGATCGGTGACAGCGCTCATCGGTCCGTCCGGCTCCGGCAAGTCGACCATCGCCACCTTGCTGGCCCGTTTCGACGACCCACGATCGGGCACCGTCCGTATCGGCGACGTGCCGATCGCGGCCCTGCCCGACCTGTACTCGCATGTCGGTTTCGTCCTGCAGGACCCGCAACTGCTCACCATCAGCATCCGCGACAACATCACGCTCGGCCGCCCCGACGCTACCGACGACGATATTCGCACGGCGGCACGAGCGGCTCGCATCCTCGACGAGATCGAAGCGCTACCACGAGGTTTCGACACCGTCTACGGTGCCGACGCCGGACTGTCGGGTGGGCAGGCGCAGCGCATCGCCATCGCGCGGGCCCTCCTGGTCGACGCACCCGTTCTGATCCTGGACGAGGCGACCGCCCTCACCGACCCCGAGTCCGAGCATCAGATCCAGCAGGCGTTGTCGGCCCTCGCACGAGGCAAGACGGTGTTGGTGATCGCTCATCGGCCCGAGGTCATCAAAGGCGTCGATCAAATCATCGTCGTCAACGACGGACGAGTGAGCGCGATCGGAACTCACGACGAACTGCGCGACGACCCCGACTACGCACGATTGTGGCGAAACACCGGCGCTGACGCACGAGTCTCACATACCGCGCCCGCCGACCTGGACGGAGACCGACGATGACGACACTCCCGCTCATCGACATCGTGCCGCGGATGCAACGCATGATCTCGCATCCGGAGAAGATGCGTCCGGCCGTCGCGGCGAGCATCGCCGTCGGTGCGGTGGAGGGCTTGGCCCTCGCCGCGGTGTTGCCGACCATCAGCGCGCTGGCACAGGGCAGCGCCGTGTGGGGACTCGGTTTCGCCGGGTGGTTATGGATTCTCGCGATCGCCTCGGCGGCCAGTTTCGGTCTCAACTATCTGGCTGAACGCGCCAACTATGCTGTCGCTCTTGACTTTCTGCTGAGTCTGCACCGCCTCGTCGGCGATCAGGTTGCCAAGCAGCCGCTCGGCTGGTTTGCGCGGCCGCTCGCCGGCGCGCTGTCGCGGATGGTGTCGTCCGAGTTGATGTCGGCCGGGGAGATCTTCGCGCACATGTTCGGACCACTCCTGTCCCGGACGACGGCGGCCGTCGTGATCGTCATCGCGGCGTGGTTCTGGAGTCCCGCACTCGGTCTGATCCTGACCGTGGCGATACCCGTGTTCGTTCTCATCACACTGGCGTCCACGGCGCTGATGCGCACGGGGCGGGCGATTCACGAGCCCGCGGAAATCGTGCTCGCCGACCGCGTGGTGGAATACGCACAGTGCCAGGGCGCTATTCGCTCATGTGGGCGCAGCGACCACTATCCGGCACTCGACCGAGCACTCGAATCCGCGTACGGCGCGAAGACCCGAGCGTTGTGGCTGGAGACGGTCGGAATGCTGCTCAGCGGCATGGTCACGCAAGGGGTGGTCGTCGTCCTGATCACGGTGACCGGCTCACTCGCGGTCGACGGCACCCTGAAGCCGATTCCCGCGCTGGCGTTCATCGGACTCGCGCTGCGCTTCACCTCGACGCTGTCGGCGATCACCACCAGCGCCATGGCGTTGGAGTCCAGACGTCCGCTGCTCGACGGACTCGACGATGTCCTGACCGCGCAGGCGCTACCCGAACCGGAGGTGCCGGCCGTACTCTGTTCGCCGGGCGCGGTGGAACTCGACGACGTGACGTTCTCGTATTCGCCCGACGCCGCGCCCGCGCTCCGCAATGTGTCGATGACAGTTCCCGCGCGGTCGATGGCGGCACTCGTCGGACCGTCGGGTGCGGGTAAAACCACTGTCGCACGGGTGATCTCGCGATTCTATGACGTCCAGGGCGGCCGGGTGCTGGTCGGTGGCGCGCCGGTGCGGGAGCAGACGACCGAACAGCTGATGGGACAGTTGTCGATGGTCTTCCAGGATGTGTACCTCTTCGACGACACCCTCATGGCCAATGTTCGTCTCGGCAGGGCCGACGCGACCGAGGCAGAGGTCTCCGAAGCCGTCGAACTCGCCGGCGTCGCGGAGATCGCGCAACGACTTCCAGACGGATGGGACACGCGGGTCGGCGAAGGTGGGCGAGCACTGTCGGGTGGCGAGCGGCAGCGCGTCGCGATCGCACGCGCGTTGCTCAAGAAGGCGCCGGTCGTACTTCTCGACGAAGCGACGTCGGCGCTCGACGTCGAGAACGAGGCCCACATCGTCGCGGCCGTTGACAAACTGCGCGAAAAGGCAACGGTAATCATCATCGCTCATCGCCTGGCGACCATCGCGAGGGCTGACACGATCATCGCGTTGGACAGCGACGGGCGAATCGAAGCGCAGGGCACGCACGCTGAGTTGCTCGACGGCGGCGGTACCTACGCGAGATTCTGGCACCGGCTCCAGAGTGCGCAGGGGTGGCAACTGACCAATTAGCCTTGATGTATGGCTCATAACGCGCGCGCCGGTAATGCCACGGCGAGGGCGGTAGGTAGGAAGGTCGGTCGAAAGCCCGCGTTCACCGAAGACGATGTCATCGCGGCCGCGATCGACGAAGGGCTCGACCGGTTCACCATGTCCGCGGTCGCGGGCAGGCTGGGGGTCGTCACCGCCGCGATCTACCGTCGGTTCGCCTCGCGCGAGATGATCGTCGTCGCGTGCCTAGACCACATCGCCGCCGGAATCCGGCTTCCAGACGACGATGCGGACTGGCGTGATGTCCTCGTCCTGTGGGCCGACGAATGCTGGCGAGTCTGCGAAGACTTCCCTGGTCTGAGCAGGGTCGTCTACGAGTACGCGCCGGCTTTCACGCGAATCGAGGGTGTTCTCGAGGGCTATGCCCGGCGGCTCGCGGAGCACGGCAAAACGAGCGGGCAGTCGATGTTCGCCCTCGACTTCATCGGTGACACCGTGTTCGCCTGTCACCTCGGTGTGGAGGCACTGCGTACGGTTGACGAACGCGGTACCTCCGGCTTCGACCGCGTGAGACAGGCGGTGGATCACGGGTCGATCATCGAACCGCGCGAGTCTTGGCGCGACCGTGGCGTCGTCGACGTCAAGCTCGATTTCATTCTCACGGGTCTGGAGAACTTCTGGCCAGAGATCTGACGTGTCGGCGGGCTGGCGAGGTCGGGTCGCCACACCTCGATACACGCAAGCTCGCGAGCTCGCTTGCGCACTCGGCGAGCGGGGGGCATCAGATCTGACGTGTCGGCGGGCTGGCGAGGTCGGGTCGCCACATCTCGATACACGCAAGCTCGCGAGCTCGCTTGCGCACTCGGCGAGCGGGCCCATCGTCGAGTCGTGGAGTGTCATGCGGGCTCGCTCAACCAGCGGAGGGACCTCCCGCATCTACACCCGCGCCAGTGCTCCCGCTTCGAGGTCTTCGCGCAGCATGCCGACAGTCTCGGTCGAGTCGGTCTTGTTCGTGCCGATGAAGCCCGACGGGCCGCGCTTGATCCAGCCGGTGACGTAGCGGCCGCGGATCGGCGTCGAGCCGTCGAGTACCCGACCGCGATCATTCGGGATCACTCCGCGCGTGTCGTCGAACGGAAGGCCCGGCACTGCAACACCGCGGTAGCCGATGGACGTCAGGACCAAGCCGGCCTCGACGTCGACACTCGTGCCGGTCGCTACTGCGCTACCCGCGGCGTCGATTTCGTTGATGCCGAAGCGAATTCCGTTGACCGACCCGTCGGCCCCGACGAGGATCTCCTCGGGGGAGCGGCGGAAGGCCAAGCGAATGACCTTGCCGGGGCGCGGCGCGCGCTCCGCGATCTCCCGCAGCAGCGCGACCTTTTCGGCGGCGACGTGATCGCCCGGGCGACCTTGCGCCGCAGCGAGATTCGGCATCGCGGACAACTCGAGCGGATCGACTGCGACGTTGGCGTGGCCGTCTGCCAGGCCGACCAACTCGGGCAGTGTGAACGCTGCGACGTCGGGTCCGCGACGTCCGACGACGAGTACCTCGGTTACCTGGGACTCCCGCAGTTTCGCCAGTGCCCGACGCGAAATCGTCGTCGACGCAAGGGAATCCGGGTCCGCGGTCAGAATTCGGGCGACGTCGAGTGCGACATTGCCGTTGCCGACGATCACGACTCGTTCGCCGGACAGGTCGAAATCGAGGTCGGCGAAGTCGGGATGACCGTTGTACCACCCGACAAATGACGTGGCGCTGGCACAGCCGGGTGCGTCGACGCCGGGAATGTCCAGACGACGATCAGTCGGTGCGCCGCCGGCCCAGATCACGGCGTCGTGCCGTGCGTCGAGTTCGTCGAGCGTGAGGTCGCGGCCCACTTCGGTATTCACCAGGATGGTCAGCCGGGGATCGCGTGCGACGGTGTCGTAAAGTCTTATGACGCTTCGTGTTTCGAGGTGATCGGGAGCGACGCCGAACCTGGCGAGCCCGAACGGCGTCGAGAGGCGTTCGTACATGGTCACCTCGACACGCGGATACCGGAGCAGCTCGTCGGCGGCGTACATCGCCGACGGCCCGGACCCGACGATGGCCACCGAGACCGGTTTGTTACCCGAAAGCCGAAGTGGCTCAGGATGACCCATCGGGGCCATCGGTAGCCGGAACTTCTGGTCGACGGGGAAGCGAACGTCGCCGACCGAGTCGCCGTACTGTCCGGCGTTGATATCGAGGAATCGTTGCTGGTCGTCGGGGAGTCGATGACCCGGCTTGATCGCTCCGACCGGGCATGCGCTCACGCATGCGCCGCAGTCGACGCATGTCGACGGATCGATGTAGAGCATTTCCGCTGTGCCGAAGTCGGGTTCGTCGGGCGTCGGGTGAATGCAGTTGACAGGACAGGCATAGACACAGGAGGCGTCGCCGCAGCACGCCTGGGTTACAACATGGGGCATGGGGAGATCAGGCCGCCCGGTACAGCGGTTCGCTGCGGAAACGCGACGACCGACCGTCGATGCCGAGCACCTTCCAGAGGCGACGCGAAACCGGGTTCATCAGGCCGCACTGATCGCCGAGCATCCGGACGTCGCCGAAGACGTTGTGCAGGAAGGCCTTCGAATCATCCGAACGCCAGAACAGGTCCTTCATGACCGAGTCCGGCACATCGAAGCGTCGCTGAAACTCCTTGGGCGGCACCACGATCGCGCCACACAGAATTCGCATCACCAAGGGGAACATCAGTGACAGCAGGAAGCGCTGGACCCGGCCTTTGGCCGGCACCGTCTCACGGAGCAGATGATGCGCGAACGAGATGTGCCGCGCCTCTTCGGCGACGTGCAACTGCATCACCGCGGCCATCGTCGGGTGCAGCTGGGACCCGGTACGCAGGAAGTCCTTCTGAATGTGGTCGATCGGCTCCTCGCCGCCGAGCACGCCGAAGAAGAAGATGGTGGGAAAGATCGTCGACGCCAGCGGCACGAGCGGTGAGATGATCCGGTAGCCGACCTTGGCGCCGGGAACGTCCATGCCCGAGCGGTTCACGAACTCCTGGAACATCAGAGTGTGGTTGCACTCTTCTTTGGCCTCGTGAGTCGTGTAGCGGAACTCCTTGGCCATGTTCGGCAACTTGAAGCTGTATTGCATGAGCCCGCGGATCAAGATCGACTCGAACTGCAGCCCGACCTTCGCGACGTTGGCCTGGCGCCACATGCCGATCTCGATCTGTTTGGCGAGCGGCAGGGACTGATACCAGGACGAACGGCCGATCGGGTCGGCCTCGGCGGACAGCACCCAGCGCGGATCGTCGGGAACCACGGCCATGTGCGGCGCATCCCAGTCGATGTCGACGTAGGGGTCGAAGTTTCGCCGCACCGACGCGTCGGAGAGATCGTCGAGGAGCTGCGCGTAGTCGTCGCGCTCGTCCGTTGCCGGAGCGGGGACGTACTTCTGGGCATTGCCGCCGTTGAGTGTGCTGGTCATGATTCCTACGTTACCAACAGTCATTGTCACAATCCATAGTGGCGGGCGACGGATTGTGAAACGTACAGCTCAGCGACCTGACGTGGACGACTTTCCGAACGGCAGAAGGGCCATTTCGCGCGCATTTCGTATCGCCGTCGCGACTTGACGCTGCTGTTGAGGCGTCAGTCCGGTGACCCGCCGGCTACGGATCTTGCCGTTGTCGGACAGGAATTGCCGCAGGAGCGCGGTGTCGTGATAACCGATCGGTTCGGTGCGTCCGGCGAGCGGGTTGGGCCGGGGTTTGACGGGGACGGAGGTGCGGACGCGGCGTTTGGAGCCCATGGTCGAATGCCTTTCTCGATTACCAGCTGGATTTGGTGATGCCGGGCAGCTCGCCGCGGTGCGCCATGTCACGGAAGCGGATGCGCGAGAGCCCCGCCTTTCCGATGTAGCCCCGCGGTCGACCGTCGACGACGTCGCGGTTGCGAACGCGGGTGGCGCTGGCGTCGCGCGGCTGGCGGTCCAGCTCGGACCGGGCGGCGGAGACCTGTTCGGCGCTGGAGGCCGGGTCGGCGATGATCGCCTTCAACTCGGCGCGCCGCTGAGCGTACTTCGCCACGATGGCGCGGCGTTGCTCGTTGCGAATGATCTTTGACTTCTTGGCCATCGGTTTCAGCGCTCCTCTTTGAAGTCGACGTGGCGTTTGACGATCGGGCGAGCGTCCGTCGAGCGGCTCATACCCGTTCTCCTCGCGCGCGGATCGCCGCGACGACAGCTTCGATGCCGTCGCGGTCGATCGTCTTGATTCCTTTGGCGGATACCCGCAGCGTGATGATGCGCCCCTCGTTCGGGAGGTAGTAGCGGCGACGGTGGATGTTGGGATTCCAGCGTCGTGACGTGCGCTTATGTGAATGCGACACCTGCTTGCCGAAGCCCGGACGGCGTCCGGTGACCTGGCAGTGTGCGGACATGACGTGACCTTTCTCGTGACCGATGCCGACTCGTTAATGAAAACGATTGGCGTTAACTGTGTGGCCACGCTACAGTCGAATTCGTTCAAATGGAAATCGTTACCAATAACCGTTCTCAAAGACTCGGAGGTGGGACATGCCCGAATTCGGGCGTACCCCGGTGGTGCTGGTCGCCGGACTAGACGCCGACGCGACTGCCCGAACAGCCAATGCGCTGGTCGTCGCGGGAGTGACCCTCGTGCATCACGACCTGTCGCGACTCGAGGAGGGAGTTGTGGTGGCGACGGTCCGCAGCGTCGACCTCGCCGGCGACGAGCACGCCACCACGACCGAACTCGTCCTCGACCACGGTTGTGTCTCCTGCACGCTGCGGGCCCATCTGCTACCGATGTTGCGTCGGCTCCACCGACGATCGTCAGTGGAAAGCATTGTGGTGCAACTGGACCCGGCGATGGAGCCCGAACGGGTGAGTTGGGCGATCAGTCATGTCGTCGTCGCCGACATGCCGGGATTCGCCGACGCCGCGGCGGGCGCCGATGTGTGCGTGCGGGCCACCATCACCTGCGTCGCCGAAGACTCCTGGCTGACCGCGGCGACAGGCGACGAAGAACTGCCCGGCGCGCCCGACGACGACGAGCGGACTCTCGCGCAGGTCGCCGTCGGACAGGTGCGCTTCGCCGATGCGCTCGTGGTCGCCGGGTGCGATCCCGTGCTGCGCGAACCCTGGGAATCGGCGCGGTTGATGGCAGTGCTGCGGCGCCTGGTGCCCAGGGCTCCGATGATGATCGAACTCCCGCAGCGGCGAGTGACACCGATCTTGCTGGCGCAGTTGATGACTGCGATCCCGCCGAACTCGCGGCGCGGTCGCGTGTCGGGGCCGCACGACCCCTTGTTGTCGGGGCAGCCGCCGCTCGACGAAGACTGCGGTGTGCGCCTCGTCGAATTCAACTCAGACCGCCCGTTTCACCCGCAACGATTGCACGAGGCGGTCGACGCGTTGCTCGACGGCGTCGTGAGCGCACAGGGCAGGCTGTGGCTGGCAACTCATTCCGCCGATGCGCTATGGCTCGACAGTGCGGGTGGCGGCCTGCGCATCGGCTCGGGTGCCCCGTGGCTCGCCGCGCTGGAACCCGACGAACGATCGCTCGAAGACCCTGTGCGCGTTGCGATGTCGGCGTTGCGCTGGGACCCGGTATACGGCGACCGGCACAGTGCGGTCGTCGTGCTGGTCCACCGGCCCGACGCCGGGCGCATTCAACACGCTTTGCGCGCCGCGTGCCTCACCGATGCGGAAATGGCCGGTGGTCCCGAACTCTGGGACACCTTCGACGATCCGTTCGGTATGGCGCATGTCGACCCATGCGACGACATCGAGCTTTCCGACCCGTCCACCCACCCCGCTCAGAAGGGCGAAAAACCATGAGTACCAACGTGAATCCCTACGCCGGCACCGGCGAGATCGACTACCACCCGGTGGTCTTCGCCGACGCCACCACCGGCACGCGTTTCCTCACTCGTTCCACTGCGACCTCGGAACGGACCATCGAATGGTCCGACGGCAACTCCTATCCGCTGATCACCGTCGACGTCACGAGCGACTCCCATCCGTTCTGGACTGGAACGGCGCGACGGATGGATACCGCCGGGAGGGTGGAACGCTTCGAACGGCGCTACGGGAAACGGTCGAGGTGACCTCGCGCGCTCCGACCGCTCCGAGTGCGCAGCCGATGGTGACCAGGCAGCACAGCGCCATCGCGACGCTGATGTGCTCACCGAGCAACAGCACCGACCATCCCAGCGTCATCACCGGTTGCACCAGCTGAACCTGGGAGACCTGACTCATCGGTCCGAGCGCCAGCCCGCGATACCAGGCGAAGAAACCGAGGAACATGCTCACCACACCGAGGTAGGCGAACGACGCCCAGGTGTGGGCGTCGACGTCGGCGAGCGGCGTTTGCGCGCGCACCGCTCCGCACACGCCGATCACGACCATCACCGGCAGGGCAACCACCAGCGCCCAGCTGATCGTCTGCCACGCCCCGAGCGTTCGTGAGGTGATGCCGCCCTGCGCGTAGCCGAGCGCGCCGAGTGCGACGGCGGCGAACAGGTAGAGGTCGGTTGACTGCCACGCGCCGATTCCGCCGTGTGCGACAACCGAATACACGACCACCGATACGGCACCTCCGGCGCTGTAGAGCCAGAACTGCAGTGCGGGCCGCTCTTTGGTGAGGGTGACCGCGACGATCGCCGTCGCCATCGGCAGCAGGCCGATGATGACCGCGCTGTGGCCGGCGGTGGTGGTGGTCAGGGCGACGCTGGTGAAGATCGGGAAGCCGAACACCACGCCGAGTCCGACGATCGCGGTGCCGATCAGCTCGCGACGGGTGGGCAGTCGCGAGCGAGTGGCCGACAGGAGCGCCGCGGCCAACACCCCGGCGACGACCGCGCGAGCACCGCCGACGAACAGCGGGTCGAGCTCGCGGGTGGCGATACGGGTGAACGGCACAGTCAGCGAGAACGCGGCGACTCCGACGAGGCCCCACGCGACGCCGCCGGATAGCGGTTGATGGCCAAGTGTGATAGCGCTATTCTTGATCTTCATGATTGACGATAGCAGTAGTCGTATCGCCACGCACCTGCGTTCCGTCGTCGCGCAGTCGGCGACCGGAACCAAGCTGCCGTCGACGAGGGCGCTCGCCAAGCAGTTCGGCGCGGGCCCGGTGACGGTTCAGCGCGCCATCGCGACGCTGGTCGGTGAGGGGATCGTCGAAACCCGCCCCGGCGCAGGGAATTTCGTCCGGCGCGCGCGGTCGGCGGTACCCGGCGTCGACCTGTCGTGGCAGACGACGAGCCTTGGGGCACAACGTACTTCTCGTGGCGAAGTGGGTTCGCCGTTGGCGACGGCCGGGCCGGACACGATCGTGATGCACAGCGGCTACCTGTCCGACGACCTGCTTCCGATGCGTGAACTGCGCGCCGCGTTGACGCGAGTCACCAAGGGCGACACCGCCTTCACCCGGCCGCCGGTCTCCGGGCTGCCCGAACTCCGACGCTGGTTTGCCGCCGAGCTCTCCGACTACCCGGGTGCGGCAGGGGGCTGGCGGGACTCCGACGTCGCGATCGCGTCGGGCGGACAGGGCGCTCTCGCCTCGCTGTTCCGGGCACTCGCCGGACCCGGCGACGACATCGTCGTCGAATCCCCGACCTATTGGGGCGCCATCGCGGCGGCACATCAGGCGGGGCTGCGGATTGTGCCGATCGCGACCGCCGACGACGGCCCCGCGCCGGACGCGCTCGACGCCGCGCTGAGTCGCGGAGCGCGGCTCGTCTACGCCCAGCCGACGTTCACCAATCCGACCGGCATCGTGTGGAGTCAGCGGCGCAGAGCCGAGATTCTCGACGTCGTCGCAGCTCACGGAGCCTTTCTTATCGAGGATGACTGGGCACGTGGATTCGGCATCGTCGACGAACCGGCGCCCGTCGCGACTCTCGACACCCGTGGACACGTCATCTATCTGCGGTCGCTGACCAAGTCGCTGTCGCTCTCGATGCGGGTGGCGGCGGTCTGTGCACGTGGGCCCGCGCGGATCAGATTGGAAGACGATCTCGCCGTGAACGACCTCTACGTGTCGCCTCTGTTGCAGGCCGCGACGCTCGACGTCGTGAGCGGGGCAGGTTGGCGTACCCATCTGCGCAGGTTGCGCGGGCAGTTGCAGCAACGTCGGGATGCGCTGGTCGACGAGGTGCGCGGTGTCGCCGGGCTGGAACTGACCCGAATACCCGGCGGCGCGACCAATCTCTGGCTGCGACTGGCCGACGGAATAGAACCCAATGATGTCGTCGCACAAACGTTGCGCCGTGGACTGTCGATCTCACCGGGCAGCGAGTGGTTCCCGACGCAGTCACCCGCCCCGTTCATCCGGCTCAACTACGGGGCGGTGGAGCCATCGCGGTATCGGGAGGCGGCAGAGATCCTCGGTGAGGTGCTGGGCGACTGGCGCTGAGTCGAGTCGTCGTTACGGACGTGTCGCTCAACCAGCGGAAAGGAATAGCTCGCCCAGTTGCGGCAGCGCCACCGGTCTCACTCGGTGTTCAGGACCACACTTCCCGAGGACATGAACACCATCAGCGACAGGCACAGCAGGAACCATGCGGCGCCCTGCCAGACGCCCCAGCGTCGACCGCTGCGGTAGGCGAGATAGGTCCGGACCAGCGCGGTGAGGCCGCCGAGCAGCATGATCGCCGGCGCGATCAGCAGCAACGCCGTACGCAGGGCATCGCTCGATGCCGCCGCGACGATCAGCGTGCCGACTCCGAAAGCGGCCGTGACCACGGTATGCAGCACCGCCTGCCGAAGCGAGGGGTCGCGGGCGTCGAGGTCGGACGGATCCGACTGCGGTATGGAGCGGTGCGGCCCGGGCTGTGCAGGGCCGGAATTCTGGTGACCGTCCGCCGAACTCACACCGTCGATCGTACTCGTTTGCCCGATTTCGATGTCCGCGGTCTCACCCGGGCGGCTATGCGCGCACCGGAACGACAGGGGACCGAAGTCCATTGCCAGGCATTGCGTACGACGGCACCATAGGTGGTGAGTCCGCAATCAAGGCGGACCGTTCGGTTGAGTTCGACACCACGAAGGAGCGCACTAAAGATGGCTAAATTCGTTGTCGGAGTTGATGATTCGGAGTCATCGACCAAAGCGATTCGGTGGGCCGCGCATGCGGCGGCCATGGAGGACGCCGACCTCACGGTGGTATGCGCCTACGACGCCAGCGTGAGCAACTATGCGCCGGGGCTGGTGATTCCGCAGGACGTCGTCGACGCGATCAGTGCCGAAGCACGTGAACTCGCCGATTCCTCCGCAACGCTGGCCGCCGAGGTGGCTCCCGACATTCACATCTCGACGACCGTCGTCGAGGGTGACGCCGCGGGCGCGCTGCTCGAACTCGGCAAGGACTCGACGGTGGTCGTCGGCACGCGCGGGCTCGGGAGCATTCGCGGATTGCTGCTCGGTTCGGTCGGCGTGTCGATCGCCGCGCACCATCACGGACGTTCGGTCATCGTCGAGGGCGCTTCGACGCTCCACGAGGACGGACCCGTCGTCGTCGGCGTCAGCGACGACCCGATCAGCGACCCCGCCGTCGCCGAGGCATATCGGCAGGCATCGCTGCGCAACGTGAAACTCATTGCGGTGCATACCTGGTCGCAGCTCGACGCCGACGCGTTGCACGGGTACGGCATCGAACCCGACGCCATCGCGCGGATGTCCGACGACGCCGTCGAAGCGCTCGCCGAGCGAATGGCGGGCTACGCGGCCGACTATCCCGACGTCGTCGTCGACCGGCGAGTACTGCCCGACGACGCGGCGAAGGCGGTCGTCGAGGCGGCCGGCGAAGATGCGTCGCTGATCATCGTCGGCAGCCGGGGACGGGGCGGATTCCGTGGCCTGCTGCTCGGCTCGACGAGTCAGAAGGTTCTGCACCACGCGCGCTGCCCGGTGATGGTGGTCCGCCAATAAGCTCTGTCTCACCTCGGCGATAGTCTTGAGGTCATGGCGAAACGCAGGCGGGTTGCCGTCGCACTGGGCAGCGGCGGTGCTCGCGGCTACGCGCATATCGGAGTCCTGAACGAGTTGGACGCGCGCGGGTTCGAGGTGGTTTCGGTGTCGGGGTCGTCGATGGGTGCACTGGTCGGCGGTCTGTACTGCGCGGGCAAACTCGACGACTATGTCGACTGGACCCGCAAGCTCACTCAGCTCGACATCGTTCGACTCCTCGACATCTCACTGTCGAAACCCGGTGTGATCGCCGCGGAGAAGGTCCTCGCGCGAGTACGGGAGATCCTCGGCGACGTGATGATCGAGGATCTGTCGATCCCGTTCACCGCGGTCGCGACAGACCTCAACGCCGGTCGATCGGTGTGGTTTCAGCGCGGCAGTCTGGTGGACGCGATCCGTGCGTCCATCGCCATCCCCGGCGTGATCAGCCCACATGTCTATGACGGGCGGGTGTTCGGCGACGGCGGAATCCTCGACGCCCTGCCCATCTCACCCACGACGTCGGTCGTCAGCGACCTCACCATCGGGGTGATCCTCGGCTCCGACGGCGTTCCCGACATGGGCTTCGAGCCGGCCGCGGTCGATACGAGCATCCGTCCGGACACCATCTGGCGGCGCAGTTCGCGGACGTTCATGGACAGTGACTTCATGCGGTCGGTGCGCGACCGATTCGGCATCGAGCCGCCGCCGGGACAGACCGAACTGCCGATGGTGGATGAGGCGGGCCAGCCGATCGTCGCACCCGTCGCCGACGCCGCGCGTCCCGCCGAACGGCAGCCGGGCGATGGCGCGGCTGATCCGGCGACCGTCGACCCGAGTGCCGAGATCCTCGCCAAGATGGGGCGCTTCGATGTGCTCAGCCGATCGCTGGACATCATGCAGGACACCCTCACTCGCTACCAGTTGGCCCGCAACCCGCCCGACCTGATGATCCGGGTACCGCGAAAATCGGTGCGCACCTTGGACTTTCACAAGGCAGGGGAGATGATCGAGCTGGGTAGGCGGCTGGCCGTCGAATCGCTGGACCGACTCGACGCCGGGAGCGGCGCGTGAGTGGGCGCGCATCCGCCGGTGACGCATGACCAGGATTCCGCGCGGCATCTGGGTGCTGCTGTCGGCGAACGTCGTCATCGCGCTCGGTTACGGACTGGTGGCACCCGCGCTGCCGACGTTCGCGAAGAGCTTCGACGTCGGGTTGACCGCGGCGTCGGCCATCGTGTCGGTCTTCGCGATCATGCGGTTGGGCTTCGCGCCGACCGCGGGGCGGCTGGTCACCAAACTCGGCGAGCGCCGTGTCTATCTGACCGGACTGTTGATCGTCGCGGTGAGCACACTCGCGACGGCATTCGCCCACACGTATTGGCAGCTCTTGCTGTTCCGCGGCCTCGGCGGCATCGGATCGACGATGTTCACGGTGTCGGCCATGGCCCTGCTGATCCGGATGTCGCCGCCGGACATCCGCGGCCGAGTCTCGGGCTACTTCTCCGCGGGCTTCCTCATCGGCAATATCACCGGACCGCTGATCGGCAGCGCGCTGGTGCCGTTCGGGTTGCGGTTGCCGTTCGTCGTCTATGCCGTCGCGCTGCTGGTCGCATTGGCCGTCGTCGCGACGCAGCTCGGCGACGCCCATGCCCCGCTCAAGGTTGACGGCCCCAAACTGGCGGAGCCGTTCACGCTGCGAGAAGCGTTGCGCGAGCGCACCTATCGCGCCATCCTGGCGTCCAACTTCGCTCAGGGATGGGCCTCTATGGGTGTGCGTGTCGCGGTGGTGCCGCTGATGATCACCGAGGGGCTGCACGAGAACGAGGCATGGTCGGGGATCGTGCTCGCGGCCTTCGCGGCGGGCAACGTCGTCGCGATTCTGCTGTCCGGCCGAGCGTCGGATACGCGGGGGCGCCGGGTGATCATGCTGCCGGGGCTGCTGGTGACCGCGGCGTCGACGGCGGTGTTCGGTTTGGCGACGCATCTGGCCGTCGTGATGGTGCTGTCGGTGATCGCCGGCGCGGGTGCCGGACTGTTCGCACCTACCCAGCAGGCCGCGCTGGCCGACGTCCTCGGTTCGCGCGCGCAAGGCGGATCGGCGCTGGCCGCCTATGGCATGGCGTCGGACTGCGGTGCGGTGAGCGGGCCGATCGTCGTCGGATTCCTCGCTCAGCAACTGGGCTTCGGAGTCGCCTTCGCGGCGACCGGAGCCGTCGTCGCCGTCGCATTGGTGATGTGGCTCTTCGCACGCGAATCGGCTCCCGCGGTGGTACTTTCACCGAAAACGTAGCGACCGACGGCTCATACGACGACGGACTCGACGACAGGAGAGTGCGATGGCAGGCGTGGGACCGGGGTCGTCGACGGCCGTGCTTCCCGAAGGAGTCGCGCTCGGCGCGGCGTCGGAGGTGGCGCCGCTGCGCGCGGTCCTGCTGCACCGGCCCGGCGAAGAACTGTCAAGGCTGACCCCGCGCAACAACGATCAGTTGCTGTTCGACGCGCTGCCGTGGGTTGCGCGGGCCCAGGAGGAACACGATGCCTTCGCCGCGGTGCTGCGCAGCCGTGGCGTCGCGGTCTATCTGCTGGGTGATCTACTCGCCGAAACCATCGCGCACAGCGGTGCGGCCCGGATCCAGGGCATCAGCGCCGCGGTCAGTCCGCGTCGACTGGGGCTGGGGCTGGCCGAGGAATTGTCGGCGTATCTGCGCGGGCGTCCAGCCGACGAACTCGCCCGAATCCTCACCGGCGGAATGACTTTCGATGAGTTGCCGGGCTCGGGCAGTGACTCGGCCTCGCTGGTGAGGCAGATGCATCACGGTGGGGACTTCGCAATCGAGCCGCTGCCGAATCTGTTGTTCACCCGTGACAGTTCGTTCTGGATCGGGCGCAGATTCGCGATCACATCGCTGGCGCTGGCCGCGCGGGCGCGCGAATCGTCGCTCACCGATCTCATCTACGCCCACCACCCGATGTTCAGCGGATCGCGACGTGCCTACGAATCGCAGATCGCGCCGGTCGAAGGCGGCGACGTACTGCTGCTCGCCCCCGGTGTCGTCGCGGTCGGGGTGGGGGAGCGCACGACGCCCGCAGGCGCGGAATCGTTGGCGCGCAGTCTCTTCGACGACGGCCTGGCGCACACTGTGCTGGCGGTACCGATCGAGCAGCAGCGCGCCTTCATGCATCTCGACACCGTCTGCACCATGGTCGACCGGGATGCGGTGGTGATGTATCCGTCGATGCACGACACCGCCGTCGCCTATACGATGCGCGCCGACGACGGTGGAGTGAGCGTCGGCGAGGCACGCCCGTTTCTGGAGGCGGCAGCCGAAGCGATGGGGATCGCGAAGCTGCGGGTGATCGACACCGGTCTCGACCCGGTGACCGCCGAACGCGAGCAGTGGGACGACGGCAACAACACGCTCGCGCTGGCGCCGGGGGTGGTGGTGGCCTACAACCGGACCGTCGAGACCAACAAGCGGCTGATCGACGCGGGCATCGAGGTACTGGAGATCGAAGGCGGCGAACTGGGGTCGGGCCGAGGAGGTCCGCGCTGCATGTCGTGTCCGCTGTCGAGAGAGTTCTGACGAGTGATTGTGCGTGTGACGCTTCGACATCTTGTACGCTGAGTTAACAATATGTACCGAATGTCTGGAAAAGGGTGTTCCGGGCGGCGTTGTTTGGTTGTGTGACTATGTGGCCAATACGACAACAGACGCTGAACAGACCGTGAACCAACCGGATTCGCCGCCCACGCAGCTGCGCGTCGACCCATGGGTCTTCGGCATCACCGCGGCCATCGTCATCGGATTCGTCGTCTGGGGACTCGCCGGACCGGACAGTCTCAACGACGTGACCGGCAAGGCGCTCACCTGGATCACCGACAACCTCGGCTGGCTGTTCATTCTCGCCGCAACCGGATTCGTGGTGTTCGCCCTGTTCCTGGCCATCGGCAAGTACGGCAAGATCCCCCTGGGGCGAGACGGCGAGAAGCCCGAATTTCGTACCGTCAGCTGGATCGCGATGATGTTCAGTGCGGGCATGGGCATCGGCCTGATGTTCTTCGGAGCGTATGAACCGTTGCGGCACTTCATGTTCGCGCCGCCCGGAACCGACGCGCGGGACGTCGGGGTGGCGATGGCGACCACCATGTTCCACTGGGGATTTCATCCGTGGGCGATGTACGCCGTGGTCGGGCTGGCGATCGGTTACAGTACCTTCCGACTGGGGCGCGGGCAGCTCCTCAGCGCTGTGTTCGCGCCGATCCTGGGACATCGGGCGACCGGCCCGGCGGGCAAGGTGATCGACATCCTGGCGATCTTCGCGACGTTGTTCGGAACCGTGGCGTCGTTGGGGCTGGGTGCGTTGCAGATCGGTTCGGGCATGCAGTCGGCGCACTGGGTCGACGAACCGAGCAAGATGCTTCTCGTGGCGATCATCGCGATCCTGACCGCCGCGTTCGTGGCGTCGGCGGTGTCCGGCGTCGCGAAGGGGATCCAATGGCTGTCGAATACCAACATGGTTCTCGCGCTGATCTTGGCGGTGTTCGTATTCGTCGTCGGCCCAACGGTTTTCATTCTCAACCTGCTGCCGACGAGCCTCGGTGCCTACGCCACCGACATCACCACCTTCTCGGCCCGGTCGTCGGCGACTGTCGACGGTGACGGGCAGGGGTGGCTGGCCGGCTGGACCATCTTCTACTGGGCGTGGTGGGTGTCGTGGACGCCGTTCGTCGGGATGTTCCTGGCGAAGATCTCCAAGGGCCGGACCATCCGGGAATTCGTGATCGGCGTGATGGTCGTGCCCACCACGGTGTCGCTGGTCTGGTTCTGCATCTTCGGCGGCGCGGCGATCCGCGATCAGCAGGACAACACGCTCGCCGGTGTGCCCGACGACATCACCGCGAAAGCCTTTGACGCGCTGTCGGATTCGATCCTGTTCAAAGTCCTCGACACGATGCCCTGGTTCCCGTTGGCGGCGGGGCTGGTGATGCTGCTGGTCGCCATCTTCTTCGTTTCCGGCGCCGACTCGGCGTCGTTGGTGATGGGCACGCTGTCGCAGCGGGGCGTCGTCGAACCCCATCGATGGGTGACGGTGTTCTGGGGTGTGCTGACCGGGGCCGTCGCAGCCCTGCTCCTCGCGATTCAGGAGGACGCGCTCAACGGCATCAAGCAGATGGCGATCATCGCGGCGCTGCCTTTCGTCGTCGTGATGATCGGAATGTGCCTGGCGCTCTACCTCGACTTGCGCAAGGATCCGCTGATAGTCGCGAAGGCGACGTTCGACAAGCAGCGTGAGGAGGATATCCGGACGCAGGCGATCGAGTTGGAAGAGACGGCCCCTACCCCCAACTAGGCAGCCAGATCTGCAGCCGCCAGATCTGCTGGCTGATCGGCGCTCCGGTCAGGATGGGCCACAGCCACAGGAAGTTAGCGATCACCAGGCCGGTGTACAGACAGACGACGAGGATCGCGAGGATGTGACGTTCGGGTCGGCGGGCGGCGGTGCGAGCGGTCGTGGCGATGATGTCTCCGCAACACAGGGCCAGACCGATCACCAGGAACGGGGCCATCGCGGTGGCGTAGAAGAAGTACATCTGCCGGTCGAGGTTGGCGAACCAGGGGAGATAACCGGCTCCGTAACCGACGAGGACGGCGGCGTAGCGCCAGTCGCGGCGTACGACCACGGCCCACAGACCCCAGGCCAGGACCGGGAACGCCAACCACCACATCGCCGGGGTGCCGATGAGCATCTGCGCACGGATGCAGTCACCGCCGCCGCACTTGTCCGGACCGTTCTCGATGGCGTACAGCATCGGCCGTAGCCCCATCGGCCAGGTCCACGGCTTCGATTCCCACGGATGGTGGTTGCCGGCCGAATTGGTCAGCCCTTCGTGGAATTTGAGGATGCTGGCCTCGTAGTACCACAGCGACCGCCATGCGGCCGGGACCCACGAGAAGGGCCCGTCGACGCCGACGGCGTTGCCCACCTCGTAGCGGTACACCGACGTCTCGCTGTTGAACCAGGGGATGAACGTGGCGAGGTAGATGGCCACCGGCATCACCGCCAGGCTCAACCCCGACGGCACGACGTCGCGTACCAGCGTCCCGACCCACGGCCGCTGGACCTGATAGGCGCGGCGTGCGGCGACGTCGAAGCCGAGTGCCAGCACGAGGAAGAAGATGACGAAATAGATTCCCGACCACTTCGTGCCGCAGGTCAGACCGAGCATCACCCCCGCGGTGAATCGCCACCAGCGAAAGCCCAGTCGTGGGCCGAACGGACTGTCGGCGATCCGGCCCTCGATGTAGACGCGGTGCATGCGCTCACGGACCTGGTCGCGATCGGCGATGAGCGCGGTGAACGCGGCGAGCATGAAGAACGCCTGAAAGATGTCGAGCATGCCCAACCGGGACTGGACGACGAGCACGCCGTCGCAGATCGCGAAGATGCCCGCGAGTGCGCCGATGAGCGTCGAGCGCGACATCCGGCGTGCCACCAGGTAGATCATCATCACGATGCCGATGCCGCACAGGGCCGGCATGATCCGCCAGCCCAGCGGCGTGTAACCGAAAACCGATTCACCGATCGCGAGCATCCATTTGCCTACCGGCGGATGGACCACCAGGCCGTAGGCGGGGTTGTCCTCGATCCAGTGTCCGCCGGTCAGCACCTGCCAGCCCTGCGGCACATAGTGTTTTTCGTCGAAGACCGGTGTGCCCTGATCGGTGGGATACACCAGCGTCCAGAAGCGGGTCACCACTGCGAGAACGAAGATCACCACGCCGGCCCAGAAGCCGCGGACGCGGTCGGTCGGGCCGAAGATCGGCGGCGGAATCGACGGTCCGGGGCGGGTCCCCAAGTCGGCGGCGGTCCCCTGGGAATCAAGAGCCGCCTGCCCGGGCGCGGTGGAGTCGGCGTCCAGTACGGCGGAAGTCACCCAACCGATCCTAGTGCCCCGTGTCGGAAATTCCTTGGGCGGTATGCCGCGGCCACCTGAACGCCTGGCAGCGTTGTCGTCGGTCGCGATACCTACCGGTATCGCTCCCTCCTCCGCCTTGCCAGCCGTCCAGCTGACTCACGGCAACCGGCCAACAATCTCCGACACGGGACACTAGAGGTCGACGCCGCACATAGGGTGGAGGCATGACTTCATCGTCGGCCGGTCGACTGATTCTCGCGGCGACGCCGATGGGCCAGTACGGTGACGCGTCACCGCGACTCCGTCAGGCGCTCGCCGACGCCGACATCGTCGCCGCCGAAGACACCCGCCGCGCCAAAGCGCTCGCGGCCGGCCTGGACGTCACCATCGGCGGGCGGCTGATCAGCTACTACGACCAGGTCGAAGCCGCCCGGACACCCGCGCTCGTCGAGGCGATCGCCGGCGGCGCCGACGTCCTGGTGGTCACCGACGCCGGGATGCCGTCGGTCAGCGACCCTGGATTCAAACTGGTCGCGGCGTGCGCACAGGCGGGATTGCCGGTGACGTGCCTGCCCGGTCCGTCAGCGGTGACGACGGCGCTTGCGGTGTCGGGTCTGCCCTCCGAGCGGTTCTGCTTCGACGGATTCGCGCCCCGCAAACCCGGTGCCCGCACCGCATGGTTGACGACGCTGGCGACCGAGCCGCGCACGGTCGTGTTCTTCGAGTCGCCGCATCGCCTGGCCGACACGCTGTCGGCGGCGGTCTCGGTACTCGGGGCGGATCGACGCGCTGTCGTGTGTCGCGAGCTCACCAAGACCTACGAAGAGATTCGGCGCGGCACCCTCGGCGAATTGGCGGGGTGGGCCGCCGACGGCGTACGCGGCGAGATCACCGTCGTCGTGGCACCTGCCGACGCCGTCGACGCCGACCCGGCTGATCTGGTCGATCAAGTGGAAGCGCTTGTGGCGCAAGGTGATCGTCTGAAAGATGCGTGCGGTCAAGTGGCCACCGAGGCGGGTGTGTCACGGCGCGAGTTGTACGAGGCGGTGCTGGCGGCACGCGGATGAGGGAATCCCTACCGACTCACCTCTGGAAACCCACGATCGACGAGGCCTTGTCCAGGCACTCCTGCCATTCGCGCGCCGGATCCGAGTCGATGGTGATGCCGCCGCCTACGCCCAGGGTCGCTGATCCCTCCGGGGTGATCTGCACCGTCCGGATCGCCACATTCAGGTCGAGCTCGTGGTCGGGTCCAGCGAAACCTATTGCGCCGCAATAGACTCCGCGCGCCGACGGCTCCCAATCGGCGAGGAGTTCGCACGCGCGGATCTTCGGGGTGCCCGTCACCGACGCCGGGGGGAACGTAGCGTCGAGAAGCGCCTCGTTGCCGACGGTGTCGTCGAGCACCGCCGACACGGTCGAGACGAGGTGCCATACGCCGGGCGCGGGTACCACCGAGAGCAGATCGGGAACGGTGACCGAGCCGATCCGTGCCACGTGCCCGAGGTCGTTGCGGACGAGGTCGACGATCATGATGTTCTCGGCGACGTCCTTGACCGAGCTGCGCAAGGACGCCGGGTCGTCGCCCGCGGCGATGGTGCCTTTGATCGGGCTCGAGCGCACCGCTCCCGCGCTGCGGGCGAGGAACAGTTCCGGCGAGAAGCTTGCAACGGCTCCCCAATCGCCCTGCAGGAAAGCAGCTTTCGCCGGCCGCGTGGCCGCGGCGAGGTCGCCGAAGAAGTCCAGCGGCCGACCGTCGAGCCGACCGGTGAAACGAGTGCACACGCATGCCTGATAGATCTCGCCGGCCCGGATCGCTTCGAGACAGTCCTCGACGGCCGCGACGTGCGGCGCCCGTTCCGGCGCCGTCCACGACGCAGTCCACGGTCGGCCGTCGCCGACTTCGCCTGCCACCGAAAGGCTTTCGGCAATCCAATCGGGACACTGCGCGCCGCCGACGTGTCGATACCGCCAGTGGCCGTCGCGGAGCACCACGATGTCGTCGGACATGCCTCCGACGACGTCGGGTAGCGCCGCGACGTCGGCGCGATCCCCGAAGTCGCCGAGCCCGAACCCGAGATAGCCGATCCAAAACCGTTGCGGCCGATCGGGAATCGTGACGCCGGGCCGCAGCGTGACAGACGGCATGATCACGGCCTCACCGCCGGCCCAGTCGCCGATCAATGCGGCGGGCCCGGGTAGTCCACCCGCCCGGGCGCGGGAGTCGAGTGCTCGCAGCACTGCCAACGGCGATGCCGTCATGCAGACTCGATCAGGCCTCGTAGCGGGGGAACACCGGCGACGGCTTCGGCAGTGCGGTACCCGGAGCCAGACGTGTTGCAGTGGCGGTGAATTCGCGAGCGTCGGGGTCGACGACGAGCAAGTCGAGCAGCGTCGCGCACGACGTCGGCATCACCGGCTGCGCCAGCAATGCGACGATTCGCACCACCTCCGCGCACACGTAGAGCACGGTGCCGGTCCGCTCGAGGTCGGTCTTGGACAGCTTCCACGGTTCCTGTGCGGAGATGTAGCGATTGGTCTCGGCGAGCGTCGACCACAGCACCTCGATGCCCAAATGTATTGCCTGGTCGTCGAAGTGGCCGCGCATCTGCTCGAGCAGTCCATCGGCGCGGGCCAGCAGAGCGGCGTCGTCGGCGGTGTATTCGGCCGGCTGCGGAACGGCGCCGTCGAAGTACTTCACGATCATCGACAGCGTGCGCTGTGCGAGGTTGCCGAATTCGTTGGCCAGGTCGGCGTTGATACGCGAGACGATGGCGTCGGTGGAGTACGAGCCGTCCTGCCCGTAGGACACCTCCCGCAGGAAGAAGTACCGCACGGGATCGAGTCCGTATTCGTCGATCAGCGCTTGCGGGTCGACGACGTTGCCGACCGACTTGCTCATCTTCTCGCCCTTGTTGAACAAGAAGCCATGTGCGAACACACGTTTCGGCAATTCGATGCCGGCGCTGAGCAAGAATGCCGGCCAGTACACGCAGTGGAATCGGATGATGTCTTTGCCGATGATGTGCAGGTCGGCCGGCCAATACCGGCGCATCGTCGCGTCGTCGTCGGGGAAGCCGACGCCGGTGAGGTAATTGGTCAGCGCATCGACCCAGACGTACATGACATGGTCGGGGTGACCGGGCACCGGCACGCCCCAGTCGAACGTGGTGCGCGAGATCGACAGGTCGTTGAGGCCGCCCTTGACGAAGCTGAGCACTTCGTTGCGCCGGACGTCGGGGCCGATGAACTCCGGATGCGACTCGTAGAGCTCGATGAGGCGATCCTGGAAGGCCGAGAGCCGGAAGAAGTACGTCTCTTCCTCAGTCCACGTCAATTTGTGGCCGGTGTCGGTGGCGACGCGGTTGCCCGCGTCGTCGGTGGAGGTGTCGGCCTCGGCGTAGAAGGCTTCGTCGCGGACGTCGTACCAGCCGGAGTACTTGTCGAGGTAGATGTCGCCGGCATCGGCCATCCGCTGCCAGATCGCCTCCGACGCACGCTGGTGGTCGGCGTCGGAGGTACGGATGAAGCGGTCGAAGCTCGACCCCAGCCGCTCCTGCAGCGCCTGGAACTGGTCGGAGTTGCGATTGGCGAGTTCGTCGGTGGGGATGCCCTCGGCCTCGGCGGTCTGCTGCATCTTCTGCCCGTGGACGTCGGTGCCGGTGAGGAACCGGACGTCGAAGCCGTCGAGGCGTTTGAACCGAGCGAGCGTGTCGGCCGAAATGTATTCGTAGGCGTGCCCGATGTGCGGGGCGCCGTTGGGGTACGCGATGGCCGTGGTCAGGTAAAACGGGCGGGACTGACCGTGTGAGGCTGCGGTGGCATTGGTGCTCGACATGATCGTCTCATGGTAGCCGCGGAGGGTGGTGAGTTCGCGAGGTGGTGGGTCTGTCGGTCCCCGGTCAGGTGGGTTGCACCGGTGCCGGCCGATCGACGTTCCGCGCCACCCACTCGAACAACTCATCGGCGGTCATCGGTTCGGCGATCAATGGACCCGCAATCATGTCGCAGCCGATCGCGGCGAGGGTATCGACGATCGCGTGTGATTCGACGCCGTCGACGATGACGGTGAGACCGAGGTGATGGGCAGCGTCGATGATCGATTCGGCCGGGCCGACGTGATCCGGGTCGTCGGCGTCGCCCAGCAGTGCCCGATCGATCTGCACCGCCGTCACCGGTAGCCGTTCGAGGCGGGCCAACGCCGAGAAATCGGGTCCGATGTCGTCGATGTCGATGCACCCTCCGAGTTCGCGCAACTCGCGCAGGAGTCGTGCGGTCAGCGCGGCGTCCAGATCGTCGTGCACCGGGGACCGGTCGGGCGGCAGCCCACGGAGAAACCGCATCGCGCGGATTCGCCCCGTTGCGCGGCTGCCGCCCGCCGACGAGGAGATATCCATCGAGATGGGCAGCGGTGTCGCGCGTCGGTGCAGGTCAGCCGCGGTCGACAGCACGGTCCGCAGCGCCGAGGTGGTGAGCGCGTCGATCAGTGGGTCCGTGCCGACCAGCGGGAGGAGATCGGACAGGCACAGAGCGCCACGCGTCGGGTGTTTCCAGTGGACCAGTGCCTGGGCGCTGACGACTCGGTGGTCCCCGACGGCGACCACCGGCCGGTAGGTGACGGTCAGTGCATCGGCCTCGACGGCTTCGCGCGGGCCGGCGACCGGCGCGATCGGCCCAGATGGTGGACTGAGCGAATCGGGCGCCGCGTAGGCGACGACGCCGCCGCGGTCTTTGGCCCGATAGAGCGCCTCGTCGGCCACGCGCAGGAGCTGCGGGATGTCGCTGCCGTGGTCGGGGTTGTAGGCCACACCGATGCTGGCGCCGATCCGCACCGGCACACCGTCGAGCACGGCCGGCCGCTCGATTTCGTCGAGGATCTGCCGCGTGCACTCGGGCACCGCCGAGGCAGGCAGCACGACCGCGAACTCGTCCCCACCGAGCCGGGCGAGCAATTGCGGTCCCGCCAGGTCGTCGAGCCGGCGGCCGATGACGCGGAGCAAATCGTCGCCGCTCGCGTGCCCCATGGTGTCGTTGACCACCTTGAACTTGTCGAGATCGATGAGTAACAGGGCCGTACCGCTGCGCGCGGCCAGCTCGGCACCCTGCGCGTAGAAGCCGCGCCGGTTCGGCAGTCCGGTGAGTTCGTCGGTTTCGGCGAGGATGCGGAGTTGGGCCGCGGCGTCGATCTGGCTATACGAGATGGCCAGCCGTGCGAGCGCGACCAGGACCGTTATCGCGGCGCTCCAGATCGCGAAACCGGTGATCGGGTGAAATGCTCCGATGGTGAGGACGGCGACGGCGACCGCCGAGGTGAGTAGCGGCATTCCGATGACCAGTCGTCGGGCATCGGTCGGCTGCGCCCGCACCTGCGACCACCCCGGCAACAACGCGATCAGGAGAGTTCGCAACTCCAGGATGTCGTCGAGCGGATCGCCGGAGTGCGCGCCGCTGACGACCGCTGCCAGCAGCATCCAGACCACGCCGCACGCCAGCCCGAGGACCATCAGCGAGCATTCGGGCGAGAACCGCCAGCGCCGCATCGCCATGATGATCGACACCTCGACGAACACCGCCGCCTGTACCGCGACGTATCCGATCATCACCGCGTTGACGGTGTCGTCGTTGGTCAGCACACGGTCGATCCACGGCCCGCCCAGGGCGCTGAGGACAGTGATCAACCCGCATCCGACCAGCAGTCCATCGAGGTCCGCGGAATTGTCCATATGGCGGCGCTGATGGATGCCGAAGAGCGCGAAGGCGACGATGAGCTGGGCGAACATCACGAAGATCAGGATGTCCACGGGGCTCACACCCGACCGGAATCCGAAGCTGGCAAAGCAGAAGAAATAGATCTTCGCCGCGGACTCCGCGCAGAGCGCGCCCACCGCCCAGATCCAGATGCGCAAGGTCCGCGCGGCACGTGCGCGCAGATAGCACAGCAGTGCGCAGGACAGACTGATCGCGATCTGCCAGCCGCCGTCGAGCCAGGCCACCGCGTGGTCGGGCCCGACGCCGGGGATCGTCCGGACCGCGTAACCGATGATCAGAGCGAGGCACCAGACGTGCCACCACGTCACGAAGGTGCGCCTTGCCCCGTCGGCCATTCGGGAAACGCTACTCGGCCGACCAGCCGTCGCGGAGCAGACGCGACGACACTCGCCGATCATTCCCGTCGATACGGCTCACATCCGATCGGCGCCTTCGGCGGCTCGGTGGTCACCAGCGACGGGATGTCGAGGGTGACCGGACCGGCGTCGAGCAGGAACGGTTCGCCGTGGTGGGCCAGCTGGATCGCCGGGCCTTCCATCAGGCGATAGGTAGCCGTGCTCGGATCGATCGCGACGACGATCTTCGACCCACGCACCACCATGCGAAACGACAGATACGACAACCGCGTCGGCAACCTGGGCGCGAAGGTGATCCGCCCACCGAAGTCGCGCATGCCGCCGAATCCGGCCACGCAGTCCATCCACGCTCCGGCCAGCGCCGCGATGTGCAGGCCGCTGCTGACGTTCTTGTGCAGGTCGTGCAGATCGGTGAAGACCGACTCGCACATCAGGTCGTAAGCGAGGTCGAGGTAGCCCACCTCGGCCGCGACGATCGCCTCGCAGCACGCCGACAATGACGAGTCGCGCACCGTCAACGGGTAGTAGTAGTCGAAGTTGCGCAGCTTCTGATCCGGCGTGAAGGCGTCGCCGCGGGTGTACATCGCGAACACCAGATCGGCCTGCTTGATGACCTGCTTGCGATACAGGTCGTAGTACGGGTAGTTCAACAGTAACGGGTATTTGCCCTGGGACGCTTCGAAGTCCCACGGTCCCAGATTCGTGAACGACTCGCACTGCTGGTGCACGCCGAGCTTCTCGTCGAACGGGATCACCATGGCATCGGCACACGAAACCCAGTGCGCGACTTCGGCGTCGGTGACACCCAACTCGGCTGCCACTTCGGGACGCCGACGCACCGCGGCCACCGCGTCGCGCAGATTCTGTTGCGCGGCAAGGTTGGTGAAGATGTTGTTGTTGACGATCGCGGTGTACTCGTCGGGTCCGGTGACACCGTCGATGCGGAATCCCCCGTTGGAGTCATGGTGGCCGAGACCGGCGAACATGCGTGCCGTCTCCACCAACAGCTCGACGCCGCACTCGGTTTCGAATTGCTCGTCATCGGTGGCACGCAGATAGCGTGCCGTCGCATTCGCGATGTCGGCGCTCACGTGAACGCCCGCGGTGCCGGCCGGCCAATAGCCCGAACACTCGTCGCCGTTGATCGAGCGCCACGGGAACATCGCGCCGGGCTGCGAGAGCTCCTGGGCGCGGTGGCGTGCCTTGTCCAACGTCGAGTGGCGCCAACGCAATTCCTCGCCGGCCGACGCCGGGACGGTGTAGGTCAACATCGGCAGCACGAACGACTCGGTGTCCCAGAAGGCATGGCCGTCGTAGCCCGGACCGGTGAGGCCCTTCGCGGGGATCGCGCGCGACTGTCCGCGAGCACCCGCCTGCAGAACATGGAACAGTGCGAATCGGATCGCCTGCTGCAGTTCGGGATCGCCGTCGAGCTCGATGTCGGCGTTGTGCCAGAAGTCCTCCAGGTAGGCGGCCTGGTCGGCTTTCAGTTCCTCCCAACCGGTTTCGACGGCCATCGCCAGCGCCGCGTCGACCTGGGCGCGCAGCGCGGGAACGCTGCGGCGCGCCGACCAGCCGTATCCCATGTACTTGGTGAGCACGAGTTTGGTGCCCTGCGGCACGTTCGCGGCGACGGTCAGGCGCGCGAGATCGCCCTCAGCGCGTACGAAAGTGTCTGCGGTGTCGGGGAATTCGATCTCGTGATCCATCCCGGCGGCCATGTGCAGGCCCGACTGCTTGGTGTGGTGGACGAGCACACCCCAGTAGTTGCGGCATTCGGCCAGGTCGGAGACCAGCGGGGCGTCGAGCGCCGCGGCCAGGCGGGGATCGCTACCGGGCGGCGCCACCGGCTCGTTGGCCAGAAGATCCGACTGCACAACGAGTTTCATGCCCTCGCCGATCGGTTCGACCTCGTAGCGGATCGCGGCGATGGTGCGTTTGGTGAAGGACACGAGCCGCTCGGACTTGATCCGCACGGTACGCCCGGTGGGGGAGGTCCACAGCGTCTCTCGACGGAGCGTTCCGGTCCGGAAGTCAAGTGTGCGTTCGTGTTCCACGGTCGTGCCGTAGCGCAGATCCATCGGCTCGTCTTCGACGAGAAGCCGGATGATCTTGCCGTCGGTCACGTTCACCACGGTCTGACCCGACTCCGGGTAGCCGTAACCGCTTTCGGCATAAGGCAATCCGCGCAGCTCGTAGAAGCCGTTGAGGTAGGTGCCCGGCATGTCGACCGGTTCGCCCTCCTCGAAGCTGCCGCGCAACCCGATGTGTCCGTTGGACAGCGCGAACAACGACTCGGTGACCGACAACATGTCCACGTTCAGGCCGCGCCAACTCAGCTGCCACGGGTGGACGTCGAAACCATGATCAGGGGTAGTGGCCATCACGACTCTCCTTCGAGCAGCTGGTCGAGATCGGTGACGACGACATCGGCGCCCGCGGCGGTCATCGACGCCGCCTGTGTTCCGCCGACACGGTCGATGCCGACGACGTATCCGAACTTTCCCGCGACACCGGACTCGATGCCCGACAACGCATCTTCGAAGACCGCGGCCTGCGCCGCGGGCACGCCCATCAGTTCCGCGCCGAGCAGATAGGAATCCGGTGCCGGCTTGCCGGGCAGTCCGCGCCGGGCCACTTCGATGCCGTCGACGCGCACCCGAATGAACTTCGACAGGTCGGCGGCGTCGAGCACGGCCGCACCGTTCTTCGACGACGTCACCACGGCGATGCCCAGCCCGGCGTCGGAAGCGGCCTGCAGGTAGCGCACCGACCCGGGGTACGGAGTCACGCCGTCGCGCTGCAGCAGAGCGGTGAATCGGTTGTTCTTGCCCTCGCCGATGGCGTCGGCGGTCGCATCGTCGACGGTGACGTTGCGCGACGCCAGAAAGTTGCGCACGCCGTCGGCGCGGGGGCGCCCGTCGACGTAGTCGAGGTAGTCCTGCTCGGTGAACGGGCGGTAATCCTCGTTCGGTTGCCCGGAGCCGTCGGTCGAGCGTTTGGACAGGAAAGCGTCGAACGCTTCACCCCAGGCGGTGCGGTGCAGCACGGCGGTCGTGGTCAACACGCCGTCGAGATCGAATAGTGCGACTTTGATTGCATCTGGCAAACCCAACACCTCCGAAACGGTACCTGTCTTCGACCGATATGGCGCGCGATGCGCAAGGGTTGTGCGCGCGTCGAATCTCATTCGTCGGCGGGGCCGTCCGCGCCCGAGTGCAGGCGCCACAACGGAACGGTGATGTCGTCGACGACGGCGGTGATCTGATCGTCGGACAGGCTGCCGCGGATCAGGATGTGGTGGCGCGCGAGATCCATCGGCATCCGCACCGCGGCGGCGGGAATCGGCGCAGAGCCGAGTTCGCCCCGAATGCGTGCTCGCTCGATGACGGCCGACATCAGCGTCTCGTTGTGCGTGAAGAGCAGCGCGTCGAGCGCGCCGGATTCGGCGACGTCGAGGTCGGCGAGCAGACCCAGCGCTGTTCGGCGTTGATCGGGTATGGCCAGTTCGCGCATCGCGATGAGGCGCGAGGCGAGGTCGGTGCGCAGGTCGCCCGCGCCGGGATCGTCGGCTAATGCCGGCAGCTGGGCTGCCACCCGCGCGGTGATGGCGGCCACGACCATCTCGGCCTTCGTCGGCCAGCGGCGGTACAGCACGGGTTTGCTGGTGCCCGCACGGGCGGCGACTCCCTCGTAGGTGGTTCCGCTGTATCCCAATTCGGTGAGTTCGCCGAAAATCGCGGCGTGCAGCGCCGCTTCCAGTGCGGCGCCGCGGCGGCGAGTAGTCATAGCGCTCCCAATAGAAGATACGTTGCGTATCTTAAAAGTCGAGACTACTCTCTCGACTCAGAAGATACGAACCGTATCCAAAGGAGAATTCAGATGACTGACACGACCGCTACGGCGTCGCGGGCCTCGAGCGAGGGACGGCGCGTCGCCCTCCTCGTATTGGGGTTGACGGCGCTGCTCGGAATAATGCTGACCGCGTTCGCGCTGCCCGCGATTCACTCCGGGGCCAAAGGGGACGTACCGATCGGAGTAGTTGCCGCGCCGCCGGCTGCCGACCAGCTGACGCAGCGGCTCGGCGGTTCGTTCGACGTCACGGTATATCCGGACGCTCAAGCGGCCCGACAGGCGATCTTGCACCGCGACAGCTACGGTGCGCTTGTCGTGACGCCGGGGCATCTGGAGGTGATGGTCGCGACGGCGGCGAGTACCGCGGTGGCGCAGGCGATCACCCAGGTGGGTACGGGAGTGGCTGCGGCCCTGCATGTTTCGCCGTCGGTGACCGAGGTGCGCGGCTTCCCGGCCGGCGATCCGCGAGGCGCGGGTCTCTCCGCGGGCGCCCTGCCGCTCGCCCTGGGCGGATGGATCGGCGCGGTGTTGATCATGCAGTTGATCGCTTCGTCGCGCAGCCGCATCGTCGCGGTGTTCGCGTTCGCCGTCGTCGGCGGATTCGCGCTGACGGCGATCATCCAGTTCGGGTTCGGGACTTTCGACGGGAACTATCTGCTGACGTCGCTCGCGGCCGCACTGGGTATCGCCGCAACCGCGATGGGCGTCCTGGGATTGCGGGAACTCTTCGGCAATATCGGCCTCGTCATCGCCGCCGTCGCCCTCATCCTGCTCGGGAATCCACTGTCCGGACTGACCAGCGCGCCCGAGATGCTGCCCGCGCCATGGGGATTCATCGGCCAGCTGTTGCCGCCGGGAGCGACCGGCGCGTTGCTGCGCGACGTCGCGCTGTTCGACGGGTGGGGTGCGACGCACGGGTTGATCGTGTTGGTCTGCTGGCTGGTGGTCGGTCTGGCGTTCTACGCGCTCGGTTTGCGGCGGCAGGCGTCGAAGGACATCGAACCGTCCGCGCAGCCGGACGAGACCGCGGCCACCGTCGACGCCGCGCACTGACAGCACGATCCGCGGCGTTCGTCGGCTGAGGAAAAATCAACTGACGTGCCGGCCCGGACCGTGCCACGATGACGCTCATGCTCCGTGAATTCGCTCAGGTCGATGTGTTCAGTTCCGTTCCGGTTCGCGGCAATCCGGTCGCCGTCGTCGTCGACGCCGCAGGTGTCTCCGACGCAGAGATGGCCGCCTTCGCACGGTGGACGAATCTGTCGGAGACGACGTTCATCTTGCCGGCCGACGACGAGCGCGCCGACTACCGCCTGCGAATCTTCACTCCCGCAGGCGAATTGCCCTTCGCCGGGCATCCGACGCTCGGGTCGGCGCACGCCTGGTCGGCGGCCGGCGGCACACCGCGGGGCGAGACGATCGTGCAGGAGTGCGGAGCCGGACTCGTCGACATCCGCGTCGACGGTGACCGTTTCGCCTTCGCCGCGCCGCCGCTGACACGCAGCGGACCGGTCGCGCAAGAGACGTTGGCGCAGGTGGCCGGCGCGCTCGGGATCGGCGTCGACGCGATCGTCGATGCCGCGTGGGTCGCCAACGGGCCCAACTGGATCGGGCTGCTCCTCGACTCGGCGCAGGCCGTCCTCGACCTGCGCCCGGATCTGGCGGCGATGGGCGGCCACGAAGTCGGAGTTGTCGGTCCGTACACGAATTCCGTTGCGGGGGAACCGAATTACGAGGTGCGAGCATTCGCGCCCGGCCAGGGGGTCCCGGAGGACCCGATCACCGGGAGCCTCAACGCCGGTCTCGCGATGTGGCTACGTGCCGCACACGGCGCCCCGGCGTCGTACATCGCGGCGCAGGGGACGGTGCTCGACCGCGTCGGACGAGTCTTCGTCGACGACGACGGTGAGCGGATCTGGATCGGCGGACACACCGCGACGGTCATCGCGGGGACGGTGCAGTTGTAGTCTCGGCTTCCCGCCCGAGCTGGATCAGGGTCGCCAGGGCCGTGCGCAGCGCTGCGACGTCGTCCGGCCCCACGCGTGCGGTCAGCTCAGCGTCGATACGTCGGCGTGCGTCGGCTTGTACGGCTGCCGCACCGCGGCCCCGTGTGCTCAGGGTGACGACTGGCCCGTGCTGATCCTGCCGGCCCGCACGGCGTTCGAGGTAGCCTCGCTCCACCAGCGTTTCCACCAGTTGCCGCGCGGACCGCTCGGAGATGCGCAAATCGCGAATGAGGTCCGCCAGTGGTGCGTCATCTGCGCCTGACGCGAGTCCGCCGATGACGTACAGGCCGTTCTTCGGAATGTCGTCGTAACCCGACTCCTCCAACGCTGCACGCATCGCCGTGCCATAGGTCGTGCGGGCATGACGGAGCAGTGCGGGAATGCTCACGTCGTCGAGTGACGTCACCTGATCTTCGTGACTCACGAGGATGCGGCCTTCGGTGGGCGCGCGACATCTCGATGACCAGGACGCCGTCGATGGTGGCCGGCGTCGAACGCGGTGTGTTCCGGCATGGTGAGTCTCCTCAGACGGGTGCGACGCTATGGGCCTGCCGCGAAGTTGTCAACACGGTTGACCGATGGGCGCCAGGCGGTGCCGCTCGACGTCCACCTGGCACAGTAGACCCGGTGAGTAAGAACCGTCGTCGTGAACCGCCGCCAGATCCGACGCCCCTGCCCGGGCTGATCGACGCGCACACCCATCTGGCGGCATGCGGCGGCCGCGACGCGGAGTCGGTCCGGGCAATCCTCGACCACGCCGAGAAGGTCGGTGTGGGAGAGGTGGTCACCGTCGCCGACGACATGATCGACGCGCGGTGGGCCGTCGCCGCGGCGGAGTGGGACGACCGTGTCTATGCCGCCGTCGCGCTGCATCCGACGCACGCAGACGATCTGACCGAGGTGACCGGCGCCGAGCTGGAAGAGCTGGCGGCGCACCCGCGCGTCGTCGCGGTGGGCGAGACGGGCCTCGACTACTACTGGCCGGGCAAGTCCGAGACGTGTGCCGAACCGGCCCGGCAGAAGGACGTCTTCGCTTGGCACATCGACCTCGCCAAGCGTGTCGGCAAGCCGCTGATGATTCACAACCGGGAAGCCGACGCCGATCTGCTCGACGTGCTGGCGGCCGAGGGCTCGCCAGAGACCGTGATCATGCATTGCTTCTCCGGTGACCGAAACGTTGCACGCCGATGCATCGACCGTGGCTACTATCTCAGTTTTGCGGGAACTGTGACCTTTACCAATGCTTCAGAGTTGGCCGAGGCATCGAAGATCGTGCCCGACGATAAGATCCTGGTCGAGACCGACGCGCCCTTTCTGACCGCGCATCCCTACCGTGGCCAGCCGAATCAGCCGTACTGCCTGCCGTTCACCGCGCGCGGGCTCGCCGAGATCCGCGGCGTCGACGCTGCGACCCTCGCTGTGCAATTGGGACAAAACGCCCGCGCTGCCTACCGCCTACCTTTGCGGTAGGTGTATTACTTCGTTACCATACTGTGATCCGTCGAAACCTTCGGGTACCCGACGGAGCCGAACGAACTGTCGTCGAGCCAGGATTGCCACCACGTGTCTGTCGTTTCAAAGCTCAATAGCTCCCAATCGAACCGTGCGCGGCTGGCCGTCGGCGCGGTCGCGCTGACCGTCGCAGCAGGTGGTGCGATGGGCGTTGCGGTGCACAAGAACGTCACCATCGACGTCGACGGCAACGTGTCGCACGTGTCCACGATGTCGATGTCGGTCGACTCGGTGCTGCGGTCGCAGGGCCTCACGCCGGCAGACGGCGATCTCATCGTGCCGTCGGCGGATTCGGCGCTGCACGACGGCGAGACCGTCCGGATCAAGCGGATGAAGTCGGTGACCCTCGACGTCGAAGGCGTCCCCAAGACGGTCCGTACCAACGCCTCGACGGTTCCCGAACTGCTCGCCCAGAGCAATCTCGGCGGTTCGACGAGCGATACGCAGTACGCGACGCTGCCGACCGACGGCGCCGTCGTCGATGTGACGCTGCCGAAGAAGGTCAAGCTCACCGACGGCACCGTCACCTTCACGCCGATCGTCGCGGCCAAGACTGTCGCCGACGTCCTCGCATTGACAGGCAAGCCGCTGGCGTCGACCGACGAGGTGGTACCGCCGGCGTCGACGGCTGTGAAGGCCGGCATGGCGATCACCGTGACCCGGATCCGCATCTCGCAGACCTCGCGTGTCGAGGCCGTCGCCCCGCCGCAGATCGAGAAGAAGGACCCGACGCTGATCAAGGATCGCAAGGTCGTCGTGAACCCGGGCAAGCCCGGCCAGGCGCTGGTGACCTACGAGATCACCACCGTGAACGGCAAAGAGACCAAGCGGACCAAGGTGCAGACGCAGACCACCACCGAGCCGGTCGCCGCGACCGTGCGCATCGGCACCAAGCCGGGCGCCCCCTATGTCGCACCGGGTTCGGTGTGGGACGCGCTGGCCCAGTGCGAGTCGACCGGCAACTGGGCGATCAACAACGGCAACGGCTTCTACGGCGGCATTCAGTTCGACGCCGGGACCTGGCTGCGCTGGGGTGGCGGCAAGTATGCACCGCGCGCCGACATGGCCACGCGTGAAGAGCAGATCGAGATCGCCAAGAAGACGCTCGCCGCACAGGGCTGGGGCGCCTGGCCGGCGTGCGCGTCGAGGCTCGGCCTGCGCTGAGTACCGACAGCTCGCCACAGCTTCTCGGTCCCGTCCAAATCCGTTCCCTCGCAGAGGAATTGGGCGTTCGGCCAACCAAGACCCTCGGTCAGAACTTCGTCCACGACGCCAACACGGTCCGGCGTATCGTCACGGCGTCGGGGATAACCCGCGAGGACACCGTCCTGGAGGTCGGGCCCGGGCTGGGCTCGTTGACTCTCGCACTGCTCGCGGTCGCCGGATCGGTGGTCGCGGTCGAGATCGATCCGGTCCTGGCCGGTCGGTTGCCGACGACGATCGCGCACTTCGCCCCCGGACAGGTCGATGACTTCTCGGTGGTGCTCGCCGACGCGATGAAGGTGCATGCCGCCGACCTGCCGTCGTCGCCGACGGCACTGGTCGCGAATCTCCCGTACAACGTCGCGGTGCCGGTGCTGTTGCATCTCATGGCTGAGATACCCACTCTTGCAACGGCTTTGGTAATGGTTCAGGCCGAAGTCGCGGACCGCTTGGCTGCTGGCCCGGGCAGCCGCGTGTACGGGGTGCCCAGCGTCAAGGCCCGGTATTACGGCACTGTCTCGCGTGCGGGGGCGGTGGGCCGCAACGTGTTCTGGCCCGAGCCGAAGGTCGAGTCGGGTCTCGTGCGGATCGAGCGCACCGACACCTATCCCGACGACGCCGATTTTCGACGCCGAGTGTTCGCCGTCATCGACGCGGCGTTCGCGCAGCGGCGCAAAACCCTGCGCGCCGCGCTCGCCGGCTGGGCGGGCGGCGCGCCCGAAGCCGAACGTCGGCTGCGTGCGGCCGGCATCGAACCGAGCACGCGCGGCGAGCGGCTCGACATCGACGACTTTGTCCGGTTGGCACAGGTCGAACCGGTTTAACTGCACTACGCTGTATTTCCGTGCCTCACTCCCTCTCGGCGGTCCCGACCGCGATCACCGTGCACGCACCGTCGAAGGTGAATCTCTACCTGCGCGTCGGCGAGCTGCGCGACGACGGCTATCACGATTTGACGACCGTCTTTCAGGCGTTGTCGCTCGGCGACGACGTCAGCGTTGTGCACGCCGAGGAACTCACCGTCACGACGACGGGCGAGGGTGCCAACAACGTCCCCGACGACCCCACCAACCTGGCCGCCAGAGCCGCGATCGAGCTGGCCGCGTGGGCCGGACGTGATCCGAGCGCCGCGATCACCATCCTCAAACAGATCCCCGTCGCTGGCGGTATGGCGGGTGGCAGCGCCGATGCCGCGGGCGCACTCGTCGCCCTCGCTCAGTTGTGGAAGCTCGACATCGACCGCGACACGCTGGCCACCATCGCGGCGAAACTCGGCTCGGATGTTCCGTTCGGACTCCACGGCGCGACGGCGCTGGGCACCGGGCGCGGTGAACAGTTGATCCCCGTGCTCTCCCGCGGACAGTTCCACTGGGTGCTGGCACTTGCCCGCGAAGGACTCTCGACACCGGCCGTCTACCGGGAACTCGATCGGCTGCGCGCCGCCCGGGAAGGTGCGCACGACGAACCGCTGCCGCCCGACGATCTCCTCCAGGCGCTCGCCGCGGGTACCGCTGCGCGCGTTGCGGCGTTGCTGCACAACGACTTACAGCCGGCCGCGTTGTCCCTGCAACCCACCCTGCGTCGAACACTGCGGGCCGGCGTGGACGCCGGAGCACTGTCGGGCGTCGTGTCCGGGTCCGGTCCGACATGTGCCTTCCTGTGTGCCGACGAGGAGTCGGCGATCAACGTGGCCGCGGAATTGTCGGGTGCGGGAGTGGCGCGCGGAGTGCGGATCGCTACCGGTCCGGTACCGGGTGCGCGGGTGGTGTAGACGCTGCGCGCTCGTCGTCCAGCTTCGACGCCTCGTCGTCGATGAACCGACCCACCAATGCGGGCTGAATCAGTGGAAACAGGTGGCTCGCGGAATCGACGACGGTCAGTCGTGCATCGTGCGCCGCGGCGACGAACCGCCGCTCGTCCAGCCGGAACGGGTCCTGGGCACCGTTGAGGAACTCCGTCGGGCCCGCGTAGTCACCGATGGCGGCCAACGCGTCGAACGCGGCGAGCCCGTTGACCACGTCGCGGATGGAATGCAGGGCCAGCCCACCGGCCTCCATATCCGCTGACACACCGCGTCCGACGGCCAGCCGGGTGAGGAATTTGCTGATCGCGGCCGCCTCCTTCGGCAGGAAGCGCGTCGCGGCGCCGAAGACGCGGAACGGCGCAGCGAGCAGCGGAGTGGGCTGCGTGGTCGCGCACATCACGACGAGCCCGGCGACCGCGTTCGAGTCGCGCGCGCCGGTCGCCATCGCCACGTACCCGCCGAGGGACATGCCGGCGACCAGGGCGCGGCCGCCGACGTCGTCGATGGCGTCGAGCACGGCGTCGACCGCTCCGTCCATCGTGAAGGTCTCGCAACTACGGGTGCCGTGACCGGGGAGATCGGGACAGCGGGTCTCGCGGTCGGTGATCGATGCCGCGATGCGATGCAGCGCCGCGCCACTCACGCGCAGGCCGTGCACGAGTATCACCGGCAACGGTTCGGGTGGCGACATCGGTTCGCGGGCAGACCTCGACGCGTGGTCGGACGCGTGGTCGGCGGTCATGCGCTGCGTTGGTATCGTCTAGCAGTGCCTGTATCGAGCGAGCGTCGCCAATTGGAGTGCGCCGTGCTGAGCGAGTCGAAGTGCGCCGTGCTGAGCGAGCGTCGCCAGTTGGAGTGCGCCGTGCTGAGCGAGCGCAGCGAGTCGAAGTGACCGCTTCCAACGCCGTACTGATCAATGCGGAGAAGATCAGCAAGAGTTTCGGCATCAAACCGCTGCTCGACGACGTCAGTGTCGGTATCCATTCCGGTCAACGTATCGGCGTTGTGGGTCTAAACGGTGGCGGCAAGACGACATTGTTGGAAATTCTGTCCGGCATCGTCGAGCCCGACGACGGGCGTGTTTCCCGTGCGGGCGGTGCCCGCGTCGTGACGGTCACTCAGCGCGGCGAACTGCCGCCGGAGGCGACGGTCGCCGACGTCGTCGTCGGACAGTTGGGTCTGGCCGAGCACGAGTGGGCCGGCGATGCGCGCATCCGAGGCGTTCTGGCCGGTATCGGCGTCGACGGACTGCTGCATGCCCGCGTCGATGAGCTGTCCGGCGGGCAACGACGCCGCGCGGCGCTGGCCGCGGCACTGGTGTCCGACGCGGACCTGCTGATCCTCGACGAGCCGACCAACCATCTCGACGTCGAAGGCGTGCAGTGGCTAGCGGAGCATCTCGTGTCGCGGCCGAGTGCGCTGGTGGTCGTGACGCACGATCGCTGGTTCCTCGATACCGTCGCGCAGCGTACCTGGGAGGTGCACTCGGGTCGCGTCGACGAGTACGACGGCGGCTACAACGACTGGGTGTTCGCCCGCGCCGAGCGTGCCCGGCTCGCCGATGCCGCCGAGGAACGTCGACGCAATCTCGCGCGTAAGGAATTGGCGTGGCTGCGACGCGGTCCGCCGGCGCGAACCTCCAAGCCGCGCTACCGAATCGAGGCCGCGGAGAAACTCATCGCCGACGTTCCGCCGCCGCGGGACAGCGTCACCCTGAGCGCGTTCGCGAAGCGTCGACTCGGCCGGGTCGCGATCGAATTGGAGAACGCCCACATCGAGACGCCGCCCGGCGTCGACGGAGTGACGACGGTGCTCCTCGACGACTTGACCTGGCGGTTGGCGCCGGGTGAACGAATCGGCCTGGTCGGAGTGAACGGTTCGGGCAAGACGACGCTGTTGCGTGCGCTCGCCGGCGAGGTGCCGGTCGCGCCGGGGCGTCGTATCGAAGGCAAGACCGTCTCGCTGGGGTGGCTGAAGCAGGAGCTCGACGACCTCGACGAGGACCAGCGCGTGCTCGACGCCGTGGAGGCGGTTGCGGGCCATATCACGTTGGGCGACAAGGAGTTGTCGGCGAGTCAGCTCGCCGAACGCCTCGGCTTCTCGCCGGCGCGGCAGCGCACCCCGGTGAGTGACCTGTCCGGCGGTGAGCGACGTCGGCTGCAGTTGACTCGGGTGCTGATGGCCGAGCCGAATGTGTTGCTCCTCGACGAGCCGACCAACGATCTCGACATCGACACCCTTCAGCAGCTGGAGGATCTGCTCGACGGTTGGGCCGGGACGCTCGTGGTGATCAGCCACGATCGCTATCTCATCGAGCGGATCTGCGACACCACCTGGGCCTTGTTCGGCGACGCTACGTTGACCAACCTGCCCGGCGGCATCGAGCAGTACCTGACCAAGCGCGCGCAACTGGTGGCGTCGGCGGGTTCGGCGAAGACGGCGAAAACCACTGCGGCACAGAACGAACCGGTGAAGGTCACGGATGCCGCCGCCCACCATCAGGCACGCAAGACGATGAACCGGCTCGAGCGCCAGATCGAGAAGCTGACCGCTCGTGAAGAGAAACTGCACACCGAATTGGCCGCTGCCGCAACGGATCAGAGCAAGTTGATGACGCTCGACGCGGAACTTCGGCAGGTCGTCGCCGACAAGGACGAGGCCGAAGCACAGTGGCTCGAAGCCGCGGAACTGTTGGAGTGAGTGGGGTCGGAGCGTTAGCGAAGGCCATCGGTTCTGCTGGTTGAGCCGGGTTTCACCGGTCGGGGCACTGCATCTGCTGGTTGAGCCGCGAGGAGCGCTAGCGCGCCGTACTGAGCGAGGCGCTAGCCGAGTCGAAGTGACGAGCGTGTCGAAACCTCTGTACCACAATGCATTTGATGGTGGCGCACGTGTCGAACTGTGGTGGTATCGAACATTGAGGCGTGTGCACCCGTAGGGTGCACACGCGTCACTTGCCGGGTGTCATCGTCGATGTTGGCGCGCATCATCGAAAGTCGTTGTGGCTGAGAGGTTTCGACACGGACTCGGCTAGCGCCTCGTCCGGCTCAACCAGCAGAGGGGCGCTTCGGTCGGCCGGTGGATCCAGGTTGAGCAGGTCCGACCGCTCGTCGCCAACGCTCCTCACGGCTCAACCAGCGGAAGGGTCCACCATCGGTGAATCCTGGTTGAGCCGGGCCGGAGCGTTAGCGAAGACCATCCACTCCGCTGGTTGAGCCGGGCCGGAGCGTTAGCGAAGACCCGTGTCGAAACCACGCAACCCGCAGCTCTCAGCGAGCCAAACGCTCAGCGGCAGTGGGGAACTCGTCTCACGGTGGTTTCGATACGGGCGCGGCTCGCTGCGCTTACTTCGACTCGCTGCGCTCGCTCAGCACGGCTCGTCGAGCCCGGCTCAACCAGCGGACTAAAGCGTCTCGCTCAGCACGGCGCGTCGAGCCCGGCTTTGCGAATTGATTACCGCCGTTGACCCCGATTACCGCAGTCGGAGGGGTACATCGTCTGAGGTCGCCGGCCCCTCGTTACACCGAAGCTCGCGAGCTCGCTTCGGCACTCGGGGAGCGGAGGGGTCGGGTCTCGATCCGTTTTTCCCGGTGGGCTTTCGTCTCGCTGGCCCCTCGTTACACCGAAGCTCGCGAGCTCGCTTCGGCACTCGGGGAGCGGAGGGGTCGGGTCGCGATCCCGGTCTTCCTTCGGGGAGCGGAGGGGTCGGGTTGCGATATCTGGTTTCCGTGTTGGGCTTTCGTCTCACCGGCCCCGGGCCTGCTGCAACGGAGACCGCGCCGTCGGCGTCCGGATGGGCGTGACCATCAGCGCCGCTGACTACGCACGCATCGCGGTGACGGCTCCGTTCATCGTCGGCCGGGTCGTCGCGGTGATCCTCGCCGAACGAAGCCCGCGGCTACGACCGGGGGTCGATCGATATGTCACCCGGCTGGTGCGCAAGCGGTTGGCCACCTATGGCAACCCCGAATTCCGTACCGACGCAGCGCATTACACACCGGCGGCCTGATCGGTTTCGTTCTCGTCGACATCGAGTGTCACCGTTCGCGAGACGCCCACTCGTGCGACGAAACTCTCATCGTGGGAGACCAGGACGATTGCTCCCGTCCAGTCGCGCAGCGCGGCTGCCAATTGCTCGACGGTGTCGAGGTCGAGATTGTTCGTCGGTTCGTCGAGAACGAGCAGCTCGGCCGGCGTCGAACCGGCCAACCCGATCGCCAGCGCGACGCGTAGGCGTTCACCTCCCGACAGCGTCGACAGTTGCTGCTTGGATCGCTCGCCGCGGAACAGCATCCGCGCCAACGCGCAGTGCACTTCGACCGGCGTCAACTCGGGGTGGGCGTCGGACATCGCCTGCGCGATGGACCGCTCCTCGGCATCGAACGTGATCAACTGTGGCACAAAGCAATACCGAACTCTGATGGCGGCGTCGTCGATGAGTCGGTGCAGCAGCGTCGTCTTGCCGGAGCCGTTGGCGCCCGCGATGCGGATCCGCTCGGGTCCGTTCACCGGGAGTCGATCGTCGACGACGATCTCCCGACGGGTCACCGTCGTGGCGTGCGGCAGGACGAATTTCGCCGTGAGATCTTTGCGGACGTCAGCGGAAACGTCGTGCAGACGTTCCCGGGCGGCGTCGACGTCGGCGCGCACCTCGGTGCGCAGTTTGCCCGCCGACACCTGGGCCGCCTGCTTGCGTCCGTGCGCGATGATCTTAGGCACCCGCTTCTCGGCTTCGGCCTTGCGGCCCATCTGCGCGCGATGCGCCAATTTCGTTTGCGCATCGGCCATTTCACGTTTCTGCCTACGCAGATCATTCGACGCGGTGACCACCGCGGCGGCCGCGGTCTCCTGCTCGGCGGCGAGGGCCTCCCGATACAGCGAGTACGGACCGCCGAAGCTACGGAGCCGGCCGCGGTAGAGCTCGACGGTGTGCTCGACCCGATCGAGCAGCTCGAGGTCGTGGCTGACGAGGAGTACCGATCCGGAAAAGCGATCGATCGCGTCGAACAGCAGTCCGCGGGCACGTCGGTCGAGATTGTTCGTCGGTTCGTCGAGGATCAGCACCGTCGGACGGCTCAGCAACTGCGCGGCGACGGCGAGAAGTGTCGCCTCACCGCCGGAGATGTTCCCGACCGGGCGGTCGAGTTCGAGGTCGCCGAGCCCGATTGCCGAAATCTCTGCGCGTGCAAGGGATTCCACGTCCCAGTCATCGCCGACGACGGTGTAGTCGTCGGCGTCGACCGAGCCGTTCTCGATCCGGTGCAACGCCGCGATCTTGTCGGCGACGCGCAGAACGTCGGCGACGGTGCGGTGGGGATCGGCCTGTGGATGCTGATCGACGAGTCCGACAGTGCCGGGCACGCCGACGGAACCCGACTGCGGCGTCAGCCGTCCCGCGACGAGGTTGAGCAGGGTGGTCTTGCCGGCACCGTTGGCACCGACGAGTGAAGTCACACCCGCGGGGAGGATTGCGGACAGATCGGTGAACACGACGGTGCCGTCGGGCCAGGAAAAGTCGACGGCGGACAGCGTGACGGACGAATCCGCCGAGAAAGAATTGATAGACATGAGTGACTCCACAGAGATTGATCCGAAGGTGCCGTCGGCTCAGCGCGAGACGCGTGGCGCGGCGGGGTGGACAATCTCAGTCATTCATATCGGGCGATCAACTCCTCGGTGGGGGACAAGAACGGCGACAACGTTAACTCGTCTCAGGAAATCTGGCAAGTGTGTTCGGTGAGCTCGTCTACTATCGACGAATGGGGCTCTTGGCGTGGCTGACTCGTGATGCACACACCGAACGAGACGAGTTCGAAGACGAAGAAATAGTTGAATTCGCCAGTGCGCGTGGAACATTGACCTACCGCAACTACCGAGATCCGCGACAGGCGGCGCATTTCCAAAAGATGGCCGCGGTCTGGTTGGTGGCGATGACGCGTCGTCGTCTCGTGATCCGATTCGGCAGGAGGACCTTCGTCGATCTCGACTGGACCGACCCGCGCGTCGCGAACCTGTCGGTCAGCGTCGACGACGGCGGGAAGTTCCTCGTGGTCTACCGGGCGGAGAAGCTGCGCAACGACGCTCGGGGCACGGTTGAGATCCGCGTCAAAACCGACGACGCCGAGCGACTGGTAGAGGCGTTCGAGGCGTTGCGCGTCTAGGTGGTGTCTGTCTGTCTGGGCTCACACCTGCCGCGACAGCCCCAACGACTGAGTCCGTTCGGGCTGTCGCCATTGTCGGGTCGCCGCTCAGGCGCCGGCCAGCACGTTCTTGTGTGACTCCTCGGCGTCGACGCGCTGGTTGTCTGCGTCGAATGCGCGGTAGGCGCGGTAGTAGGCGAACAGCTGCAAGCCCCAGGTCGCCAGCGCCAGGATGTAGAAGATGGTGTGCGCCTCGTCATCACCCGGGATGTGCACGAAGTCGTACATCGATGCGATGACGAACCCCAACGCGGTCGCGATGCCGACCCAGATCGCGTGGGCGCGCTCGTTGATCTCCCACAGCCGCTTGGCGAAGTAGATCAGGAACAACGTGGTAGCCACGTTCACGACGATGTAGAAAATCTTGCCGGGCGCGCCGAGCTGCTCGGCGTACTCAGCGAGGACGTAGCCGAATACAGCGGCGAGCGCGAAGGCGCCGATCTCGACCGTGAGTGACGGCTTGTATCGGTGCGTCACCTTCATCAGTCCCAGGACCAGAATCAGCGTGATGCCGATCGATCGAGAGAAAGCGTCGAGGAAGTAGGCCAGCGTGTACATCGGGCTGTCGTAGCCGGCCTTGAGGACGCTGAAGACGAGGAAGTTGGTCCCCGACGTCGCGATGATCATCCATTCGAGGCCGAGCAGCCAGTTCTTGTAGTTGCGAATGAACTTGATGCCGTAGGTGAAACCTACCGCGATCATCCAGACGTCTGCGGCGACGAACAGGAGTTCTTTGATGGACATGGAATGTCTCCTGGTTGAGGTGAAGCGATTAGTTGGGTTGGGGAATCTTGTGCACGGTGACTCGGATGGGTGGGCGAGTGCGTCAGAGCCCTAGGCGAGGTGTAGTCGCGGTGCCCGTCGCGCGGACGTCAGGCCGGGATGACGCCGGTGCCGCGAGCGCGCACGGCGAGGATGGGAGTGTCGAGCAAGGCCGACCGACCGGTGTCGTCAGACCCGCGGCAGACCACGCGCAGCTCGAAATCGACTGTGCGACTACGGTTTCCCTTGCGCGCCAAAGTTGCTTGCGCCTCCACCACGTCGCCGCCGCGGATCGGCGCGAGGAATTCGACCGACTCGTATCCGGCGAAAAGTCCTTCGTGGCCGTCGGTTTCGATCGACAGGTTGGTGCCGACGTCGCCGAACAGCTTGAGCGCGTAGGCGCCGTCGACGAGGTTGCCCGCGTAGTGCGCGTCGGAGAAGGCGACATAGCGGCGATGGATGACGGTGCTCATGAGATCTCCTGGTGGATCGGGCCGAGATTGCGTGCGGTGGCTTCACCGTCGAATGCGATGCCGGGGTAGCCGCGCTTGGCGATCTCGGTGCACATCCGGCGGTACTTGCCGACGCCGCCCACGTAACCCATGAAAGTGTTCGCCTTTCCAGTGACGTTGGAGCCGCGGTACCAGGAGTCGGTGGTGGCGTAGAGCGTCGGCGCGACAGTCTCTTCGGTGATGGCCACCCAGTCGTCTTCGGCTTCGACGGTCGCCTGCACGAGGGTCGCCCGTTCGTCGCGGGCGTGCTCGATCAGGTCGGCGATCCAGTCGACCGACTGCTCGATGCTCATCACCACGTTGCTGGCCAGGGCCGGGCTCTGCGGGCCGGCGACCATGAAGAAGTTGGGGAAGTCGGCGGTCATCATGCCGAGGTAGGTGTGCACGCCGTCGTGCCAGGTGTCCTGTAGCTTGCGGCCGGACGCGCCGGTGAGGTTGAGACCGTAGAGCGGCCCGGTGAAAGCGTCGAAGCCGATCGCGAGTACTACTGCGTCAGCGTAGTAGGCATGCTCGGAGGTCACGATGCAGTCGTCGGTCATGGTTTCGATCGGCTCGTCGCGCAGCGAGACCAGTGACACGTTGGGTCGGTTGAAGGTCTCGTAGTAGTCGGTGCCGAAGCAACTGCGTTTGGCGCCCAGCGGGTGGTACTTGGGGACGAGGAGTTCGGCGGTTGCCGCGTCAGTCACGATGCCGCGGATCTTTTCGTGGATGAACTCCGACGCCGTGCGGTTGGCGTCGATGTCGAGCAGCAGGTCGGCGAATTCGCCGCCGACGCCATTGAATCCGCTGCGCTCGTACGCTTCCTCGTAGCGGCGGGCGCGTTCGGAGTCGTCGACGTCGAAGGCGTTGTCGGTGACCACGTAGTCGGGGATGCCGCCGAGCGAATGCCTGCACTCCTCCCGAATCGCCGCGTAGTTGCTTTTCACGGCGTCGACGGTGTCGTCGGGCAGCGCGGAGTTGCGGGCCGGCATCACGTAGTTCGGTGTGCGCTGGAATACGGTGACGTGTTCAGCGACCTCGGCGATCAGCGGAATTGCTTGAACGCCAGACGATCCGGTGCCGATGACGGCGACCCGCTTGCCGGTGAGGTCGTTGAGGTCGATGTTCCACCGGCTGGTGGACACCCGCAGGCCGGTGAAGTTGGTCAGGCCCGGGACGTCGAAGTCTTTCGGCGTCGATAGCCCGCCCGCTCCAGAGATGAGGTAGCGGGCGCGGCGTGTCTCACCGGTGGACAGCGACACCTCCCAGAGCCGGTCGTCGGCGTTCCAGGTCGCTGCGGTGACGCGCGTGTTGAAGGTGAAGTGTCGACGCAGGTCGAAGCGGTCAGCGACGTGGTTGATGTAGCGCAGGATCTCTGCCTGCGGGGCGAATCGCTGGCTCCAGGTCCACTCTTGCTGCAGCTGCTCATCGAACGAATAGGAGTAGTAGATGCTCTCGACGTCGCAGCGGGCTCCGGGGTAGGTGTTCCAGAACCAGGTGCCGCCGACGGAGGGCCCGGCCTCGAATCCGGCGAAGCTCCAATTGGCTGAACCGTCTCCGGTGGCTTCGTTCGCCCGGGTGAGTCGGTGTGCGAGATACAGGCCGGAGAAACCGGCTCCGACGACGATGACGTCGACAGTCGTGGTGTCGTCGTCGGTAGTGGTGTTGGTCATGGGAAGTGCTCTTTCACTCGCGAGAATATTGTCGATCAGCTGTCATGATCAAACGTCTCGATCAATTGACTAAGAAAAACGATAAGGGGTGACCCCACTCACAGTCAAGGGGAATCCGCTTACATCGGCAGGTCAGGCGAGTCGACGCCGACCACGCGATCGCCGCAGAAGACACGCACGGATTCGGCGGGACCGTGTCCGCCGATGCCCGCAGATCCCCAGAAGCTCTGCGCGGAGTCGTCACCGAGGTCGACGAGTTTGGCGCCGTTCACCCGCACCTCACCGGAGCGGATCTGGGCGCCGACCTCGATGGCGTGGTTCAAGTCGGTACCGAATACGTAGGCGTCGAGGCCGGACGGGTTGGCGTTGGCGGCGCGCAAGGCGTCCGCATCGGAGTCCACCGAGTGCAGGCTGACAACCGGGCCGAACAGTTCGGCGGTCGCCTCCGACGCGTCCAAGCCGGCCGCCACGGTGGGCGAGAGGAAGAAGCCGTCGAGGTCGGGTGTCGTCGCCGGCTGGTGAATCGTCGCACCCTTGGCCCGCAACTCAGCGATGCGGCTCTGCAGCGTCGCGTAGTGCGCCGCATTGGAAATCGGACCCACGTCGGAATCCTCGTCAAGCGAGTGGCCGATGCGCAGGGCGGCGATCCGGTCGATCAATGCCTGCGTCAGCGGCTCGATCAAATCCTTGTGCGCCAACACCTTTCCCGGTCCCTCACACCATTGACCGTTGATCTTGGTCAGGCCGTCGACGATGCCGTCGGCGGCCACGTCGACGTCCGCGTCGGCCAGCACCAACACGGGATTGTTGCCACCGAGCTCGAGTTGCAGCACCTTGAAGTCCTCGGCCGCGGCGCGTGCGATCGCCCGTCCGGCATTCGGTCCGCCGGTGAACGACACCACCTTCACGCGGGGGTCGCCGGTGATCGCGGCGCCGACGTCGCCGCCGCCGTGGACCAGCTGCAAAGCGCCGGGTTCGAGACCGGCCTCGACGAAGCATTCGACGACGATCTGGGCACTGCTCGGCGCATGCTCGGACGGTTTGAGGATCACCGGGCAGCCGGCCGCCAATGCGCTGGCGACCTTTGCGGCCGGAATGAAGCTCGGGCCGTTCCACGGCGTGAGGATCGCGGCGGGCCCCCACGGCACCTTGTAGAGCCGCACGTCGCGGCCGCCGGCCCGCAGGGCGGTGCGCCGCGGCAGTGCGCGGAGTTCGGCGGCCGCGGCGCGGATTCGATGCGGTAGGAACTCGGCGACCTTGCGCGCGTTGGCAATCGGGACGCCGCTGGTGAGCGCGTCGGTGCGGGCGATGTCTTCGACGCGCTTGGCCGCGATGTCGGCGGCGCGCTCGATCGTCTCGGCACGTTCCTCGGTCGCCGCGTCGTCCCAGCGATCGAAGCCATAGGACTGCTCGGCATAGGCGAGTGCCCGCTCGATGTCGGTGGCCGACGTCGTGACGCCCGCGTGGACCGGGAGGCCGGTATTGGGGTCGAGGTTGGGGGCGTCGTCGACGGTGACGCAGGGCGTCCACTCGTCGGCGATGTAGTTGACGGGTAGGGGGAGGGTGGTCATTAGTCGTCCTTTCTGGTTGGTGTCCGGTCGTCGAGATCGGTTGTGCCACAGTTTGTGTCGTCGGGTCACCAGGGTTTCGACACGGACCTCGGCTTGCGCCTCGGCCCGGCTCAACCGGCGGAGGGGGTGGTTGGGTTGCGTGGTTTCGACACGGACCTCGGCTTGCGCCTCGGCCCGGCTCAACCGGCGGAGGGGCCTCGGTCCGGCTCAACCGGCGGAGGGGCCTCGGTCCGGCTCAACCGGCGGAGGGGCGTCGTCGGTCCTGCTCAACCGGCGGAGGCGGTGGTCAGGTCGGCCACGATTCGGGTCACGTCGCCGGACTTCATTGCTTCGAAGCCCTCGTTGATCTGGCTGAAGGGCACCACGTCGGTGACCATCTCGTCGAGTAGGAGGCGGCCCTGCTGGTACAGCCGGGCGAACTGGGTGATGTCCTCGTGCGCTTGGCCCGACCCCATGTATGAACCGACCACGCGCTTCTCGCCGAAGAAGAAGTCGGCGGCAGGCAGGGTGAGATCGGTGCCGTCGGGCGCGATGCCGACCAGGCAGGCCGTCCCGGTAGCGCGCAGCGACGCGAACGCGGTCGCCGCGGTGCGGGCCGATCCGACTGCTTCGAAGGCGTAGTCGACGCCGTCGCCCAGCAACGCGCGAATCTCGGCGGGGACGTCGAACGCACCGTTGACGACGTGCGTCGCACCGTAGGTCTTGGCCGCGGTGAGCCGCGCGTCGTCGAGGTCGACGGCGACGATGGCCGATGCGCCGGCGAGTCGGGCGCCCTGGATGATCGCCGAGCCGACTCCGCCGCAGCCGATCACCGCGACCGTCGAACCCGGACGGACCTGCGCCCCGCGGAACACCGCGCCGACCCCGGTGATCACACAGCACGACAACAGGCAGCCGACGTGCAGTCCGACGTCGTCGGGCATGGTGACCAGCGAGTTCTCCCGCATCAGGATGTGCCGGGAGAACGCCCCGACGTCGCCGAGCCGGTGGATCGGGCGCCCGTCGGCGAAGGAGAATGCGGGTCGTCGACGCTGCCTCAGCTGTCCGACGCGGGTGCACTGCGTCGGGTGCCCCGCCGCGCAGTTGCGGCATCGACCGCAGGACGGGGTGAGTGCGCCGACCACTCGGTCGCCGGGCTTGAAGTCGGTGACCGCGGTGCCGATCGCCTCGACGATTCCGGCGACCTCGTGGCCGACGACCACCGGCAGGTCCGAGTGAACGGTGCCGGTCATGTAGTGCAGGTCGCTGTGGCACAGACCGACATTGGTGACCGCGACACGGACCTCGGAGGGTTCGGGGTCGTCGACGACGATGTCGGTGAGCACGAGCGGTTCGTTGACCGCGTTCAGTACGGCGGCTTGGGTGGTGATCATGTTGTCTTCCCTTCAATGAGTGAGGTGGTCGCGGCGGTCTTCGAGGCCCAGAAGCCGGTGACGCCGTCGGTGAAAGCGCCGCAGTCCCAGGCGTGTTCGGCTGCTGAGTCTTCGCGGGCGAAGGCGGCCTCGACGTCGGCCAGTGCCGGGCGTAGCAGCTCCAGATGCAGTGCGGTAATCCTCGGGTCCCAATTCCATTGCCCGACAATTTCTTTCGCCCGATCGACGAGTCGATCGGCGGGCACCACCTCGTCGAGCAGTCCGATCCGCAGCGCGTCGTCGGCGTCGATTCGGTTGGAGCCGAGCACTATTCGCATCGCGTGGCTGCGGACAAGGCGTTCGAGCAACAGGCTCGACGCGTTCGAGATGATGATTCCGCGATGATTCTCGGGCTGGAAGTAGGTGGTGTTCGGGGTGCCGATGCGGGCGTCGCAGCAGAGGGTGATCTCCGACGCGCCGCCGACGGCAAGACCGTTGACCGCGGCGATCACCGGAACGGTCGTCTGCAGAATCGCACGGGTGATGTCGTGGAAGGTGCGCACCGCCTCGTGCATTTCGGCAAATGTGGTGGGGACCGAGGCCAGGTCCTCGCCCGCGGAGAAGGCGCGGCCGGTGCCGGTCAGAATGATGCCGCGGACGATGTCGTCGCTACCGAATTCGCGGATCGCCGCGGCCAGCCGACGTCGGGTCTCGACGTCCATCGCGTTGAGCTTGTCCGGACGGTTCAGGGTGAGAACCGCGACTGGAATATCCCCCGTCGCTGCGCTCGCGCGGATGAGGTCGACGTCCAGGTAGTTATGCGTCATGTGCGTTCCGATCGCCGGGAGGGCCGAAGGTCGTAGGTGACTCCCGGCCGCTCTGCGGCACGGGCTTTCAGGGCGGGTTTGGCGATACGTTCGGACGGGGTCCGGGGGAAGTCCGCGACGAACTCGACGTAGCGGGGCACCTTGAAGCGGGCCAGCTGAGTGCTCGCGCGGGCGACGATCGCCTCGGCGGTGCCGCGGTCGGCGTCGACGCCGGAGGCGAGTTGGATGAACGCCTTGACTTCCTCACCGAACAGCTCGTCGTCGACGCCGACGACGGCACCGGCCACGACCGCGTCGTCGCGTTCGAGGATGCGTTCCACCTCGGCGCTGGCGATGTTCTCGCCGCCGCGGCGCACCATGTCTTTGAGTCGGCCGACGAGGCGGAGACTGTCACCGTCGCGTTGCGCGACGTCGCCGGTGTGCAACCAGCCGTCGCGCAGGACGTCGGCGGTGGCGTCGGGTCGATTCCAGTAGCCGAGCATCATCGGTCGGCCAGAAGTGATCAACTCACCAGACCTGCCGTCGGCGACGTCGGTCCCGTCGGCGTCGACGATGCGGACGTTCTTGGTGGGCACCGGGCGGCCGAGGCGGCCGCTGCCGACGTCGGAGTCGGACAGACTGACGAGGTCGACGCCGCTTTCGGTCATGCCGAAGATCTCCCGCCAGGGCGTTCCCCAACGTCGTTCCAACTCGGCATGCAGCGCTACCGGAATCGCCGAGCACAGGACCAGGCGCAGTCGGTTATCGCGATCGGCGGGGTCGGGCGGCTGTTTGAACAGCAGCGTGGGCATCGAGCCGAGCACGTAGCAGAAGGTTGCGCCGTGCCGGCGGACGTCGGCCATGAAACCCGACGCCGAGAACCGTCGCAGCACCACCAACGGCGCGCCGATAGTGAGACACAGCGCGGTGTTCCACTGCGGATCCATGTAGGAGAATGGCTGCGAGGTGAGCACCACGTCGTCGGGGCCGAGGTCTGCGGCCGCCGCACACACCCACCCCAGTCGCGTCCAGTAGTCCTGGGTCAGCATGCACGCCTTGGGGAATCCCGTTGTCCCGGAGGTGTATTGGAGGTTGGCGAGGGTGTCGCCGGTAACGGTGACCGACGGCGCCGTCGCGGCGGGCAGGTGCTCGAGCGTGTCGACGTCGACGACTCGCACGCCGCTGAGGTCGTCGGCGCTGTCGCGGACCTCGTCGACCAGCGGCCGGTGCTCGGCGTCGGTGAGGATCACCCGCGCCCCGGAGTCGCGCAGGACGAACTCGAGGTCCGCGCGCTGGTAGGAGGAGTTCACCGGTACCGAGACCGCGCCGGCCTTTCCGATGGCGAGCCAGGCGATGGGCCACTGCACGACGTTGGGCAGCATGATCGCGACCCGATCGCCGGGGGCGACGCCGTCGACGTCGATCAGCCGATTCGCCAGCCGCGACGTCCGGTCCTCGACCTCGCCGAAGGTCCACGACCCGTCGTCGAAGCGGAGGAACTCGCGGTCGGGGTGTTCGGCGGCGCGGGCGGCCAGAAGTCCGGTCAGCGTCGGGATCGGCGGCGCGACGGCGAGGCGGGCGTCGCGGTCGAGTAGATCGCCGGCGTTCATGCGGGGACCGCGGTCGGGGTGGCGGTGGCACGACGTCGGCGCCGGGTGACCACGCAGAACACGGTGCCGAGCGCGACGATCGCGGGGGCGATGGCGATCGCCACGGCAGCGGGACTCAGCACGACGGTGAAGGCGACCCAGCCGATGCCCAGGATGCCGACCACACACGCGAGGGCCACCAGCGGCTTGCGTTGCCCGAGTCGGCGATTCAGAGCGATGGCGCCGAGGCAGACCAGCACGTACGGAACCACCCAGACCAGTGTCATCAACGTCGCCAACAGGGTGTAGGCGACGATGAGGCTGCCGGTTGCGAGGGTCAGCGTGAGGATCAACGCGGCTCCGAGGGCGGCCATGATGACGATTGCCCGGCTGGGGCTGTGGTACCGCTCGTGGATCTTCGTGAAGGTCGCGGGCAACAGTGCGTCGTCGGCGATGGCCATCGTGCAGCGGGAGGCGTAGTTGATCATGCCGATCAAGCCGGCGAACGCCGCGACCGCCAGCACCACGTCAGTTGCCGAGGCGATGGTGGCACCCAGGCCGGCGTTGATCGCCAACGCGGCGGGCGCGGATTCTCCCGCGGCCAGTCGATCCTGGGTGGCGATCAGGCCGGGGACTTCGGCGATGGTGCAGACGACGTAGAGCACACCGAGGACGATCGGGCCGGCCATGACGGCCAGCGGAACCGCTCGATGCGGGTCTTTGGTCTCCGTCGCCATCGCGGTGCAGCTCTCGAATCCGATCAGCCATGCCGCGCCGGTCGCGACGCCGAGCAGAATGCCGCTCACCTGGCCGGACGCCAAGTGGAACTGACCGCCCAGGTTCAGGTGGGTGTGCAGTGCGCTGGCGCCGACGATCAACGCGACCAGGGGAATCGACACGAGCGCCAAGCCGACCGCCGCGCGCACCGAGGTATCGGCACCGCGGTAGGCGACGACGGTGGCGATCACGATCGCCGCGACCGCCGAACCCGCCTGGACGAGCAGGCCCGCGGTGCCCGTGACTCCGTGGGAGGCGAAGAAGCTGCCGACGAACAATCCGACGCAGGACGAGATCGCGGCGATCTGAATGGCGTAGCCGGTGAGCAGGGCGCCGGCGCTGAGCAGTCGCGCCCACGGGCCGAATACCTCGCCGACGTAGGAGTAGATGGACCCGGCGGCGACGTAACGTCGGGCGAAGGTGATCACCGCGACGCCGACGCAGCTCATGAGCACCGCGGTCAGCACCGTCGAGAAGACAGCGCTGGGTCCGGCTGCGCTCACCATCAGCATCGGCAGCAGAGCCATGCCGAGGGCGGGCATGAAGGTGGACAGCGACAGCGACACCAGTGCGGTCTGGCTGAGGTGGCCGCCTTCGAGGTGTGCGTCGTCGGGGGTGGCGGCGGTCTGAGCCGTCACGGATTCTGTTGAGGTCATGGCACTCTCACTCGTTCTCGGTCGTGTCGCGGGTCAGCGGGTGGGGAGTCCGGCGTCGACGGAGGTGTAGTCGTCGCGGGCGAGCAGTTCCATCGGGTCGGCCATCTGTCCGCCGACCTCGACCCAGCCGAGGTAGTGCTCGGCCGACCAGTCGAGCTCGCGCTGGAGCTCGGCGGGCAGCTTGCGGATGTCGTCGAGCGAGTAGGTGAGGAAGGGGTTCTCCTCGGGGCGAAGCAAGGCGAGGTCGTAGCCCATGCTGAGGCCGAAGCGGTAGGAGTCGCTGGTGGTGTTGGTGCCGCCGCCGTGGTAGGTCGAGCCGATCCAGATGAGTGCCGAGCCGGCCTTCATGACGGTGGGGATGGCCTCGTCGAGCCGCGGCGCACGGTCGTCGTCCCAGCGGTGCGAGCCCGGAATGACAAGGGTGCCACCGTTTTCCGCGGTGAAGTCGCTGACCGCGACCATGATCTGGACGCGTGCCTCGCGGCCGTAGGCTGGGTGACGCCACAGCCACACGGAGTCGTCGCGGTGCAGCGGCTGCGAGCCCTGGCCGGGGCCGATCTTGATGGCCATCGTCGCGCCGATGTGCTTGCCCGACGGGCTGGGAACCGCGTCCTCACCCATGTGCACGGTGATCGGCTGGTTGAGGATCGTATCGGCGATTGCGCGGTAGAGCGGGTTCATCGCGATGGTGACCATGTGCTCGGTCTTGGCGAACAGTCCGCCGGCACGCTTGGTGCGGTTGCCGGCGAACACCTCGTCGTGGCCGGTGTCGACGGCGTCGAGGACGGGGTCGAGGTCGGCGCGAAGGCCGCTGATGGTCGCGTCGTCGAAGAGTCCTTCGATGATCACGCCACCGTCGCGCATGATCACCTCGACCGCTTCGGCCGAGGTGGCGGTGTTGGCCAGGCGGGTGAGGGTGGGGGTGGTGGTCGTCATGGGAGTGGCCTTTCGAGAGGCTGCCCATCCGGAGTCGGCGAACCGGGGGCGAGAGCAGTGGATGTGATGCCGGTCATAACGCTAGAGCATCACTGTCAAATGATCAAGACGTATGACTATGAATTCGGTATTGTTCTATTTCGAGCACCTGGTACGGTGTAGTGACTAGATCAATTGATCGACAATTAGCGAAGGAGTACTGCCATGGCTCGCATTCCGGCCGCGGAACGGCGCGTCGAGCTGATCGACGCGGCCGTGCGGGTGATTGCGGAGAGCGGCGTCGACGGCGCCACGACGCGCAGGATCGCCGATGAGGCGAACGCGCCGCTCGCGACGCTGCACTATTGCTTTGCGTCCAAAGAGGTGTTATTCGCCGCGGTGTTCGAGCACGTCGCCGGCCAATATCGCGACGTGCTGCTGGCCAACGATTGTCACGGAGACGTTCGGGCCACCACCCGCGGACTGCTGCGAGCCATGGCGGAGTGGTACCTCACCAATCGGGAGACGGCGCAGGCGATCGCCGAACTGATCTCATGGGCGCAACGACAGGACGCGCAGCAGGCGCACCTGGTGTACGACGAGGCGATCACCACGATGCGCGACATCGTCGGAGCCGCGGCGGAATCAGCGGGGCAGGACCTCGAACCGGAGATCGTCGACGAGCTCGTCACGTTGGTTACCACGATGTCGGACGGCTTTGCGCTGAACTATCTGGTCTTTCCCGACCGTGACGCGGCCCTGCACCAGATCGATCTGCTGGTCGGCGTGCTCGACATGTGGATGGACGCGCGGCTGGCCGCAGCGCCCGCGGACAGTCGCTCGGCGTCGGTCGTCGTGTCGATGTTCGATGGGGTGACGCCGCCGGAATCCAGGTTGCGAAGCTCCCTGGTGTCGTGGGTGCCGGCCTAGTAGCGGCACCTCGATGTGATGGGGTGAAAGGCGCACGGTCGCAGGGTGTTTTGGGTCGGGCTGCCTCGTCTGCCCCTCCGCTTCGATGTAGTCCCTCCGTTGGTTGAGCGAGCGTAGCGTCTCTCCGTTGGTTGAGCCTGGTTTGACCGGTCGAAGCGTCCCTCTGCTGGTTGAGCCGGACGAGGCGCTAGCCGAGTCCGTGTCGAAACCTCTCAGCCACAACGACTTTCGATGATGCGCACCAACATCGGCGATGACACCCGGCAAGTGAGGCGTGTGCACCCTATGGGTGCACACGCCCTCGATGTTCGATACCATCACAGTTCGACACGTGCGCAACCATCAAATGCATTGTGGTACAGGGGTTTCGACACGCTCGTCGCTAGCGCTCCTCGCGGCTCAACCAGCGGTCGGGGTCGACCGTCGGTGGATCCGGGGTTGCGCGAGCGCAGCGCTCCTCCGTTGGGTGAGCGAGCGTAGCGAGTCGAAACCAGTGGGCGGAATTCGTAACTGTGTCAACGTGTTTGGTTGCGATGGCAGTTCGGCTTACGCGGTTTCGACACGGGCCTGCGCTAGCGCTCCGGACCGGCTCAACCGGCGGACGGACCGGCTCAACCAGCGGACGGGGCGGCTCAACCAGCGGACGGAGCGAGCTCACCCACGTGGGAGCTCGACCACCCAGGGGAATCGCCTGGGTGGTCGAGGTCTTGGTGCGGTGCTCAACTCATGTGTGCACCTTCGCGTGCGGTTGCCTGTTCGACGATCCAGCGCAGCGCGCCGTCGTCGCTCTCCATCCATTCGGGGTGCCATTGCACACCCAGCGCCGACCCGTCGGGCAGTTCGATCGACTCGACGACGCCGTCGGACGTGCGTCCGCCGACGACGAGTCCCGCGCCGCACGTGTCGACCGCCTGGTGGTGCCACGAGTTCGTCCGATGTCGGCTGCCGAAGATCGACTGCGCCACCGAGCCCGGCGTGAACTCGACCACGTGATCGGCGCCGCCGTCGGACAGCGGGCCGGTCGTCATCAGATGCCGCACCGGACCGCTCGGCAGATCCGCGACCAGGGTGCCGCCGAGTGTCACGTTGAGGACCTGCATGCCGCGGCATACGCCCAGCAGCGGCACCCCGGCGTCGAGCACGGCTCTGATCAGCGCTGTCTCGAACAGGTCGCGTGCCGGATCGTGCACCCCCGGATCCGACAGCGGATCGACATCGGTGACCACCGACTCGTCGCCGCCCCAGCAACTGGGGTGCACGTCCTGACCACCGGTGATCACGACGCCGGAGAGCCACTGCGTCAACGCGCGCGGATCGGCGTCGTAGGGGAGCATCACCGGCACACCGCCGGCGCGAGTGATGCGCTCGGCGAAGTCGGTCATGAAACTGTCGGTGAGCCGGTGGCTGTAGCCCGGATGGGCGCCGGCGACGAGGCCCATCCGGAACCGCCGACCGGTGAGACCGATCAGCGGCGGCCGGTGACCCGCCGCGATACCGCTCACGGGAACTCGAAGTAGCGGGTCGACTCCCACTCGGAGAGTTCCGCGAACGGATCACCGCCGCCGGTGTGGAACTGCATCCACTCCCAGCGCCGGGTGCCCACCCAGAAGTCGACGAATTCGTCGCCGAGGAGCTCGCGCAGAATCGGGTCGGCGTCGAGCGCGTCGGCGGCCTTCGACATGGTGTCGGGAATCCGGTCGACGCCCAGGCCCGGAGGCATGCACCACGCCATCGTGGCGACCTGCTCGCCGGGGTCGCTCTGCCGCTGCAGACCGGCGATGATGCCGGCGAGGACGGTCGCCACCGCCAGGTACAGATTGGCGTCGGCGCCGGGCACCCGGTATTCGATGCGGGAGTACTTCGGATGTCCGCAGACCGCGCGGACCGACGTCGTCTTGTTGCTGATGCCCCAGGAAATCGTGGTCGGGGGACCGCTCAGGTCGACGAGCCGCCGGTAGGAAGTGATCTGCGGTAGGACGATCGAGGTGGCGCCGGGCATGGTCTCGAGCAGACCGCCGATGGCGTGGCGCATCGTCTCCGACGGCCCGTCGGGTGCATAGAAGGCATTGACCCCGTCGCGTTGCAGCGACACGTTGAGGTGCGACGCCTGACCGTAGCCCGCAGTCGGCTTGGCCATGAAGGTGACGGTGTGTCCCTGCTCGAAGGCGACCTCGCGCAGCACCTGGCGGGTGCGGGCCCAGGCGTCGCAGACGTCGATCGGCGATCCGGGCGACAGGTTGAGCTCCGACTGGCCGGGCGCATCCTCGTCACTCCACGCCTCCCACTCGATGCCGAGCTCGTCGAGACGACGCTCGACGGCGGTCATGTAGGCGACCCAGTCGGTGGATCGGGCGAGGTGGTAGGCGGTGCCGGCGGAACCGCCCAGCGGCGTCAAGTTCTGGTAGCCCTTGGTGCGCGCCTCGTGGATCGACTCCTCGAACAGGGTCATCTCGATCTCGACGGCGACGGTCGCGGTGAAGCCGTGGGTTGCGAGTCGGTCGACCATCTTCTTCGCGAGATTGCGCGGACAGATCGACACCGGTTCACCGGTGCGCAGCCAGTAGTCGCCGATGACCGACTCCAGGCCGGGTTGCCACTCGACCTTGGTGTTCAGGTCCGCACGCAGGTAGACGTCGTCGAGGTGGCCGCGGAACTCGGGGAAGGCGTAGCCGAAGTGCGGCATGTTGCCCAGGTCGAGGCCGAATAGCAGGTCGGCGAAGGCATACCCGGAATCGAGACCCGAGGCGAACTTGGCGGGCGAGACGTTCTTGCCCAGGAAGCAGCCGTCGTGGTTGGTGGCTTCCAGACGATAGGCCCGGACGGCGGGGGTGGTGAGCAGATCAGACATCGTAACGAACCTTCCAGGAAGCGGCGGTCAACACCGACAGTTGGGACATGGTGCCGGACAGCCCGAGCTGACCGGTCATCAGCGCGGCGAGGAGATCGTCTGCGCCGCTGAAGATTCCGGCGAGCAGCTCGGGTGGACCGGCGATCAGATACTGCGATTCGCCGGCGCCGGCGACGTGTTGCTCGATATTGCCGTCGTCGTCGGCCGCGATGACGACGAGCACGTCCGGGATGCCGCGGATCGAGCGTGCCGCGGCCCAGAACGAATCGGCAGCCTCCTGCCAGTGCGGCAGCGGCGGGGCCAACGCGTCGAGCACCGCGGCGGCGGTCGATGAGTCACCATCCGGCTCGCCCACCGAGGCGAACCGTCCGTTGAGGTCGACGGTGACGGTGGCGTCGGGGGTGCCCGACACGCCGTTGGACACCGCGATCGACCCGCCGGAGAAGGCGACCGTCGCGGCCTGCGGGGTGTCGTGTGATCGCACGGCGACCACCGCACGCAATTCGTCCAACGCGGCCGAGGCGTGGCCGGTGTGAACCGAGTCGCGCAGGGTGCGTCCGATAAGTCGGACGATCGGGGTGGCGTCGTCCTCGATCGCAATTGTGACGCCCAGCGGCGCCACGGTCGGCTCGGGAGGCGCGATGGTGTGAGTCATGGTGTTTTCCTTTCGACTCGATCTGCTGTCATAGTCATTTGTCTCGATCAAGTGACTATGATCGTGCGGCATGGATCACACTTTGTCAATCGGCCTGCGTGAAGAACTGGGCGACGCCGCGTCCCCCACCGGCGGTGATCCGGGCGAGGCCCACTAATGTTCGGTGCATGTCGCATATCCGCAGCACCATCGCCAACGGCGTCGGAGAGATCGTTCTGGATCGTCCCAAGGCGCTCAACGCTCTCGATCAGTCGATGGTCGACGACATGCACCGGATTCTCGCCGAGTGGGGCGACGACGACGCGGTGCGCACGGTCCTCGTCACCTCGGCGTCCGAGCGGGCGTTCTGCGCCGGTGGCGACATCCGCGTGATGCGCGAAGCGGCGATCGCGGGCGATCATGCCGCCATCACCGAGTACTTCAGCGCGGAGTACCGGCTCGATCAACTGGTCGCCGATTACCCCAAGCCGTACGTGAGCCTGATCGACGGCGCGGCCATGGGCGGCGGCCTGGGCATCAGCATTCACGGCGAGATCCGCGTCGTCACCGAGAAGGCCCTGATCGCGATGCCGGAGGCCGCGATCGGCTTCTTCCCCGACATCGGGTCCACCTACTTTCTGCCCCGCCTGCCCGACGGCGTCGGAAACTGGATGGGGCTCACCGGTTCTCGAGTGTCCGGCGCGCAGGCGCTGGAGATCGGCCTGGCAACGCACGCGGTCAGCTCGGCCGACCTTCCGGAGTTGGCGGCGGCGATCCGAGCGGGCGCACCCCTGGTGGAAGCCCTTGGCGGACTGGCGGTTCCGGCGGCGCAACCGCTGCCGCTGGACAAGATCGCCGAGTATTTCACCGGCGACAACGCGGCCGCGATCGTCGGCGGTCTGCGCGGTGCGGCAGGCGCCGACGATGGGGCGTCGACCGAAGAGAACTGGGCGTCGAGCATGCTCGATCTGCTCGCGTCGGCGTCGCCGACGAGCCTGGCGGTGACGGCAGCGCTGATCGCGGCGGGTGCACGCTCAACGCTCGACGAATGCTTCGATCGGGAACTTCATGCGGCAGAACAGATTACGGCGACGCCGGACTTCGCCGAAGGAGTCCGCGCGGTCCTCGTCGACAAGGACCGCAGCCCGGCCTTCACCCCGGCGACACTCGAAGGGGTCGACGCGGCGACAGTTGCCCGAATCGTCGGCGCCTGACACCTATCTCGACACGCTGAACCATCCGGAAAGCAGTGCGGTGCGCGGTGTTTCGGACGGTGCCTGCGGTGCGCCGGGCACCGCGGAACTCGCGGCGGTCTCGTCGGAATCGTAGGACACATCATCGGACGGGTCGAAGGGATTGGCCTTCGACGTTGTGGCAGTGGGGCATTGGAAGAATGCGGCGGCGCGCGTCGACGACATCGCGGTGATCTTCAGCGAGCACTGCGTCGCCTGATAGTAGGTGCCGTTCGCGGACACGCCGACCTGCGCGTTGATGGGCGCCACCAGAGCGGGCACGACGTGCCGGACGCCACCGGCCGGAGGCGGGCCGCCACCGGTGAGATCGCCGACGAAGAAGGACACCTGGGCGCCGCCACTGCCGTCGCCCTTGAAGGCGAAGAGCAGCGAGTCGGGGGGAACCGAGGGATCGCTGTTGCCCCACCGGCGGTAACCGAAGCACTGCGATGCCGGAGCAGCGGGCGCGGCGCTGGATGACGTCGCCGCAGCGCTGGACGTCGGGGCCACGGGCACCGGCGGTGGCGTCGGAGCCGGCACCGTCGTCGGAGTTGTCGCGGTGGGGACCAACGAGATTCGGATCTCACCGGAATGGAAGTTCAGATCCGAGCCGGTCCGGTCGACGGTGCCGGTGGGCGGGGTCTGTTGGCATTCGCTGTCGGCGACGACGGCCGATCGGACGCTCACCGGTTTCGACGTCGGGCTGGAGGCAGTCGACACCGCGGCGTCGGTCCCGCAGGCGGCGAGGCCGCCGAGTGCGGCGGTGGCCATCGCCACCGCCCCGGGCGTGCGCATCCAGCGCCGACGGCGTGCGCCGGGTGTCGCAGTCGAGGGCACGGTCGTCAATCCGCCGTCGCGACAAGCGGTTCCAGCGTCAGGTCGGGGAGTTCCTTCTCCACATACGCCAGTCGCCACTTGTCGCTGAACAATGCCAGGATCGCGCCGTCGGTGCGCGTGAAGACCTCCACACCGCGCTGCCGATCGAGCTCGGCGCGGCTGCCCTCATCGGTGCGACGCGCCAGCGAATAACCAAGGGGCTCAATGGTCGTGTCGACACCGAACTCGGACTTCATTCGCGCGGTGACGACTTCGAACTGCATCGGACCGACCGCCGCCAGCACCGGCGACGCATCGCCGCGAGTGTCGTTGCGCAACACCTGAACCACGCCCTCGGAGTCGAGTTGGTCCATCGCCTTGCGGAACTGTTTGTACTTGCCCGCGCTGTTGGCGCGCAGCGTCGCGAAGTGCTCCGGCGCGAAGGACGGGATCGGCGGGAACTGCACGCGCGGGGCGTCGAACAGCGTGTCGCCGGGTGCCAATGCCATCGCGTTCACCAGACCCACGACGTCGCCGGGATAGGCGGTGTCGACGGTCGAGCGATCGCGGCCGAAGACGGCCTGCGCGTACTTGGTGGCGAAGGGTTTGCCGGTCTGCGCATGCGTCACGACCATGCCCCGCTCGAACTCACCGGAGACGATTCGCATGTACGCCAAGCGATCTCGGTGGCTGGCGTCCATTCCGGCCTGCACCTTGAATACGACGGCGCTGAACGGTTCGGTGACGTCGCGCAGATTGTCGTCGACGTCGAGGCGCCCGGCCGGGGCCGGCGCGAGTTCGACGAGGGCCTCGAGCAGTTGGCGCACACCGAAATTCAGCATCGCCGAGGTGAAGATCATCGGGGAGGTCTGCCCGGCCAGGAACATCTCCTGGTCGTGGTCCTGGCCCATCTCGGACAACAGCTCGCTCTCCTCAAGCGCGGAGGCCCACTCGTCGCCCTCCCGCGCGGCCGCGGCGTCGGCGTCGAGGATCTCCTCCGGTGCGATCTTGGCGCCACCCGCGGTGCGACTGAAGCGCACGTATTCGCCGGTGCGCCGGTCGAGGAGTCCGCGGAAATCGCCCGCGATGCCCACCGGAACGAACAACGGTGTTGGGGTGAGGCCGATGCGTTCGCTGATCTCGTCGATGAGTTCGAGCGGGGTGCGGCCGGGCCGGTCCCACTTGTTGACCACCGTGATCACCGGGATGCCGCGGTGACGGCAGACCTGGAAGAGCTTAAGTGTCTGCGGCTCAAGGCCTTTCGCGGCGTCGATGAGCATCACCGCGGCGTCGACGGCGGTCAGGACGCGGTAGGTGTCCTCGGAGAAGTCGGCGTGGCCGGGGGTGTCGACGAGGTTCACGACGTGCGGATGGTCGGGGTCGTCGGCTGGGGTCGTGGGGGACTGCGATGCGGTGTAGTTGAACTGCAGCGCCGTCGAACTGACCGAGATGCCGCGGGCCTTCTCCATCTCCATCCAGTCGGAGACGGTCGCCTTGCGCCCGGCCTTACCGTGGACGGCGCCCGCCTCGCTGATCATGCGCGCGTGCAGGGCCAGCGCCTCGGTCATCGTCGACTTGCCGGCGTCCGGGTGGGAGATGATCGCGAACGTGCGCCGACGACGGACCTCGCGGGCAACGGTGTCGGAGTGCAAAGTCACCCAGCCACCTTAGTCGGTGGGCGCGCGGAGACGAATTTCGAGTAGTCCCCGCGCGCGGTATCGACTATTCGAAGGGCACCGGCGGCATCTTCACGACCTGAGCCGCGTAGCTCAGGCCCGCGCCGTAGCCGAGCAGCAGGGCCGTGTCGCCGGGCTTTGCCTTGCCGGTCGACAGAAGATCCTCCATGGCGAGCGGGATCGACGCCGCAGAGGTGTTTCCGGTGTACTCGATGTCGTTGGCGACGACGGTGCCGTCCTTGAGCTTGAGGCTGCGGGCGAGCAGGTCGTTGATCCGCGAATTGGCCTGGTGTGGAACGAAGACGTCGAGGTCTTCGGCGCCGATCTTCGCGGCGTCGAGCGCGCGCTGGGCGGCCTTGCCCATTTCGAAGGCGGCCCACCGGAAGACGCTGGTGCCCTCCATGCGCAGGTAGGGGCGCTTGCGGTGATCGTCGCCGTCGAGGAAGGTCACCCAGTCGATGTCCTGGCGGATGGCGTTGAACTGGGTGCCGTCGGAGCCCCACACGACTGGTCCGAGCTGCTGGTCCTCGGTGGGGCCGACGACGACGGCCCCGGCGCCGTCGCCGAAGATGAAGCAGTTGCCGCGGTCGTTCATGTCCATCGTCACCGACAGCTGCTCGGCGCCGATCACCAGGACGTGGCTGGCGCTGCCGCCGCGCACCATGTCCGAGGCGATGGCCATCGCATAGCCGAATCCGGCACAGCCGACGGTGACGTCGAAGGCCGGGACGCCGTTGGCGCCGAGTTCGGTGGCCACCTTCACCGCGGCGGCGGGCGTCAACAGCAGGTGGGTGTTGGTCGCGACGATGACGGCGTCGATGTCGGAGCCGGAGAGCAGCGCATTGGCGATCGCCTTACGGCCGGCGTCGACGGACATGTCCATCACCGTCTCGTCGCGGCGAGCGAAGCGGCGGGTCTTGATGCCGGTCCGGGTGTAGATCCACTCGTCGGAGGAGTCGATGTTCTCGCAGATCTCGTCGTTGGTCACGACGCGCTCGGGCCGATAGGCGCCGATGCCCAGAATGCCGATGTTGCGTGTACCGCTGGTCTCCGCAAGGACAGTCATGTGGTTCCTTCACCTTTTCTCGACACGCCGAACGGCATGTGCGTTATGTAGTTCATCATAGACGGTCTCACATACCGAGGTTACGGGGAAGTAGGTTGGGTTCTTCGTCTTGCGAACCCCCGACGGCGATGCGCTCGGGGAGCGTCGAAGCCTAAGGTGGACAACCATGGCCGTCTCGACGACACACATGCTGCTGCTGGGCGCGGTGGGTCTGTTCGAGCCGGTCAACGGCTACCAGATCCGTCGGGAGCTGATGTCGTGGCGCGTCGACGAGTGGGCCAACATCAAGCCCGGGTCGATCTACCACGGACTCGGCGCCCTGGCCGAGAAGGGATTGCTCCTTCGGCACACGTTGACCGATCGTGGGCGCGACGTCGCGGTGTACGAACTGACGCCGGCCGGGCGGGAGCGGCTCGATGAACTGTTGATGTCGGCGCTGGTGACCGTCGACCTGTTCGATCGGCGTCATTTCAACGCGGCATTCGGCATGCTCCCGCTGCTCGGCCGCGAGCGCGGCGAACAGATGCTGGACGAGCGGCGTGCGGCCTTGTCGGCGACGGTGGAATCATTTCCCGACTTCAGCGATCCGTCGGCGTACCCGTACGCTCCGCCACACGCGCTGCGCAGTCAGCAGTTGTGGCAGGACGCGGCGGTCGCCGAGCTCCGTTGGCTGGAGTCGGTGATCGACGACTATCGCGCGGGCACCCTGGAACTGTTCGTCAACGACGCGGGATCGACTTGGGTGCCCCCCGCCGACGATCCCGGCTATCAGATGTCGAGCGATCGCGAACGCTATCTGCGCATGCTGCACCGATGAGTTTCGCGAGCTGACCGAGTCTGCCTCTGCATGCCCTGCACGTACGACGCGAGCGGTTGACGCGAAGCGGATTTCCAGGCAGGCTCAAGGCGGTGTTCAAATTTGAATAGTTGCCGAGGTTTGAAAGTCGGCGGAGTCGGGACAAGCGGACGGATACTGACCGGAATATGCGACAAGCTGGGAAAGACCACGAGGGAGGCGGAATTCCATGGACATGATTCGTGCACGAGGTCTCGTGCAGACGTTCCACACCGGAAAGGGCAAGAAGAAACGCGAGGTGCGCGCGGTCGACGGCGTCGACCTCGACGTCGCAGAAGGGGAGGTGGTCGGGTTCCTGGGGCCCAACGGCGCCGGAAAGACGACGACCCTGCGCATGTTGACGACGCTGCTGCGGCCGAGTGCGGGCACCGCGACCGTCAACGGCTACGACGTCGTGGCCGATTCGGTGATGGTGCGACGCAGCATCGGCTACGTCTCGCAGGCCGGCGGCACGTTCAGCCAGGCCCAGGCCGGCGACGAAGTGGTCGACCACGGGATGCTCTACGGCATGTCCCGCAAAGACGCGATCAGCCGGGGGCATGAACTGTTCGCGCAGCTACAGCTCGACGGTCTGTGGGAGCGCATGCCGAAGAACATGTCCGGTGGACAGAAGCGTCGCCTCGACATCGTGATGGGCCTCATTCATGACCCGACGCTGGTGTTCCTCGACGAGCCGACCACCGGCCTCGACCCGCAGGCCCGCGCCAACCTGTGGGACCACATCGCCAAACTGCGCACCGAACGCGGTGCGACGGTCTTCCTCACCACGCACTACCTCGACGAGGCCGATGCGTTGAGCGACCGGATCATCATCATCGACAACGGCACCATCGTCGCCGCGGACACGGCGTCGAATCTCAAGGCGCAGGTGTCCGGCGATCTGGTGAGCCTGCAGGTGGCCGACGACACGCACGTCGCGGTGGCGTCGTCGAAGCTGGGGGCCATCGCCACCGACCTCGACGCCGACGGTCGACTGGTGCGCGGACGAGTCCGCGGCGCCGGACGCGAGATCCCCGGGTTGCTGCGCGCCCTCGACGCCGACGGCGTGGTGCTCGACTCCATCGAGATCGTCAAACCGACGCTCGACGACGTGTTCCTCACCCTCACCGGGCGGTCTCTGCGCGACGCCGAGGCCGAACAGTCCGGCGGCGACTCCGCGGCCGAATCCCTCGAACTCGCGAAAGAAGGTGCGTGACAATGACATTCGCTCGTGAATCGTTCATCGTCTTCCGTCGGCAGATCCGGATGAATCTGCGCAACCCCGCCTGGGTGCTGATCGGCATCATGCAGCCGGTGCTATATCTGGTGCTGTTCGGCCCGTTGCTCAAGCCCTTGGTCGCGCAGTTCCCCGGCGGCTCGGACAACGCCTACACCTTCCTCGTTCCCGGACTCCTGGTACAGCTGGGCATCTTCGGTGCGTTCTTCGCGGGTTTCGGGCTGATCGGCGAATGGCGAGAGGGCGTCATCGAGGCCGAGCGTGTCACCCCGGCAAGCCGGACCGCGCTGTTGGTCGGGCGGTTGATGCGCGATGAACTGCAACTGCTCGTGCAGGCCGTCATCCTGGTGCTGCTCGGGTTGCTGATGGGGATGCGCGGATCGTTCGTCGGGATCGTCGTGGGCATCGTGATCACCCTGCTGATCGGCGGGGCGTGCGCCGCGGCGTCGAACGCGCTCGCGTTGACCACCAAGAGCGAAGACGTGATGGCGCCGCTGATCAACATGGTGATGATGCCGGTGCTGCTGTTGTCGGGCATCCTGCTGCCCATGACGCTGGGGCCGTCGTGGCTGCACCGGATCAGTGACTTCATGCCGTTCCGGTGGATCGTCGACGCCGCGCGGTCGGCATTCGGCGGCGACGTCGCCACCGCGTCGGTGGCCTGGGGCCTGCTGGCGTCGGTGATCCTCGCCGCACTCGGAACCTGGTGGGGGACAAGCGTTTTCCGCAAAGAGGACGCGTAGGCCGGTTGGGTGTGTTTCCTATGTGGTTTGCCGGGTGAGGATGTGTGCAGTGTGCCGGCGGTGTGCGCGAGGACGTGTCGGTAGTGAGTGAAGGGCGCCTCCCCTCGCTGGTTGAGCCGGGCCCGACGCGCCGTGCTGAGCGAGCGCAGCGAGTCGAAGTAGGCGCAGCGAGACGCGCCCGTGTCGAAACCATGGTGAGAACGAGTTATCAACTGTCGCTTCGAGTTTGGTGCGTTGGCAGCGTCGGGTTGCGTGGTTTCGACTCGGGCCTGCGCTAGCGCTTCGGCCCGGCTCAACCAGCGGGCGACTGCGACCGGACACCGACTTTTCAAGTCGAAGTAGCGAGGGCTCGGCAGGCCGCGCAACTGAAGTACACGACCCGCCAACCGTCCTGCCACTCCAACGGGTGGTGTGCCCCACACCACCCGTTGGCCACTCTGTGATGAGCATCACCGCACCGGGCGACTCCCGCCGCCCGCGCAGTAGTTCGACTCACAGAGGAGGCCCTGATGGGGCGACTGATCAACATAGACAACGGGGGAACCCTCACCGATATCTGCGTGATCGACGGCGACGACATTCGGCGCACCAAGACACTCACCACACCGCACGATCTGTCGCGCTGCTTCGTCGAAGGTCTGCGGGAAGCGTCGAAGCTGATCTACGGCACCGCCGACCTTCCGTCGCTGTTGCGGACCACCGACAGCATCCGCTACTCCACGACGCAGGGCACCAACGCGATCGTGGAGAAGAAGGGCCCACGCATCGGCGTGGTGCTCTCCGGCGACATCACCGTCGCCGACCTGACCTCCGACGCCGCCGAGCGCGAGTTCTGGGAGGTGTTGGTCGGTGAACGCGTCGCGACCATCGATGCCGACGCCGATCTCGGGACCGAGGTACTCGCCGCCGTCAATTCGCTGACTTCTCGCGGAGCCAACCGCGTGGTCGTAGTGCACGGTGGCGGCGATCGAGTGAAAGTCGAATCGCAGATCCGCGTCATCACCGCGTCCAAGTTCCCCAAGCACTTGCTCGGCGCGGTTCCGGTGCTCTATTCGCACGAGGTCGTCGACGACCGGGATGACCGGCGCCGGGCCTGGACCACGATATTCAACGCGTTCCTTCATCCGGCGATGGAGAAGTTCCTCTACAACGCCGAACATCATCTGCGCGCCAACAAGAATCAACGGCCGCTGCGTATCTTCCGCAACGACGGGCTGTCGGCGCGCGTTGCGAAAACCACTGCGATCAAGACCTACAGTTCAGGACCGCGTGGCGGCATCGAAGGCATCAAAGCCGTTGCGGCGCACTACGGATTCGGTCACGTCGTCTCGATGGACGTCGGCGGGACGACGACCGACCTGGCCGAACTCACCGACGGCGAGTCTCGCGTCGAACGCTACGGACAGATTCACGGCATCGCGACGAGCTTTCCGCTGAGCGAAGCCGAGAGTCTCGGTGTCGGCGGCAGTTCGATCATCCGGGTGGTCGACGGGAAGATTGTCGTCGGGCCCGAGTCGGTCGGCAGTGCTCCCGGCCCCGCCTGCTTCGGCCTCGGCGGCGACAAGGCCACCATCACCGACGCGGCCGTGGCCAGTGGCCTGATCGACCCGGCGACGTTCTTCAACGGCAACCTGACCCTCGATCGCGCCCGGGGCGTCGCAGCGATCGATGAGCATGTCGGGAAGCCACTCGCATTGAGCACCGAGGAAGCGATCGACGCCATCCAGAACGCCTGGGTGGGAAAGATCGCCGACGGTCTGACCGACTTCGCCTCCATCACCGAGCGCACCACCCTCGCGGCGTTCGGCGGCGGCGGGCCGCTGCTGGCCTGCCGAGTCGCCGACGCGGTCGGAGTCAACCAGGTGTTCATTCCCGGACTGGCCCCCGTCTTCTCCGCCTTCGGACTCGGCTTCTCCGACATCGGACACCGTTACGAAGTGCTGGTCGCCGACGCCGGCGAGGTCGACGCCGCGCTGTCGGAGGTGATGGACACCGCACGGCGCGACATGTTCGCCGAGGGCGCCGACCTCATCGACTGCACCGTCACTGCGACACTGCAGGTCACCTCCGACGGTGAGGTCACCCAGATCGACCTTGGTGACGGCCAGGCGCCTGACGCCACGCTTGCGGCCGGTGCAGTCGGCGATGAACTGACGCTGGCGGTGACGGTATCCGCGGCCGCCCCGCACCCCATGCTGACCGGCACCCTCGGGGCGTCCGATGCGCAACCCGCGGTGGCCGTGGGCACCCGCACTCTGCTGCGCGACGGCGAGCCCACCCAGGTGCCGCTGTTCCGGGTCGAGGACCAGCCGGGTGCGGTGTTCGCAACCGGTCCCGCGGTACTGGAGGACCAGTACTTCACATGCCGCGTCGACCCACTGTGGCAATTCCACCTCAACGAGAACGGCGACATTTTGCTGTCGCGCCAATAAGTCCGTCGTCGACCGAACCGTCGAATCCCGAATGCTTCGTCTGCAACTGAGGAAATCAACATGAAGAAAGTCCTGGTGACCGAAAATCTCCGCATCGACCTCGATGCCGAGATCTGGGAATGCCGTTCCTGTGACGGCGAGATCATCTCCGCGCGGGACAATTACAAGCGTGGCCTCCTGGTATACGACCGCGATCCGCGGGAGATTCATCAGCCGTTGCTCGACCCCGAAAAGTACGAGTACACATTCTCCCCGGACCCGTCCTGGTGCCGCATCCTCGAGTATTACTGCCCGTCGTGCGGGCAGCTGGTCGAGGCCGAGTACCTGCCACCGGGGCATCCGCCGACCCATGACATCGAGTTCGATATCGACAAACTCAAGCAGCGCTGGCGCGACGTCGAAGTCGTCAATCATCCGCACGCCCGTCCCGGAGAGGAAATCTGACATGCGTCGAGTTTCGGTTGATATCGGTGGCACGTTCACCGACTGCTTCGTGGTCTGGGACGAGCGGACCTTGCTGCAGAAGTCGCTGACCACCCATCAAAACCTCGCGATCGGCTTCAACGAGGCGCTCGAAACGGCGTGTAAAGAGCTCCAGCTGACGACGACGGAACTGCTGTCGGGCGTCGACTCGGTGCGATATGCGACGACGCTGGGCACCAACGCCCTGATCGAGCGCAAAGGTCCCCGCGTCGGATTGCTGACCACGGCCGGATTCCGCTCGTCGGTGCCGCTCGCCCGGGCCAAGGGTTACGGAGTCGGCCTGGATTGGAAGTCCATGCTCGACATCCCCAACGCCGAGCGACCCGACGCCATCGTCCCGATTCCGCTGATTCGGGAAGTCAATGAACGCATCGACTTCGAGGGCGATGTACTGCTGACCCTGAACGAGGACCGCGTCCGATCGTCGTTGCGCGAGCTCATCGACCATGGCGCCGAGACGATCGTCGTGTGCCTGGCCAACAGCGTCGTGAATCCCGCCCACGAACTGCGCATCCGCGAGATCTTCCTCGAGGAGTACCCGGGCCACCTTCTCGGTGCCATCCCGATGTTGCTGTCACACCAGGTCAGCGGCCGCAAAGGCGAGTACACCCGCGCCACGTCGACGATCATGGACGGCTTTCTGCACAGCGTCATGTACCACGGCCTGGGCACCCTGGAACTGCATCTGCGCGACGACGGCTACGACAAGCCGATGCTCGTCATCCACAACTCCGGCGGCATGGCGCAACTCAACTCCACCGACGCGCTGCAGACGGTCCACTCCGGCCCGGTCGCGGGTATCGCGGCGTCGGAGGCACTGGCGAACACGACCGGGCTGGGCAACGTCGTCGCGACCGACATGGGCGGTACCAGTTTCGACATCGGCATCGTCGTCGAAGGCGGCGTGAAGCATTACGACTTCGAGCCGGTCATCGAACGCTGGATGGTCAGCGTGCCGATGGTGCACCTGGTGACGCTGGGCGCCGGCGGCGGCTCAATCTGCAGCTACGACTCGGTCTTCAAGACTGTCGCCGTCGGGCCGGAGAGCGCCGGATCCGACCCCGGCCCGGCGTGCTACGACCGGGGCGGTTTGCTGCCCACTGTCACCGACTCGGACTTGCTGCTCGGCTACCTCGATCCGGAGAACTATGCCGGCGGCAAGATCGCTCTGAACCGACGGCGGAGCAAGCGCGCCGTCGAGGACGAACTGTGCGACGACCTCGATCTCGACGTCACCGAGACGGCCAAGCTGATCAAACGGACCGTCGATTCGAATATGGCCAACGGCATCGCTACCGAGCTGCGAGTTCGAGGTTTCGAGCCGGCCGATTTCACCTTCCTCGCCTACGGCGGTAATGGTCCGCTGCACGGTTGTGGCATCGCATCCGCTCTCGGCGTCAGCCGGGTCCTGTGCCCGCCGCATGCGCCGATCTTCTCCGCCGTCGGCGCGGGCGACATGAATCAAATGCACATTCACGAGGCGAACACGTGGATCGTGCTCTTCGATCCGACCAACAAGTATTTCATGACCGACTTCACCGAATTCAACGAGAAAGTCGCCGAATTGGAAGCGCGGGGCCGCGCGGATCTGGAGCGGCAGGGCATCGACGGCTCATTGGTCAAGCACCGTCTCGAATTGGATATGCGTTACGGAAATCAGCGGGTACAGACCGCGGTGCAGGCACGCGGAAATCGAATCACCTCGCAGAAGGATGTGCTGGATCTGATCAGCGCATTCGATCAGCGCTACGCCGAGCGGTTCGGTGAGGGTAGCCAGGCCACCGCGACGGGCGTTCGAGTCAACACGGTGCGCGTGCTGTCCTGGGTCGAGACGCCGGGCGTGCCGTTCGCCGACCTGACTCCGCTGGAACAGGGCACCACCCCCGAGCCGGTCGCCACCCGCGAGTGCCATTTCGTCGGCGTCGACGGCGGCGTACCGACCTCGATCTTCGACGACGCCGCCTTGACACCGGGCACCGACATCACCGGGCCGGCCGTCATCGAAACAGAGGCGACGACATACCTCGTCGAGCCCGGCTGGCGCTACCAGGCGGTGGACGGCCGAGCGGTCTGGATGACCCGGATCGCCGACTGAGCTGTCGCGTCGACTACTGAACCTGAATTCGAAAGAAGGAATCATGTGTGAGAACACCCCTCTGAGCGCCGAGGACCAGGCGCTGCAGGACGAGTTCCTTGCCGGAAACGTCCTTTTCCACGGCCCGGATCCGTCGATCTTCCGCAACCACCGCATCGAGGGTCGCAGTGACGAGGAAGTGCGCATCCTCGGTGACGACGGTCTCGATCCGCACCTGGTCAACCAGATCCGCGGTCGTATCATGGCGGCGCTCGACGAATCCAACACGATGATCGAACAGATGGGAGCGGCGCCCGGTGCCAAGTGGGGCGACCTCGTCGCCGCCATCTTCACCGCGTCGGGCGACCTCGCGATGATCGCGCCGAAGGGCGTCGTCGGATTCGCCGGATGCTGCCACTATCCGATCAAGTACATCCTGCGGACCTGGGGCGACGAGCCGACCGTCGGCATCCGCGACGGTGACGGCTTCATCCACAACGACGCCAGGTTCGGCGGCATCCACAACACCGACCAGTCGACGATCATGCCGCTGTATCACCGCGGCGAACTGGTCGCGTGGCTGTCGGCGACCATCCACGAGGGTGAGAACGGCTCGACCGAACCCGGCGGCATGCCCGCCGCGGCGGAGAGCAAATTCGACGAAGGCCTCAAGATGTCACCGTTCAAGGTCATCGAGAACTTCCAGATCAAGCGTGACCTGCAGACGTTCTTGCAGAACTCGGTCCGCGACCCGAAATTGCAGTACGAGGACATGTCGGTCAAGTTGCACGCGCTGCTGCGTCTGCGCAAACGCATCGAGTCGGTGCTCGACGAGTTCGGCCCCGATGCGTTGATGGGTACGATGCGCCAGCACATCGAGGGGGTGGCAGACGAGGTCCGTCGCCGGATCGCCGAGATGCCCGACGGCACCACGCGCGTCACCGGCTTCTGCGATTCGACGCTGCGCGAGAGCGTCCTGATGCGGATCAACTGTGCGATCACCGTCGACGGCGACGAGATGACGATGGACTTCCGTGGCACGTCGCCGGAGTTCTTGAATCGCTCGATCAACACCAGCCAGGGCTCGATGAAGACGATGCTGATGTCGGGATTCCTGCAGAACATCTGGCCCGACCTCCCGCAGACGCAGGCCGTGTTCACCCCGCTGAACTTCATCTGGGACGAGAACTCCCTCGTCAACGCGTCGTTCGTGACTCCGCAGGCGATGAGTCTGATTCCGCTGTTCAAAGCGATGACCTTCCCGGTCATCCCGATGGCGAAGTTCATCTACCAGTTGCCCAAGCAGTACACCTCGATTCTCGCCTCGCAGTACGACCAGCCGGCGACGATGATCTACGGCGGACTCACCCAGCACGGCCAGGAAGTCGGCAACTTCTGCGCGGATATCAACGGCGCGGGTCAGGGTGGTCGCTACAACCGCGACGGTGAGCACTCGGTGTCGCCGCCGTTCGCGGCGTTCTGCGACATCGGCGAGATGGAGCTCGCCGAGGAGGAACTCCCGATGGTGCGCCTCGGGGCGTTCACGCTGGCCAAAGACCGCATCGGGTTCGGCAAATACCGCGGTGGGCTGGGCTACGAGCAGATAGCGACGTCGCAGAAGACCGACATGTGGGGCTTCATGTTCGGCTGCACCGGCTCCAAGTTCTCCGCGCTGCAGGGACTGTTCGGCGGCTACGGCACACCCGCGTATCCGCTGTGCCGGGTGGAAGGCATCGACGTCCTCGACCAGCTCGCCGCGAACCCCGACGAAGCCAACTTCGACATCATCGACATCATGAACCGCCAGCCGTTCGAAGGGGGCAGATATTCGACGATGCCGATGGCCCAGACCTTCAAGCTGGTGCAGCGCGGCGAGCTGAACATGATGTGCCAGGGCGGCGGCGCGGGCTACGGTGATGTCCTTGAACGTGATCCGGTACTGGTGATGAAGGACATCGAGGAGGACCTGCTCTCGGTCAAGGTGGCTGAAGACATCTACCGGGTGGTGCTCGATCCGCAGACGCTCACCCTCGACGAGGAGGGCACCGCGGCGGCCCGGGCGGCCGAGCGAGCCGCCCGCATCGCCCGCGGCACACCCTATGACGAGTTCGTCGCGCAGTGGGTGACGGCCGAGCCGCCGACGAACCTCGACTACTTCGGTGCCTGGGGCGACTCGTCGGTCGTGTACGGCAGCACGCTGGGCCAACGGGTCGCGATGCCCGGTGACGAGCTGCAGAGCATGATGATGCTCAACCCGAAAGACGTGGAGATCGCTCGGTTGGAGGCCGAGAACGCCGCGCTGCGCGCCCAGGTGCAGCCGTGAGCACGACGTCGTTCGCAGCAACACTGGCCGGCGAGTCGGCCGGCCTCGTGTGGCTCGACTACACGCCCTACGTCGAGCAGCTGCTCGACGAGCGGGTTCGGTGGCTCGACGTCGACGCGGTGATCGCCTGGCAGCGCACCGCGATGAGCCTCATCGACTCCGACGTGGTCGGGGTCGATGCCACAGCCGTCCTCACCGCGTGGATCGATGCTCATCCCGACCTGGTCGAAGCGATGTCGGCGAAGCGACGGACCACCGCGGCGCTGCGGACGCTGTTCGCCGACGAGGCGTTGCGCGCCCATTTCGCCGACTTGATCGGATCGCTGCGAACGGCGTTGAGCGGCAAGGTGATCGCCCTGGTGACGGCGGCGCCGGACGCATTAGTGACGCTCGCCTACCGAGGAGCGTTCGGCGGATCGTCACCGGAGCTCGACGAGGACGACATCGATTCTGCGGCAGTCTATCTCGCCGATTTCCTCCGGACGCTGTCGGAGTCCGGTCTTGACGCGCTGGTCGTCGAGGAGCCCGAGTCGGGCGACGCGCTCACCGCCGACCGGGTCGACCTCTACGGCCCGATCGTCAACGTCGCGGCGCACTATCGATGGTCCCTCGGGTACGTCACCCGGTCTGCGCCTCCGCAGCTGGCCGCGTCGTTACGGCCCTCGTTCTGGATCACCGGTGTCGAACTGGACGACGTCGCCACCGGAGTCATTGTCCCGGAGGGCTTTTGGGCCGACGACGCACCGCCGGATCCGCCGGTTCGGGGCTTTCTTCATTCGCGGATTCCGCCGGGTTCCGGCCCCGAGAAGGTGCTCGATCGGATAGCGGTGCTCCGCGGTGCGGTGACTTAGGCCGTGCCCACACTTACTCGATCCTTGACACAGAAGGAGAAAACCATTGTCTGACAACGTATTCCGCCTCGATGGCAAAGTCGCCCTGATCACCGGCGGTGCCCGGGGGATCGGCGCGGCGCTCGCCGGCGGGCTGGCCAACAACGCGGGGGTGGAATTCATGAAGGAGATCACCGACGTCGCCAACGCCGTGCAATTTCTGGTCTCCGACGCATCGTCGTGGATCACCGGCGTGGAACTCCCGGTGGACGGCGGCTGGACGGCGGCGTAGGCTCCGCCGATCCGTACCCTGAGAGTTTCTTCTAGATGAGTGAGTGGTGAATGTCAGGTCCGGGTGAGGGTGTGGGAGATCAGCCGCAGGCGTCGACGAAGTTCGAGTCCCGGATGACTCGTCGCGGACTCGTGCGACGTCAGCGACTGCTCGATGCGCTGGCAACCGGACGGACCAACCCGCTCACCGTGATTCACGGCCCGGCCGGATTCGGCAAGAGCACCCTCGCCGCGCAGTGGCAAGACCAGCTGCGCAGCGAGGGTGTCGCCGTCGGGTGGCTGAGCATCGATCGTGACGACAACAACCCGGTGTGGTTCGTCCGCGACTTGATCGCCGCGATCACCCGTGCGCAGGCGTCACTCGGTTCGGGTCTGATCAGCATTCTGGAACAGCATTCCGGCGATGGCGTGCGCGCGGTCATGGCTGGGCTGATCGAGCAGATCGTCGACGACGGTCGGCCGTTGGCGGTCGTCATCGACGATTGGCATCTGATCGACGATGCCGCCACCACCGACGTGTTCGAGTACCTGCTGGACTTCTGCCCGGACAATCTGAACGTCATCGTCACCAGTCGCACGAGGATGCACGCGGTCGCCACGCTGCGGGTACGCAGTCGACTGACCGAGATCGACGCTCGCCAGCTCCGGTTCGACCGACGCGAATCAAGCGCTTTTCTCCGGGAGATGAACGCGCTGACGCTCGCCGACGACGACGTCCAAGCCCTGTGGGCGACGACGGACGGATGGGTCGCGGCGCTGCAACTGGCGACGCTGTCGCTGCGGAATAGCGGTGATCCGGCCGCGGTGATCGCGGGCTTCAGCGGACGACATCATTCCATCGGCGAATACCTCGCCGAGGCGGTGCTCGATTCGCTTTCGCCGGAGCTGCTCGATTTCCTGTTGACGACGTCGATCTGCGATCGATTGTGCGCGTCGCTGGCGGCCGCGGTGAGCGGCCACCGCGATGGGGGCGCGATGCTCGACGAACTGCGGCGCCGAAACCTCTTTCTGGTGTCGCTCGACGACGAAGACGTGTGGTACCGCTATCACCACCTGTTCGCCGGATATCTACGGCGTCGACTCGAGCGCGACTACCCGGAGCGGGTCACCGAACTGAACAGGGTGGCATCTGTCTGGTTCGCCGAGCACGGCCACCTGTCCGATGCCGTCGATCACGCATTGGTCGCGGGCGAACCCGAACGGGCGGCCGACCTCGTCGAGGAGCGCGCGATGGCGTTCGTCGAACAGAGCCGCATGGCCACCCTGCTCGGCCTCGTCGACAAACTGCCCGGACGGATCGTTGCTGCCCGGGCCACATTGCAGATGGCGATCGCGTGGGCCTATTGCCTACTGCACCGCCTCGACGAGGCGGATCTCGCACTGGTGCGCGCTCGCTCTCTCGCCGACGATCCGCCGGCCGCGGTGTCGGTGGAGACCGACCTGCTGGCCGCCTGTATCGACGTCTACGGCGACCGAATCGATCGCGTCCGGCGGCTGACCGCCCCGATCTTGGAGCACCCCAACGACTTTCGGCCATTCGTGGTCGCCGGTGCGGCCAATCTGCTGTCTTTCGTCGATCTGCACACGTTTCGCTACGAGCAGGTTCGCGCGACACAGCGTTCGGTCAGCGGCTTCCAGGAACTCAATCCCGGTGCGTTCGCGCCGGTGTACGGGAAATGCTTCGTCGGTTTGGCTGAGACCGCACGCCTGGACCTCGACGCGGCCGAACGTAACTACCGCGACGCGGTGGCCATCGCCACCCAGAACGGCGGTTCGGGAACCTATGCTCAGCGACTCGCGGCGGGGCAGCTGGGCATCCTGCTCTACGAGCGGGACGATCTCGACGCGGCCGAGACGCTGATCGGGGAATGTCTGCTGTTGGGCGTCGAAGGCGGCGTGGCCGACCTGATGATCCTCACCTACACGACGATGGCGCGCATCAGAGCGTTGCGCGAAAACTACAGTGGTGCAATCGAATTGCTCGGTGACGCGCGCAAGGTCGCAGGCAAACTGCGGCTGCCGAGACTGGCGTCGGCTGCCGATCAGGAATTGACCACGCTGCTGGTGATGATGGGCGATCTGGCCGGCGCACGTGATGTGGTGACCAGAAACCAGGTCGATTTCGGCGTGGTGGCGGCCGCGTCCGCGGATTCTCCGCCGAATGGGATCGTTCTATCCATCCGGCGAAGCCAGCTCGCGATGCGCACGAAACTGCTTCTCGCCCAAGGGGATATCGATGGCGCGACGAAGGTGGCGGCGGCGCGTCTCGACGAGGCGCGAGCCGCGCCCTGGCCGTATGAGGAGATGGCGGCACGAGTCGCGCTGGCCGAGGTCGTCAGCGTCGCCGACCGTGACGACGCCGCCCGGATCTTGGCGCCCGCCGTGATCGTGGGCAACCGTGTCGGCCTGATCAGGACGATCGTCGACGGTGGTCCGGCGATCGCCCGTGTTCTCGGCGACCTGCTCGACAGTCAGCGGGTCGGCCGACACGTCGACGACGTGCCCGCGATGTCCGCGGATTACCTGCGGACCTTGGTGACGTCGACGCAGGTCTCGGCGTCGAATGCGATTGCGGTGGCGCCGGCCCACGGCAAGCGTCGTGCGATGCCCGAGGAGCAATTGAACGGACGGGAGATCGACATCCTCAAACTCCTCGAACGCGGCATGCCCAACAGTGCGATCGCGCGGGGTTTCGGTATCAAACTCAACACCGTCAAGTGGTACCTGAAGAACATCTACACCAAGCTCGGCGTCACCAGCCGTGCCGAAGCGGTCGCCGAGGCGCGCCGCCGCGCATTGATCGACTGACGGGCACCGAGCGCCACTCCGACGGGTGGTGCCTATTCGCCCCGCTCAGGTGACAGTTATCACATGAATCACAGTGTGGAAGGGACGGCGATGGTGAACGACAACGACTTGTTGTGGACTCCGAGCGCGGCGTTCGCCGAGGCGTCGAACGTGACGAGACTCCTTGACTGGCTGCGTACCGAGCGCGGTGTCGATCTCGCCGACTACCCGCAGCTGTGGCAGTGGTCGGTCGACGATATCGCCGCCTTCTGGGAAGCACTGTGGGACTACTTCGGATTCACCTCGCCGACGCCGTATTCAGCGGTGCTGACCAATCCCGTGATGCCCGGCGCGCAATGGTTCGTGGGCGCACAGATCAACTACGCCGAGCAGATTCTGCGTCGCGCGCGGCCCGGCGAGACGGCGATCCATTTCCGCTCCGAAGCAGCCGGCGCCGGGTCGCTGACCTGGGACGAACTGGGGCGTCAGGTGCGCTGCGTGGCCAGTTGGCTGCGCGGTGCCGGTGTCGAACCGGGTGATCGCGTTGTCTCCTATCTGCCGAACTCTCCACAGGCGGTGGTCGCGCTGCTCGCGACCGCCGCGGTCGGTGCGATCTGGTCGAGTTGCTCGCCCGACTTCGGCCAGCACAGCGTGCTCGACCGATTTCAGCAGATCGGGCCGAAGGTGTTGTTCGCCGCCGACGGGTATCGCTATGGCGGTCGCGACTTCGATCGCCGAGTCGAGACCGCGGGCATCGTCGACGCGTTGCCGGATCTGCAATGGTATGTCCACGTTCCCTATCTCGACGAGGCGTCGGCGCCCGTCGCGACGTCCGCCGCGTCGGTGCTCTGGAGCGAGTTGGCGCCCGCCGACGTCGATCGGCCCGATTTCAGCTTCACGCCAACGGAATTCGACCATCCGCTCTGGATCGTCTATTCGTCGGGCACCACCGGATTGCCCAAGCCGATCGTGCACGGTCACGGCGGTATCACTCTCGAAATGTCGAAACTGCTGCATTTCCATTTCGACCTACGGCCGGGAAAATCGATGTTCTTCTTCAGCACCACCGGCTGGGTGATGTGGAACATCGTCGTATCGTCGTTGTTGACCGGGGCCGCCGCGGTGCTCTACGACGGCAATCCCACCCATCCCGACCCCGACGCCCTGTGGCGGATGGCCGCCGAGACGGGCACCACCTTCTTCGGCACCAGCCCGAGCTACATCGGCTTGATGGACAAGGAAGGTATCTCGCCCCGGAACAGATACGACCTGTCGAAGATCTCCGGCATCATGCTCGGCGGATCGCCGGCCAGCCCCGAGGCGATGGCGTGGTGTTATGCCAACATCCACGACGACATCTGGCTGACATCGCAAAGCGGTGGCACCGACATCGCGTCGGCCTTCGTCGGAGCAGCACCGACGCTACCGGTCCACGCCGGCTGGATTCAGTGTCGAACGCTCGGCGCCGACGTTCATGCCTACTCCGAGGATGGCCGAGCGATGATCGGCGAGGTCGGCGAGCTGGTCGTCCGCCAGCCGATGCCGTCGATGCCGCTGTACTTCTGGAACGATCACGACGGGGCGCGCTACCGCGCGTCGTACTTCGACGAGTTCCCCGGCGTCTGGACGCACGGAGATCATCTGACCATCAACGACCTCGGTGAATGTCAGATCCACGGTCGATCCGATTCGACGTTGAACCGGTTCGGTGTTCGAATCGGCACCGCCGAGGTGTACCGGACCGTCGAGGCACTCGACGAGGTGGACGACAGCCTGGTGGTCTGCCTCAACCTCCCCGGTGGAGGGTTCTTCATGCCGCTTTTCGTGAAACCGGCGTCCGGCGTCGACGTGGACGACGCTCTCATCAACACCATCGCCGAGCGGCTGCGCGCGGAGAACTCCCCGCGGCACGTTCCCGATCGTGTCTACCGTGTCGATCACATCCCGTACACGTTGACCGGCAAGAAGATGGAAGTGCCGGTGCGCAAACTGCTGCTCGGCGTACCGGTCGCCAAGGCGGCCAACCGAGACTCGATGGCCGACCCGGCCGCGCTCGATTTCTACGTCGAGTTCGGCAGTCGGCACAGCGACTATGAGTTGGAGAAATCATGAAAGACATCGTCGTCGCGGGCGTCGGCATGGTCCCGTTCGCCACGCCGCGCAGGTCCGAACCATATGACGTCATGGCGGCAGCTGCGGTGCGTGCCGCGCTGACCGACGCCGGAGTGACATTCGAGCAACTGCAACAAGCCTTCGCCGGATACGTCTACGGAGATTCGACGAGTGGTCAGCGCGCGCTGTATCGCGTCGGTACCAGCGGAATCCCGGTCGTGAACGTCAACAACAACTGTTCGACGGGGTCGTCGGCGCTCTGGTTGGCCCGCCAGGCGATCGCCGCCGGCGCCGACTGCGTCCTGGCCTTCGGATTCGAACAGATGGAGCGTGGCGCGCTGGCAATCAAATGGCCTGACCGGCCGAGCCCGTTCGCGGACTTCATGACGGTTGCCGAAGGCAGCAACGGGGTGAGCGACGCCCCGTTCGCGGCGCAGCTGTTCGGCGGTGCGGGCACCGAGTACGCCCAGCGCTACGGGATGGCTCCGGAGACATTCGCCGAGGTGTCGGTCAAGTCGCGCAGGCACGCGGCGCGCAATCCGTACGCGGTGTTCCGCGACGAACTGACCGCCGCGCAGGTGCTCGCGGCCCCGCCCGTCTTCGGTCCACTGACTCGACTGCAATGTTGTCCTCCGACGTGTGGAGCGGCCGCGGCAATTGTCACCAGCGGTGACTTTGCGCGCCGACACGGCCTGCGCACCGACGTCGTGATCCGCGCGCAGGCGATGACGACCGATCGTGCCGACACCTTCGGTGGGTCGCTGATGGAACTGGTCGGCGCGGGGATGAGCCGCCGCGCCGCCGACGACGTCTACGAGACCGCCGGCGTGGACCCGCATGACCTCGACGTAGTCGAGCTGCACGACTGTTTCACCACCAACGAGGTCCTCAGCTACGAAGCCCTCCGGCTGACTCCGGAGGGCACCGCGGAAAAGTTCATCCGGGACGGCGACAACACCTACGGCGGGCGGGTGGTGACGAATCCCTCCGGTGGGCTGCTCTCGAAAGGCCACCCGCTGGGCGCGACCGGCCTGGCGCAATGTGCCGAACTGACCTGGCAGCTACGTGGCGAGGCCGGGCCGCGACAGGTCGACGGTGCGCGATTGGCGTTGCAACACAACATCGGACTGGGTGGCGCGGCAGTCGTGACCTTGTACGAGAAGGTGTCGTGATCTGTCTGTGAGCATCTGCGGCGAGCATTGACGCCACCTTCGGTAAGTAGTAACTTACCGTTCGTGGCTGCTTACCAATCTGACGACGTGTGGGCGGCGGTCGCCGATCCCACCCGCCGCAGCATTCTGGAACGACTCGCCCGCGGTCCGTGTGCCGTGGGCGAGTTGGCGTCGGGGCTGCCGATCAGCAGACCTGCCGTGTCGCAACACCTTCGGGTGCTGCGGTCGGCGGGATTGGTCAGTGATCACGCGGCGGGAACACGCCGCTTCTACCGGCTCGACCGCGCGGGACTCGACGTCCTGCGCGATGAGATCGACCGGTTCTGGACGAGTGTGCTGGACTCGTACCAACGGATCGTCGAGGCCGAAGCGGCCGCCGAGAGATATGCGAAAAGTCAACGGCAGCAAAAGGATTGATCATGACTCAGGCGACACCACACACCACCGTCCGCAAGACCATCACCGTCGCGGCGCCCCTGCATCTCGCGTATCGCGTGTTCACCGAGCGCTTCGGTGATTTCAAGCCGCGTGAGCACAACATCATGGCGGTGCCGATCGAGGACACCGTCTTCGAGGCTCGCGTCGGCGGTTACATCTACGACCGCGGCACCGACGGCACGATCTGTCGATGGGCACGCGTACTGGAACTCGATCCGCCCAACCGCGTCGTGTTCAGCTGGGACATCGGGCCGACGTGGCAGGTGGAGACGGATGCGTCGAAGACCAGTGAGGTGGAGGTGACGTTCACCGCCGAAGGCGACGAGCGCACCCGCGTCGACCTAGAGCATCGGCACCTCGATCGGCACGGCGAGGGGTGGGAGGCCGTCGCGGGCGGCGTCGGGAACGACGCGGGCTGGCCGTTGTATCTCCAGCGGTACGCCGAGATCGCGGAATCTGTTTGAGCGGGAGAGCGACCCACAGTTGAACGGGGTGCACGACGATAACTGTCGTGCTCGCCGACTGCGCTGTAGGTAACTTTCGAATTCGCGGCTACAGACTCGTCACCGTCGGGGCCGGCGGCAGAGTCACGACCGCCCCGGCGTAGCTCAGGCCGGCGCCGAAGCCCAGCAGCAACGCGGTCTGACCGCCGGTCGCCTTGCCGCTGACCAGCATCTCCTCCATGGCCAGCGGGATCGACGCGGCCGACGTGTTGCCGGTGTTCTCGATGTCGTTGGCGATCGGAATGTCGTCGGCGAGACCGAGATTGCGGGCCATCAACTCGTTGATGCGGGCATTGGCCTGGTGTGGGATGAACACCTCGATGTCGGATTTGTCGACGCCGGAGCGTTCGATGACGGCGCTGAGCGCCTTCGGCAATGTGATTGCCGCCCAACGGAATACGCGGGGCCCCTCCATGGTCACGACCATCCGCCCGACGGGATCGGTTGCGGCGTCGCGATTCTGGTAATCCTGGGCGCGATCCATGTACTCGGGGATGTCGTAGTTCTGCGCGATGGCTGCGGAATTCTCGCCGTCGGAGCCCCACACCGTCGGGGAGATTCCGTTGACGTCGCTCGGTCCGACGATCACCGCGCCCGCGCCGTCGCCGAAGATGAAGGCGGTGTTGCGGTCGGTGGGGTCCATCACGACCGACATCGTCTCGACGCCGATCAACAGCACGTACTCGGCGGTGCCGGACCGGACGGTGTCGGCGGCGATGCCCAGGCCGTACCCGAAGCCGCCGCAGCCGGCGGCGATGTCGTAGGCGGGGATGCCGTTGATCCCGAGGTCGTATGCGACTACCGGCGCGCCGTGCGGGATCTTGGTCTTCCAACTGCCGGTGGCCAGGATCAGCGCGCCGACTTGCTCTTTCGCGATGCCCGCGTTGGAGATGGCGCGCTCGGCCGCGGCGACGGCCATGGTCCGCGCCGACTCGTCGCCGCTGATCCACCGGCGATTGCGGATGCCGCTGCGCTCGAAGATCCACTCATCGGTCGAGTCGAGTACCTCGCACACCTCGTCGTTGGACACCACTCGCGTGGGCCGGTAGGCACCGATTCCCAACATGGCGACATTGGGGCGTCCGACGGTAGTGGCAAGTGGCATCGATCAGATCCTCACGGTGAGTGAACGTGTTCTCTCGAAATGTCTACCAGGCGTGCACGGTGTTCTGGGCATCGGTCAGGCTGCGCGTGACCAAGAGTTCGGCAGCGTCACAACCATTCGCGATCAGCAATTCGACGTCGGCTTTCGCCGCGGGAGGGAAGGGTTTGAGCACGAAGTCGGCGGGATCCTGCCGACCGGGCGGCCGCCCTATGCCGAGCCGGACACGCAGATAGTCGCGGGTTCCGAGCGCCGCCGAAATCGAGCGCAACCCGTTGTGGCCGCCCTCGCCCCCGCCCTGCTTGAGGCGGACGGCGCCGAAATCGATGTCGAGTTCGTCGTGCACGACGATCACGTCCGCCGGAGCGATCGAGTAGAACTTCGCCAGCGGGCCGATATGGTTGCCGGCTTCGTTCATGTAATTGCGATTGCGTGCGACGAGGACGGATTGCCCGGCGATGGTCACGGTCGCGACGTCGGCGCCGGACTTCTTGTGCACCTTGTAGTTCTGCGCAGCAGAACGGACCAGGCCGTCGGCGACCAGTGCGCCGACGTTATGCCTGGTCCGCTCATAGCGTGAACCCGGATTGCCAAGTCCGACAATCAGTTTCATCGTGATATACGGATAGCCGCAGGACTACTCCGCGGCGTCGCCCTCAGCGTCGGCCTCATCGCCTTCGGCGTCGGCCTCGTCGTCGGTCGCGGCGGCCTGAGCCTCGTTGACGGCGACGATGAGGGTCTCCGGATCAGCGGTCAGCTCGACGCCCGCGGGCAGCTCGAGATCGGCGGCCTTGATGGAGGTGCCTGCCTCGGCGCCCTCGACCGAGACGGTGATCTGCTCGGGGATCGACATAGCGTCGGCCACGACCTCGATGGTGTTCGCATCCTGGGTGACCAGGGTGCCGCCCTGAGCTTCGCCCTCGACGACGACGGGGATCTCCAGGGTGACCTTCTCGCCACGCTTGATGATCACCAGGTCGGTGTGCTGGATGTAGTCGCGGATCGGGTGAACGTCGATCTGCTTGGTCAGCGCCAGCTGGGACTTGCCCTCGATGGAGAGCTCGATGACGACGTTGGTGCCGTTGTTACGCAGGATCGCGGCGAACTCCCTGGTCGGCAGGTAGAGGTGCACGGGATCGGTGCCGTGGCCGTACAGGACGGCCGGGATGTTGCCGGCGCGACGAGCGCGGCGAGCCGCACCCTTGCCGGTCTCGGTGCGAGTGGTGACTGCGAGCTGGGGGGCCTTGGAAGCCATTGCGATCTTCTCTCCTCGTGATGTGACGCCGGTCGGCGACGAGGGAGGCAGATCAGTCCCGTTTCCGGGCTTTCGACGTACGACGACGTCGGAAATACTGAGCCGCGCCGATAACGGTGACCTGACAGTTCACCCTCGCCGAGACAACGCGGACCAGACTAGTCGATCCGACGGCGGCCAGGCAATTCGAGCCGGACGCGTTACCGTGGCATATGACCTCCACCACTGCGCTCGACCTGATCACCGACCGCTTTCTCGACCGCCTCGCCGGCCTCGACATCGACGGTGCGTTGGAGAGCGTCGACGACGCGATCGTCTATTCGAATGTCGGGCTGCCCACGGTCCGCGGCAAGAAGCGATTCGCCTCGGTGATGCGGCTGCTGAACACGAAATGGTCGAACTTCGACTACCGCATGCTCAACGCGGCGGCCGACGGCGACGTCGTGCTCACCGAGCGGATCGACGAGCTGACCATCGGTCCGCTGCGCTTGCAGTTCTGGGTGTGCGGCCGGTTCGAGATCAGCGACGGCCGGATTGTGGTGTGGCGGGACTACTTCGACTTCTTCGACTGCACCAAGGCGTTGGTACGCGGCGTCGTCGCGCTGGCCTTTCCGCGGGTGCTGCCGCCGCTCAAGGGGTGATCGCCTACAGCACCTCGTCGACGTTCTGGAGCGGGCGTGCCAGTCGGGCGCCCTTGTCGGTCACCACGAACGGACGCTCGACGAGTACGGGATGGGCGAGCATCGCGTCGATGATCTCGTCCTCCGACGCCTCCGCGAGGTTCAACTCCTTGTAGAGGGGTTCGCGCTTGCGGGCGGCCTGCGCGGCGGTGAGCCCGGCGTCGGCGAAGAGGGTGACCAACTGCTCGCGAGTCCAGCCCTCGTCGAGGTACTTCACGACGGTCGGTTCGATTCCGGACGCGCGCAGGTGGTCGAGAGTCTTGCGCGACGTCGAGCAGCGGGGGTTGTGATAGATCGTTGCGTCCACGGTCGGTGAGCCTACTCGGTCTGGGCTACCCGAGGTCGATGTGCACGGTCACGACGTCGTCTTCGACGATGCCCTCGGCGGTGCGCACCGCCTTCTTGACCGGCAGCACATAGGTTCTGCGCTTGGCGTCGGGGAAAATCGAAGTGGCCCAAGTGGTTTCGCCGATGCGGGCAGATACCCGCACCGATCCGAAGCCGGGGCGGGAATGGTCGACGACATCGGAGATCTCGTCGGCCAGTTCGGTCGGCAGCGAGACGAAATGCCAGGCCCCGGTGGACTGCGCGGTCCACACCGCGGCGTCGAAGGTGCCGTTCGGCGTGGACCGCGCAATCATCTAGGTTGCGGAGAGACTAGGCGCTGCCGTCGAAAAGGCTTGTGACGGAGCCGTTTTCGAAGACCTCACGGATGGTCTGAGCGAGCAGCGGAGCGATCGACAGGACCGTCAGGTTGGCGAACCGCTTCTCCGGGCCGATCGGCAGCGTGTTGGTCGCGATGACCTCCTTGGCGCCGGAGTTGGCCAGCCGTTCGGCGGCCGGATCGGAGAACACGCCGTGGGTGGTGGCGATGATCACGTCGCCGGCTCCGGCGTCCTTGAGGACGCGGACGGCGCCGGCGATGGTGCCGCCGGTGTCGATCATGTCGTCGATCAGCACGCAGGTCAGACCCTCGACCTCACCGACGACACGGTTGGACTTGACCTGGTTGGGCACCAGCGGGTCGCGGGTCTTGTGGATGAACGCCAGCGGCGCGCCGTTGAGGGCGTCGGCCCACTTCTCGGCGACACGGACGCGACCCGAGTCGGGGGAGACGACGCAGATGTTGTCGGTGCCGTAGTGCTCACGGACGTAGTCGGCGAGCTGACCCTGGGCGTGCATGTGATCGACGGGGCCGTCGAAGAAGCCCTGGATCTGGTCGGTGTGCAGGTCGACGGTGATGATGCGGTCGGCGCCGGCGGTCTTGAGCAGGTCGGCGACGAGACGCGCCGAGATGGGCTCGCGGCCGCGGTGCTTCTTGTCCTGGCGGGCGTAGGGGTAGAACGGCAGGATCGCGGTGATGCGCTTGGCCGAGCCGCGCTTGAGCGCATCGATCATGATGAGCTGTTCCATCAACCAAGTGTTCAGCGGCGCGGGGTGGCTTTGCAGGACGAAGGCGTCCGAGCCGCGGACCGACTCTTCGAACCGGACGAAGATCTCGCCGTTGGCGAAGTCACGCGCGGTCTGCGGGGTGACTTTCACGCCGAGCTCGTCGGCGACGGCCTGGGCGAGCTCCGGGTGGGCACGGCCAGAGAACAGCATCAAGTTCTTCTGGTTGTCGGTGGTCCAGGTCATCTTTCCTCAATCTGGTGTGAGCGGGTTGAAACTAGTGGCGGCGCGCTCAGGCGTCGGTCTGCTGGGCCGCCAGGGCGGCGGCCGCAGAAGTCGTGTCGGGACGCTTGCGCGGCACCCAGTTCTCGATGTTGCGTTGCTCGCCCGCGGAGACGGCCAATGCGCCCGGCGGGACATCCTGCCGAACCACCGTACCGGCGCCGGTGTAGGCGCCGTCGCCGATTGTCACCGGCGCGACGAACATGTTGTCCGAACCGGTGCGGCAGTGCGAGCCGATCACCGTCTGATGTTTGTTGACGCCGTCGTAGTTGACGAAGACGCTCGACGCCCCGACGTTGGTGTGTTCGCCGATCACCGCATCGCCGACGTAGGTCAGGTGCGGCACCTTGGTCGACGCCCCGATCTGCGCGTTCTTGGTCTCCACGAACGTGCCGATCTTACCGTCGTCGCCCAGGTACGTTCCCGGGCGCAGGAAGGCGAACGGTCCCACGCTGGCGCCGGCGCCGACGACGGCCCCGCTGCCGTGGGTGCGGACGATGCTGGTGCCCGCACCGACGACGACGGCGGTGAGAGTGGTGTCGGGGCCGATCACCGCGTCGGACGCGATGACCGTGCGGCCGTGCAGTTGAGTGCCCGGCTCGATGCGGACGTCTTCGGCGATGGCGACGTCGACGTCGATCCAGGTGGTCGCCGGGTCGACGACGGTGACGCCCGCCAGCTGATGGCGGCGGATGATGCGCCGGTTGAGTTCGGCGCCGAGCTCGGCGAGTTGCGCGCGGTCGTTGCAGCCGGCGACGACGGCGGGGTCGTCGACGATGAAGGCGCGCACCGGAAGGCTCTTGCCGACGGCGATCTCGACGACGTCGGTGAGGTAGAACTCGCCCTGGACGTTGTCGGTGGAGATCTGGGTGAGCGCCTCGCGCAGGACCGCGGCGTCGAATGCGTAGATGCCCGCGTTGACCTCGGTGATGGCCCGCTGTTCGTCGGACGCGTCCTTGTGTTCGACGATGGCGCTCACGGCCCCGGCCTCGCGGACGATGCGGCCGTAGCCGGTGGGGTCGTCGACGACGAAGCTGGTGAGGGTGACCGCGGCGGCGGGTCCGGCGGTGTGGACGTCGAGGAGCGCGCGCAGCGTTGGGCCGTCGAGGAGGGGAGCGTCGGCGACGGTGACCAGCACGGTGCCGTCGAAGTCGTCGGGGAGGGCGGACAGTCCGACGCGGGCGGCGTCGCCGGTGCCGCGGGGGAGGTCCTGGTCGGCGATGAGGACTTCGCGGCCGATCTGGCCCGCGATGACGTCGATCGCGGCGGTGACGCGGTCACGTTCGTGACTGACGACGGCGACGAGATGCGTCGGGACGAGGTCGGCCGCGCCGTGCAGGGCATGCCCGACCAGCGAGCGGCCACCGATCTCGTGCAGGATCTTGGGCGTCTTGGACTTCATCCGGGTGCCCGCGCCGGCCGCGAGCACGATGACCGCGGTCGCCGACGGTGTGGAGGGGTCGTTGTGAGTGCCGTGACCCGTCGTCATCAATGACCTCCGCCGAGATGTTGTGGTTGGTGTTGCGACGTGCGTGTACGACATGCAACGGTGGCGATCCTACGCAAGACCCGGCGTGCAACCCAACTTGCGAGTAACCCGACCTGCCCGAACGAGGTGAACTGAGCAAGTGCTAAGAACGAGTGGGATCTTACTCACTCATCGTGGTTGCAACGGTTGAACGTGGTTGCCGCGGTGAACCGTCACCCCGAACCTGGAAGAGGATTGAACGAGATGACCGCTAAGAAAGTAGCCATCGTCACCGGTGCCGCCCGCGGAATCGGCGCGGCCGTGGCCAAGCGCCTGGCGTCGGACGGCATGGCCGTCGCCGTACTGGACCTGAACGCGGAGTCCTGCGAGGGCACCGTCGCCGCGATCAACGAGGCAGGCGGCAAGGCCATCGCCGTCGGCGCCGACGTGTCCAACGAGGAGTCGGTCGCGGCCGCCGTGGAGAAGGTCGTCGCCGAACTCGGCGGACCGACCGTCCTGATCAACAACGCGGGCATCATCCGCGACAACATGCTGTTCAAGATGACCGTCGACGACTGGGACGCCGTGATGGGCGTGCACCTGCGCGGCGCGTTCCTGATGAGCAAGGCATGCCAGAAGCACATGGTCGACGCCGGCTGGGGCCGCATCGTCAACCTGTCGTCGACGTCGGCGCTGGGCAACCGCGGGCAGGCCAACTACTCGGCGGCCAAGGCGGGTATGCAGGGCTTCACCAAGACCCTGGCGATCGAGCTCGGCAAGTTCGGCGTGACCGCGAACGCGATCGCTCCGGGATTCATCGAGACCGAGATGACCGCCGCGACCGCGGCGCGCATGGGCGTCGAATTCGAGGAGTTCAAGAAGTTCAGTGCTGCCCAGATTCCGGTGAATCGTGTTGGCGCACCGGAAGATATCGCGCACACCGCGTCGTTCTTCGCCAGCGAGGGTGCCGGCTTCGTGTCGGGCCAGGTGGTCTACGTGGCAGGCGGCCCGAAGGACTGATCGCGAGTCGTCCCAGCGAATTGCTCGGAACCCGAACGCCTCAAGCGTTCGGGTTCTTTGCTGTGTGCTGGGTTGGAGCTATGTGGATTGCGTGCTGACCGCACGATGTGCGGCGACGGCGCGCTTGGTTCGCGCGGCGTCGTTGGCGGTGATGGCCCGCACCAGTTCGACATGTACGTCGACGCGTTCGTGGAGGTAACCGGAGTCGTCGGCGGCCGTATCGCGATCCGGTTGGCTCGGCAGTCCCTCGACGTGCGCCATCGCGCTGAGATAGACGCCTTTGGCGAAGGTGTTGCGGGTGATCTCGGCGATCCGCCGATGCAATGTCCAGTTGGCGCGCAGGAAGCTCTCCCGGTCGGAGGCGTGGCGCTCCATGTCGGCGACGATCCGATACAGATCGGCGGCGTCGCCCGCCGTGCAGTGCTCAGCGGCGTCGACGTCGACAGCCTCCTCCAGCGCGTCACGCACTACCACGGCGTCGGCAACGCTTTGCGGGTCGGAGGACACCGACAGCAGCGTGTGGCGGAGCTGGACGACGGTGCCCGATTGTGCGACGAACAGACCGCCACCGCGACCCGGTCGGACGTCGACGGTCCCGCGCTCGGCCAGCAGTCGTGCCGCCTCGCTGATGCTCGCGCGCCCGAGTCGGGTCTGTTCGCGCAGCTCATCCATGGTGGCGATGCGATCGCCGGGGCGTAATGAACGGTCGACGATCCAGCCCTCGATCTCGGCGGCCAGCGATTGGGCGCGGGTCAGCGGTACGGAAAACACCCGACTAGTTTAAGTGATTCGCTTGACAGAAGGGCGGAATTGTGGCGAAACTTACGTCTAACAACACTAAAGGTTCGGGTGTTTTAGCAAGGAGAGTGTCATGGATTCACAAGTCGACGTCGCCATCGTGGGGTTCGGTCCGGCAGGGGCGATGCTCGCGTCGCTGCTCGGCCAACGTGGGCATCGAATCGTCGCATTGGACAAGTTCCCGGAGCCGTACTCACTGCCCAGGATGAGCACGCTCGACGGTGAGGTGGCGCGACTGCTCCAGCACGCCGCCGACCCGGCCGAAGCGCTGGCCGAGTCGTTGCCGGAGACCTTCGTCGAGTTGTGGGGTGCCGATGGTGAGTTGAAGGGGCACTTCGACTGGGACTACAAACGGGCCGGCCACTATTCGCACTTGTCGCTGCACCAGCCGAATATCGAGGCGGCCATGGCGCACCGCATCGCGGAGTACCCGAATATCGAGGTGCGGTGGGGACGGACCGTCGAGGAGATCGTCGAGGCCGGTGGCGCCGAAAGCCCGACGAACGGAGTCGGTGGCGTACCGACGGGACCGCACGAGACCCGGTACGACGTGGTCGCGCGCACCGCCGACGGTGAGACCGAGCGGGTATCCGCTCGGTACGTGGTGGGTATGGACGGCGCGAGCAGTTTCGTTCGTGAACAGCTGGGGATCGAACTCGACGTGCTGCACGTGCACGACGACCAGTGGATCCTCACCGACTACGACGTCGTCGAGCCGCTGGCGAACAACCTGGAGCAGCGAGTGTACTTCGACCTGAAGTTCGAGCAGCCCTATTTCTACGCTCCCAACGGCGTCGGCCGCGTGCGCACGGACGTCCGCGTGATCGACGGAACCGATATGACCGACGAACTCACCGAGGAACGCGGGCTCGAATTCTTGGAATCTCGGGTCGGCATCCCACGCTCGAGCGTCCGGCAGACCCGCCGCAAGCTCTACCGGTTCCGCAGCCAGATCGCCACCGAGATGCGACGTGGCAACATCTTCATCGGCGGCGATGCGGCCCACGCGATGACCCCGTACATGGGCCAGGGTGCGTGCACAGCGATGCGGGACGCGGCGAACCTCGCGTGGAAGCTCGACTTCGTGCTCAGTGACGGCGCCGACGCCGCGATCCTCGACACCTATGCCGCCGAACGGCTGGCGCAGGGGCGATTCTTCGTGGAGGGTTCGTACGCGGCGTTTCGGATGATCAACCCCGAGACGCTCGACAGCGCCGCCGAACGGGATGCGTATCTCGTTGTGACCGGTGGTAACGTCACGCCGCCGATCCCACCGCTGCGCGACGGCATTCAGCTTCGGCAGTCCGACGGCGACTATCCGCCGCAGTCGGGCGAGGTCGCTCCGCAGGGCGTCGTCGCGATGAATGGTCGTTCCGAACTGATCGACGACATCGTCGGATACGGCTTCCAGTTGATCTCCACCCTGCCGATCGACGACGTGCTCAGCGTCGAACAGCTCGCGCGGCTGGACGATCTCGGCGTGATCCGGGTCCGCCTGGGGTCCGATGCGGTGGATGTCGACGGAACCTATCGCGACTACTTCGCCGCCCACTCGGCGCAGGCACTGCTCTCCCGCCCAGACGGGTACGTTTTCGGGCTCGCCGACGACGCCGAGGGTCTCGTCGCGTTGGTCGACAGCCTGCTGCACCAGCTGCCCGCCCCGACCACCGTGGCGGTGTGACGACCGTGCGGACTCACGCCTATGTCGAGTACGACGCTGGAGCGCTGCTCTGCGACGTCTACCCGGGCGAACCCGGCGCGGGCATCGTCATCTACCTGCACGGTGGTGGCTTCGCGGTCGGCGACCGGGCGACGGACGCGAGCCGGGTCCAGTCGCTTGCCGCGCACGGCCTGACCGTCGTCGTACCGGACTATCGACTGGTGCCGCACGCGGTCTTTCCGGCGCAGGTCGACGACGTGCGTGCGGTGATCGATTGGGTGCGTGGGCACCGAGCCGACGTCGGGACCGACGGGCGCATCGGTCTGTGGGGAGCCTCGGCCGGTGCGGTGCTGGCGACGCTGACCGCGCTCGGGTCCGACGGTGACGCGGATATCGACGTGGCCGCCGTCGTCTCGTGGTTCGGGTTCAGCGACATCGGCGCCGTCGCCGCGCGCAGTCCGCTGGAGGCATCTCTGTTGCCGCCCGGTCCCGAGCAAGGATTCTTGAGCAACGCGACCCCGGAGCGTGTGCGCGCGGCGAGCCCGATCAACCACGTGCGCGCAGACGCACCGCCGCACCTGATCGTGCACGGCGATCGAGATCAGATCGTCGCGATCGACGAGAGTCGCCGATTCCACGAGGCGCTCACCCGGGCCGGGGCACAGTCGACGCTCGTCACGCTCGGCGGTGCCGGCCACGAGGATCCTCGCTTCGACAGCCCGACGATGATCGCCATCACCGCTGCGTTTCTGCGTAGCCACCTGGCATGACCACAACAACAACAGATCACGAAGGAGACAGTATGTCCGCCAGCAGTTTGAATGAAGCACGCCCGCACGACCGCAGTCTCATCACCGCGGTGATGCACCGCTACTGCAACATGGCACGTGAGAACGCAGACTTCGCCGGCATGTCCGTGCTATACACGCCGACGGCGCGGATCACTTTCCCCGACGGACGTGAGGTCGGCGCACACGAGATGGCGAAAGTCGTCAAAGGAAACGGCCCGACCTTCATCCGGCACCACGCGACGACCCTCGACATCGAGTTCGACGGTGACACCGCGGCAGACGTCGTCACGATGTACATCGCCATCACCGACCAGGCGGCCCCCGACCACTGGGGGTCGTGGACCGACCGTTTCGTCAAGCAGACCGACGGACGTTGGCTGATCGACCGGCGCACCATCGGCGTCGACGGTGCGACGCCCGGTGGCTGGTGCGCCGCCGCGTACGGCAACTGAGCGGAGGACGCAGATGCGAATCGTCGGATACGAATCGGGTGGATCGGTGCACGTCGGAGCGCGTGACGGGGACGACCTGATCCCGTTGGGGCCGGTCGAGGAGTTTTGGACGGACCCGCGAGCGGCAGTTGCCGCCGCGGGTTCGATCACCCAGCGGGTGCCTGTGCACTCGCTTCAGCTGGCGCCACCGGTGACGCCGTCGGCGCGGGTACTTTGCGTCGGCCTCAACTACCGCGAACACGTCGCCGAGGGCCCGTTCGAAGTGCCCGATCACCCGACGATCTTCGGGCGGTGGACCACGTCCCTCACCGTCGGTGGCACGCCAGTGGCGGCGCCGGTCGATGAGCAAGGCCTGGACTGGGAGGCGGAGGTGTTGGTCGCCGTCGCCGAGCCGATCTCGGTCGCCGACCCCGCAGAGGCGGCGAAGGCGGTGTTCGGCTACGCCGCGTTCAACGACATCACCGCCCGGCGTGCCCAGAAACTCACCACCCAGTGGACCATCGGCAAGAATGCCGACGGCAGCGGTCCGATGTCAGATCTGGTCACCGCCGACGAGGTCGGGGAGCTCGGCAGTCGCGCGGTGGTGTGCCGGGTGAACGGCGAAGTCGTGCAGTCCTCGACTACGGACATGATGATCTTCAGCGTAGGCGACATTCTGTCGTTCGTGAGCCGTACGTTCACCCTGCGACCCGGTGACCTGGTCGCCACCGGTACACCGTCGGGCGTGGGGTATGCGCGGACACCTCCTCGGTTCCTGCAGCCCGGCGACGAGGTGGAAGTCAGTGTCGAGGGGATCGCCTCGGTCCGGACGCCCATCGCCGAACGATCGGTGGTCCGGTGAGTGCCATGTCGATGCGAGTGACTCGGGTCGGCGACGCCGAACGGTTCGATTCGTCGGGGCATCACGGCGTCGTCCCTATGCGACTGCAGGGCGACCAGTCGTCGCCGACGGACGGATTCACGGTGGTGCTGTCGAACTACGAGTCGGGCGGGGCAGCCGACACGGCTGCGCAACCGGCGGAGACGGTGTACGTGATGGTCTCCGGTGAACTGACCTTCGAGAGCGGCGACGACATCGTCCGGCTCGGGCCGCTGGATTCGGTCCACTTCCCGGCAGGCGCCGCGCGCAGTGTCCGGAACGAGACCGACGAGCCGGCGTCCATGATCGTGATCAGGAGTAAGCGATGACCGTGCTGCTCACATCGTTGACCGATGTCGTCGACCGACCCGCCGTCACAGTCGGATCCGACACGCTGCATCGCGGTGAGCTGCTGTCGGCGGCGGCAGCGGTTGCAGCGCAGGTCAGCGGTGCGTCGGCGGTCGCCATCGACGCGACCGCGACGATCGAGACCGTGGTCGCGACCGTCGGCTGCCTACTCGCGGGTGTGCCGGCGGTGCCTCTGCCGCCCGATTCCGGTCCGACCGAACGCGCGCACATCCTGGCCGATTCGGGCGCACAGCTGCTACTCGGCACGCAGATCGAAGGAGTGTCGATGCCAGCCGTGCAGGTCGACGTCCGGGCTGCGGCGCCAGCGCCGTCGACCGAGCCGGATCCGGCGTCGGCGGCCTTGATCATGTACACGTCGGGGACCACCGGCGCTCCCAAAGGTGTCGTGCTGTCTCGCCGGGCCATCGCCGCCAGCCTCGACGGTCTCGCCGATGCGTGGCAGTGGACGGCTGACGACACACTGGTTCACGGACTTCCGCTGTTCCACGTGCACGGACTCGTGCTCGGAGTGATCGGAGCACTGCGACACGGATCGCCACTGATTCACACGGTGCGCCCGAAGCCACCGGCGTATGCCGCAGCCGGCGGCACACTCTATTTCGGCGTTCCGACGGTGTGGTCGCGGGTATGCGCCGACGAGTCCTCAGCGCGAGCGCTCACGTCGGCACGGTTGTTGGTGTCGGGCAGTGCGCCCCTGCCGACGCCGGTGTTCGGCCGACTCGCCGATCTGACCGGCCACGAGCCGATCGAGCGCTACGGGATGAGCGAGACGGTGATCACCGTCAGCACCCGGGCCGACGGTGAGCGTCGGCCCGGCTGGGTGGGGGTACCGATCGCCGGTGTCTCGTCGCGACTGCGCGACGATGCCGGACACGACGTCGAGCACGACGGCGAGTCCGTCGGGCACCTGCAGATCACCGGATCGACGCTGTTCGACGGGTACCTGAACAACCGGTCGAAGACGGAGTCGGAGTTCACCGCCGACGGCTGGTTCAAGACCGGTGACATGGCCGTCATCGGGCCCGACGGATTTCACCGCATCGTCGGACGCGAATCGGTAGACCTGATCAAGTCGGGCGGATACCGCATCGGCGCGGGCGAGGTCGAGCATGCGCTGCGCGCGCATCCCGCGGTCGCCGAGGCCGCGGTGATAGGCGTGCCCGACGCCGATCTCGGTCAACGGATCGTCGCGTACGTCGTCGGCGACGAGGTAACCGAGGGCGAACTGTCGGATTTCGTCGCGTCCACGCTTTCCGTGCACAAGCGGCCGCGGGAGATCCGGCGCGTCGAATCGTTGCCGCGCAATGCGATGGGCAAGGTGCAAAAACGTCTGCTCCGCACGGAGAACGATAACTGAGAACCAGATCGGAACAATCGAAATGTTTGAACTGTATGAGGCGCCGACGACGGCGAACAAACTTCTGGTCACGGCGATGGGCGTGATCGACACCTTCAGCCCCGAGCAGCGGCGGCTGGCGGTTGTCGACGATTTCGCAGATCCGCGCAGACTGAACTGGGACATCATTCCCAAGCCGGATCGAACCGGTGTGCCGCTGCACCTGCTGGACCGTCATCAGCGGGTACTGGTCTGGGACATGATTCGGCTGGCGGTGCCGCTGCGCACGTTCACCAAGATCCTCGGAATCACTCAGCTCGAGCATGTACTTCGTGACTACGAGTACGAGTTTCTCGGACCGGCGCTGCAGAGCTGGCGCAGTTCGGACTCGTATTTCCTCACGTTCTTCGGTCGGCCTGGCTTCGAGGACACGTGGACGCTGCGGTTTCTGGGGCATCATGTGTGCGTCAATCTCACGGTCGTCGACGAGCGGTGGGTGGCTGCCACGCCGATGGCGCTGGGTGCACAGCCAACCGAATACGACGGTGTGCTCAAGCCGCTCGCCGACGATGAAGACCTCGCGTTCGCGCTGTTGAGCTCGATGACCGAGGAGCAGCGTGCGCGGGCTGTGATCCACGACATCGCCCCGGCAGACTTCGTCACCCGGCAGGTGCCGCGTGTCGGGGCGTACGAGTATCCGGATCACTACGACCTCGGCATGCCCGGTTACACGATCAGCGACGCGGACCGAATCGTGCTCAAATTCGTCCGAGACCGCCCGGCCGGCATCGCCGCGGCCGACTTGTCCGGTGAGCAGCGCACGATGCTGCGATCGTTGGTCGATTGCTATCTGGAGCGGTTGCCCAGCGACGCCGGTGAGCGCCATCGGCGTCAGCTCGACGCCGATGGGGATGACGGCATCTTTTTCGCGTGGGCGGGTGCCGATACCCGCGGAGCGCCGCACTACTTCCGGGTGCAGAGCGGTCGGTACCTGATCGAAGCGGTGAATGCGGTAGCCGGCGGCAATCATCTGCACTCGGTCCTGCGTGACCTCGACAATGACTTCGCATTCGGTATCCTCGCGGCGCAGGGCGGCAAAGACACCAAGTGGGGTCGGGCTCATCTGGTGAGTCGTTCGGTGTCGAGTGCGGAGAGCGACCCGGGACTGGAGTAGCCGGACGATGTCTCGACTACCTGTCGACGTCGGGGTTCATCGAGACCGAGATGAACGCGGGCGACCGCAGTGCATGGGTGTCGGGGCAGGTGATCTACGTGGTCGGCAGCCCGAGGGACTGACCGCGGGTCGTTGTGGTTGTGCGGGTGCTTCCTCCGCTGGTTGTGCGGGTGCTTCCTCCGCTGGTTGTGCGGGCGTTTCCCTCCGCTGGTTGTGCGGGCGTTTCCCTCCGCTGGTTGAGCGAGCGCAGCGAGTCGAAACCGAATCTCGCGGTGACACAACGACTTCGGCGAGTCCGGAGCTGGGTGTGGGCACGTTGCCTTGTCGGTGCACGGAGAGGTTTCGACTCGGCTTCGCCTCGCTCAACCAACGGATCGTAGTTGCTCGTGGTGCGCATGTGACTCGGGTTGAGGTTCGACGATGTCGGTGAAGCTCGACGGTGCGAAACTGGTTGTGGCGCAGAGGTTTCGACACGGGCCTCCGCTTGCGCTCCGGCCCGGCTCAACCAGCGGGTGGGGCCTTCGCTTGCGCTTCGGCCCGGCTCAACCGGCGGGCACGGGCCTTCGCTTGCGCTTCGGTCCGGCTCAACCGGTGGGTGGGGGCTGCGGTTCAACCAGCATCGAACGGCGCAAGTCCTAGCGCACAAAGCTCCACAGTCGCGGGTAGTCCACCCGCCATTGGTCGAAGCGCACCACCACGTGCACTTCGTCCTGCTCGACCCGCACTTCACGAAGGCGTGCGTTCGAGCCCAGATTCGTCGGGACCGGGAGCGGGGGGAGTCGGCGGGAGATCGCCACTCGCCGGCCCCGCCATCGAAGCTCCACGGGACGGATTCTGAGCCGACCGTTCTCGGCGGCGACCTCGACGTCGACCATGCCCAGCAGTGGATGGTGCGTCGAGGCGATGGTCGCGGTGCGTGCGTCGGCCGAGCTCACCGTGACCGCGCCGGTGTACCGGTGGACCAGGTCGTCGACTTGCGTCCAATCTCCGATGAACGTCACGTCGACGGGCGCGGTGACTAGAACCGGACTGATGCCGACGCGCGTGTGCACGTTGTGCAGAGTGGCCTGCGCACGCGCAATATGCAGGCCGTCGTACTCGACGTCGCGCGCGTTGAGAGTGACGTGGTCGGCCTGGCCCAGCGTCGACGCGAACGGGTCCAGCTTGGCGTTGACCGACGACAATGTGAACGCCATCGGCTTACCACCCACCGAGGTGCTGATCCGCCGGTCGAGCAGGGTTCCCGAGACCGCCTCGATGAGCGATTCCAAAGGGGAGCGCACGCCCCATCGAGCTGGATTCGCGAAACGTGGCGCTACGTCCATCGAGGCGCCCAGGCGCTGCCACCAGTCAGCGCCGGGTCGTGGCCACCGGTCAGCCATCGTCGGCGCGTTGCGGGGATGAGCTCATGCCTCCACTATCTGCCGTAGGCGTCGCCGCTGTGTAGTTTTCCAGTGACCAGGAGACGAGGCGGCGGCTCTCAGTCACGATGCGCGAATGCGTTTGCGTGTCTGCCAGGGGCGTATGGCACAATCGTCACCGCAGTATTCCGCCATGGTGTAATCGGCAACACTCCTGATTTTGGTTCAGGCATTCTAGGTTCGAGTCCTGGTGGCGGAGCTTGGTCGCGAGTTTTCACTACTCGCGTGACGACGTCGGCGCACCGTTGCCGACCTTCGCACTCGCCAACAGCCCCAGCACATTGGCGGCGTTGGTGACCTTCGCGGACTGCTGCGCCGGTTCACCCAGTTGGTGTGCGACCCAGTCGCGTGCCTTGACCCGTTCGCGCCGACCGGAGACGAACCACACGCCGTTAGCCGGCGTGGTGCCCTGATTGACGTAGAGATGCGGCCTCGTCGAGTCGAAACATAGCGAGTCGCCAGCTGTGAGTGAGTGGCGTTCGAAGTCGATGAGCAGAGTCAATTCGCCCGACAGTATGTAGGCGTGCTCGGTTCCCTCGTGGCGCATCAGCGTCCGGTCGGCTGAGCTGGCGGCCCCCGGAGCATAGGTCACCAGCAATGTGTCCACATCCGACTGAGGGTCGGTCGCGAGTCGCTCCCAGCGGACGCCATCACTCATTTCGATGACGGGATTGTCGGCGCCCCGCTGAATGACCGGCGCGCCGCGCAGGCCTTCGTCGGTGGGAACGGGTGCGTCGACGGTAGTGGGGTCGTCGATGCCGAGAAGTTCGTCCAGCGAGATCCCCAAGTGGGTGACGAGCGAGTACAGCGTACTGACCGATGGCATGGACTTACCGGTCTCGATCTGCGACAGCTGGCTGGCCGAAATGCCGGCGGCGGCCGCGAGACCGCGCAGACTGACGTCCCGCGCCGACCGTGCGCGGCGCAGCAGCGGGCCGATGTCGTCGTGCATCACCAACTCCTGTTCACTCCAGCGAAAGTATTGCTGAACACTATGTCGACGGTAGCAGACTTGGGTGTTCAGTGATGCCGTTCAATTGGGTGCTTCTCCTCGTGGTTAGGGGAGCGGAGGGTGTTCGTTGGTTTCAGCGTGAACGCCTACTCCGTCGGTTGAGCGAGCGCAGCGAGTCGAAACCACTCTGAGTCCAATCCATCACTGTCTCAAGGTATTTGGTGGGCCTACGTCGTCGACTTACGTGGTTTCGACACGGGCCTGCGCTTGCGCTCCGGCCCGGCTCAACCAGCGGGAGAGGCGGCACTACTCAACCAACGGGGGATCGGCCCGGCTCAACCAGCGGGAGAGGCGGCACTACTCAACCAACTGGCCAGACACGGCCCTTTCGAACACTACGTACACCGACACTTGACAAGCAGTGAACACTGTTCCATCATACTTAACACAGTAATGCGCGTCACATCCGGTGGCGCACGACCGGAAGGGAGTACCGATGCAGATCGGGTTTGCAGGCCTCGGCCGAATGGGATATCCGATGGCAGCCAACCTCGTGGCGGCCGGGCACAGTGTCTTCGCCTTCGATCCCGCGGCTTCGGACATCCCCGACGGGGTCCGCCTGGTCGAGCCGGCGGAACTGGCCCGCGGCCCGGTGTCGATCAGCATGCTGCCGAACGGCCCGACCACCCGGCAGCTCGTGTCGGACGGACTTTGCGACGCTCCCGCGGATCACCTGCACGTGGTGATGGGCACCGTCGGCCCCGACGTCGTGCGTGATCTCGCCGAACGATCCGCGGCGCAGATCATCGACGCGCCGGTGTCGGGCAGCGTCGCCATGGCGCAGTCGGCTGCGATCACCACGATGGTCGGCGCATCGGCGCAGCAGTTTGCGATCATCCAGCCGATCCTGGCCGCGATGACCGCCGCGCAGTTCCACGCCGGTCCGGTGGGTGCCGGCTCGATCGCGAAACTCGCGGTGAACACAGTTCTGGCCGGTCTCAGCGAAGCGATCGCCGAGGGCCTGCTGATCGCGGAGCACGGCGGACTCGACCTCGACTCCTTCTACGACATCCTGAGCGCAGGCGCGGTGGGAGCCCCATACGTCGGTTACAAGCGTGATGCCTTCCTCTCGCCCAGCACGACGCCAGTCGCGGCGCCGGTGTCCTTGATTCAGAAGGACCTGACGCTTGCGCTGGAACTGGCCGACCGACACGGACTCGACCTTCCCGGTGCCCGAGCCGCCAACGACGTCCTGACCGACGCGGTGTCCACCGGCTTTGCGAGCGCCGACATGGCCGAAGTGCTGACAGTACTGAAACACAAGGTCGCAGCGACGTCCGCCAACCTCGTCGACGCCCACGTCTGAACCATCGCAGGAAAACGCAATGACACTCGAACCGGCACTCGCACACGATATTTCGACGATCCGTCGATTGGAGGCCGAGCGCTACGCGGCAGTCGTCGACGGCGACGTCGAACGTTTCGTCGCACTGGCGCATCCCGAACTCGCCTACACCCATTCCAATGCCGTGGTCGACACCCTCGACAGCTACGTCGACAAGCTGCGGTCGGGTTTCTATGAGTATCACCGGATCGACCATCCCATCGACCGGATCATCGTGTCCGGTGACACAGCGGTGGTCATCGGTGAAATGAACGCCGACATCACCGCCGGCGGAGTGCGAAAGACGCTCGCCAACGCGGCGATGGCGGTATGGGTTCGCCACGACGAGTCGTGGTCGCTGATCGGATATCAGCCGACCGTGAAGCCCCCGACCGTCTGATCACCGACCGACTGATCACCCACCATTACTCACTCACGGAAGAAGTATCCGATGCAGCAAAATCGATGGGTCGTACTCGGCGGATGTTTTTTCGCCTATCTCTTCGACGCCCTGGAAATCGTCCTCTTGTCGCTGGCGCTCCCGGCCATTCGCGATGATATGGGATTGTCCGCTACCCAGGGCGGACTCCTCGCCACTGCGACTCTGATCGGAATCGGAGTCAGCAGCGTGCTCGGCGGATATGTCGCCGACAATTTCGGGCGGAAGAAGGCGTTGATCGCCTCGCTGTTGATCTTCGGCGTATTCACCGCCGCGATATCCGTGGTGCCCAATTTCACGGTATTCGTGCTTGTGCGCTTTCTCGCCGGTATCGGGCTCGGATCGGTGTGGAGTGTGGTCTCGGCCTATGTGGTGGAGACTTTCGCCGAGCAGCATCGCGGCCGGGCCGCGGCGTTCGTGATCAGCGCTTTCCCGGCGGGAGGCGCGATCGCCGCGACGATATCGGGGCTGTTCCTGCCGGATTGGCGGCAAATGTTTCTGGTCGCTGGAATCGCGGTGCTGCTGCCGGTGCTCGTAGTGATATTCACCTTCGGCGAGTCGGAGAGCTGGGCGCGCCGGCAGGAACAGACCGTTCATCGGACGGTGTCGGTGCGTGACGTGTTGACGCCCGCGCTGCGCCGTCGGACTCTGCTCGGCACATTGATGGCTGCGTTGGCACTGTTCGGCTATTGGGGTGCCACCACCTGGCTGCCCACCTATCTGACCGCCGAGAGGGGCTTGGCCGAGGGGTCGGTCGCACTGTTCGTCACGATTCTGAATATCGGCATGTTTGTCGGATATAACGTATTCGGTATGGTCGCCGACCGAGTCGGGCGGCGTCGAACCATTGTGCTCACCCTTGTCGGTGTATCGGCGACCCTTCCGATATATGCGCTTACCACCGACCAGACCGCACTGCTGTGGCTCGGCCCGCTATTCGGCGCATTCACCGCATTCTTCGGGCTGTTCGGCTCGTACCTTTCCGAGCTTTTCCCGACAAACGTTCGCACGACCGGAGCCGGTTTCTGCTTCAACGTCGGGCGGGGCGTTTCCGCCCTGGCACCCTTCGCTCTCGCCGGGCTGGCGACATCCATCGGTTTTCAAGGCGGGCTGATCGTGTGCGCGGGATTCTTCGTTCTCGCGGCGATCATCGCGGCGATGCTGCCGGCCGACGGTACCGCACGAGCCGACGCGCCCTCGTCCGTAGCCACGCCCGCTCGCGCCACCGCATGACGACCGACTCGCAAGGATTCGAGAAGGAGACCGCAGTCGTGCCCGAGACCATGAGCGCCGCCGTCTACCACGGTGCAGGCGACATCCGCATCGAACGCGTACCTGTACCCGCTCCAGCCGACGACGAGGTTCTCGTGAAAGTGCTCCGATCGGGCGTCTGCGGTACCGATGCGGGTGAATGGACGCGGGGGCCGCGAGTGTTTCCCGTAGCCCATCGGCACCCCAACAGCGGGCACCTGGGTCCGCTGATTCCCGGACATGAATTCGTCGGCGAAGTCGTCGAATCGGCGTCCTCCGACTTTCCCGTCGGCACCCTGGTCGCCAGCGGAGCGGGTATCTGGTGCGGCGACTGTGCCAGGTGCCGGGAGGGGCGCACCAATCTGTGCGCGACATATCAAACGCTGGGACTCAACAGGCACGGCGCGCTGGCCGAGTATGTCGCGGTTGCGAAGAAGACGCTGCATGTCGTCCCGGACGGAGTCTCGGTGGACATCGCGGCGATCGCGCAACCGCTCGCGGTCGGAATCCATGCCGCGCGGCGCAGCGGAGCCCGCGCCGGAGAGCGGATCGTCATCATCGGAGCAGGTGCTATCGGGTCGTTCATCCTCGCCGGCCTGAACCATCTCGGTGACCACGACATCACAGTCGTCGACTTCCCGGGCCGACGCCTCGACCGCGCACTGACGCTTGGGGCCGCACGGACGCGCACGCCGTCGTCGTCGCCGGCCGCGGCCATTTGCGACGCGCTCGACGGCCACGCGCCATCGGTCGTCATCGAAGCAAGCGGAGCGCCTGGGCAATTGGCCGCGGCGTTGCAGACGGTCGACGACGGCGGACGCGTCCTTGCCGTCGGCATCCCGAAAACGGACGTCACGATCGATCTCCACTCGGCGGTCTTTCGCGAGATCACGATCGAAACGACCCTCGCGCACATCTGCGACGTCGACATCCCCGCCGCGCTGGAGATCATCGAAGCGTCGCCGTCGGTGTGGGCCGAATTCGTCGAACCTCCGGTCGCGCTCCGCGAACTGGGGTCCGCGCTCGACCGCCTCGCGAGTGGGGGAGTTGACGGGAAGATCCTCATCGACCCGCAGCGGGAGTAGCCGACGGTCCTGGGTGTGCTGGGTTAGCGGCCGAACACTTCGCCGCTGGATGAGCCTGAATCCACCGATGGTGGCCCCTGTTCGCTGGTTGAGCCGTGAGGAGCTTGAATCCACCGATGGTGGCTCCACTTCGCTGGTTGAGCCGTGAGGAGCGTTAGCGACGAGCGTGTCGAAACCAAAGTGAGACAATCGGTTTCGCGCCCTGGCCACCGTGCGAGGGTCGGCGGAACGCTCCGCCCCGACTCAACCCGACTAAGCCTGCGGAGGTGCTCGCGGAGGTCGTGTTTCCATTGCGGTTGATGCGTGCCGGAAACGATGGCGCAGACCCAGGTTGATGGTGAAAGCTGTACGCGTGCAGGGTGTTTGGGGTCGGTTTGGGTGCTTTGTCTTGCTGGCCCCTCGTTACACCGAAGCTCGTTCCTCGCTTCGGCACTCGGGGAGCGGGGTGGTCGGTTTGGCGATACGGCGCTCGGGGAGCGGGGGGTCGGTTTGGGTGCTTTGTCTTGCTGGCCCCTCGTTACACCGAAGCTCGTTCCTCGCTTCGGCACTCGGGGAGCGGGGGGTCGGTTTGGGTGCTTTGTCTTGCTCGCCCCTCGTTACACCGAAGCTCGTTCCTCGCTTCGGCACTCGGGGAGCGAGGTGGTCGGCTCACTTCGACCCCGCGACCTCGGGTCCGCCCTTCAGGCCGTTCAACACGATGTCGACCACCTGTGCGGGCAAGTCTGGCGTCAGTGGCTCGTGGGTCATCACGACCCGGAAATGCAAAGGCGCGACGAGCATTTGGATCACGCGTAGCGGGTCGACGTCGGCGATCTCGCCCCGCTCGATGGCGCGTGTCACGATCGACGTCGAGCGTGCGGTGCGCGCCTGCCAATACTGGCTGCGGGTGTGTACGCTCGCGGGGTCATCGCCCAGGGCGGCGAGCGCGCGATCGAAGGCGGTGCCGATCGGGCTCATCAGATATGTGGTGAGCGACGTCGCGTAGGCCGTCAGGTCGTCGCGCAGCGTCCCGGTGTCGGGGATCGGAATCAATTCCTCGGCCTCGTCGAGCAGCGCCTCGACGATGAGATTTTCCTTCTTGCCCCAGCGTCGATAGATCGACGTCTCGTGAACGCCCGCGGCCGCAGCGACGTCGGCCACCGCGACGCCGTTCAATCCGTCTCGATGCAGAAGGTCGAGCGTGGCGTCGAGCACGGCACGCCGCACCCGCTCGGATCGTCCGCCGGGGCGCCGTTGTGGAGTCGGTTCGATGGCCACCCGAACAAGAGTAAAGCAAGTCTCTTGCGTTTACCTGTGATCCAACGCATACTACTAACGCAGGTTCCTAGACTTTGGAGGCGCAATGATGAGTGCGGAAACCGCTGAACGCAGCGAGGTCGTCGACGGCATGCGGATCGAGTGGGATGTCGCGGTCCCCATGTCCGACGGTGCGATACTGCGCGCCGACGTCTTCCGCCCCGACGACGACGGCGCCCATCCGGTGCTGATGACGCTCGGCCCCTACGGCAAGGGGCTGGCGTTCCAAGAGGGCTTCGCAGGTATGTGGCAGCGACTGGCGGCCGAGTACCCCGACGCGCTGGCCGGGTCGTCGAACCGCTTCCAGGTCTGGGAAACCGCCGATCCGGAGAAGTGGGTGCCCGACGGTTACATCTGCATCCGCGTCGACTCGCGCGGGGCCGGCCGCTCGCCGGGCCTGCTCGACATGCTCAGTCCGCAGGAGGCCCACGACTACTACGACGCTATCGAGTGGGCGGGAACGCAGCCGTGGTCGTCGGGAAAGGTTGGGCTGCTGGGCATTTCGTACTACGCGGCCAACCAGTGGATCGTCGCGGCATTGCGGCCGCCACACCTCACGGCGATCTGCCCGTGGGAGGGATTCACCGACTTCTACCGCGATCTCAACCGCCACGGTGGCATCCTGAGCCGGTTCGGCCAGGCGTGGCAGGACCATCAGATCTTCACCGTTCAGCACGGCGTCGGCGAGCGCGGTCGCGTCAATCCGAACACCGGCGAACTCGTCGCCGGCCCGCCGACCCTGAGCGATGCCGAGCTGTCGCTCAACCGCGTCGAGACGATCGGCGAGGGCAAGCGACGCAACGTCGTCGACGATTTCAGTGCGGCGCGTACACCGGACCTGTCGCAGATCGAGGTGCCGGTGTTGTCCGCGGCGAACTGGGCGCACCATCTCCATACCCGCGGTAACTTCGACGGATGGGACAAGGTGGCCTCGACGCAGAAGTGGCTGGAGGTACACGGGTTCGAGCACTACGCCGAGTTCTACACCGATTACGGTGTGGCACTTCAAAAGAGATTCTTCGGCCACTTCCTCTCCGGCGAGGACACCGGCTGGGAGACGCAGCCGCCGGTGTTCCTGAACGTCCGTCACGTGGACGGCACCTTCGAGCAGCGCGCCGAACAGGAATGGCCGCTGGCGCGGACGCAATGGACACGCTTCTACCTCGACGACGGCGCGCTCACCACTACAGCGCCTGCCTCGACGACGCCGATCGACTTCGCCGCGCTGGGGCCGGGTGCCGAATTCTGGACACCACCGCTGAGCCAGCCGCTGGAGATCACCGGCCCGGCGTCGGCGCGGCTGCGCATCGCGTCGTCGACCACCGACGCCGACCTCTTCGTCACGGTGCGTGTGCAGGACAGTGATGGCCGGGAGGTGTCACTCGTCTCGGCCATCGACCCGCACGGGGTGCTCGGCGTCGGCTGGCTGCGCGCCTCGCATCGCGAACTCGACGACGCGGCGAGTCTGCCGTACCGGCCCTGGCATGCGCACACTCGCGAAATGCCGTTGACCCCAGGCGATCCCGTCGACGTCGACGTCGAGATCTGGCCGACGTCGATCGTCGTTCCGACGGGCTACCGGCTCGGAATCACGGTATCCGGCCGGGACTACGAGATGCCCGGCGACGGGCCGTGGCCGGTCCTCTACGGCATCGAGAACCGGGGCAACGGCGTATTCGTGCACGACGACACCGACGATCGTCCGACTGATGTATTCGGTGGCAGCACAACACTTTTCACCGCCGACGGCGCGTCGTCGGTGTTGCTCCCGATCATCCCCGCCACCGACGAAGGGTAATCACACATGACCACCATCATCGACATCTCAGTGCCCTTGCAGGCCGGCATCCCCTCGGACCCGCCGGGACATCTACCCGAAATCGACTACTACGACCACACGCAGACCCGCGACGACCTGCTGTCGTTCTTCCCGGGCGCGACCGCCGAGGATCTGCCCGACGGCGAGGGCTGGGCCATCGAACGCGTGCGGGTGACGACGCACAACGGAACGCATCTCGATGCCCCCTATCACTATTCGGCGACGATGGACGGTGGGGCGCCGGCGTTGACCATCGACCAGGTGCCACTGGAGTGGTGCTTCAGTCGTGGTGTGAAACTCGACTTCCGGCACTTCGCCGACGGCTACGTGGTGACCCCCGACGACGTCGACGCCGAACTGGATCGCATCGGACACACGTTGGCTCCCTTCGACATCGTGCTGGTCAACACGAGCGCCGGTGAGCGCTACGGACACGACGACTACGTCACCACCGGCTGCGGCGTCGGGCGTGCGGCGACGCTGCATATGCTCCGTCAGGGTGTTCGGGTGACCGGAACGGACGCGTGGAGTTGGGATGCGCCATTCGTCTACACCGCGCAACGCTATGCGGCAGAACATGATTCGAGCGTCATCTGGGAGGGGCATCGGGCCGGACGGGAGATCGGCTATTGCCACATCGAGAAGCTGCACAACCTGGAGGCGTTGCCCGCGACGGGATTTCAGGTGTCGTGTTTCCCGGTGAAGATTCATCGGGCGTCGGCGGGCTGGACCCGCGCGGTCGCGATCGTCGAGGAGGGCTGAACGATGCGGATCGGTTCAACGATCATCGACGGAGTGCACCGCTACGGCGTCGTCGACGACGGACGACTGCGGTTGTTCGACGCCGGCACCGACGTCTACCGGGCGATCCGCAACGGCGAGACATCGTCGGAAGCGGTGACTTTCGATCCGTCGGGCGCGGTGCCGGTTCCGGTGCCGCTCACCACGATTCGGGATTTCATCACCTTCGAGCAGCACACCGCCGGCTCGTTGCGGGCGGTCGCCGGGACCGCCGAGGTGCCCGACGCCTGGTACGAGGCGCCCGCCTTCTACTTCAGCAATCCGCACGCGGCGATCGGCTCGGGCACCGACGTCCCGCTGCCGCCAGGTTGCGAAGCGTTCGACTTCGAACTCGAGGTCGCGGCGGTGATCGGCCGATCCGGGTACAACCTGTCGGTGGACGAGGCCGCTGAGTGCATCGCCGGTTTCACGATTCTCAACGACTGGTCGGCGCGCGACCTGCAGACGCGGGAGATGCGCGTCGGATTGGGGCCGGTGAAGGCGAAAGACACCGCGACCACCCTCGGCCCGGCGCTGGTGACCCCCGACGAGCTGGCCGATCGTCGAACCGACGACGGCGGCTACGACCTCGCGATGTCGGTCCGGATCAACGGAACCCTGATCGGTGAGGACACGCTGGCGAATATGGCCTGGACGTTCGCCGAACTCATCGCGTACGCCAGCCGCGGCACCTGGGTGCATCCCGGCGACGTGCTCGGATCCGGCACCTGCGCGAACGGATGCCTGGCTGAGCTGTGGGGATGGCGGGGCGCGCAGGATCCGCCGCCGCTGACCGCCGGCGACGTCGTCGAGATGAGCGTCGACGGCATCGGGACCGTCCGCAACGCGGTGGTCGCCGGGCCACCGCTGCATCCGGTGCCCGCGGCTCGACGGGGACGGCGGCATCGGGCGGGTTGAGCCGCGCGTGATTTCCCGAGAAGTCACGCCAAGGATGTTTAGCCCGCTCATCGGGAGTATGCGGGGTATCCTGATGCCCGATGCTTACCCGACGCCCGCTCCTTCCGACATTCCCCGATGTCGAGGAGCGGCAGTTCCGAATTGATCAGGACCTCGAAGGCAGGTCTTATCGCTCAGAGATATGGATAATTCTGCTGTGCGGTGGGGCGTTCATCCTCGCTTTTCAGTCGTATATCGTCGGCGGCGACGCACTTCCTTCGTTCGGTGGTGTAGTCTTCTTCGCCGCGGTTGCCCTGCCGATGATCCTGCGGTGGTTGGCGGGTGCGCAGAGTCCGGTACGGAAATGGTCGGCGCAGTTATTCATCATCGCGGTCTATATCGATATTGCGTCGCTGATGACCGTGCGCGTGTTGACGACCCGGCAGGGGATCGACGTCATTCCGCTGGTGTTACCGATCGGGGTGCTGCTGACATTGCTGGTGGTTCAGCTGCGGCTGTCCATCTTGGTCGCGACGTTACTCGGCGGCCTGGTCGTGATCGTCACCGCTGAGCTATGGCTCCTCGACATCACCAGCAATCGGTTGTTCGATCTGGTTGCCGGTTCGGCGGTCGTCGTCGTGCCGGTGGCCGCCGCCGTAGGATTGGATCGAGCCAATCGCCAGGCGTGGAAGTCGGAGCGCGACCTGTACCGACTGACTCGAACCGACACCCTGACCGGGCTGCCGAACAGGCGTGCGCTGGCCGAGCGCATGAGCGCCGTAGTCGGCGCCGGCCGTGGTGAGGCGATGGCGGTGGCGATCATCGACATCGACTTCTTCAAGCGCTACAACGACACATTCGGGCATCCGGCCGGGGACGCGTGCTTGCGTCGGATCGGCGCCTACCTCGATCGGGAGGTGATCCGTCCCGGCGAATTCGTCGCGCGTTTCGCGGGCGAGGAGTTCGTCGTGCTCGTCGGCGACGACGATGCGGTCGACCGTGTCGAGGGGCTGCGTTCGGGCATCGGCGGTCTGGCGATCCCCGCCGGGGATCCCAGTCGAGTGGTGACGGCATCGGCGGGACTGATCCGGTTGGACGGGTTCGACGACGACTCGCCGCACGGAGTCGACGCCACGCTCGCCGCGGCGGACGCGGCACTCTACGCGGCCAAGCGAGCGGGACGCGACCGCCTCACGGTGTTCGACGGCCCGATCGACGTACGGGCCATTCCGGAACGGCCGCGAGCGATACGACGCAATACCGATGCCGAGCCGGTGCTGCATACGAGCTGGCGGCAGCTGTGGTTCGACGCGCCGCTCGAAATGTTGTTTCGCGAACAATTCGACGAATTCGGACGTCCCCTGCGCCGATATATCATGTCGGGCCTATTGGCGGTTGTCGTGCTTATTTTCCTCTTTCAGAAGCCGTTGCTCAAGATTCCGGATGAAGCGGATGCGATCGGTCGATTCACGCTAGTCGTGGGAATTACGCCCGCCGTGCTAGCCGGCCTGCTGGGGAATACGCTGGAAAAGCTGCGTCCGTGGTCGGAAGCTATTTATGTGGCCGCGGTGGGAGTGGTCATCACGGCGCAAATGGTGGAACGGATCGTGCAATTGCCGAGGGGATACGACGTCGTTCCGATCTTGATGCCGATAGCGGTAGTGCTCAGTCTGTGCGTGATCCAGATCAGGTTCGCGATGCTGCTCCCCAGCATGATCGGATACACGGCCCTGATCGCCGGTCTCGAGGTGGCAGCATTTCCGCTGACGGTGAACCGGGTCCTCACGGTCGGAATGCTCGTGCTGATGGCGGCCGTCGCGACCCGATTCTCCTATCGCGTCGAGAAGTCGCGCCGGCTGAGCTGGTTGCGATCTCGGCAGCTGGACCTGATCTCGCGCACCGACCCGTTGACGGGTCTGCCCAATCGTCGGGAGTTCGACAGCGAACTGCGGTCGGTGCTGATGGCGGAGAAGTCGGGCGGGCTGCTGATCCTCGACGTCGACGACTTCAAGGCCTTCAACGACCATTTCGGGCATCTCGCGGGCGACGATTGTCTCTGTGCTGTCGGCGCCGGGCTGGCCGCGGTGTCGAAGAGCTCTCACGCGGTCGTGGCACGGCTCGGCGGCGAGGAGTTCGCGGCCATCCTGCGCGGCTCGAAGTCGGGTGGCGGCGCCGGTGTGGTCGACGCCGCCGAATCGATCTGTGCGGCGATCGCGCGATTGGGTATCCCGACCACCCGACCGGGGGCCGTACTGACCGCGTCCGGCGGACTTGCGAAATGGCACTGGGACCCCGATCACGACGCGGTCGAAGAGACGGCCGACATGTTGATGGCGCGCGCCGACGAGGCCCTGTACGCGGCCAAGCGCGGCGGGCGGAATCGGATGATGGTGGCGCAGGAGTGATCTGGGGCCTGCGTCCGAACCGCTTGACCTCTGGAGCATAATATATTCTTGGAGGTTCGGCACATGGCACGCGAGGCGACGATGCTCGAGCGGGTGATGACGCTGCTCGAGACGATCAAGGACGCGGACCGATCGCTGAGCGCGTCGGAGCTGGCCAGACTCAGCGGTGTCCCGATGGCGTCGACGCACCGGATCCTCGCCGAACTCGCGCGCACCGGCTTCGTCGATCGAGCCGACGGGGCGTACCGGATCGGCATGCGGTTGTGGCAGGTCGCTGTGCAATCGTCGTACGCCCCGACGCTCGGGGAGATCGCGCGGCCCTTCCTCGAAGACTTGCACGCGGTCGTGCAGATGCCCACGCTGCTGTCCGTCATCGAGCGCGACGACATCGTCAACATTGAGACGCTGCATCCACGCGGTCCCGAGCCCACCAACATCACCGGACCCGGCGTGCGGCTCCCCGTCCTCGTATCGTCGCCGGGGATGGCCATCGTCGCGTTCCTGCCCCGCGAGCAACGAGAAGCGGTCTTGCAGAACGCGCGGATCACCCGTTTCACCCCGTACACCGTCACTGACCGAGCCCAATTGCGCATGCATGTCGACGCCATCCGGCGCACCGGATATGCGGCGCTCAAGCGGTGGATCGTCCCGGAGTCAACCGGGGTGGCGGTGCCGATCCTCGACGAGAACGGAATCGCATCGGCCGCGGTGTCGGTGACCGTGCCGTACGACTACGCCGAACAAGGTGACCTCGTCCTGGCGTTGCGGACCACCGCGCGGAGCATCGCACGCGCGATCAGCGACCGGGCCGCGTACAACGATCCCCAGCTGGCACTTCGCAAACTCATGGCGCGAGCGACGCAGACCCGGTGACCTGAAGTGCGGCGCTGACCGAATGCGAGCAGCGTCACACTTTCCTTCTCGAAAAGCGAGAATGCTCCTTGGCTGTCATCGTCGTCGGCACGAAAGTGGTCACCACATCACCGGCGGCTACCGCCGGATCGGCGAAAGGATCACGGCATGGGTGCGGCGACGGCAGTGCAGACGACCGAGACGGGTGCGTCCGTCGAACGAGACGGAGTTGCGCACTACCGAATGTTCATCGACGGCACGTGGGTAGACACCGACGACGCGTACACGATCGCAGACCCGGCGACCGGCGAGATCGTGGAGACCTCCGCCAAAGCGACCGTCGACCACGTCGACGCCGCGGTGGCCGCCGCGCGACGCGCGTTCGTCGACGGTGCGTGGCGACGCACCGCGCCCGTGGCGCGCGCCGCGGTCTTCGACCGTGCTGCCGAGGCGCTCGGCGCCCGCATGGACGAGATCTCCTCGATCATCTGCCGCGAGACCGGGATGGCCATCCGCACAGCCGGGGCACTCGGTGTCGGGTTCCCGATGATGCATCTGTCCTATTTCGCCGATCTCACCCGCGCCTACGAATTCACGCGAGCGGCGCCGATCAACGGGCAGGTACTCCACGGCGGCTACATCCGCAAGGAGCCGCTCGGCGTCTGCGCGGGCATCACGCCCTGGAACTTCCCGGCCAGTACCGCGGTGTGGAAGTCGATCCCCGCGCTCGCGACGGGCAACTCGGTGGTTCTCAAGGTGGACGAGAAGACTCCGAGTTTCGCACTCGAACTCGCCGCGCTGCTCAAGGACGCGGGTCTGCCCGACGGGGTGTTCAACGTCGTCGTCGGCGACGGGCCGACCATCGGTGAACATCTCGTCCGCCACGACGATGTGGCACTGATATCTTTCACCGGATCCACCACCACCGGGCGGCGGGTGATGGCCAACGCCGCCGAACGCGTCAAGCGGGTTCTGCTCGAACTCGGTGGCAAGAGTCCGAACATCGTCCTCGATGACGCCGACCTGGACGCCGCCGTCGACGGAACCGTCTACGGGTTCGTCCTGCACGCCGGGCAGGCCTGCGAGTCGGGTTCGCGGCTGCTGCTGCCGGCGAGCATCCACGACGAGTTCGTCGATCGGCTCATCGCTCGACTCGACACCATCCGCATCGGTGATCCGCAGGACCCGGCCACCGACATGGGCGCGCTGATGAGCGCCGAGCAGCTCGCGCGGGTTCGCCGCTACATCGACATCGGTCTCGCCGAGGGCGCGACCCTCGCCTACGGCGGCGGTGCACCCGAGGGAGAACGGTTCGCCCGCGGCTACTGGATGCGGCCGACCGTGTTCACCAATGTGAGCAATCAGATGCGCATCGCCCAAGAGGAGATCTTCGGACCGGTGCTGTCGGTGATCCGCTACGAGACGGTCGACGAGGCAATTGCGATCGCCAACGACAGCGACTACGGCCTCGCGGCCGGGGTGTGGAGCACCGACAATCAGCGCGCCATCGACGTCGCCGAGCGTTTGGAAGCCGGCTCGGTATGGATCAACGACTGGCACAACATGTCGCAGCACCTGCCGTTCGGTGGATACAAGCAGAGCGGGCTCGGACGTGAGCTGGGTCCGGACGCTCTCGACGAGTTCGTTCAGGACAAGTCGATCACCGTCGACCTGAGCGGAGACGTGAGCCGCCGCGCCTACGGCATCGTGCTCGGTACCCCGGCGCACGCCTGATCTTCTGCGGGACCCGCGGGTGCGACGAGAGCGGTCGCCTCACGTGGTTTCGACACGGGCCTCCGCTTGCGCTCCGGCCCGGCTCAACCAGCGGGGTAGGGGCGCGACCCGGCGCGGCCAGCGTGCCATCACACCTTGAATTCACACCCACAATCGGCCGGCGGACCGGCCACTACGAGAGGACACACCATGGGAAAGCTTGACGGCAAGGTTGCCTTCATCACCGGAGTCGCCCGCGGCCAGGGGCGGGCCGAAGCGCTCGCATTGGCCGCCGAGGGCGCCGACATCATCGGCATCGACATCTGCGGACCGGTCGCCACGAACGTCGCCGAGGCATCCACCCACGCCGACCTGGAGAACACGGCGCTGGCAGTGAAGGAACTCGGCCGCACCATGGTCGCAGCCGAAGCCGACGTCCGCGACTACGCCGGGCTCAAGGCCGCGCTCGACGAGGGCGTCCGCCAGCTCGGCAGGCTCGACATCGTCGTCGCCAACGCCGGAATGTGGAACTACGGCCTCACCGAGACCATCACCGAGGAGATGTGGGACGTCGTTCAAGACGTGAACCTCAAGGGCGTCTGGCACACCGCCAAGGCGGCCATCCCGATCCTCAAGGCCCAGGGGAGCGGCGGTGCGATGGTGTTCACGACGTCGTCGATGGCCACCATCGGAGCGCCGAACATGTCGCCGTACTGTGCCGCCAAGCATGGGGTGTCGGGCCTGGTCAAGACGATCGCGATGGAGCTCGCGCCGCACAACGTGCGGGTGAACAGCGTCGCGCCGACGACGGTGAACACCAAACTGATCCACAACCAGCCGACGTACGCGTTGTTCGCCCCCGACCTCGCCGCCGACGAGCTCACCCTCGACAACGTCGAACCGCGATTCGCCACCATCCCATTGCTCGACGTCGCGTGGGTCGAGCCGGAGGACATCGCGGGGGCCGTGGTCTACCTGGCCTCCGACGATGCCCGTTACGTCACGGGACTGGACCTGCGCGTCGACGCGGGTCAGATTCTGAACTGAAACCCCAGCCAGGAGCACGTTGCAGATGTCTCTTTTCGAGATCCACGACGACGAGGACCCGATGGCACCGCTGTGCCGGATGGCCCTGCAGACCACGTTCGCCGACCTTCCGCCACAGGTCGTCGAACACGCCACGCACTCCCTGCTCGACGGGATGGCAGTGACGATCGGCGGGTCCGGAATGGACGGCATCCCCGGGCTGGTCGAGCTGATCACCGAGCGCGGTGGCGCGCCCCAATCGGTGCTGCCGTTCTACGGGGGACGCTTTCCCGCCAACGAGGTGGCGCTCGCGATCGGACCGATGCCCCGCGCCATGGACTGCGGCGACCTGCACGAGGACGCGGGCCACGTCGGCGAGTACATCGTGGCGAGTCTGCTCGCCGCGACCGGCCTCGTCAACGGGGCGGTGTCCGGGGAGGACTTCCTGACGGCACTGGTCGTAGGACAGGAGATCCTCATTCGCATCGGGGCCGCCTATCACGTGATCAGCAAGGCGATTCCCGAGGGCGACTGCGGCGGCCACTACATCTTCGGGGCGGTCGCCGCGGTCGGCAGACTGATCGGCCTCGACCAGGATCAGCTGGAGAACGCACAGGGAATCGCGCGGACGATGACCCAACCGCACACCATGGGCATCTACTCACCGGCGACCCTCATGGTCCGCACCCATCACGGAGTGGTGTGTCAGGCCGCGATCAACGCGTGCGAACTGGCGCGCAAGGGCATCACCGGACCCCGGGACTCGGTGCTCACCGGGCCGAACGGACTGTTCCGAACGGCTCGCTGGGAGACACACCCCGAGACGATCACCGAGGGTCTCGGCGACGTGTGGCTCTCCACCCGCCTGACGACGAAGGGATACAGCGCCTGCTACTTCAACCATTCGTCGGTCGACGCGATCATCGAGCAGATGGTCGAGCACGGCTTCAGCGCGCGGGACATCGCGGCGATCGCGATCGAGGTGTCGCCGTCGGGCTGGGGCGCGGTGTGTGAGCCGATCGAGAAGAAGTGGAATCCGGTGACGATCCCCGATTGTCAGTTCTCGCTCCCGTATGCGGTGGCGGTCGCCGCGTTCGATCGGCGGCTCTTCGTCGACTCGTACGGCGACGATCAGCGTCGTCGCCCCGAGGTGCGCGAGCTGATGACTCGGATCACGGCGTCGATGAACCCCGACGTGTCCGACTGGGGTGCCCGGATGACGACGACGCTGCGTGACGGGCGGGTGGTCCACAGCGAGTGCATCCACGTCAAAGGACATCCGGACAAGCCGTTCACCAGGGCGGACTTCGTCGACAAGTTCTACAACTGCGTGCCGTTCTCGATCATCCCCATTCCGCAGGACGTGCAGGCCCAGCTGGTCGACGACGTGCTCCACCTCGACCGGTGCAACGACGTCGTCGCTGCACTCCTCACTCCGTTGCTCCCACACGACGAACTCGTCGACGCCTGATCGGCGCTCGACGTAACTCATCACTGGCACTCATCACTGGCACAGAAGGACTCTCCAGAAATGACCACTTCAACGTCGGGCGCGGCGGCCCGCAGCCTCGCCACGTCCGGGCTCGGCGTCGCCGTGCTCTGCATGTTCCTCAATCTGGTCGACGGCTTCGATCTGCTGGTCATCAGCTTCGTGCTGCCGACCCTGCCGGACGGATTCGCGACGACCTTTCAGCAAGGGCTGCTGGTGAGCATCGCCCTGGTCGGCATGGCGGTCGGTGCGATCGGACTGGCCCGCTTCGCCGACCGCTACGGCCGCCGACTCATCGCACTCGTCGGCATCGGGGTGAATCTCGGCGGCCTCGTGCTGTCGTCGCTCGCACCGAACGTCGAGGTCATGATGCTCGCCCGGTTCATCACCGGTGCCGGCATCGGCATGATCAGCGTCGTGATCGTGGTTGCGGCACAGGAGTCGGCCGCTCCGAAGCAGCGGAATCTCGCCACCGGTCTGGTGATGGTCGGGTATCCACTCGGCAGCGTGCTCGCCGCGGTGAGCACCGATGCGATTCGGAGCGCATTCGGGGAGAATTGGCAGGCCATGTACCTCACTGGCGCGGTTCTGGCGCTGATCGCGTTCGTTGCCGCTCATCTCGGGCTGCCGGAGTCGGTGAAGAAGTCGGCGAAGCGGCCCGTGAAGAACTCGGCGACCGCGTCGGCGAGCCTACCGAAGGCGCCGTCGTTGCTCGGCCGGGAACTGGTCGTCGTCACCGTGTTGCTGTGCGTCGGGTACATGACGGTCTCGGGGGTGTTCAACTTCGCCGCGGGGCTGACTCCGGCGTTCATGAAGGCCGAGTTCCTCAAGGGGCTCGACCCGGTCGCGAAAGCGGCCGCAACCAGCGAGGCCGGCGACATCGCGCAACGCGTCGGTCTGGCCCTCAGCCTGGGGTGCCTCGTCGGAGCGGTCAGCCTCGCGATCGTCGGCCTGGTCGTCTCGGCGACGCGTCTCGCGTGGATCTACAGCGTCATCGGCGTCGTCTCGATGATCGGCTTCGCGGGCGCCTTCCCCGGCGCGGGTGAGCGGCCCGGCGCACAGATGTATGTTTTCGCGTTCGCTCTCGGCGTCGGCGTCTTCGGCGGGATCTCGTCGTTCAGCGCGCTCGTCCCCGCGGCGTACCCGGTGTCCGCGCGAGCCAAGGGGTATGGAGCGATGCTCGGTTTCGGCCGGGCGGGTGCCATCGCCGCGCCGCTCATCACCGCGTGGGCGGTCGCGAAGGTGGACGCCCAGACGCTGTACAACCTCACCAATATCGGCCTGGTCATCAGCCTTTGCTGCGCTGTCGCGCTGGTCGCGGTGATGCGTTCACGCGCCACCGCAACGCGACCAGTGCAACCGTCCGATGCGGTGGCGTCGATGGCGACACCGGCGGCGGGCTGACAGCGGCGCGGGCGGAACGGCTTCGACGGTTGCTCTTCATTGAGCGGATCTGCTGATCGCCGCGACCGCACATGCGCATGACGCGACGCTCTTCACCCGAAATCCGGCGGACTTCGGCGGGCTCGACGATCTCATCGAGGTCGTCACCGTCTGACCTCACGCCAGGCCGTCTCCGACCGTGACTTCTTGACCGTCTCCGACGGCGGTTCGCCGAAGCGTGCCCGATAGGCCGCGGCGAACCGCGACAGGTGGGTGAAGCCCCACCGGTAGGCGACGTCGGTGACGCTCGCCTCTCCGGAGTCGGTCGCGGTCAACTGCTCGTGAACCCGGTCCAGGCGCAGATTCTGCACGTGTGCCGTCGGAGAGGTGCTCAGCTCGTCCCGAAACGCCCGCTGCAACGACCGGGTACTCATCCCGGCTACCCCGGCCAGGTCAGCCATCGACATCGGCTCGTCGATGTGCTCCTCGATATAGTCCAGAACGGCTTGCAGTACCCGCCGCGCCGGACGGCCGGCGGCCCGGTCCGCCAGCGCGCCCGCGTAGCTATTAGCTTGGGAGACAAGCAATCCGGTGAGCAGATGATCCTGCCAACTGGCCGCCGCGAGCGGATGTGCGGCAATCCCGCCCGCGGTGTCGAGGTCGCGCAGACCGAGGCGGAGGAACTGAAACCAGGACGCCACCGACGGTGCGCCGAGGTCGAGCGGGACGTCGAAGACGGTGACCGCACCCGACGGGCGACCGAGCACGGCGTCGAGCCGCCGATCCAGCGTCGTGCGTTCGATCCGCAGGTGCAGTTGCCCGTAATCGTCGGACATGGTCATGCGCGCCCGCATCCCCGGACTCAGCACGGCGCCGTGTCCGGCGTCGATGACACCGCGTCCGGAGTCGCGGGACGTGATCGCGCTGGATCCGCTCAGCGCGAAGATCACGTCGTAGTAGTCGATCGGTTCGGAGATGTCGACGTCGACGGCCGCGCCCTGCGCGAGATAGAACACCCCGACGTCGCCGACCCGGGTCGAGCGCACGTCACCGTGGAATTCGCCCGCCGTGCGGGTGGACCCCAGCGTGATCCGGTGCGGCGTCAGCAACTTCGACGCAGCCGCGCGAAACGAGTCGGCGTCGTCGGTGTCCAGCGTCCGATGGGTACGCAGGGGTGCGTCGTCGACGGCGTCGTCCATCGCTGCACCTGACCTTCTGACCTGCGACTATGTTGGTGGCGCGATCCGGATATCGCTGTCGCGACGCGGATAGCCGCCGTGGTGTCGTTTCCCTACCTTCTGTTGTACAGGTCACACCGGGTGGCCGAGCAACGAGGAGAGACGAAATGTCGACCGATTTCGATGTCGTGGTGGTGGGATACGGCCCGACGGGCCAGGTGCTGGCGTCGATGCTGGGACGCGCGGGTCACCGCGTGGGCGTGTTCGAGCGCTGGCCCGCTCTGTACGGGCTGCCGCGGTTGACGCACATCGATGGCGAGACCGCCCGGGTGATCGCCGCGGCCGGCGACGTCGGGTACGCGTTGCGCGACGCCTCGCCCGCAGCCGCGTACGAGTGGCGCAACGGTTCGGGCGACCTGCTCATCGCCCTGGACTGGACCGGTGCCGCGAGCGGCTACGCCGCGCACTACACGATGTACCAGCCCGACATCGAAGACTCGATCGACCAACGTGCCCGGACCTATGCCGGCGTCGAGATCAACCAGGGGACGGGCGTCGTCGCACTTGCGCAGTTCGACGATCACGTCGCGGTGACGGTGCGCCCCTGGTCGCGTGACCGTGACGATCAGTGGTCGGCCGGAATGTCGGATCGGACCGTCACCGCGCGCTACGTGGTGGGCGCGGACGGCGCCAACAGCGTCGTACGCACCGCGTTGGGCATCGACCGCTCCGACCTCGGCGTCGACGACATGTGGCTCAACATCGACACCGAATGCCTGCGTGATCTCGGCCCGGCGTTCAAGGTCACCCAGCAGTTCTGTGATCCGTTGCAGCCCAACATGTTCATGCCGATCGGCAACACCCGACAGCGGTTCGAGGTGGCCGTGCGCGACGGCGACGACCCCGCCGAGATGGAGACCGAGGAGTTCGCCTGGCGCTGGCTGCGCGAGCGGCACGGCCTCGGCCCCGAGGACGTCCGCATCCTGCGCCACGTCATCTACCGCTTCTCCGCCCGGACCGCCGACAAGTGGCGCGACGGTCGGGTGCTGCTGGCCGGGGACGCCGCGCACACGATGCCGCCGTATATGGGGCAGGGTGCCTGCTCGGGAATGCGTGACGGCATCACGCTCGCCTGGAAACTCGACCTCGTGCTCACCGGCAAGGCCGACGACAGCCTGCTCGACACCTACGAGGCCGAACGTCGACCGCACGTCGACGTCATCCAGCACTGCGCCGTCGAACTGGGACGTGTTGCCAACCTGAAGGACCCGCAGGCCGCCGCCGCCCGCGACGACGCGTTCCGGCGCGGCGAGGTCCCGCCGTTGCCACCGTTCCCGACCATTACCGCCGGAGTCATCGCCACCGCCGACAGGGTGCCGTCCGGCGTCGCCGGCCGGCTCGGCCCGCACGGCGTCGTGACCCGCGGCGACGATCGCGCACTCTTCGACGACCTCTTCGGGTGGGGTTTCACCGTGATGGCCGCCGACGATCCGGCGACCGTCCTGTCGGCGCAGCAGTTGGACTTTCTCGCCTCCATCGGCGCGCGTGTCGCGACGATCGCTTCCGGCACAACGAATTCCACCGACGACGTGGACGGCGCTTATGCGCGGTTCTTCGCCGACAACGAGGTACAGGCCTACATCGAACGTCCCGACTTCCATCTGTTCGGGGCCGGCTCGATGGCTGACCTGCCCGGCCTCGTCGACCAATTGGCTTCGGCGTTCGGCGCACGCGAGAGCCACCAGCTGCAAGGATCGGCACAGTGACCCTCAACGACGCGAGCTCCGCCGACGCGACTCCTGACGACATGACCCGAGATGGCACCGCTCGCGCGACCCGAGAGGAAATCGCGCACGCCAACCAGGCGCATTGGCGGGCGATGTCGACGACGCGGCTGCTCGATTGCGGCATGGCCTACGCCGACGTCGGTGAGCTGCAACGACAGACCGACGGCGGAACCGCGTGGGACCGAGCCTGCGAGGCGATCGGTGTCGCACGTCGAAATGCCGGCGACGCCGCGGCCGCCGCCGGCAACTCCATCACCGCCGCTCATCAATTCGGTTGGGCCGCAGCGGGTTTCCTATTCGCGCAGATGGCGAACAATTTCGATACCGACCGCAAACGGGAACTCTACGACCGGTTCACCGAGGCCGTGCAGCGGCTGGCGACGGTCTCGTCGAATCCTCTCACGCGCGTCGAGGTGCCCGTCGGTGACGGACGTCTCGTCGGGTGGCACATGCGGCCCGCCGGGCGTGAGCCGATCGGCACCGTCATCCTCTTCGGCGGCCAAAGTGGTTGGGGTGCAACCTATTTACGTAACGCAGAGGCGCTGGCTCAGCGTGGCATCGCGACCTTGCTCGCCGAGGGGCCCGGGCAGGGGGAGTCGCGGATGCGCTACGGCATCCACCTCGACGTCGACGTCGCCGACGCATTCGGCCGCTTCGTCACCGCGGCGCTCGACGACGTCGATGCACCCGTGGGCATCTGGGGCAACAGCGTCGGCGGGCTGTTCGCGGCGCTGACCGCGGCCGCCGACGCGAGGCTCGCCGCCTGCTGTGTCAACGGCGGGTTCGCCGCGCCGCGGCTGCTCAGTTTCCGCACATTCGCCGAGCAGGCCGCGGCGATGCTCGGCACCACCGACGAGGCGGCGATCGAAGCGAATTTCAAACGACTGCGATTCGATCCGTCGACGCACTCGATCGATGTGCCGCTGTTGGTGATTCACGGTGGAGCCGACCCGCTTGTCGCTCTCGCGGACCAGCAGCCCTTCCTCGAGGCCGCCGCCGACGCGACGCTGCAGCAGTGGGACGACGGCGATCACACCGTCTACAACCACGGAGATGAACGCAACGACCTCGTCGCCGACTGGTTTGCCGAGGTGTTCACGCGGACGCGCTGATCGGGCGGGAATACCGGCCGCCGTCGGCTAGGCTTTCCCACACGAGCGGTAGCGGATGGGCGCTCAGCGAAGATTCACCTCGGTTAGATCGGATTGTTGTGGCGATGGCTTCACGTGGACCGAAGAGTGGTGACGTGGTGTCGTCGGCGTCGCCGTAGCCAGGGATAGTCGGTATGCCGTCGCGTCAGTGGCTGTTGGCAGTCAATTTGGGGTCGGTCGCAATGATCGGTATCGGCCTGCTCTTCGTCGTGGTGTGGATGGTCGATCGACGCCGCTGGTACGCGCTGTCATTCGCGGGCGCGGTCACCGGGTTCACCCTCGCGGGTTTGGTGCTGTCGATTCCGTTGGGCACGGCAGCGGCGTCGTCCATTCATGGCGTGTTGTTTCCGATCGCCGTCGCACTGCTCATCGATGGAGTGTTGCGGCGCAGGGCTCAACAGTTCAGGTGGATGACCAACGCGGCGTTCGTAGTCGTATTGGCGGTCGTGGTCTGCTATTTCGCCTATCCGATGCCGTTGTTGATCGCTCGCATCGTCACCCAGAACGTCGGGATGGCGGTGCTTGTGTGGACAGCGAGCTGGCGGCTGTGGCGTAGCGGGGTCACGACGACGAGAGATCGAGTGTGCCTGGCCGCGATGTGCCTGCTGGGTGCGGCCGTGATGGCCAATCTCGTGTGCGCGGCGCTCTCCGATGTGCCTCGGGAGCTTCTCACCGATGCCGACTTGACCGCTTACCTGGCGTCTGCGTTGGAATACGCGCTCATCGTCGCCACCGGACTCGTCCTGCCCGGGTTCGTGGCCACCATGCTGGCGGTCACCGTGGTCGATGTGATCGAGGACCTGAGGGCGCAGCGTGACCGCGACGAGCTGACCGGAGTGCTCAACCGATGGGGATTCAACCATCGCGCCGAGCGGATGAGTACCTCGGCCGGGTGTGCGCTCGCCCTGATCGACCTGGACCGTTTCAAACGCATCAACGACCTTCTCGGGCACGCGGCCGGCGACGCGGTGCTCGTGATGGTGGCACGCGAGCTGTCCCCGGGGGCCGACGAGAGCGTCGTCGGGCGGCTGGGCGGCGAGGAGTTCGCAGTGCTGCTGCCCGGCGCCGACCTCGACCGGGCGCTGGTGTGGGCCGAGACGACCCGACGGCGAATCGAATCGCTCACGATCACCACGGGCGAACACCAGGTGACCGTCACCGCCAGTATCGGCATCACCGCCAGTCGCGGGCCCGGCGTCGTCCGGCTTCCCGACCTACTGGAGATGGCTGACAAGGCCCTGTACGCGGCCAAAGCCGGTGGACGCAATAGGGTCGCAGCCGAGGTGGCCGGGGCAACGCATTGATGGTGTGAGCCGCCTGCCGCTGGTTGAGCGAGCGCTGTGAGTCGAGACCGGGTTTCGTGGGGTGAGTCGCCCTCCTGGATCCATCGACGGCAGTCTCCCTGCGCTGGTTGAGCCGTGAGGAGCGTTGGCGACGAGCGTGTCGAAACCATCGTGAGACAACGGAATTCGGTGTCGAGGCAGACCGGGACGGCGATATCGGCGCATCAGTCGAATGCACCCGCTGGGTGCAATTCGACTCGAAGATCACACGGTCAGAGCGCGAGATGAACGGTCGCACGAAACCTGTTGTGTCACCATGGTTTCGACTCGCTGCGCTCGCTCAACCGGCAGGGGTCGGCTCGCTGTGCCTGGGTGTCGTCGGTGTCTGCTGGTTAGTAGGGTGGGTCGCCGAGGTGGGTGGCGGCGTCGTCGGCGGCGATGTGGGCGCGGACTGCGGGTGGCTCGATGCATCGACCGTCGGTGCGGGCGCGGCGGTTGCGGTCGCGTTCGGCTCGGCGTCGGGCATGTTTGTCTGCCGTGCGGGTCCGGTGGGGGTCCGACGGTGTGTGGGGCGGTGCGGGTTGTCGTCTGCCCGGCGTCTGGGGTGTGGTGAACCGGTAGCGGGCCAGTCCGGGGAACAGGTCCAGACCGGGTCCGGCGCGGCCTTCGATGACGGTCCCTTCGGGGGTGATGAAGACG
>NZ_JABBNB010000040.1 GCF_012933505.1 Gordonia asplenii
TCCGGCTTCACCCAACCACTCCGAGGCATACCCAAACCATACCCCTTAACTAAACGGTATTGGGTTGAGCCTGGATCCACCGACCGAAGCGTCCCTCTGCTGGTTGAGCCGGACGAGGCGCTAGCCGAGTCCGTGTCGAAACCTCTCAGCCACAACGACTTTCGATGATGCGCGCCAACATCAGAGATGTCACCCGGCAAGTGAGGCGTGTGCACCTACGGGTGCACATGCCTCGATGTTCGATACCATCACAGTTCGACAAGTGCGCTACCATCAAATGCATTGTGGTACAGGGGTTTCGACACGCTCGTCGCTAGCGCTCCTCGCGGCTCAACCAGCAGATGGAGTGGCCCCGACCGGTGAAACCAGGTTGAGCCGGTCCGAGCGCCGTGCTGAGCGAGGCACGAGCTTCGGTGTAACCGCAGTGCTGAGTGACCGCGAGGCACGAGCGTTGTCGCGAAGCAGAGGGCTGGTGAGACGCCGACACAACGCACTCGAACACATTGCACGCAAGAGACTTTCGTCGCCCGCGACCTCTGGTTACGTCGACGAATCCGGCTCACGGCGTCTCGATACACCGTCGAGCTCGTCCCTCGCCACGACGGCACTCGACGAGCGGAATAGGGACGCCCCGCCACTCCCCGGCTACATCAACGAGCGGAAAGGACGCCGTAGCTCCCGTGCGTCGAACCGCACCAGCTGGGTCTGACCACTGCGGGCTCATCTCCCGGGTTACCCTCGACGTCGTGAAATCTGTTCCGCGGCTTTCGAATTGGCGAGCGTTTCCGCGTAATGCCGTGCCGAATCGATCTTCACGAACAGCGCCCGACCGCTGGCGACCGCTTCGGCGCCGGCGTCGACGAGCGGATCGGCAAGGTAGGCAACGACTTCGGTGTACAACTTGCGCCGCTGCCTACCGAGCAGGCGCCCTTCGAAGTAGAGCGTCGACCCGACCGGAATCCCCGCGGCGAAGTCGACTTGAAGGTGCGCGGTGACGCAGTGGCCACCGACGAGAAGGGGCAGGTGGGACATCACTTCGTCGAATGCGGTAGCCAGTATTCCGCCGTGGATCTGTCCTGGGCCGCCTTCCATCCGAGGCTCGACGAGCATTCTGGCCCGCACGGTGAACCCGTCGCCGGCGAAGATCTTGATGTGCAGTCCCTCGGGAGCGTCGTCGCCGCAACCGTGACATTGCGTGTGATGCAGGTTGATGGGTTCGCCCGGCTGACTCGCCTTGGGGTGGCGGGTCAGTGCGTCGAGATCATCGGGCACTACGAATGTACTAGTCACGCCCATATACCCTATCTTCATGCCCGATGTCGTGAAATCCGGTGCCAACCGGGAAAAACCCATGTCAGATCTGACGCGGGCAACGCTTGCGCGTGTCTCCCCGGGCAGCGGACTGCGCGACGGACTCGAACGCATCCTGCGCGGCGGCACCGGCGCCCTCATCGTCCTGGGCCACGACTCCGACGTCGAGCGGATCTGCGACGGCGGCTTTCACCTCGACGTCGAGTTCGCCCCGACACGCCTGCGTGAGCTGTGCAAGATGGACGGTGCGGTGGTGCTGTCCACCGACGGTAAGCGGATCGTTCGCGCGAATGTTCAATTGGTCCCCGATCCGACGATCCCCACCGAAGAATCCGGCACCCGCCACCGCGCCGCCGAGCGCACCGCCATTCAGACCGGCTACCCGGTGATCTCGGTGAGCGCGTCGATGTCGATCGTGAGCGCGTACGTCGACGGGATCCGGCGGGTCGTCGAATCGCCCGATCCGATCCTGTCGCGCGCCAACGTCGCGCTGGCGACGCTGGAACGGTACAAGTCGCGCCTCGACGACGTCAACGCGCAGTTGTCTCGCGCCGAGATCGAAGACTATGTGCTGCTGCGTGATTCGATGAGTGCCGCGCAACGCATGGAGATGGTGCGGCGCGTCTCGGTGGAGATCGACGAGTACGTCCTCGAACTCGGTATCAACGGGCGACAGGTGAGTTTGCAGCTCGAGGAACTCATCAGCGACAACGACACCATGCGCGAACTCCTTGTGCGCGACTACTATTCGGGGCCGGAACCCGCCACCACCGAGGAAGTGCGGATCGCCCTCGAAGCGCTCGAGGCGCTCACCGACGCCGACCTGCTCGATCTCACGCTGATCGCCGGCGCCTTCGGATACCCCACAACTGTTGAGGCACAAGACAATCCGATGAGCCCTCGGGGTTACCGCCTACTCGCACGGGTCTCGCGGCTGCAGTTCGCCCACATCGACCGACTGGTCCGGCATTTCTCGACGCTGCAAGCGTTGCTGGCCAGCAGCGCCGCCGATCTACAGTCGGTCGAAGGGATCGGCAGCATCTGGGCGCGACATATCCGCGAAGGACTGTCGAGGTTGGCCGAGACGAGCATCGAGCGGTACTGAGGCCGCACCTCAGCCTGACGACAGGCGAATCAAGGCCGGCGTAGCAGCCGATGGAGCCTGTAGTCCGTTCAATCCAATTTCTCCCTTTCCCGCGCCGCCTGCCGGGCCATGCGAATAGCTTCATGTCTTCAGCCAGAAACGGAGATGTCGCATGAAGAATTCACGAACAGTCCTCAACGCTGCCGTCGTCGCCCTCGGTGTGGCCGCAGGAAGTGTCCTGCTGACACCGGCGACAGCCCACGCGGCGCAGTCTTACTCGAACTGTTCGGCCATGCACGCCGACTACCCGCACGGCGTCGGCAAAGCAGGTGCTGTCGACTCGACGTCGAAGAAGACGCCGGTCACCGACTTCACCGTCGACAACGACCTCTACTCCGCCAACTCGAGCCTCGATCGCGACGGCGACGGAATCGCCTGCGAGAAGTAGCCGCCGTCAGACACCCACCAACCACGCCACCGGATCGCTGCCGTCGGTCCAGTACCCGGCAAGCGTCGCGACCGCGTCGCTTGGCGGTGCCGACGGAAGCAGGTGCGGTACGACCACGTCGGTTTGTGCAACCTCGCCGAGCGGACCACTGCCGCGCACCTGCACCCCACTCGGCACCGAGACTCCGTGATTGTCGCCGCCCGAGATGATCTGCTCGGTCTCGTGGCCCCGCTCCAGCATGGCGGTGGTGAACGCTTGAACGAACACCGGATCCGACGGCCCCTCGTAGATGTAGCGCAGGCCCAGCACCGAGTGCTCCATCGTGGTCATCAAACGCCCGCCGACGAGCTCGGCGCCGCGATAGGTCATCGGAACCTGGTAGATCTGACCGTCGACCTGACCACGGACCAGGATCGTCTCGATGCCGACCTCCCCGGCGGGGTCGTCGAACCGGTATGACCCGACCCGCTTGAAACGCTGATCCGGTTCACCGGAATACCAATCCTGATCGTGCAGCCAGGTGGTGACCAACTCGATTTTGCCCGGCTTGATGACGGCTTGCGGGTAGACGATGGACATGAGCGCTCCTCGTAGGCGTGACAGCTCGGGTGTCTCAGGGCTCCTGGGCGGGCGCCACCACGTTGAATGTGATCGGCGCCGACTCACGTTCACCGATCTTCCCGGTTGCCTGGTACGCGCCGATCGGAATCTGCACGCGCGGCGTCTTGCACCCCGGGCTCGACGTCGTGCCCGACCAGGTCACGGTGTCGCGGACCTGTTGAGCAGGTTGCAGCAGTTGGTTGTTCACCGTCTGCAGCGGAGAGCAGTCCCGCGCCGACCATAGGGTTCGAGTGCCGTCGAGCGTACGCACGACGACATTCTGCGCGGCCTTGCCGACGTCACGGGTGCACGCGGTCAGCCCCGCGTTGGTGGTGACGATGGTGAATTGCGGCTGGTCGCCGACCTTGTAGGTCGGCTTGTCGGTGTAGAGGACCACCGAGATGTTCTGGTCGGGGCACAGGCCCGACGCCGGAACCGGGGCGGGCGTCGTCGCTGCTGCCTGGGTCTGTCCCGGCGTCGTAGCCGCCGACGTCGACGACGCGGTCGTGGTGGCACCACCGTTGCCGTTGCCACCACCGTTTCCACCGCCGCCCTGATCGCCACCGGTGTTGCCGGGGGCCGGCGCCGCGCTGATCGGCGACGTCGGGGCGACGGTCTGCGAGGTCGATGGCGTTGCGGCGGTCTGCTTGGGGTCGCCGGAACCGGACGTGGTCCAGATGATCAGTCCGACGACCAAACCGACGACTGCCAATGCACCGACGCCGGCCACGACGCGGCGTCGCCAATAGACTTCTGGCGGCAAAGGTCCATGCGGTTCAATCACGGTGCCAACGCTAGCCGCCCCGCGCGGCCGGTTACTTTACCCAATGCGGCGTGTCGGGAGATTAAGACTCGCCGATGTCGCCCACGACGCCACGAAGTTCGACGTGACCGTCGCTGAGGCGGTAGGTGAGTCCGACAATCGCAACCTCACCTTTGTCAACACGATCCGCGATCAGATTGCTGCGCTGAGTGAGCAGCGTTCCGGTCTCCTCGACGTGACGTGCGACGAACTGGTCGACCGTCTCGAGTCCTTCACTCTTTCCGGCGAGCACACTCGGTGCGATCTTCTCGACGACGGTCCGGATGTGTCCACCCGGGATCTCCAGATCATCGATCGCGTTGACCGTAGCGGTGACGGCTCCACAGGAGTCGTGTCCCATGACCGCGATGAGCGGGACCCCGAGGACCTCGGTGGCGTATTCGATCGAGCCGATGACCGACGAGTCGACGACGTGTCCGGCGGTGCGGACGACGAACATGTCGCCGAGCCCCTGGTCGAAGATGATCTCCGCGGCGACGCGCGAGTCCGAGCAACCGAACATGACCACGCCGGGCGACTGCCCGTCGGTCAACCGCGAACGGTCTTCGATACCCTGGCTCGGGTGTATCGAGTGACCCGCGTAGAACCGGTCATTGCCGTCCCGCAGTCGCTGCCATGCCTGTGCTGGAGTGAGTCTCGTCATGTCTAGCAGTTTGCCACCTCGGCGAATTCTCGCTTGGTTCGACCTCGTCGAGCGCGATCTGCCCTGGCGTTCACCCGATGTCACTCCGTGGCAGATTCTGGTCAGCGAGATCATGTTGCAGCAGACTCCGGTCGCACGGGTCGTAGGGCCGTGGACCTCGTGGATCGAGCGCTGGCCGACGCCGTCGGCGCTGGCCGCGGCATCGACCGCGGACGTGCTGCGCGCTTGGGGCAAACTCGGTTATCCCCGACGTGCGTTGCGACTTCAGGAGTGCGCGGCCAGATTGGCCGCCGACCATCACGACACCGTTCCCGACGACGTCGACACCATGCTGACACTGCCCGGCATCGGCGACTACACGGCCCGTGCCGTGGCGTGTTTCGCTTACGGACAGGCCGTGCCGGTGGTCGACACCAATGTTCGACGCGTCATCGCCCGCGCGGTGCACGGACGCGCACTGCCCGGCGGGCCGTCGCGCAACGATCTGGCCGACGCCGACGCGCTCGCGCCGCGCACGGCGTCGGGGCGGTATGCGGCGTCGGCGCCACGCTTCTCGGCCGCCCTGATGGAACTCGGCGCGCTGGTGTGCACCGCCCGCACGCCCGACTGCGCATCGTGCCCGATCCGTTCGACGTGTGCATGGGTCGCCGCGGGCAGCCCCGCACACGACGGGCCGCCACCACGCACGCAGAAGTTCAAGGGAACCGACCGCCAGGTCCGCGGTCTGTTGCTGGATGTGTTGCGCGACAACACTTCTCCCGTCACGCGCGCGCGGCTCGACATCGTGTGGCCCGACGCCGGACAGCGCAACCGAGCGCTGGACTCACTGTTGGTCGACGGCCTCGTCGAGGTCAGCGCGGAGCAGCTGTATTCGCTGCCGGGCGGATAGCGGCAGGTAGGCGTCCCTCGACATGAACTGGCGTCCCCTTCACCGCGATCCGAGGGCAATATGCCCTTCGCCCACCACCACGGGGACACCAATTCACCCCAATTCACCCCCATCCCCCATAGCCATCTTGGCAAGCCGTCGGCCAATCCAGACTCGGTCAGCGGCGAAGCCCGGATAGGAACGCCTCGACCGCGCCGCGGTAGAAGTCGGGAGCGTCGTCGTGGACGAGATGCCCGGCGCCGCGGGCGAACACGTGACACGCGTTGTCGTTGTCGGCCAACATCTTTCGCATCTGGCCGGCGGGTGTGACGCTGTACTCGGCCTCGATCAGCAAGGCGGGCACCGATACCGAACGCCACTGCGCCCAGAAGTCTCGGTGGCCCCACTCCTCGGCGATGGCCGCCCACACCGGCAGGGTGCCGTGCAATCGGCCGTCGTCGAATGCCTCGTAGAAATAGCGACCGGCTATGTCGCCGAACATCTTTCGCGCGTCGTCGAGCGATTCGAAACGCTCCGGCCAGGAATCGAACCACGGCGTCCACGTCTTGGTGGTCTGCCCGCGGAAGTCGGGGGCCATGTCTTCGACGACGATCGCCGAGACCAGTTCCGGGTACTGCGCCGCGGTGCACCATGCGTGCAGCCCACCCATCGAGTGACCGACGAGGACGGCCGGGCCCTGGTCGATCCAGGTGAGTATCTCGGCGAGGTCGGCGATGAACCGCTCGGTGGCGATCTCATCCGGCGCGATGAGCGACGGATCGTCGGGCACGTCGTCGGCACCGGTGTGCCACTCGGAGTCGAGCGTGAAGACGCGCCCGTAACCGCGCAGCCAGGGGATCTGCCGACGCCACGTGCGGCCACGGCCCATCAGACCGTGCAGCAGGACGATGGGCGCGGCGTCCCGCCCGTCGTCCCGGCCGCCGTAGTCACGCAATCCGGTGTCTGGCTCGGTCACAGCGCCACTCTAGATGAGCGCCCGCCATCGTTGCCCTGACTGCGCCTCGACGCACCCCCGCGCCCGACTGCCTCCTCGAATCAACCGTCGAGCGCCGCTTCGGCGAGCGCCCGGTCGATGAGCGCATGCGCGGCCCACACCATTGTGGCGACCCGGTCGTCGGAGGGAAGATCACGGATGTCGGCCAGCACAACCTCGGCCTCCCAGCCGATGGTCACCGACAACGCCGACACCAGCCGCGCGAACCGCGTCGGCGAGAGTTGATCACGGACCGGTTCGATCGCCTGCTCGATCCAGTCGATGCGACGGTAGCCGCGTCGCGGTCCCGAGCGCGATTCGGCGTCGGCGACGGTCAGCTTGATGAGTTGCCGCCCCAAGGGCAGCGTGTCGGACACTCGCTCGGCCAGCGCCCGGATCATCGCCTCGACCCTCGCGTGGACATCACGGCCGCCGGGGTCGGCGGCCGCCACCGCGTCGGCCACCGATCGAGCGCTGAGCAGACCCACGGTCGCGTCGATCAACAACTGATCGACGTTGGGAAAGTGCAGGTAGACAGTCCTTCGGGACATGTCGGCCGCCTCAGCTATGTCGGTGATCGTCGGCTGCGCACCGTCTTCGAGAAGGCGCATCGTCGCATCGACGATCGCCGCCCTCGTGCGTCGACGTTGACGAAACCGGCCGCTCTCGTCGTCTGATCCGTCGGTCATCGCGTTCCCGTCTACCCATTGACATCGCTCCCGTGCCACGTAAGTATACATCAGGTAATTGAATACACACATGTGAATTGAAGGCACACAAATGAATCACGACTCCACGCCCGACCCCGACGATCCGTCGACTCCGGTCACCTTGATCAACTCGTTCACCGTCGCCGCCGGCCGCGACGACGCATTCCGCGCACTGTGGACAGCAACCAGCACGTACTTTCGAGGCTGCCCCGGTTTCGTCGACCTCCGGCTGCACAGGGCCGTCGACGCCGGCCCCGAAGCTCGATATGTGAACGTCGCACGCTGGGCCAGCGCGCAGGATTTCGCCGATGCGCACGCCGGGGAGACCTTTCAGACCCTGGTCCGTGACAGCGCATGGCAGGAGTTTCCATCGAGTCCTCGCCTCTACCGATGTGAGGCCGAGCTCGGCCCGGCCGACCGCCCATGATCACGACACGGACAATCGGGGCGATCACCGTCGCCGTAGCGATATTCGCGTCGACGATCGGATGCGCGACGTCAAATCAGTCGCAAACTCGCCTGGGACCAGCGCAGCGACTCGGCCACGGGGTCGTCCGGACGTACGCGGTCACCGACTCCACCGGTCAGATGACAGGTCTGGGAGTCGCCGTCACCGCCGCGGCCCTCGATGGCCTTCCCGGCGGGAGCACCGCCACGACATTGATGCTCGACCTACCTTCCGGCCTTCCCGCCGAGCCGTTCACCTGCGTCATGCTGAATTGGAACCCCCGTGGCCATCAACCAACCGCCCTGTTTGGAAAGCCCCACTTCGACATTCATTTCGACATGGTGACCATGAGCGACCTACAGGCGATCTCACCGTCGAGCCCCGGCTTCGCCGCCAAGGCCGCGCATCTGCCCGACGCCGCGCACACCCCACAGGGCTTTGCCCCGCTGCCCGGTCCGCCCCTGGCCGCCCAGGCCGTGCCCGGCATGGGACTGCACCTCGCCGACGCCGGCAGTCGGCCGACGCCGGGACACTACAACTTCCAACACATCCTGCTCGCCGGCTCCTGGGACGGCCGTTACACGTTCATCGAGCCGATGATCGCGCGCGACTGGTTGCTGGCCCGCCGACCCTACGCGGAGTCAGTCCACCAACCGGTCGCCTATCAGCACGACGGACGCTATCCTCTTCGGTACTCGTCGCGGTTTGACTCGGGCGACGACACCTACCGCGTCGAATTGTCGGACTTCGTCACTCGTCGCGCGAGCTGATCTCAGCTTGCGCGCACCCCGCTTCGCCACATCCTGCTGGTTGAGCGAGGCGAAGCCGAGTCGAAACCACTGCGACGCTGCGGGTTGCGTCATTGCCCGGCAGGTGGGGTTTCGACTCGCTCCGCTCACTCAACTCAACCGGCAGAGAGTTGGCCCACCATCGGTAGATCCAGGCTTACCGGCAGAGGAACGCAACGGTCATACAACTTCTCTAAGTGCGACGCACTAGCTGGGCCGGGCGTCGAGCACTACCTCAAACTCCAGCAGGTCGGCGCCGCTGGCGACTGGCTTGGCCCGTTCGCCGGAATGAGCCTCCCGCGCGGGACCAGACACCCACGCCTGGAAGTCCTCCTCGGTCTCCCACTGCGTCACCACGAAGTAGCGGTCGTCGCCCTTGACCGGGCGCAGGAGCTGAAATCCGAGAAAGCCCTTCGAGCCGTCGACGGAATGCGCACGGTTGGCGAAGCGCTTCTCGAGTTCCGGGCCGGCACCCTCGGGAACGGAAATGGCATTGATCTTCACAACAGTCATGCCACCCATTCTTACAGGCCGGGGAGCAAGAACCCCCTAGCCCCGAACTAGAACGTGTTCTACTATTGATGGAAGCTGCGTGAGCGAGTTCACAGCCGGAATCGAAACGCCACAATCATATGGAGCACACATGACCGACACCGTCGAAACGCCCGCCACCGATCTCGTCGGCGGAGGCGACCAGCCGAATCTGTACATCGGCGGCGAATGGGTGACACCGCACTCGACGACGATCCTGGAGGTCTTCTCGCCCGCTACCGGCGCCCGGGTCGGGTCGACCCCGCATGCGGACGCCGTCGACGTCGACGCCGCGGTGCGCGCCGCTCGCGCGTCGTTCGATTCGGGCGTGTGGCGCGACAAGACCCCGGCCGAGCGCGCCGCGGTGATCAACCGCGCCGCAGAGCTGATCAATGAGCGCGGAGCCGACATTCAGAACCTCGTCTCAGCCGAGATGGGCGCCTCGCCCACCGACGTCGCGACCCTGCAGCAGATCGCCGGCACCGGAGTGCTGAACGGATACGCCACCGCCGCAACCGAATACCCGTGGGAGGAGAAGCGCACCGGATTGTTCGGCGAGACCCTCGTCGTCCGCGAGGCGGTCGGCGTCGTCGGGGCGATCACCGCCTGGAACGTTCCGCTGTTCCTGCTCTGCAACAAGCTCGGCCCCTCGTTGGCGGCGGGTTGCTCGGTGGTGCTCAAGCCCGCTCCAGAGACACCGCTCGACGCCAACCTGATCGCCCAGATCTTCGCCGACGCCGGTGTGCCGCAAGGGGTTATCTCCGTTGTCCCAGGTGGGGCGGAAACCGGCAAGGCGCTCGTCGAGCATCCCGAGGTCGACAAGATCACTTTCACCGGGTCGACCGCCGCCGGACGCGCCATCGGTGCGCGCTGCGGTGAACTGCTCAAGCGCTGCTCGCTGGAGCTCGGCGGAAAGTCGGCGGCGATCGTGCTCGACGACGTCGACATCGCCTCTGCCGCACCGATGCTCGCCTTCTCGGGCCTGCTCAACGCCGGCCAGGCCTGTGTAGCGCAGACCCGTATTCTGGTGCCCCGCTCGCGTCACGACGAGATCGTCGAGGCAATTGTCAACGTGGCCAAGACTTTTGAGGCCGGCACCAATCTGGGACCGCTGATCACCGAGAAGCAGCGCAACAAAGTCGAGGGCTACGTCAGCAAGGGCAAGGACGAGGGCGCGACCGCAGTCCTCGAGGGTGGTCGGCCCGACGGACACGAAAACGGATTCTTCGTCACCCCAACGGTTTTCACCGGCGTCACCAATGACATGACGATCGCCCGCGAGGAGATCTTCGGCCCCGTCCTGGGCGTCATCGCCTATGACACCGTCGAGGAGGCGATCGCCATCGCCAACGACTCCGACTACGGACTGGCCGGGTCGGTGTGGACCACCGACATCGACCGCGGCGTGCAGATCGCCAAGCAGGTGCGCACCGGAACCTACGGAATCAACTGGTACGCAATCGATCCCACCTCACCCTTCGGCGGCTACAAGAATTCCGGAATCGGCCGCGAGAACGGCCGGGAAGGTTTGGAGTCGTACCTGGAGCACAAGTCGATCCTGATGCCGATGGGCTACACGTCGTAGACGCCGGCCTGACATCAGCACGATAATGACCCGCCGAGGGCAGCTTGCCCTCGGCGGGTCACCTGTTTACCGATCTCTGCCAGACCTACCCGGTCGGCGTGGGCACCGCCGGAACGCTCGACGGCGCACCGGAAGCGGGCAGCGTCGTGGCCCCGGCCGGCGCCTTGGTGTCCTTGGAGATCAACTGCCGCAACGTCGTATCGGTGAGGACGTCGATGCTGTCGATCTTCCAGTCGTCCCCTTGGCGCACCATGTTGAACGTGACACGGCTCGGGTCGATGCGGACGTCTTCCTTGTTTCGTGACACCGATTGATTGATGAACAGCAGGACGGTGGCGGTGTCGCGGGTGTTCTCGACGACGCCCGCGTCTTGAATCGTCGCGGTGGACACGATGTTGTCTTTACGAACGGTGTTGCCGTACTTGGGGTCGACGGTCCACTGCTTGTACTGCGCCGCCGCTTCACCGGTGACGAAGGTCTGCGATCGGGTGATGTGGTCGTCGATGTTCTTCGGGGTATAGCCGAACATCGTTGTGGCATAGTCCTTCGCCGAGGCGAGCGCCGAGTCCCGCGCCTTCTCGGTGCTGCGGGCGGAGAAGTATCCGACGCCGAGCACCACCGCTGCGGCGAGCGCCGCAACCAGTACCAGGGCGTAACAAATCCACGCGATCTTGTTGCGGCTCACTGCCGTTCGCTGCACCATCACCACACCCACTCGAAATTCGTCAGCTTGAGCTGCCCGTTGATCCGGGTCATGTCGACGCGCCATCGGTAGGTCTCGACGGCCATCTCCTGCTTGGGGTCGTTGGGCTTGGAGGTCCAGCCGAACACCATGATCGCCGACCCGCGATCAGCATCGGCCCGGGTGACGGCGGTGCTCAAAACCGTTGTCTTGGTGGACAACTGGCCCTGCTTGACGAGTTCGACGGTCTGCTTGACGGCCTGCTCCATCTGCTGTTTGGCGTAGCCGCTGGTCTGCTCGAGCAATGTCTTCTGCAGTTGGCCGACGTTCGACGGTGTCAGCGTGGTCAGGTTGACGGTGACCTGCTGAGCGAATGACGAGTACTCGGCGCGCAGTTCGTTCTTGCGGTCGTACTGATGTTTCCCGACGCCGAACAGCACGGCCGCCGCTATCACCGCGACGAGTGCGACGCCGGCGAGAATCCGCAGTCCGACCTGTCTGATTCGACCCTGATCGGCTCCGGCACGACGAACCTCACGCCCGACGGCCGACTTCTGTAAATCAACCCGCCCAGAAATCGACGCGGATTCCGCTGCGCCATCCCGCTTGGCCGACGCCGACGCCCCGGACTTCTTCGCGCCCGACATCGTGCCCGCCGCGGCGGCGCCAGCTGTCTCGCGTGCTTTGCGCCGCTCCAAGAACGACTTCTGCAGCGGTGAGGCCTTCACCGGTGCGGCCGGCTTCGTGGCAACCGGTTTCGATGGGGTCTTGTCGTGCTCGGCTACGGTGTCGCTGTTACTAGGCTCTGCCATGTGGTGTCTTTTCCTTGCGAGTCGGTACCCAGACCCGCGTTGTATGTCTTACCGTCGGGGCCGATGTAGTCACCGGTCTGCGGGTCGTACGTCGTGCTGTAGACCGCCGGGGCCGGGTCGTAGCTCGACGGGGTCGCCGGCACGATCGCGCCCTGCGGCACTGCGTTACCCGTCGTCGGCTTGGCGGCCGGCGTCGTGGTCTGCGGCTGCAGGTTGCCCGGCAGCTTCAGACCGAACGGCAGTCCGTTCGGCAGGGCGACGTTTTCGCCCTTGGACTTGTATCCGGTGCGGCATTCCGCGGGCGACGGTGCCCGACGCCCCGGGAACTCCGCGCAGGGGAAGTTGCGCGCACCGCGCACCGCTAGCTGGGAGTCTTGCGGTACCCGGCACAGCATACCGGCGGGCAGCTGGCGGGGTGTCTGAGCGCCGCCCCCACGCCACTGCGTGTACGGCAGAAAGCCGACCGTGCAGGTGCCGGGATCCTGGAAGCCGAGGGCGAAGTCCACGTTCGCGCCATAGCGGTCGGTGTCGCCGGTGTTGACGACCGTGGTCAGCGCGTTGATCAGGCGCGGATAGATCACGATGATCTGCTGCAGGTTGGGATGGTAGATCGCCAACGTGCGCGCGGTGGCCGACAGATTGTTGACCAGCAGCGGAATCGACTGATTCATCGATTCGAACAGCTGCTGCGATTGGCTGGCCACACCCGGCCCCTTGGACAGGATGTCGGTGATCTCCGGCTTGTTGGCCCGCAGCTGATCGGTCACCTTCGTCACGTTCGCCGTCCACGCCCGGATGTCGTCGGCGGTGGCGCTCTGCGTCGACAGCACATCACCGCCCTGACGGACCAGGTCGATCAGCTGATCGGAGTTCTTGTTCGCGTCGTCGACCAGCAGAACCATCGAGTCCAGGAGTCGTTGCAACTGCTCGCCGGTGCCGTTGAACGCGACGAACGCCTCATCCATCAGGGCACGCAATTTGGTGTCGCTGACCTTGTTCAGCAGCGCCGTCGCCTGGTCGAGCATCGTCGAGATCTCGACGGGAATGTCGTCGCTGGTGACGACGGCGCCGTCGGAGAGTTTCGCTCCGTCCCCGTCGTTGCGCGGAGTGAACTCGACGAACTGCTCACCGACCGCGGAGACACTGCGCACCGACGCCTGCGAGTCGGCCGGGATCTTCGCCGACGACTCGATGTCGAGTTTCGCGGCGACACCGGTGTCGGTGAGCGTCACCGACGACACCTTCCCGACGTTCACGCCCCGATAACTGACGTTCGCGTTCTGGTACAGCCCTCCCGAACTGGGTAGCTGCAGGGTCACCGTGTACTTGCCGATGCCCGCCATCTGCGGGAGGCGGATGTAGTACACGGCCATCGCGATGATCGAGACGACGGTGACGATTGCGAAGATGGTCAGCTGCATGCGGACGAATCTGGTGATCTTCATCGCCTACCGCCCGCTCTGCCCGGGCGAGGTGAACGGATTGAGGCCGCGCTTGGCCGCACCGGCGGGTTTGCTGGTCAGACCTTCGGGTCCGACGACCTTGGTGGCCATCAGCGACGAGAACAGTCCCTGTCCGAGCCGCTCGAAGGTCAGGTCCAAAGTGAGGTCGGAGTTCACGTAGTCACCCTTGACGATCTTTGTGATGGCGCCCTCGTAGAACGGGAAAGTGAGCAGCAGACCCAACGACTGGGTGAGCGCGGGCCCGGTCTGCGACAACTGGTCGACCACCGGCACCAGGTTCTTGACGATCACGCGAAGGTCTTTGTCGTTGGCCGTGAGAATGTCGTTCGTCGTCGACGACAGGCGTCCGACGGCCGCGAGGGTGGCGGTGAACTGCTGACGCTGGTCGACGAGCAGCTTCAGGATCTGCGGGCCGTCGCTGAGTGCCTTCTGCAGCGTCGGCGTCTGCTGGTTGATCGTCGTGGTCAGTCGGTCGATGCCCTCCATCGCGCGAATAATGTTGTCGCGCTGCGAATTCAAGTCGCCGACGAGTCGGTTGAGGCGCGGCAGCAGCTTGCTGATCACGTCGTGGCGGCCCACGAAGATGTTGTTCAACTCGTGCACGGTGTCACCGAACTGGGCCAGTCCACCACCGTTGAGAACCACCGACAGCGAACTGAGCACCTGCTCGGTGGTCGGGAAGGTACACGCCTGAACCTGTTGCGCCGCAGTGATATCCGGTACCGGATGCTCCGGCGTGGACAGGTTCTCCTGCTCGGGACACTTGGTGAGACCGATCTCTTCACCCGCGGTCATCATGCCCTGCGCGGCGTTCTCCGGCTGCAGGATCTCCAGGTGCGACGACCCGAGGACGCTGGTCATCCCGACCATCACCTGGGAGCCACGCGGAATCTGGGTGCCCTTGTTGAGTCGCAGCACGACGTCGGCGTTCCAGTCTTTGACCGTGATCACGCCGATCGAGCCGACCGTCGCATCGTCGAGCATGATCGGCGCGTTGGTCACGAGTCCGGCCGCCGATGGGATCATCGCGGAGATCTCGTAGGAACCGTCGCCGGTTCCCGGAGCACCCGGTACCGAAACCGATTGCGGCCCTTCGAAACCGCACGCCGACGCACCGACGAACACCGCTCCGACGGCGGCCAGTGCGGCGACGGTTCGCCGCATGGGCCGCGCCGGACGACCGAAAATGTTGGCGCGCATCACTTCTCACCGCCGTAGGGAACGAGGAGGTTGCCGATGGTGGTGTTTCCGTTGTCAGTGCGCGTCTGCGTGTCGAGCTGGCGGATGTCGGTCTGCGCCCGCTCCTTGACGCTGGCGTTCTGATACTTGATCTGATCGGGCCGGGCGTTCACACCGGTCACCGGGTTCACCAGGAACGGCGGGTAGTTCATCGTGAACGACGCGAACAGCGGAGCGATGGTGTCGACGCACTTGCCGATGTCGGCTTCGTCCTGCCCCGGCCGGTCATTGGCCTGCATGGTGCCGCACAAGAGGGTCACCAGGTTGGAGCCCATACCCAGACCGAAGATGCCCGAGAGCGATCCGAACAACGGGTTGTAGATGTTGTAGAAGTTCGCGAGCTGGGTGGGGCCCGAGTGCAGAAGTCCTTGTACCTGTTCGTCTTTCGTGCGCAGGACCGTCGTCGCGGTGGACAGTCGCTTGATCGAGTCCGACAGCGTCGTGCCGTTGGTGTCGATGAACGACTTGATGTCGGTCAGTGCGGAATCGAGGTTGTGCAGCGCGCCGTTGAGCGCTGTCGTGTTGTCGGCGAGCACGGAGCTGACCGACGCGATGCGGCCGTTGAACTGGACGAGTTGTTCATGGCTCGTCGACAGTGTGTCGGTGAGTTTCTGCAGGCTGCGAATGGTGGCGAACAGATCTCCGCGCCCGGCCGACAGGGTGCCCATCACGTCGGAGAGTTCCTTGATCGACGAGTTGATCGCCTTGCCGTTGCCCGCGAGGTTGTCATACCCGACGTCGACCGCCTTCGACACGGTGCCCGGGTCGGAGCCCTTGGGTCCGACGGCGTCGGTGAGTCGGGTCAATTGCTTCTTGACGTCGTCCCACTCCATCGGAACCGCGGTGCGTTCCATCGGAATGTCGGTGCCGCCCGCCAGCGTCGCACCCGTGGTGTAGACGGGTGTGAGCTGAATGAAGCGTCCCGACACCAGGCTCTGCTCGACGATCACGGCTTTCGCGTCGGCCGGGATCTTGACGTCCTTGTCGAGTTCCATCGTGACCTTGACCGCATCGGGCTGCGGAGTGATGGACGTGACGTGACCGATGTTCACGCCGACGACCCGCACCGGGTCGCCGTTGTAGAGTCCGCTGACCGAGGCGAAGTAGGCGGTGATCTTGTTCTTCGTCGCGGCGGTGTAGCCGTAGTAGCCGGCGAACCCGAGCGCGATGATCACGACGACGGCGGCGAGCGCCAGCCAGTTCTTCTTGCTGATCGACATCGTCACCCTCCTGTTCGCGGCTTGGTCGTGGTTGTCGGTGATTCGGTCAGCGGCGGATACGAGGTCCGCGGCTTGGTCGTCTGCGGCGGGCCGGCCGTCGGATACGGGATGGTCGGCGTCGTACGCGGCTTGTTGGGGTCGTAACCGGGCGCCAGCGTCCAGTTGCCCGGGTCGAGCGAGTTGGTGTAGCTGTAGGCCTGCCAGATCTCCGGGTACTTCTGCCGCAGGATCTTCATGAACACCGCGGTGTAGTCGCCGAAGGTCGGGATACCGACCAGCGACGAGAAGTACGGTCCCGACGCCACCGCCTCACCGAGGGTGTTCGCGTACGGCCCGAGTTGGTCGATCGCCTCGCCGAGCACCTTCTGATTGTCGTTGAGGACGTTGAGCACTCGGTCGAGCTTCAACAGCACCGGTTTGAGCTGCGCGTTGTTGTCGTTGATGAAGCCGCTGATCTGCGCGGTCACGTCGCGGGTGCCGGTGATCAGCAGCCCGATCGCCTGCCGGCGCGTCTGCAGTTCACCGAGCAGCGAGTTCGCGTCCAGCAGCAGGTCGTTGACCTGCTGATTGCGATCGCCGAGAATCTTCGACACGCGGTTGGCCTTGCCGAGCAGTTCGCGCAAAGAGTTGTCACGGTCGGCGATCGCCTTCGACAGTTTCGAGACGCCGTCCACCGCACCGCGCACCGACGACGGCGTATCCGAGAAAGCCTGCGTCATCGTCGAGATCGCCTTGTTGAGCTGGTCGACGTCGGTCTGCGCCAGCGTGTCGGTGGCGCCTTCGAGAGCGTCGGACAGCGAATACGGCGAGACGGTGTTCTCGTTGGGAATCGAACCACCCGGCTTGATGCGCTCGGGGCCGTGCGGGATCAGCGTCAGGTTTCGACGGCCCAGGACCGTCTCGGTCTTGATCGCGGCCTGCGTGTCGAGGCCGAGCAGCACCGAATCCTGGATGCGGAAACTGACGCGCGCCTTGGTTCCCCGGTCGGTCGAGGCCAGGGCGATCTTCTCGACGGTCCCGACGTTGACGCCGGACACCACGACGAGGTCACCGGTGACCAGGCCGCCCGCGTCGTCGAAGTCCGCGCTGTAGGTACTGATCGGCGAGAGGTAGGGCAGTTTGTCCATCTGCAATGCCACGACGACGACCATCGCGATGACGACTACACCGATCACGCCCGCCGCGGTCCGGCTGCGTCCGCCGCGCTTGTCGTCGCGAGCGGCGTCGGCCTCGCCCGACGGGCTGCGCCGGTTCTTGAATAGACCACCGAATGGGACGCTCATGTGTTGTCGCACCTGTTTCCGGGCCGCGAGTTCTTCGTGGCGTCGAGGCTCGTGAAGACGATCTGGGTGTTACCCGGGCCGGTCATGATGATCCGCTGCCGGCACAGCCAGATCTGCAGCCAGGCACCGTAGGAACCCAAGTTCGACAACGTCTTGAAGTCATTGGGCAGCCGCGGCAGCACCTGCCGGACGTACCCCTCACCGCGGTTCATCTCGGTGGCGAGCGAGCCGGTGTCGGTGACCAGCTGCTTGAGCTGCGGACGGGTATCGGTGAGCAGGTCGGCCAGATTGTTGGTCAGCGCCGACGTCGACGACAGCGACTGCCCGATCGTCGTGCGGTCCGCGGCGAGGCCGTCGACCAACTGGTGCAGCCGGTCGAGGTCTTCGGAGAAACCCTTCTTGTCCGCGTCGAGTGTGCCGAGGGTCTGATTGAGGTTGTCGATGACCTCACCGATCAGCTGATCGCGGTCGGCGAGGCTGTTGGTGAACTGCGACGTCGAGTTCAGCAGCTGCGTGAGGGCGGGTCCCTGGCCCTGGAAGACCTCGATCAGCGCCGCGGAGAGCTCGTTGACTTCCTTCGGGTTCAGCGTGCGGAACAGCGGTTTGAATCCGCCGAGCAGTTTGTCGAGGTCGAGGGCGGGTTCGGTCTGCGTGATCGGGATCTGGCCGCCGGGGCTGATCGTCGAGTTCACGTCGCCGACGCCGCGCTGCAGTTCCAGGTAGCGGTCACCGGTGAGGTTCTCGTAGCGGATCAGCGCCCGCACACTCGACGGCAGCGGGTACTTGGCGTCGACGGTGAAATCGACTTTCGCCTCCGACGACTGGGTCAGCTCGATGCCGGACACCGCGCCGACGTCGACGCCGGCGATCTTGACTTTCGCGCCGGACTTCATCGACGACGCACTGGTGAACAGTGCCGAATAGTCGTTGGAGCTGCCGGGCCGATAGCGACTGAAGACGACGACGAGGGCGACGAACACCAACAGCATCGTCACGGCGAAGACACCCAGTTTGATCAGGGTCGCGCGAAAGGCGCGTGCTCTGCTATCCACGGGGCGGTGCTCCAAACAACAACTGAAAGACCTTCTTGGAGTTGAATTTCGGCGTCGTGCGCGGCTGGTAGGGCTGCGGCGCGTTGTCGGTCACGTAGAAGTTCGCCTTGGTCTTGGGGCGCGGATTGCTCAGGCCCCCTTCACACGTCGGCGGGCCGTCGGCGTTGACGACGGGCAGGTTGTACGGATACCGGTACGGTTCCTTGCCCGGCAACAGGCCCGCGTTGAGTTTGAGCTGTCCGTCGTTGAGACCGAAGATCGGCGCGGCCATCTGACCGGCGGCCGCAGTCGCGGTGATGAAGCATTTCAGCCCCGGCGACTGGTAGCCCAGCAGCGCCGCGGTGGGGTTGAGGTTGCTGAGCATCTTGATGATCTGCGCCTTCTGCGGCGCGAGGATGCCGTTGATGGTGTTGGCCATACCGGTGGCGTTGACCAGCAGCGCATCGAGGTTGGACGTGTTGTCGACCAGGGTGTTGCCCAGGAAGATCGTGTTGTCCACGGTCCGCATCAGATTCGGCATGACGTCGGCGTAGACATTGGTCGTGGTCGCGGCCTGCTCGAACAATTCGTTGAGCTCGCTCAGGTGCGGGTTGGTCTTACCCAGCAGCGTCGACAGTCCGGCCAGCCCCGTACCGATGTTGGTGCCGTTGCCGTCGAGCGCGGTGTTCAGCGCACCGATGGTCGCGTTGAGCTTTTCCGGCTGTAGCTTGGCCAGCACGGTGACGAGTCGCTGATAGACGGTGTTGAGTTCGACGACGACGTGATCGGCGTCGATCACCGCACCCGACTGCAGGGTGCCCACCGCGCCACTCGCGGGAATGTCGAAGTAGACGGCCTTCGCACCGAAGATCGTGTTCGATTTGATGTCGGCGGTCACGTTGGCCGGGATCATGCGCATCTGGTCGGATGCGATGTCGAGGACGAGCACCGCGTGGCCGTTGCGTTCGGTGATCGAACTGACGCGACCCACTTCGACGCCGCGCAGTTTGACCTTGGCTTCCGGATTCATCACCAGACCGGCCCGCGGTGCCACCACGGTCACCGCCTCGGTGGACTTGAATCCGCCGACGAACTGCACGCTCGCGCCGACGATCAGCGCGACGATGGACACGATCAAGATCGACGCGGCGAGTTTGCGCACAAGATTGCTGCGCTCCTGTTTACGTGACATTCCTCAGCCCGCCAGGTTGAATTTGCCGTCGGCGCCGTAGATGGCCAACGAGGTCAGCAGGGTGATCACGACGACGACCACCAGCGACGCGCGCACCGCGTTGCCGACCGCGACGCCCACGCCCACGGGACCACCAGTCGCGTTGAAGCCGTAGTAGGTGTGAATGAGCATCACCGCGACGGCCATGCAGATCGCCTGCACGAACGACCACAGGATGTCCGACGGAATCAGGAACGTATTGAAGTAGTGGTCGTAGACGCCGGGCGACTGTCCGTAGAGGAACACCGTCGCGAACCGGCTGGCGATGAACGACGCCAACGACGCCAACGCGTACAACGGAATGATCGCCACCAAACCCGCGACGATGCGGGTGCTGACCAGATATGGGATCGACGAGATCGCCATGACTTCCAGCGCATCGATCTCTTCGCTGACTCGCATCGCGCCGAGCTGTGCGGTCGCACCCGCGCCGATCGTCGCCGCGAGCGCGATACCCGCGATCACCGGGACCGCGATACGCACGTTGATGAACGCGGAGAAGAACCCGGTCAGGGCCTCGACGCCGATGTTGGCCAGCGAGTTGTACCCCTGTACGGCAATCGTTCCGCCGGTGAATAGGGTGAGGAATCCGACGACGACGACGGTGCCGCCGATCATCGCGAGCGCCCCGGTGCCCATCGAGATCTCCGCGATCAGGCGCAGCGTCTCCTTCTTGTACAGGCGCAGCGCCTTGGGGATCGAGATGATGCTGTCCCAATAGAACAGCGCCTGATCACCGATCTGATTCCAGTTCTGCCCGACGTCGCGCACGGCGACCCGCGCTCCGCGCAAGCGAGTGGTGAGCGGAAGTACCATGTCAGCCCGCCGTCGCTTTCAATCCGACCGCCGTCACGACGACGTTGACCACGAACAATGCCATGAAGGAGTAGACGACGGTCTCGTTGACCGCGTCGCCGACACCCTTTGCGCCGCCGGAGACGTTGAGTCCCTGGTAGCAACCGACCATCCCCGCGAACAAGCCGAAGAGCGCCGCCTTGACCATCGAGATCATGAGTTCACCGAAACCGGTCAACAGTGTGAGGTTCGCCAGGAATGCACCCGGGTTCACGCCCTGCAGGTACACCGAGAACACGAATCCGCCGCCGATGCCGATCGTGCAGACCAGGCTGTTGAGCAACAGTGCCACGCCGGTCGAGGCGATGATGCGCGGAACGACCAGGCGGTGAATCGGATTGATGCCGAGTACCTTGAGTGCGTCGATCTCTTCGCGAATCGTTCGTGCGCCGAGGTCGGCGCAGATGGCCGTGGCGCCCGCGCCGGCGACGATCAGCACCGTCACGATGGGCCCGATCTGAGTGATCGTGCCGAGCGCCGCGCCCGCTCCCGACAGATCCTGCGCGCCGATTTCGCGCAGCAGGATGTTCAGTGTGAAGCTGACGAGCACGGTAAACGGGATGGCGACCAGCAGGGTCGGCACCATCGACACTCGCGCGATCGCCCAAGACTGTTCGACTGTCTCGCGCCACTGGAAGGGGCGGCGGAAGAGCTCACGCGACGCCTCCACCCCGAGTGACACGAAGTCACCAGCCGCCGCAAACGGCGTCGCGAGTTTGCGAATCACCTGCACTCCTTACCCCGCGGCTCTCGCGAACCTACCACGCCGGAAACTTTCATACGCCTTAGTTCATCAGCGCACTTGCAGAGAACGACACTGCCGGATCACGATCAGCAAAATAGCTGGTGAGTGACCCATTGAGCTCCCCGGCACCCCAGGCGTCACTGCCGGCGGAGAACACGTGGGCTGCTTGCGGTGCCGCCATCAACGTGACCTTAGGACCGTACACGATGAACACCTGACCGTTGACACGGTCCGAGTCAGGCCCGGCCAGATACTTGACGAGTTCGACGACGTGCTCGGGCGAGAGCGGATCGATCCCCTCCTCCGGAGCCGCACCGAAGACGTTCTCGGTCATCGCGGTGCGCGCCCGCGGGCAGATCGCGTTGGATCGCACCCCGAAACGGTCCAGCGCGCGCGACGCCGACAGCGTCAAGGCGGTGATCCCCGCTTTCGCCGCGGCGTAATTGGGCTGTCCGGCGCCACCGAGGAGGCCGGCCTCCGACGACGTGTTGATGATGCGGCCGTAGACCGGCGCGCCGGCCGCCTTGGACTGGGCACGCCAGTAGGCTCCCGCATCGCGATTGAGCAGAAAATGTCCGCGCAGGTGGATCCGGATGACCAGATCCCAGTCGTCGTCGGACATGTTGAACAGAATCTTGTCGCGGATCACGCCCGCGTTGTTCACGACGATGTCGAGTCCGCCGAGCGTCTCGGTGGCCGTGCGCATGATGTCGGCCGCGGTCTCCGACGCCGAGATGTCCCCCGCGACGCCTACCGCCGTGCCGCCAGCCGCGGTGATCACGTCGATGACGTCACTGGCCGCCAGTGCTCCGGCGAGGTCGTTGACGACGACCGACGCGCCCGCCGAGGCCAGTCCGATGGCTTCCGCGCGGCCCAGTCCGGCACCCGCGCCGGTGACCACCGCTATCCGGCCGTCTAGTGAAGCACCCACTGCGATCAATCCTCCATGCGCTACCGATCAAACGATCAAAACTAGAACCTGTTTCAGTATCCTACCGGCTCGAGTCAAATCGGCAGCCCGATCGAGGAATCTTGATCACTCGTCCAACGACAAGGCCGACTTGGGGCAACTGGCCACCACCTGACGCAGTTCCTCGACCCGGTCGGCGGGGATGTCTTCTTGAAGAATGACCAGGTAGTCGTTGTCATCCAGGTCGAAAATGTCCGGCGCCATGCCTACGCAAATGGCATTGGACTCACACAGGTCGAAGTCGGCCTTGATCCGCATCTCGCACACTCCTCGCAGTCGTCGACGGCTGTTGACGCAGTCGCCTCTTTCGGGTTAGAACGTGTTACAGAATATAGGACGACACCACCCGATTGCGAGAAGAGTTCTGATGCGCATCGCTTACACCGACCAACAAGCGGAGCTGCGGCGCGAGCTGCGCGCGTACTTCGCCGAACTCATGACACCCCAGCGTCGCGCCGCGTTGTCGTCGACGTCGGGTGAGCTCGGCGAAGGCAACGCCTACCGCGACGTCGTGGCCCAGATGGGCGCCGACGGCTGGCTGGCCCTGGGCTGGCCGGAACAGTACGGCGGCCAGAACCGATCGATGATGGATCAGCTGATCTTCACCGACGAAGCCGCCATCGCCGGTGCGCCGGTACCGTTCCTGACCATCAACTCGGTCGCGCCGACGATCATGCACTTCGGCACCGAGGAACAGAAGGCCTTCTTCCTGCCGAAGATCGCTTCGGGCGAACTGCACTTCTCCATCGGCTACTCCGAACCCGGCGCCGGAACCGACCTCGCGTCGCTGCGGACGAGCGCGGTACGCGACGGCGACGATTTCGTCATCAACGGCCAGAAGATGTGGACCTCGCTGATCCCCTACGCCGACTACGTCTGGCTGGCCTGCCGCACCGACCAGAGCGGCCTGGAACCGAACGGCAAGAAGCACCGGGGCATTTCGATGCTGATCGTGCCGACGACGGCCGAGGGGTTCAGCTACACGCCGGTGCATACGATGGCCGGCGTCGACACCAGTGCGACCTACTATCAGGATGTCCGCGTGCCCGCGACAGCGCTGGTCGGCGAGTTGGGCAAGGGTTGGGGCCTGGTCACCAATCAACTCAACAACGAACGCGTCGCACTGTGCAGCGCGGCGCCCATCCAGCACGCGCTGCGCGAGACGATCCAGTGGGCCCAGACGACCAAGACGGCCGACGGGTCCCGCGTCATCGACGCACCGTGGGTCCAGTCGAACCTCGCCCAGGTGCACGCCGGCGTCGAATTCCTCAAACTGGTCAACTGGAAGATCGCTTCGGCGGCGTCGTCGGGCGGTGCCCCGAGCCCCGCGGACGCTTCTGCCACAAAGGTTTACGGCACCGAGTTCGCTCCCGAGGCATACCGGCTGCTGATGCAGGTCGTCGGACCGGCGGCAACACTTCGCCAGAACAGCCCGGGGGCCCACCTGCTCGGACGACTCGAGCGCTTCCAGCGGTCCTCGCTCATCCTCACCTTCGGCGGCGGAACCAACGAAGTGCAGCGCGACATCATCGCCATGCTCGCCCTCGGTCAACCGCACCAGCGTCGCTGACTCTCTCTCGAAAGGTATTCAACCCCCATGGATTTCACCCTCGACGAGACCACGGCCGAAGTAGCCGGACTCGCCGCCGACATCGCAGCGAAACTGTCGACGCCGGAGAAGGTCGCCGAGCTAGAGGCCGCGGGCGCCCGGCTCGACGTCGACCTGTGGCGCGAACTCTCGCAAGCGGGTCTGCTCGGCCTCGAACTGCCGGAGAAGATTCCCGGCGGCGGCGGGCTCAGCGTCGTCGACACCGTCACGATCGCCGAAAAGCTCGGTCGTGCACTGGCTTTGGTCCCGTTCGGCCAGCACGCGATCGCGGCGATACCGATCCTCGCGACGTACGGCGGCACAGCATTGCGCGCCGAGTGGCTCGAACGTGCCGCCGCCGGATCCGCGGTGCTCACACTCGCCGTCGACGAGGATCTCGGTTACGACCCCGACCGTCCGGCGACCACCCTCACCCGCGACAGCACCGGATGGAAGCTCAACGGCACCAAGGTGATTGCCGCCTTCGCCTCGTCCGCCGACGCCGTGCTGGTCACCGCGGCCGGCCCGGACGGCGCCGTCGTCGTGCTGGTGCCGACCGACTCGACGGGGCTGAGCATGACCGCGACGCCGTCGACCGGCCTGCTGCCGACGGCCCAGCTCGATTTCGACGACGTCGCCGTACCGGCCGATGCGGTGCTGGCTGGCGGTTCGGAAACCGTTGCGGCACTGCTGGATCGGGCTGCACTCGCGGTGTGCGCCGAACAGTCGGGAATACTCGATCGTGCGTTGGAACTCACCGCGGCGTATGCCGCCGAGCGAGAGCAGTTCGGCAAGCCGATCGGCGCCAATCAGGCTGTGGCACAACGCCTCGCCGACGGCTACATCGACGTGCAGGGACTCAAGCTGACCACCGTTGCAGCAGCCTGGTTGCTGGCCAACGACACCGATGCGGACGCACCGGTCGGCGTCGCAGTGTCGACGGCGAAGTTCTGGGCCGCGCAAGCGGGACATCGTGTCTCGCATACCGCCGTCCACGTGCACGGCGGCGTCGGCCTGGACACCAGCCATCCGGTGCACCGATACTTCTTGCGCGCCAAGCACAATGAGTACAGCCTCGGTTCGTTGCCGGCGACTCTCGCCCGCATCGGGGCGGCGTTGGCCGTCGAACCGGCCTGACATGCGCGCCGGCTACTCGGTCACCGACGCGCGGACCCTCAGCGGCCTATTGGCACCGCTGGTCGACGTTGACGACCGGGGACTGTACTTCCAGGACGAATTCGTTTCGTGGCGCGCACATTTGACGCACTCCGCGGTACGGTTGGCCGCGCTGCGGACGGTTCTCGACGCCGACCGCCCGCCGCACGTCGGGGTGTTGTTGCCCAATGTGGCGGAGTTCAGTTATCTGCTGGCGGCCGCCGCGATCTCCGACGTCGTGCTCGTCGGGCTCAATACCACCCGACGCGGCGCGGCACTGGCCCGCGACATCGCCGTCGCCGACTGCCAGATCGTCGTCGGGTCCGCTGACACCGTCCGGCTCCTGGACGGAATCGACTGTTCTGCAACGATTTTCAACATCGACACACCGGCCTGGGCCGAGCTGCTGGCGCCTCACGCCGGTAGCCCGGTGGTGATCGACGACCATTCTCCCGACGACTTGCTGATGCTGATTTTCACGTCGGGCACCAGCGGCGAGCCGAAGGCGGTCCGCTGCAGCCAGCGTAAGTTCGCCGGCGCCGGGATGATGCTGGCCGACCGCTTCGGCATCGGAACCGACGACGTCGTCTATCTGTCGATGCCGATGTTCCATTCCAACGCGACGATCGCCGGTTGGTCGGTCGCGGTCGCGGGTGGAGCGTCGATTGCGCTGCGCCGCACTTTCTCCGCCCGCGGATTCATCGCCGACCTACACCGCTACCGGGTGACGTATGCGAACTACGTCGGTAAGCCGCTCCACTACGTCCTGTCCGTGCCGCCTGCGCCGGGCGATGGCGAGACGTCGTTGCGGATCGTCTACGGCAATGAGGCCTCCGCCGAGGACCGCGCAATGTTCGCGCAGCGCTTCGACTGCGTCGTCGTCGACGGTTTCGGTTCGACGGAAGGCGGTGTCTCGATCACCCGCACCGCCGACACGCCGCCGCAGGCCCTCGGTCCGCTACCGACCGGTGTCAGGATCGTCGATCCCGACACCGACCTCCCCGTTCAGCCCGGGCAGGTCGGCGAGATCGTAAACATCAGCGGGGCGGGGCTTTTCGACGGCTACTACGGCGACGACGCCGCAACTGCGGAGCGACTCCGCGGCGGCGTCTACCGAACCGGTGACCTCGGCTGGGTCGACGAGGAGGGCTTCATCCACTTCGCCGGCCGCGCGGGCGACTGGGCTCGCGTCGACGGCGAGAACATCGGCACCGCGCCCATCGAACAGATCCTGGTGCGCCACCCGGCAATTGAGCTCGCGGCCGTGTACGGAGTGCCGGCCGAGATCGGCGACGACCTGTGGGCAGTGCTGGTCGCCGCCGACCTGACCGCTGCATCGCTCGCCGAATTCCTGTCGGCGCAAACCGACCTGGGCCCCAAACAGTGGCCGACTCGAGTGCGCCTGGTGAGCGAGCTGCCGCAGACGGCAACCTTCAAGACGATCAAACGCGTTCTGCGCCAAGACCCGACGCCGCCCGACTGGGTGCGAGTGGACGGGCGGTATTTACCCGACACGTCCGCCGGTTGAGCCGGGACGAAGCGCGTCCGCTGGTCGAGCCGAGACGAAGCCCCGCCCGCCGGTTGAGCCGAGACGAAGCCCCGCCCGCCGGTTGAGCCGGGACGAAGCGCTAGCGAAGTCCCGTGTCGAAACCTCGCATACCCAAACTCCAAACTCCACCGACACTCGTAGCCACCGCACGAACCGCGCCAGCGATGATTTCGACTCACCCCGCTCGCTCAATGAGCTGCTATCACGTCGCCCCAGACGACCCCGACACACTCAATCAACGACGACCACGAGCAGAAATATCCGAGTCACCGCACCCGCTCGATCACCCTGCAGTCACGCGCTCGACGGATTCCTCGTACTCCACTTCGCGCTCAGCGGCATGCTTGGCGAGTACGACGGTCGCGTAGAACATGAGCAGCAGCACCATCCCCACGACGATCCCCTCCAGCACTCCGACCTGGGCGCGTTCACCGAGGAGCAGCACGCCGAGGACCATGGCGACCGCCGGTTCCATCACGGTCATGGCGGGGAACGATGTCTGTAGGTCATGAGCCGCGAACGCCATCTGCTGCGCGACGACCGAGCCGAACGCCACGACGATGATGAGGTAGATCTCGGGGTGGACGAAGATTTCGAGCACCCCCTCACCGAGCTGTTCCATGAGACCTTTGACGAGGAACGACTGCACGCCGGTGAGAACGCCCGACGCCGCGCCGAACAACAGGGCACGGTAGTGCAGCGACACGAATCGGGTAGCGATGACCAGCGCGCCGAGGAGCACCACCAACACCGCGATCACGCCCGCGAGAACTGCGGCGCTCGCCTGGTGCTGCCCGGGACTGGGTCTGGTGATCAGCACGAATGCGGCGATGCACAGCGTGAGGGTGATCCCCCATTTCCATTCGTGCACCGTCAAGCGGCGATGGTCGAGATGTGCTTCCAACGGGAGCGCGAAGAGCACCGACATCACGATCAGCGGCTGAACGAGCAACAGTGATCCCAAGCCCAGCGCCGCAGCCTGCAGTCCGAATCCGAACGCCGCGATCAGAACGCCCAACCACCATCGGCGAGTGATTCCACCGCGTTCCGTCGAGGCCCGTTGCCGGACGAGGGTACCCAGCGCTACCAGAAGCGCGGACACTACGGCCAGCGCGGCGGGCAGGAACAAATGCACGTTGTCGAGGGTAGTCACTCGAACCTGAGCGGGACCCAAGTTGTCATCGATGGAACGTATTGGTATTTTTGTTCCAAACTAGGAGGCGCCCGATGTCCACGAACCTCACGCTCGACCAATTGCGGATCGGGTTGTCGACGGCCGACGCCGCGGCGCTCTTCGACTCGCTGCCCGCGGTCGCGATCGACGACATCATCGGCCGCACCTGGCACGGCGGCGAGGTACCCACCGGCCATCCGATGGACGGAACCTTGAGCCTGTCCGGGTGGTACGGCAAACGATTCGACGACGCCGATCACGTCCACCCGCTGCTCTTCGGCGAACCGGGCTCGCTGTATGCGGTGAATCCGAAGGTGATGCCGGTCGGACTGCTACTGAAGATCGGCCGCCGACTGCCGAGACGCATCCCCGGCGTCGGCCTGGCAATGAAGGCACTGCGTACCCGCAGGCATCGTGCTCGGCTGCGGGTCGTCGAATATCACGCCGGTCCCAACGCGCCCGCGAAGGCAAGTGCCGCAATGTCTTACGACGATCAGCCGATCATCGACCACTTCCGGTGGCTCGACGCGAACACCTTGCTCGGAGCGATGGATCTGCGCGGATCGACCGATCCGTACTTCTTCTATCTGCAGCGCGTCGCGCAATAGTGGGAGTGACGCGTCTACTTTTCCGGGATCGATGCGATAGCGGCGCTGCGGCAGCGCAGCAATTCTTGGTGCGCGAATAGTCGTACCTAATGGTATTGATATCTTGCGCGCACCCTGCTTCGCCGCGTCCTGCTGGTTGACCGAGGCGAAGCCGAGTCGAAACACCGTGACGCTACGGGTTTCGTCATGTCCGGCCGGCGGGGTTTCGACTCGCTTCGCTCGCTCAACCGGCAGAGGAACGCAACGTCAACTTTGAGTGCGACACCTACTAGTCCGATCGCACTGCGGAAGCCAAAATTCCACTGCGGTAACCGAATTCGCGCCACCGTAACCTCTTCCCGCTGCGCACGACCGCACTGCAAACGCGGCCGGGGCGAGCGCAGGACGGGGCGTTTCGTCGACGGCCGACCTGACAAGGCGGAAGAGGGAGCGATAGCAGCACCTATCGTGACCGACGACAACGCAGCCGGGCGGTCAGTTGGCCGCCGACGACCGCAACGGGAATGGGAGACACGTCTTAGCATCGACTCATGTCGACCTACTTGCGCTGTGCACACTCCTTTCGGTCCCTGGTGACCGCGATCCCCGACGACTGTTGGGACGACGAAGGCCTCGGCACCTGGTCGGTGCGGACGCTCGTCGGGCATACGGGCCGTTCCTTCGACACCGTGATCGGGTACCTGGCGACCGGCGAGCCGGCCGAGATCAACACGCCTACCGCCGAGGATTACTACACGACGCTGACCGCTCCGGGCGGTCCCTTGGGCCCGGGCGGCGATGCCGCCGCCATCGACGCTCGCGCGGCCGCCGCCGGCGAGGCGCTCGGCGCCGATCCACTCGCCTCGATCACCACCAAGGTCGACGAGGCGGCCCGATTACTCGCCGACCAACCCGAGAGCCGGCGCATCGAGGTGATCTTCGGATTGACGATGCCGCTGTCGGAGTATCTCCGCACACGCGTCCTCGAACTCGTCGTCCACTCCCTGGATCTGAGCCGAGCCCTGAACCTCCCGCACGACATTCCTCCCGACGCCATCGTCGAGATGGTCCACCTCGCCGCGAATGTCGCCGCCGACACCGGCAAGGCCGAACGGCTTCTGCTCGCCCTGACCGGACGCGAAGCCCTCCCGGAACACTTCAGCGTCGTCTGAGTCACAGTCGGGACGGGATAGACGCCGAACAGTCCCGATGCGGTTCAGTGTCGAGCCGGACCGAAGCACTCGAAAGACCTGCTACCGCTGCGTGTTAAGCGCCCAGCGCAGATCACTTGGCCGTCGGGCGAGCCCGAGCGAACGCGCGGTGATCCGCGCCATCTGCAGCGCGCCGAGCTCATTCGGATGCACCGGAGTCGGATCACCTTGCGGCGCAAGCGGTTCGATCCATCGAATGCCGGCCGCCTCGCACGCGTCATGTCCGACAGACGCGGAAGCCACGTCCACCAGCCGCACACCGGTCTGCTCCGCGGCACGCTCGACGGCGTCGTTCAAGGCGGCTTGAATTCCGTGGACATACGGCATGTCGCCGCGGGCCACCGGGAATCCGGGGCACGACGCCGGGCGATCGGGCATGATCCAGGGATAGTTCAGCGCCGCGACCGTCGCATGCGGGGCTGCCGCGCGAACGGCACGAAACGCCGCGATCAGGTGCGGGTAGGTCTGCGTCTCGATCCGCTGCACGAAGCTGTTGCCGTTGGCGTCTTTGCAGGGCGAGTACGCACCGGGCCTGGTCACCGCGGCCGACGTGCACGCTACGACGAGTGGGGCGAAAACGTCGCCGTCGTTGCCCCCGACCGCGATTGTCACCAGCGCCGCACCCTGCCGAACCGCATCCAGTTGCCTTGGCACACCGGGGTATTGGGCGCTGAAGAAACCTTTTGTGCTCGCACCCGCACAGCTGACATCGGTATACCGGTACCCGAATCGGTCGGCGATGATCTTGGCGTAATTGCGCGCTGACTGCATGCACAGCGGCGCGACCCCGGCGGCAAGCGGCATCACCCCCGACGCCGCAGAGTAGCTGTCGCCGAGATTCACGTATCCCATCGATTTGCCGGCCGGGGCCGACCCACGCTGTGGGGCTGCCGCCGCGCCCGGCGCCACGATTGACACCACCAGCACCGCGCCCGCGACTGCTGTGGCCAATCGACGTCGCAACTGTCCACCTCGCGCTGACACCCGCATGACGCGCCCCCTTCGATCCGACTGAGAGGTCGAATGTAACCCGGCGACGGCGGCGACGGCGGGCTTCTACACGGTCTTGCCGAGCCGCGCGACCGCGTCGTTGTATTCGCTGACCAACTCCGCGATCAGTTCCTCGACCGGTGTGATGGCATTGAGTCGACCGACGATCTGCCCGGCCGGCATCGCAACAACGCCGGGGTCGTCGGCCTGCGAGATCCGCGCATGAGCCTGCGCGACGAGCAGGTTCTGCAGCGGCATGGGCAGCGGTTCGGGTGCCCCCGGAGCGTCCCAGGCGTCGGTCCACTTGGTCTTGAGCAGTCGAGCGGGTTTGCCGGAGTAGATGCGGCGTCGGACGGTGTCGCGCGACGTCGCCGCGAGCAGGGCCTGCTGGATGGTCGACGGCCCGTCGCCGTGCGCACCGAGTTTGTACTCCGCTGCTGTCAGCCAGTAGGTGCCCATCCAGACCCCTTGCGCGCCAAGGGCTATCGCAGCGGCCATCTGCCGACCGCTGCCGACGCCGCCCGCCGCGAGTACCGGCGTCGAATCTCCGACCGCGTCGACGAGTTCGGGCCACAAGATCATCGACGTCACTTCACCGGTGTGTCCACCGCCCTCGTAGCCCTGAGCGATGACGATGTCGACGCCGGCCTCGACGTGATGCAGCGCATGGTCTTTCGCACCCGCGAGTGCGGCGACGGCGACACCGTTGCGGTGCGAGACGTCGATGACGTCGGCGGGCGGCGAGCCGAGCGCATTGGCGATCAGCTTGATCTGTCCGTACTTTCGCGCGTGCTCCATCGCGACGTCGACATGCGAGCGCGCCACCGAGTGCAGCCAGCCGAGCACGCCCGCGTTGACGCGTTCCTCCCCCGCCAGTTTCGGTACGCCGAGTTCGTCGAGGGTCCGTTCGACGAACGCCCGGTGCTCCGGCGGGATCATCGAGTCGAGGTCCACTTGGGAACCCTCGGTCGGGATCTTCGCGGGCATCACGATGTCGACGCCGAACGGTTTGCCGTCGGTGTTCTCGTGCATCCACTCCAGCACGGCGTCGAGTTCTTCGGCCTCGTTGAACCGTACGCAGCCCAGCACACCGAGCCCGCCCGCCCGGCTGATGGCCGCGGCGACGTCCTCGCTGGGCGTGAAACCGAAGATGGGGTAGTCGATGCCGAAGCGGTCGGTCAGTTCGGTACGCATGAAAGTCCTTTGTCTGCAGTGGTTTCGAGAGAGTCTTGGGTGGTCACAGCGCTTCGTCGGCGGGGCGTGATTCAGTCGTCGACACCGCCCAGCGATAGTCGGGTTTACCCGCGGGCGAGCGCTTCACCTCGTCGACGAACCACACGCTGCGAGGCGCCTTGTAGCCCGCAAGCCCTTGACGCACAACGACGTTCAACTCGTCCAGCGTGGGCCGGGCACCGTCGCGGCCGACGATCACCGCCGCCACCCGATGCCCGAAACGATCGTCGGGCACACCGACGACGACGGCGTCGAACACCTGCGGATGGGCCTTGAGCGCCGCCTCGACCTCTTCCGGGAACACCTTTTCGCCGCCGGTGTTGATCGACACCGAGCCGCGCCCGAGCATCGTGATGGTGCCGTCGGCTTCCAGCGTGGCGTAATCGCCCGGCATGGAATGGCGCACACCGTCGTACTCGACGAATGTCTTCGCCGACTTCACCGGATCATTGTGGTAGCGCAACGGAATGTTGCCGGTGCGCGCGATCAGCCCGACCTCGCCGGTGCCCGGTTCGATGTGCGTACCGTCCGCGCGGATGACGTGCGTCGACGGGTCAGCTTTCACCCGCGGTGCGCCCATGTGGCTCTGCCCCTTGACCACGGGGCTCATTCCACCGAACCCGGTCTCCGACGACCCGATGGCGTCGATGATGACGGCATTGGGGAACCGTTCGGCGAAGCGTTCCTTGACCGCGGGCGAGAACAGCACCGACGATGACGCCACCGACACGAGAGTCGAAGTGTCGTACTCGGTTTCACCGTCGAGCGCCTCAATCATGGGGCGCCCCATGGCATCTCCGGTGATGAATACGACGTTGACGCCGTGGCGGGCGATGATCTCCCAGCTTCGGGCACCACTGAACTCCGGGTACACGACGGCTTTGCCACCGGCGAAGAGCGACTGGAAGATGGCCCATTGCGAACCACCGTGGATGAACGGCGGAATGGGAAAGCGCACCAACTGCCCACCTGCGGCGCCAGCCTTGGCCGGCTGCCACTCGTCGGCGATCGGCTCACCGGTGTACCAGTCGATGCCGCCGCCCAGCACACGGAACACGTCTTCTTGGCGCCACACAACACCTTTCGGCTTTCCCGTGGTTCCGCCGGTGTAGAGCATGTAGAGGTCGTCGTCGGAGCGGGTCGAGAAGTCGCGCACACTCGACGACGCCGCGATCGCGTCCTCCAGATCGATGACCGAGTCGGTCTCGCCGGGGATCGACGTCGGGGTGTCGGTCCCGTCGTCGATGACGATCCGATGAGCGATCCGCGGCGTGGACGGCAGCACGTTGCACACCCGCGGCGAGTACTGCCGCTCGTGGATCAGCACCTTCATCCCCGAGTCGGTGAAGATGTGCTCGAGCTCGCTCTCCACGTAGCGATAGTTCACGTTGACCATGACGGCCCGAGCCTTGAAGATCGCGACCATCGCTTCGACTGCTTCGATGGTGTTTCTGCTGTACAGCCCTACCGTGTCGCCGGGCTCGACGCCCCGCTCGATGAGTGCGTGGGCGAGCGCGTTGCTGCGTGCTTCAAGTTCGAGGTAGGTGTGCGCGCGGTCCCCCGATTCGAGCGCGACGCGGTCCGGCATCAAATCGACGGCATGCTCGATCAGATCGGCAATCGTATAGGCCATGCGTCAAAAGTAGAACGTGTTATTGTTTTCGGCAAGCAGTACTTTGCGCAGATCATCGAGGAGCTTTCATGTCCACTCCCACCGACACCGCCCCGCAGACGCAGGAGCACGCACCCGAGTGCCTCGTCGAAAAGCGCGGCCACGTTCTGATCGTCACGATGAACCGCCCGCAGGCGCGAAACGCGCTGTCGGGCGAGATGATGCGGATCATGGAGGCGGCGTGGGATCAGGTCGACGCCGACCCAGAGATCCGCGTCGCCGTCCTCACCGGCGCGGGCGGCTACTTCTGCGCGGGCGCCGACCTGAAGAACATGAACAGTAACGCCCCCGGTGACTCGTTCGCCAAGGGCGGCTGGGATCTCACCAGACTCCCGGCACTGCTCAAGGGGCGTCGACTCACCAAACCGTTGATCGCCGCGGTCGAGGGCCCCGCCATCGCCGGCGGCACCGAGATCCTGCAGGGCACCGACATCCGGGTAGCCGCCGAATCCGCGAAATTCGGTGTGTCCGAAGCCCGCTGGGGACTCTTCCCCCTCGGCGGCAGTGCCGTGCGCCTAGTCCGTCAAATTCCCTACACCATCGCCGCCGACATCCTCCTCACCGGCCGCCACATCACCGCGGCCGAAGCCAAGGAATACGGTCTCGTCGGACACGTCGTCCCCGACGGCACCGCCCTGGACAAAGCCCTCGAACTCGCCGACAAGATCGCTGCGAACGGCCCGCTCGCCGTCCAGGCCATCCTCAAGACCATCCGCGACACCGAGGGGATGCACGAAGAGGAGGCGTTCAAGATCGACGCCGTGCTCGGCGCCCAGGTGTTTCAGTCCGCCGACGCCAAGGTCGGACCTCGAGCGTTCGCGCACAAGGAGATTCCGGTCTTCACCGGGGAGTGACCGTCAGCTCTCGCTCCGGCCCGCGCCGCACTACTGCGACTCGCGTTCCCGCAACCAGGGTCGCGGCCACCAACGCCGTCAGCAGCGCGCCCGTCCCGAACACGGTCAGATCGAACGACCGCGCCGGCTTCGACCCGCCCTGCATACGCGCCGAACCGGACAGGAACGGCACGATCACCAGCACGGTCAGCCCCAGAACAGCCTCCACCGCAACAACTTTCGGGAAGTGCTCGACGGCGAGTCGCCACACCGCGCGGCGGTCGTCGGCCGCCCGGGCGGCGGCGAGCCGCGGCAACAGCACCCGCGTGTTGTAGGCCCCGGCGCACACCAACAACATCACCACGACGAGCTTGGCGAGCAGCAACCGGCCATAGTGCGTGGTGAACAACTGCGCGGGGCTGCCGACGTGTGTCCACGCCATCCACGTCCCGGTCACGATCAGCACGCCGACTGAACACAGCGCGACGTTGCTGAACCGGCCCCAGACCCCGGCCCAGTCGGCGGCGATGGCGTCGTCGTCGGCGACACCGGCGTCCCAGCGCCCCAGGATGCCGAGTATCGCCAGAATCAGCAGGCCGCCGATCCACAGGACCACAGCGGTGAAATGCAGCGCCGTCATCGTCCCGGTGGCCACCCGCTGCGCCAGCAGCGGCCCGACCGGCAGTTGCGGGATCACCACGGTGGTCACACCCAACGCGAGGACGATCAGCGCCATTCCACGGGCCGATGTCACCCGCCAGGCGATCAAAGCCGCGACAAGCAGCAGATAGGCCATCATCTGCGCAAGCGTCAGACCGGTCGGTTTGCCCGGGCCGTGCGGAGCGATGAAGAAGTCTTGCAGCGTCGACGGCGCGAGGCCGCTCCACAACGACGTTCCCTGCCTGGTCGACGCCAATTCCGCCAACGCGAGGACCGCGGTCACCGCGACGACCACGGCAATCGGAACCGCCAGTCGACGCGCGCGGCGCGCCAGCGGCCCGTCGGGCGCCAAGACGCCCACGGTCAAACCCAGCCCGACAGCCAGCGCCAACGCCGCGAAGTAGACCGACCAGATCAAGGCGGTGCCGACCGTCGGCGGCGCGGGCGGCTGCGGACCCGCGGCCAGAATGTTCCACGACATAACCGACATCTTAGGGTCCACTTAGTTCAGAAATGACTTGGGCCGGGTCAGTGTCGTTCAGTAGGGTCCCACCATGTACATCGCCCGACCCGACCGCACCTCCGACCGTCACGCACGTGAGGTGGTGTCCGCAGCGGGCATCGCGACCCTGTTCTCCTCGATCGATGGACTCCGCGCGACGACGCTACCCGTTCTGTGGCGCGACGACGATACCGTCGTCGCCCATTTCGCGCGGGCGAACGATCACTGGCACCATCTCGACGGTGCGCCGGTCCTCCTCGTCGCCACCGCTCCGGACGCCTACATCTCACCGAGCTGGTATGCCGCGAAAACGGAGCACGGACGCGTCGTCCCGACGTGGAACTACAGCTCCGTTCAGTTGTCCGGCGTCGCGCACATCACGCACGACGCCGACGAGATCTTGTCGATCGTCGAGGCCCTCACCACCCGTCACGAAGGCGGCCGCACCGATCCATGGGCGGTGTCCGACGCACCGGAATCGTATGTGGCACAGCAACTCAAAGCGATCGTCGGGATCACGGTCACGGTCGACGAGGCGAACGCCAAAGCCAAGTGGAGCGCCGCCCGAAGCGAGGCCGACCGAGACGGAGTGCTTCGGGCGCTGGATGTCGAAAACCCCTCTGCGGCAACCGAGATGCGCTCAGCCGACCACCCCTGAGCGAGCTCTACTGATCGCGGTCGCATCCGGGAGCACGCCCACAGCGCCGCGGCGACCAGCGCTCCCACACCCGGTGGCGTCGAACGACCGGCCCCACAACACCCTGGATCCACCGATGGCGGGCCCATTTCACCGTGGTTTCGACACGCTCGTAGCTAACGCTCCTCAGGGCTCAACCCAGACTCAACCAGCGGAGAGCGCCTGCCATCGGTGGATCCAGGCAACAGTGGCCGATCATCGGTCTCCGCAGCGCCATTCGATCACGTCGAACCGACCCACTCGGCGCCGGACCGCTCAAGCACCGCCGACGCCAGCCCGAAGGGCGGCGGCGTGATTCCCCGACGCAGATCCCAGATCTCGATTCGGTTCGGCACACAGCGGAAGACCGCGAAGTCGGCGCTCTCCGGCCCGTCGGGCCAGAAGGCCGACCACCCGGACATGAACCGGCGGCGATTCTCACTGGCCGACACCGGCTCGACGACGCAGCGGATAGTCGCCGACGACCGGCTCACCTCGTCGAGGTATACCAGCGATGCTTGGCGAGTTACATTGAGCTGCTGCGCCTTTCGAGTCATCGGCGAGGTACCGATGTGCACGCACAACCGATCGTCGGGCTTGTGCGGTTGCACCACTCGCGCCGACGGCCCGTCATCGTCGTGCGTGACCAACACGCAATAGGTTCGGCTGCGCATTATCGCCCGCGCGGCAGCGAGCACGGCCGTGGGATCGTCGTGTCTGCTGCGTCGAATCGCCCAGCGGCGCATCGCAGCCGACGCCGCGGCGCCCACTCGGACGACAACACTCATCTCCACGAGTACCTCCGTTGACAACGACAATATTAGAGACGACCCTCTAATAATGTTCACTCTCGACCTTGCCCGAGAAGTACTCGCAGCACAACCCTTCAGCGCCATGCTCGGCACGCGGATCAGCCATCTCGACGACGAGACGGTCGTCTTGGAGCTCGACGTCGACGATCGACTCCGCCAGCAATACGGACTCATCCACGGCGGTGTGCTGGCCTACCTCGCCGACAACGCACTCACCTACGCCGGAGCCCTGAGCCTCGGCGCAAATGTCGTGACGAGCGGCTTCACCATCGACTACGTATCTCCCGCCCGCGACGGCGCGGTGCTGCGGGCGACGGCTCACCTCGCTCATGGCGGACGCCGAAAAGCGTTGGCCACCTGCGACATCGACATCGTCGACGCCGCCGGCACCGCCAAACGCTGCGCGGTCGCCATGGGCACGACGTTGACGACCAACTGACGTGGGCCGCAAGCCTCGGTTCTCCACCGACGAGTTGCTCGACGCCGCAATGGATTTGATCAGTGCGGGTGGCGCCGCATCCGCGACGATGACCGCTGTCGCCGGCGCGGTCGGCGCGCCGTCGGGCTCGATGTATCACCGTTTCGCCAGTCGCGACGAGATGCTCGCCCGTCTCTGGCTGCGCACCATCGGCGAATTTCAGACCGGATTCGTCGACGCGCTCTCCGACGTCGACACCATAGCTGCTATCGACTCGACCATCGCCTTCGTCTTCGATTGGACCGCAGCCAATCCCACGAAGTCGGCGCTGCTGTTGCAGTTCGACGAGAAGGCTATCGTCGACGCGTGGCCGGAGTCCTTGGCCGCCGACCTGTCTACGGCGAACAACACTGTGCGCCAGGCACTTCGGGAGTTCACACAACGTCATCTGGGGTCGTCGAGCAAGCCCGACGTCGACCGCGTGATCTACGCCCTGGTCGACCTGCCGTATGCCGCGGTGCGCAGGCACCTTCCGTCGGGGCGACCGCGCCCATGGTTGCGAGAGTTCACTTTCGACGCCGCGCACCAAGTACTGAGACCTGAACGGCAAGACGCCTGAACTGCCACACGAGCGCGCCGGCACCCGCCGCCCAATGGGATGCACTCCGGATGCACTCGTCCACCCGGGAAACCACTCGCCCAGCCGCGATACCTCAGACCGGGTTGAATCATCACCCTGCCAATCGGCCCAGCGCCTTGATCGTCTCGGTTTCCCGCGCGGTCACCATCAGCATCGTGACGCCTGCCGATTCCCATTGCGCTATCTGGGTTTTCACCTCATCGAATGTTCCGGCGATCATCGTCTCGCGCACCATCTCATCGGGTACGGCGGCTACCGCCTCCGCTTTGCGTCCCGCTTGGAACAGCCGACCGATCTCGTCGACGGCCGCGCCGTATCCCATCCGCCGGTACAGATCGGCGTGAAAGTTCTTCTCCTTCGCACCCATCCCGCCGACGTAGAGCGCCGTCGACGGTCGATACCGATCGATCGCCGCGGCGACGTCGTCGGTGACGACGACCTGGCAGTTGGCGGCGACTTCGAAGTCGGCGCGCGATCGTCGCGCGCCGGGTCGAGCGAATCCCTCGTCGAGCCAGGTGTTGTACTGCTCGGCGAGTCCGAGGCTGAAGAACACCGCGAGCCAGCCGTCGGCGATCTCCGCGGTCTGCGCGACGTTGCGCGGTCCTTCGGCGCCGAGCCAGACAGGCAGGTCGGCCCGCAGCGGATGCGTGATCGCTTTGAGCGGCTTACCCAGTCCAGTGGCACCCGCGGCGCTCGCGGGATAGGGCAGCGGATAGTGGTCGCCGTCGCTGGTAACACGCTCGGCGCGGGCGAGGACGTCGCGCACGATCCGCACGTACTCGCGCGTGCGGGCCAACGGCGCGCCGAAGGGTTGCCCGTACCAGCCTTCGACCACTTGCGGCCCGGACACTCCGAGCCCGATGATGTGTCGCCCACCGGAGAGATGGTCGAGCGTCAACGCCGCCATGGCCAATGACGTCGGTGGCCGCGCCGACAACTGGGCGACTGCGGTTCCGAGTCGGACCCGCTGCGTCGACGACCCCCACCAGGACAGCGGCGTGTACGCGTCCGAGCCCCACGATTCGGCTGTGAACACTGCGTCGAATCCTGAATCTTCTGCTGCGGCAACGAGTTCGGGTGCCCCGACGATCGGACCCGCTCCCCAGTACCCCAATTGCAGACCAAATTTCACGCCGGTGATCCTTCCCGTTCGCGACAGCTCCTTGCGCCCAATACTAGAACCTGTTCTACTCGATGGTGTGACCATCAACGCAACCGCACCCGGTGACGCGAGTCCCGTCGCGCCGGTCCCCGCCCCCGAGTCGACGATCCTGTCGGCACCACTGAACAACCGATTCGACTACACCCGCTCACTCGGACCCGTTCTGTCGCAGTTCGCGCTCGCGCTGCGCGACGGTCGGATCGTGGGCAGTCGCAGCAGCGACGGACGCGTCTTCGTTCCACCGGTCGAATTCGATCCGGCCACCGGGGCCGTCACCACCGACATCGTCGACGTCGCGTCGGCGGGTACCGTCACCAGTTGGTCCTGGCAGCCCGAGCCACTCGAGGGTCAACCGCTCGACAAACCCTTCGCGTGGGCACTGATCACACTCGACGGCGCCGACACCGCGTTGCTGCACGCCGTCGCCGTCGATTCGGTCGACGACCTGCATACCGGCGATCGCGTGCACGCCGTGTGGCGGGCCGCCCGCACCGGTCACATCGCCGACATCGCCTACTTCGCTCCGGGCGAGCACGCCGACGCCGCGCCGGCGAACACCGCCGACCCCGACGACGCCGTCGCGGGTCAAGTCATCATCACCACCCCGATCGGTCTGACCATCACACACACGGCGTCGGAGGAAGAATCCTGGTATCTCGAAGGACTCAAGGCGGGCAAGCTCATCGGCGGCCGGGTCGCCACCGGCGAGGTCTACTTCCCGCCCCGCCAGGCGTCCCCGGCCGACGGATCGCCGACGACGGGCCGCGTCGAACTTCCCGACACCGGCATCGTCACCACATTCTGCATCGTCAACGTGCCGTTCCTCGGACAGCAGATCAAGCCGCCCTACGTCGCCGCCTATGTGCTGCTCGACGGCGCCGACATTCCGTTCCTGCATCTGATCCTCGACGTCCCCGCCGACGAAGTGCGGATGGGTATGCGAGTCAAGGCCGTCTGGCGCCCGGAAGCCGAGTGGGATTTCACCATGCGCAATATCAGCCACTTCGCCCCGTCCGGCGAGCCCGACGCCGACTTCGAGTCGTACCGAAACCACCTGTAGATCAGGAGCTTTGACGTGACCACCGCTAAACTCCCCCGCATCGCGGTCATCGGGTTCGCCCATGCACCGAACGTCGCGGAGACCCACGGCACCACCAACGGTGTCGAAATGCTCATGCCTTGTTTCGCCAAGCTCTTCGCCGAACTCGGCATCACCCGCACCGACATCGACTTCTGGTGCAGCGGGTCGTCGGATTACCTTGCCGGACGGGCGTTTTCGTTCATCTCCGCGATCGACTCGATCGGCGCGGTGCCGCCGATCAACGAGTCACACGTCGAGATGGACGGTGCTTGGGCACTGTACGAGGCGTTCGTGAAGATCGCCACCGGCGACGTCGACGTCGCACTCGCCTACGCCTTCGGCAAGTCATCGGCGGGCAACGCCGATCAGATCCTCGCCCTGCAGACCGATCCGTATACGGTCGCGCCGTTGTGGCCCGACACCCGGTCGCTGGGTGCCTTGCAAGCACGTGCCGGACTGGATTCCGGGGCCTGGACCGAAGCCGACATGGCGGCCGTCGCCGCGCGAACCTTGGACCGCTCGGTCGACGAGCTACTCGCCGCCGACTACGTGGCGAATCCATTGCGCGCCCACGACATCGCACCCTACGCCGACAGCGCCGCCGCCGTGATCCTGGCCAGCGAGCACAAGGCGCGCGAGCTCGTCGCCAACCCGGCGTGGATCACCGGGTGGGATCATCGCATCGATTCGCCGAACTTCGGCGCCCGCGACCTCACCGCATCGCCGTCGACGAGACTTGCCGGGGACACCGCGTTCGGCGATCGCAGCCGCGCGGTCGACGTCGCCGAGATCCACGCCGCGTTCACGCATCAGGAGTTGATCGTCGCCAAGGAGCTGAGACTGCCCGAGTCGGTGCGCATCAACCCTTCGGGGGGATCGTTGGCAGCCAACCCGCTGTTCTCCGCCGGGCTGCAACGTATCGGCTACGCCGCCCACGAAATCCTGACCGGCAGTGCGGGCACCGCCGTCGCACATGCGACGAGTGGCCCACTGCTGCAACAGAATATGGTCGTCACTCTGGGCAATGAGGAGAATATCGGGGCGAACGAAGTGACGGGAGAGAACTGATGGCGCGTAACAGAGCCGCCGTGCTCGGCACCGGGCAGACCAAATACGTCGCGAAGCGACACGACGTCACCATGGCCGGCATGTGCCGCGAAGCGATGGACCGTGCGCTCGCCGAGGCCAAGGTCTCGATCGACGACATCGACGCGATCGTCATCGGCAAGGCCCCCGACCTCTTCGAGGGGGTGATGATGCCCGAGCTGGCAATGGCCGAATCCCTTGGCGCCGTTGGCAAACGGCTCATCCGCGTGCACACTGCGGGCTCGGTCGGCGGTTCGACGGCCAACGTCGCGGCGTCGCTGGTAACGTCGGGCATCCATCGTCGAGTGCTGGCCATCGCCTGGGAGAAGCAGTCGGAGTCGAATGCCATGTGGGCGTTGTCGATTCCGGTTCCGTTCACGATGCCGGTCGGCGCGGGCGCGGGCGGATTCTTCGCACCGCACGTGCGGGCATACATCCGGCAGTCGAACGCTCCGGACAACATCGGCGCCATCGTCGCCGCCAAAGATCGACGCAACGGCGCGATGAACCCGCTCGCCCACCTGCACCAACCGGGAAAGACCGCCGAAGAGGTCATGGCCTCCCAAATGCTCTGGGACCCAATCCGATTCGACGAGACGTGTCCCTCCTCGGACGGCGCGTGCGCCGTCGTGATCGGCGACGAGCAAGCCGCCGACGACGCCGTCGCCGCGGGCGATCCAGTGGCGTGGATTCACGCGACGGCGATGCGCACCGAGCCGTTGTCGTATGCGCACCGCAACGTCGTAAGCCCGCAGGCCGGCCGCGATGCCGCGGCCGCGCTGTGGAAGGCCGGCGGCATCAGCAATCCGCTCGAGGAGATCGACGCCGCCGAGATCTACGTGCCGTTCTCCTGGTTCGAACCGATGTGGCTGGAGAACTTGGGCTTCATGCCGGAGGGCACCGGTTGGCAGCTCACCGAGTCCGGCGGCACCGAGATCGGCGGCAAGTTGCCGGTGAACGCATCCGGCGGCGTCCTTTCGTCGAATCCCATCGGGGCGTCGGGCATGATCCGCTTCGCCGAGGCCGCCCTGCAGGTGATGGGCCGAGCCGGTGACCACCAGGTGCCGGATGCGCGTAAGGCGGTCGGCCACGCGTACGGCGGTGGGTCGCAGTACTTCTCGCTGTGGCTGGTCGGAGCCGACAAGCCCGCCTGATCGTCGGCGTCGGCAGATCCGACCGAGCGCTCATATCCGACACGGTTCGTCTTCAGGTGCCGGATATGAGCCGTGCAGTCGGATCTGCGCCTCCGCCACCGGATTCGCCGCTCACGCCCGCCTTCTGGTGAACTCCGGCACTGTCGTACTCAGCAGTCGTGGATCCGGCGCTCCACCGGTCATCGACAACACACCCTTCAGAACCCGACCGAGCGTCAGCAGCCCCTTGAGGCTTCGCTTGTCGATGCCCGCCAGAAGTTGCTTGAGAATGGTCAGCTGGTCGAAGTAGATGCGCTCAGCAACGAGATTCTCATCGGCGTCGAACACGAAGTACGCGGTCATGCGGGTGCGGTGAGTTGATCCAGTGGCCGGAATGACCCCGCCGAGCGGGCCGAGATGTGTTCCGAGAAGCCAGAATTCGACGATGACAGCGTCCACGCTATGGCGGAACTCGATGATCTCGTGATCCTGGTCGGGAAAGGCGACGCGGGTGTCGTCGTAGTACTTGCGGACTTCGACGTCGCCGTCGTGCACGACCATCTGTGCGACCAGTTCGTAGTGCGGATGCGGGAAGGTCGACAGGGTCGCATCCCAGTCCTGCACGACCTCGTCGTGGAAATGGTCGAGCACCAGCTTCTCGCGCGCTCGAAGTACGTCCGCGGACGGAAGCGTGAAACGGTCGCGTGTGGTGGCCACGTTCGAACTCCTTGCGCCTTTTACCCACAGTGTGGGTTATAAATGACACGAGTATTACCCACGTTGTGGGTTTTTGCAAGAGCAGGCATGATCGACGCATGACATCCGCATCGCGGACCCGCCGCGGCCGCCCGCCCCGAGGCACGACCGCCCTGTCGCGAGAATCGATCGTCGAAGCCGCGCTGACCCTGATCGACGACGACGGTATCGCGACCGTCAGCATGCGTTCGGTCGCCCGACGACTCGGCGTCGACGCGAAAAGCCTGTACAACCACGTCCCCGACAAGGACGGACTGCTCGACGCCGTCGCCGAGTCTCTGCTCGGCGCAATGCGATTGCCGCAACCGACGGGCGACCTGCGCGCGGATCTCGTCGCGATCGGGCACGCGTTCCGGGAGGCCGCACTCAGACATCCGCGGGCCGCGCCGCTGGTGCTCACGCGACAACTCGAGTCGAATCGAGGACTCGCCCCGATCGAGGCAACGCTCGCGGTCCTCCTCGACGCCGGATTCCCACCCGACGAGGCCGTGCACATCCTGCGGGCGACGATCGCCACGCTCATCGGCACACTGCTACGCGAGGTCGATGCCGGTCCGACGGTCGGTTCGGCCGACGCCGGCCACGTCGCGGCCCGCACCGCGTCGCTCACCTCAGCCGGGTTTCCCCGGATCGCCGCGGCGGCGCCCGCACTGGCTCATCTCGACGCCGACGCCGAGTTCGCCTTCACCCTCGACCTTGCACTCGACGCGATCACGGCGCGCCTCGACGCGGGCGGCCACCCACACTCCGCCGGTTGAGCCGGACCGAAGCGCAAGCGAAGGCCACCCAACCCGCCGGTTGAGCCAGGCCGAAGCGCCAGCGGAGGCCCTCCACCCCGCTGGTTGAGCCCACCCATCCCGCCGGTTGAGCCAGGCCGAAGCGCTTACAGCTAGCGAAGGCCCTCCACTCCGCCGGTTGAGCCGGGCCGAAGCGCTAGCGAAGGCCCGTGTCGAAACCACGCAACCCGACGATGCCAACGCACCAAACTCGAAGCGACAGTTGATAACTCATCTTCGCCACGGTTTCGACACGGGCGCGTCTCGCTGCGCTCGTCGGGCCCGGCTCAACCAGCGAGGATGCACCGTGGTTTCGACACGCTCGTCGCTAACGCTCCTCACGGCTCAACCAGCGGGGGGCCTGCCGTCGACGGATCCAGGTTGAGCCGCCGAAGCGCAAGCGAAGGCCGTCCACCCCGCTGGTTGAGCCAGGCCGAAGCGCAAGCGAAGGCCACCCACACTCCGCCGGTTGAGCCGGGCCGAAGCGCTAGCGAAGGCCCGTGTCGAAACCACGCAACCCGACGATGCCAACGCACCAAACACATAGCGACAGTTGATAACTCGTCTCGCCATGGTTTCGACACGGGCGCGTCTCGCTGCGCTCGTCGGGCCCGGCTCAACCAGCGGGGGAGGCGCGTCTCGCTGCGCTCGTCGGGCCCGGCTCAACCAGCGAGGGAGGCGCGTCTCGCTGCGCTCGTCGGGCCCGGCTCAACCAGCGAGGGGGATGCGACTCGCTGCGCTCGCTCAATCAGCAGACCGCTGCGCCCGCTCAATCAGCAGACTGGAGCTGTCGCTGAAATCAGCGGGAGAACCTCTTAGCCACGGGGCCGACGGCCCGGCACCTCAGGCCCGACGCGGCTCCGGCAGGGCACATGCCGCACCGTCCGACATTCCGGTCGGGCGCACACCCAACCCCTGGTTCAGTCGAGCCCGCTGGTTCTCCCACGCGACGGCCGCGGCCAGTTCGGCGACTTGCCCCTTGCTGAAGTGCACCAGCAGTTCCGACCTGATCGGTTCGATGTCGACGGCCGGTGTCACCGTCAGTGCTTCGGCGAACGAGATCACCAACTTCTCGATGTCGTCATATGCGTCGCTGTCGGCGTACACCGGGAGATCACGGATCTGCCGCTCGCTGATTCCCGCGGTGCGGGCCAGCGCCGATCCGATGTCGAGGCAGAATTCGCAGTTGATCAGCCCGGCCGTCTTCAGTTCGGCCAGCTCTTTGAGCCGCGGATCCATCCGATTGCTGAACATCAGCGCGAACTCGTAGAACCCCGTCATGACCAGGATCAACGGGCGGCGGATCAACCAGCCGTACAGGTCGACGCGATTTCGCTTGGCTTGCGCGAAGACCGTCACGTAGGCCCTGATCCGATGCGCTGCTCTCATGACTTCTCCTTCAGTCGAGTCCACCACGATGGGTTCACATGTCGTCTTCGGCACCTTCGACTCGGCTGTAACGCCACGCGACCCCAAATGTGACGAGCACCACAATCGCGGCGATGCCCTCGCTGAAATGAAGCACCGCGCCCCACGCGAATTCGGTAGCCTCCGGTACCCCGTGCGCGCCCAACGCGAGCCCCAGCGGCACACCGGCGACGATCCCCAGCGGTAACCAGCGTCGTCGCGTCGCCGACGCTAGAACGGCGATGCCGACCGCGATGAACGCCAGCGCGCCTTCGAACGCCATGTGCTCGCCGTACGGCTCACCGAGATGCCGCGAAATCCATTGGCCGAGAATCAAAATGCTGACACCCTGCCAGCAGATCAACAGCCCGAGCAGCACCGCCGCCACCTGGGCCGCCCGCCACCACCTGGCCCGACGTACCCCGATGCCGCGCTCGATGCGGCGGTAGAGATTCGACGGCGGGTCGACGCTCATCGCGTTGGACAACCACCGCAACTGCGGATCCGCCGATTCCCCATCGCGCATCGCGGCGATCTCGGCGTCGAGCGCGTCGGCAGCCGCCTGCGCGGCGTCGTCGGGTACATCACGACTGATGCTCATCGCTCATCACCTCCCTGAGTTTGCCGACGCCCCGGTACACCAGCATCCGCGCCGCGGGAGCCGAAATCCCCATCGCCGCACCGATCTCCTCCGACGACAATTGCGAACCGAACCTCAGTGCGACCGCTTCGCGCTCCCGCGGAGTGAGCACCGACAGATGCCGTCGGAGAACGTCGGAGTCGGCGTGGCGCAACGCCATCGACTCGGGATCGGCGGTGTCGTCGACGTCGCCGGACTCCCCGACGTCGTCGGTCGGTAATTCCCGTACGCGGCCGGCCCACCAATCGGCGACGACGTGGTGCGCGATGCCCGTCAACCACCCGCCGACGCTGCCACGCGCCGGATCGAAGCGTTTCCACGACCTCATCGCCCGGACGAATACCTCGCTCGTGACATCCTCCGCGTCCGCGTCGCTGGGCACACGAGCACGCACGTAACGCCAGACGGGCGCGACGTGCTCGCGGTAGACGGCGTCGAACTTTCCCGTCGCCATCTCACCTACCTTCGGCGGATCGGGCCGCTGCGTAACGATTCACGCGCGGCGGTTGTGGCGGGTCGTCGATCGGTGCACGTCGTCTGACATTACTTCGTGACGGTACCCACCCACTCGATGAATGCCGCGGCGTCGTCGTTGGCGCCGTGCCCCTGATCCCAGTACATGCGGTGGTTCACCTCGTCGCCGAGCCCGGCAGCGGCGGCCGCGATATTGCTGGACACCGTCAACGATGTGTCAGAGTCCTTGGTGCCCAACCGAATCCACCACTTCCGGCATCGTTGCGAGTTGGCGGTGCGAAGGTGATACATCGGGTTCATCAGGTTGAGGAGATCGGGGATGTCGGCATCGACGGCCTTGCTGCCCGACGTCGAGCGCGCCGCGCTGTAAGCGGTGAAATGTCGCGCCTTCGTGGTGCCCCTGCCGAACAGATTGTTCTCGCCCGCCGACAGGTCGAAGGCGTCGAACGCGGGCAGCGACTTCTTGCGTGCCCCGACGTGATCGACATAGCCATCCCAGTCGAAGAAGGCCGTACCCGCGGCGAAATCGATGAACGGATTCTTGGCGAGATAGGCAGAGCGCGCCGCGGCCGACATCGCGGTGAGGAACCGCGTAGCCGAAGGTCGAAGGTAGGTGGTGAGCAGATAGTCGGTGTAGTTGTCGGCGGTCAGCGGGCCGTAACCGTTGCGCCCCGTCAATTTCAACGACTGCTGGTACGTCACGAACTTGTCGCGCAACTGGGCGGAGAGCTTCTGGTCGGCGAGCTTGCCCGTTCCCGCAATGGAATTGGTACCCCAATTCCATTCGTAAGCGCCGTCGGCGTTCTCCAGATCGGCGATCGGGCACCAACAACCTGCCGCGAAGATCGCGTCGCTCGCCGACGCCGCGCCCAGGTCACGCAGATAGGAGTCATACAGCGGACTGTCGCCCGACGCTCCGAGCAGCGCCGACAGCGCACCGCCCGCACTCGTTCCGGTCGACACCAGCCGTTCGACGTCGCCGGGCAGCCGGCCGGCGTTGGCCCGCAGGTACCGGACCGCCGCTTTCAGATCGACGATCGCGGCGGGCGCGACGCCGTAGTAGTCGCCCTTCGCGTTGACCAGCGTGCGACCGCGGACCCCGGGTTCGACCGCCACATACCCCGCCGCGACTGCCAGCTTCGCCAGGCTGACCGTCTTGCCTGCTCCGTTGAGCATCGTATTTCCGCCGGACGCCACTTCGCCCGACGGCGCAGCACTCCCCGAGGCAGCGGCTGACCCGGCGGGCACCCCGGTCATTGTCTGCTCGCCTACGCCGGTCGATCCTTTCACCGACGAAGGCATATATCCCCCAACGGAATTCGCGAGAACAATCGGCGCGTTGGCCGCGTCGACCGGTCGCCCGTCGATGCTGATCGGGACACTGACGGTGAGACTCTGATAGTCGGCGTCGACCGGATTGGCGACATAGGTGACCGGACCGTAGAACCGGTAGGTGACCGACTTGGCGCCCGACGATGTGGCAACGGTCGTCGTCTTCTCGGTGTAGGCAGTCGGATCGAAGGTCAGGCCGACGTGGGTGGGGCCGATCGGTTCGTCCGGTGTCGCACAGCCCGCCGCGACCGCAGCCACCAGCGTCGCCGCTCCACCGAGAAACGCGCGCCGGGACACGTCCTGCATCGCTTCGCTCCAATCAGGTCGAGTGCACTCAATAGTCCATCTTGCTGGCAATTTCCTTCGCCGCTACCGGCGAGAATTCTGCGCGCTCACTGTGAGTCCAGTCGAGCACGTGCCGCATCTACCGCACTCTGGGCGGCGATCCGTTCCCGATCAGCTTGTGCCCGTTGCTTTTTCGCGGTCTCCTCGGCGAGCTTCGCGGTTCGCAGATCAGCCTCGGCAGTGCTGAGTTCACTGCGCAGTTCGTCGATGCGCTCCTGTGATTCGACGCGCCGCAGAGTCGCGTCGTCGAGCGTCTCCTCGGCCTGTTCTGCGCCGGCGGTTGCGGCGTCGAGCACCGCCTCGGCGTCGGACAGGGCTTTGCGCAGCGCTCTGCGCACCTCCGCGGCGTCGGGCTTGGGCCGCCGAGTCGTGCGCCCACCGTCGATGACGCGCAGCCCGGCGCGCCCGAACACCTCCTCGCCGCCGCTGCCGAATCCCGCGTGCTGCACAGCGGTGATGACCCTGCCGAGGCGGACCTGCTCACCGAATTCCGGGTCGGCCATCGCGGCGCCCAGCGTCTGGCCGACTTCACGAGATGCGTTCTCGCTCAACGTCTGTCCACGATCCGCGGCGAGCGAGACCGCACGTTTGGTGAGACCGCGGACCACCTGCTGGCGCTGCTTGTCCAGCGCGCGCAACTGATCCGCCGACAGCGCATGCTGCGCTTCCCGCAGAGCGTCGCCGACCTCGAGGAGCGCACCGACGTCGTCGGCGGACTCGCGCGCGAGAACGTTGAGCGCCCAGCCGACGAGGGTGGGTTTGCGCAGCAAGCCGATTTCGCGGGCCAGCTCACGCTCCCCGTCGGCGCGCGCCTGGGCGACTCGTTCTTTGCGGACCGCGACGAAGTCGGCCGGGTCGAGTGCGTACAGCTCGTCGGCCACGTCGTCGATGTCCATACCGACCACCCTAGGCCGTGGCGGCGACCGCCTTCCGAATCCCACCGATGAGTTGATTGGTCAGCGCCCGCAGACCGGCGGTGAGAACCGGTGCCGGCACCGGCAACGACGGCTCCGACTCCATGGTGTAGACGACCTTGGTACCGCCCGACGGATCGTCGGCGAACGTGACGATGCCGACGTGCCGCTTCACCGGGGCACCCTTGGCGACCTTGTACTCCATGCGTTCGCCGGGAACCAACTTGGTGATCTCTTCGGTGATCCCGACCTTGCCGAAGCCCAGCGAGTGCTGTGCGCCCACGCCGGACTCGTCGCCCGGACGAACCAGCTTCACCTGGATCGGGAGGTACGGGCTCACGCTCTCGCGCTCGGCGAAATGCCGGTAGACGACGTCGCGCGGGGCGTCGAAGACGGTCTCTACGGTGCTGCTGGGCATTGCTGACTCCTTGGCCGATTTATCTGTGACCGGAGTATACGAGTAACTCGACACCGTCGACGATGACAGCCCCGGCACAGACGACTCGACCCGAACGGACATCCGTTCGGGTCGAGTCAGCGACATCGAGTCTCGGCTGTCAGGCTTTGCGCAACGAGTTGATGGTCTTCTCCACTTCCCAGAACGCCCGCAGCGCCGACATCTTGCCGTCGGCGTCGGCACGATAGGTGAACACGCCGTGCGCTTCGGAGATGTGCCCGGCGATGTGGGTGAGGATCTTGCCGATGTAGGCGACCTCGTTGCCGCAGATCACTTCCTCGTCGAAGACGAAGTCGATCTTCTCCGTGGTCGCAATCGTCTTGTCCCAGAAGGCCGAGATCTCCGCCAGCCCGTGATGACCCTTGCCCTCGGGATCGAACATCGACGGGCCGACCGGGTCTTCGACGCTGCCGTCGGCCGCGAAGTTGTCCAGCCACGCCTGCTTGTCGCGGGCCGCGACGGCGTCGCGCGAACGACGACCCGCCACCACCGCGGGGTGGTTCTCCCGGTCGATGTTGAGGTAGGCGGGAACCTCGGTCACATCACTTGACGCCATAGTCGACCCTCAACTCCTTGACTCCGTTGATCCAGCCGTGGCGCAGTCGCCGCGGCGCCTGCAGCTTGGTGATGTCGGGGACGAGGTCGGCCAGCGCGTTAAACATCAGGTTGATCTCCATGCGCGCCAGGTTGGCGCCGACGCAGAAGTGAGCGCCGTTGCCGCCGAAACCGACGTGTGGGTTGGGATCGCGCAGGATGTTGAACGAGAAGGGATCCTCGAAGACCTCTTCGTCGTAGTTGGCCGATCCGTAGAACATGCCGACGCGCTGGCCCTCGCTGATCGCGACGCCACCGATCTCGGTGTCGCGCTTGGCACTTCGCTGGAAACAGTTGACCGGCGTGGCCCAGCGGACGATCTCGTCGACCGCGGTGGCGGGCCGATGCTCCTTGAACAGTTCCCACTGGTCGGGGTTGTCGAGGAACGCGTTCATGCCGTGGCTGATGGCGTTGCGGGTAGTCTCATTGCCCGCGACGGTCAGCAGGATGAAGAAGTATCCGAACTCGATCTCGTCGAGGTGCTGACCGTCGATGTCGGCGTTGACGAGCACCGAGACGATGTCCTCGACCGGATCCTTGCGGCGCGCCTCGGCCATCTGATAGCCGTAGCCGAGGATCTCGGCCGACGCCATCTGCGGATCTTCACCGAACTCGGGGTCGTCGTAGTTCATCATGTTGTTCGACCAGTTGAACAACTTGACGCGGTCTTCCTCCGGGACGCCGAGCAGGTCGGCGATCGCCAGCAGCGGAAGGTCGACGGCGACGTCGTGGACGAAGTCACCGGTGCCGGACTCCGCGGCGCGCTTGACGATGGTCCGCGCTGCCTCGTCGAGCTTCTCCTCGAGGGCGTGCACCGCCCGCGGCGTGAAAGCCTTGGAGACGAGCTTGCGCAGCCGGGTGTGCGACGGCGGGTCGTGGTTGATCAGCAGCGCCTTGGTGATCTCGAGCTGCTCGGAGGTCATCTCGTCGTCGAAGCGGATGATGACACCGTTGGTGTTGGTCGACCAGTCGTCGTTGTTCTTCGAGATCTCGCGGATGTGGGCGTGCTTGGAGACCACCCAGTAGCCGCCGTCATGGAATCCGCCGCCCTTACCGGGTGCCTGAGCGTTCCACCAGACCGGCGCTGTCTTGCGGAGTTCGGCGAACTCCCGCACCGGAATGCCGTTCTGGAGCAGGTCCGGACTGGTGAAATCCCAGCCGTCCTGACCCAGGAACGAACTCGAGACCGGGGCGTCTTGGGCCTGGGTCAACTTCGATCACCTCGTTCTGTGAATCTTTCCCACACCACCGTCGACAGCGCGAGAACCTGTTCTAAGATTTGCTGTATCCCAGAGTGCCACACAGGATGGACATCAACAAGAACCTGTTCTAGTTTTGATGTTGGAGACCTCCGCTCCGGAGGTACTGTCCCCGCCCCGAGCGGGGTGGCGGGAAGCGAAACGTCGAAGGATGAATTCATGGGTGTGCCGGTAATCGTCGAAGCAGCGCGAACCCCGATCGGAAAGCGCGCCGGTTGGCTTTCCGGGTTGCATGCGGCGGAAATTCTCGGCGCGGCTCAGCGCGGCGTCGTCGAGCGCGCGGGCATCGACGCGGAGCTGGTGGAACAGGTCATCGGCGGCTGCGTGATGCAGGTCGGCTCGCAGGGCAACAACATCACCCGCACCGCATGGCTGCACGCGGGATTGCCGTGGCAGACCGGTGCCACCACCATCGATTGCCAGTGCGGTTCGGCGCAACAGGCCAATCACCTCATCGCCGGCCTCATCGCCACCGACACGATCGACGTCGGGATCGCGTGCGGCATCGAAGCGATGTCGCAGGTTCCGTTGGGCGCCAACGTCGTCGACGGTGCGGGCCCTCGTCGCCCGGAGTCATGGGACATCGACATGCCCAACCAGTTCGAGGCGGCCGAGCGAATCGCCACGCGCCGCGGCATCACGCGCGCCGACGTCGACGCACTCGGCGAGCGCAGCCAGCGGCTGGCCAAGCAGGCCTGGGACGAAGGCCGATTCGACCGCGAGGTGCTCACTGTCAAGGCACCCGAGCGACTCAAGGACGGCACCCTCACCGGCGAGATCCTCGAGGTGAACAAAGACCAGGGCCTGCGGGCTACGACGCTGGAATCCCTTTCGGCACTGAAGCCCGTCCTGGAGGGCGGCATCCACACCGCCGGAACGTCGTCGCAGATCTCCGACGGCGCCGCCGCGGTCCTCATCATGGACGAGGCGAAGGCCAAGGCACTCGGGCTGACGCCCCGCGCGCGCATCGTGTCACAGGCACTCGTCGGCGCCGAACCGTATTACCACCTCGACGGCCCCGTTCAGGCGACCGAGCGAGTGTTGGCGCGTTCGGGGATGAGCATCGACGACATCGACCGGTTCGAGGTCAACGAGGCCTTCGCGTCGGTGCTGCTGAGCTGGGCCAGGGTGCATCAGCCGGACATGGACAAGGTCAACGTCAACGGTGGCGCCATCGCGCTGGGCCATCCGGTGGGCAGCACCGGATCCCGCCTCCTCACCACCGCCCTGCACGAGTTGGAGCGCAGCGACAACACCACCGCGCTGATCACCATGTGTGCGGGTGGTGCGCTGGCGACCGGCACCATCATCGAACGCATCTGAGCCCGCAGCACCGTAGATCCGACTCGACGGCCCAGATCCGACTCTAAACGTGTCGGACCTGGGCCTTTCTGTTGGACGTGTCGCTATGCCGTATCCCCCATCGCCCGGATCGACGCTCCCGTCCACCGGTCCAGGAACCGTCCCAACTCCTCCGTCGACCGACCTCGCCCATGATCGACGATCAGTGATTGCAGCGTGCGCAGCAGGATCTCGATCACCACGTCGACGTCGGCGTCGGTGAAACCCCTTGCCGCCCAGTCCACATCCATCCGCCCGACGATGGACCGCGCGAAACCATAGGCGATGTCGGAGGTGACGCCGCCGAGCCTGGTCATCGTCAAGTGATCGCCGTTGAGCACGAGTCCCACATACGATTGCGCAGACAGCTCTGCCATCACGAGCACCAGCCCCCGGACCACCGCGGCGTCGGGCTCGGTGATTCCGGCCAGCCCCGCACTGACCCGCGTCAGCAGATCGCCCACCGCATCCATCGCGGTGGCCTCCAGCAATTCCTCGGTGCCTTTGAAGTATCGGTACACCGTCTGCCGAGTGACCTGCAGTTCCCGCGCGACATCGGCGACGCCGGTCGACGTCGGATTGCGATCGATGCATGTTCGAGTCGCCGCCAGGATGCGGGCGACCGCTTCATCGTCGTCGACGGGTACGTCGCCACCCCAGCCGTGCGTGCGCATGACTGCCCACACTACCCGGGAGTCACCCGAGCCCTGTCGCGTCGACGTCGAGCCGCTCAGACAATACACATTTCGACTCGGTGTATGGTGTGGTGACACAGCCCACAACGCAGCGAATCGGAGGCCTCAGATGACCACGACCAGCAGCTCGACGGACGGTTGTCGCTTCGGCGAGGGATTCGACTTCACCGACCCCGACGTGATGGTCAACGGAGTCCCGCACGATCAGTTCGCGGAGCTCCGTTCGACGATGCCGGTCTGGTGGAACGGCCAGCCCCGCGAAGGCAACGTCTTCTCCGACGCCGGCTACTGGGCCGTCACCAAACACGCGCACATCCGCGAGATCTCGAAGAACAATCACGCGTGGTCGACGTATCGCAAGGGCGCGGTGATGCGCCTGCCCGACGGCATCACCGCTGAGCAGCTCGATCTGACGCGCGCCCTGCTGATCAACCACGACGTTCCCGAACACACGCGACTGCGCAAGATCATCTCGCGTCTGTTCACTCCGCGCGCGATCAGCTCGCTGACCGAGATATTGCGCGAGTCGGCACGCCGGATCGCCATGGAGGCAGCGTCGAAGACGGACGGCGACTTCGTGGCCGACGTCGCCATTCACCTTCCGCTGCAAGCGATTCTGGATCTCGTCGGCTTCCCGGCCGAGGACCACGCCCGCATCTTCACCCTCGCCAACGCAATGATCAACACCCACGATCAGACGCCCGACCTCACCCCGGAGATGGCGAACGCCGAACTGCTCGGCTACGCCTACCTGCTCGCCGAGGAACGTCGTAAGCACCCGACCGACGACATTCTCACCACCCTGGTGCAGGCCGACATCGACGGCGAAGCACTGAGTGAGGCCGAATTCGGTTTCTTCATCGTGCTTTTGGTGATCGCGGGCAACGAGACCACCCGCAATGCGACAACCCACGGCATGAACGCCTTCCTCGACAACCCCGACCAGTGGGAGCTGTACAAGGCGCAGCGGCCGGCCACCGCCGTCGACGAAATCATTCGCTGGGCTACACCGGTCCACTGTTTTCAGCGAACGGCCCTCGTCGACACCGAGATCGGCGGCGTGCCAATCGAATCCGGCGACCGCGTCGGCCTGTTCTACAGTTCGGCCAACTTCGACGAGGACGTCTTCAATGATCCGTTCACGTTCGACATCCTACGAGATCCCAACCCGCACTTGAGTTTCGGCGGCAGCGGCGCGCACTTCTGCGTCGGCGCGAACCTCGCCCGACTCGAGGTGGGACTGATGTTCGACGCCATCGCCGACGTCCTACCCGACATCACGAAAGTCGCTGAGCCCCAACGCCTACGCGCCGGCTGGCTCAATGGCGCGAAGGAGTTCGACGTCCGCTATCGGTAGGTCGATGTTCACCTCACCCAACAAGAATCGGTGAACCCGAACGAATACTTCGTTCGGGTTCACCGATTCGAGTTGGGTTCAGCCCACCGATCGCGTCGACGATTCCCAATAGCGTGCGCGCAGCGCCTTCTTGTCCGGTTTGCCCAGCGCGGTCAGCGGCAACGCGTCGGTGAAGACGACCTGCTTAGGCGACTGAACCGCGCCCTTGCGCTCCTTCACCGCGGTCTGGATCTCCGCTGCGATCCGAGCCTTGGCCTCTTCGGAGGCGTCCACCTCGGCACGCAGTACGACGACGGCGGTGACCGCCTCGCCCCACTTGTCGTCAGGCACACCGATCACACCTACCTGACCCACCGAACTATGTTCTGCGACAACGTCTTCCACTTCACGCGGGAAGACATTGAAACCGCCGGTGACGATCATGTCCTTGGTGCGGTCGACGATGAACCAGAATCCGTCCTCGTCTTCGCGCGCGACGTCGCCGGTACGCAGCCAACCGTCACGGAAGGTCTCCGCGGTCTGTTCGGGCAGCCCGCGGTAGCCACCAGCGAGGAGCGGGCCGGAAACGCACACCTCACCCGGCTCACCCTGCGCGACAGGATTGTCGTCGGGGCCGAGCAACGCGGTGCGCAGAAACACCGAGGGTCGCCCGCAACTCGACAGTCGGGCCGGATCGTGGTCGTTCTTGCCGAGGTAGCTGATCACCATCGGCGCCTCGGACTGCCCGTAGTACTGCGCGAAGATCGGGCCGAAGCGCTCGATCGCCTCAGCCAGGCGCACCCGATTGATCGGCGACGCCCCGTAGTAGACGGTCTCCAGCGACGACAGATCGCGCGTCCGAGAGTCGGGGTGGTCCATCAGTGCATATAGCATCGACGGCACCAGCATCGTCGCGGTGATCTTCTCCTCTTCGATGGTGCGCAACACCTCGGCCGGATCGAACTTGGCGAGCACCACCATCGAACCGCCCTTGACCAGCGTCGGCACGAAGAACGCCGCACCGGCATGCGAGAGCGGAGTGCACATCAAGAAGCGCGGATTCGCCGGCCACTCCCACTCGGCCAGCTGGATCTGGGTCATCGTCGAAATCGATTGCACGGTGCCGATCACGCCCTTGGGCTTGCCGGTGGTGCCACCGGTGTAGGTGATCGACACGACGTGGTCGGGGCCGAGTCGCGCGGCGACCAGCGGCCGGGCGTCGAACTTGCTCGCTTCGGCGATCACGTCGACGCCGACGTCGGCGAGTTCGGGCGGGACCGGCCCGAGGGTGAGGACCTGCTTGAGTGAGTCGACCTTCTCCAGCAGGACCGTCGCGCGTTCGACGAACATCGGCACCGGGTCGATGACCAACGTCTGGACCCCGGCGTCGTTGAGGACATAGGCGTGGTCGTCGGCAGAACCGAGCGGATGCAGCGCCGTGCGCCGCCATCCCTGATTCTGTCCGGCCCCGATGACGAGGAGGACTTCCGGCCGATTCAATGCGAGCAGACCCACCGCGGTACCCCTGCCCGCGCCCAGCGATTCGAACGCCTGAACGTAGCGACTGATCGCATCGGCCATCTCCCGGCCCGTCAGTTCGACGTCGCCGATGGTCAGCACGTTGCGCTTCGCGTGACGTTTGAGAGCGGCGACCATCAAGTCGCCCAGATGGGTGCCCCCGCGCAATGGATCGAAACCGCCATCGCCGGACTGCTGCATATCACTCATGACCTCCACACTAGGACGTGTTCTAGTTCTGCGGAAGTAGTGCGACGCCGCGGGCATGACATTCGAGTGAAACGTGTTCCAATTCGGGTTTCGAAAAACCCGCGCGAGAACTTGCGGGTAGCAAGCCAAGTCGCGGATGCTCGATTACGATCGTCGACATGAGTGATCTGGATCAGACGACGACCCGCCGCGACATCACCGACGCGCTGCTCACCGCACTCGAGCGTAGGCACGAGGTACTCGACGCCATCGTCGACGCAGAGGATCGCAAAGCGGCCATCGAGGCGGTCGCCGCGCTCCTCGGAAAGTCGCAGCTCGGCGCCGAAGCCGTGCTGGGCATGTCACTCGACCAGCTCACCAAAGAGCAGCGCCGCCACAATCAGGCCGAACTCGACGACCTCAATTCGGCTCTCACCTTCACCCTCGCCGATCGCCCGGCGTCGAGCGGCGACACGCTACTGCTGCGCCCGTTCGTCGCCGACTCCGACGCCGACCTGTTCGTCGCGCGCACCGAGGATCAGGGCGTCGCGGGCGACGGTTCCGGCTCGCCGGCAGGTACCGTCGCCGACGAACTCGCCCAGGCCGCGACGCGCGTCGACAATGAGGAAGCCATCTGGCTCGTCGCCCTCGAAGGCACCGAGAAGGTCGGATTCGTGTTCGGCGAACTCACCGCGGGTGAAGTCGACGTCCGCATCTGGGTACACCCGGAACACCGCAAGAAGGGCTACGGCATCGCCTCGCTGCGCAAGGCCCGCTCCGAGATGGCCGCCTACTTCCCCGGCGTCCCGATGGTGGTCCGGGCCCCGAGCAGCTAAGCGACACCGTCGTCGTATCGCGGGCAAGTTCGCGAGCCCCCGATGCCCCCGCTCCCCGAGGCAAGTTCGCGAGCCCCGATGCCCCCGCTCCACGAGTGCGCTCACGAGCTTCGGATGCCCCCGCTCCCCGAGTGCGCTCACGAGCTTCGGATGCCCCCGCTCCCCGAGTGCCGAAGCGGTGTATCCCCCGCTCCCCGAGTGCCGAAGCGAGGAACGAGCTTCGGTGTATCGAGGGGCCGGCGACCCGACATCCGAACGCAACCACCCCAGCAGCCCTGCGAACACCCAACGCACCCAACATGTCTCGGCCCCAGTTGGGTTCCTCAGGTCACCA
>NZ_JABBNB010000041.1 GCF_012933505.1 Gordonia asplenii
AATATGCCCTCAACGGCGGGATTATTTGCAGAACTCTGCGGAAGCGAGCGGACTTAGTGTCCCTGCTCCTTCAGACGCTCGATGGCCTCGGAGAGGACCTTCTCGGCCTCGGCCTTGCCGACCCAGCCGCCCGGGGTCACTTCCTTGCCCGGCTCGAGATCCTTGTAGTGCTCGAAGAAGTGGCTGATCGCGTTCAGTTCGAACTCGCTGACGTCGGCGATGTCCTGGATGTGATCCCACCGGACGTCCTTGGCCGGGACGCACAGCAGCTTGTCGTCGCCGCCTGCTTCGTCGGTCATGGTGTACATGCCGACCGGGCGCGCCTTGACCGTCACACCGGGGTACACCGACTCGGGCAGCAGGACCAGCGCGTCGAGCGGGTCGCCGTCTTCCCCGAGCGTGTCGTCGATGAAACCGTAGTCGGCCGGGTAGCCGAACGCGGTGTAGAGGTACCGGTCCAGGAAGACGCGGCCGGTCTCGTGGTCCACCTCGTACTTGTTGCGTGACCCCTTGGGGATCTCGATGATGACGTCGAATGCCACGATCATTTCTCCTACTAGACGGTGCCGTATGAGTTGGCGGGGGCGTAAGAACCGCCTCAACGATACTGTTGGACTGATGTGTGAGATTGCGGAGGTTGTGTGAGCGCGCGAAAAGGCACTCGGATCGCGCTGTGGATCATCACGTCGATAGCGATCGTTGCGGTGGTCGCGGCGGCGTCGGTGGTGGTGTATCTGCAGCTCAACAAGGGCCCCGACGTTCCGCCGGGCACTCCGGCACGCCCGGCGCTGATCGCGGCGTCGCCGACCATCACGCCGGTATCGCCCGACGCGCCCGAGCCGACGGCCGCGGGGGTGCGCAAGGCGCTGGCCAAAGTCGCGGCGAGCCCGGCGCTGGGCAAGCTGACCGGTGAGGTCACCGATCCGCTGACCGGCGCGACGCTGTGGTCACGCAATCCGACGCTGCCGCTGATCCCGGCGTCGAACACCAAGGTCCTCACGGCGTCGGCGGTGCTGCTCGGCCTGCCCGAGGACAAACGCCTCACCACGACGGTCGTGCAGGGCACCGACGGCCAGGTCATCCTGGTCGGCGCGGGCGACCCGACGCTGTCGGCGCAACCGACCGGCGTGGCGACCTTCTTCACCGACGCCCCGCGCATCGCCTCGCTGGCCGAACAGATCCGCAAGTCGGGCATCAACGTGACCGCGGTCGCCGTCGACACCAGCGCCTTCACCGGCCCGACGATGGACTCCACCTGGGATCGCGGCGACATCGCGGGCGGCGACATCGCGCCGATCGAGTCGCTGATGGCCGACGCCGGGCGCATCAAGCCGCTCGACGAGTTCTCGCCCCGCGTCGACGACCCCGCCGTTACCGCGGGCAAGGTGCTCGCCGACGCGCTCGGAGTGGACGCGAAGGTCACCACGGTCACCGCCGACGCCGGAGCGAAGGTCGTCGCGCAGGTCACCTCGGCGCCGCTGATCACCCGCGTCAACGACATGATGCGCTACAGCGACAATGTGATGGCGCAGGCGCTGTCGATGGAGTTGTCGAAGGCGACCGGCGGCGACGCCTCGTTGGCCGGCGGCGCACAAGCCGTCGAAAAGACGCTCACCGCAAACGGATTCGACTTGACCGGCGTCACGCTGCACGACACGTCGGGCTTGTCCTATGCCAACCGGGTACCCGCCGCGCTGCTCGACAAACTGATGTCGGGCACCGCGGGCACCGCCGAGCCCAAACTGCGCCCGATGCTCGACGGCCTGCCGATCGCGGGTGGTACGGGCACGCTCGCCGACCGTTTCGACCCGAAGCTCACCGCGGGCGCGGGCTGGGTGCGCGCCAAGACGGGAACACTGACCGGCGTCAGTTCGTTGACCGGGACAGTGCTTACCGTCGACGGCCGTGTGCTGTCGTTCGCCCTGATGTCCAACGGCACCTCACCCGCCGACGCCCGCCCGGCGCTCGACGCGGTGGCCGGTGCGCTTCGAGAATGTGGATGCCGATGACCGATGTGAATGTGACCGATCCCAAAGCCGAATCGACCAGCGCGACGATCGGCGTCGGCGACCGGGTCGACTGGGAACTCGCCGCGGCGACCGGCCGGCGCATCGCCCGCCCCGGCCCACGAGTCACCGACTACACGATGAATCAGGCCCGAGCGGAGCTGGCCGACGCGGCGGTGCGTGCCGAGGGGCCGGTCCGGGAGGTCACCGGATTGGCCGACGGTATGCGGGTCCCGACCGCTCGAATCCTCGACCGGGGTGAATGGATCGACGCCGCGGCCCAGTCGATGCGGTCGATGCTGGGCACGTCGGAACCAACCGCCGACGAGCAACCGTCGGGCAAGGGCTTCGACCTGTCCGGGCTCTTCGGAACCGTTTCCGGCAAGGTCGGTGGTGTTCAGGCGGGCGGGTTGCTGGCCTTCCTGTCGGGTGCGATCCTCGGCCAGTACGACCCGTTCACCCCGGACCCGGAGACCGGCGACGAGGGCGTGCTGATGCTGGTCACGCCGAACATCATCGCCGTCGAGCGCGCACTGAAAGTGGTCCCGTCCGACTTTCGGCTGTGGGTATGCCTGCACGAGGTGACCCACCGGGTGCAGTTCTCCGCCAACCCGTGGCTGCGCCAGTACATGATCGACAACGTCACCACGCTGACCAGCGAGTCCGGTGAATCGTCGGCGGAGATGGTGGCCCGCCTGACGTCGGCGCTGCGGTCGGACAAGCCCCGCGAGAAGGGCATCATCGGCGCGATGCAGTTGTTGCAGACGCCCGAGCAGTACGACGCGTTCAGCAGGCTGATGATGCTCGGCACCCTCCTCGAAGGCCATGCCGACCACGTCATGGACGCCGTCGGCCCCGCCCAGGTCCCCACCGTCGCGTCGATCCGATCGGCCTTCGACGACCGCCGCACCGGGCCCCGCAATCCCGTCCAGCGCATCATCCGCGCGCTCATCGGCATGGATGCCAAGATGGCCCAGTACATCCGCGGTAAGGCCTTCGTCGACGAGGTGGTGGCGACCGTCGGCATGGAACCGTTCAACGCCATCTGGACCAATGAGTCGACGATGCCGCTGCCCAACGAGATCGACGAACCCGCCAAGTGGATCAAGCGCGTGCTGTGACCCGGGCGGTCGCGGACTTCGCGGCCGAACATCTTTCTGATCCGCGTGTGTGTGTCGCACTGTCCGGCGGACCCGACTCGCTCGCGCTGACCGCGGGCGCCGTGGCCGCCGGCCTCGACGTCCGCGCGCTCGTCGTCGACCATCAACTACAGCCCGGCTCGGCTGAAACAGCTTGTACCGCAGCTCAATTCGCGCGCGACGTCGGGGCGTCGGCGCAGGTGCTCACAGTCCGCGTCACGGGTTCCGGCGGACTGGAGGCGGCCGCGCGCGACGCCCGCTACGACGCTCTGTCGGCGGCCCGCGCCGACCGTCCGGTCCTGATCGGGCACACCGTCGACGATCAGGCCGAAACGGTCCTGCTCGGCCTGGCCCGCGGTTCCGGGCCCCGATCGATCGCCGGCATGTCGCGCTGGCGCGACCCGTGGGGACGCCCGCTGCTCGACGTCGCGCGGGCCACCACCCATGGCGCATGCGCGCAATGGGGGCTGACGCCGATCCGCGATCCCCACAACGACGATCCCAGATTCACCCGCGTCCGCGTGCGCACGGAAGTGCTTCCACTGCTCGACGACGTGCTGCACGGGGGAGTGGCGGCGGCACTAGGACGGACCGCCGATGCCGTGCGCGCCGACGTCGAGTATCTCGACGGAGTGGCCGCCGAACAGTATCGCGCGGCGCTGACGAACGACGGCATCGACGTCGAAGCGCTTGCCGCGCATCATGATTCGATCCGACGTCGGGTGGTGCATCGATGGCTGCTCGACGTCGGGGCAACCGAGCCGACGACGCGCGTCGTCGACGCCGTGGACGCGCTGATCACCAGGTGGCGGGGGCAGGGGCCGGTGGCAGTCGGGGGCGACGGCGGCCATCGACTCGTGGTGGTACGACGCTGCGGCGTGCTGAAAACCGAGCGGCTTATCCGATAATTCCGGCATACAGCCACCGGGAACCGCACTGACAGCGGATCAACAGCTTCCTGGGAGGTCTATGCCACGTGTGCGGTCGAGACTCAGGTCCATGACCCTCACGATCGACCCACCGACAACGCCGGTGCAGGCCTCGTCCGACGCCGAACCCCAGCTTCCGCCCGCCACTCGAGGCACTCGGCTCGCGCTCGCCGCACTGCTCGTCGCGACCGCCGTCGCCTACCTCTGGAACATCACCGTCAACGGGATGGGCAACTCGTTCTACGCCGCCGCGGCGCAGGCCGGGTCGTCGAACTGGAAGGCGCTGCTCTTCGGCTCCCTCGACACGGGCAACTTCATCACCGTCGACAAACCCCCGGTGTCGCAATGGGTGATGGGTCTGTCGGGGCAGATCTTCGGATTCTCCAGCGCCTCGATGCTGATCCCCCAAGCGCTGATGGCCGTCGCGGCGGTGGCGCTGACCTATGCCGCGGTCACGAGGGTGACGACGTCGCGCAACGCGGGCCTGCTCGCGGGTGCCGCGCTGGCGCTGATCCCCGTCGTCGCCTTGATGTTCCGGTTCAACAATCCCGATGCGGTCATGGTGCTGCTGATGACCGCGGGCGCCTACTGCACGGTGCGCGCCCTGCCGAAAGCAAGCTGGAAGTGGCTGGCGCTCGCCGGCGTCGCACTGGGCTTCGCGTTCCTCGCCAAGATGCTGGAAGGGCTGATGGTCGTTCCCGCGTTGGCTCTGGCGTATCTGATCGTCGCGCCGACCGGACTGGGCCGACGTGTCGTCCACCTGTTGGGTGCGGTGGCCGCGCTCGTCGTCTCGTCGGGGTGGTATGTGCTGCTGACCCTGTGGTGGCCGGCCGATTCGCGTCCCTACCTGGCCGGATCCACCGACAACAACTTCATGAACCTCGTCATCGGCTACAACGGGCTGTCTCGTGTCCTCGGCCGCAACCACGGCGGCGGCTCGCACTCCGGCCCCACCCAGGCGCAGATCGCCGAGTTCATGAAAGAGAACGGTGGCGCACACGGATTCGGCGGGATGAGTTCGTCGGCAGGTATCACCAGGCTGTTCACCGGTGAGGTCGGCTTCGAGATCTCCTGGCTGCTGCCCGCCGCACTGGTCGGGCTGGTGGCGGTCCTGATCAGCCGGGGTCGTGCGCCGCGAACGGACTTGATGCGCGGTGGCGCGATCGTCTTCGGCGGGTGGATGGTCATCAACGGTCTGGTCTTGTCGTTCATGAACGGGATGATGCACGCCTACTACACCCTGGCCATCGCGCCCGCCATCGCCGGCATGATCGGTATCGCGGCTGTCGAGGTGTGGCGCAGGCGCGAGCAGACCTGGGGTCACCTCGGCGCCGCGGCGATGGTACTCGCGGCGGGCGGCTGGGGATTCGTCCTGCTCGGCCGCAACGGCGACTGGATGCCCTGGCTGCGCTGGGTGATTCTCGCAGCGACCCTGGTAGCGGTGGTGGCCCTGGCGTTCGGAGCGCTCGGCGGACGCTGGCGCACCGCGACGGTGGCAATCGCACTGTTCGCCTCGCTCGCCGGTTCCACCGCGTACACCGTCGCGACGATCGGCACCGCCCACACCGGTGGCTCCCCGTCGGTCGGGCCGGCGCAGTCGGCCCATGAGCGGGGGCGCGGATGGGACGAAGCGGCGTCGAACACCCAGCTCGACACCCTGCTGCGGACGGCAGGTACGCCGTGGTCGGCAGCGGTGAGCCGATCGTCGACGGCGGCGAGCATGGAATTGTCGAGCAAGACCGCGGTGATGGCGATCGGCGGATTCGGTGGATCCGACCCGACGCCGACGCTGAGCCAGTTCCAGCAGTATGTGAAGACCGGGCAGGTGCGCTACTACGTGGTTGCGGCCCAGGGCGGCGGACACGGCCGCGGTGGGCATGGCTCCGGTGGGCGCGGCGGCCCTGGCGGATTCGGTGGGTTCGGCAGCAAGGGCCCGAATACCGAGATCGCGGCGTGGGTGAGCGCCAATTACACCCCGCAGACAGTCGGGTCAACCGTCGTGTACGACCTCCGAGCGCAGTGATCGCGTCGAATTGTCAACGCCGCCAAGCATTCGCGAGATGATCCGCGATGTCGTCGGCAAACTCGGCAAAGTCGGATGGCGACCCGCCCCGCACACATAGGATCAGTGGTCGGCGCAAAACACGATGGGCAGGTGCGATGACTGAACTCCGGAAGTCACGGCGTTGGCTGCGGGCATTGGTGTTCGTGGGCTATCTCGTCGCACTGGGCATCGTCATCGCGACTAAGGGAGTTCCGCTCGAACGGCTGTATCAGGCGGCGTGGCTGCTGGGCGGAATCGTCGCATTCCGGATAGATCGCCCGCTCCGTTCTCACCTGCGGGTGCTCGTCGATTGGATACCGCTGATCGCGGCGCTCGTGGCTTACGACTTCAGCCGCGCCGCGGCGACGAGCATCGGGATGCCGCTGCAGATCGAGACGCCGATCAACATCGATCGAGCCCTGTTCGGCGGGGTGCTCCCCACCGTGTGGCTGCAGCAGCATCTGCTTCCCGCCGACGGTGCGTTGCCGTGGTGGTCGTTTCTGACCGCGTTCATCTACACGACGCACCTCGTGGTGCCGTGGGTGCTGGCGGCGGTGTTGTACGTGTACTCGCGCGGCGCGTGGCGGCGGTATATGACCACGGTGGTGGTCTTGTCGTTCCTGGGGCTGCTCACCTATGTTCTGCTGCCGCAGGCGCCGCCGTGGTACGCCGCCGAACACCATGCCATCGCTCAGCGGGTGGGGCGGGTGGCCGGATTCGGATTCGGGCTGGTGCCCATCGACACCAGCACCGGCTGGCTGGAGGCCAACAGCAACCCGGTGGCCGCGATGCCGTCGTTGCACGCTGCGTTCACCATCGTCGTGGTGGTCGCGCTGTGGCCGTTCGTCACCAACCGGGTGGCGCGGGCAGTTCTCGTGCTGTTTCCTGTGGCGATGGCGTTCACGCTGGTCTACGGCGGCGAGCACTACGTGATCGACGTCCTCGTCGGTTGGGTCTATGCGGGCGTCGCGATCTGGCTCACCGTCGCCGGGGAGCGGATGTGGGCGCGCTGGCGAGCCAACCGCATCGTCGACGACGCCGCTGCCGTCGAATCCCACGAGGCGGTCGCACTGGCAGAGTGACCGGCTGATCTGACCGCTGAAACGACGGATCCCGCCTCGCTGGTGCGGGGCGGGATCCGTCGTTTGCTACTCGCGTAGTCGAAGAGCTCAGTAGCAGGTCGGCGTGAACTTCGAGTTGATCGTGGAGTTGTACTGGTTCCAGTAGGCAACGATCGGCGCGCCGGAAGCGATGGTGCCCACGATTCCACCGACAGCCGCCCCCAGCGGCACTGATGCGAGGCCGACCGGTCCGCCAAGGAAACCGACGAAGCCTAGCGCCGCTCCGATGGCGGTACCGACCAGGGTACCGATGCCGACCGATGCGGACATCTGCGAGATGAACCGGTTGAACGCCTGATCATCGCGTTCCTGCTTCGTTTGCGCCCCGCGGATTCCGTTCTTGCAGTAGACGACCTGATGCTTGAACTCCGACAGCGTCGCCGCGTCGATCTTGGTGGACTTCGCCACGTCGGTCTGCGGAATCAGGGTCGCGTGTGTACTCGCGGTCTTCGCCTCGATCGGGAACTTGCGGTCCTTCGAGCCGTACGACAGGGGGACACTCAAGACGGGAGCCCCGGCGGTGTTCTTCAGTGTCAGGTTGGTGCCGTCGACCGCGAACGTGCCGTTCGTGACGTCGATCTCGACCGTTTTGCCGACCACCTTGGCCGAGTACTTGACCGGTGCCGGTGCCGGTGCCGCGTGTGCGGTGGCTCCGACGCTGGTTGCCGCCGCCGTCGCCAGTCCGAGTCCGATGATCGCGAGCCGTGTCCGGAATCGCGGTGTGTGCACTGAAGTCATGAATGTCCCTAATGTCGCTTGCGCATTGCTCGCTAAAGGATAGTGCTTGGGGTCACAAAAGACCAATTGATCGGGCGTGTAGATGCAAAATCGGGCCAATTCATCCGATTAGATGAACTCGCCCGATTTGCCATATCAAATTGTCAACTCAAGCAATCGGGCAACGCGAGGTGGAAATTGGATCGAACGATCAAAGTATTGATTAGATCGAACGATCAGTCGCTCGTCAGTTCGAGGTGTAGTACTGCGGCACGAACGGTGAATTGATCGTGTTGAAGTACTGGATGCCGTATCCGAAGATCGCGCCGCCGCCGCCCGCGACGATGCCGACTGCCGAACCGAGCGAGCCGCCGAGCAGGATGCCCGGCACACAGGCGACGATCGTCGCGCACGTCGGGATGCCGACCAGGAGAGCGCCTACCACCAGGCCGATCGCGAGACCGACGATCGTGGAAATCGTCATGGCGCTGGCGACCTGCGATTGGAATCGTGTGTAAGCGGCGTCGTCGCGTTCTTGCTTGCTCTGGTAGCCCCGGATGCGCCGCTCGACGACGACCGCGCCGTTCGAAACGTCTTTCGTATCGGCTTTCGTCGACTTCGTGGCGTCGCGGATCGGGATCAGGGTGATGCTGCGGCTCGACGCGACTTTGGTCGCGATCGGGTAGGTGCGGTCCTCCAGGTTGTAACGCAGCGGGATTCGCAAGACGTCCGCGCCGGTGCGGTCGCGCATCGTGACGTTGGTTCCGTCGACCACCAGCGCGCCGTTGGTGACGTCGAGTTTGACGGTGTGACCAACCAGGGTGGCCTTGTAGCTGACTGGCGCCGGTGTGGTCGGCGCCGCCTGCGCGACAGCGGCGGCGCCGGTCGCCGTTGCGGTGGCGATGGCCGTGGCAGCGATGGTCCACCGGATGCGGTGTCCCCAACCCCTCGCTGTCCTGCTGTTGCCCATGTGGCCCTCCCTTGGGTCGAACTGTTCGGTTACAGATATCAGATCGTTTACAGACTGTGATCTGTTTCACTGTTTAGTCAAATCGATTTGGCGGGTACGTCCGATGTGCCGAGAAGTTCATCCAAATGAACTACACATGAACCGCCATCAACCACTTGATCGCACGACTTGCACCGTCGGCGACGGCGTGTTGTGAGGTTAACCCAGTACCGGCCGGACGGGACCGCCGTGTCAAGCTTGTCGGGTGAGCAGCCATGAACATCCGTACGGGGATGACATCGAAGCGGTCCTGATCACCGAGGAGCAGATCCGTGAGCGCATCACCGAGCTCGCCGAGTCGGTGGCCGCGAGATACCGGGACGCTCCCGACGACCTGGTCCTGATCGGTGTGCTCAAGGGCGCGATCATGTTCATGACCGACTTCGCGCGCGCCCTGCCGATCCCGTCGCAGATGGAGTTCATGGCCGTGTCGAGCTACGGATCGTCGACGTCGTCGTCGGGCGTGGTGCGCATCCTCAAAGACCTCGACCGCGACATCGCCGACCGTGACGTGCTCATCGTCGAAGACATCATCGACTCCGGATTGACGCTGAGTTGGCTGCTGCGCAACCTCGCGACGCGCTCGCCGCGGTCGTTGAACGTGTGCACGCTGCTGCGCAAGCCCGACGCCGTGCGCGCGACCCTGGAGGTCAACGACATCGGTTTCGACATTCCCAACGAGTTCGTCGTCGGCTACGGCCTCGACTACGCGGAGCGCTACCGTGATCTGCCTTACATCGGACGCCTGAATCCCTCGGTCTACACCGACTGACGGGAACGATTCGCCGCAGTCGCACGTTGACCTTCTGACCTGTGTGATCTCCGCCGCGCAGCGCTCGTGCGTGCTCGATGACCGGGCAGAACGCGGATCGACGCGGCGGGTAGCCTGAAGAGCAAGTTATGGGAAGGACGTTGGCGCCGCGCGAACCCCGCGGGCGCCGCACCAGCGCGAATGAACCGAAAGACAGTCTTCCGCAATCTTGCGATTGTGTTGCTGATCATCTTGGCCATCTGGGGATGGAGCGCCATGCGCGACTCCAACCGGGAATACAAGGCCGTGGACACCAACGTCGCTCTGACGCAGCTCAACACTAAGAGCAACGTCGAGTTCGTGCAGATCGACGACCGTGAACAGCGGCTGCGCATCAGCCTGCGCGAGCCGGTAGTCGTCAATGCCAAGGGTGACAAGTCCGACAAGATCACCACCCAGTACCCGGCGGCGAGCGCGAAGGAAGTGTTCGACCGCATCGACGCCACCGGTGCCGGCTACCAGACCAACGTGAGCCAAGACTCCGTCCTCGGTCAGTTGCTGCTGATCTTCCTGCCCATGTTGATCCTGTTCGGGCTGTTCTTCTTCGTGATGAGCCGCATGCAGGGTGGCGGCAAGGGCGGCGTGATGGGCTTCGGCCGGTCGCGCGCCAAGCAGCTCACCAAAGACATGCCGAAGACCACCTTCGCCGACGTCGCCGGCGCCGACGAGGCCGTCGAAGAGCTCTACGAGATCAAGGACTTCCTGCAGAATCCGGCCCGCTACCAGGCGCTCGGCGCGAATATCCCCAAGGGCGTCCTGCTGTTCGGCCCGCCGGGAACGGGTAAGACGCTGCTCGCTCGCGCCGTCGCGGGCGAGGCGGGCGTGCCGTTCTTCACCATCTCCGGCTCCGACTTCGTCGAGATGTTCGTCGGCGTCGGTGCGTCGCGTGTGCGCGACCTGTTCGAGCAGGCCAAGCAGAACAGCCCCTGCATCATCTTCGTCGACGAGATCGACGCCGTCGGCCGCCAGCGCGGTGCGGGGCTCGGCGGCGGCCACGACGAGCGCGAACAGACCCTCAACCAGTTGCTCGTCGAGATGGACGGCTTCGGCGAACGGTCGGGCGTGATCCTGATCGCGGCCACCAACCGGCCCGACATCCTCGATCCGGCGCTGCTGCGCCCCGGTCGCTTCGACCGGCAGATCCCGGTCGGCAACCCCGACATGGCGGGTCGTCGAGCGATCCTCAAGGTCCACGCCAAGGGCAAGCCGATCGCGCCCGACGCCGACCTGGACGGTCTTGCCAAGCGCACCCCGGGCATGTCCGGCGCCGACCTGGAGAACGTCCTCAACGAGGCGGCCCTGCTGACCGCGCGTGAGAACAAGAACGTGATCAGCGGCGAAGCCCTCGAAGAGGCCGTCGACCGGGTGATCGGCGGCCCGCGTCGCAAGAGCCGCGTGATCAGCGAACACGAGCGCAAGGTGGTGGCCTACCACGAGGGCGGGCACACATTGGCCGCGTGGGCCATGCCCGACCTCGACCCCATCTACAAGGTCACCATCCTGGCTCGCGGTCGTACCGGCGGTCACGCCCTCGCGGTTCCCGAGCAGGACAAAGACGTGATGACCCGCTCGGAGATGATCGCGCGCCTGGTGATGGCGATGGGCGGACGGGCCGCTGAAGAACTCGTCTTCAGCGAGCCGACGACGGGCGCGTCGTCGGATATCGACCAGGCCACCAAGATCGCGCGCGCGATGGTCACCGAATATGGCATGAGCGCCAAGCTGGGCGCGGTCCGCTACGGCCAGGAGCAGGGGGATCCGTTCCTCGGCCGGTCGATGGGCACGCATGCGGACTACTCGGCCGACGTCGCCCGGGAGATCGACGACGAGGTGCGTCGCCTGATCGAGGCGGCACACACCGAGGCGTGGGCGATTCTCGACGAGTACCGTGACACGCTCGACATCCTCGCGACCCAGCTGCTCGAGCGGGAGACGCTGACCCGCAAAGACTTGGAGAAGATCTTCTCGCACGTCGAAAAGCGTCCCCGGATAACCGAATTCAACGAGTTCGGGGTGCGTACGCCGAGCAGCAAGCCGCCGGTGAAGACGCCGGGCGAGCTGGCGATCGAGCGTGGCGAGCCGTGGCCGCCGGAGCCCGACCCGGCCCCCGAACCCGTTGGCGCACAGACGTCGTCGTACGCGCCCGGATACGTGCTGCCCGCCGGCCCGCCGAACACCGGGCAGTATCAAGGACCGCAGTATCCGCCGGTCGGGTACCCGCAGCAGCCGCATCCGGGTCAGCCTTCCCCCCAGTCGTATCCCGGTCAGCCCTATCCTGGTCAGCCATATCAGGGCCAGTCGCATCCGGGGCAGCAGTACGGGCAGCCGCCGTCGTATCCGACCGGTCCGTCCAACCCGCAAAACCATGCGCCGCAAGGACGTCCGCAGCCGGGACAGCAGCCGAGCAGCGGCACCCGCCCCGACTACGGCGCTCCCGCGGACTGGTCGGCGCCGGGCTGGCCCCCGAACGGTACGGTCAACGGTGTGAACGGCAGTGCGAATGGTGCAGCGCCGCACGGCAATACGGGCACCGGCAACGCGCCGGGCGAGGCGAAGGGCCGCGATGACGATCAGTGAGGAGACCGTCGTGGGGGAGCAGGCGCGCACCGACCTGACCGCACGCGGTGAGTTCGATCAGGCCCGTGCGGAGGCAGCCGTCCGCGAGTTGCTCATCGCGGTCGGAGAAGATCCCGACCGAGAAGGCTTGCAGCGCACGCCGACTCGCGTCGCCAACGCCTACCGCGAAGTGTTCGCCGGGCTCTACACCGACCCCGACGACGTGCTGTCCACGACATTCGACGAGAACCACGACGAACTCGTCCTCGTCAAAGACATTCCGCTCTACTCCACCTGCGAACACCATCTGGTGTCGTTTCACGGCGTTGCGCACGTCGGCTACATCCCGGGGACGTCGGGCCGAGTCACCGGCCTGTCGAAACTGGCGCGGTTGGTCGACCTCTATGCCAAGCGTCCGCAGGTTCAGGAGCGGCTCACCTCGCAGATCGCGGATGCCATTGTGCGCAAACTCGATCCGCGCGGGGTCATCGTCGTGATCGAGGCCGAACATCTGTGCATGGCGATGCGCGGAATCCGCAAGCCGGGCGCGCGCACCACCACCTCCGCGGTGCGCGGCCTGTTCAAGACCAGCGCGGTGTCCCGCGGCGAGGCGCTCGACCTGATCACCCGATAAGGACGTGTCTGTCCAGTGATGACGAAACTGCTCGGCGTCCTCAACGTGACAGCCGACTCGTTCTCCGACGGCGGGCGCTATCTCGACGTCGATGCCGCCATCGGTCACGGTGTGGCTCTTGCGGCCCAGGGCGCCGACATCGTCGACGTCGGGGGTGAGTCCACCCGCCCGGGTGCGCACCGGATCGACGCCGACGTCGAGGCGGCACGGGTCGTGCCGGTGATCGAAGCGCTCGCCGCGCACGGCGTCACCGTCTCCGTCGACACGATGCGAGCATCGGTCGCACAGGCGGCGATCGACGCCGGCGCGCGGTTGGTCAACGACGTCTCCGGTGGCCGAGCCGATGCGCAGATGGCGAAAGTCGTTGCGGCGGCGGGTATTCCGTGGATTCTGATGCACTGGCGGCCGTTGTCGGACGCCGGGCGCGGCTCCGGACCGTTCTCGCCTGCCGACTTCACTCACCGCGTCGCGGTCTCCGACGGCTACCGCGACGTCGTGGCAGAAGTCAGCGGTGAACTGCTGGCCCAGGTCGACACCGCGGTCGCGGCGGGGGTCGACCCCGACAAGATCATCCTCGACCCCGGGCTGGGTTTCGCGAAGGACGCCGACCACAACTGGGCGTTGCTGCGGGCGCTGCCGACGCTGGTCGGGCTGGGATTCCCGATCCTCGTCGGCGCCTCTCGCAAACGCTTCCTCGGTTCGCTGCTGGCGGCCGACGGCGCCGACCGCCCGCCCGCCGGACGCGAAGTCGCCACGGCGGCCATCTCCGCTCTTGCCGCGGCGGCCGGCGCATGGGGTGTCCGCGTCCACGACGTCTCCTCAAGCCGCGACGCGATCGCCGTCGCACACGCCTGGGACGACGGGTACGCACCCCGGGCAACCGACCGACCCGACGAGGAGAACTGAGCAGTGGCCGATCGGATCGAATTGCGCGGCTTGCGCGTTCGCGGATTTCACGGTGTCTTCGAGCATGAGCGGATCGACGGTCAAGACTTCCTCATCGATGTGACGCTCTGGATGGATCTCGCCCTCGCGGCGGCCTCCGACGACCTCGCCGACACGGCCGATTACGGTGTGCTCGCGCAGACCGTCCACGACATCGTCGCGGGCGAGCCCCGCAACCTGATCGAGACCGTCGGCGCCGAGATCGCCGAGACGTTGATGGCCGACGAGCGGCTCGCCGCCGTCGAAGTGACCGTGCACAAGCCGTCGGCGCCGATACCGCTGACCTTCGCCGACGTCGCAGTGGTGACGCGGCGCTCGCGAAAATCCATGGCGGGCAGGGCCGATCGATGACCCGGGTGAGCGGCGCGGCGGGAGACGTGACCGCGGCGAGCGGTGCGACGGGAGACGTGACCGCGGCGAGTGGCGCGGCGGGAGACGTGACCCGGGCGGTTCTGTCGGCCGGCAGCAATGTCGGTGACCGGCTGGCGCACTTGCGGAGCGTGGTGGCCGGATTCGGCGACGACGTCGTAGCAGTCTCGGCCGTATACGCAACCGCCCCGTGGGGCGGCGTCGAACAGGACGACTTCTACAACATCACCCTCATCGTCGAGGGTGAGCGGACTGCGCACGAGTGGCTCGCCGCGGGCGCGCGCCTGGAGCAGGCCGCCGAGCGCACGCGTGAAGTCCGTTGGGGGCCAAGGACTCTCGATGTCGACGTGATCACCGTCGACGTTGTCGGCGGCATCGTCGTGCAAGACGACCCGACGCTGACCCTTCCGCATCCGCGGGCCGCGCAGCGGGCGTTCGTGCTGGTGCCGTGGCTCGACGTCGAGCCAGATGCGTTGCTGCACACCGACGTCGGTGCTCGGCGTGTGGATGAGCTTGTCGCGCAACTCGATTCTGCCGAGACGGCCGGGGTGCGCCGCCTCGGGGACTTGGACGGCGACTGGTGAGTACCGAGCCGGAACAGCCCGACGGTGAAGAGGGGCTGGGGCCCACCAGGATTCGCGATCTAGTCGTGGTCGCCGGAATCGTCGGGGTCGCGAGTTGGGTGCTTGTCGGCGCCAATTACGGATCCCTTCCCTCGATTCCGTTGTTCGCGGGCGTGGCGCTGTATGTGCTGGCCGCCGTCGAGGTCGTCGTCGCGCTGATCGTGCGGTCCCGAGTCAATTCTCGGCAAGTCGGGCGGGCTCGCGGGCAACTGCATCCGTTGACCGCGGCCCGGATCGTGGCGCTGGCGAAGGCATCGTCGATCCTCGGAGCGATCATGGTCGGCGTCTGGGCCGGCATGGGCGTGTTTCTGCTGCAGCAGAACGACCTCGCGCAGGCCGACCATGACAAGGTGCCGACCCTGATCGCGCTCGTCGGTGCGGCACTGCTCGTCGGGGCCGCACTTTGGCTGGAATACTGCTGCCGCGCACCCGACGATCCGACGACCGATATGCTAGGCGAGCATCCCGGGCCCGCGTGAGAGGTGGGTACGGAGTGGAGCGGAGCGATCTTTTCGCAACTCTCCGGTCACCTTGACCAACATTCACTTCGCGGAAAGGTAAGTTTTCGATCATGGCGTCATCGAACGGCCGCTCCGCAGAAACCCGCCGATCCTCCCGATCGGGCGCCCAGTGGCTGCTGGGCCTGCTGATACTTCTTGCCCTCGTCGCGAGCATCTTGATGGTGTTCATCGACAAACTGACGATCGCGGCGTCGATCGCCGTCATCGCAGCACTGTGGGCCGCTGTCATCGGGGCGATTCTCGTCACGAAATTCCGCCGGCAGGCAGACACCGCGGAGGCGAAGAGCCGCGACCTGCGGCTGGTCTACGAGCTGCAACTCGAGCGGGAGATCACGGCGCGACGCCAATACGAGCTCGACGTCGAGACCACCATCCGCAAGGAGGTCGCCGCCGAATCCGGCCAGGAGCTGCTCGAGCTGCAGGCCCAGGTCGCGGCATTGCGTGCCAGCCTGGAGCTCCTCCTCGGCGAGCCGTTGCCCGAGGAACGTGTCGCGTTGCCCAGCGAGAAGCTGCGTGAGCTGGCGTCGGGTATCGGCAGCAACCTTTACGCTCCCGACGACCGCGTGATGGCCGCTCATGATTTCGCGTCGACGGCACCCGCCACGGCCGACGGTCGGCACCAGCCGTCGGGCGACGCGCGCTACGACATCCCTCGGGCCGCGGCCACCGACATGACCGAGATCATCCCCGTGGTGACCGATGACGAAGAGATCATCAGTACTCAGTTCGAGCAGGTCGTCGCCGAACCCGCGCCGACCCAGGCCTATGTAGCCCCCCAGCCCGACCCCAACCAGCCGCAGTTCACCGAAGACGCGCCCACCGACGCGTGGCTGCCCGACCCGGGCGCTCCCGGCCCGGCGGCCCCGCAGCCTGCTGCGCAACAGCAGAACGTGCAGCCGTCCGAGGCCGACCTCGAAGACTCCATCGGCAAACACGACGACGGCACCGGCGTCCCCTTCTCTCAACTCCTGACCCAGCTGCAGCAAGTCTCGCCGGGCAGCGGTGGCCGCCGACGCAAAGACGACTAGCAGGGTCGTTCGTTTCCTACGGCGTGCTGATTGCATTCGGCCCCGTCACCCGCGCCGAGGGAGCCATTCCCTCGCTGCGGTTGTGTGGGCTGATTGCAATCTGCCCGGAAGTCTCCGTCGTCGACGCCGCCTGGCGTGCTGATTGCATTCGGCCCCGTCACCCCTGCCGAGGGAGCCACTCCCTCGCGCCGACCCACCCTGCTGATTGCAATCTGTCCCGACATCCCCGTCGTCGACGCCGCCTCGCCGGCTGATTACATTCGTCCCCGTCACCCGCGCCGAGGGAGCCATTCCCTCGCTGCGGCTGTGCGTGCTGATTGCAATCTGTCCCGACGTCACCGTCGTCGACGCCGCCTCGCGGGCTGATTGCATTCGGCCCCGTCACCCGCGCCGAGGGAGCCACTCCCTCGCTGCGACCCACCCTGCCGATTGCAATCTGCCCAGTTACTCACATCACACCTTCAACCACATCGCTCGCCGACCGCCTATCCTCGTCGTGGACGTCTGGTACCCGCGGAGCGGGACTGGAACGGAACGAAGGGACCACGGTGAGCACACCGGACCGATTTTCTGCTGGCATGCGCGCGGACGGATTGGCGCCCGCGCGCCTCGCTGTCGGCGTTGTTTCCGCCGGTCGGGTCGGCACCGCGATCGCCGAAGCGCTAGAACGAGCCGGACATGTCGTCGGGGCAGTTGTGGCATCGTCGACGGCGTCGCGCGAGCGGGCCGCGGCCAGGCTCCCGGAATCGCAGATTCTTCCGCTCGACCAGGTCGTCGCACGGTCGGAACTGCTTGTCATCGCGGTCCCCGACGCCGTGCTCCCGACGGTCGTCGGGCAGATCGCAGCCGGCGGGGCACTTCGACGCGGCACCGTCGTGCTGCATACCGCGGGTGCGCACGGCGTGGGAATCCTCGCACCCCTGTCGGACCTGGGCGCGCTTGCCCTGGCAGTGCATCCCGCGATGACCTTCGTCGGCGGCGTCGACGACACCAACCGCCTCGCCACGTCCTGTTTCGGCATCACGGCGGCCGACGAGATCGGTTACACGATCGCACAATCACTCGTCTACGAGATCGGTGGTCAACCGGTCCGCATCGCCGAGGCCGACCGCACCCTCTATCACGCGGCGCTCGCCCACGGCGCCAATCACCTGGTCGCGCTCATCAGCGACGCCCTCGCCATCCTCGACGTCGCCGTTGCGCGCGGTGCCGCCTACCACGACGAACCGCCGGTCCGCGCCGCCAACGCCATCCTGGGACCGCTGGTCACCGCGGCCCTGAGCAACGTCCTCGACCTGGGACCCGCGGCACTCACCGGGCCGGTCGCCCGCGGCGACGCCGACGCTGTCGCGGCGCACCTCGCCGCACTGCGCGAACTACCCGACACCGGGATCACCGCGGGGATCCCCGCCGCCTACATCGCCTCAGCCAACCGCGCCGCGGTCTACGCGGACGCGCCACCGAAGCTGCGCGACCTCCTGTCGCGAGCAGGCCGAAACGATACGGAGAATCGATGACGAACGCCGAGCAGGCACGCCCGTTCACGCCGGGGCAGTTGACGGTCCACCACGACCCGGCACAGATCAACCGGATCAGTCGTGCCCTGCGCGCCACCGGTAAGCGCATCGCCCTCGTCCCGACGATGGGCGCCCTGCACGAGGGGCACCTCGAACTCGTGCGCACCGCCAAGTCGCACGGCAATACCGTCGTCATCGTGTCGATCTTCGTCAATCCGCTGCAGTTCGGCGCCGGGGAAGACCTCGACGCCTACCCGCGCACCTTCGACGCCGACGTCGAGATGCTCCGCGCACTCGGCGTCGAACTGGTTTTCGCGCCGACGGCGGCGGACATGTATCCCAATGGGCCGCGCACCACGGTGTATCCCGGACCCGCTGGGGAAATCCTCGAAGCGGCTTCGCGGCCAACGCATTTCGCGGGAATGCTCACCGTCGTGCTGAAGCTGCTCAACATCGCGGCGCCCGACGCCGCGTACTTCGGGGAGAAGGACTACCAGCAACTGGTGCTCGTCCGACAGATGGTCACCGACCTCGATCTCAACGTCGAAATCGTCGGGGTGCCAACGGTTCGGGAGTCCGACGGCCTCGCACTCTCATCGCGCAATCGCAACCTCGACGCCGAGCAACGCGAACTCGCGACGACGCTGTCGGCCGCGCTGGTAGCGGGCGCGTACGCGGCGCAGGGCGGCGAGGACGCGATTCTCGCTGCCGCACAACAGGTTCTGGATTCGTTCCCGCAGATCGAGGTCGACTACCTCGCCGTACGCGGCCGCCAACTGGAGGATCCACCGGCCCAGGGCGATGGCCGGCTCCTCATCGCCGCACGCTTCGGAAACACCCGACTGCTCGACAACGTCGGAGTCGCGATCGGCATCTCGCTGCGCGACCAATAGACGGTACGCGACTAATAGGCGAATGCGACCAATCGACGAAAAGGAAAAGGACAGAACATGTTTCGCACAATGATGACCTCGAAGATCCATCGGGCCACCGTCACGCAGGCCGACCTGCATTACGTCGGATCGGTCACCATCGACGCCGACCTGCTCGACGCCGCCGACCTCCGCGAGGGCGAGCAGGTGACGATCGTCGACATCGACAACGGCGCACGACTGGAGACCTACGCCATCGCCGGCGAACGCGGCACGGGCGTCATCGGAATCAACGGTGCCGCAGCACATCTCGTTCATCCCGGAGACCTCGTCATCATCATCGCCTACGGCATCATGAGCGAACAGGAAGTCCTCGACTACGCGCCGCACGTGGTCTTCGTCGACGCCGACAACAAGGTGCTCACCCAGGGCACCGATCCCGCCGACGTACCGCTCGATTCCGGTTTGCTCGACCCCCGCATCCCGGTCACCGTCTAGACTCCGGTCATGCTGCTCACCGTCGACGTCGGCAACACCAACATCCACCTCGGTGTCTTCGCAGGACTCGGCGATCACGCGAAGTTGGTGCACGACTGGCGGATTCACACCGACCCGCACTACACCGCCGATGAGCTGGCGATGTCGATCCGCGGTCTCCTCGGCTCCGACGTCGAGCAGGTCACCGCTGTCGCCGGACTCTCGACGGTGCCGTCGTTGACGCGCGAGATGCGGGTGATGGTCGGCAAACACTTCGGCAACGGCCCGCACGCGCTGTTGGAGCCCGGTGTGCGCACCGGAGTGCCACTGCTGGTCGACAATCCCAAGGAGGTCGGCGCCGATCGCGTCGCGAATGCCCTTGCGGCACACGGCAGATTCGGCGGACCGGCGATCGTCGTGGCGTTCGGCACCGCAACCGTCGTCGACGCCGTGTCGGCGCGGGGTGAATTCCTCGGCGGTGCAATCGCTCCCGGCGTCAACCTCGCCGTCGAAGCGCTGGCCGAACACACGGTCACGTTGCGCCGCACCGAATTACGGGCTCCACGTAGCGTGGTCGGCAAGAACACCACCGAAGCGCTCCAGTCCGGAATCATCTACGGATTCGCCGGGCAGGTCGACGCCCTGGTGGATCGCATGCGTGACGAGGTCCCGGGTTTCGACGCCGACGACGTGCATGTCGTCGCGACGGGCTTCCTCGCACCGCTGATGTACGACGAATGCGAGACGCTCACCGACCATGTTTCCGAGCTGACTCTCGACGGACTGCGTCGAGTGCATGAGCGCGGCAAGGAGCGTCGACGCGGCTGACGATCGGCCGATGAATCCCGAAAATACTGGGCCGGAAGGTGATTCACCTTCCGGCCCAGCATTGTCTCGACAGCGAGAGATCACGTCACGGGATGGTGATGACCTGTCCGACGTTGATCAGATCGGGGTTGGGGATGTTGTTGAAGGCAGCGATCTCGCCGTAGCGGTTGCCGTCGCCGAGGTACTGCTCGGCCAGCCCCCACAGAGTGTCGCCGGGGACGACGGTATGGGTGACCTTGGGAGCCGGTGCCGGAGCGGCCGGCGCCGGCACTTCGGCGGCCTCGGGGATCGGCGAGTCGGTGACGGTGTCGGAGGCCCACAGGGCGGCGTCGCCGGCGTAGACGACCACGTTGCGGTCGTTCTGCAGGACGAGTCGTACGCCGGTGTTGCCGTCGGTCTTGGTGGACCAGATGCCCTCGTCCGCGCCGTTGTACAGCACGAAGTTGCCGTCTTCCTGCAGGGTCGCGCGCACGACGCCACTGCCGTTGGTCTTGGTGGACCACACCGGATTGCCCTGATCGATCAGAACGAGGTTGCCGTCGTCCTGCAGAATCAGCTGGTAGGCGTCGTTTGTCGAGGTTAGGGACTGGCCGGTACCGAGACGATCGCCGACGTTGAGTGTGTCACCCATGGTTTGAAGATCCACCTGTCTTTGTAGAAGCGAAGAACGGATTTTCACCGCATAGCAAGCGCGGCCACTAGACAGTAGCCGATGACACCGACAACTCGTCGAGCCGATCGCGAACACTCGATTAACGCGTGTGAATGATTCTAAGGCTGGTGCGCAGCGCGCCGATATGACAGACTGTCTGCGTGATCAAGAGCTGTCAGGAGTGTTGTCAGGGCTAGTCCGCGTATGCGGCGGCCCTCTTCGACGCCCCCAGTTCCGTCTCGATCATTCCCGAGGTTTCTCTCATGACCGCCACCCTCGCGGCCCCTTCTGCGTTATCCGCGTTCGCTACCTTCCGCCCCTCCGGCCGCTCCGGCGGTATGCCACCGCTTTCGGTTCCGGCGGGCGACTATCACCGCCACGTCGCCGCGGGCGCTGTCGCCGTCGACATTCGCAGCCAAGCTGTGCGTGAGCGGGACGGCGTCGTGTTCGGTGCCGTCGCCGTCCCCGCCGACGCCGTGCTCGACCGTCTCACTCCCGGCGGCCCCGACGCCCTGCGTATCGCCGCGCCCGGTGCGCGGTGGCTGCTGATCAGCGACGACGGCCACGACGCCGAGTGGCTCGCCTGGCATCTGCAGGCCCGCGGCGTCCTCGGCGCGCGGTTCGTCGTCGGCGGACATCGCCGAATGTGCAGCGAACGGATCAACGGTTCCGTGTCGCCCGCCGAACTGGCGATGATCTCCGCACACTAGTGGTTGTCGCGGCTAATAGGATTGATATCTTGAGCACCCTGCGTCGCCGTATCCTGCTGGTTGAGCGAGGCGAAGCCGAGTCGAAATCACTGTGACGCTGCGGGTTGCGTCATTGCCCGGCCGGCGGGTTTCGACTCGCTGCGCTCGCTCAACCGGCAGAGGACAGCAACGCCACACAATCTTTTAAGTGCGACACGCCACTAGTGAGTGTCGCGGCTAATAGTACTGATATGCTGCGCGCAGCCCTGCTTCGCCGTATCCTGCTGGTTGAGCGAGGCGAAGCCGAGTCGAAACCGCTGTGACGCTGCGGGTTGGGTCATTGCCCGGCCGGCGGGTTTCGACTCGCTGCGCTCGCTCAACCGGCAGGGGAACGCAACGTCATACAACTCGTCAAGTGCGACAGTCGGCTGGTGGTGCGTCGCGCCTAATGGTATTGATATCTTGCGCACCCTGCTTCGCCGCATCCTGCTGGTTGAGCGAGGCGAAGCCGAGTCGAAGCCACTGTGACGCTGGGGGTTTCGTCATTGCCCGGCCGGTGGGGGTTTCGACTCGCTGCGCTCGCTCAACCGGCAGAGGAGGGCAACGGTCATACAGCTGTTAAGTGCGACAGTCGGCTGGTGGTGCGTCGTGGCTAATAGTACTGATATGTTGCGCGCACCGTGCTTCGCCGTATCCTGCTGGTTGAGTGAGGCGAAGCCGAGTCGAAGCCACTGTGACGCTGCGGGGTTCGTCATTGCCCGGCCGGTGGGGGTTTCGACTCGCTGCGCTCGCTCAACCGGCAGAGGACCGCAACGGTCATACAGCTGTTAAGTGCGACACACCACCAGTGTTCCCAGCACGAGACGGTAGATGAGTGATTCCGGGCGGGCGCCGGGAAATCGTTGTCTGGCGGGACAACTATCTGCAGATTTCCTAAGCGCCCGGGCGAGAGTCACCGACCGGCCCACTGGATCACCGCCGAATCAATCATCTAGTGCGGGTTGCGCGCACCGCCACCGGTATTGTGGCAAGTCGTGAGCAATCAGACCGACGCGACTCGTGACACCGCCGACGACACCCCCGAACAGCTGCGGATTCGCCGCGAGAAGCGTGAGCGCATCCTGGCCGACGGCCGCGAAGCGTACCCGGTCGCCGTCGAACGCAACCACAGCCTGGCGCAGATCCGCACCGAGTTTACCGACCTGGAAGCAGGCGCCGAAACCGGCGTGAACGTGGGCGTCGCCGGCCGAATCATCTTCTTGCGCAACAAGGGCAAGCTCTGCTTCGCGACGCTGCAAGACGGTGACGGCACGCAGTTGCAGGCGATGGTCAGCTTCAACGGCGTGGGCGAGGAGGAACTCGCCCGGTGGAAGTCCGACGTCGACCTCGGCGACATCGTCTTCGTGCACGGTCAGGTGATCAGCTCGCGCACCGGTGAGCTCTCGGTGCTGGCCGACCGCTGGGAGATGGCGTCAAAAGCGTTGCGGCCGTTGCCCGTCGCACACAAGGAGATGAACGAGGAGTCACGGGTCCGGCAGCGCTACGTCGACCTCATCGTGCGCCCGGAGGCCCGCTCCATCGCGCGCACCCGCGTCGCGGTGCTGGCGGAATTGCGAAAGGCGTTGGCGGACAGGGACTTCCTGGAGATCGAGACGCCGATGCTGCAGACGCTGCACGGCGGTGCCGCGGCCCGGCCGTTCGTGACGCACTCGAACGCCTTCGACATCGACCTCTACCTGCGTATCGCGCCGGAGCTGTTCCTCAAGCGCGCCGTCGTGGGCGGCATCGACCGCGTCTTCGAGATCAACCGCAACTTCCGCAACGAGGGCGCCGACTCCACGCACTCGCCGGAGTTCGCGATGCTGGAGACCTACCAGGCCTACGGCACCTACGACGACGCCGCCGTGATGACTCGTGAACTGGTGCAACAGGTTTCGCTGGGAGCGCTCGACACGCTCACCCCGACGATGCCGGACGGCTCCGAGTACGACCTGTCCGGCGAGTGGATGTCGGTGTCGATGTACCCGTCGCTGTCGGAGGCGGTCGGCGAGGAGATCACTCCCGACGCCACCGTCGACGAGCTGCTCGCGCTTGCCACGAAAGTCGGGTTGGAGGTCCCCACGGGCAAGGGATACGGCCACGGCAAGCTCGTCGAAGAACTGTGGGAGCACACCGTCGGACACGGGCTGTCGCAGCCGGTGTTCGTCCGGGACTTCCCGGTCGAGACGTCGCCGCTGGTGCGGTCGCATCGGTCGCAGCGCGGCGTCGTCGAGAAGTGGGACCTTTACGTGCGCGGTTTCGAGCTCGCGACGGGGTATTCCGAGCTGGTCGATCCGATCATCCAGCGTGAGCGGTTCGTCGATCAGGCGCGGCTGGCCGCGGCCGGTGATGATGAGGCGATGGTCCTCGACGAGGAGTTCCTCGCCGCGATGGAGTACGGCATGCCTCCGACGGCGGGGACCGGCATGGGCATCGATCGGCTGCTGATGGCACTGACCGGGCTGGGCATTCGCGAGACCATTCTGTTCCCGCTGGTCAAGCCGCTCGCGTAAGGCCGCTACTTCTGCAGCCGGCGCCCGTGCCGTGCCTCGTACTCGGCGCGGGCGTCGGCGGTCTTGGCCAACTCGATCTCGTGGACCAGCTCGGTGTCGAGTCCGTGCCTCTTCAGTCGCGCCTTGCGATAGAACTTGTTGAGCACGACGGCGAAGTAGATGAACGGCAGCAGAATCGGCAGCGTCATCGTCAACTGCACCAGCGGGGTGGCGTTGGGGAAGCACAGCAACAGGATGACGAGCAGAATGAGGACCGGAATCACGTTGCGGATCACCGTACGTCGAGCGGCGCCCGGACCGGCCAAGTCGTTACGTACCCAGTCGTGCATCGAAGCGGGAAGCGTGCGGCCGTAGCAGTAGGTGATGTATTGCCAAGGATTGGGGCGGGTCGGGTCACTCATGGCTATCAACGTTACCCACTTGATCTACCTGCGCGTTAGTGCCTCCGGCGAAGTATGGCGCATCCCATACCACGCTATGTCAGCTCGCGCTTGAGGATCTTGCCCGACGCGTTGCGCGGCAGCGCGTCGACGACGACCACCGATCGCGGCACCTTGAAATTGGCGAGGTGTTCTTTCGCGTAGGCCACGACCGACGCCTCGGTGACGTCGGCGTCGGGTAGCAGCGTGAGGTAGGCCCGCCCCACCTCGCCGAGCCGGTCGTCGTCGACGCCGATCACCGCGACCTCGGTGACGCCGAGGATCCGTGACAGGGTCTGCTCCACCTCGGCCGGATACACGTTGAAGCCGCCGCAGATGTACATGTCCTTGAGTCGGTCGGTGATTTTCAGGTTGCCGCGGTCGTCGAGCGTCCCGACGTCGCCGGTGTGCAGCCAGCCGTCGGGGTCGATGGTCGACGCCGTGGCGTCGGGGTCGTCGAGGTAGCCGCGCATCACCATCCGACCGCGCGCGAGCACTTCACCCTGCTCGCCGATGCGCACCTCCATGCCCGGGTACGCGCGGCCGCAGGTGGTGGCGACGGTGACGTCGTCGTCGTCGGGCCGGCACGTCGTGATGAAACCGCTCGTCTCGGTTTGCCCGTAGGCGGTGATCACGGTGTCGACGCCGAGGTCGGTCTGCAGGCGCTCGACGAGGACCACCGGCACGATGGTCGCCCCGGTGACGATCAGCCGCAACGACGATAGGTCGTGCTCGGTGCGCGCGGGGTCGTCGAGGATGGTCTGGAAGATGGTCGGGGCGCCGGGGAAGATGGTCGCACGTTGTGCCGCAACGAGTTTCATCGCCTCGGTGGGGGAGTAGACGGCCAGCGGGAGCATCGTCGACCCGAACAGCACACACGGCAGGATGCCGGCCTTGTAACCGAAGGTGTGGAAGAACGGGTTGGCCATGAGATAGCGGTCGGCGTCGGTCATCTCGCCGTTCGACGCCCAGCCGTACGCCCCGGCCATGGTGTGCCGGTGCTCGGCGAGCACACCTTTGGGGAGTCCGGTGGTGCCCGACGTGAACAGGATGTCGGAGAGGTCGTCGGGCGCGACGGCGTCGGCGCGGTCGTCGGCGACGGCGAGGTCGGCGGTCGAGGGGGAACCGACGAAGTCGGGCCAGTCGATGGCCGACGGCGGGCACGGCTGCGCCGAATCGAGCGGGGCGCGGATCAGGGTACGGCCGGTATGGGCGCCGACGAGGTCGGCGAGATGGTCGGTACCGAGGAACGCGCCGGCGACGACGACGGTCCGCGCCCCGGATCGATCGATGATGTCGACGGCCTCGGTGAGGGTGTAGCGCGAGTTGAGCGGAACCAAGACTCCGCCGGCGTAGTGAACGCCGAGGGCGGCGATCGGCCAGTGGTAGCTGTTCGGGGCCCAGATGGCCACCCGATCGCCATGTGCGACACCGTAGTTGACCAGCGCCGCAGCGAATTCACGGACGCGGTTGCGCAGGTCGGCCCAGGTCAGCGTCACGGGATCGCCCCACTGGTGGTCGACGACGGCCGCACCGTCGGGCCAGCGTTCGGCCGCCCGGTTGAGTGCTGCGGGCGTCGTGGTCGGGTACTCCTCCATCGCACTAACCTAGCAAGCGCTTGGTAGTTTATGCTAGCTGTCATGACCCAGATCAATCTCGCCGATCGCAGCGTGGATCTCGGCGAATGGGCTGCGGTGACGCCGAACGCGACTGAACTCTTCGCCGCTGCGGTGCGCCTGTGGCTCGCCGAACATCTCGCCGGCGACTTCGCCGCACTCAAAGGCCGCGGCGGACCGGGCAGCGAACACGAATTCTTCGCTCAACGACTCGCCTGGGATCGACACCTCGCGGCGTCGGGCTGGACCTGTCTCGGCTGGCCCGCCGAATACGGCGGCCGCGGCGCGACCATCGAACAGCGCATCATCTTCCACGAGGAATACGCCCGCGCCGACGCGCCCGCCCGCGTCAACCACCTCGGCGAAGAACTCCTCGGCCCGACGCTGATCGAGTACGGAACCGAAGAACAGAAGGCGCGTTTCCTGCCGGGCATCGTCAACGTCACCGAGCTGTGGGCGCAGGGCTACTCCGAGCCGGGCGCCGGCTCCGACCTCGCCGGCGTCTCGACCACCGCCGTGCTCGACGGCGACAAGTGGATTGTCAACGGGCAGAAGGTCTGGACGTCGCTTGCCCATGTCGCACAATGGGTATTCGTCGTCGCCCGCAGTGAAAAGGGATCGTCGCGCCACGCCGGGCTGAGCTTCCTGCTGGTGCCCATCGACCAGGACGGCGTCACGGTCCGCCCGATCCAACAGCTTACCGGCACTTCGGAATTCAACGAAGTGTTCTTCGACGACGCCGTCACCGACGCCGACCTCATCGTCGGTGCGCCCGGCGACGGATGGAAAGTCGCGATGGGACTGCTGCAGTTCGAACGCGGCGTGTCGACGCTGGGGCAGCAGGTGGGCTTCGCCCGCGAGCTCGACGCCGTGATTGCGGTAGCGAAAGCCAATGGCGCCGTGAGCAATCCGGAGATCGCATCGCGACTGACCCGCGCCCGGATCGGGCTGCGTGTCATGCGCGCCCACGCCCAGCGCACGCTCGGCGGTAGTAGTCGGTCCGCTCGCTCCGCTCCCGACGCCGGTAACAATCGGCCCGCTCGCTCCGCTCCCGGCGCCGGTGACATCGTGAGCGAGGCAGGCGCGGCGTCGGTCGCAAAACTGTTGTGGGCCAACTGGCATCGCGAGCTCGGACAGCTGGCGGTCGACGTCGTCGGCGCGCCTGCACTCATCGGACCGTCGGCCACCACCGAAGGCCACCCCAACGACATCGCCGATCCTGCCACCGTCGAACTCGGCGAATGGCAACGACTCCTGCTGTTCACCCGCGCCGACACGATCTACGGCGGATCAAATGAGGTGCAGCGCAACATCATCGCCGAGCGGGTGCTCGGACTACCCAGAGAGGCACGCCCATGACATCATCGGCCCCGACGTCGCCGTTGGCGCAGATTCCCACGGAGATCCCGGGCCACGGTCTGCTCGCGGGCAAGAAGGCCGTGGTGACCGCCGCGGCCGGTACCGGCATCGGATTCGCCTGCGCCCGAAGGGTTCTCCTCGAAGGCGGCGACGTAGTGGTCTCCGACTTCCACGAGCGCCGCCTCGGCGAGACCCTCGACACGTTGACCGCGGAGTTTCCCGGCCAACAGGTCGCCGCCATCGTCTGCGATGTGTCGAGCACCGCCCAGGTCGACGCTCTGATCGACGGTGCCGCAAACGAATTGGGCCGGATCGACGTGCTGGTCAACAACGCCGGGCTCGGCGGTGAGACACCCGTCGTCGACATGACCGATGAACAGTGGGACCGCGTCCTCGACGTCACCTTGAACAGCACGTTCCGGGCTACGCGTGCCGCGTTGCGCTACTTTCGTGGCGTCGACCACGGCGGCGTGCTGGTCAACAATGCGTCGGTGCTCGGGTGGCGGGCGCAACACAGCCAATCCCATTACGCCGCAGCCAAAGCCGGAGTGATGGCGCTGACCCGATGCTCCGCGATAGAGGCCGCCGAGTTCGGTGTGCGGATCAACGCCGTCGCGCCGTCCATCGCGCGCCATCCGTTCCTCGCCAAGGTGACCAGCGATGAGCTCCTCGACGAGCTCGCCTCCCGTGAAGCGTACGGCCGCGCCGCCGAAGTCTGGGAGATCGCCGCCACCATCGCGATGCTCGCCAGCGACTACTCCACCTACCTCACCGGCGAGATCGTGTCGATCTCCAGCCAGCGCGCCTGAGCGTTTCCCGTCCGCTGCGCTCGCCTGACTGATTTCCCGTCGCTGCGCTCGCCTGACTATTTTCCCGTCGCTGCGCTCGCCCCCGTCACCGAAGATCAAGGGAGTCAACACATGTCAACCCCACAGGCCTACATCGTCGACGCCGTGCGCACCCCCGTCGGCAAGCGCAACGGGTCACTCGCGAAAGTGCACCCCGCCGACCTCGGCGCCCACGTCATCAACGCCATCCTCGACCGCACCGGGGTCGACCCCGACGTCGTCGACGACGTCGTGTTCGGCTGCGTCGACACCGTCGGGCCGCAGGCGGGCAACATCGCCCGTACCGCGTGGCTGACCGCCGGGCAACCCCTCGGCGTACCCGGCACCACTGTCGACCGGCAGTGCGGATCGTCGCAGCAGGCAATCCATTTCGCCGCGCAGGGAGTCATGAGCGGCACCCAAGACGTCGTGCTCGCCGGCGGCGTCCAGAACATGTCGGCCATCCCGATCAGCCAGGCGATGATCGCCGGACGTGAACTCGGCTTCACCACGCCGACCGCTGAGTCTCCCGGCTGGACCGAGCGTTTCGGCGACGTCGAGATCTCCCAGTTCGTCGGCGCGGACATGATGGCGAAGAAGTGGGACATCACCCGCCTCGACATGGAGCAGTGGGCCCTGCAGTCGCACGAGCGTGCACGCGCTGCCATCGCCGCCGGGCGATTCGACAACGAGTACGTCGCGCTCGGCGACTGCGTCGTGGACGAATGCCCCCGGGAAACGTCGCTGGCGAAGATGGCGTCGCTCAACGTGCTCGCCGAGGGGTCGGATCTGACCGCGGCCGTCGCATCGCAGATCTGCGATGGTGCGTCGGCGACGCTGGTGGTCTCCGAAGCTGCGCTGAAGCGCTACGGGCTCACTCCGCGCGCCCGAATTCACCACATCTCGGTGCGCGGCGACGACCCGGTCATGATGCTGTCGGCGCCGATCCCCGCGACCAAGTACGCGCTGGAGAAGAGCGGCATGAGCATCGACGACATCGACGTCGTCGAGATCAACGAAGCGTTCGCGCCCGTCGTGCTCGCCTGGCTGAAAGAGACCGATGCCGATCCGTCGAAGGTCAACCCGAACGGCGGTGGCATCGCGCTCGGTCATCCGCTGGGCGCCACCGGCGCAAAGCTGTTCGCGACGCTTCTCAACGAGTTGGAGCGCACTGGCGGCCGCTATGGCCTACAGACCATGTGCGAGGGCGGCGGCACCGCCAACGTGACGATCATCGAACGCCTGTAGGAAATGGCGCCGTCGCGCCGCGGTTGAGTGTGCTGATTGCAATCGGTCCCGACGTTGCTGCCGAGGGAGCCGGGCCCCTTGCTGCCGCTGAGCGTGCTGATTGCAATCGTCCCCCGACGTTGCCGCCGAGGGAGCGGGCCCTCGCCGCACCTGAGGTCGCTGATTGCAATCGTCCCCCGACGTTGCAGCTGGGGGAGCCGGCCCCTCGCCGCGGCTGAGCGTGCTGATTGCAATCGGTCCCGACGTTGCCGCCGGGGGAGCCCGCCCCTCGCCGCGCCTGAGGTCGCTGATTGCAATCGTCCGTAGGCCAAACCCAACCCCGCGCGCTAAACTGGCAACGCCTGTGTCCACATTGCATCGACTTTGCGCATACAATGTTGGAACACTTGTAAGAAACTGTTCCAATCAATGTCGAGCAAGGGGAACGACCCATGACCAAACCAGCCGAAGCAGGTACCGCGACTACGGGGCGAGTGTCCTCCGAGGATCGCACGCTTGCCGAACTGCTCGAGATCCAACAGGCCGCGTACCTGCGCGACGGCATCCCCGACCTGCGCACCCGCATCGACCGGATCAACCGACTGCAGGCGCTCCTGCTCGACAACGCCGACGAGATCACCGAGGCGCTCACCGCCGACTTCGGGTCGCGACCCGCGGACCTGTCCATCGCCGCCGACGTCGCCGGCTGCATGATCGATCTCACCCATCAACGCCGCTCGGTCGGCAAGTGGATGGCCGAGACCAACGTGGCCAAGCTGCAGGGACTGCTCGGCTTCAAGCAACGACTGCGTCACGACCCGCTCGGCGTCGTCGGCATCATGGGCCCGTGGAACTTCCCGCTCCAGCTCACCTTCGTACCGGCCGGCGCAGCGTTCGCCGCGGGCAACCGCGTTCTGATGCGGCCGTCGTCGATCACCGGCAAGACCACCGCCGTCATCGCCAAGCACGCCCCCGATTACTTCTCCATCGAGGAACTCGCGATCATCACCAACAAGCACGGCGGCGGTTCCGACTTCGCCAAGCTCAAGGTCGACCACATGTTCTTCACCGGGTCACCCGAGGTGGGCGCGTCCGTTGCGGCTGAGGCCGGCAAGAACCTCGTGCCGGTGACCCTCGAGCTCGGCGGCAAGAACCCCGCCATCGTCGACCCCGACGCCGACATCTCCAAGGCTGCGAAGTTCCTCGCCGACGCTCGCATGGTCAACGGTGGACAGGTCTGCCTGTGCCCCGACTACGTCTTCGTCCCCGAATCGAAGGTCGGCGAATTCTCCGACAAGGTCATCGAACGGTGGAGGAACAACTTCCCGACGATCGCTCACAACGGCGAGTACACCTCGACCGTCAACGAGAAGAACTACACCCGCATCGTCGGTCTCATCGACGACGCCGTGGAGCTCGGTGCGACGAAGCGCCAGGTGATTCCGGCCGGTGAAACGCTGCCCGACGCGCAAGCGCGCAAGATTCCGCCGACCCTGCTCACCGACGTCAAGGCCGGCATGAAGATCGAGGAGGATGAAGTGTTCGGGCCGGTGCTCACCGTCTACCCCTACCGGGAGATCGGCGAGGCCATCGACCAGATCAATTCGCACCCACACCCGCTCACCCTGTACTGGGTCGGCGACGACAACGACAATCTCAAGACGGTCGCCGACAGCACCCGTAGCGGTTCGATCAGTGGCAACGACTTCGCCCTGCATCTGCTCAGTGCCCACCTGCCGTTCGGCGGCGTCGGACGCAGCGGCATGGGCAACTACCACGGCAAGTTCGGTTTCGAAACGTTCAGTCACGCACGTGCGGTCACCGTTTCGACGCTGCCGATCAACTTCGCCGAACTCATGTCGCCTCCGTTCACCGCGCGCGACAAGAAGATGACCGAAGTTCAGATGAAGATGTGGCGCCGCTGGAACGCGAAGTCATCGCGGCGCAACGCTAAGCGCTGATCGGATCTCAGCCAGATCGAAAGCCGCCCTCCAACGCCGTGGAGGGCGGCTTCATTGGTGTCCGACGGTACTTTACGATCCCGAACGCAAAACCAAGCAAGTGCTTGGTAGGATTGTGTCCATGGCAAAGGCACCGGCAGGAACAAGCCGTCGCGACGAACTCTTGACGATGGCGGGACGCATGTTCGCCGAGCAGGGGCTCCGCTCGACGACAGTACGCGACATCGCCGACGCCGCGGGCATCCTGTCCGGCAGTCTCTACCACCATTTCGACTCCAAGGAGGCGATGGTGGACGAACTCCTGCGCGGATTCCTCGACTCGTTGTTCGCGCGGTACCAAGAGATCGCGTCCGCACAGTCGTCGGCGGCCGATACGCTGCGACAGTTGGTGGTCGCGTCCTTCGAGGCGATCGACGCGGATCATCATGCCGTCGCGATCTACCAAGACGAGGCCAAACGCCTTGCCGGACAAGAACGTTTCGCCTACATCGGCGAGCGCAACCAGGAGTTCCGTCAGCTGTGGCATTCCGTCCTCGCGCGCGGAGTCGCCGACGGCGAGTTCCGCTCCGATCTCAACATCGAACTGGTCTACCGCTTCATGCGCGATACCGTGTGGGTCGCGGTCCGGTGGTACCGGCCGGGCGGTGCGATGTCGGTCGATCAGATCGCCGAACAATATCTGTCGGTCGTACTCGACGGGATTCTCTCGCACAGCCCCGACGGAAGCTCGGAGTGAACCCAACGCGAACATGGTCATCGATCTGCATTACCGCCACGTCGATCCGCGTCGCTGAGATGACAGGCTTCGCGCCCGGAGCGTCGGGTCTGCAGCAGTCCCATCGCGACTTTCCATCCGTCGCCGGGCGCACCGACGATGAGGTCGGGATGGGATTTCGGTGTGCTGCCCCGTTTTCTGAGCCAGGGGCTTCTACGGCGGTACGATTCGCTGATTGAGCCTAGCCGAAGCGCCCCTCCCGTTGATTGAGCCTAGGCTCAACCGAGCCGCAGCGCCCCTCCCGTTGATCCTGGATCCAGCGGCCGAAGCGCCCCTCCCGTTGATTGAGCGAGCGTAGCGAGTCGAAATCGTCGTGACACCAAAGGCGTTGGGTACGTGGGGATTTGCCCGCACATCCTGGCTTCTCGCTGCGGTGGTTCCTTCACACTGTGTTCGTCGAACACCTACGGCGGTAACCTGCAAATACGGCGGCAGCCACCGCCGTAGGAGGGGATTGCCGCCGTGGGAGTTCGGCTACTGCACAGTGCGAGCGCCCCCGCCGTCGACGATGCGGGCGTCGTCGGGTACGTGACTCGGGCTCCTGGGCGGAGCCCGCGACCTGCTCACCTACCTTCGGAACTCGAAACCACCACCGCAGACCAACGAAACCGACTGTGCCACAGCAATTTTTAGCAGCACCCGTCGCTCAACCGGCGGCGGGAGCAGCAATCTGCAGGCTCAATCAGACGCGTCTCGACGCTGTGACGGTGAATTTGGGGTTACGGGCGATCTGCCGCGTCGGCCCGACGATACGTTCCAGCGCACCCCGATAGCGCAGGTGTGAATTCCATACGCACCACAACTCGCCGCCGGGTGCCAAAACCCGTGCGGCATCAGCGAATAGGTGAGTCGCGATGCCCGTCGACAATGCCGCATCGGCGTGAAACGGGGGATTGAGAACGATCAACTCGGCGCTCGCGTCGTCGAGGTGCTCGAGGCCGTCGGCCTGCACGACGTCGACGCGTCCGCCGACGCCGTTCGCCGTCGCGGTCAAGCGCGCCGACGCCACCGCGGCCGCCGACCGATCACACGCCGACACCAGAATCGTCGGGCGGCGCATCGCCAACCACGCTCCGACGATCCCGTTCCCGCAGGCCAGATCGACTGCGCCCGACGCCGACGGCACCGCGGCGTCGAGCTGCTCCAGGAGGAACCTGGTGCCGACGTCGACCTTCGTTCCGGCGAAGACACCGCCATGGGCCACCAACGTGAGACCGAGATCGGAATGCGGGGCGCGTTGCGGCCACCGCGATTCGACGCCGGGCAACGGTCCGGTCGCCGTCAGCACCCGCGACTTCTGGCGTGCGTGGCTCACGTCGACGCGTGAGAAGTATGTCCGCAGAACATCATTCATCGCCGGGGACATGTGCTTGATCCGTCCGCCGGCAAACACGTGAACGGCGGGATCGGCGTACCGGCCGATGAGGCCGGCCACCTCGTCGAGACGACCGAGCGAGCGGGGAAGGCGCAGCAGAACCACCGTCGCGCCGTCGACGAGTTCGGGGGTGAGCGGCCCCGACCGCGCCGCCCCGCCGAGATCCAAGCGGGCAGCGTTCTCGCTCAACGCTCGCTCACCGGTCACCAGGTCCTGATGAACACGCACGTCTGACCCGCCAGCGTCGACGACACTCAAGGCCAGCGCTCCGTAACTGTCATCGATAACCACCGTCGTCCCCGCAGGTGCGGCACTGATCGACGACGCCGCTTCGTCGAGGATCAGCCGATCCGCGGCGTCGTACGCAGACAGCCCGGGTCCCTCGACGTCGGGGTGTCGTCGTAGCGTGCGCAAATCCACTGCGACGACGTTACCGGTCGCCGTGACCATCTGAACTTCCGAAAGGGTGCGAATGTCGGACTTCGACGTGGGAGTTGCGTCCAGGAGTTGTATCGCCGTCGATCTCCTCGACGACGTGATGGCCGCCGAGATTCGACGCCGTGCCGCGCGTCACAATCGCCCGCGTGGCGCGTAGCCGGTTTCGGATTCTCGGGTAACGGTTTGATAGATTTGGGCGTGCCCCGGATTACGCGACTGCTTCTCGCCTGCGTATTCGTCGTTATCGCGACAGTGACCACCGCATTCGCCGGGGAGATTCCCAAGCCTGTTCCGGTGGGCTTGCGCGTCGGTGCGACCTATGTCGCGATGGGCAGTTCGTACGCGGCGGGCCCGGGTATCGCACCCGTCGTCGACCACGGGTGTTGGCGGTCCGGCCGCAACTACCCTCACCAGGTGGCGGCCGCACTGCGGCTTCGACTGGTCGACGTGACCTGCTCCGGTGCGACGACGGCGGACGTCATCTCCCGACGCCAATTCCTCCGCCGGTCCCATCGGTATCTGCCCCTGCAGATCGACGCGGTCTCGGCGTCGACGAAGGTGGTGACCATCACCGTCGGCGGCAACGACATCGACTACATCGGCCGGATGACCGCCGAAAGCTGTCGCGGCGCGGTCGGCGCGATACCGGGCGGCGACGCCGTCGGTGAGATCGCGGGCCGCGCCTGCGGTGCCGCCATCGATCCGCAACGCGGAGCACGCCGGTCGGTGACGCTCCGGCAGGTCGAGAACGCGCTGATCGACATCGTGGCGGGTGTCCACCAGCGTGCGCCGGGGGCCAAAGTCTTTCTCGTGCAATACCTTCCGGTGCTGAACGACGACGGGTCGACATGCGTGACCGTCCCGTTGCCCGGTAACCGCGCCGCCGAACTCGCCGCTGAGTACCGCCGATTGGTCCGGGTCACCGCGGTCGCCGCGGCCCGATCCGGGGCGACCCTGGTCGGCGCACCCAACGGGCACCGCGCGTGCGATCTGCTCCCGTGGGTCTCCGGCTTCCAGCTCGGCAACCCGTACGCGGGCGGGGCGATTCCGTATCACCCGAACGAATGGGGCGCCACCGCGCAGGCCGCCGAGGTCATCGCCGCGGTGCTGCGGGTCACCGGCCGGAAGTAGGGTCTGGCGGCCGACCTCGGCCGCTACTATCGGATCCTGTGCCCCGACTGTCAACGCCGACGCTGACGTCGCTGTTGCGGGCGCTGTTCGACGGCGAGCAATGGCGTCGTGCGGGACGGGCGGAGTACAGATTCGCGACGAATGCGCTGCGCTGGGTCGGCGGATCGCAGACAATGCTGCGCTGGGCGATAGCGATGCTGTGTCTGACTGTGGCCGTCCTGGGTGCGGGGATGCAGTTTCATCCGTACGGCCCACACGGCCCACTGATGCGAACCATTCAAGTGGTGGTGCTCATCAGTGCGCTTGTCGTCGGTGTGCTGTGGGTGAGCCTGCCGTGGCCGTCGTACCGGATGGCTCTCGCCTTCGCGGTGTGGGCCGACGTCGCGGTCACCGTCGGTGCCGCGGTGCTGTCGAGCCCGGAGGCCCGGTTGCTTGCGACAATCCACATGGGGATGGTCGGACTGTTCGTCGGTTTTCTTCTGGGCTGGCGCGTCCTGTTGGTGCACTGCGGATTTTGTGTGCTGGTCATCACGGCACTCACCGTGTGGGGAATTCACGACGGAATGTCAGCTTCGCTGCTCTACGTCATCGTCGCGCCCGCACTCTCCACGGTCGTCGGCATCCCGATGATGGTGCAGGCGGTGGTCGAGGGCGGCCGGATCGGGTTGCGGCGGATTACCGGTCAGTCACTGCTTGATCCCCTCACCAAATTGCTCAACCGGCGTGGCCTCGACGAGTACACCAAATCGTTGACGGCCCGGGTCGATCCGCCGCACTGGCTGGTCGTCATCGTGGTCGATCTCGACGGTTTCAAACGGTTCAACGACGACAACGGTCATGCTCGCGGCGACGCCTTGCTGCGGCGGGCCGCGAGGATTCTGAGCGACGGCGTCACCGACGGGCGAGTCGCGCGCGTCGGCGGCGACGAGTTCATCGCCGTAGCGGCAGCGTCGAGCACCTCCGACATCGACGCGATGGCGGCGTCATGTTTGTTCACGCTCGACGGTCCCCACGATCATTCGGTCACCGCGAGTGTGGGCGTCGCAGCGGCACACTGGAATTCGCAGCCGCTCGCCGACCTCTACGACGCGGCCGATGCCGCGATGTACCGGGCGAAACGTGCCGGGCGCTCGCGCGTGGAGACGACCATTCTGTAGTCCGGCCGATCCGCCTTAGGGGGTGTCCCCCAATTCCCTTATGCCCCGTCGCTGCGCTCGCGCCGGCGACGCCTCGCAGAAGAATTGGGAGACTACACCTAGCCGAAGCGCCGCAACGACTCCAACCGTTCGTGCGCCCCGGTCATGATCGACTGGATCAGCGCATCGCAACTGGGCAGGTCGTCGATCATGCCGACCACCTGACCCGACGCCAGCACACCCGCCTCCGTATTGCCTTCCACCAGACCGGCTTTGAGCAGCATCGGGGTGTTTCCGGCCATGATGATCTGCTGCCAGGTCCGCTCGCCGGAACGCTTCATCGACGCCCCGTCGCGCAGCATGGTGGTCCAGCGCATGCCGGTCAGTTGTTTGAAGTCGTTCGCATTGCGTGCCGCGGCCACCAAAGCCTTTGCCTTGCTGCCACTTTCGAGAGCATCGACCAACTGAGTACGCAGTACGCGGTGCGGCATGCCGTCGACCTTCGTCGATACGACAGTATCGGCCAGCCCCCGCCGCAGGTACTCGCGCTTGACGCTGTCGGGGACCGCGCTGTCGCTCGTGAGCAGGAACCGCGTTCCCATCGCAACTCCTTCGGCACCGTAGGCCAGCGCTGCCACCAAACCGCGGCCGTCGAAGAAGCCGCCCGCCGCGACCACGGGAATCGTGGTGCCGCCGTTGCCGTTCGAGATCGCGTCGATCACCGACGGCAGCAGCAACGTGGTCGCTACCTGACCGGTGTGCCCGCCGCCCTCGCCGCCCTGCACGATCACCGCGTCGGCGCCCCAGCCGGCCACCTTGACCGCGTGCTTGGCTGCCCCGATCGACGGAATGACCACTACGCCATTGTCTTTCAGCTTCGCGATCAGCTCCTGCTTAGGAGCCAAGGCAAATGATGCGACCTTGACGTTCTCCCGAATCACCAAGTCGATCCGGTCGGCCGCGTCGGTGGCGTCGGCCCGCATGTTCACCCCGAACGGCTTGTCGGTCAACGACTTCGTCTTCTTGATCGCCGCCTCGAGCTCGGCGAAGGTCATCGTCGCCGACGCCAGGATGCCCAGGCCGCCCGCGTTGGCGGTGGCCGCTGTCAGTGCGGGACCGGACACCCAGCCCATGCCGGTCTGCACGACGGGGTATTCGATGCCGACGAGGTCGGTGAAGCGGGTGGGCAGTGTCGCCGCGCGCTGAAGACCTTCGGGGGGCAAATGGGGGGCGTGACCCCCATTCGAGGTCACTTGACTTCTCGATTCCGAACACCGTTGGGGTCCAGCACTTCCCGGATCAACCGGAGCTCCTCATCCGACGGCGTTCTGGTGACCGGAGCCGAATTCAGTTCGGCTACTTCGAAACTCGTGTTCTCGGCGACGTCGGCGGCGTCGACGCCGGGGTGCAGCGACAGCGCCCGCATGGTGTGGCCCGGGCCGCCGAAATCGAAGACGCCCAGGTTGGTGACCACCCGGTGGATGTTCAGATCGTCGAAGGCCGGATTGTCGGCGTCGACCCTGTCGAAGCCGACGCCGGAAACGACGTCGACATCGCCGAACACCCGCGCGCTATGCCGTGCCACCCAGTAGCTGGTGGGGTGATTGACCGTGTTGCCGGGCGCGCCGCGGACGCCGAACATCTGCCGCGTCGGCTTCTGCAGTGGGCCGAAGGCGGACAGGTTCTGGTTGCCGTGCCGATCGATCTGGTTGGCGCCCATGACGACGTGGCGGCGGCCCGAGGCGACGACGTCGAACACCTTGCGGAACGGCATCCAGCCCTCGATCGGCCCGTTCTTCCCGATGCCCGGCGTGTCGGCGAAGATCAGTGCCTCACCGTCGGTGATCAACAGGTCGGGCTCGGTGGTGAGCCGGGCCAGTCGCGCGCCGAGCAGCGGTGTCGGGGCCATCGGCGACGCCATGATTTCACCTGCGCCGGAGAAGATGTCGGCGCAGGAGATGACGCAGTACTCGGCACGAGTAATGGTGTCCGGGGAGCTCACTTGGACTCCTTCTGCTCGGCCGCCCAGGCGGCGATCTCGGTCTGATAGGTCGCCTCGTCGACGTCGAGGAAACGGTTTTTGAAGGCCGCCCAGGTGGCCGGGTCTTTGGCCGACTCGACGTAGAACTGCTGAAAGCGCTCGTCGCGACCGTAGGATCCGGCGAAGGTGAAGTGGGCACCGCCAGGCGCCTCGACAACCCGGTCGACGTTCATCCGGTTGAGTAGAAGTCGTTGCGTGGGAAGGGTTTCCACCAGTTCCGCGGTGGACACCAGCCGGTCGGTCTCCAGGTAGCGGCGCTTCGCCGCGGCCAGGTACAGGTCGTCGAAATACGGGTCGACGCCGGTGTAGCCGGCGTTGCCGTGCTTGTCGGCGAGGTCGAGGTGTACGAATGCGGCGTCGAGCGTCAACGCGGGCATCGCGATCAGTGTCTGCGTACGGCCGTCGGCATCCGGATACGGGGAGGTGACCGTCTTGAGTTCACCCTCCCAGAAGTTGACGACGTCGGAGCCCAGGCCGGCGCGGATCGGCAGGAACGGCACCCGGGCGGCGGCCGCCTCCAGGCCGCATTTGACCATGCCCTCGTCCATCTCGCGGGCCTCGATGCTTCCGGTCGTGCGGGCCGCGGCGAACCACGGATCGTAGAACGGCGCCGAGTCCAACGATACGAATCCGTAGTAAGCGCGCCTGACTTTTCCTGCGGCACAGAGCAATCCGAGGTCGGGGCCGCCATAGGTCACGACGGTCAGATCCGTCACCGACGACCGCGCGATCGCCCGGACCAGAGCCATCGGCTTGCGTCGCGACCCCCACCCGCCGATGCCGATGGTCATGCCGTCGGACAACTCGGCGACGATCTCGTCGAGCGTCGAGGTCTTGTCGGTCTTGCTGGGAGGAGCAGTCACTGAAGTCACTTGGCGCCCTTCGCCTTTCCGGTCTCCACAAATGCGTCACGGTGCTCGTCGGCGACGCCGGCGAGGTTCAGTTCGTATGTGTAGCGCTGTTCGAGCAGGTAGCTGGTCTTCACGTCGACGGGGTCGATGTTGTTGATCGCGGCCTTCGCGGCGCGGATCACCCGGGTGTCTTTGGCGGCGATGCTGCGCGCGAGCACCAGTGCGGCGTCGAGCAATTCGTCGCGCGGGACCACTTTGTAGACCGAGCCGAAATGGTGCAGTTGCTGGGCGGTCGCGTTCTGCGCCGTGTAGTACAGGGTCCGCATCATGTGTTGGGGAACCAGCCGCGCGAGGTGAGTCGCCGCGCCGAGTGCGCCGCGGTCCACTTCGGGCAGACCGAACACGGCGTCGTCGGAGGCGACGATGACGTCGGCGTTGCCGACCAGTCCGATGCCGCCGCCGACGCAGAATCCGTTGACCGCGACGATCACCGGAACCTCGCAGTCGTAGACGGCGGAGAATGCGGCGGCACAACCCTTGTTGGCGTCGATCAGAGCGCCGAAGCCCTCGGTGGCCTGCATTTCTTTGATGTCGACGCCCGCATTGAAGCCGCGTCCCTCGGCGCGCAGGATCACGACCGACGTCTCCGGGTCGGCACCGGCGGCCAGGACGGTGTCGGCCAACTCGAACCATGCCGCGCTGGGCAGTGCGTTGACCGGCGGATAGTCCATCGTGACGACGGCGATGCCGGGTTCGTCACGGGTTGTGGTGATCGGCACTCGGTTCTCCTTGGACGGTGATGATCGGACCAACCAAGCAAGTGCTTGGTTGTTTGGTAGGGTAGCACTCATGTCGAACCGAGCAAGTTCCGGAGCAACCCAGATCGACGTCGATCTGGGCCTGGCCGGTCGTGTCGTTCTGGTCACCGGCGGGGTGCGCGGCGTCGGCGCGGGAATCAGTGCCGTCCTGGCTTCGCTGGGGGCCACCCCCGTCGTGTGCGCCCGCAACGCCGTGGACACTCCCTACGAGTTCCACCGCTGCGACGTCCGCGACACCGACTCGGTGAGCGCGATGATCGATGCCGTCGCCGAGCGGCACGGTCGGCTCGACGGCGTGGTCAACAATGCGGGCGGATCGCCGTTCGCGCTGGCCGCTGACGCGTCTGACCGGTTCTCGTCAAAGATCTTCGATCTCAACCTGTTGGCTCCGCTGATCGTCGCCCGTGCCGCCAATGCTGTTATGCAGCAGCAGGATTCGGGCGGTGCGATTGTCAACATCTCGAGCGTCAGCGGACACCGGCCGTCGCCGGGAACGGCTGCCTACGGTGCGGCGAAGGCGGGCCTGGACAATCTGACGGCATCGCTCGCCATCGAATGGGCTCCCAAGGTGCGGCTGAACTCGGTCGTCAGCGGGCCGGTCGAGACCGAGCTGTCGCACCTGCACTACGGCGACGAGGCGGGTATCGCCGCCGTCGGCGCGACGATCCCGTTGGGACGCTTGGCATCTCCCGTCGACATCGGCAATGCGAGCGCATTCCTGCTCTCGCCGCTGGCCGCCTACATCAGCGGTTCGACACTGACCGTGCACGGTGGCGGGGAGAAGCCCGCCTTCCTCGACGCCGCCACCATCGACAACAAGATCTGACCGTCACGCTTTCCGAGCACTTCCGAGAGGACCTGAGAAGACCCATGAGCACGCTGAATGAAGGCCGAGCCGTCATCGTGACCGGCGCCGGTCAGGGCATCGGCCGGGCCCACGCACTGGCGTTCGCCGCCGACGGCGCGAGTGTCGTCGTCAACGACTTCAACCTCGACGCCGCGCGCGGCGTCGCCGACGAGATCGCTGCTGCCGGAGGCACAGCCGTTGCCAACGGCGCCGATGTCGCCGACTGGGACGCGGCCGCCGACCTCGTCGACACTTCCGTCCGTGAGTTCGGGCGGCTTGACACACTGGTCAACAACGCGGGCTTCCTGCGCGACAAGATGCTCGTCTCCTTCTCCGAAGAAGAATGGGATTCGGTGGTCCGTGTTCACCTCAAGGGGCACTTCGTGATGCTTCGGCATGCCGCCGCATACTGGCGAGCGCAGGCCAAGGCCGGACACACCCCACAGGCGCGGATCATCAATACCTCTTCCGGCGCAGGCATTTTCGGCTCGGTGGGGCAGGGTAACTACTCGGCGGCCAAGGCGGCCATCGCCGAGCTGACGATTCAGGCGGCGGCCGAACTAGGCGGCTACGGCGTCACCGCGAACGCCATCGCGCCGTCGGCGCGCACCCAGATGACGCTCGGCGCCGGCGACGCGATGGCGGCGCAGATGGCCGCCCCGACCGACGGTTCCTTCGACACGATGGACCCGGCGAACATCTCGCCGCTGGTCGTGTGGCTCGGATCGCCCGAGTCGGGCGGGGTCACCGGGCGCGTCTTCGAAGTGGAGGGCGGCACCGTCACGGTGCTCGACGCCTGGCAGCGCGCGGCGTCGAAGAACAAGGGATCACGCTGGGAGCCAGGCGAACTCGGCGTAGTCGTCGCTGATCTGCTGGCCAACTCGCCGCAGCCGGTCAAAGCCTACGGAGCGCGGTGAGCATCGTCGACGCCGCTGCGCGAATCGGCGCGGCGCGCGCCTACGTGGATGCGCTGGTGACGCACGATCCGTCGTCGGTGCCGCTGCATCCGGACTGCACCCGCACCGAACTCGGCGTTCGGACCGGTCGCAGCGGCGACCACATCAGGCGGAGTCTGGCCAACGGGCCGCAGTTCAAACTGATTCACGCGATCTCGGAGTTCGACGCCCGCGTCGACGACGCGGGGGTGGTCCATACGACCTACTACGTGCACGTGCACCCCAAGCCACTTCGGTTGGCCGCCAAGGTGACTGAGTCGTTCGCCGTCGACGACGCCGGTCTCATCCGGAAGCTGGTCGCGAGTTTCGGGCTACCGACGAGACGGTGATCGGGAGCGGGTTTCGGAGCGTACCCACCGGCGTTCCGAGTCTTCGGGCGTGCCCATCCGCTCCCCGAGCGGAGCGTCGGGCGTACCACGCGCTCCCCGAGTGCCGAAGTTGGCGAGTGTCGGGCGTACCTCATCCGCTCCCCGAGTGCCGAAGTTGGCGAGTGTCGGGCGTACCCCATCCGCTCCCCGAGTGCCGAAGTTGGCGAGTGTCGGGCGTATCCATCCGCTCCCCGAGTGCCGAAGCGAGCTTGCGAGCTTCGGTGTAACGAGGGGTTGGTGACTCGAGGAACCCAACTCGGGCCGAGACATATTGGGTGCGTTGGGTGTTCGCAGGGCTGCTGGGGTGGTTGCGTTCGGATGTCGGATCGCCGGCCCCTCGATACACCGAAGCTCGTTCCTCGCTTCGGCACTCGGGGTGATCCGCCCCGGAGTGTCTGGAGGTTCTCGTTGTTGGGAACGAGAGGATTGAACGATGGGTTCGCAGAGGTACGGCAGTGAGTTGCGTGAGCGTGCGGTGAAGATGGTTGCCGAGGTGCGCGGTGAGCATTCCTCGGAGTACGCGACGATCTGTCATGTGGCGGAGTTGTTGGGGATCACGACGCCGGAGACGTTGCGCAAGTGGGTGCGTCAGGATCAGGTCGATTCGGGAGATCGTGCGGGGACGTCGACGGCGGAGGCTGAGCAGATCCGGGCGTTGAAACGTGAAGTGGCAGAACTGAAAAGGGCGAACGGCATCTTGAAAGCGGCGTCGGCTTTCTTTGCGGCCGAGCTCGACCGGCCACACCGGTAATCGTTGAATTCATCCGCGCTCACCGGGGTCACCGGGTGGGCGCGGATGGTCTTATCTGGGGTGTCGAGTCGATCTGCGCCGTGCTGACCGAGCACGGCATGGCGATCGCCCCATCAACATTCTATGACTTCCTCACCCGCGGCCCGTCGGCCCGAGATTGGTCAGATGCATTGACTATCAACATGATTCACGATCTACGTACGGAGCATTGGTTGTTCAAGGTGCTCGGCGCCCGCAAAACCTGGGTGGTGCTGACCTCCCGCGGTCACCGGGTGGCCCGCTGCACGGTGGAACGGCTGATGCGGCTGATGGGGTGGCATGGGGCACTCAAACGCCGCACCGTGCGTACCACCCGCCCCGATCGCAGTCATGAGCGCGCCCCTGATCATGTGCACCGCCGGTTCCTGGCCCCGGCGCCGGATCAGTTATGGGTGGCCGACTTCACCTACTGCCGGACCGCATCGGGGTGGGTGTACACCGCGTTCATCACCGACGTGTTCGCGCGGCGGATCGTGGGCTGGAAGTGCGCCACGTCGATGACCGAGTCGCTCGTACGAGCCGCTCTGGACTACGCCCTGCATGAGCGGATGCGCAGTGGGACAACAGATTTCAGTTCTCTGACTCATCATTCGGATGCGGGGTCACAGTACACGGCGCTCGCGTTCTCGACCGCGTTGGCCGATCGGGGGATCACCCCGTCGATCGGGTCGATCGGCGACAGTTACGACAACGCGTTGGCCGAGTCGATCAACTCCAGCTACAAGACCGAGCTCGTGGAGTTCGGTGACGTCGTCTGGGCTGGCCTACCGGACCTGCAGATCGGTACCGCCGAATGGGTGCACTGGTACAACCACAAACGCCCCAACGGGTTCTGCAACCACCTCACACCCGCTCACGCTGAACGGGTCTACTACGATCATCACCAGACGTTGGGAACGTCGACCAAGTCTGACCAGCAGGATCAGACTTCCGCCTGAGAGACTCTCCAGGAAACCCGGGGCGGTTCAGGGAGCGGGGGATACACCGCTTCGGCACTCGGCCTGGATTCACCGACGGCAGGCCCGCTCCGCTGGTTGAGCCGTGAGGAGCGTTAGCGACGAACGTGTCGAAACCATGGTGAGACAATGGATTTCGGTGAGTCGTTGCAGGCCAAGACGGCGGCATCAGCGCGACCGTCGGATGCACCTGTGGGCGAACGTCGGGCGTACCCATCCGCTCCCCGAGTGTCGTTGTAGATGAGTGTCGGGCGTACCCATCCGCTCCCCGAGTTCCGAAGCGAGCTTG
>NZ_JABBNB010000042.1 GCF_012933505.1 Gordonia asplenii
GGAGGTTGCATTGCGAATGTTCCTCGCTTCGGCACTCGGGGAGCGAGAGGTTGCGTTGCGAGTGCTTCCCGCTTCGGTACCCGGCACTCGAGGTCACCGTGCCAAACGTCCTGGCCGCAGCTGCGCCCCCGTCATCCTTCCCCGGTCGCCACCGAGCGCTGTGGATCCGACGACCACTGCGACCACGACCCTGCGAATAATGTCCCGGCCAAACCCGCGATGTGCAGAGCGGCGATCTCGTGAGCCGCGTTCACTCCGGATCCGCAGTAGACCACCGGGCTGTCACCCTCGCGAATTCCCAGCGCTGCGAACCGTTCTCGCAACTGCGACGCCGGCAGGAACGTGCCGTCGACACTGATATTGGCCGCAGTCGGCACGCTGATCGCACCCGGAATGTGCCCCGCGCGCGGATCGATCGGCTCCACCTCACCTCGATAGCGCTCGGCTGCGCGTGCGTCGAGTAGGTCAGCGTCGAGCGTCTCGATTTCGTCGATGGCCACCGTCGGCAACTGACCCGGCGTCAAAGTCACTGTGCCGGAACGTGGCTCGGTGTCCCCCTGCGAGACCCGGAAGCCGGCCGCGCGCCAGGCACCGAGCCCGCCGTCGAGCAGTCGCACGTCGACGACGCCACCCCACCGCAGCAGCCACCACGCGCGCGCCGACGCCAGGTTTCCGATGTCGTCGTAAACGACGACGGGCACACCGTCGTCGATGCCCCACCGTCGGGCGGCCGCCTGCAGGTCCCCGACGTCGGGCAGCGGGTGCCGTCCCTGTTCGGGCGACGGCGCGGCAGCCAATTCCGCGTCGAGATCGACGAAGACCGCGCCGGGCACGTGACCGTCCCGGTAGTGCAGCCTGCCGTCGGGGTCGCCCAGTTGCCACCGGACGTCGAGCACCACCGGCGGCGTCGACGACAACATCGCGTCGGCGAGTTGGTCTGGCGTGATGAGCAGATCGGACATGTCACGCTCCTCTCAGGGCTGCGGCGACGTCGGCGGGGATCGGCGTCGACTTCTCCGCCGCGATGTCGACGTTGACATACACCATCTCGATGACCGCGACCGTGGCGTCACCGCGCGTCATGGTGAATCGGAAGTCGAAGCTCGACGTACCTACCCGCGTGCAGGTCACGTCGACGTCCAGTATGTCGTCGAAGTAGGTGGGACGCTGAAAGCTGATCTCCGCCTTGACGACCGACGGGTCGAAGCCCCGGTCCACGACGTCGGGGTACGGGCATCCGATCATGCGGTAGTACTCGGTCAACGCGATGTCGGCGATCATCAGGTAGTGCGCGTTGAAGAGGAACCGCTGCTGGTCCGTCTCGTGATAGCGGACTCGGTGGCTGTAGACAACAGGCATAACCGTCTTCTCTACCACGACCCGACGGCTCGTCGTCGCACGCAGCGGACACTGCCGAGTCACTGGCGGTGCCGATCCCCGTCGCGTTTCAGCTGGTTGTGCCGCACCGACGACGTCGATGCTGTCTCGAGCACCGACGTCGACGTCGCGACTTCCACCCGGCAGGACAATTAGGTAGACTGGTCTACCTAATTAGGAGGAGCCCATGCCGCACCCGGCACAGCGTCGACGACCGGCTCGCGATCGCATCCTCGACGCGGCGGCCATCCGGTTCTACCGCGACGGGATCGTCGCGACCGGAATCGACTCGATCACCGCCGACGCCGGCGTCGCAAAGATGAGTCTGTACAACAACTTCGCATCGAAGGGGGCGCTCGTCGAGGCGTACGTCGACGAGCGGCACGCACAGTGGCTGACGCTGTACACCGCGCGGGCTGAAGGCCACGAGGATGACCCGCGCGCGTTGATCCTCGCGGTGTTCGACGCGTATCTCGACCATGCGGCAGAGGCGTTCGAGCTCGGATTCCGCGGTTGCGGTCAGCTCAACGCCGCGGCCGAGCTGCCCATCGGCGATCCCGGCCGAAACGCGGTACGCAGGCACAAGGACGAAGTGGAGTCGATCCTGCGCGACGCCGCCACCCGTATCGACGATGCACACGGCGTCGAGTTGGCCGAACACCTGGTCTTCGTCCTGGAGGGAGCGATGGCACGAGCGGGTCTGGACGGCAGCCCAGAACGCATGCAGCGAGCTCGCTCGATCGCGGAACGGTTACTGGCCGACGCATGATCGCGATCATCCTGGCATCAGTCTTCTGGGGTACCACAGGGACGGCGGCCACGCTGCTGCCGACGACGGTGTCACCTCTTGCCACCGGGGCCGCAACCATGTCGATCGGCGGTGCGCTGCTTGCTCTTTCGGCGCCACGCGAATCACTGAAGGTCTTCCGTGGCGGTCGGGCCACCTGGAGGTGGCTGGTGCCCGGCGCGGTGGGCGTGGTGGCCTATCCCCTCGCCTTCTACAGCTCGATGTCGCTGGCGGGTGTGGCCATCGGCAACGTGGTGTCGCTCGGTACGGCACCGCTGTTCGCAGCACTGCTGGAACAGTTGCTCGACCCGCGCGACCGTCACCGCCCGACGACGCCCCGCTGGCGGTTATCCGCGGCAGTCGCTATCGCCGGCATCGCCCTGCTGGCGGCGTTCGGGCACGGCGAGTCCGCCGGCACCCATGCGTCGAACGTGCCGCTCGGAGTGGGGCTCGGCGCCGTCGCGGGCTTCGCTTACGCGCTCTACAGCTACACCGCTGCGCGGTTGATCGGCGAAGGATGGTCGTCGAGGGGCACGGTGTCGGCTCAATTCGCGATCGGCGGCATCGCCCTGCTGCCGATCCTGATGACAACCGGTGGGCCTCTGCTCGACGGCGGGGTAGCCGACTCGACGCCGCTGACCGATCTGTTCGGCACGCCACCGTCACTGCTGGTGGTGGCCTATCTCGCGACGGTGCCGATGTTCGCGGCCTACATCCTGTTCGGTCGCGGCCTACGCACGGTTCCGGCGTCGCGGGCGACAACGGTGACCTTGCTCGAACCGCTCGTCGCGACGCTCCTCGCGGTCGGCCTGGTCGGTGAGCGTCTCACCGTATTCGGTTGGACAGGAATGCTTTTGGTCTTCGGTGGCGTCACTGCCGTCGTCACCGAGAAGCACGTCACCCCGGCCAGCCCGCACATCCGGCTCAATGAGACCTCGTCGCCCGGATCGACGCACGATTCGCCGGTTGCCTAACGCTTGTCGGTACCTGGCTGCCGTCGCACCACCGCCTGCGCGTAGCGTCCGAAGAGAAGGCAGTGAGGAGACTGGCGTGACACAGACCGAGAACAATTCGTTCACCCTTGACGTGCGAGGCATACCGCTGGCGGGCGACAGTTGGCCGGCCGTCGGCTCCGACACCACGACGCCGTTGGTGTTGCTACACGGCGGCGGTCAGACCCGACATTCGTGGGACCGCAGCGCCGCAGACCTCGCCCGGCAGGGCCACGACGTCTATACCCTCGATGCGCGCGGTCACGGCGACAGCGGCTGGGCGCCGGACGGCGACTACGAGATCGACGGCTTCGCCAACGACCTGCTCGGTGCCATCGGTGAGCTCGGCCTCTCGGCTCCGGTGCTGATCGGCGCCTCCCTCGGCGGAATCACCAGCCTGTGCGTCACCGGCGAGAATCCCGGGGCTGCGTCGGCACTGGTCCTCGTCGACGTCGTGGTCGACGTCGAGCCGCAGGGGATCGAACGAATCAAGAACTTCATGACCGCTCACACCGACGGTTTCGACACATTGGACGACGTCGCCGACGCCATCGCCGCCTACAACCCCGAGCGCAAGCGCACCCGCAACCTCGACGGCCTACGCAAGAACGTGCGCCAACGCGAGGACGGCCGCTGGTATTGGCACTGGGATCCGGCGTTCATCGTCTCCGGCGACGAGGCCCGACGCCACACCGACCCGGAACGACTGGCCGCCGCGGCCCGCAAGGTCACGGTCCCGACGCTCATCGTGCGCGGCGGCAAGTCCGACGTCGTCAGCGACGCCGGCATCGCCGGCATGCTCAAGCTGGTCCCGCACGCCGAAGTAGCCGACGTGAGCGCGGCCGGGCATATGGTCGCCGGTGACGACAACCAGGTGTTCGCAACAGCGATCGAGGAGTTCCTGACCCGGCACCACCTGTGAGCCGGACGAGTCCGCTATTCCCGCAGATGACCGGTCTCATTGAGCGACAACAGTTCTCGATGGCCGTCCCGGTCGACGCTGACGCACGTCACGGACGTGTAGTAGGGCTCGGTGAAGAACGTCGCGGATGTCCCGAGAATCTCGGCCAGGTATGCGTTGATCACTCCGCCGTGACAGACGATCGCAGTCACCGCCGAGCCGGTCGACGCCGCGGCATCGACTGCGGCGACCACTCGGCGTCGGAAATCGGTTGTGTCGAAGGTGTTTTCACCGATGCGACCGGCGTTCATGTCGGCGAAGAGGTCGCGACGGTCGTCGTAGAACTCCATCGGCGACCGGTAACTCGTCCAGCCTCGGTCGAGTTCGGCGAGCCTGTCGTCTACGTTCACACCCAGGCCCAGCACGGCATCGACCGCGGCAGCCGTCTGCGCAGCGCGCCGCATCGGGCTCGATACGATCCGATCCACTACGCCATACCGCCCGCGCCCGACGTCGACGGCGAGTCTCTTCGCCTGAACCTCTCCGTCGGGAGTCAGGCCGGGGTCGGCTCCCGCTGCGTCGGAGACGATCCGGAACGGACGAGCGTGGCGGATCAGAAGAAGGCGCATTCGGACGGTCAGCTCACTCTCTGCGACCGACGCGTTCGGGCGTCCTCGTGTTCATTGCCGGACTCCGGAAGCACCGGCTGCGGAAGCGAAGGTCATATTGCGTAGCGCGGCAACCGATTTCCAGTCGAGCACAGCAGCGCAATTGCGCTGGAGCAAGGCCAGGATGAGGGCGTTCACCACGTCATTGTCGGGGAGGACGTCGATCGCCGCCAAGGTGATGTACAGCCCGCTCAACAACTGAATCTGATAGTCGGACACCGCTGTCTCGAGGTCGTAGCCGGGCGCCTTGCGGGAGAACTCCTCCACGTAGGTTCGGATCAACCGCATTTCGTTGGCTCGACGCCGCTGCGTGTCGATGCTGCCGGACATGAAGTAACCGACGTCGTACATGGGATTGCGCAGCCCGGTGACCTGCCAGTCGATGATCACCGCACGCACGGCACCGCCGACCGTCTCGAAGAGAACATTGTCCACGCGTGGGTCGCCGTGGGTGAATGTCAACCGTTCCTGGGGCAGCAGGTGCCAGACGCGTACCAGCTCTGTCGCCTCGCGAATCGCATCGAGAGACTCTGCGTCGAGGTCGTCGGCGAATCTCGCCAGCGCCGCTAGCGCGCCCCGACCCGCAGCCTGCGACCAGTACTCGCACACGTCGGGAAGTCGAATCATCCACGTGGGCGCCGATTCTGAGGTCATCGGGAAGAACTCGGAGTGCAACCGCGCCAGTTCGACGACGACCGCCTGCGCCTGATCGATGGTTGCACCGGCGACCTGGTTGCCCGCCTCCGCCGATTCGGTGAGGTCTTCCATGACTAGATTGATATTGGTTTCGTCGCCGGCCACCAAGTAGGCGTAGGGAATTCGGCAGGCCCGCCGTGCGGTGATATCGGTGTAGCCGCCGATCTCCCGATGGTATGCCCCACTGCGTAAACCGTGCTCGTGGACGGCTTGGGCACTGGGGCGAAGTTTCACCACGACCGACGCCGGGGCGTCGCCCACGTCACCGGTGTAGGTGATGTCGACTCGGACGGTGTCGCTGACATTGCCCGCGCCGACCGGAGTAAGCGCGATCGCATGGACAGTCGAGTCGAACCCGTTGTGCGACAGCACATCCTGAATCCAAGGAACGTCGATGTCGGCGATGACGTCGATGAGCTTCGGTGTCGTCATGACCATTCTCCTTCGAAGTAGTTCGAGTTCCACACGTCGGTGATCACCCCGGCGCCGGAAACTCGGAAGATCTCTATGCCGCACAGTCTTTCGCCATTGCGCAGACGCTGCGCGTTCCAGGTCAGCGACGCATGCTCGTCGTCGCCGACGAGGGTCACGACGGTGAACTTCGGATCGTGGGCAGCTAAGTCGTGTTGGATGCGGGACCTCTGTTCGGCCCGGGTCAGTGCCGTCGTGGATCCGGCCGAGTGCCGGATCATCGGATCCCCGCATATTTCGTCGACCAGGGCGATCTGTCCGTCGTTGTACAGCTCGTAGATATACCGTTCGACGACGCGGACCGCGCGGCTCACTCGACGCCGCCCGCGTGGTACGCCGCCATCGTGGAAGCCAGTTCGGTGGGCGTCGCTCCGTGCATGATGACTCCGTCGACGCCGAGATCGAATTGCGCGCGTACCAACTCGGCGCAGCGTTGTGGCGATCCCGTTGCCGCACAAGCCAACCACTCGGCGGGAAGTACTTTCTCCAGTCGCTCAAAGGTCTCGGCGTCGCCGACCGCGTCGGCCCATCCGGATAGCTCACGCACGACGTCGGACTCCCGAAACCGCTGCAGCAGAGCCGGATCCCACCGATTGGTCGCGACCAACAGGTCGCCGTACACCTGCAGATAGGTGGCGATGCGTCCGACTGTCTTCTTCTTGACTGTCTGCTCGTCCACTTCGTCGCAGACCGTGGCATAGCACGACCACACCTTCACCGCATGCGGGTCCCGACCCGCCGCCTCCGCTGCGGCGCGCACGGTTCGGACGGCCCGCGCCGTGGTTTCGTCGGAGAAGAAGGTGTGCAACACGACGACGTCGTAGGCTCGCCCGGCCATCGTCAGCGTGTCGGGCCCGAAAGCCGTTGTCCCCAAAGGAATGTCTTCGTCGAATGTCGGATCGAGTCGCAATACCGGGTACTTCCCCAGCGGTCCGTCGTAGTCGGCTACCGTCTCGCCGCGCCAGAGACGGCGCATCAACTGAGCGAACTCTTCCAGCTGGGCGGTAGTCGTCTGCCGTAAGCCCATCGCCGCTATCTGTGGTCGTAGTCCACGTCCGACGCCGAGCGTGAATCGGCCGCCGGTGAGGCGATGCATCGTAGTGGCGAACGCCGCGGTGATCGCCGGGTGCCGAGTGTTGATATTCGTTGCGGCGGTGGTGATTCCGATTGATTCGGTCGCCGCGCCCGCAGCTCCGGACAGCGCGCAGGCTTCTTTCACGTTGAGCCGCTCGGAGATGAATGCCTGATGCAGCCCGAGTTCCTCGGCCAGGGCGAGTTCGTCGAGCATTTGCCGCGGACTGTCGACGTGCCCGCCGAGCGCGTAGAAACCGAGTTCACCCATGTGCCACAACGCTTCTACTCAGTTCAGCGACGCAAGTGAGATCCGAGCCTAGCGACCCCGGACGGTGGCATCGGCGTCGAGGAGCCCGCCGTCGAGCAATATCTTCTCGAGCCAGCCGGGATGGACGTCTGATGCGCGCATGTGTCACGACTGGCCCGATCAGAGGATCGTCACGGTGCCGGTGGTCCCGTCGACCTCGACCTCCGCTCCGTCAGTGATTCGCTTGGTGGCCTCCGTCGCCGACACCACACACGGGATCCCCAGTTCGCGGCTGACAATGGCGGCGTGCGAGAACGGGGCACCGACGTCGACGACCACAGCCGCTGCAGCGACGAACAGCGGCGTCCAGGACGGATCGGTGATGGGTGCGACGAGGATGTCGCCCGGTTCGAGCGCCGAAGGGTCGTCGGGGTCGGTGATCACCCGCGCTCGCCCCCGAGCCGTTCCGCCACAGGCGGATACACCGGTGATGACCTCGCCGGCAACCGCGACGGTCGCGGTGTTCGCCGACCGCAGCGGCCACTCGCTGATCGGCGACGGCGTCGCGTCGACGACAAACGGCGGGACGCGGTCGAACAGATCCAGATAGACCTTCTCGCGCTCGACGAGTGTGTCGCGCAACGACGCCGGATCGGCCACGAAGTCGGTGAGCTCGTCGGCGAACACCATGAAGATCTGCCGGACGTCGTCGATGGCACCTTTGTCGACTGCGCGGGCACCGAGTTCGCGTGCCGCCAACCGAAGTTCATGCATGAGCATCGCCGCGGTGGTACGGCCGCGCTCACGTCCGCGCATCCATAACGCCGAGGCGTTCAGGACCGCCTCGAACTGTCCGAGCGTCGCCGGGTCGGCCGCCAGCATCGCACGGATGGCGGTGGCGGATTCGTCTCGCTGCGCGGACCGCTCCGCTGATTTCGCCTCCGGCGCTTCTGCTTCGTCGACGTTGCGCAATCGATCGATGGTGGCCAGCGCCAGGTCGGGGTCGACGCCCCACGTGATGGCGCGGATCTCCCACTCCGCCGGGCCGCGGAAGTCCCAGTCTGCCAGGAAGGCGTTGAGGTTGGCGGTGAAGTCGACGACGGCCTGGGTCTCCGAGGCTGCCAACTTGGCGTACAAGCCGGCGGTCCCGGCATCGAAAAGTGCTGCGACGTCCGGGTTTTGCGCCTGACGGCTGAGTTCCCACATACGCAACGACGGCCCGGCAGAGTCGACGTTGCCGAGTCCGGCTACCAGAGTCAGCGCTTGCTCCGGCCTACCGACGGCTTCGGCCAGCTGAGCGATGGCGCCAAGTCCCACACCGCATTTCAGGCTCGCCTCGATGTGATGCTTGAACAAGCGACGCAGAAGTGTCTCGAAGGAATTCATCCGAGCCACCAGTTCAGCATCGGTCAGCGCCGACAGGTCCGGTCGGGAAGCGCGAATCGCCTCCACCTCGACGCGATCGGCGTCGTAGGCGGCGAGGTCGGTGGCACCGAGGACCTGCTCGGCCAGCCACGCACCCGATTTCGCCTCGTAATCGGGATTCTCGTCGAAGTCGCGCTTCTCACTCTCGTAGGTCGGAATACCCGGCATGTCGCCGAAATACTGCAGGTCGACGGCCTCTGCGCTCATCCCCGGTACACGGACGCCGAACAGGCGCATCAGAGACATGTTGATGTACAGGTAGCTGCCGAAGGCCGGAAGAATATTGAAGGCGACGGCCTCGTCGTAGAGGTCATCGTCCCACACGCCGCACGCGACGAACGCATCGCGCCAACCCGGCTCAAGAGTGTGTTGGAAGCCGAGCGACGCGTTCAACGGGGTGATCGGGTCGGGGAAGATCTCGCCGACGTTGGCGCGGGAGTACAGGGGGAAGACCTTGGAGGTCTCGTTCATCAGGGGCCAGGCGGTCATAGCCGGACTTCCTTCCTTGTCGTAGGCCGGATCGAAGCTGATTAGCGAACTATATTTCACATTATTGTGTGACGTCACTCACGTTGTCAAGGACCATGCGCGACCACCATCGGCTCGGAAACACGCTATTCGGCAGCCAGTAGCCATCTGCGGTAGACAAATATGTGATCATTGAGTCACTATCTACAGGCGTGAGACGACGACCCGTTCCGCCGAGAGGAGCACGCGAGATGCGCATTCTGGTGACCAACGACGACGGTTACACGGCTCCCGGGCTGGTGGTGGTGGCCTCTGCGCTACGCGGCGCAGGGCACGACGTCGTCGTCGGCGCCCCGCTGGCCGAGCGCAGCGGAAGTGGTAGTTCGCTGGGGACGATCGAGGACGGATCATCGATTCCGGTGACGGAAACGACACTGCCCGAGTTGGATGACACACCGGTGTTCGCCCTCGACTGCCCACCCGCACTCGCGACGGTCGCGTTCTGCGCTGGCGCATTCGGTCCACCACCGGACTTCGTCGTCAGCGGCATCAATGAGGGGCACAACACGGGGCGGTCGATCCTCTTTTCGAGCACCGTCGGAGCGGTGCTCGCTGCGCAAGTGGCCGGCATCGGCGGACTGGCCGTCAGCAGTGGATTTGCTCCCTACCATCGCTATGACACCGCCGCGACGGTCACCGAGCGCCTTATCGCTCAGCTGGTCGACGCCGACACCACACGACTGTCGTTGAACGTCAACGTGCCCGACGTCGACTACGACGACCTGCGCGGCATTCAAGCATGTGCGCTCGGCACGAAGAGCATGTTCACCTTACGGGTGTCGCGTGCTGACGACGCGATGATCCTGAACCGCGACACCCGTCAGTCAGGCTTCTCCGCGGGGACCGACAGTGCTTGCGTCGCAGAGGGTTTCGTCGCGGTGACAGCGCTACGCGGCATCGAAGCCGCGAACACGCCATTGGAGAAGATGTTCGCAGAACGCAACCTCCTCCGAGGTGTGGGCACCGAAATGCCGTGCACGCCATGATCAGGAGCGCGAGCGCACGATACTCCGCAGTTGAGTATCTCCGCTGGTTGAGCCGGTCTTACAGCTAGCCGAGTCCGTGTCGAAACCCACCGGCCGAAGCGCCCCTCTGCTGGTTGAGCCGGACGAGCGCCGTGCTGAGCGAGGCGCTAGCCGAGTCGAAGTAGCGCTAGCCGAGTCCGTGTCGAAACCTCTCAGCCACAACGACTTTCGACGGTCCGCGCCAATATCGGCGATGACACCCGGTAATTGACGCGTGTGCACCCTACGGGTGCACACGCCTCGATGTTCGATTCCATCACAGCTCGACACGTGCGCCACCATCAAATGCATTGTGGTACAGAGGTTTCGACACGCTCGTCGCTAGCGCTCCTCGCGGCTCAACCAGCAGAGGGACGCTCCGGTCGGTGAAACCAGGTTGAGCCGGACGAGCGCCGTGCTGAGCGAGGCGCTAGCCGATTCGAAGTAGCGCTAGCCGCTCCAGTCACGCGTCTCCCGTGCCCCGCTCCCGCCCGACGGTCAGCAGCAGGTCTTGGTGTAGCTCCATCCAGATGTCGTGGTAGCTGTCGTACATCGGGCGAGCGAACGCCGCGTTGTCTCCTCCACGAACCTTGGCCAACGCGGAGTCCAGCCGTGGTGCGTAGCGCGCCAATCGCACAACCGAAGTCCCAACTGTCGCAAGTTCTTTCGAGACGCGCCGGTGGGCGTCCCCGAGCGCGGAGATCACTCCGGCATCGTAGTCGACATCGGTGTGGTCGTTCGGCGTCCCGTCGAGCCGCAGCTGCCATGACGCGCAGATCGCCTTGAAGTCGGTGTTGATCGGACCGAAGGCAGCGTAGAACTCCGAAACCGATTGCACCGCTGCGTCATCGAGCGGGTTCGCTGCCGCCAGCCGATCATGCTCGCCCCGACCTGCGGGCGTGATCATCGTCCCCGCCAATCGCGGGCCGTCTTTGCGCACCGCGAAGCCCGCATCAACCAACTCCGCGACGACGCCCGACAGCTCATCGGCATCGAGGCCGGTCATCGCGGCAAGCACCGCATCACCGGCGAGGCCTTTCACCTTGAGTGCGTGCAGTACCTCAAAAGCGTTGCTGCTCATTACTTTTCTCCATTTCCAGTCGGTTGGCCGAATCGATTGACCAGGCCGCGCTTGTCCAGCTTCCCGGTCGGCAGACGCGGCAGATCCGTAGTGAATACGACGCTGCGCGGAGCTTTGTAGTGGGCGAGATGTTCTCGCGCATGGGCGATCACCGACGCTGAGTCGGCCTCGACGCCGGGCCGCAACTCGACGACGGCGCGTACGGACTCACCGAACTCGGCGTCGGGTATACCGATCACCCCGACGTCGGCGACGGCCGGATGCGAAAGGAGTGCCTCTTCAACCTCTTCGGGATAGATGTTGACGCCGCCGGAGATGATCATGAAACCGCGTCGCCCGACCAGGTAGAGAAATCCGTCGGCGTCGACGTACCCGATGTCGCCCATCTGCTTGAGGGACCCACCGGCTTCGAAGCAGACAGTTCCCTCCACTCCGGCTGCGACATCGCGTCCATCCTCGTCGACCACGCGAATCCTCGTACTCCCCAATGGCTTTCCCACCGAACCCGGATGCGCGCGAGCCTCGTCGGGCGCGATATAGGTATGTCCGTAACCTTCCGACGCCCCGTAGTACTCGTGCAGGATCGGTCCCCACCACTCCGCGATGTCCGTCTTCACGGACACCGGGCAGGGTGCGCCGGACGTGAAAGCGACACGGTGAGTCGGTGACAGCGCGACGGATTCCCGCCCGCGCATCCTCAAGAGCCGCACCAGCATCGTCGGAACCCATTGCGAATGTGTGACTCCGTGGTCGACGATCGCCGCCATCGCAGCTGCGGCATCGAACTTCTCCATGCACACGATCGTCCCGCCGGCCGCCAGCACGATGAGTCCGAACGTGAACGGGGCGGCGTGATAATTCGGTGCCGGAGACAGCAGCACCGTGTCCGGTCCGATGCCGAGGCGTTCGGAGAGTTCGGAGTGTCGCCGCGGCGCGTCGGCGGGGTGAACGCCGAGCAGCTTCTGCGCGAATCGCTTCGGTCGTCCGGTCGTGCCGCCACTGTAAAGCACTCGGGCTCCGAGCAATTCGCCGGAGATCGGTGTAGTCGGCATCGTTGCGAGCGCTTCCTCGAACGAGACGCAGCCTTCGGACGACTCGCCGACGCAGAGTATGAGAGCGTCCGCAGCACCGACGACCGTCGGCGCCAACGCCGTGCTGGTCACGACGACCGCCGGCCGCGCCTCAGTCATCAGAATCGCGAGTTCAGCCGCATTCAGATGCCAGTTCACCGGCGTCACGTACAGGCCGCTGCGCATTCCAGCGGCCACCACCACCGGCCACGCGAGGTTGTTCTCCATCGCGATGACCACCGCGTCGCCAGGCTGCACGCCATTCGCGCGCCAGAAGTGTGCGAGTCTGTTGGATCGGCGGTCGAGCTCGCGGTAGGTCAGCGAAGCACCCGACGCGGCCATCACGTAGGCGAGCGCATCAGGTCGGTCTCGCGCAATCGACGGTGGGTACACATCTCTCCATATTGCGAATCAATCTTCACATAGTGAAGATGGCGGTCCGAGCCCATTTGTACAGCTGAGCGATTCTCAATGTTTCTCGATCGAGTAGTTCACATCACACCCTAGTCTATGGTTTAGTGAAAGTGTAGTCGCAAACCAGAACGTTGGAGCAGACATGACGACCCCCACAAGCATCGATCTGATGAATCTCGATCCGTTCGCCGCAGGCACCGATCACGAACTGTTCGCAATCCTGCGTGAGCATGATCCGCTGCATTGGAACGCCGAGCATCCAGGCCCGGGATTCTGGTCGGTGACCCGCTACGAGGACATCAAGGCCGTCGCATCCAACGCCGCGGACTTCTCCGTCACAGACGGGACGCAGATCGCGAGCCGCCGCGCCGAGGGAGAGGGCGCACGCAGCATCCATCACGTCGACCCGCCCGAGCACAACGCGCTGCGCGGAATCGTCACGCCCCACGTCCGAGCCGTCAAGGTCAAGTCACTGGCCCCCGACATCACCGCCGTCATCGACCAACTGCTCGACGAGCATGCGAGCTCGGGCGAGATCGACTTCGTGAACGCCATCGCCGCACAACTACCGTTGGTGATGATCGGCCGACTGCTGGGTGCACCGCTCGCGGACTGTCCCAACCTGTTGCGCTGGACCAATCAGATGGCCAGCGAAGACCCCGACTACTCCGAAGGTCCCCAGACCGCCGTGCGCGCCCGCGACGAAGTCTTCGACTACTTCCGCGGCTTGGAGAAGCTACGCCGCGAATGCCCCGCCGACGACCTCGTGAGCGTCCTGACCGCGGCCGAGCTCGACGGCGTGCCGCTGGCCCGCGGATACCTCGACGCCTACTACTTGATTCTCATGGTCGCGGGTAACGAGACGACCCGAAATCTGTTGTCCGGCGGCGTGAATGTGCTCGCCCAGAACCCTCAATGGTGGGACTACATGCGGGCGAACCCGACCAAGATCCGCCTCGTCGTCGAGGAGATGGTCCGCTACGTGTCACCGGTGTTGTCCATGCGACGCACCGCGACTCGCGACATCGAGATGCATGGCAAGACCATCTCGGCCGGCGACAAAGTGGTCATGTGGTTCTGCTCGGCGAACCGCGACGACCGTGTCTTCGACGACGCCGACACTTTCATCGGCACCCGCCATCCCAACGAACACCTTGGCTTCGGCTGGGGCGCGCACGCGTGTCTCGGCTCCAATCTCGCCCGCATGGAGGCGCAGCTCTTCTTCACCCGGGTGATCGAGCGCGGGTTGTCGATCGATGTCACCGCACCGCCGAACCGGTTGCAGAGCAACTTCTTTCGCGGAATCAAGTCATTGCCGACGCGGATCGAGACGCGCTGATGGCAACGTTCGTCTCCGCCGGGCACGCGCCGCCACTGGTCTCCGCGGCGGCTCACATCGGTACTGGAATCTTCACCTCCGGCGCAACGATCGGTGTCGTAGATCCATTCTCCGGCAACGAGATCGGCACCACGCACGAATGCGGTGCCGACCTCGTCGACGAAGCCGTCCAGACCGCCGGTGCCGCATTCACATCGTGGTCGCAGACTTCGGTCGACGCACGCGCGGCCGTGCTGCGCCGTGTCGCGGACATACTCCAGACACGCGGCGACGTCATCGCCACCACGGTCACCCGCGAAATGGGCATGCCGTGCACCCTCGCGCAGGCCACCCAACAGATCCTTCCCGCAGCAGTCTTGCGTGCGACAGCTGATGCGGCACAACAGTTTCCATGGACCGAGCGGATCGACGGAGGGACCGTCCGTCGCGTCGCAGGCGGCGTGGTCGCCGCTATCACGCCGTGGAACATGCCGGTGCATCAGATCGTCGCCAAAGTCTCCGCAGCCCTCGCCGCCGGCTGCACAGTCGTGCTCAAACCTTCTGAGGCAACACCTTTCGACGCCGCACAGCTTCGACAGTGCTTCCTCGACGCCGGACTGCCCGCCGACGCATTCGCCATCGTCAACGGCACCGGGCCGATCACGGGTCAGGCATTGTCGGCCCACCCCGGCATCGCGCACGTCTCATTCACCGGCAGCGTCCGGGGCGGTCGGGCCGTCGCACGTGCAGCGGCTCAAACCCTCACTCGCACAACGCTGGAGCTCGGCGGCAAATCACCCGCCGTGGTACTGCCCGACGCCGACTTCCCCGACGTCCTCCCCAGAGTCGTCGCGTCGGGCTTGGTGAACTCGGGCCAGGCATGCAATGCGACCAGCCGGCTGCTTCTGCCGTCACATCGCAGCACCGAGGCCGAAGCCATTCTCGCCCAGGCCCTCACGCAGTTGGCCATCGGCGATCCAGCGTCGCCGACTACGACGCACGGCCCCCTCGCTTCACTCGCCCAAACCGAACGTGTACTCGCCGCCGTCGACACCGCGCACGCCGCGGGTGCGCGTGTCGTCGCCGGTTCGGGGAGACCGATGAGTATCGGTCGCTCCGAGTGCTTTGTCTCCCCGGTGATCTTCGGCGATCTCCCGCCCGACGCCGCTACCGTCCGAGACGAGATCTTCGGCCCCGTCCTCGTGGTCCAGTACTACGACGACGTGCCCGCTGCCATCGACCTCGCCAACGACAGCGACTACGGCCTGTCTGCCGAAGTGTGGTCCGCGAACAACGCTCTCGCGCTCGACGTCGCGAACGCGCTGGACGTCGGACAAGTCAAGATCAACGGCGTCCGCACGCGCGAGCGGCCCGCCGTGCCGTTCGGCGGCGTGAAGAACTCCGGCTACGGACGCGAACTGGGTGCGGCGGGTATCGCCGAGTTCACAGAACTGAAAGCGATCATGCAATGAAATCGAGAATCCCATGAGCAGCAACACTTCTCGCTCCTATGTCATCACCGGCGCGGCGTCGGGCATCGGCTTGGCACTTGTCGAGCGGATTCTCGACCACCACCCCGGCGCGCATGTCACCGCCGTCGACGTCGCCGAGTGCCCCGACGCCCGCGCACACACCGTTCGGTGTGACCTGTCCGATCTGGAGTCGATCGCGGCGGCCGAGCTACCCGTGTCCGTCGATGGATTGGCCAACGTCGCAGGCGTTCCCGGCACGGCACCCGCCCCCACCGTGCTCGCAGTCAACACCCTCGGAATGCGCGCCCTGACTCGGCGAGTACTCGACCGGATGACCGCCGGCGCCGCGATCGTGAACGTTGCATCGGTTGCGGCGCACCGCAATACGCTCCCCCATGACGACATCGTCGCGCTGCTCGCGGCCCGCACCGTCAGCGACATTCGAGCCTGGCTCACCCGTACCGGACTCGACGGTTCCGCCGCCTACGACACCTCCAAACGAGCGGTCGTCGACTGGACCGTCGCACTGTCGGCCGCGCTGCTACCGCGCGGAATTCGCGCCGTCTCCGTCAGTCCCGGCCCCACCGAAACCCCCATCCTGACCGACTTCGAACAATCGATGGGCGTCGACGCCATCGCACGGTCGGCCGCCACCGTCGGACGGCACGGCACCGCAGCCGAATCCGCCGCCGTCATCGACTTCTTGTTGTCACCGGGCGCGTCCTGGGTCAACGGCATCGACGTCCCCGTCGAAGGCGGACTTCTCGCGGTACGCGCCGCCGCAATCCCCGACCCTCTGGGAGAGGAACTCTCATGACACAATCCACCGTCGTCGCCCTCGACGGCACAGCACCAGCTGACCGAAACCTGCTGGGCGGCAAAGCCTACAGCATCAACCGGATGCGTTCCCTCGGCCTCCCGGTGCCGCCCGCCTTCGCGATCACCACCGGTGTCTGCAGCCAATTCCATTCCGCCGGAAGGCAATTGCCCGACGCCGTTTGGTCGCGTGTATTGGCGGAATTGCAAGTCCTGGAACACCAGACCGGCGCGACGTTCGGCGTGGGCCCGACGCCGCTACTCGTGTCGGTGCGCTCTGGGGCGGCGCAGAGCATGCCCGGAATGATGGACACCGTCCTGAATCTGGGCCTCACCGAGGCTCTCACCGACGAACTCGCCGTTGCGACAGGTGATCCCGCATGGGCACAGGACACTTGGCGGCGATTCTGCGCCGGCTACGGTGAGATCGTGCTGGGCGACCGGACCGCCGCGCCGCCTACCGATCCCTACGACCAGCTGCGCGATGCGATCGGCGCGGTATTCGACTCGTGGACCAACGAGCGGGTGGCCGCCTACCGTCGTCGCCACAATCTCGGCGAGGGCGGCGGAACAGCGGTGACCGTGCAGGCCATGGTCTTCGGCAATCGCGACGACGAGTCGGGAACCGGCGTCGTGTTCAGTCGCGACCCCGCGACGGGCGCACCCGAGCTCTTCGGCGAATGGCTCAGCAAGGCGCAGGGCGAGGACGTCGTCTCCGGCGAGCGGACGCCGGAGACGATCGCCGAGTTCGAAAGCCACGCACCGGATCTCTACCGCGACCTCACGCGGATCGCGACGACACTGGAACGCGAGCATCGCGACCTCGTGGACATCGAGTTCACCGTGGAGCGCGGCAGACTGTATATGCTGCAATGTCGTTCGGGTAAGCGCTCGGCGCGCGCCGCGGTGCGTATCGCGGTCGACCTGACCCGCGAGGGACTGTTGACTCGCCGAGAGGCAGTCGAGCGCATTTCCGCGGAGCAGGTCCAGACGCTGGCTACCGAGAGCTCCGCCAGCACCAGTGCAACCGTGCTGGCATCTGGCGTCGGGGCGAGCCCGGGCGCCGCTGTCGGTGTCGTCTTCACCGACACCGATGAAGCTTGCGCCGCAGCCGCAGAGGGGGTCGGTGTCGTACTGGTGCGGCCATCGACCTCGCCGATCGACGTGCCCGCCATGTTCGAATCGGTCGCAGTGGTGACCGAAGTCGGCGGCACGACATCGCACGCCGCCCTGGTCTGCCGCGAGATCGGCGTGCCGTGCGTCGTCGGGTGCGGCACGGGGCTCACCGAGAGCCTGGCCGGGCAGACAGTGACCGTCGACGGGTCCACAGGAACCGTCTACGCGGGCGATGCGCTGAGTTCGGCGTTGACTCGCGACGAGTACGTCGATGAATTGCTGTCGTACCTGCCCGATTCGGTACCGTCGGATCACCCGCTGGCCACACTGGCTGCGTCCGATCATCTTCAGGAGGCCCAATCATGACGCCCGACCACGCCTCCCAGGACACCCGCACCGTCGAGGGCATCGATGCCGCATACACCGCCGCCGGACTCCTCGACAAGGCTTCGACGCCGACGAAGCGTGCCAACAAGCGCGGCGAGCAGACCCACGACAAGCTGGTCAAGGCTGCCGTCGACTGCTTCACCGAGTACGGCTACACCCGTACCCGCATCTCCGACATCACTCACCGCGCGAACACCGCACAGGGCAACTTCTACCGGCATTTCACCGGGCTCGATGACATCTTCCTCGCCGCGCTACGGCCCTCACTGCAAGAGTTGGCGAGCGCGCGCCTGCGCCCCGACCACGCTCACGGCGAGCTGGAATCGCTGATCGAGGTGAACACCACCTACCTGCAGGCATATGCGCGCAGCCGACACATGTTGCGGCTACTGCGCGAGGCGGCCGCCGCCAGCGAGAACAAGGGCTTCCAGCAGCTATGGCTCAACCTGCGCGGCGACTTCGTGCGGCGCACCGAGCATTGGCTCGATCGGCTGGAGGCGCAGGGCGTCATCGAACCGTGTAACCACAACCTGATCGCCGAAACGCTGGGATGCGCCACCGAGCAGATGGCCTACATCCACGTCGGCCTGCCGACGAGCACCCCGCGGCGCGAGCGACTCGAGGAGCTGGGCACCGCATTGGGCGAATTGTGGTACCGCGCTTTGCCGTTGAAGACGGAGCCCAGCTCATGACGGTAACCACTCGCGTACGCACACTCGGCGTCGACGCCGTGGTCACCGGGGTCGACGACGAGACGTCCGATGCCCGGACAATTCGGCTCGCGTTTCCCGACGGCGTCTCCTACCTGCCCGGTCAGTTCGTCACGATCCGGATACCCAGTGAGCTGACCGGATCCGTCGCGCGTAGCTATTCGCTGGCGACCGCGCCCGGCGTCGACGCCGAACCGGCCATCGTCGTGAAAAGAACTGTCGACGGCTACGGCTCGAACTGGTTGTGCGACAATGCTTCCGCCGGCCTGACCGTGCACCTCATCCCACCCGCGGGAACGTTCACTCCGCGTTCGTGGGATCGCCCCCTCCACCTGTTCGCCGCCGGAAGCGGCATCACCCCGGTCATGTCGATCCTGCGGTCGGCGCTCGCGGAGCACTCCTGCGAAGTCTCGCTGTTCTACGCCAACCGCGACGCCGCGTCGACGATCTTCGCCACGGCGCTCGACGAACTCGTCGCGCGATACCGAGGCCGGCTGACCGTACATCACTGGCTGGAGTCGGAGCGCGGACTGCCCACCGCCGACGCCGTCGCCGCCGACTGCTCGGCATCCACCGACGGCCCGGCATTCGTTTGCGGCCCAGCGCCTTTCATGGATCTCATCGAGCTCGGGCTACGCGCGGCCGGGGTTCCGCACGACGATATTCATGTCGAACGGTACGTGTCGCTGACCGGCGACCCGTTCACGGTGGCCGCCGTCGACGACACCGCTTCCGACACTTGCGAACTCACTGTCTCCATCGATGGGGCGAGCCACCTCGTACCATGCGGACCGTCGACGACACTGCTTGACGCCATGCTCACCCACGACGTCGACGCACCCTACTCGTGCCGCGAGGGAGACTGCGGATCTTGTGTGGCACTGCTGATTTCCGGCGAAGTGGATCGGGGAACGGGTATCGCGCTAGAGGCCGAGGACATCGCCGACGGATACCTGCTGACGTGTCAGTCGAAGCCGATCGGCGGACCAGTGGAAATCGAGTTCGACTGAGGAACGAATTGCCGGGCATCGTCGCTACCCGCAGCCACCAGTCACCGACCGCTACCGAGTTGCGTTGCCCTTGCCCGTCATCCTCACCGTGACGCGAGTCACCCACCACGACGAAACACTCACAGGATCCGTCCAGCGTCGCGGCAGAGCGGGGTCAGACTCGGGCCATAGATTCATTCTCGTAAGAAGGAAACAGCGGAACACCAAGAGCAACAACCTAATTCAGGTGTTCCACCGATCACATAGGAGAATGAACATGCCGCAGCGTCCCCAGGTCACCCCGCAGCCCAACAACCGCCGGCCGCGCCAGCGTCGGCGCGTATGGGATGCCCGTCGTCGTCAGTGGATCTGGCAGTAGACCTTAGGGCACACCGCCCTGGCCGAACGACCGCCCCGCGTCTCCCCTCCCCGGACGCGGGGCGGTCGCTTGTGCCGGTCCTCGCTACTTCCGCGCGATCGTCCGGCTGTCACCGCGGAATTCGGCAACTACCTGCTCGCCGACCGAGACGGTGATGTCATACAACCCCGTACGTCCGATACGTTGCCGCTCAACGGCTTCGGCGACCAGTAGATCTCCCTCATGTGTGGGCCGCAGGAAGCGGATGTCCGCTCGCGCGGCGACCGCTGAGTCGTCGTGACTGTTGCAGGCGAGCGCGAAGGTCGTGTCGGCGACGATGAACACATAGCCACCGTGGGTCATCCCGTAGCCGTTGAGCATCTCCTCGGTCACCCGCATCGTCGTCTTCGCTCGGCCGGGACCGAGTTCGATCAACTCGATCCCCAGCGCGCGAGACGCCTTGTCGCCGGCGAACATCTCGCGCGCGATGGGAAAGTCGCCGGTCACTTCGCGACCAGGGTCAGCACATCGTAGGTAGCCACGGGATCGTCGTTCTGGTTGGTCACCACCGCGTCCCAGCGAACCTCGCCGTAATCGGCGGATGCGCGCGGGGTGATCTGCTTCGCCGTCAATGTCACCGTGAGGCTGTCGTCGGCCTTCACCGGAGTCAGGAACCGCAGATTGTCGACGCCGAAGTTGGCCAGCACCGGGCCCGGCGCGGGATCGACGAACAGCCCCGCCGCCAGCGACACCACCAGGTACCCGTGCGCGACGATACCGCCGAACAGCGGATTCGCCGCTGCCGCAACGGGATCGGTGTGCGCATAGAAGGTGTCTCCGGTGAACTCGGCGAAGTGCCCGATGTCGGCGAGGGTGACCTGGCGCGGCCCGCCGACAATCGTGTCACCGATCACCAACTGCGACAGATCCTTTCGGAACGGATGCACATCCGAGACGATCCGATCCGCGCCGCTCACCCACTTACCGCCCATCGCGGTCAGCACATTCGGCGTGCCCTGCACCGCGGTCCGTTGCATGTGATGCAGCACCCCGCGCATGCCACCGAGCTCCTCGCCGCCGCCGGCACGGCCCGGTCCACCGTGAACGAGGACTGGCAGCGGTGAACCATGCCCGGTCGATTCCCGCGCATCTTCACTGTTGAGTACCAACAGCCGCCCGTGGAACGGCGCGAGACCCCGAATAAGCTGCGCGGCAAGAGAATCATCCGCCGTGACGATGGACGCGACAAGACTTCCCTGGCCGCGTGCGGCCAGGGATACCGCCTCGGCGTCGTCGTCGTAGCCGATCACCGTTGCGACCGGACCGAACGCCTCGATGTCGTGGATCTCGGCGGCGGACTTGTCGATGGCGCGCAACAGGATCGGTGAGAGGAACGCACCGTTGGCGGTATCGGCACCGACGACGTCGACGTCGTCCGGATCACCGAACACGATATCGGCCGACTTCGTCAGTCCCCGAAGCGATCTCAGCACTTCGTCGCGCTGCTCGATGCTGGCCAGCGGCCCCATCGTCACGCCGTCGGCTACGGGGTCCCCGACGACGACCTTGCCGAGGCGTTCCGACGCCGCGGTGAGCACGTCGTCGACGAGCGCGGCCGGCACCAACGCACGGCGGATCGCGGTGCATTTCTGCCCCGCTTTGACGGTCATCTCGGTGACGAGCTGCTTGACATACAAGTCGAATTCGGGTTGATCGGCAGTCACGTCCGAGCCGAGGATCGACGAATTGAGCGAGTCCGCCTCGGCGGTGAAATGCACTCCGGCAGAAACGATCTGCGGATGCGCACGCAACATCGCGGCGGTATCGGCCGATCCGGTGAACGCCACCGAGTCCTGTCCGCCGAGATGATCGAGCAGATCTCGCGCACTGCCGCACAACAATTGGACCGATCCCTGGGGCAACAGCCCGGATTCGATGATGCGACGGAACACCAGCTCGGTGAGATACGCTGTGGCACTTGCCGGTTTGACGATCGACGGCACGCCGGCGATGAACGCGGGCGCGAGCTTCTCCAAGAAGCCCCATACCGGGAAGTTGAACGCGTTGATCTGCACCGCGACGCCCTGGCGGGAGGTGTAGATGTGCTGGCCGAGGAATGTCCCCTTCTTGCCCAGCCGCTCCACCTCGCCGTCCAGAATCACGGTGTCATTGGGCAATTCGCGGCGCGCCTTGCTCGCGTAGCTGAGAATCGTGCCGAAGCCGCCGTCGATGTCGACGCCGGTGTCGCGGGTGGTCGCGCCGGTGTGCCGGGACATCTCGTAGAACTCGTCCTTGCCCGCCATCAGCGTCAGGCCGAGCTGCTTGAGGAGCCCGGCACGCTCGTGGAAGGTGAGCGCCGCCAGTGCGGGCCCGCCCACCGTACGGCCGTAGTCGACCATTGCCCCGAGGTCGAGACCGGTCGACGAGATCCGCGCGATCTCTGAGGAGTCCACGGCGCTGCGCAGTACGGCGCCGTCGTCGTCTGCGGCGAACCATCGCCCTTGCGCGTAGCTCTCCAACATTCTGGTCACATCTACTCCATCCACCGTACGTTCGGTCGGTAATTACCTTCCGCGCGGTGGACGGATATGTCAAGGGCGAGTGACGTCAGCGGTCGACGCGCAGCCCGTCGAAAGCCATCATCACCAGAGCGTCGCCGAGTTCCGCGCTCGACGACGCGAGGCGCGGTTTATACCACTCGATGATCGAATTGACGGTGCCGAAGAGCAGCCGCGCGACCAGCGTGGGATCGGCATCGGGCCGCAGATCGCCCTCGTCCATCGCCTCGGCGACGAGGCCGCTGACCACCTCGTCGAACTCTCGCCGACGAACAAGCGCTTTGCGTTCGACGGCGCTGTTCCCCCGGACCCGCAGCAATAGGGTGACGTAGGGCAACTCCGCAACCAGAATGTCCACACTGCGTCTGACCAGGAATTCTAGGCGCTCGATCGCCCGCCCTTGGGTCGCATCCTCCTCCACCGTCGCGGCGAACAGAGCATTGAGCGCGCGGTTGAGTGCGAGCTCCAACAGCTCTTGCTTGCCCGACACGTGGTGATAGATCGACGACTTGCTCAGCCCCAGCCGGTCGGCGAGGACGTCCATGCTGGTTCCGTCGTAGCCCTTGTCGTTGAAGACCTTGACGGCGACTGCCAGCAGCGAGTCGAGGTCGTAGCCGGGGCGGCCCGGACGTCCGGTGCGGCGCGGTACTGGCGTGGTGGTCATCGATCCATCTTGTCACCGGCATCCCCGTTACGAACCTCCGCCATCGAAAAACTTCGGCCGAATATCTACGGAACTGTTGCCAACCGACCAAAGGGTCGGTTATTAATGGATGAGCCCACCCGACACACCGAAGGCCACCGATGACCTCTTCCGTCGCCACCTACGCACATATCGACCTCGTCGATGCCGACGACCGTTACCTCGTGACCCTGCGCCGCCCCGCGCAGCGCAATGCGATCAGCGGCGAGATGATCGCCGAACTCCACGACGCCTGCGCCGTCATGGAGCGCACGCCCAAGCCGGTTCTGCTGACCGGACAGGGCCAGCATTTCGCCGGCGGCGCCGACATCGCCCAACTCCGCGAGCGGACGCGCGACGATGCACTCGCCGGTATCAACCGCAATCTCTTCGACCGGATCGCCGCGCTGCCGTTACCGACGGTGGCGGCGGTTCCCGGCTACGCACTCGGCGGCGGAGCCGAGCTCGCCTACGCCTGCGACATCCGGATCGCCTCGCCGACAACGGTATTCGGCAATCCGGAACCGGGTCTCGGCATCCTCGCCGCGGCGGGCGCGAGCTATCGGTTGCCCAGCCTGGTCGGCATGTCGGTCGCCAAACAAGTGCTGCTCGGCGGCGCCACGCTCGACGCCGACACCGCCCTGCGGCACGGATTGGTCCAGGAGATCGCCGACGATCCGGTGGCGGCAGCCAACCGGATCATCGACCGCATCGTGCGCCAGTCCGCGCTCGCGCTGCGCTTCACCAAGAAGATCGTCGACGCCCCGGGCGATCAACCGTGGGTCAACGACATCGCTCAAGCCGTATTGTTCGAGCACACCGACAAGGCCGAACGCATGACCGCATTCCTGGAGAGGAAGAAATGACCACCACCGCACTACCCGCTCGGGTCGGCGTCGTCGGCGGCGGCCGGATGGGCGCGGGCATCGCGCAGGTATTCGCCGCAGGCGGATCCTCGGTCGTCATCGCCGAGGCCGCCGACCAGTCCGCCGCGCTCGACCGGGTTCGCACCGGACTGCAACGCGCCGACGAGCGCGGCAAGCTCGATGCTCCGGTCGACGCGATCGTCGGGCGAGTCCGCACCGTCGCCGGCCCACCCGACCTGCCCGCCGACCTCGACCTCGTCGTCGAGGCCGTCCCGGAGATCCCGGCCCTCAAGCTCGACGTCCTGACCGCCGTGGAGAAGGCGGTATCGCCGGCGACCACCATCGCCACCAATACGAGTTCCATCGCCATCGCCGAACTCGCTGTGGCGCTTACTGATCCGTCCAGATTTCTCGGCACACACTTCTTCAATCCGGTCCCGGCGTCGACTCTCGTCGAACTGGTTCGGGGCCCCTCGACCTCCGACACGGTGCTCGACGCCGCCCGCAGCTGGGTGCGCGCACTCGGCAAGACCGACATCGTCGTCAACGACTCCCCCGGCTTCGCAACCAGCCGTCTCGGCGTCTGCCTCGGCCTGGAAGCCATCCGAATGTTGGAGGAAGGCGTCGCCGACGCCGAATCCATCGATCGGGCAATGGAATTGGGCTATCGCCATCCGATGGGACCGCTGCGCTCGACCGACCTGGTCGGCCTCGACGTCCGCCTCGCAATCGCCGAGCACCTCGCCGCCACCCTGGGCGATCGCTTCACCCCACCGCAGCTTCTTCGCGACAAGGTAGCCCGTGGCGAAGTGGGACGCAAAGCAGGACAAGGCTTTTACAACTGGAAGGACCAAACGTCATGACCGTGAACCTGTCCACCGTCGACGGCCTCGCGACGATCACCCTCGCCCGCCCCAGCGCTCACAACGCACTCGACGTCGAGACGAAGGTCGCTTTCCTCGACGCCGTGACCACCGTCGCCGACGACGCATCGGTCCGGGCCGTGTTGATCACCGCCGAGGGCAAGAACTTCTGCGTCGGACAGGACCTCGGTGAACACGTCAAGTCGCTGCAGGCCGACCCGTCTACGGCGATGGAAACCGTCGACGTCCACTACAACCCGCTGATCCGCGCGCTCGCCGGAATCACCGTCCCGATCGTCGTCGCCGTCTCCGGCGCGTGTGTAGGCGCCGGTTTCGGCATCGCGCTGGCCGGCGACATCCGCGTAGCGGGCGAGCGAACCAGTTTCGCGACCGCGTTCACCGGCATCGCCCTGGGCGCCGACTCCGGACTCTCCCACCATCTGGTGTCCAAACTGGGGGCCAGCCGCGCCGCCGGCCTCATGATGCTCGGCGACAAGGTCACCGCGGCCCAGGCGCTCAACTGGGGCCTGGTCCACCGGGTCGTCGACGATGCCGAGGTGCTAGCCACTGCCACCGAGTTGGCGAACCGCCTCGCTCACGGCCCGACGCAGGCGTTCATCGATGTGAAATCGCTGATCAACGCGTCCGACGACGGGCTCGATGCGGCCCTCGACCGCGAGCTGGCGTCCCAGCGTCGGCTGGGCCAGACCGCCGACCACGCCGCGGCCGTCTCCGCGTTCCTAGCCAAGGAGAAGCCGGTCTTCACCGGTCACTGACAGACCCTTGTGTTTCGGGTCACTTTCCGCGATACTAATTACCGACCGAATAGTCGGTCAGAAAAGGAGGACGAGCGGATGCCCAGCCCGGCAGATGTTCACGACGTTCCACTCCAGGAGACCTTCGACGCCACGATCGCGGCCGAGCAGCGTATCGAACCGCGCGACTGGATGCCCGACGGCTACCGCAAGACGCTGATCCGCCAGATCGCTCAGCACGCACATTCGGAGATCATCGGGATGCAGCCCGAGGGCAACTGGCTCACCCGTGCGCCGTCGTTGCGCCGCAAAGCGATTCTGACCGCGAAGGTCCAGGACGAGGCCGGTCACGGGATGTACCTCTACTCCGCCGCCGAAACCCTCGGCGTCGACCGCGAAGATCTGACGACGAAACTGATCGAGGGGCGGCAAAAGTACTCGTCGATCTTCAACTACCCCACCCTCACCTATGCCGACGTCGGCACCATCGGCTGGCTGGTCGACGGTGCCGCTATTTGCAACCAAGTTCCGTTGTGCCGCAGTTCATTCGGCCCGTACGCACGCGCGATGATCCGGGTCTGCAAGGAGGAGTCGTTCCACCAGCGGCAGGGCTACGAACTGCTGACCACCATGATGCGGGGCACCGACGAACAGCGCGCCATGGTGCAGGAGTCGGTCAATCGGTGGTGGTGGCCCGCGCTGATGATGTTCGGCCCGCCCGACGACCAGTCACCCAACACCGCGCAGTCGATGGCGTGGGGAGTCAAACGGCATACGAATGACGAACTGCGCCAACGCTTCGTCGACATGAGCATCCCGCAAGCCCAGGCACTGGGGGTCACCTTCCCCGACCCCGACCTGGCCTGGAACGCCGAGCGCGGTTCATACGACTTCGGCGAACCGGACTGGAGCGAGTTCATGGCGATCGTCAAAGGCAACGGCCCCACGAACCTCGCGCGAATCGCCCGGCGTCGAGCAGCACACGAGGACGGCGCCTGGGTCCGCGAAGCCGCGACCGCATTCGCCGCCAAGCAAGCCGGACAGACCCGATCTGAGGAAGTACAACCATGAGCGACAACACGATTCGCGGCAACTGGCCACTCTATGAGGTATTCGTGCGGGGCAAGCGCGGACTCAACCACGTCCACGTCGGTTCCCTGCACGCCGCCGACGACGAGATGGCGCTGCGGCACGCCCGCGACGTGTACACCCGGCGCAATGAAGGTGTCAGCATCTGGGTGATGCGCTCGGATCTCATCCTGGCCACCAGCCCGTCGGAGAAGGACCCCTTCTTCGCGCCCAGCGGTGACAAGGTGTACCGCCACCCCACCTTCTACGACATCCCCGACAACGTCCCCCACATGTGAGTTGAACTGAAGATGATCGATCACGACAACGCGTACCAAGTGCTGGTGGACGAGGATTCCCACGGGCAGTGGGCGTTCGGCACCAGCTTCGACGACCCGCTCGCCGGCGTCGACACCACCGTTCCCGACGATGTCGACCTGCACGCCCTCGCCCTGTACTGCTGCGCCCTCGGCGACGACGCGCTGCTGTCGGCCCAGCGTCTGGCCGAATGGAACACGCGCGCACCGGAACTGGAAGAAGAGGTCGCGCTCGCCAACGTCGGGCTGGACCTGCTCGGCCAGGCCCGATTGCTGCTCGCGCGCGCCGCGGCCGCCGATGGCACCGTGGTGCCGCACATTTCGGCGACGTCGCCGATACCCGCCGAGGACGCACTGGCCTTCTTCCGCGACGAGCCCTCGTTCGCGAACGTCCATCTCGTCGAACTCGACAACGGCGACTTCGCGCAGACCATGGTCCGCCTCCTGGTGTTCGCGACCTGGCGGCTGGCACTCTTCGCGCGACTGCGTGATTCACGCGATCCGGTGCTGGCGGCCGTCGCACACAAGGGAGTCAAGGAGCTCACCTACCACCGTGACTACGCGGCCCGATGGGTCGTCACGCTGGGCTGCGGAACCGAGGAATCCCGACGTCGACTCCTCGACGGACTCGCCTTCGTCTGGCCGTACGTCGACGAGTTGTTCGTCCCCACCACGACCGACATCGCGCTGGCGGCCGTCGGGGTCGGTGTCGACCCGCGTGACTTGCGCGAGGAGTTCGACGCCGTGCTCGCCCAGGTACTCAAAGCTGCGGAAGTCGAACTGCCGCAAGGCCATACGATCGGGCGCGTCGGCGGCCGCGCGGGTCGCGACGGCGTACACACCGAGGCGATGGGCTACCTCCTCGCCGAGATGCAGAGCGTCGCTCGCGCCCACCCGGAAGGGGTCTGGTGATGACAGTCGCCACACACCTGTCTCCTGTCGAGATCGTCGGAGCTGTGCTCGACCCGGAGATGCCCTTGCTGACCCTGACCGACCTCGGCATCATCCGGGACGTGACCGTCGGACCCGACGACGCCGTGACGGTAACGATCACACCCACCTACTCGGGCTGCCCGGCGATGGGCACCATCCGCGACGACATCGAATCCTCATTGCAGCGCAACGGATTCGACGACGTGACGATCGTCACCAGCCTCACCCCGGCATGGAGCTCGGACTGGATCACCCCGGTCGGCGTGGACAAACTCCGCGCGGCGGGATATTCACCGCCCGGGCCCGCGCCCGCCCGGACGTCGGGCCCGATTCCGCTGACGCTCACGACGCGTCCGCGCCCGGTGAACTGCCCGCAATGCGGGTCGGCACATACCACGCTGCGTTCCGAATTCGGCGCAACCCTCTGCAAGGCCCAGTACTGCTGCATCGACTGCGGCGAACCCTTCGACCATGTGAAGGAGATCTGATGAGCCGCGACTTCAACACACTCACCGTCGCCGACGTCGAGCAACTCTGCGACGACGCCGTCGCAGTGCGCTTCGACGTTCCCTCAGACCTGTTGCCGGACTACGACTTTCGCCCGGGTCAGTCGCTGACCCTGCGACGTGTCATCGACGGCGTCGAGCATCGGCGCTCTTACTCCATCTGCTCGCCCGCCGGTAGTCCGCCGCGGGTCGGCGTCCGCGAGGTCAACGAGGGGCTCTTCTCGACCTGGCTGGTCAACAACGTCCGCGCCGGCGATCAGGTCGAAGTCGGCCCACCCACCGGCACCTTCGCCGCCGATCCGTCCACTGGCGGGCGCCATCTCCTCATCGCGGCCGGATCGGGAATCACGCCGATGCTCTCCATCGCGGCGTCGATGCTCGCCAACCCCGACGCCGAGGTGATCCTGGTGTACGCGAACCGGCGGACCCGCTCGGTCATGTTCACCGAAGAACTCGCCGACCTCAAAGATCAATACGGGCCTCGACTCGACATCATCCACATCCTGTCCCGAGAGCCGCGCGAGGTGGAACTGTTCAGCGGTCGCCTCGACTCCGACCGCCTCGAGGAGATTCTCGACACCGTGCTCCCCACCGGCGACATCGACCACTTCTGGTTGTGCGGACCTTACGAAATGGTCAGCGGCGCAGAGCAATCCCTCACTGAGCGCGGCATCGGCAAAGACCGCATCCACCACGAGCTGTTTTACGTCGAGGCAACGCCGCCACCGATCGAGAAGCACCGCGAACCCGGCGTCGAGGGACCGACCAGCGAGGTCAGCATCATCCTCGACGGCCGCACCGTCACCGGAACACTCTCCCAGGACGAATCGATCCTCGACGCCGGGGAGAACCTCCGTCCCGACCTGCCGTTCGCCTGCAAGGGCGGCGTCTGCGGCACCTGCCGCGCGAAGGTCACCTGCGGCGAGGTCGACATGCGTCGCAACTACGCGCTCGAGGACTCCGAGGTCGCCGCCGGATTCGTCCTCACCTGCCAAGCATTCCCCACCAGCCCGACCGTCACCGTCGACTTCGACGCCTGATTACTGGAGACCACCATGACCAGTACCGTGTCCCCACCGTCCTCTCGTTCCCTCGAGTTCGCTTCCCGCGACGAGATCGCCAATGCGCAGTTGCACCGGCTGCGCTGGTCCGTGCAACACGCCTACGACAACGTGCCGCACTATCGAAAGTCGTTCGACACCAAGGGAGTTCACCCCTCAGACTTGAAACAGCTGTCAGATCTGGCGCTGTTCCCGTTTACCGCGAAGGCCGACCTGCGCGAGAACTACCCCTTCGGCATGCTGGCCGTGCCGCAGGATCAGGTGTCCCGCGTGCACGCGTCGTCAGGGACGACGGGTCGCCCCACCGTCGTCGGATACACCGCCAACGACATCAGCAACTGGGCCGATCTGGTCGCACGCAGCCTCAGCGCGGCCGGGGTCAAGCGCGGCGACAAGGTGCACGTCGCCTACGGGTACGGACTGTTCACCGGTGGCCTGGGCGCCCACTACGGCGCGGAACGGTTGGGCGCCACGGTGATTCCGATGTCGGGCGGCATGACCGACCGGCAGATCCAATTGATCGACGACTTCAAACCCGATGCGATCATGGTGACTCCGTCGTACATGCTGACCATCGTCGACGCGATGATCAGCAAGGGCATCGACCCGGCGTCGACCTCGCTGCGGACCGGCGTGTTCGGAGCGGAGCCGTGGACCGAACAGATGCGCCGCGAGTTGGAGCAGACGTTGGGGATGGACGCGGTCGACATCTATGGATTGTCGGAGGTGATGGGCCCGGGCGTCGCCCAGGAATGTGTGGAGACCAAGGACGGACTGCACATCTGGGAGGACCATTTCTATCCCGAGATCATCGATCCGATGACCGGTGAGGTGCTCCCCGACGGAGAGAAGGGCGAACTGGTCTTCACCTCCCTGTCCAAAGAGGCGATGCCGATCATCCGTTACCGCACAAGGGATCTCACCCGGCTGCTGCCGGGTACCGCACGCACCGTCCGGCGGATGGAGAAGGTCACCGGCCGCACCGACGACATGATCATCTTGCGCGGGGTGAACCTCTTCCCCACTCAGATCGAGGAGCTCATCCTCACTGTTCCCGCGCTGGCCCCGCAGTTCCAGTGTGTCCTGAGCCGCGAGGGCCGGATGGACCAGCTCACCGTCCGCGTGGAGCCGCGCTCCGACGCCGCGACCGCCGAACACGACGAGGCTGCCGCGGTGCTGCGCAAGCAGATCAAGGATCGGATCGGCGTGACCGTCGCGGTCGAAGTGTCCGAACCCGGCTCGCTCGTGCGATCGACAGGAAAGGCCCAGCGGCTCATCGACAATCGCCCCAAGGACTGATCGCCGATGCTCCTGCGGTCCCCCGGTATCCGCTCTGCCGACTTCGACGAGTGGCGCGACGCCATCTCCGATGCGTTCGTGCCGCTCGACGCTGTGCCGTGGGACTCGCGGGGTGCGATCTTTCGCGGTGGGCTGAGTTCGGTGACGCTCGGCGACCTTCAGTTGTCGGAGGTGATGGGCCAGCGGACGCGAGTCAGTCGCTCGGCGTCGACCATCAAGCGCGCCGATCCGGGGGTCATCAAGGTGGCCTTGCAGCTCGCCGGGCATTCGGCTGTGCGCCAACGAGATCGGAGCGCACAACTCGGGCCGGGCGACATCTCGATCTACGACACCAGCGAGCGCTACGAGTTGGCCCTCGCCGACGAATTCGACATGCTGGTGGCGGTGGTTCCGCGCACGTCGCTGCGGGTCAGCGAACATGAGCTGCACGAGGGGACGGCACGCACGGTGCCGACGTCGAACGGCATCGGGGCGCTGCTACTTCCACTGTTGCACTCGCTGAGTCTGCAGAGTGCGGGTGAACCCGATGGCATCAGCAGTCCGCTGGTGACCGACGCCGTAGCCGACCTCATCAGTGCCGCGCTGCGGGCCGGCGCGCCCGACGACGCGCTCGGTGCGGGCGAGACGATCCTACTCAGCGCACAGTCGTACATCGAGGGACACCTGGGCGATATCTGCCTGTCCCCCAAGTCAATTGCCGCCCACCACCATGTCTCCGTGCGCTACCTGCAGAAGTTGTTCGCACAGGAGAATCTGACGGTGGCCGGCTACATCCGCACCCGTCGACTGGAGCGGTGTCGTCGGGACCTGGCCGATCCGCTGCAGTCGCACCGAAGCGTCGGCGCGATCTGCGCCGCGAACGGAATAGTCGAAGCCTCGCATTTCTCGCGACTGTTCAAAGAGATGTACGGCATGTCGCCGCGAACATTTCGGGAAACCGAGATGTCGCTCCGCGCCGCGAGCGCTCAGGCGTAGACGCCGCACCCCTCCGCTCCCCGAGTGCCGAAGCGAGGCGCCGTGCTGAGCGAGGAACGAGTCGAAGTAAACGAGCTTCGGTGTAACGAGGGGTCCGGCGAGCCGAAAGACCAACCCCACCACCGTCACCCTCCACGACCGCACCCCTCCGCTCCCCGAGTGCCGAAGCGAGGAACGAGCTCGGTGTAACGAGGGGTCCGGCGAGCCGAAAGACCAACCCGACCACCGTCACCCTTCGCGACCGCACCTGTTGCGTCACAGTGATTTCGACACGGGCCTCGGCTAGCGCTACTTCGACTCGGCTAGCGCCTCGCTCAGCACGGCGCTCGGACCGGCTCAACCTGGATCCACCGGCCGAAGCGCCGCTCTGCTGGTTGAGCCGGACGAGGCGCTAGCCGAGTCCGTGTCGAAACCTCTCAGCCACAACGACTTTCGACGGTCCGCGCCAATATCGCGATGTCACCCGGCAAGTGTCGCGTGTGCACCCTATGGGTGCACACGCCTCGATGTTCGATTCCATCAGAGTTCGACAAGTACGCTGCCATCAAATGCATTGTGGTACAGAGGTTTCGACACGCTCGTCGCTAGCGCTCCTCGCGGCTCAACCAGCAGATGGGGCCTACCGTCGGTGAATTCAGGCTCAACCAGCGAAATGAGCTCACCATCGGTGGAACCAGGCCGAGCGCCTTCGGTGACGGGCTCCGATCTATCGAAATTCGCACGCTGACAATGTATTTCAGCCGAGACGATTCGTCGCCGGACCGGCCACTCGACTTCGACACAATCGCTCGTACCCCGCTTAGCACGGTGCGCCACGCTACGACACTCCGGACGAAGGGCACTGTCTCGCCCCACAACCGCAAAGTGCGGCGGGGGCCCGCCCCCGCCGCACCTCACCACCTCACCACCTCACCACCTCAGTACATGATCACCCCGCGCACGTTCTCCGCCTTGCGCATGGCCTCGTAGCCGTCGTTGACCTGGTCCAGACTGTACGTCCGGGTGATCATCTCGTCGAGCTTGAGCTGCCCCTCCATGTACAGCCGCAGCAGGTGCGGGATGTCGAAGCGGATGTTGGCGTTTCCGAACCAAGCCCCCTTGAGTGTCTTACGCATCGCGGTCAGGTCGAACAGGCTGAGCTTGGTATCGATCTGAGTGAGATCACCCACCGAAACCTGCACGCACACACCGCCCTTCGCGACCAAGCTCATCGCCGGCGCGATCAGATCACCGCGGGCGACGTCGACGGTGATCAGGACCTTGTCGGCCAGCTGCCCCCAGGTGATGTCCTGCAACAGAACCAGGGCTTCATCAATAGTGGCGACCGCGTGCGTCGCTCCGAAGATCGCACCCTGCTCTCGCTTGAACGGCGACGGATCCACCAGCACCACGTGGCGGGCACCGGCCAGCGCCGCCCCCTGGACAGCGCCACAACCGACACCGCCCATGCCGAGCACGACGACGGTTTCGCCCGCCGACACTCCGGCGGCGTACACCGCCGAACCCCAGCCGGTGGTGACCCCGCAGCCGACGAGAGCAGCTTTGTCGAGCGGGATGTCCTTCGTCAATTTGACGCACGACGCCTCGTTGACGACAGTCACCGGCGCGAAGGTACCCAACAGACACATCAGTCCCGCGTCCTGACCGTTCACATGATGACGAGCAGTGCCATCGGAGAGCTGAACTCCGGCAAGGAGATTCGCTCCCAGGTCGCATATGCTCGACTTTCCCGTCGCGCACGACGGACACCGCCCGCAGGCGGGGATGAAGCCGAGAGCCACGTGGTCACCCACCTCGACACTCGTCACACCGGGGCCGATCTCGGTGACGACACCCGCGCCCTCGTGGCCACCGATGTAGGGGTACATGCCCACCGGCACGCTGCCGTCGCGCACGTGCTCATCGGAATGGCACATGCCCGACGCCGCGAGTTCGACTTTGACTTCCCCATACTTCGGAGCGTCGAGCACGAGTTCTTCGATCTTCCAGTCCCGACCGGGCTCCCACAGGACGGCGGCTTGCGTCTTCGTTGTCATTATCGTTGTCTTCCTTACGGTTTCGATAGCGGTGAGTGACCTGGTACCCCGGTCAGATGACGATCGTGACGACCTTCTCCTCGGTGTTGGCGAGAATGCCCGCCCAGCCGAGTTCGCGGCCGACGCCACTGGTCTTCATTCCTCCCCACGGCAGCGCGGGATCGATTGCGGCCCAACCGTTCACCCACACGGCACCGGCACGGACCTTCGACGCCGACGCGAGTGCGCGCGACACGTCGCGGGTCCAGATGCTCGCGGCCAAGCCGTACGCGGTGTCATTGGCGATGCGAATCGCCTCGTCGACGTCGTCGAACGGAATCACGGTGCCGACCGGACCGAAGATCTCCTCGCGGGCGATCCTCATGTCGTTGGTGGCTCCGGCGAAGATGGTGGGCTGAACGAAATAGCCTGTGTCAGAGCCTTTTCCGCCGCCCGCCGCGACCACCGCACCATCACTCTTGCCTGATTCGATGTAGCCGAGGACGGTGTCGCGCTGCTTGGCGTTGACCAGTGCACCCATGGTGGTGTTCGGGTCGAACGGATCGCCGAGCACCTGCGCCGACGCCGCGCCCGCCAAGCCCTCGACCACCTGGTCGTAGAGGGAACGATGCACCAGCACGCGGGTACCCGCCGCACACACCTCGCCCTGGTTGAAGAACAGGCCCATCGCCGTGCCGTTGATGGCGGCTTCGACGTCGGCATCGTCGAGGATGATCTGCGGTGATTTGCCGCCGAGCTCGAATGTGGTGCGCTTGAACGTATCCGCGGCCAGCTTGGCGATGTGCCGACCGGTGTTCGGACTGCCGGTGAAGCTGATCTTGTCGACATCGGGGTGTGCCACCAGGGCTTCTCCCGTGACCGACCCCAAACCGGGAAGCACACTCACCACACCGTCGGGCAGGCCGGCCTCGGCGAGGAGTTTGGCAAGATGCAGGATCGACAGGGGCGCGTCCTCCGGCGGCTTGACCACGATGGTGTTCCCCGCCGCCAACGCCGGGGCGAGCTTCCACGCGGCGATCATCAGTGGCGTGTTCCACGGCACGATCGCACCGATGACGCCGACCGGCTCGCGGACGGTGAACGAATGCGTCGGCTGCCCGAAATAGCCTGCGGTGGGGATGGTTTGGCCGGTGATCTTGTCGGCCCAGCCGGCGAAGTGGCGGAACGTACCGGCCGCGTTGGGGACGTCGAGCATGCCCGGCTGGCCGACGGGCTTGCCGATGTCGAGGGCTTCGAGGCGGGCGAGGATGTCGCCGTCGCGTTCGATGAGGTCGGCGACGCGGCCGAGGATCTGCCCGCGAGCGGCTCCCGGCAGTGCGGCCCAGTCGCCCGACAGCTGCGCGCGTGCCGCTGCCACTGCGGCGTCGACGTCGGCGGCCGACGCCGCGGCGATGTCGGCGAGCTTGCCTTCGGTCGCCGGATTGAGGTCGGTGAAGGTGGCCGCGTCAGACGCATCACGCCATTGACCCGCAACGAAGAGTTGCGTCGCAGTGCCGCTCGGCAGCGCCGCGGCTTCCTGTACAGCAGTCATGAGTGGTGTCCTCCCAAATCAGTCGCCTCAGACGGCGAGGTGTATGACTCACCTCACAGTCTTGAATGTGCGGACACCGATTACTTGCATGTGCGCGCATGGTTGGTTGTCGATGCGCGCACGGCATCGAATGCACCTGCCGACGTCGACTGAACTCGGTAAATTGAGTACACGCACTACGTTCGGCCGGGCAGTAAGGGGTCCACGATGCATCGATGGGACACGACCACAAAGCCCGCGACGGATCAGTTCGACTACTGGCGTGAGGTCATCTGCACCGCCTTCGTGCCGCTCGTTTCCGAGCAGTCACACCGTGACTCAGGATTCGTCGCGCAGGTCAGCACCAAATCGCTGGCTCACACAACGTTGGCGCACATCGCTTCTCAGGCACAACGCACCTCGCACGGGCCTCGTGAGGTCGCTTCCACCGATGCGCCGTACTACTTCGTCAACCTTCAACTACGCGGTCGATCCCACACCCTCCAGCGCGGCGTCGAGGCCACGGTCCACCCTGGTGAGTTCGTTGTTCTCGACACCAGCGAGCCCTATTTTCTGCATTTCGACGACGAGTGGCAGATGTTGTCGTTTCGCGTTCCGCACTCGCGCATCGACCCCCATCTACACGGGGTGGCGGACCCACGCGGACGGGCCGTCAGCAGCGCGGGTATCGGCCGTGCTGCGACGTCGCTGATGGAGATCCTCTGGGAGACAGAGCATTCGGCACCGACTGTGGAGGCGGAACTCGAGGTGGCCTTTGCGGCTGCGGTTGCCGCCGCAGCAGCATCGCGTTCTCCCGATCCAGCCGAGTCTCCCGTCGCGCCGCTGCGTTGCGCCATTCTCCGTTACGTCTGCGACCACCTCGGGGATCCGACGCTGTCGGTGCACAGCGTCAGCCGTGTCTTCGCGGTGTCGCCGCGCACCTTGCACAACGTGTTCGCCGGTTCCGATACCACCTTCGCCGCAGCCGTCCGGGAGTTGCGTCTTGAGCACGGCAGAACGCTCCTGTCTGCCGCGGACCGAGCAACCAGTGTCACCGCAACCGCACTGGCTTGCGGGTTCACCGACCCGGATTCCTTCAGCCGGGCGTTTCGCAGGCACTTCGGCCAGAGCCCACGCGATGTGCTGCGGGAGCGTGCACATTTTGTCGGATAGGCGTGCAGTCTGAGCAAGGCACGCTCCGGGCGCGACGCCGATCATCAATCACATGACAATCTCTTTCGCCCTCGGACCTGACCAACTCGCCGTCAAAGACGCGGCCCGACAATTCGCTCAGCAACGACTGCGTCCACTCGCTGCAGCCGTTCGCGCCGAGCACGATCCCCTGGCCCGCGCCCAGCTGGCGCGCGCTCCCTTCGAAGAAGCGGTTGCGAGCGGCTTTCTCGCCGGACTCATCCCCGTCCAGGTCGGCGGCGCCGCGTCCAGCGGCGTGGACGCCGCGATCTTCGTCGAAGAATGGGCGACCGAATCCCCCGATTTCACAATCTCTTTCGCTGGTCCGCTGATCGCCTTGACTCCGGTGTACGAAGCGGGCACACCCGAGCAAGTAGGGCGCTTCGTGGCGCCATTTCTCGTCCGCGAGGGAGCGCCGGTCGCGGCGATGGCGTTCAGTGAGCCGGCTGGCAGTGCGAACTACGCCGCTCCCGCCCCGGCCGCGGGCATTGAGACGACCGCCGTCGTCGACGGTGATCACTGGGTCATCAACGGACACAAGGCCTGGGCGTCGCACCTGCCGGGGTGGGACGGCGACGGCCCCGACCTCATGACGATCGTGTGTCGCACTCCGGGCGGCGTCTCGGTGATCGTGGCCGAACGCGAGCACCTCGCCGGACACATCGAGGTGGAGGAGTACTACGACCTTCCTGGACTTCGCGGTTGTCTCACCGCGCGCATCCGGCTGCGCGACGTACGAGTGCCGCTCGACAACCTCATCGGCACCGAAGGCCAGGGCATCGAGCTGACCCGCAATGCGTTCCTCGCCAGCGGCGCGTCGATCGGCACATTCGCCACCGCGGCGATGCGCCGAACATTCGACATCGCGTACGAGTTCGCTCGCACGGAGAAGCGGGGCGGCTCGGTGGCGATCCTCGAGCATCAGGCGGTCGCCGACATCCTCTCCGATGCGAAGGGACGCATCGAAGCCACTCGACTCCTGTCGTGGCGAGCGCTCGACGCCGTGCTATCGCAGGCACCGAACGCTCTCGAATTGGCTTTGCATGCAAAGGTTTTCGGTTCGGAGACAGGTCTCGACGTCGTGAATCGACTGATCCAGGCGGTCGGCGTGTCGGCGTACGACAACGCGATGCTGCTCACCGAGCAGCTGGCGCACGTCCTCGCCTACCCGATCATCGAGGGCAGCAACGTCGGGATGCGGCGCAGGCAGCTGCAGGAGCTACTGCTCTCGGCGTCGTACGATCCACTGTCGGCGTCCGGCCTGAGCTAGCCTGCGCCGGTTGAGCGTTGAGCGAGGCGCAGCCCGCTGGTTGAGCGAGGCGCAGCCGAGTCGAAACCCGTTGTCTCACCAGGGTTTCGACACGCTCGTCGCTAGCGCTCCTCCCGGCTCAACCAGCGGGGTTGGGCTGGCATCGCCAGCGCTCCTCCCGGCTCAACCAGCGAGGTTCGCTCGCATCACGAGCGCTCCTCCCGACTCAACCAGCGAGGTTCGCTCGCATCACGAGCGCTCCTCCCGACTCAACCTGGTTTCACCGGCCGAAGCGTCCCTCTGCTGGTTGAGCCGGACGAGGCGCTAGCCGAGTCCGTGTCGAAACCTCTCAGCCACAACGACTTTCGATGATGCGCGCCAACATCGGCGATGACACCCGGCAAGTGAGGCGTGCGCACCCTACGGGTGCACACGCCTCGATGTTCGATACCATCACAGTTCGACACGTGCGCTACCATCAAATGCATTGTGGTACAGAGGTTTCGACACGCTCGTCGCTAGCGCTCCTCGCGGCTCAACCAGCGAGGTTCGCTCGCATCACCAACACTCCTCGGCTCAACCAGCGTGAACGTGCCCGACGTCGCGTACCATCGGCGCGGCGTCGGGCACGTTCACGACGGTGATCGCATCGCCGGGCCGGATGTGGCCGCGCTTGATCACCCGCAGGTAGGGCCCGGGGCGTCGAGCGGTGGCGAACTTCTTGATCCACGCGCCTTCGTCGTCCATCCAGCGGGCGAAGGTTTTGCACGGGACGCGCGGCGACGTCACTTCCACGACGACTTTGTCGCCGATCCGCCACTGTTCGCCGATTCGCGCGGCGTTGACGTCGATTCCGACGGTCCGCAGGTTCTCCCCGAAGAAGCCGGGCGGGATGTCGCGACCGAGTTCGGCGGCCCAGTAGTCGGCGTCTTCCTGCGCATATGCGTAAAGCGCCTTGTCGAGACCGCCGTGATGCTTGCGATCGGCCTGAACGTCGGCGTAGGCACCGTACGGGCCGACTTTGACCGGACCGTCGACGGGCACCTTGTCGATTGCGGTCACGCCCACCTGTCCGGAATCGGGATGCAAGGTACGCACGACGCAGATCGCGGTGAGTTCAGGCATGAGGCAATGCTACCGACGCGACGGCATGGATTGTGGCGCCGACGGCGTGCGTCGTGTTGGCTCGATAGGACCGACATCCGACCATCGATCAGGGGAGTTACATGCTGCATTTCAGTGAGCCGTACGAGGCCTCGAACGGAACCGTGATCATCACGGTGACTCGAACCGGATGGCGCTCGGGCGTCGAACATCCAGTCGGCATCTACTCGATCACGGCATCGGACACGCGATGGCTTCCTGCGCTGGATTCGAATCGCCACGCGCTGATCGGCGTCTGCACGGGGTTGATCGCCGCGACCCTCGCCACCATCGCGGTGGCCCGCAGGCCGCCGTGGCCGAGTCTGACCCCCGAGGTGATGGTTGCGCTTGCTCAGGCGAAGGCTCCGGCACGGCACGAGTGATCCGCGGGCATGTCAGGCGGCCACAACAGTCATCTCGCGCTGATAGGAGAGGGTTCTGTCGCATTCGCACAGCGGTCGGGGACCGCGCCTGCGGGGATCGGGCACAGCGGACTCACAGTGCGTACCGGTGCCGCAGCCAGAATCACCCCATAGTGTCGGTGCAGTCAGAGAAACAACTGAAGCGAAAAGCTCTCTGCCGCAACATGATCACCGACAACACAGGAGGCACTCATGCCCGGACGCTACAACGACCGCCGCAACAACTACGACTACCGCCGACGCGATCGTCGCTACGGGAACTACGGCTACAACCGCCCGCAGCCGCAGCCGCGGCCGGCTCCGTTCCTCGGCTTCTTCGGCAGCTGACAGCTGCTTGACGGGCCGAACGGCTCGATCCGAGAGGTGGCCGTCGCGATCACGCGGCGGCCACCTCGTCGGCGCTCGGGCACAGCGCGAAGTCGCATGCCCTCGGCAAGCGGCGGCCCACCTACCCAATTAGTTCACTACACTCTCACCTCATGGCGCTACGACACGCAATCCTGGCGACGTTGCTCAACGAGGGCGAGGCGTCGGGCTACGACCTCGCCAAGAGTTTCGATGTGTCGATCGCCCAGTTCTGGGTGGCGACGCCGCAGCAGCTGTACCGCGAACTCGACCGGCTCGAGTCCGAGGGGTGCATCGTCGCGCGGACGGTGACTCAGGAGAAGCGGCCGAACAAGCGACTGTTCAGTCTCACCGACGTCGGGCGATCCGCACTCGCCGAATTCACCCGGACATCGCCCAAGCAGGCTGCCATCCGCGACGACCTGCTGGTTCAGCTACAGGCGATCGACGCCGGCGACGGAGCGTCCGTGCGCGCGAATGTCGAAGAACGCCTACGCAATTCGCGGTCGAAGCTCGACGAGTATCGACGCACGCGAGTGCGCATCCGCCGCAACCGTACCGAGGACGAATTCCTTTCCAGCGCAACACATATCGGCCCTTACCTGACCCTGCTACGCGGAATCTCGTTCGAAGAGGAGAACATCCGCTGGTGCGAGCGTGTGCTGGAAGTACTCGACGCTCGCGGTAGGCGACATTCGACGATCAGTACGCCGAGTTGACGTTGTCCATCGACCCGTAGTTGTGTGCCGCGTAGTTGCACGCGGCGACGATGTTGCTGACCGGGTTCCAGATGTCGAAGGCGGTTCCGGGAACGTGATAGGCGGCGAACGTCGGGTCGATGACCTGCAGCAGCCCCTTCGACGGTATGCCGGCGGCGGCATTCGAGTCGCTGAGATTGATCGCTCGCGGGTCGCCGGTCGACTCACGCATCACGTTGCGCATGATGCCTTCGTAGGTCGCCGGGATGTGATTCTTACGAAGGATGTCGAGCGACTCGCGAATCCAACCGTCGAGATTGTTCTGGTACTTCGAGAAGATCTTGACCGCGCCGGTCGACGACTGGAATCCCGACGCCGCCGGAGCCTGCGAGGTGAAGTCAGCCGTATGCGTCGGCGCGAAGAGCTTGGCCGTCGTCGGCGCCGGGGCCGCCAACGCGTCTAGCGTGCCCTGGTCGTCGAGGTTATGCGCATCGGCTGCCGGCTCGACCTGGGCGGGAGTGCTGGCGCTGACGGCTCCCGCGGAGACTCCCGCAGCCACAGCGAACGTGACCGCACCGGCTGCAAATCGTTTCGGCGATCGGGCAGCGTGGCGGGCACGCCGGGTCATGGTGGCTACAGCAGGCATAGTCAATGATTCCTCAACATCTTTTTGGCCCCGTGCATCCTCGCGAGAGGGGGCTGGCACGGGCTCTCACCGTCTTGCTCAGATAACAGATTGATATACGTAGCTGAGAAAATCCAGTGTGCCGCCACTGAAAGTGGCCCGCCTCCCCCGTGATTCGCAATGATGAACATCGGATTTCGTCGGGATGACCTGCACCGATCTTGCGTCTTACCGTGTGGCCCGTCTCACAGAAAAAGTTCGGCTACGCCTCGTTGGCCTTACGCGCCAGAACTTCCTTGGTGAACCCCTTCGAGGCGATCTCGTTGATCATCTTGGCCCCCTTCTTCAACACAAAGCCGGGCAGCTTGATCTTCGGTTCCAGGTACACCTCGACGTCGACGTGCGTGCCGCCGTCAGCGTTGGGCGAAAGCACATACCGACCGCCCTGTGAGCGGATCGCAGTACCCTCCTTGGCGGTATCCCACTTGCAGGTCAGGTCGGTGAACTCGTAGTTGAAGACGAGGTGATCGGTGATTCCGACCAGCCCGGCCTCGGCCTCGACGACGCTCGGGTTGCCACTGGCATCACGCTCGATGACCTTCGCCGTCTTGTGCGACGCCGACCACTGCGGTAGCGACTCGACGTCGAGCAGCGTGGCGTAGGCGAGTTCGGGGCTCGCGTCGATGTCGAATTCCACCTTGTCTGTAATGACTCCCACGGACGTCAAGGTACCGTGTGCGCCGTTTCGATGCCGGAGCGGTCGACGGCGCGCCAATATTGTTAACTATGCGTAAGAAAATGCTGAGCGGTCCATTGTTTCGCACGATCGCGGTAGCCGCGTCGGTAGCCGCTGCGGCGGTCCCACTCGCCGGCGCGGCCGGCCGAGCAGAGGCCGCACCACACACCGCTGTCGTCACCAGCGGTGGGCACTTCTGGAGTCCGCCCGACATGGACATCACACGTGCGCGGGTCACCTACGACGCGCGCACCGGATATCTGCAGGTCGCGATCACTCACCGCGGGTCGCGCACCAGCCGTGCCTTCTCCGAAACCGTGGCGCTCACAAGCACCTCGATCTACCGCAGCGGTCATTCCGAGCCCGACGGCATCCACATCACCAGTTCGACGAGTTACCCGCCGAGCTTCTACCTGACCAACGGCGGTGCCCAGAGCCAACGCGGCCCGGTGAACGTCGTGCGCAGCGGTCCGGTGACCACCTACACGATCGTCTCGCCGACGACGCGCGGCCGCACGCTGAGGTATCTCTCGGTGTCGGCGAACAACGGTGTCGTCTGCGAATCGATGTGCATGCCCGGCGGGGAGCTCGACGAACAGCCCCTTCGGCTGTAGCTCGCCACTACATGGCGGCCACGGGC
>NZ_JABBNB010000043.1 GCF_012933505.1 Gordonia asplenii
GGCAGAGGAACGCAACGTCATACAACTCTTCAAGTGCGACACCCTACGAGCGCCTCGCCCAGCACGGCGCTCCTCACGCTCCGCCCAGGCCCAACCAGCGGTCGGGTGGTCCGGCGGCACCAACGGCTCGGTGTCGCGCGCTCGCCTACCCTCGCACGACGTTCCCGTCGCTCACCTTCACTGCGACGGCGGGGAGCGGAGTGGCCGCCGGACCGTGCGCGACGGTGCCGTCGAGGTTGAATTTGCTGCCGTGGCACGGGCAATCGATCTTGCCGTCGGTGACTCCGCTGAGTTTGCAGCCCTCATGAGTGCAGGTGGCCGTGAAGCCGGAGATCTTGCCCGCGCTCGGCTGCGTGAGAACGACGCCGTCGACGATGATTCCGCCGCCGACGGGAATCTGGGCGACCGGCGCCAGAACGCCGGGTGCCGCGGTCGTCGACGCGGCTGCCGAGGTGGTTGTGGCCGACGACGAGTCGTTGCTGCCGCAGGCGGCCAGTGTGGCGGCACCAGCGGTCGCGGCGACGATGACACCGGCGCCGGCAACGAATTGGCGTCGGTTGACCGAAGGGGAAATGTCCATCGGTGGGTCCGTTCTATGGAGGAAGCGGCAGTGGGCTGTACTGCCGTATTCATCATCGCGCACCGACTTGGGCCGTGTGCTCGTTACCGGCCCGCGCATCGTCGGCCCGTGTCTGGGATACGAGACGTTACGACGTCGCGGGTGTGCGACGCGGCGCGCGATTGGTGCACTCGACGGGTGAGCATTTCGATCACCCGAGCCGCGGACCTTCGTCGGGTCCCGTGGCGTAACGGGCAGGGGCTGACGACCGAAATCGCCGTCGGCGGGCCGCCGGACCGCTTCGACTGGCGAGTGAGCCGAGCCGACGTGGCGCACAGCGGTGACTTCTCGCTCTTTCCCGGCATCGACCGCATCATCGTGTTGACCGATGGCCCCGACATCACCCTGGAACTGCCGGACCGCACGCACACGCTGCTCGTCGACAAGCCGTTCTGCTTCGACGGCGGGCTGCCGATCCGATGCGTCGTCGACGGTTCGGCGCGTGACCTCAACGTGATGACGCGGCGCGGCGCGGCGGCGGCGAGCCTGACGGTGTGGACGTCGAGTGCGACCGATGACGCCCTCGTGCTGCCGGCCGCCGACCACCTGGTGCTGGTCGTTCTGGAGGGCGCATTGTCCTTGGCTGCCGCGGACGGCACAGTCGTCGACACCCTCGAGGATGGTGACGCCGCGGTCTGCACACAGCCGGTGACGCTGGCCGGCGATGCCCGGGTGGCCGCTGCCCAGATCGCGATGTCATAGGTCGCAGTTACCCTGAACGCATGGCGTTTGCAGCAGAGCAACCGATCGTCGCGCATTCAGAATTTCGTCCGATCGGCCAGATCGAACGTACCAACGCGCGTTTCGAGGTGGTCAGTGAACACGTGCCCGCGGGTGATCAACCCACGGCCATCGCCGACCTCGAACGCCGGATCGCCGCGGGGGAGCGAGACATCGTGCTCCTCGGTGCGACCGGCACGGGAAAATCGGCGACCACCGCGTGGCTCATCGAGAAGGTTCAGCGCCCCACGCTGGTGATGGCGCCCAACAAGACGCTCGCCGCGCAGCTCGCGAACGAACTGCGAGAGATGTTGCCTCACAACGCAGTCGAGTACTTCGTGTCCTACTACGACTACTACCAGCCGGAAGCCTACATCGCGCAGACCGATACCTACATCGAGAAGGACTCGTCGATCAACGACGACGTCGAGCGGCTTCGGCACTCGGCGACCTCGAGTCTGTTGTCGCGGCGCGACGTCGTCGTGGTGGCGTCGGTGTCGTGTATCTACGGTCTGGGTACGCCGCAGTCGTATCTGGATCGGTCGGTGGAACTCGCCGTAGGTGAGCAGATCGACCGGGACGCGCTGCTCCGGCTGCTGGTCGACGTGCAATACACCCGCAACGACCACGCGTTCACGCGGGGCAGCTTCCGGGTCCGCGGCGACACCGTCGAGATCATTCCCTCCTACGAGGAACTCGCCGTGCGGATCGAGTTCTTCGGAGACGAGATCGAGACGCTCTATTACCTGCACCCGCTCACCGGAGACGTTGTGCGACAAGTTGATTCGCTGCGAATCTTCCCAGCGACGCATTACGTGGCCGGCCCGGACCGGATGGAGAAGGCGATGGCGTCGATCGAGGCCGAACTCGCCGAACGTCTCGAAGACCTCGAATCGAAAGGCAAACTGCTCGAAGCGCAACGGCTGCGGATGCGCACCAGCTACGACTTGGAGATGATGCGGCAGGTCGGCTTCTGCTCGGGCATCGAGAACTATTCGCGACATATCGACGGCCGTGGGCCGGGCACCGCCCCCGCGACGCTCATCGACTACTTCCCGGACGACTTCCTTCTCGTCATCGACGAATCGCATGTCACCGTGCCGCAGATCGGCGGCATGTACGAGGGGGACATGTCGCGCAAACGCAACCTGGTCGACTTCGGGTTCCGACTCCCGTCTGCCGTCGACAATCGGCCGCTGACCTGGGACGAGTTCGTCGATCGCATCGGCCAGACGATCTACCTGTCAGCTACGCCCGGGCCGTATGAACTGGGCCAGTCCAACGGTGAGTTCGTCGAGCAGGTGATCCGTCCCACCGGGCTCCTCGATCCGCAGGTGGTGGTCAAGCCCACCAAGGGACAGATCGACGATCTGGTCCACGAGATCCGCGAGCGCACCGAACGTGACGAGCGGGTTCTCGTCACGACGCTGACCAAGAAGATGGCCGAGGACCTCACTGATTACCTGCTGGAACTCGATATCCGGGTGCGCTACCTGCACTCGGAGGTCGACACCCTGCGTCGTGTCGAGCTGCTGCGGCAACTGCGCTCCGGCGACTACGACGTGCTCGTCGGTATCAACCTGCTGCGTGAGGGCCTCGACCTTCCCGAGGTGTCCCTGGTCGCGATCCTCGACGCCGACAAGGAAGGCTTCCTGCGCAGCACGACGTCCCTGATCCAGACGATCGGCCGCGCCGCACGTAACGTCTCGGGCGAAGTGCACATGTACGCCGACAAGATGACCGATTCGATGCGCAATGCCATCGAGGAAACCGATCGTCGGCGTGCCAAGCAGATCGAATACAACACTGAGATGGGCGTCGATCCGCAGCCGTTGCGCAAGAAGATCGCCGACATCCTCGATCAGGTGTATTCCGAGGCCGACGACGATTCGGTCGCGGTCGGCGGATCGGGCCGCAACGCGAGCCGGGGGCGTCGGGCGCAGGGCGACGGCCCCAAGCGCGGCAGTTCCGGCGTCATCGAGAAGCGTGACGTGTCGGCGATGCCGCGTGCCGAACTCGCCGACCTGGTGTCGCAATTGACCGATCAGATGATGAGTGCCGCACGTGATCTGCAGTTCGAACTCGCAGGTCGGCTGCGTGACGAGATCGCAGACCTGAAGAAGGAGTTGCGCGGGATGGATGCCGCGGGCATCTCGTAACCGGTCTCACCGATCGAGTACTGTAAGCAGGCTTACTGTGGCGATCGACACGATTGTTGCACAGACTTCGGTAAAGCAAACTAATCTCACTAGCCAGACCTGTTCGAGTTCACCGTTGTGTTACCTCTGGAGGGAAATCAATGAGCGCATACCAGACGATCGTCGTCGGAACCGACGGCTCAGAGTCTTCGCTGAAGGCGGTCGAGCGCGCAGGCGCCATCGCCGGAAGTGACGGCACGCTGGTCATCGCCTGTGCGTACTTTCCGAATGATCATCGCGACATCGACGCGATGTCGGATGTCCTGAAGGAGGACGCCTACCAGGTGCATGGCTCGGCCCCGACCGAGGAGATCCTGCGCACCGCCAAGGAGCGCGCCAACAAGGCGGGAGCTCAGGTGGTTCAGCTCCGCCCGGTCAAGGGTGCGCCGGTGGATGCGCTGCTGCAGCTCGTCGAGGACACCAAGGCAGACCTGCTCGTCGTCGGCAACCGTGGCCTCAACTCACTGGCCGGCCGCCTGCTCGGCTCGGTTCCGGCCGACGTGGCCCGCAAGGCGTCGAACGACGTACTGATCGTTCACACGACGTAGTACTCGACCACACGGAAGCTGCCCCGGGTGGGGCCGGATGTCAGTACGGCATTCCGGCCAGTGCCCGGGGCAGTTCTGCTGCGTGCACGACGACGAGGCGCTGCGTCGCACGCGTCAGAGCCACGTACAGGTCGCTGTTGCCGCGCGGCGACTCGTCGATCAATTCAGTCGGTTCGACGACGATGATGTTGTCGAATTCGAGTCCCTTGCACTCGACCACATTGTGCACCTTGATCTCGGCTGCGCCGCCCGAGATCGCGGCGTCGACCGCCGATACGGCGTCGGGCAGCAGTGCATCGGGCACGATGATCGCCGTCAGGCCCGGCCAGTCCGCGTCGCGGGCGATCTGCACGGCCGCCGGAATGAGGTCAGTGGCGTCGACGCGGCGCGCGACGGGTTCGATTCCGTTGCTGCGCAACGATGTCGGGGCCCGCAGGGAGGTCGAGATATCGGCGAGCACGTTGGTCGCATAAGCCATGATCTCGGCAGGCGTACGGTAGTTGACCGTCAACTCGTGTAGCTGCCACCGATTCGCTACATAGGGTTCGAAGACCGCCTTCCACGACGTCGTACCCGCCACGTCACTGGTCTGGGCGGTGTCTCCGATGATCGTCATCCAGCGATTCGGTATGCGGCGCATGATCATTCGCCACGCCATCGCCGAAAGTTCTTGTGCCTCATCGACGATGACGTGCCCGAAGGTCCACGTCCGGTCTTCGAAGGCGCGTTCGGCGGTCGTCATGCGCTTGGTCTCGACTTGCCGGGCGGCCAGCTCTTCGGCGTCGATGAGGTCGTAGGCCATCAAGATCTCGGCGCGGTCGAGATCGTCCTCGATGTCGGCCGGGGCGGAGCCGGTGAGAATGTCGAGCGCTTCCTGCGCCTCGGCGAGCTTCTGTCGCCAGCGCGCCTTGTCGGCCTCCGAAGCATCCTCGGTCTGGTAGCCGATCAGCTCCGCGAGCTCGTCGATGAGCGGAACGTCGCTGTCGGAGAACGCGTTGCGGGCCTGCATCGCAGGGTCGTGCAGGGCCGCGCGATCCGCGTCGGACCATCCCGGCGTCGCCCGACGGATCTCCGCGAGACTGGTGAACAGGTCAGTCAGGACACGCTGCGGGGTGAGGTACGGCCAGAATTCCAGCACCGCGGCACGGATGTCGTCGTCGCGCCCTAGGTCGTCGCGGATGTCGGCGAGGTCGGCAGAGGTGAGCATCTGCGTGCCGTCGATGACGCTGGAACCGATCGTCCGCGCATGGGCAGCGGCCAGGCCGTCGAGGGCCGCGCGCAGGAACACCGACTGTGCCTGATTGTGGGCGCGACGCGAACTGCGCGCCTTGGCGCGGGCGCTCTTGACGAGTTCGGAGTCGATTTTCAGCGGGTAACCGTCGAAGTGGACCTCGACCGGCTGTTTCGGGAGCGCCTGACGAGCCCGGACCGCCCGCTTCAGCACGTCGAGGATCCGCAGATCGCCCTTGAGTGCGCGCGCGTCACGAGAGTCGGTGTGCTGAGCGGCGATTCCCGGAAAGAGATTGCCGACGGTGGACAGCACGACGCCGGTCTCGCCGAGCGACGGCAGCACCTGACCGATGTAGCGGAGGAACTCGGTATTCGGTCCGATGATCAAAACGCCACTGCGCGAGAGGATTTCGCGGTGCGTGTACAGCAGGTACGCGGCGCGGTGAAGTGCCACCGCGGTCTTCCCGGTGCCGGGTCCGCCCTGAACGACGGTGATGCCCCGGTGCGTCGAGCGGATGATCAGGTCCTGCTCGCGCTGAATGGTCTCGACGATGTCGGTCATCTCGCCGGTGCGGGCGGCGTTGAGTGCGGCGACGAGCGCGGATTCGTTGACGACGTCACCGTGCCCGACGTCGTCGATCTGCGCTTCGCCCGCGGTGAGCACCTCGTCGGACAGTCCGCGCACGATGCGGTTGCGGGTGCGGATATGGCGGCGTCGGGCGACGCCGTCGGGGGCGGCTGGAGTAGCGAGATAGAACGGCCGCGACAGGGGAGCGCGCCAGTCGAGGAGCAGGGTGCTGTCGGCGGCGTCGTCGTCGAGGATGCCGATGCGCCCGATCCGCCTGACCTCCTCGTCATCCTCGAGGTCGAGGCGCCCGAAATACAGATTGTGCTCGGCGGCGTCGAACTTCGCGAGGTCTTCGACGTAGAGGCGCTCGTAGGATTCGCGTTCGGACAGTGCCTGCGGTGTGTCGGCCGACTCGCGCAAGGTGTCGCCGAGTCGGCGCTTGGCCGTCGCCCGCATCCGGTCCAGGCGTGCGTACACCGCGTCGAGATGGGTCTGCTCGTCGGTGATGCGTGGATCGATGTCGGTGTTCTCGTCGGACGAGGGGCGCGTTTGCGTCACGTGGGCTAACAACCTCCATCGGTGCCAGTGGATCTGTCGGTCGCCGGGGGTGAGGGCGTGAAACGACTCGAACAAGCTTACGCGTGTCGGCGGAGGTTGGTCGGGCGGTGACGGCAGCGGCGGCGCTCAGGTGATTGACCGTTGACCGTAGCGTAACAATGTTACACAATGGTTGTGTGACTTGCGACGCAGCGCAGGGCCGGACTGACTCCGGTCGGAAGCGGCTCACCGCCTGGGAGCAGATCGGTGGCTTGCCGGGGCTGATCGGGTCGGCCGCGCCGTCGCTGGCGTTCGTGAGCGTGCACGCATACGCCGGCATGGTCGTCGGGATAGTGGTGGCAGGCACCTTGGCACTGCTGATCGTCATCGTGCGTGCTGCACGTGGGCGTTCGCTGCGTCCCGCGGTCGGCGGTGTGGTGGGCGTCGTCGTCTCGTCGGCGATTGCGTTGCGTACGGGCGACGCGCGCGACTACTTCTTGCCCGATATCTGGGTGTATGCGGTCTGCGCAGTGGTGACGACGCTGTCGATAGTTGTGCGGTGGCCGCTTGCGGGGGTGTTGTGGAGCGCGGTGAACGCGACATCGATGCGGTGGCGCGACGATCGGAGAGCGCTGATCTCGTACAGTGTCGCCAGTGCGACGGCAGCCGTGGTGTTCGTGATCCGAACGGTGACCCAGATCTGGTTCTATCGCCATGACCAGGCCGGCGCCATGGCGTTGATGCGCATCGTGCTCAACTACCCGCTCTGGGCGATCATCGTGCTCGTATGGGTGTGGGCGATCCGCCGAGTCGAGAGGTCGGCGTGAGTCCGCGGGCTCTGGATCCGACGATCCGCGCAGCGGTGACCGCCGAAGCGATCCGGATACTGGGTACCGAAGGGCGTGCCGCGCTGACCGCCCGGCGACTGGCGCGGGATGCGCAGACGTCGACCACGGCGGTCTACACGTACTTCGGCAGCATGGACGACGTTCACCGCCACGTGCGACGCCATGCTCTGGGCGAGTTGATTGCGCTGCTTGATGCCTCGAGAGCCACCGCCGATCCGGTGGCCGACGTCGTGCGTGCATCGGCGATCCACGTCGAACACGGTCGCCGGAACCCGGCGATGTATCGGGTGATGTTCGTCGATCAGCCGCCCGACGAGGTCGACGACCCCGGTACCGCGGTGTTCACGCGGTTCGCCAAGTTGGTCGATCGTTGCGTCGCGGACGGGCGCTTCCGTCCCGGCCAGCTTCATGACCCGGTGATGTGGGCGGGCGAGATATGGGCTATCGGGCACGGAGTCGTGCTGACGGCGTCGACCGAACTGCTGCCCGCCGAGCAAGTGTCAGCGCTGCACGCGGATCTGCTCTATCGAGTCTGCGTCGGGTTCGGTGATGTCCGGGATCTCGCGATGAGGTCGGTTGACGCGGGGATGAAGTGACGGTTGCCGGGTTGGCTGGTCTTGCGGTGGCGTGGGGATTGTCGATGGGCTGCACACGCGGTTGTCCGGAGACGCAGGTGTTCGCAGATCGCATCAGCATCAGCGGCAAACGTGCTCGTCGACGGACACTTCGTTAACGTCATCGCCCCAGGAGGTCACCTTCTCGCGATCATCATGGTCACCGCGTGGCAGCGACGAGTTGTCCGGTTCGAGGTTATCCGAGCCGTGGAGTATCCGCCGTACACGATGCCGTCAACGACGGCTGAAGCGCACACGCGAGCTGCTGCTGCTGGCTGATCGCTGGCCAGAACTTCCGACGTACGATTCTGTGTTCATGGTGCATAGGTTCAGGTGTGGCTTTGTGGAGGAGTTGGGCATGCTGCGCTTGTTCGCTGTCCGACATGTGTCAAGCCGTGCCTTCTCTTAGAGCGCGATGAGCGCTCGTTCCCACCTACTTGCAAGGCTGGGCGAGATCGGACCGTGTGGCTGAGCGAGGGCCAGGAACGCAGGTCTCGCCGTAACTACGGGCACTACCGATGAGCGTTGTGGAAGTACCGATCCTCGAAGTAATTCCCGAACGAGTGCGTCCGCACCGAACGCTTGATGCCTTCGCCATCAATCACGACGATGACGTAATTCTCTCGTGACAGACGGAGTAACTCGTTCTCGAAATCCTGGGTGAAGCCGGACCATGATACGAAAACGCCTATGCCGCATTGGCCGGCACGGTTCTCGACCTTGGTGCGGAGGCTGTCCAATTCTGGTCGGGGAGCCGGTGTCGACCAGTTCTTGCACTCAATCTCTATGAAAGGTGATCGGTGCTTCCATGAAGGGGTGTTGGAGACGTTCTTGAGCACGATATCGATCTCCTCGGTTGCGGTCCGGTAGTTGCGCTTGACCACCTCGAAGCCCCCGAGTGAGACGAAGAGGGTCGCGACCAAGTCCTCCAGCGACTTGCCTTTGCTGTGAGCATCTGGAGCCGTTTCGACACGTGCGATGTCCGCGTCGGTGACCAGTCGCCCGTCACCGACGTTCAGGTCGTCGTAGCTTCCCCGAATCTGGCGGAGCCGCTCACTCGCAGAGTTCTCGATGGCGTTAATGATCGCGTAGGCATTGCGCCCGTAGTCGAACAAGGTGCCGCTGACGTCCGGGTGGACGCTGTATTCGACGGACCTGATGCCCTCGGCGTCAGGTTGCGGGGAGTAGTATCGCAGATCGATATCGTGGCGCCCTCGGCTTAGGTTCCTGACGTGTCCGGCAATGAACTCGACGTACGAGGCGTTTGACAGCGGCCATGTCTTCTCGTCGTCGAGGTGGTCGTGGACGACGACCACCGAAGGGTCGGCGCGGGTTCCATAGATGCGCGCCTCAGCATTCCCCGGTAAATCTCCGAGAGCGTCACGCAATCGCAGGGATACAGTGCCATCGGCTGGCAAGTCTCTGATACTTACAGATTCGAGGTCTTCTTGGTCGAACCACACGCACTGTGGTACGTCGTCATCATTGAATGCCGCGCTCTCGTATATGACTTCGACGGCCCACTCTCGGAAAACATCTGTACCGATGTCCAAGGATTCGGCTTGCGACGGCGAGAGATTGCTGGGGTCCACCATCCACACGATACCGCTGGCCCAGTCCCACGGAAGCGACTCGAAATTGTGCGAATATCGACCGCCGGGAACCGGGCTGGTCAGGCGTTCCCCACCGTCCGCTCGTTTGTTCGGTGCTCGTGCGGCAGCCTGTCGCGGCATCGTACCTCGGCCTCCGAGCAATCTTCGTGCTGTCCGTGGCGGAAGCGCATGGAGATGGGTGGCGTCTAAAAGTGGGAATAGTGACACCTTATTTCCACTTGTGCGATAAGTGGGGGTACGGCGGGTTAAGTGCCCCGCCCGGCGAGGGTCGGCGAGTCGGCGGATACTCGAAGAGCTGACCAAGCAGCCGGTGATGGACACCGCGTTCGCTCAACGTGAGCTCGGCATCAGCGCCTGGGCCGCACAGCGTGCGTTCGCCGACCTCGAGGCTGCCGGCATCGTTCGCGAGTTCAGCGGGATGAAGCGCAACCGATGCTGGCGCAGCGATGAGGTGCTCGCCGAACTGGACGCATTCGCCGCCCGGGCGGGCAAGCGCAGCTTCCCTGAATAGCTGCAGCAGGCTAGACGGCCTTGCGGTGGCTGGCGTTGAACCTCGACTTCTTCTGGCGATTGCCGCAGGTATTCATATCGCACCACTTGCGGGTGTGACTCTGACTCGTGTCGAAGAATGCGGCCCGGCACGTCGGCGATGCACACAGCGCCAGGTGCCCGGCTCGTTCGCCTGCGATAAGGCTGATTGCGTCGGCAGCGATGACGCCGAGCGCGTCTTCCACGCCGGTTGTGGACGTGAGTCGCCATTCGCGAGCGCCGGCGGACGTGAGAACGGCCGCGGCTCGGCCCGCTGCGCTCCGATCGTTGATGAGGCGGACCGCAGTCGCGGGTAGTGGTGCCGACGTGGCGCGAGCAGTCGCCGCAGCATGGATCGATTCCCGAAGTTCATGCGCGAGGTCGAGTTGGCCCGGTGTGCATGACGCGACGGTCAGGCCATGCAGAGCAAGCCAGTCTTCTAGTCGGTGGGGGGTGGGGATGCGTTCGACCTGATCGCCATGACGCTCACTGAGCGTCGCTGTGAAGCTTGTCGACAGTTCAGTGCCAAGACGAAATTTCGGGAACCGTTCCTGCATCGAACCACCTTAGCCGGTTGCGACGTGGTGGACGCACTGATAGAACTGTCTTAGACGGTTCTTGAAGTTGGCAACTAGGAGTTCCCGTGGTTGGTATCGATGGCGGCATTCACTCATTCGAAGCGCACGCGCCGGACGCCGACCTCGCGGAGCTGCGCGCACGGTTGGCCGCTGCGCGATTGCCGGAGCGGGAGACCGTTCGCGTCGGCACGTCAGGTCGTCGACGCTGGGACCAGGGCGTACCCCTGGCGGATCTCGTTGATACCGTTGACTATTGGCGTACTTCGTACGACTGGCGGCTATTCGAGGCTCGACTGAATCAGATCGGCCAGTTTCATACCACCGTCGACGGGTTGCGAATTCACTTCCTTCATCGACGGTCGACGCGGATCGACGCCGTTCCACTGATTCTCACGCATGGTTGGCCGGGCAGCGTCGCGGAGTTCGTCGATGTGGTGGATGAACTGACCGAACCGAAAAGCGGTGCGCTGCCGGCGTTCCACGTCGTCGTTCCTTCGCTCCCTGGTTTTGGCTTCAGTGACCGGCCGACGACTCCTGGCTGGGGAACTGAAAAGATCGCTGCGACATGGGTTGAGCTGATGGCACGGCTCGGCTATTCATCATTCACTGCTCAGGGCGGAGATTGGGGAGGAAATATCACCACCGTCCTCGCAGGCCGATTTCCGGCGAATGTGCTCGGTATTCACACGACGTTCGCCGAAGGGCCGCCGGGGCTGTCGACATCGATGCTGACTGAGTCGGAGCGCACTTGGGCCGCGGAAACCCGACATTTCTGGAGGCATCGAGCAGCCTATGCGAAACAGCAGGCCACCCGCCCGCAGACCATCGGATACTCGTTGGTCGACTCGCCGGTTGGCTTGCTCGCCTGGATTCTGGACAAATTCGCCGATTGGTCCGACAGCGGAGACAGTCCGTTCGAGGCCATTTCGCGCGACCGGATTCTCGATGACGTCACGCTGTACTGGCTTACCCGAACGGGCGCATCGGCCGGCCGGATCTACTACGAAAGTCACAACTCTCTGGATCCTGATCTGCGCGTCGAGGTCCCGGCCGCGATCACGATGTATCCGCACGACATAGAGAAGTGTCCGCGACCGTGGGCTGAAGCGCGATATCGAAGAATTGTCCGCTGGGAATCGCCGGCCCGCGGCGGACATTTCCCGTCACTGGAGGTTCGCGACTATTTCCTCAAGGATGTGCAGGAGGGACTCGCGGCTGTACTGGCGGCCTGACCGTCGGACGCACGGTGTCCCAAATGCTTTCCCATCGGTCCTGAAGCAGGTGGCGCGTGTTCGGCGACAATCACCAGCCCCGCTTCTCCCACTCCGCCAGCGATCCGCGCTCGGCACCGAGCGTCGTGCCGCTGCCGTGGCCGGGATAGACCTCGGTGTCGTCGGCGTAGCGGCCGAACAGTTTGGTACTGACGTCCCGGTAGAGTGTCACGAAGTCTTCGGGCTTCCAGGTCTTGCCCACACCACCGGGGAAGAGGCAGTCGCCGGTGAACAGGTGGGTGCGCGGCTGCGGGTGATCCGCGTCGGTGTCGCTCAGCGCAAGGGCGATCGACCCGGGGGTGTGGCCGATGAGATGAATTGCGTCGAGCGTGAGATTGCCGACGCGGAGGGTGTCGCCGTCGTCGACGAGGATGTCCGGCGCGACGGGCAGCGCGGGGGCGTCGTCGCGGCCGACCGCGGTCGGGACGCCGGGGTGAGCCGCGTGCACGGCTTCGAGCGCCTGAACGTGATCGGGGTGCTGATGCGTGGTCATAATCGTCGTGACCTGGCCGGGAAGGTCGGCGAGGAGGGCCTCGATGCGGTCGGCGTCGTTGGCGGCGTCGATCAGGAGTTGGTCGCCGGTCTCGCGGCAGGTGACCACGTAGACGTTGTTGTCCATCGGACCGACCGAGAGCGCGGTGATGGTGGCGTGGTCGGTCTCGACGCTGACGTGTGGGGCTGATGGGGCTGAGCTGGTTTCGGCCATGCGGCCACGTTAGCAGCGAGATCGGACTTGTCAGTGCCCCTCGGTATCGTGGATTCGTAAGAATTCTCTGACGTGAATATGTGAGGAATCTGTAGTGGTTGATCGCCTGATCGTGCGTGGTGCGCGGGAGCACAATCTGCGGGGGATCGACGTCGATCTGCCGCGGGACAGTCTCATCGTCTTCACCGGTCTGTCGGGGTCGGGTAAGTCGTCGCTGGCCTTCGACACGATTTTCGCCGAGGGGCAGCGGCGGTATGTCGAGTCGCTGTCGGCGTATGCGCGACAGTTCCTGGGGCAGATGGACAAACCCGACGTCGACTTCATCGAGGGTCTTTCACCTGCGGTGTCTATCGATCAGAAGTCGACCAACCGCAACCCGCGGTCGACGGTCGGCACCATCACCGAGGTCTACGACTACCTGCGTCTGCTGTATGCCCGCGCGGGCAAGGCCCATTGCCCGACGTGTGGCGCGCCGATCGCCAAGCAGACGCCGCAGCAGATCGTCGACCAGGTACTCGCGATGGACGAGGGCGTACGTTTCCAGGTGCTCGCACCGGTGGTGCGGACCCGCAAGGGTGAGTTCGTCGACCTTTTCGCCGAACTGCAGACGCAGGGATATTCTCGTGCGCGCATCGACGGTGTGGTGCACCAGCTGACCGACCCGCCGAAGCTGAAGAAGCAGGAGAAACACGACATCGAGGTCGTCGTGGACCGGCTGGCGGTCAAGCCGTCGTCGAAGCAGCGACTGACCGATTCCGTCGAGACCGCACTCGGGCTGGCCGACGGGATCGTCGTGCTGGATTTCGTCGACCTGGACGAGAACGACCCCAATCGTGAGCGTCGGTTCTCCGAGCGGATGGCCTGCCCCAACGGCCATCAGATCGCGGTCGACGACCTCGAGCCGCGCGCGTTCTCCTTCAACTCGCCCTACGGCGCGTGCCCCGAATGCGACGGTCTCGGTGTCCGCAAGGAAGTCGACGAAGATCTCGTAGTACCCGATCCGGACCTCACGTTGTCGGAGGGAGCGGTTGCACCGTGGTCGTCGGGGCACAACGCCGACTACTTCCTGCGACTGATGGGCGGACTCGCCGAGCAGATGGGCTTCGACGTCGACACGCCGTGGCGCAAACTGCCGATCAAGGCACGCCGCGCGATCCTCAACGGCAGCGACCACCAGGTCCACGTGAAGTTCCGCAACCGGTACGGACGCACCCGCTCGTACTACACGGAGTTCGAGGGGGTGATGGCGTTTCTGTCGCGCCGCATGGAGCAGACCGAGTCCGAGCAGATGAAGGACCGGTACGAGGGCTACATGCGCGACGTTCCGTGCCCGGCGTGCCAGGGTGCGCGGCTACGTCCCGAGATTCTGGCGGTGACGCTCGACAACAGTGTGCACGGCCCGAAGTCGATCGCCGAGGTCGCCGAGCTGTCGGTGGCAGAGTGCGCCGACTACCTGTCGGGGCTGGCTCTCGGCGAGCGGGAGGCCGCGATCGCGGGCCGCGTCCTCAAAGAGGTGCAGGCGCGGATCAAGTTCCTGCTCGACGTCGGGTTGGAGTATCTGTCACTGTCGCGTGCGGCCGGCTCGTTGTCGGGCGGCGAAGCGCAGCGTATCCGTCTGGCGACCCAGATCGGCGCCGGTCTCGCGGGTGTGCTGTACGTGCTCGATGAGCCGTCGATCGGTCTGCATCAACGCGACAATCGTCGACTGATCGAGACGCTGACCCATCTTCGTGACCTCGGAAACACGCTGATCGTCGTCGAACACGACGAAGACACCATCCGCGCGGCCGACTGGATCGTCGACATCGGTCCGCTCGCCGGCGAGCACGGCGGCCAGGTGGTGCACAGCGGCAGCTACAAGGATCTGCTGAGGAATAAGAAGTCGCTGACGGGCGCGTATCTGGCCGGGCGCGACGTGCTTCCGGTCCCCGAGATTCGACGCCCCATCGACCGCAAGCGGCAACTGACCGTCGTCGGCGCGCATGAGCACAATCTGCGCGACATCGACGTGTCGTTCCCGCTCGGCGTGCTGACGGCCGTCACCGGAGTGTCCGGCTCGGGTAAGTCGACGCTGGTCAACGACATTCTCGCGACCACTCTGGCCAACAAACTCAACGGCGCCCGGCAGGTGCCCGGCCGGCACAAGCGCATCAACGGCCTCGACAACCTGGACAAACTCGTCCAGGTGGATCAGTCGCCGATCGGTCGTACCCCACGGTCGAACCCGGCGACCTACACCGGCGTGTTCGACAAGATCCGCACCCTGTTCGCCGCGACCACCGAGGCCAAGGTGCGCGGCTACCAGCCGGGACGGTTCTCGTTCAACGTCAAGGGCGGGCGGTGCGAGGCCTGCACCGGTGAGGGCACCATCAAGATCGAGATGAACTTCTTGCCCGACGTCTACGTGCCGTGCGAAGTGTGCCACGGCGCCCGGTACAACCGAGAAACCCTCGAGGTGCACTACAAGCACAAGACGATCGCCGAGGTGCTCGACATGCCGATCGAAGAGGCGGCCGAATTCTTTGAGCCCGTCACCTCGATTCACCGCTACCTGAAGACGCTCGTCGAGGTCGGGTTGGGGTATGTGCGGCTCGGTCAGCCGGCGCCGACGCTGTCCGGTGGTGAGGCTCAGCGGGTGAAACTAGCCGCGGAACTGCAGAAACGCTCCACCGGCCGGACCATCTACATCCTCGACGAACCGACGACCGGCCTGCACTTCGAGGACATCAAGAAGCTGCTCGGCGTGATCAACGGCTTGGTCGACAAGGGCAACACGGTCATCGTCATCGAGCACAACCTGGACGTCATCAAGACGGCCGACTGGGTGATCGACATGGGACCCGAGGGCGGCAACGGCGGCGGAACGGTCGTGGCGCAAGGCACCCCGGAGGAGATCGCGGTGACGCCGGAGAGTCACACCGGCAAATTCTTGGCGGAGATCTTGCAGAGCTAGGGGCGGTCGTCTAGAGCCCCATCGATTTTCGGATCTCGTCCAGCTTCGACGCCGCGGCCTCCTTGTTCTTGCGGTATAGCTCGTCGGCGGCCTGACCCTCGGGTGTCTCGTTGGCGAGCTCTTCCGAGCCGATGGCCCGCGTCACGCGCTGCTCGATCTTGTCACGCACGTGATCGAAGGTCGGAATACCCGCGTCCGTGTAGCCGGTGACCTCCGCAAACGATGGCGCTGCGACCGGCGGGGTCACGTCATGCGGCGGCGATGATTGCACGACTTGCGCATCGATCGGGTCCGAAGCATCGTCTCCACTGGTCATGAAACCCAGCGTAGACGTGCAGGGACGTCACGACACGGTCGCGGTGAGGAGATTCGGCATCATCTGCGGCATGCCGAAATTCGCGCCGGGATACGCAGCCGTGAACCCGCGGCGGGCAACGTCGTCGACCATCTCCATACCGGAAGTGACAGTTCCCAGCTGGGTGTAGAGCGGTGCGGTGATGATCGGTTTGATCACGATGAAGAACGACGACGAGCCGTTCGCCACGCCGATACCCTGTTGTGCGCCCGGATTGGTGACCAGGACCGAACCGCGGGGATAGGTGACCTGCTGTCTACCCAGTGTGTCGACCTTTCCGACTGCGACAGGCAGTCCGGTTGGCGGCTCGTTGGGGCTCGTCCAACCGGGTCCGTCGAAATCGGACTGGATATCGAGAGTCGTCGAACCGGCCCCGCCCGCGGCGCAGACCAGGATGTAGTCGCTGAGCCGGGCGCAACCTTGATGGTCGTACGCGCCTGCGCGGGCCAGGGTCTCGACGACGGCACTGTTGCATGGAGCCCCGACGCGATCGAGCCGTATGTCGAGGTCGCCGCTCGACGTCGTCAGGTGAAGCCTGGAGGTTCCATTCCGAGGTTGCGTCACAGCGGGTGGTGAAATTCGTCGGATCCCAGTCGTCGACGCGGCGGGGTACGAACAGTCAGCCGTCTCGACGGCCGCAGTCGTAGCACTGGCGGCGGAATCGATACCGGTAGATGCGCTCTGAACAGTCGAGTCGGTGTCGCGATGTGCGATCAGATATCCGCCGACTGCGACCATCGCGACAAGAACGACAACCGCCAGAATCGTTGCCGCGGTGAGCATTGTTCGCCCGGAGCGCGACGTCGGCGGCCGCTGCTGGGAGGCCACCGGGCCGCGCTGATCGATGAGATGCTGCGGGTACCCGACCAATGTCGGTGACGCGGCTGTTTGCGCCGCGGTGATCAGTTCGGAGCACGTTCGGTACCGGTCGCGGGGTTCTTTGGCCAGACCTCGAGAAATTGCGGGATCGAAAGGCGATCCGGTCACCGGTGGTGGCGAGAGAACGTGTCCGCGAATGACCGTCGGGACGTCGGAACCGCCGAACGGGGGATAGCCGGTCAGGCACTCGAACAGCACACATGCCAGTGCATAGACATCGACCGATCCATCGAACGACGCGTCGGAGAACCGCTCGGGAGCCATGTAGGCGATTGAGCCGACTACGCTACCGGCCTGCGTGAGGCGGGTGTCGTCGACGATCTGCGCGATACCGAAGTCGGTGAGGTAGGCGAAGTCGGAATCGTCGACGAGGATGTTGTCCGGCTTGACGTCGCGATGAACGAGGCCTGCCGCGTGCGCTGCGTCGAGGGCGTCGGCGACCTGGCGCAGAATACGCAACGCTCGGTCCACCGGGAGCGGTCCGTCGCGCAGGAGGTCTCCGAGGCTACGTCCGCGGATCAGCCGCATGTCCAGGAACAGCGTGTCGTCGATCTGGCCCCAGTCGTGGATGGGGACGATGTGGGGGTGCTCCAGCCGAGCGGCCAGCCGAGACTCGCGGTCGAAGCGGTCCCGGTAGCCGGCCTGTCGTGCGAGCTCGGCGGGAAGGAGTTTCAGCGCGACGACCCGATCCCGGCGCAGGTCATGGGCGCGATAGACCTCGCCCATCCCGCCGCGCCCGAGCAGCGCGTCGAGGCGGTAGTCGCCGAGAACCGTGCCGCTGCGGTCAGGCGGCGTCACCGTCGGGCTAACCGGCCGGCCCGGTCAACTTCTCGCCCGGGCCTTCGCCCGCGGCGTCGGGGTGTGCGCTGGCCTCGCGGAACGCCAGCTGCAGCCCCTTCAGACCATCGAGGACCGGTGCCGCGTGAATGCCGAGATCGGGGCGTGCGGCGGTCACGATGCCGGCGAGTGCGGTGATGAGCTTGCGTGCTTCGTCGAGATCGATGTCGTCGGCCGACGCCTCCTCGGCCAGGCCGAGCTTCTCCGCCGCAGCGCTCATCAGCATCACGATCGACCGAGTGATGACCTCGATCGCGGGGATGTCGGCCAAGTCGCGGACGTCGTCGACGGCGGGACCTGCGGCGTCGCCAGCGGCCGAATAGGAGTTCTCGCTCATGACTGTTAGACTTCCACAGTACGACCGCCCTGGTGTTTGCCGGGGTTCGCAAGTGGAGTTCCGCTCCCACCGTTCGACGCCCAGTCTCCTGGCGCAGTTGCACGGTCCGGTCCAGGCAATTCTTCTGATTTCGGGAAGCAATTGCGCGAGTTCGGCGTTGTCCATTATGGCTGCGGTGACACTCGGGTGGATCGGTCGGTATCGGAGCCCCGTGGCATGCGTGAGAAGCGCAGGCAGACGGGGTTCTTTGCTGAGGTGAGTTCCCCTTTCGTGCCCGGTGTCGCCAGTCGACCTGTAGGTATTGAATTAGGAGGCCCCATCAGCACTGAGACTCGCATCAACGAGCGCATCCGCGTCCCCGAGGTCCGGTTAGTCGGACCGAATTCGGAGCAGGTGGGCATCGTGCGTGTTGAAGATGCGCTGCGCCTTGCATACGAAGCTGATCTCGACCTGGTCGAGGTCGCTCCCGACGCTCGGCCGCCCGTCTGCAAGATCATGGACTACGGCAAGTTCAAGTATGAGGCGGCTCAGAAGCAGCGCGAATCGCGTCGCAACCAGCAGATGACCGTCATCAAGGAACAGAAGCTGCGTCCGAAGATCGACGACCACGACTACGAGACCAAGAAGGGTCACGTCGTCCGGTTCCTCGAAGCCGGCTCCAAGGTGAAAGTCACCATCATGTTCCGCGGGCGTGAGCAGTCCCGCCCGGAGCTCGGTTACCGGCTGTTGCAGCGTCTGGGCAACGACGTCGCCGACTACGGGTTCGTCGAGACCTCCGCCAAGCAGGATGGCCGCAACATGACGATGGTGCTCGCACCGCACAAGGGAGCCAAGACCCGCGCGAAGGCCGCACCGCAAGGTCGCAGCCGCGGCGGCGACAACAACGCTCCCGCAGCGGAATAGACCAGACTCACCAGTCATCGCATCCCCTTCACTCGGAGGGGATGCGCAAGAATGCATGAAGTTAGGAACTCACCATGCCAAAGAGCAAGACTCACAAGGGCACCGCGAAGCGATTCAAGGTGACCGGTAGCGGCAAGATCCTTCGCCAGAAGGCCAACCGTCGCCACCTCCTCGAGCACAAGTCGTCGCGCCGCACCCGGCGTCTGGACGGCGTCGCCGTCGTCAGCGAGAACGACGCGCCGCGCATCAAGCGCCTGCTCAACCGCTGACCACTTTCCCCGCACGACTTGAAGTAAAGGACTGACAACATGGCACGCGTGAAAAGGGCGGTAAACGCCCAGAAGAAGCGCCGCGCAACTCTCGAAGCGTCGAAGGGCTACCGCGGACAGCGTTCGCGCCTGTACCGCAAGGCCAAGGAGCAGCAGCTCCACTCGCTGACCTACGCCTACCGCGACCGCCGCGCTCGCAAGGGTGAGTTCCGCAAGCTCTGGATCCAGCGCATCAACGCTGCCGCCCGGGCCAACGACATCACCTACAACCGTCTGATCCAGGGCCTCAAGGCCGCGGGCGTCGAGGTCGACCGCAAGGTTCTTTCCGACATCGCCATCACCGATCCGGCTGCGTTCACCGCGCTGGTCGAGGTGGCCCGCAAGGCACTGCCCGCCGACGTCAACGCACCTGCTGCCTGATTTCGATTCGGCACAGTTGAGTTCAGACTCACGACCCGCGGGGGAGTTCCCGACAGCACAGCCGCTGTCCGAGCGCTCCTCGCGGGTCGTTTCGTATGCAAAGCTCGCGCGCGCATCGGTTCGTCGCGAGCGACGCGAATTCCTCGCCGAGGGAGCTAACGCGGTTACCGCGGCCCTCGACACCGGCCGCGCCCGGCAGCTGCTTGTTCGCGACTCCGACGCCGAGCGCTTCGCCGAGGTCATCTCCCGAGCCGCGTCCGACGGCGTACCAGTCTCCACGCTGACCGCCCGCGCGGCCGACAAGTTGACCGAAACATCAACGGCACCAGGAATTTTCGCGATCTGTTCGCTGCTCGACGCCGACCTCGGCACAGTCCTGCGTGCTCGTCCCGCGCTCCTCGCGATCGCAGTTGAAATGCGTGAACCCGGTAACGCCGGGACGCTTATCCGCTGCGCGGACGCGATGGGCGCCGACGCCGTGGTCCTCCTAGGCGACAGCGTCGACCCGCACAACGGCAAATGTGTCCGAGCCAGCGCCGGCAGCGTGTTCCATGTGCCGGTAATCCGTGAACGTGACATCACGGTGGGCCTCGACGCCGTGCGCGCTGCGGGACTCACCGTCCTCGCCACCGCCGTCGATGGTGAGCTGAGTCTCGACGCGGCGTCGGGCATCCTCACCGCCCCGACCGCCTGGCTCTTCGGCAACGAGGCGCACGGCCTGCCCGACGACGTCGCGTCGAGCGCCGACTACCGGGTGTCGATCCCCATTCGGGGTAGGGCCGAGAGCCTGAATCTGGCCGCGGCGTCGGCGATCTGCCTGTATGCGAGCAGCGCGGCTCACGCGCACTGAGATCGAAGCATCATGATGCTTGAGGCATGATGCATTGATGCTAGCCTGAGACATGAGCCGGACGACGATCACCCTCGACAGTGATGTCGAGGCCATGCTGCACAAGGCCATGCGCGAGCGCGGCATCACCTTCAAAGACGCCGTCAACGACGCCATTCGGCAGGGACTGGGTCGGTCGGCTCGCCCCGTCGGCGAGATCTCGTTCCCCACCTATTCGATGGGTCGACCACGCGTCGACCTCACTCATTCGCTCGCACTCGCCGCCGAATTGGAGGACGACGAAGTCGCTCGGAAGCTAGAGCAGGGGCGATGATCGTCGTCGACGCGAATATTCTCCTCTACGCCGTGAATGAGGCTGCGCCACAGCATGAGCGATGTAAGTCGTGGCTGATTCATGAGCTCGCATCGGGTCGGCCGGTGGGGCTGCCGTGGGTCACTCTCGTCGCATTCGTTCGCATCGCCACCGGTGCTCGAGTATTTCCGATGCCGCTGACCGCAGGCCAGGCGCTGGGGATCGCTGATTCGTGGCTTGCGCTACCGAATGTCACCACTCCCGAGCCCGGACCACGACACTTTCGTATTCTGAGCGATTTGTTGCTCGACGCCGGCACAGCGGGAAACCTGACCACCGACGCTCACTTGGCCGCGATGACCCTCGAACTGGGCGGCAAGATCGCGACGCTCGATCGCAATCTCGGGAGATTCGGCGTACCGATCGTGATTCCCGACCAACCCGCGTAGTTCACGGCGCCCAACCGAGTAGTTCTGCTCAGTCGCGTGGTCCGCACTCCGGCGAGGCTGGACGCATGACCGTGTCTTCACCGCTTCGCCCGACGTCGGCCCCCGACGTCGCTGTCACAAAACCGCTGAGAATCCGCCGTCTACCGTCTCCGACGCCTGCCCCGTCCGTCGCCACGACGATGACCGTGGCCCGCCTCGCCGCACTGACCGGCACTGACCGGGACCGTGTGATCGATCTGCTCCGCCTGGTCTCCCTGATCGTCGTGATCGCCGGACATTCGATCATGCTGACCGTCGCGGTGTCGGGCGGTCGCGTCGACCTCGGCAATCTCCTCGGTGACGTCCCCGCATTGCAGATTGCGACCTGGCTGCTGCAGATCCTTCCGTTGTTCTTCTTCGCCGGCGCCGCGGCATCGACCTACGGGTGGCGCGCGGCTCCCGACGGCCGGCGCAGCGCCGGACATTGGCTGTTCGCACGGGCACAGCGACTGCTGCGGCCGGTCTTCTGGTACCTCATCGTCGTCGGCGTGGTCATGGGAATCCTTGCGGCGGTTGGTGATTCGGCAGTGCTCGACGTCGTGGCGCGACTCGGCGTGCAGCTGTTGTGGTTTCTCGGTGCGTACCTGATGATCCTCGCGGTGGTGCCCCTGATGCAGCGGATCGACGATGCGTCGACACTGGTCGCCGCCGTCCTCGGCTGCTACGCGGTGACCGCTGTGATGGATCTGCTGCGCCTGACGACCGGTGCCCAGGAGTGGGGTTACGTGAATTACGTTGCGGTGTGGACGATCCCGGCATTGTTGGGTGTCGGGTACGCGAAACGGTTGATCCGGCCGTTCATCGCGCTGGTGGTGGCGCTGGGCACGCTAGCGATGAACGTCGTGCTGGTCACCGCGGGTCCGTATGAGGTGTCGCTCGTCACGGTTGCGGGCCAGAAGTTCTCCAATATGACTCCGCCGAGTCTGCTGCTGGCCGGGCACGCCGTCGTACTGTGCGCTCTGGCGGTGGCGTCCGCGCGGGCACTCGCGCGAATCGTCGCACGTCCCCGCCTCTGGTGGTGGGTCGCGCTCGGCAACCGCGGCGCGATGACTCTCTACCTGTGGCACCTGCCGATGCTGGCACTGATCATCGCCGGTGGAATGGCGCTGGGCTTCGACCGTTCGCCGTCGGCTCCCGGCTACGGATGGACGGTGGCCGGCGAGACCGTGCTGGTGCTCATCGTGATGATTCCCGTGGTCGGGGTGCTGTCTCGCCTCGAGAACACGCCGCTGCGCTGGTGGGACGGCGCCCGTGCCGCGAGCACCTCACCGCTGCGCGACGCCGCGGTATGGACATTGCTGGCGGCCGCGGGCCTGGCGATCCTGATGGTCGCGCGCTTCGGTCTCATCGACGACGGCCTGCGATGGCTCGCGATCGGTGTGTTCTGCGTCGTCGCGGCGCGTCTGTTGACCGCACCGGCCACTGCAAGCGCAGGTCAGGGGAGGTGACCTGACTCCGGCGGGGTGAGTGCGATGGACTAGGGTTGTCCCGAGTTCTGTTCCCGATCCGCACGAGGAGACCGCCGTCCGTGGCCACCGAATCCGCCGATAATCTCTCGCCCCTCGACCCAGCGGTCCTCGACGACGCCGTCGTCGCGGCCGTCGCGGCCTTTGAAGCGGCGTCGACTCTCGACGAATTGCAGGCGGCCAAGGCTGAGCACCTCGGTGACCGCGCGCCGATCTCCCTCGCCCGCCGCGAGCTCGGTTCGCTTCCGAAGCAAGAGCGTTCCGCCGCGGGCAAGTTGGTCAACCAGGCCCGCGGCCGTGCCGGTGCCGCACTCGAGCAGCGCACCGAGATCCTCGTCGCCGAACGCGACGCGGCCGTGCTGGTCGCCGAGTCGATCGATGTCACCCTTCCGAGTGCTCGACGCCCCGTGGGAGCACGGCACCCGATCACCGTGATCGCCGAACAGGTGGCCGACGTGTTCGTCGGGATGGGCTGGGAGATCGCCGAAGGCCCCGAGGTGGAGGCCGAGCACTACAACTTCGACGCGCTGAATTTCTTGCCCGACCATCCCGCCCGTTCGATGCAGGACACCTTCTACATCGCGCCGGAGGGTTCGCGGCAGGTGCTGCGCACCCACACGTCGCCGGTGCAGGTGCGGTCGATGCTCACCCGCGAAGTGCCCATCTACGTCGCGTGCCCGGGCCGTACCTTCCGCACCGACGAACTCGACGCCACCCACACTCCGGTCTTCCATCAGATCGAGGGGTTGGCCGTCGACAAGGGTCTGACTCTCGCCAACCTGCGCGGCACCCTCGAAGTGTTCGCGAAGGCGTTGTTCGGCCCGGAGACCACCACCCGAATGCGCGCGAGCTACTTCCCGTTCACCGAGCCGTCCGCGGAGGTGGACGTCTGGTTCCCCGGCAAGAAGGGCGGAGCCGGCTGGGTGGAGTGGGGCGGCTGCGGCATGGTCAACCCGAATGTGTTGCGCGCCAGCGGTATCGACCCCGACGTCTACTCGGGCTTCGCCTTCGGCATGGGGCTCGAGCGCACCCTGCAGTTCCGCAACGACCTCGCCGACATGCGCGACATGGTCGAAGGCGACATCCGCTTCACCACGCCGTTCGGCCCTGCCGCCTGAGCGCGGTCCACAGCCTCACTCAGCCACATAGAACGAAAGTAGAAACTCACCGTGCGTGTTCCACAGTCTTGGCTCACCGAGGTCCTGCGGGTCAGTACCCCTGACTGGTCGGCGACGGCCGAGGAGATCGACGCCGGATTCGTGCGCGTCGGCTTCGAGATCGAAGACGTCGAGGCCTTCCCCGAGATCAGCGGGCCGCTGGTCATCGGTCGAGTGGAGACCATCGAAGAACTCACCGAGTTCAAGAAGCCGATCCGCTTCTGCACAGTCGACGTCGGCGAAGACACCCCACGTGAGATCGTCTGCGGCGCACGGAACTTCGCTGTCGGCGACCTGATCGTCGCCGCACTGCCGGGCACCGTGCTGCCCGGTCCATTCGCGATCGCCGCACGCAAGACCTACGGCAGGGTCTCCGACGGGATGATCTGCTCGGTCGCCGAACTGGGCGTCGGCAACGACCACAGCGGAATCCTGGTCCTCGCACCGGGAACCGCCGAGCCGGGTGCGGACGCCCGTGAGGTGCTGAGCCTCGCCGACGTGGCCATCGACGTCAACGTCACCCCCGACCGTGGCTACGCCTTCTCGATGCGTGGCCTCGGACGCGAGCTCGCCAGTGCGTTCGCGGTGCCGTTCGCGGATCCCGCGGCTGAGGTCGTGGTGGGCCGCGAGGCAAGTGAGGGTTGGCCGGTCGACATCGAATCCGACTCTGCCGCAACGCGATACACCGCGCGAATCATCTCCAACGTCGACGCTGCGGCGGTCTCGCCGTGGTGGCTGCGCAAACGGCTGATGGTCGCCGGAATCCGGCCCATCTCCGGCATCGTCGACGTCACCAACTACGTCATGATCGAACTCGGGCAACCCCTGCACGCGTTCGACGCCGACAAGGTCACCGGCGCGATCACCGTGCGCAATGCGACGCCGGGGGAGAAGCTGACCACTCTCGACGGCGTTGAGCGTACGCTCGATCCAGAAGACGTCGTCATCGCCGACGAGTCGGGTGCGATCGCCCTGGCGGGTGTGATGGGCGGCGAATCGACGGAGGTGGGGCCGGAGACGACGCGAGTCCTGCTGGAGTCGGCCAACTTCGACCAGGTGCGGGTGTTCCGCACCGGCAAGCGGCACAAGCTGACGTCGGAGGCCAGCAAGCGGTTCGAGCGCCTCGTCGACCCGGAGATCACCGCCATCGCGTCGGCGCGCGGCGCACAGTTGATCGCCGAGATCGCGGGCGGCGTCGTCGCCGACGACTGGACCGATGTGCGCGTCGCTTCGCTCGCCCCGGTGTCGATCGAGATCGCCGTCGACGCCCCGGACGTCACCGCGGGCATCAGCTACCCGGCGGGCACCACGCGAACGCGGCTGATCGAGGTCGGCTGTGCGGTCACTGATCACGGCGACACGCTGACGGTCAATCCGCCGTCGTGGCGGCCCGACCTGCGGCAACGCGCCGACCTCGTCGAAGAGGTGCTCAGGCTCGAAGGGCTGGAAGACATTCCGGCGATCGTACCGGCCGCGCCGGCGGGTACCGGGCTGACGCCGTCGCAGCGTCGTCGACGCAGCATCGGCCGGACACTGGCGCTCGACGGATTCGTCGAGGTGTTGCCCTACCCGTTCATGCCCGCGGGCGTGTTCGACGTGTGGGGCCTGCCCGACGACGACCCGCGCCGGTCGACGGTGAAGGTGCTCAATCCGCTGGAGTCGGATCGGCCGGAGCTGAACACCACGCTGCTGCCGGGCCTGCTGGAGATGACCGCGCGCAACATCGCGCGCGGTCAGCGGGATCTGTCGCTGTTCACGATCGGCCAGATCGTCGACGGCGCCGGGAGCGGGGCGGATGGAAACGCTGAGGTCGTTGGGGCGTTGGATGTCACACGCCGGCCGTCGGCGGCGGAACTGGCGGCCATCGATGCCGCGCTGCCCAAGCAGCCGGTACACGTCGCGACGGTGCTCACCGGACTTCGTGATCCCGCCGGTCCGTGGGGCCCGGGCCGGGTGGCGGACGCCACCGACGCGTTCGAAGCGGCGCGGACCATCGCGCGGGCGGCCGGGGTCGTCGTCGAACTCGTTGCGGATACCGAGAAGCTGCCGTGGCATCCGGGGCGGTGCGCGCGGATCGTGGTGCCCGCCAATGAGCCCGGGGCGAGCGGAGCGACGGGAGATGTGACCGGGGCGAGCGGAGCGACGGGAGATGTGACCGGGGCGAGCGGAGACATCACCGTCGGTTGGGCCGGTGAGCTGCATCCGGCGGTGTTGGAGCGGGCGGGGTTGCCGAAGGGGACGTGCGCGGTGGAGATCTCCATCGACGCTCTCCCGCTCGACGTCGTGCTGCCCGCGCCGACGTTGTCGGTGTTCCCGGCGGTGCTGCAGGATCTGGCCGTCGTCGTCGACGCCGGTGTCGCTGCGGCCGACGTCGAGAAGGCGTTGCGCGCAGGTGCCGGTGAGTTGCTGGAGTCGTTGGATCTGTTCGACGTGTTCGTCGGGGAGCAGGTCGGGGAGGGCCGCAAGTCGCTGGCGTTCGCGTTGCGGTTCCGTGCCGCGGACCGGACGCTCACCGAGGAGGAGGCCAATGCGGCCAAGTTGGCCGCGGTCGACGCCGCAGCGTCGAGCGTCGGCGCGCGACTGAGGTAGCGACTCGGATTTCCGGTCGGCGCCTGTGAATCAATTTGCACCGTAGTGCATAATGATTCTATGACCATACGGATAGCGGTAGCCGGCGCCAGCGGGTATGCGGGCGGGGAGATTCTTCGACTCTTGCTCGGGCATCCACGATATGCGGCGGGCGAGATCGAGATCGGCGCGCTGACGGCGGGCGGCAACGCGGGCACCACGGTACGCGCTCATCATCCGCACCTGCTTCCGCTCGCCGACGTCGTGCTTGCGGACACCACACCGGAGGTCCTCGCCGGCCACGACGTGGTGTTCCTCGGTCTGCCGCACGGGACGTCGGCGGTCATCGCCGACGCGTTGCCGCCGACGACGATCGTCATCGACTGTGGCGCCGACTTCCGGCTCTCCGACGCACAGGACTGGGCCGATTACTACGGTGGCGAGCACGCGGGTACCTGGCCGTACGGCCTTCCCGAACTGCCCGGCAACCGGGACAAACTGCGTGACGCCAGCCGGATCGCGGTGCCCGGCTGCTACCCGACGATCTCCATCCTGTCGTTGCTCCCGGCGCTCGCCGCGCGGGTCGTGGAACCACACGTGACGATCGTCGCGGTCAGCGGAACGTCGGGTGCGGGGCGCGCACCGAAGGCCGATCTGCTCGCGGCGGAGGTCATCGGCTCGGCGCGGGCCTACGGCGTCGGGGGCGTGCACCGCCACACGCCGGAGATCTCGCAGGCACTCTCGGCGGCCGCCGACGAGCCGGTCACCGTATCGTTCACGCCGGTACTGGTGCCGATGGCCCGGGGCATCCTCGCCACCTGTACGGCGCGGACTTCCGCGACTGCCGCCGACGTCGCGGCGATCTACGAAAAAGCTTATGGCGACGAGACTTTCATTCATGTTCTGCCCGACGGCGCGTTACCGACGACCGGTTCGGTGCTCGGCTCCAACGCCGTTCAACTGTCGGTGACCGTCGACGAACGGTCGGGAACGCTGGTGGCGGTCGGCGCGATCGACAATCTGACCAAGGGCACCGGTGGAGCCGCCGTGCAATCGATGAATCTGGCGCTGGGTTGGGGCGAAGCCGAAGGACTGTCCGTGGTAGGAGTGGCACCGTGAAACTCGTTCGGGAACAAGGCGTTACCGCCCCGCTGGGCTTCCGGGCCGCCGGAATTGCGGCGGGAATCAAGGCGTCGGGCAAACCCGACCTCGCGCTGGTCTTCAACGAAGGTCCGGAATACGGTGCGGCGGGTGTGTTCACCACCAACAAGGTCAAGGCCGCGCCGGTTCGCTGGAGCGAGCAGGTACTCAAGAGCGCGGCACTGCGCGCGGTGATCCTCAACTCCGGCGGCGCCAATGCCTGCACCGGCCCAGGCGGATTCCAGGACACTCACGCGACGGCGGAGAAGGTCGCCGCGGAACTGTCCAACTGGGGAACCGAAACGGGCGCAATCGAAGTCGCGGTCTGCTCGACCGGACTGATCGGCGATCGGCTGCCGATGGACAAGGTCTTGCCGGGCGTCACCGAGATCGTTCACGAGATGGCCGGCGGCCTCTCCGGCGGCACCGACGCGGCGTACGCGATCATGACCACCGATACCGTCCCCAAGCAGGCCGCGCTGCATCACGACGGTGGGTGGAACGTCGGCGGCATGGCCAAGGGTGCGGGCATGCTCGCACCCGCGCTGGCCACGATGCTGGTGGTGCTCACCACGGACGCGAAAGTCAGTGCGGCGCAACTCGATACCGCGCTGCGGCGGGCCACCGCCCGAACCTTCGATCGACTCGACGTCGACGGCGCCACCTCGACCAACGACACCGTGCTGCTGCTGTCGTCGGGCGCCAGCGAGAAGGAGCCCACCCAGCAGGAGCTCGACGACGCCGTGTTCGCCGTCTGCGACGATCTGGCCTACCAGTTGATGGCCGACGCAGAGGGGGTGACCAAGCGCATCACCATCACCGTCAGCGGTGCGGCGACCGAGGAGCAGGCACTGATCGGTGCGCGCACTCTCGCGCGTGACTCGCTGGTGAAGACCGCGCTGTTCGGCTCCGATCCCAACTGGGGCCGGGTGCTCGCCGCGATCGGCGTCGCGCCCATCGAGCTCGACGCCGACACGATTGCGGTGTCCTTCAACGGATCTCCGGTCTGCATCGACGGCATGGGTGCCCCGGGCGCGCGCGAGGTCGACCTGTCCGGTGCGGACATCGCCGTCGACGTCGACCTGAAGATCGGTGCGGCGAGCGCGGTGATCCGTACGACGGACCTCTCGCACGCGTACGTCGAAGAGAACTCGGCGTACTCGTCGTGACCGGGGCGAGCGAAGCGACGGGGGATGTGACCGGGGCGAGCGAAGCGACGGGGGATGTGACCGGGGCGAGCGAAGCGACTGGGGATGTGATTCACGGTCTCTCGGCGCTCGACAAGGCCACGGTTCTGGCCGAGGCGTTGCCGGCGCTGCAAAGTCTGCACGGTGCAACGGTTGTCGTGAAGTACGGCGGCAACGCGATGATCGACGAGGATCTCAAGAAGGCGTTCGCCGCGGACATGGTTCTGTTGCGCGCCTGCGGAATTCACCCGATCGTCGTACACGGCGGTGGCCCGCAGATCTCGGCGATGCTCAAGCGTGTCGGGCTGGCGGGCGAGTTCCGCGGCGGCTTCCGCGTCACCACACCGGAGGTGATGGACATCGCCCGGATGGTGCTGTTCGGCCAGGTGGGGCGCGAACTCGTCGGACTCATCAACTCGCATGGCCCGTACGCCGTGGGGATCAGCGGTGAGGATGCGCATCTGTTCACCGCGACGCGGCGGACCGTCGACGTCGACGGCGTGGCCACCGACATCGGGCTGGTCGGCGACGTGACGTCGGTCAACACGTCGGCGGTCACCGATCTGGTTGCGGCCGGGCGCATTCCGGTGGTCTCGACCATCGCCCCCGACCGCGACGGTGTGATCCACAACATCAATGCCGACACCGCGGCGGCAGCACTGGCCGAAGCGTTGAACGCCAAGCGGCTGGTGATGCTCACCGACGTCGAAGGCCTCTATACCGACTGGCCGGACCGTTCGTCGCTGGTCGCCGAGATCACGACTGATGACCTGGCGCAACTGCTCGGCAGCCTCGACGCCGGCATGGTACCCAAGATGGAAGCCTGCCTGCGCGCGGTGACCGGTGGCGTCGAGCGCGCACATGTCATCGACGGCCGCGTGCCGCACTCGGTCATCGCGCAGCTGCTGACGTCGGCCGACATCGGGACCGCCGTCGTCGAGAACACCGAAGGACTGAACTGATGACAACCGGAGAGACGACGCAGGACTGGCAGCGGCGGTGGTCCGCGGTCATGATGAACAACTACGGCACTCCGCCGGTCGCGCTGGTGGGCGGTGCGGGCGCGATCGTCACCGATGCCGACGGTAAGACCTATCTCGACCTGCTCGGCGGCATCGCGGTCAACGCGCTCGGCCACGGAGATCCGACGATGGCCGCGGCGATCGCGAGTCAGTTCGAGACGCTCGGGCATACGTCGAACCTGTACATCAGCCCACCCGGGGTCGAGCTAGCCGAGCGACTGCTCGACAAATTCGGCCATCCGGGGCGGGTGATGTTCTGCAACTCGGGAACCGAGGCCAACGAGGCCGCTTTCAAACTGGCCCGGCTCACCGGTCGTTCGCAGATCGTCGCCGCGGAGAAGGCGTTCCACGGCCGCACCATGGGCGCGCTCGCGATGACCGGGCAGCCGGCCAAGCGCGAGCCGTTCGAGCCGATGCCGGCCGGCGTTCACTTCGTCACCTACGGCGACGTCGCCGAACTCGACGCCGCGGTGACCGATCAGACGGCCGCGGTGATCCTCGAACCCATCATGGGGGAGAGTGGTGTGATCGTGCCGCCCGCGGATTACCTTGCTGCGGCGCGCAAGATCACCGCCGACCGCGGTGCGCTCTTGATCTTCGACGAGGTTCAGACCGGCATCGCCCGGACCGGGACGTTCTTCGCCCATCAGAGTGCCGGCGTCGTGCCGGATGTGATGACTCTGGCGAAGGGCCTGGGTGGCGGGCTGCCGATCGGCGCGGTGATCGCGGCGGGCGAGGCCGCCGACCTCTTCCAGCCCGGGATGCACGGCACGACGTTCGGCGGCAACCCGGTGTGCACCGCGGCCGCGCTGTCGGTGCTCAACCGCATCGACGACCTCGACCTCTGCAATCATGTTGCGGCCGTGGGGAAGTCGATCGTCGCCGGCATTGAGGAACTCGCGAACCCCGCGATCGACCACGTCCGGGGGTCTGGTCTGCTGATCGGCATCGTGTTGACGTCGGACATCGCGAAGGAGACCGAGCTCGCCGCACGTGAGGTGGGCTTCCTCATCAACGCCCCGGCGCCGGACGTGCTGCGTCTCGCGCCACCACTGATTCTGACCGAGGAGCAGGGCGCGACATTCGTTGCGGCACTGCCGAAACTGCTGCACGCTGCAGCCCAAGGAGCGAACTCATGACCCGGCACTTCCTGCGCGACGACGATCTCACGCCGGCCGAGCAGGCCGAAGTGCTGGCGCTCGCCGCCGAATTGAAAGCCGCGCCGTTCTCCCGGCGCCCACTGGAGGGCCCGCGCGGCGTCGGCGTGATCTTCGACAAGAATTCGACGCGGACCCGGTTCTCGTTCGAGGTGGGCATCGCCCAGCTCGGCGGACACGCCGTCGTCGTCGACGGTGCGAACACCCAGCTCGGCCGCGACGAGACGTTCGCCGACACCGGTGCGGTCCTGTCCCGGTTCGTCGAGGCCGTGGTGTGGCGGACCTACGGTCAGGAACGTCTCGAGGCGCTCGCCGCCGGGGCGTCGATTCCAGTGGTCAATGCTTTGTCGGACTCGTTCCATCCGTGTCAGGTGCTCGCCGACCTGCAGACGATCATCGAACGCAAGGGGCGCACGGCGGGTCTGCAGATGACCTATCTGGGCGACGGCGCGAACAATATGGCGCACTCGCTGCTCCTAGGTGGCGTCACCGCGGGTATGAACGTCACCGTCGCCGCGCCGGAGGGGTTCGTGCCCGACCCCGAGGTGCTGCGGTCCGTGCACGAGCGGGCTGCCGAAACAGGTGCTACCGCAACGGTTTTGATCGATCCAATCGAGGCCGTGACCGGCGCCGACGTGCTCGTCACCGACACCTGGACGTCGATGGGGCAGGAAGACGACGGCCTCGACCGGATCGGCCCGTTCCGCCCGTACCAGATCAACGACGAGCTGCTGGCCCACGCGGCCGACGACGCCATCGTCTTGCACTGTCTGCCCGCGCATCGCGGCGAGGAGATCACCGACGCCGTGATCGACGGCCCGGCCAGCGTCGTCTTCGACGAAGCGGAGAACCGGCTGCACGCGCAGAAGGCGTTGTTGGTGTGGCTGTTGGATAAGCACGCGGCGGACGAAGTCCCGTCGCCTGGGTTGTCACCGGCGGACGAAGTCCCGTCGCCTGGGTTGTCACCGGCGGACGAAGTCCCGTCGCCTGGGTTGTCACCGGCGGACGAAGTCCCGTCGCCTGGGTCTTCTTAATGACGCCCGACGAACCGTCGACGACGCTCGCGGCGACGCGAGCGGGACGACATGCGCGCATCGTCGCGATCCTCGCGCAACAGCAGGTGCGGTCGCAGTCGGAGCTCGCGCGGCTGCTCGCGGCCGAGGGGATCGAGGCCACGCAGGCGACGCTGTCGCGCGACCTCGACGAACTCGGCGCGGTGAAATTGCGCGCGCCCGACGGCGGCGTCGGGGTGTATGTCGTGCCCGAGGACGGCGCGCCGGTGCGCGGAGTCTCCGGCGGTACCGACCGCCTGGCGCGGTTGCTCGGCGAGCTGCTCGTCTCCGCCGACGCGAGCGGCAATCTCGCGGTATTGCGCACGCCGCCGGGCGCGGCGCAGTACCTGGCCAGCGCGCTGGACCGGGCGAGTCTGCCCGACATCGTCGGGACCATCGCGGGCGATGACACGATCTTCGTCGTCGCCCGCGAACCCGCAGATGGGGCCACCCTCGCGGCCCGCATCGAAGCACTGATCTGACCCGTCCGCAGACATGCCCCACCCGGCGTCGCCGATGCCGCGACGGGGCGACACAATAGAACCCAAGCAACAACCAGAGAACTATTTCAAGGAGCTGCACCACCCATGGCTGAACGCGTCGTACTCGCATATTCCGGTGGACTGGACACTTCCGTCGCGATCAGCTGGATCGGCAAGGAGACCGGCAAGGAGGTTGTAGCCGTCGCTCTCGACCTCGGCCAGGGCGGCGAGGACATGGAGACCGTACGCCAGCGCGCCATCGACTGCGGCGCCGTCGAGGCCGTCGTCGTCGACGCTCGCGACGAGTTCGCCGACGAGTACTGCCTGCCCGCGATCAAGGGAAATGCGCTGTACATGAACCGCTACCCGCTGGTCTCGGCACTCTCGCGGCCGTTGATCGTCAAGCATCTCGTGACCGCCGCCCGCGATCACGGCGGCACCGTGGTGGCCCACGGCTGCACCGGCAAGGGCAACGATCAGGTGCGCTTCGAGGTCGGGTTCGCTTCTCTCGCACCCGATCTCGACGTCATCGCACCGGTCCGCGACTACGCCTGGACCCGCGAGAAGGCCATCGCCTTCGCCGAGGAAAACGCCATCCCGATCACGGTGTCGAAGAAGTCGCCGTTCTCGATCGACCAGAACGTGTGGGGCCGCGCCGTCGAGACCGGCTTCCTGGAAGACCTGTGGAACGCCCCGACCAAGGACGTCTACGACTACACCGAAGACCCGACCGCCAACTGGAACACCCCCGACGAACTGATCATCAGCTTCGACAAGGGCCGCCCGATCGCCATCGACGGCCGGCCGGTGAGTGTCCTGCAGGCCATCGAAGAACTCAACCGTCGCGCAGGCGCGCAGGGCGTGGGCCGCCTCGACGTCGTCGAGGACCGCCTCGTCGGCATCAAGAGTCGCGAGGTGTACGAGGCTCCGGGTGCGATGGTGCTGGTCACCGCGCATGAGGAGCTGGAGCACGTGACGCTGGAGCGCGAGCTCGGCCGGTTCAAGCGCCGCACCGACGCCGAATGGGCCGAACTGGTCTACGACGGCCTGTGGTTCTCCCCGCTGAAGCGGTCGCTGGACGCCTTCGTCGAGTCAACTCAGGAGCACGTCTCCGGCGATATCCGCCTGCAGCTGCACGGCGGCGCAATCATCGTCAACGGCCGCCGCAGCAACGAGTCGCTCTACGACTTCAACCTCGCCACCTACGACGAGGGCGACAGCTTCGACCAGTCCGCCGCCCGCGGATTCGTTGAGTTGCACGGACTTTCGTCGAAGATCGCGGCACGCCGGGACCTCAACCTGTGAGCTCCGACGCCTCGCACGGTACCAATGAAGGCGCATTGTGGGGCGGTCGGTTCGCCGACGGCCCCACCGCCGCGATGGCGGCACTGAGCAAGTCGACGCATTTCGACTGGGCCCTGGCGCCCTACGACGTCGCGGCGTCGAAAGCGCACGCCCGTGTGCTCAACCGGGCAGGGCTGCTGACCGATGACGACCTCGCCGCGATGTCGGCGGGCCTCGATCGACTCGCCGCCGACGTCGCCGACGGCAGCTTCGGCCCGGCGGAATCCGACGAAGACGTGCACGGCGCGCTCGAACGCGGTCTCATCGACCGAGTCGGCACCGAACTCGGTGGCCGTCTGCGCGCCGGCCGGTCACGCAACGACCAGGTCGCGACGCTGTTCCGGATGTGGCTGCGCGACGCCATGAAACGTGTCGGAGCCGGCGTGCTCGACGTCGTCGACGCTCTGGTGGCGCAGGCCGCGGCACATCCCGACATCGTGATGCCGGGCAAGACGCACCTGCAGGCGGCGCAACCCGTGCTGCTGGCTCATCAGTTGCTGGCGCATGCCCAGCCACTGTTGCGCGACCTGGACCGGCTTCTGGACGCGGACCGCCGAACCGCGGTGTCGCCGTACGGTTCCGGCGCACTCGCGGGGTCGTCGCTCGGTCTGGATCCGGCGGCCATCGCCGCCGACCTCGGCTTCAGCGGTCCCGCGGAGAACTCGATCGATGCGACCTCTGCGCGGGATTTCGCGGCTGAGGCCGCCTTCGTCTTCGCGATGATCGCGGTGGATCTGTCGCGGCTCGGCGAAGAGATAATCCTGTGGAGCACACCGGAATTCGGCTACGTGACACTCGCCGACGCGTGGTCGACCGGATCGTCGATCATGCCGCAGAAGAAGAACCCCGACGTCGCCGAGCTGGCCCGCGGCAAGAGCGGCCGGCTGATCGGCAACCTCACCGGACTGCTCGCCACCCTCAAGGCGCAGCCGCTGGCGTACAACCGCGACCTGCAGGAGGACAAGGAGCCGCTGTTCGACTCGGTGGCTCAGCTCGAACTGCTGCTGCCGGCGATGGCGGGACTGGTCGCGACGTTGACCTTCCACGCCGATCGGATGGCTGAACTAGCGCCCGCCGGTTTCACCCTCGCCACAGACGTTGCGGAATGGCTTGTGCGACAGGGTATTCCGTTCCGTGTCGCGCACGAGGTGGCAGGGGCTTCGGTCCGCGCGGCCGAGGAGGCGGGCACCGATCTGGCCGGTCTGAGCGACGAGCAACTGGCGTCGATCAACCCGGCGCTGACGCCGCAGGTGCGCGAGGTGTTGTCGGTCCGCGGGTCCATCGAATCACGGAATGCGCACGGTGGGACGTCGTCGTCGCAGGTGGCCCGACAACTCGACGTACTCAACCGGCAATTGCCTGCTCTGCGCGCGACTTTCGCGTGACGGTTGCGCGTCACCGGTCATTCGGACACTTGTACAGTATGCGGTGACGTGAGTCACGTCGTCTTCAGTGAGGGGTTGCACAGTGGAGTTTTCGATCCTGCCCGGCGTCGTGAGCGCCGTCGACAAGGTTCTCGCGACCGCACAGAACGGGCTGGAGGTGCTGCGCCTCGGTGGACTCGACACCGGCACCAAGCCGACGCCGTTCCAGGTGGTGGAGACCGAGAACATGTTCCGGCTCCGCCGATACTTCCCGGAGGACCCGGGGACCGGACCGCACGTGATTCTGGTGCCGCCGCCGATGGTGTCGGCCAATGTCTACGACGTCACCGAGCAGTACGGTGCGGTGTCGATCCTGCACAGCGCGGGCATCATCCCGTGGGTCATCGACTTCGGGTCGCCGGACCGCGAAGAGGGCGGCACCGAACGCACCATCACCGACCACGTGAAGGCGATCAGCCGCGTCATCGACATCGTGCGCGAGACCACCGGACGCGACGTGCACCTCGGCGGCTACTCGCAGGGCGGCATGTTCAGCTACCAGACCGCGGCGTATCGACGGTCGGCCGGAATCGTGTCGATCATCACCTACGGTTCACCCGTCGACATGCTCGGCGCCCTGCCGCTCGGACTGCCGGCCAACATCGTCGCTCCCGGAGCGGAGTTCATGGCCGACAAGGTGTTCTCGCACCTCTCGCTGCCCGGATGGATGGCGCGCACGGGCTTCCAACTCCTCGATCCGGTCAAGACGGCCAAGAGCCGCCTCGACTTCCTGCGCAATCTGCACGACCGCGACGCGCTGCTGCCGCGTGAAGATCAGCGCCGCTTCCTCGAAGCCGACGGTTGGGTCGCCTACTCCGGGCCGGCGATCGCCGATCTGCTGCGTCAGTTCGTCGTGCACAACCGGATGGTGTCGGGCGGCTTCGTGATCGACGGCGACCTGGTCTCCCTCGCCGAAATCACCTGTCCCGTACTGGCTTTCGTGGGCGAAGCGGACGACATCGGTCAGCCCAAGGCGGTCCGCGGCATTCTGCGTGCGGCGTCGTCGGCCAACGTCTACGAGTCGCGGCTGCCGGTCGGACACTTCGGGCTGGTCGTCGGTTCCAAGGCCGGGACCAATACCTGGCCACGCACCGCGGAGTGGATCAACTGGCAGTCGGGCGACGGTGAGTCGCCGTCGGAGATCGAACCGATGCGTGAGGTCGACGACTCCGGCAAACCGGGTGGTGGTGTGAGCTTGTCCTCGCGTGTCACCCACGGGCTCGGAGCGGTCGCCGACGCCGGGACCGCGGCGGTGGGCGAGGTGTTCGACGCCGCGAGCTCGCTGCAACGGACATCGTTGGCCGTCGCACAGGAATCCGTGCGCACGGTGCCCCGACTCTTCCGCCTCGGCCAGATTCAGCCCGGGACCCGGATTTCGCTTGGCAAGCTGATGTCGGAGAACAACAAGCGCACCAAAGACAGCGAACTGTTCCTCTTCGAGAACCGGGTGCTCAGTCACGAGCAGGTCAACACTCGTATCGACAACGTCGTGGCAGGTCTGATCTCGTGCGGCATCAGGCCCGGCCAGCACATCGGTGTGCTGATGGACACTCGGCCCAGCGCGCTCGTCGTCGTCGCGGCACTGTCGCGGGTCGGCGCCGTCGCGGTGATGCTTTCCGGCGAGTGGAATCTGTCTGAGATGCTGCGGCTCGCCGAGTCGCGCGTGATCATCACCGACCCGAGCCACCTGGATCAAGCCGCCGAACACTCCAAGCAGGTCCTCGTCCTCGGCGGCGGCAGCGGTGATTCGCGCGCCATCGCCAAGGCCGACGGCCACAACATCATCGACATGGAGCAGATCGACCCCGACGCCGTCACCATTCCGACGTGGTATCGCCCGGACCCGGGGCTGGCCGGTGACCTGGCGTTCATCCTGTTCACCCGGGCCGGCGGCAAACTGTCGAAGTGGCCGATCACCAACCACCGCTTCGCGATGTCCGCGTTCGGTGCGGCATCGGCCGCGGGACTCAGTTCGAGCGACACCGTCTACTGCCTGCCGCCGCTGCACCATGCGTCGGGCCTGCTCACCACCCTCGGCGCGACCGTCGCCGGCCGATCACGTATCGCGCTGTCGAACGGCGTCGACGCCGAGACCTTCACCACCGAGGTGCACCGGTACGGCGTCACGGTGGTGTCCTATACGTGGTCGATGATGCGCGAGATCATCCGCTCGCCGCGATTCTCGATCAACAATCACAACCCGATCCGCCTGTTCATGGGTTCGGGCATGACTGCGGGCCTCTGGGAAGAGGTCCTCGACAGCTTCCCCAGTGCGAAGGTGCTCGAATTCTTCGCGACCGCCGACGGTTCGGCGATCCTCGCCAACGTTCGCGGCGACAAACTAGGGTCGATGGGCCGTGCGCTGCCGGAAACCAATCCGGTGCAGATCGCCGCCGTCGACCCACGTCAGGAAGCACTCGAAGTGGGGGAGAACGGCTACGTGCGGCGCGCCGACGTCGACGAAGTGGGAATCCTGCTGTCGCGGGCACGTCAGCGGTTCGAGAGTTCGTCGACGGTGCTGCGCGACGTGTTCACCTCGCATGACCGGTGGGAACTGTCGGGGCATCTGTTCAAACAGGATGCCGACGGCGACTACTGGTACATGGGCACGGCATCGGCGATCGTCCGCTCGTCGGATGCCTACATCTTCATCCCGCCGATCGAAGACGCGCTGTCGAGGGTGAAGGCCGTCGATCAGGTGGTGGCGTATTCGGTCGGCACGCCGGGGAATCAGATCGCGATCGCCGCCGTCACCGCACGCGCCGGCGAGGAAGTCGACACGACCAAAGCCGACTCGATCACCGTCACGCAACTGCGGACCGCGCTGGGCACCCTGCCCGCCAAGCAGCGACCGCACCTCATCACACTCGTCGACGACATTCCGGTGTCGGAGTCGTACCGGCCGCTGTGGGTCGAGATGGCCAAGCGTGGAGTGCCCGCACCAGGCCCTCGCGTGTGGTACCGCGACGCCGAAGGTCGTTACCGCCGCTACACGAAGACGGCCGCGGCAGAACTAAACTGGGGATGATCCGTCCGGCTACGGCCGGATCGAATCATCGCAAACCAGCACCCGGAAGCAATGAAAGGCCAGTGACACATCGATGTCGGCAGAAGGTTCGCGCGCCGCGCAGATCAAACCGTTCGTCCGCCAAGCGCTCGTATGTCCGGTGGACAAAGGACCGCTCCTCGATGCGGGCGACGAGTTGTACAACCCGCGACTGCGCGTCGCCTACCGGATCGACGCCGACGGCATCGCGGTGATGCTCGCCGACGAAGCGCGCAAGGTCGATGAGGCCGAGCATCAGCGGCTGACGGCGTAGAGGCAAGATAGGGCACGTGAGTTCTCCAGGCGCCGAGCAGGCAACACCGACCGTGACCGACATCATCGACGAGTTGCAGTGGCGCGGGCTGATCGCCCAGTCCACCGACCTCGATGAACTGCGCTCGGAGATCGCCACGGGACCGATCACCCTGTACGCGGGATTCGATCCCACGGCGTCGAGCCTGCACGCCGGCCACCTGGTGCCGCTGTTGACGCTGGCGCGTTTCCAGCAGGCGGGACACCGGCCGATCGTCCTGGCCGGCGGGGCCACCGGACTCATCGGTGATCCGCGCGACGTCGGGGAGCGGACGATGAACTCCGTCGACACCGTCGCCGACTGGGCCGAGCGGATCGACGCTCAGCTGCGCCGATTCGTGCGGCTCGACGAGAGCGCGAACGGCGCCGTGATCGCGAACAACATGGACTGGACGGGTCCGCTCTCGACGATCGAGTTTCTGCGCGACGTCGGCAAACACTTCTCGGTGAACGTCATGCTGGCCCGCGACACGGTGAAACGTCGCCTCGAAACCGACGGCATCAGCTACACCGAGTTCAGCTACATGCTGTTGCAAGCGAACGACTTCCTGCAGTTGCATCGCCGGTTCGGCTGCGCGTTGCAGATCGGCGGGTCCGACCAGTGGGGGAACATCGTCGGGGGAGTGGACCTGACCCGTCGCGTCGACGGCGCGTCCGTGCACGCGATGACGGTTCCGCTGGTCACGTCGTCGGACGGAAAGAAGTTCGGCAAGTCGACCGGTGGCGGCAGCCTGTGGCTCGACGCCGAGCTGACCACTCCGTACGCCTGGTACCAGTACTTCGTGAACACCGCCGACGCGGACGTGATCCGCTACCTGCGATGGTTCACCTTCCTCTCGCGCGATGAGATCGCCGAATTGGAGACCGTGACCACCGAGAAGCCTCATCTACGGCAAGCGCAACGACGCCTCGCGGCCGAGATGACCACGCTCATTCACGGCGCCGATCAGACCGCGGCTGTCGAACAGGCGAGTGCCGCACTGTTCGGACGTGCGGAACTGACCGGGCTCGACGAGGCGACCATCGCGTCGGCGCTGGGTGAGACGACGATCGCCGAGTACGCGACGAACTCCACGCCGAGCCTCGTGCAGATCCTCGTCGACAGCGGACTCTCCGAAAGCAACAAGGCAGCGCGGCGCGCCATCGGCGAGGGTGGCGCATATGTGAACAACGAGAAGATCACCGATGCCGACTGGACTCCGGCCGGCTCCGATTTGCTGCACCATCGGTGGCTGGTTGTGCGGCGGGGCAAGAAGACCTTCGCCGGAGCACGCTTCGACGCCGCCACGTAACCTTGGAAATCGCCCTGACCAGCTGATTTGACACTCTGTTTCTTTCTGCGTAACTTATTCAACGCACCGCAGCGAGCCATGAACTCCGGTCCACAGTGATTTGGAGGGTGTGAGCGTGTCTGGTAGGGTGGTTGAGTCTCCGTGTGGGGCGCGATCGCTTCGCCGTGGCGAGTGTGTAGTGCTCCACGGGTTGGAGTGCGT
>NZ_JABBNB010000044.1 GCF_012933505.1 Gordonia asplenii
CCGACTCCGGGTCCGACAACCCCAACAAGGTCGCGTCCATGCCAGGCCACGCCGACGGCGTCGACAACACCCACCGGTACTCCCGGCGGATACGGCGACGACTCCCTGCTCCCATAACCAGAACCTACAACACAGGTATGACAACCTATTGTGCAAGTGACTCGGCGGCCGGATGAGCGGCCGTCAGCGAACCGTAGACGTGGTCAGTTACGTTGTGCTGCAACAGTTACAGTGGTCGAGTTGGATTCTTCATCTCACCGACCCCTCGCTACACCGAAGCTCGCAAGCTCACTTCGGCACTCGGGGAGCGGGGGGTGCACCGAAGCTCGCAAGCTCACTTCGGCACTCGGGGGAACGGGGGGGTGCACCGAAGCTCGCAAGCTCACTTCGGCACTCGGGGGAACGGGGGGGTGCACCGAAGCTCGCAAGCTCACTTCGGCACTCGGGGAGCGGGGCGCGCCGCAGCTCGTTCCTCACTGGCTCGATCACTGCGGGACTCACTCCAGGGTCAGATCGGCGAGCCGTTCGCGCAATGCCGCCCAGCTGCCACCGAAGCCCGGATGCAGCGGGAGCGAGTCGACGTCGGATTCGGCCACCCAGCGGAGTTCCGCGGACTCGCCGTTGGCGCGCGTGATGACCGGTTCGTCGACGTCGGCGATCACCGTCGTATACGTCCACCCGCTCGGCGCGGAGTGCGTCACCAATGCGGCGCGGACCCGCATCTCGGTGCCGCCGATGCCGGCCTCCTCGTCGGCTTCGCGCACGGCGGTGTCGACCGCGCTCTCGTGTGAGTCGCGGGCGCCGCCCGGCAGACCCCAGGTGCCACCCTGATGGGACCATACTGCTCGGTGCTGGAGGAGGATGCCGGTGACGCCGTCGGCGAGCGGCGCCCGCAACAGCAGTCCGGCCGCACCGTGGCGGCCCCAGTAGCGCGATCCGTCTGGGTCGAACACCCAGCCGTCGCCGTCTCCACGCACAGTGCCTCCCGCAACTCTCCACAATTCACTCGCCCGATAGGGGCCCTACTCAAACGTAGGCGAGTTCGTGCCGCGCAGCCACCGGATGCGGGACTAGGGTTACGTGGTGAGACGGTAGTGATACCCGGGCCACCCGCCCGGGGCGAGAGTAAGGATCAGCTGGTGGCCGGCGACGCATCTTCCGTGCGATCCCGGACGGACCGCGCGCGGGTTCCGCTGGAGAAAAGGCGCAGCTCGAAAGTGCGTACACGCACTCCCAAACCGCTGAGCAGTGCGCACAGCTTGAGCACCGAACGGGCAGGCGGCCGTCCGCCGAGTCCTCAACTGCGTAGAGCACTGACCGATCGTCGCGAACTCATCGCGACCGCACGCGATCGCGCTCACTCGCCGATATCGTCGGCGCGTCACCTTGCAACGTCGAGCATGGGCAAACTCGTGGCGATCGCGGTCGCACTACTAGCGGTGTGTCTGTTCAGCGGTTGGTACGCATCGTCGACGCTGAATCATCGGACCGAGATCCTGCAAGACACCGTCAACCGCACCGAGCCGCTGTCGGAGACATCGCAGGTGCTCTACAGTTCGCTGTCGATCGCCGACGCCGCGGCGAACGCCGCTTTCATCTCCGGCGGCCTCGAACCACCAGCCCTGCGTCAGCGATATTCCGATGCCATCGCCACGGCGTCGAACGCACTGATCATCGCGGCGAGCAATACCGGCGGCGCCACACCCGGGGCGTCCGACGCCGCGCCCGTCGATCCGATGCACGTGGACCTGACCATCCTCGCAACGAATATCCCGGTGTACACCGGCATCATCGAGACGGCGCGAACCAACAACCGCCTGGGCAATCCGGTGGGATCGGCGTATCTGGGCGAGGCGTCGTCGTTGATGCAGGACACAATCCTGCCCGCGGCACAGCGCCTGTACGAACGACGATCGAGCGCCATCGCCGATCCACAGCACACCCTCACCACCCCGCCGTGGGGCGTATACGTGGTGTTGACGCTGGCTCTGATCGGACTGCTGCTGACCTCGGGATATCTCAGCCGACGGACCCGGCGCCGGTTCAACGTCGGAGTGCTCATCGCCACGATCGCCATCATCATCGGCCTCACCTGGCTGCTGGTCGCCGGACTCATGTCGGTCAGCGCCACCAACAACGCGGTCAACAACGGATCCGACCCGCTGCGTCAACTGACTCAGGCGCGGATCGAGACCCAGCAGGCGCGGTCGGCGCAGACGCTTTCGCTGGTGCGACGAGATCAGGTGTCACTCGAAGAGACCTATCGCAAGGCGAACGATTCGATCGCGCGCACGCTCATCGCGCTGAAGGATCAACGGGAACTCGGCAAGGCGACGTCGGTGTCGGATGCGGTGATCGATCGCGCGATCAAAGCCCGCAACGGTTGGGAACAAACCAACACTCAGATCAACCAGCTGGTCGCCGCCGGAGACTTCCGTCAGGCGCGCGCGCTGACTGTCGGCGATGCGTCGAACTCCGCCGCGACCTATTACGCGGAGCTCGACAGCGCACTGGTCGAGGCGATCACCAGCGCGCGCACGGTGTTCCGCGACGACGTCAATACCGCCCAGCGGGTATTGGGGTTCTCCGGCAACGGTATCTGGACGCTGGGCATCCTGGCCGCACTCGCGGCACCGATCGGCTTGATTCCACGGGTCCGGGAGTACATGTGATCGGCTTTCCCCGTCCCCTGTCCCGACGTGCGGCGCTGTCTCGGCGGCGGATCTCGGCTGCTTCGATCGGCGCCGTGCTCGCTCTGACCTTGTCGGCGTGCGTACAGTTCGCTGCTCCGGACAGCCCGCCGCCGACGGCGACCGCCACTCCCCCGACGCCGGCCGGTGTCGCAACCGACGTGACACGCGAACCACCACCAAACGAGTCCTGCGACGCATCGGTGACGCTTCGGCCGTCGGACCTTCCCGAGCCCGGCCGGATGGCGCCGAATACGACGATGGCTGCGATCTTCGGTCGTGGCCGACTGATCGTCGGCCTCGACATCGGCAGCAACCCGTTCAGCTTCCGCGACCCGTTGTCGGGCGACATCATGGGTTTCGACGTCGACATCGCCCGCGAGATCGCACGCGCGATCTTCAACACCCCGGACCGCATCGAGTACCGCGTCCTCAGTTCCAGCGACCGCATCGAGGCATTGCGCAGCAACACCGTCGATGTGGTCGTGAAGACCATGAGCATCACTTGCGAACGGATGCAGGACGTCAGTTTCTCTGCCCCGTATTACATCGCTTCGCAACGCATCCTCGCGCTGCGCAACTCGTCGATCGCCGGAGCGGCAGACCTCGCGGGGCAACGAGTGTGCGCCGCCCGCGGCGTGACCTCGATCGGAAGACTGCAGTCGATCGTGCCGACGGTCAAGATGGTCGAGACCACGACGTGGGCCGACTGCCTGGTGCTGCTCCAGCAGGGTGAAGTCGCGGCGGTGTCCACCGACGACGCGATCCTCGCGGGATTGGCGGTGCAAGATCCGTGGCTCAAGGTTGTCGGGCCCGGGTTGGGGACGGAGTACTACGGTGTGGGAATCCCCAAGGGACAGGACGACATGGTGCGATTCGTGAACGCGGTGTTGGCCGCAATCACCGCGAGCGGACGCTGGCAGCAGATCTACAACGAGTGGCTGTCGGTGCTCGGGCCCTCCTACATCGCCCCCCGACCGGTCTACCGGGACTGAGCGGGCATGGCAGATTCGCACGACACCACCCACGACGATGGGCAGGACGACGACGCCGTCGAACCGGTGGGCACGCAGGCCGTCGCGTTCGACCCCTTCGCCGATGATGACGACGACGACTACATCGAGCCCGTCGGGACCCAGGCCGTCCCCTACGACCCCTTCGCCGACGACGAGGAAGTCGGTCCCGACGCCGAGCCCCTCGGCACGCAGGCGGTCCCGTTCGATCCGTTCGCCGACGACGAGGACGACGGCCACGCACCCGATGTAGTATCGAGCGATGAAACATCGCGCGGCACAACGGGATCGGTTCCGACGACGCCGGTGAGCACGACGTCGCGGCGCGGTGACTCGTTCACCACGGCGCGGACCCGTCGACTCATCCCGTCCAAGCGATCGCTGGTCCACGACCGCAGGTTGGGCAGCAATCTCGTTGAGCTGCCCTCTATTTCAGATACCAACCCGGCCGACGCCGTCATCGATGATCCGGTCATCGTCGAACGCAAACGCAACTGCTGGAAGTGCGGCGAACCGGTGGGGCGCGAGTCGGGCCCAGGTACCGGACCGCTCACCGGTGACTGCCCGCACTGCGGATCGCGGTACTCCTTTGTACCGGGTCTGGCCAAGGGAACACTCGTCGCCGACCAGTACGAGATCGAAGGCGCCATCGCCCACGGCGGCCAGGGTTGGATCTATCTGGCCACCGATCACAACGTCTCCGACCGTCCGGTGGTGCTCAAAGGCCTGCTGAATTCCGGTGATTCGGAGGCTCAGGCCGTGGCCTTGGCCGAGCGTCAGTTTCTGGCGTCGGTCAATCATCCCGCGATCGTGAAGATCTATAACTTCGTCGAGCACATCACCGAAGAGGGAAATCGCTTCGGCTACATCGTCATGGAGTACATCGGCGGTCAGACCCTCAAACAGCTGACCTCGCCCGATCCCGGCGCACCGAAGAACAGCACCAAGCTGCTGTCGGTGGAGCAGGCCATGGCCTACCTGCTCGAGGTACTGCCTGCCATCGACTACCTTCATTCGGTCGGGCTGGTGTATAACGACGTGAAACCTGACAACATCATGGTCAGCAGCGATGAGGTGAAACTCATCGACATGGGCGCGGTTTCACCGATCAACGGATTCGGCCACCTGTACGGCACACCGGGATTCCAGGCGCCCGAGATCGTGAAGACGGGCCCGCAGATCGCCACCGACATCTACAGCCTCGGCAGAACCCTCGCGGTACTGACGATTCCGATGCCGATGAAACAGGGCCAATACGTCGCCGGGCTGCCCGACGTCGAGGATGTCCCCGAGTTCGAAGACAATCCGTCCTTTCACCTACTGCTGCAGCGTGCCACCGCAGCCGACCCGAACGACCGGTTCGCCAGCGCGGAGGAGATGACCACGCAGGTCCTCAATGTGCTGCGGGAAACGGTCGCGGTACACACCGGAGTACCGCGCCCCGCGTTGTCGACGGTATTCACCCCGCCGCGGTCGACGTTCGGCGCCGACCTGCTGCTCGCCCCGGTCGATGCGTTCTTCGACCCCGATCAGACCGCGTTCTACGATCCGGCCGACATCGCGCGGGCGCTTCCAGTGCCCTTGATCGATACCAGCGACCCGGCCGCTCCCCTGTTGACGTCGGCCGCGCTCAGCGATCCGCGGCAAATCCTCGATTCCATCCGCGCAGCACGCGCGAACGGATTCCCGCAGATGATCAACGCCGAGGACGGCCACCCGTCGATCGAACTCGAGTTGGTGGAAGTGCGGGCGATGCTCGAGTTGGGCGACGTCGACCAGGCGTTGGACCAGTTGTCCGCGATCGCCATGTATTACGGCGAGAATTGGCGCATCGACTGGTATCTCGGCATCTGCGCGCTGTACAACGACGAACCCGAACTCGCCTTCGAGCGCTTCAACGAGGTCCTTGAAGTGATGCCGGGAGAAATCGGCCCGAAGCTCGCGGTCGCCGGCACCGCCGAACTCATCGGCCGGTGGATCAACTCCGAGAAGTCGACGAGCGCATCGTCGTCGGCGTCGAAGGTGCGGGACTGGTACAGCATCGCCGGCCACCACTACCACGATCTGTGGTTCACCGATCACGGCATCGTGACCGCGGCATTCGGTTGGGCGCGGCTCGAATTGGCGGCAGGCAACATCGACGAGGCGATCGCGCCGCTCGACGACGTGCCGTCGACCAGTCGGCACTACAGCACCGCGCGGGCCACCGCGATCCTGGCGCTCGTACACGGCCGCCCGTCGAGCGAGATCACCTACGACCAGTTGACCAGGGCCGCAGCACGTTTGGAGCGGATGCCGGAGAGCGAGGGCTACCGGTCCCGACTGGTGTTGATCGTGCTGGGAACCGCGCTGGGCTGGCTCGTGGCCAACCCGCCGGAACAACCGCTCCCCGACTTTCTGGGCTACCCCTTCACCGAGGCGGGCATACGCGTCGCGACCGAGCAGTCGCTGCGGAGTCTGGCACACCAGACCCGCAACAATCGGGCACATCGATTCATGTTGGTGGACCTGGCGAACTACGTGCGGCCGGAGACGTTGTTCTAGTGGTGTGTCGCGCCTAAAGAGTTGTACGACGTTGCGGTCCTCTGCCGGTTGAGCCTGGTTTCACCGGTCGGGGCACTGCATCTGCTGGTTGAGCCGCGAGGAGCGTAAGCGCGCCGTACTGAGCGAGGCGCTAGCCGAGTCGAAGTGACGAGCGTGTCGAAACCTCTGTACCACAATGCATTTGATGGTGGCGCACTTGTCGAACTGTGACGGAATCGAACATCGAGGCGTGTGCACCCGTCGGGTGCACACGCGACACTTACCGGGTGTCATCGCCGGAATTGGCGCGGACCGTCGAAAGTCGTTGTGGCTGAGAGGTTTCGACACGGACTCGGCTAGCGCTACTTCGACTCGGCTAGCGCCTCGCTCAACACGGCGCTCGTCCGGCTCAACCAGCGGGATGCGGTCCTCTGCCGGTTGAGCGAGGCGAAGCCGAGTCGAAACCCCACCGGCCGGGCAGTGACGAAACCCGCAGCGCCACAATGGTTTCGACTCGGGCTTCGCCTCGCTCAACCAGCAGGATTCGGTGAAGCCGGATGCGCGCAAGATATCAACACCATTAGGCGCGACACGCTGCGAGAGGAGACGCCTCCGTCGATCGGAATGCGAGGCGCGCGGCGCGCACAGTCACACCAACTCCGCCGACTGCCGCGCGATCTCCAACTCCTCGTTGGTAGGCACCACCAGCACCGTGACCGGGGAGTCGTCCGTCGAGATTCGACGAGGTTCCTTGCTGCGCACCGCATTTCGGTCCGGATCGATGATGATGCCGTAGTTCTCCAGTTCGGCGAGACCATCCGCCCGCACCGATGCCGCGTTCTCTCCCACTCCCGCGGTGAACGAGATGACGTCGACGCGGCCCAGCTCGATCATGTAAGCGCCGATGTAGCGCCGCAGCTGGTGGATGTACACGTCGTAGGCGGCCTTGGCGTCTTCGTCGCCCGCAGCCATCTTCTCGGTCAGGGTCCGGAAGTCGTTCTCCCCGGCCAGCCCTTTGAGCCCCGAGCGCTTGTTGAGCAGCGCATCGATCGCGTCGACACCCAGACCGGCAACCCTGTTGAGGTGCAAGATCATTCCGGGATCCACGTCACCGCAGCGAGTGCCCATGACGAGGCCCTCCAGCGGAGTCATACCCATCGAGGTGTCAATCGCCTTGCCCGCCTTGATCGCCGACGCCGACGCGCCGTTGCCCAGGTGCAGCACAATCTGATTCACGTCGCCGTAGTCGCGGCCCAGGAACTCGGCCGCGGTCGCCGACACATACTCGTGGCTCGTGCCGTGAAAGCCGTAGCGTCGAATCGCATGTGCCGCAGCGACTTCACGATCTATCGCATAGGTGGCCGCGGCGTCGGGCAGATCATGGAAGAAGGCGGTGTCGAACACCGCGACCGACGGGACGTCGGGCAGCAGCTCCTGGGCGGCTCGGATACCGATGAGATTCGCCGGATTGTGCAGCGGCGCAAGAGTTGACAGGCGTTCGATCTCCTCGACCACCTCGGGCGTGATCAGCGTGGGCCGATAGAACGTGCGGCCGCCGTGCACCACCCGGTGGCCGACGGCGCAGAGGTCGGCGCCCGCGACGTCGACTCCGTTGGCGGTGAAGAACTCCAGCGCTCGGGCGATCGCCGCCTGATGATCGGGCAACGGCAATTCGTCGGACTCGGTCCGCCCGTTCTGGGTATGCGTGATCGACGACTGCGCTTCGCCGATCCGCTCGGCGATTCCGTCAGCCACAACATCGCCGGAAAGCGGATGCACCACTTGGTATTTCAGCGACGACGACCCCGCGTTGACGACGAGCACCGGTTGATCGGCGCGCCGGCCTGCATTCACTTGACTCACTCCGCTCATTGTTTCGCCATGTTCTGCGCCTGGATCGCGGTGATCGCCACGGTGTTGACGATGTCGGCGACCAGCGCGCCCCGGGAGAGGTCGTTGATGGGTTTGTTGAGCCCCTGCAGCACCGGACCGACGGCGATCGCCCCGGCGCTGCGCTGCACCGCCTTGTAGGTGTTGTTGCCGGTATTCAGGTCCGGGAAGATGAGCACGGTGGCCTGTCCGGCCACCGGCGAGTCCGGCATCTTGGTCCGCGCGACCGACGGTTCGATAGCGGCGTCGTACTGAATCGGTCCCTCTACCAACAACTCTGGGGCCCGCTCGCGGATCATCTCGGTAGCTGCCCGCACTTTGTCGACGTCGGCCCCCGAACCCGACTCACCGGTCGAGTACGAGAGCATCGCGACGCGTGGCTCGATGCCGAATGCCGCCGCCGTCTCGGCCGACGAGATGGCGATGTCGGCGAGCTGAGCGGCCGACGGGTCCGGAACGACGGCGCAGTCACCGTAGGTGAGCACCTTGTCGGCCAGACACATGAAGAACACCGACGACACCGTCGACACGCCCGGCTTGGTTTTGATGATCTCGAAGGAGGGCCGAATGGTGTGCGCGGTCGTGTGGACGGCTCCGGACACCATGCCGTCGGCCATGCCCAGATGCACCATCATGGTGCCGAAGTAGGAGACGTCGCGCATCAGATCACGCGCCCGATCGAGTGCGACATTCTTGTGTTTGCGCAGTTCAGCGTAGGTCTCGGCGAACTGTTCGGTCAGCTCACTCGTCATCGGGTCGATCACGTCGACCTCGCCGAGATCGACGTCGAGGGCGGCCGCGCGTTTCGCGATCGTCTCAGCGTCGCCGAGCAGCGTGAGTCGTGCGACGCCGCGGCGCAGCAGGTGGCTCGCGGCACGCAGAATGCGGTCCTCCTCGCCCTCGGGCAACACGATGTGTTTTCGGTCTGCCTTGGCCCGCGCCACCAGTTGGTATTCGAACATCTGCGGCGTGACGACTTCGGGGATGTCGAGGTTCACCTCGGCGATCACCTTGTCGACGTCGACGTACTCCTCCATCAACGCCAGCGCCGCGTCGATCTTGCGCGCCGACTGATTGGCCACTCGCCCGCGGGTATGCGCTGCGATGCGCGCCGTCTCGTAGGTGCCCTGATCGCAGCAGACGATCGGGAGCGTGGGATTGAGACCGGTCACCAGCGCCTGAATCATCGGGTGCGGTTTGAGGCCGCCGTTGAGGATGATCCCGGCCAGGCGCGGGAATCCTTGTGCCGCATTGGCATTCACCAATGCGAGGAGGACGTCGGAGCGGTCGGCCGGAGTGATGACGACGGTGCCGTCGACGAGTCGTTCCAGAATGTGCTCGACGGTCATGCCGCCGACCATGACGTTGAGCGCCTCCCGGTCGAGGAGGTCGGCGTCGCCGCTGTAGAGGTATCCATCGAGGGCGGCCTTCAGCTCGCCCATGGTCGGCGCACTCAGGATCGGCACCTCGGGCAGCGCCCACGAGGCGATCGGAATGGTAGTGAGTGCCGTGGCGATGCCCGCCAGCCTGTCGGGATCGCACCGGTTGGCGATGACGGCGACCGCCGTCGCGTGCGCCGCTGCCACCTCGTTCAAGGCATGCTCAGCATGCCCGTGCACCTCGTCAGCGGTACGGCCGGAAGCATTGAGCGCCAACACGATCGGCGACGACAGATTCGCCGCGATCCGCGCGTTGAAACCCAGCTCGGACGGATTGCCGACGTCGGTGTAGTCGGAACCGACGATCAGCACGGTGTCGCATTGTGCCTGTACGGCGTGGAAGCGCGCGACGATCTCGGCGATGGCCGCTTCCGGATCGTCGTTGACCTGCTCGTAGGTGACGCCGATGCACTCCTCGTAGTCGAGATCGACCGATGCGTGCGCTAGTAGGAGTTCGAGAATGTAGTCGCGTTCCCCAGCCACCATCGCCCGCGAAATCGGACGGAACACACCGATTCGGCCACCGGTAGCCGAGAGAATCGCGAGCAGCCCGAGTGCGATGGTCGACTTCCCGGTTTCGCCCTCCGCGGACGCAACGTAAATGCTGTTCGACGTCACCGATTCTGATGCCATGCGACATACCCTATCGGCATGACTGAATCGACGGAGACTTCCCGTATCGAGGCGGTTTCAAGGCGTCGATCGCGGTGGGCAGCTACCCGCTGAATCTCACCTTCGCCGCGATCGCTTTCAGCGCACCCGGTTTCATGCAGCCGGGGCGGGACTGCTTCGGCAGGTGACGACGCGGCAGCGGGCGAATCGCACCTATCGGACGATCGCTCGCACCACCAGGTCCGCGGCGGCGTCGTCGGACAGCGCACTCTCGGGGATCAGCATGAAGGAGTAGATGGTGCGGACCATGAATTCCGCGGCTGCGGCCGGATCAGGATAGAGCTGCTCCCCGATCTCCGGCTCGAGATCGGGGATCGCAGCGTCGATGATCTGGTGAATCAGCGTCGATCCCGCGGCCCCAGTCGTGGAGACCAGCGTCCGCACGATCTCTTCCGGCTCGTTGCGCAGAATGTATTGCAGCGCTTCGTGTTCGCGGATATAGCGTAGCGTCTCGACCACCTGGATGCGGACCTTGCCCGCTGCGTCGGGCTGCGTGTCCGACCATTCCTTGAGCTGTGCCCTCAGCAGGGATACCTCACGTTCGACGATGGCCGCGACCAGCGCGTCGCGGCCTCCGAACATCCGGTACGCGGTCGCTCGCGCGACACCTGCCTGCCGCGCCACCGACGTCAGGCTCAACGCTTTGGCGCCGAACCTGGACACGACGGCCACGCCGACATCGACCATCCGCTCACGATCCATTCGTCAACCGTAGCGAAGAGTCGCGCCGGGTTAGACGGTCGTCGACGCGGGCTACTTCGCCGGCGCCGGTGGTTTGAACGGCGCATTCACAGTGTCTTGGTACTGAATGACCGAGGCGATCGCGACGGGCGCGCCCACGAAGATCGACCCGACGAGAGTGCCCACCGGAGCCAGCATCGTCGCACCCACGAGACAGCCGGCGACCGGGCCGCCACCGAGTAGCAGAAATAGCGGCGCCGTGACCACCGCACCGGAGACTCCGCCGAGCAGGCACCCTAGCGCCCCCGCGCTCACCGCCCCGACGATGGCACCCACCGCCGCGCCGGTCACGATCGTCGACGACATCCGGTTCCACGCGGCCTGCTCGCGGTCGTAGCGCGATTTCCACGGCGCGTCTTTCTGATAGGGCAACGCGACCGGCCGGTAGGTGGCACGGGAACGGTCGAGCTTCGGCGTCAGCCAGGCGGTAGCACCGGCGACTTTGGCTTCGATGGGGAACGCGATGTCCCCGACGTTGAAGCTCAACGGCACTCCGGCGACGACTTTGCCTGTCGCGGAACGAATCTCAAACCGTCCGTGATCCACGAGGAGGCTGCCGGAGGCCACGCTGATGACGGCGGTGGCACCGTCCTGGTAGGCCTTGTAGGTCACCACGGGTGCCAATTGTGTTGTCAGTGAGGGTGATTCGGGCTTTGCCGACGCCAGCCCGGCGGTACTGCTCGAGGCGGTCACCGCCAGTAGCGCAGCGGTCAGCCATTTCTTGAGATTCATCGATCGTCGCTTTCGTGTGTGCGATGCGGCCTTGTCGTTCATCGCACAAGCGCTTCCGTAGCTGCGATATCGGCGCGCAACATCGCCAGATACCCCAGTGCGGGTGGCCACGGCCCGTATCCCGCTGCGGGATTGAGGTGTCCTACGTCCCCGGCGTCGAGCAGGTGGGCGCCCCAATTCTCGGCCATTCCGGCGACCCGCCGCATCGAGGCCAACGGATCGCTCTGGCTTGCGACCACGATGCTGGTGAATGGGAGTGTCGTGCGCGGGATGGGCAACCAGCCGCCCGCGTCGAGCTCGGAATGCAGTGGATAGCCTGTGGGAAGGGGAGATTCGATGTCGGCGGGAGTGACGAGCAATGCCCCGATCACCGACGACGCCGGGTTCGCGGCCGCCCAGTGGACGGCAGTCAGCACGCCCGCGCTGTGTGCCACGAGAATGCTGGGACCATCGATCCCGGCGAGGACTGCATCGAGTGCGGCGACTCGCGCAGCACGATCGAGTTTGTCGGCGGTCAATGGTGGCACGATCGCCGCCGACGGCAGATCCCGTGCCAGGTGCGACTGCCAATGGTCAGGGTCGTGATCGCGCAGTCCGGGGACGATGACAACCGTCGAATCGAGTGAGTTCATGAGAGAATCCTTGGGGTGGAAGGTGTTACCTAGGCAGACGCGCAAGACGCGCGACACCGAGCGAGTGAAGTCTCTTGCCGAGCAGCAGTGCCGCGATGGCGACCAGGTAGATGAGCGGGGTGATAGTCAGCGCACGGCCCAAGCCGATGTGATCGGCGAGGACACCGACGATGAACGGCCCCAACGCCAAGCCGAGAAGGTTGTTCGCAACGGTGAGAGTGCCCATCGCCGACGCACGGACCGTGGGGTGACTCAGGTTGGCGACCATCGCTGCGATCGGTCCCGATGACCCGGCCGCGAAGAAGGCGCCGATTGCGATCAGAATCAGTTGTGCGGCACCGGTTTCCAGGGCGAATCCGGTCGGCAGGCAGACGAGCGAGACGACGCAGAAGGCGATCGCCGCGATCCACTTGCGGGTGATGTCGTCGCGTCCGATGCGATCGGTGATCATGCCGCACACGATCATTCCAGTCGCGACGAGCAGGACGATAGCGGCCGCGGCGATCGCCGCACGATCCATCGGCATTCCGTAATACCGATTGAAGAAGCTCGGAGTCCACGCCAGAAGGACTGCGGCAGAGAACATCTGCAGTCCGCCGCCGACATAGGCGGCGAGTACCGGCGGGTTGGTGAACAGGCTACGCAGCGGGGCTCGGTAGGTCGCGGCGGTCCGGGATGGCGCAACGTCGGAGGCGGCGTGCGCGGCGAGGCGATCCTCAGTCACCGTAGCGCGGAACGCCGCCACCAGCAGCAGCCCGAAGACCGCCATAGCGGCGAATGTCCACCGCCATCCCAGATGTACCGCGATCACTCCGCCGAGGGATACCCCCAGCACCGAGCCGAATGATCCGCCCGCCATGAAGGCTCCGCTCAGCGTCGCGTGGACGCGGGGCGTAAAGATGCTGAGCACCAATGCGATTCCGACGCTGCCATAGGCGGCCTCGCCGACGCCGAGAAGGAACCGGGCGCCGAGCATCTGCTCGAAGCTCGTTGCCACGGCGCACAGCACCGTCGCCAGCGACCACAGCACCGCCATCAGAGTCAGGCTGCGCACCCGCCCCCACCTGTCCGCGATGACCGACAGCGGCAGGGTGAGCAGCCCGACCATCAGCGCGACGACGCTGGTGAGGGTCGCCAGTTGCGAATCACTCAGTGCCCATTGCTCTTTGAGGGACGGGAACACGGCGCTGAGCACTTGGCGCGACATGTAGTCGGAGAGCAGCAACCCGAAGGTGATGGCGAAGACCAACCACGGGTATCTGCTGCGACGGCGGGATGCGGCTGTACCGCTTCCTGATTCGGCTGGACTCGGCGCGGTGGCCGGATCGACAACGGTTGGACTGGGCGCGTGCACGGCGACTCCTCGGCGTCGTATCTCGTCGATCAGGCGTGGCCGGTGAAGCCGACCTGGCCGGGTCGCCGATTGGGTGCATAACCGAGCCGAGAGAGCGTCTCCTCGGCGTCGCGGTAGGTCTCCCCGATGCGGTAGATGTCGCGCGCTTCCTTGCCGGTGGCCACCTCGCGTCCGAGTTCGTTTGCGACGCGGACCAATTGCTGGATCTGTTCGACGGACGTCATCTTCTCGCCCTTGCGCCCCCAGATGGTGTCCTCGTTACCGCAGCGGGTGTGCAGCCCCATAGCCATCGCCATCACGTTGACCGGCAGCACGCTGCGCATCAGCGTTTCCAGGGTGAGGCACGCGCCGTCGGGGACACGCTGAATGAAGTTCATGATGTTGTACGGGTTGGGGCCATCGAAGCCGCCGCCGATGCCGACCCAGGTGAGGTTCAATGGACCGGTGTAGACACCGCGCCGGATGAGGCGTTCGACTGTTTCGAGCTGCGGGATGCTCGACAGCTGGAAGTGCGGCTGAATTCCCTTGGCCTGCAAGCGACGCAGGTGCTCTTCGACCCATTGCGGGCCAGCCGGGACAGTCATCTCGCGGTATGTGTCGGCCAATTCGGGGCGTTCCATCGACGTTCCGGCGATGTCGTCCGGGGTCATCAGTTCCATGATGTTCATCTGGCTGGTGTTGATCGCGATGGTCACCTGATCGGGAGCGGGGTCGAGCTCGGCGAGCATGTGGCGAGTGTCGTCGGAGAGCCACTTGGCTTCTACGCCTTCGCCTTCCGGTGCGAATGAGATGGAGCCGCCCACCTGCAGGATCATGTCCGGCACCGCCTCACGCAGGCCGGCGAGGAGTTCGTTGAACTTGGACAGCCGCTTGCTGCCCTTGCCGTCGAGTTCGCGGACGTGGATGTGCAGCACCGTCGCGCCCGCCTCGTAGCAGTCGACGGCCTTCTGAACGTGCTCGTCCATGGTGAGCGGGAGGTCGTCCCGGAAGTCGTTGAGCTCCCATTCGGGGCCGTAGGGAGCGACGGTGATGACCAGCTTGTCCTGGTTCTCCGGGAACAGGGCGTCGTCGTGGAAGTGCATGATGTTCTCCTTGTGTAAGGGTGTGAAAACTGTTGGGGTGGTGGAAATTCGAGTATCAGAACGTCGGTTCGCCGACGATGCCCGCGCGTTCCATCTTGCGGACGCCGGGCCAGTAGTCCTGGACCGCGTAGTGCTGGGTGCAGCGGTTGTCCCAGATTGCGATGCTGTTCTCGGTCCAGCGCCAGCGGACCTGGTATTCGGGAATGGCTGCCTGACTGATCAGATAGCGCAAGAGGTCACCGGCACCGGGGGCGTAGTCGGCACCGAAGCGGACGTTGTCGTCGGTGTGGTAGTTGACGAAGTGGGTGGTGAATGAGTTGACGAAGAGGATCTTCTCGCCGGTGTCCGGGTGCGTGCGCACCACCGGATGCTCGGCGTCGGGGTAGCGTTCATGCAGCGAATGCCTTGCCTCCGTTGGTATCCGGGCGCCGAAGCTCGCTTCGATGCTGTGCCGGGCGCGTAGCCCGTCGATGCGGCGCTTCACGTCGTCGGGCAGTCGGCGGTAGGCCTCGACCATGTTGACCCAAATGGTGTCGCCGCCGACGCCGGGTGATTCGACGCAGCGCAGCACGCTGCCGAACGGCGGATTGGCCCGCCAGGTGGCGTCGCAGTGGAAGGAGTTCTCAAAGTGTTCGGCGGGGCTCGTGCGGTCCTTGTAGATGCGGACGAGTCCGGGATGGTCTGGATCGCTGGGCGCGACCGGGTGATCTTCCAGCGGACCGAATCGTCTCGCGAGGGCGACGTGCTCGGCACGGGTGAGGTGTTGGTCGCGGAAGAACAGTACTTTGTGCTGGACGAGGAGCTCGCGCAGCTGGGCGAACAGGGCGTCGTCGCGGGAGACCTCACCGAGGTCGGTGTCGTGGACTTCGGCGCCGAGCGAGCAAGTCAACCGCTCGACCCGGAACCTGTTGGTGGACTGATTGATTGAAGCCGGTGCGGGGAAAGTGGTGGTCATGATCGAGTACTCCGGTCGGGTCAGCAGGTGAAGACCGAGGAACCGACGCTGGTGCCGGCTTCCAGGTCGCGGTGGGCGGTGACGGCGTCGTCGAGGCTGTAGCGCTGATTGATGTCGATGGTGATGTCGCCTGCGGCGACGTGTCCGAACAGTTCGGCGGCGAGTTCCGCGCGTTCGGCAGGATCGGCGATGTAGTCGGCGAGGGCGGGACGGGTGACGTAGAGCGATCCCTTGGCAGCGAGGGAGAACGCGTCGATCGGCGGGATCGGGCCGGACGCGGTACCGAAGCACACCAGCAGACCGCGACGAGATAGGCAGTCGAGCGAGGTCGGCACGGTCGACTGCCCGATGCTGTCGAACACGACGGGTACGCCCTCGCCGGCGGTCAGCTCCCGAACTCGTTGCGCCACATCCTCTTCGGTGTAGACGATCACGTCGTCGCAGCCGTGCTCGCGAGCGACCTGCGCTTTGCGCTGCGATGAGACGGTGCCGATCACCTTGATGCCCAGAAGCCTGGCCCACTGGGTGAAGATCAGGCCGACGCCGCCTGCCGCGGCATGGAGCAGAACGGTGTCACCGGCGCTCAGCGGCCAGATCCGACGAAGCAAGTACGCGGTGGTGAGGCCACGCATCGTCATCGCCGCAGCGGTGTCGAACTCGATGGTGTCGGGCAGTGCGATGAGATGCGATGCCGGCATCACGCGCTCGGTGCTGTATGCGCCGAGCGGGCTTCCGGTGTAGGTCACGCGATCGCCGGGATGAAATCCGTCGAGACCGGCGCCGACCGCGGTGATCACTCCGGCACCCTCGACGCCCATTCCGGCCGGCATCGGCGACGGGTAGTAGCCGGTTCGGAAGTACGTGTCGGCGAAGTTGAGTCCGACCGCGTGATGAGTGATCCGAACCTCACCCGGCCCGGGTTCGCCGACCTCGGCCGCCTCCCATTTCATCACCTCGGGACCACCGGTTTCATAGAAGCGGACGGCTCTGGCCATTGCCTTCTCCCTTGTCTGTGCGTCTTGTCCGTGCTGTGTGATGTGACCAACAGTAGGGTTCAACTCTGGACACTGCTTATCTGTACGGGACACATTTCTATTCATTTGGGGACATACTGAAATCATGGCGAAACCTCTGGCCCGCTACGCGACGATGAGCACCTACCCCGCCGTCGCGCATTCCGTCGGTCTCGACCCCGCTCGGTTCATCCGCGACGTCGGCCTGAATCCATCCGGCATCGCGATGCCGGACCGCTGGGTTCCCGCGACGTCGATCGCCGAATTGCTGCATCGATCGGCGGTGGCGTCGGGCCACGACGATTTCGGCATCGCGCTCGCCGAACAGCGACGACTATCCGCACTCGGGCCGCTGAGCCTGGTAATCCGCGAGGAACCCGACGTGCGCAGCGCGTTGCGCATGTTGATGCGCTACGAGCACATGTACAACGAGGCCCTGCACATCACCATGTCCGAGGCCGATGGCCTTGCGACGCTGAAGCTTTCACTCGACGTCGGGTCCGACGTCCCCGTCGTGCAGTCGATCGACTTCGCGATCGGCGTACTCTGCCGCCTGATGCGTGATCTGCGCGGCGCGACGTGGTACCCACTGAGTGTCACGTTGCGCAGGTTCGCACCGCACGATCCCTCGACACACCATCAGATCCTCGGCCCGAACGTCAGCTTCGACGGGACCTTCGACGGACTGACCGTCTACGCCCGCGACCTCGATGCGCCCAATGCTCTGTCCGACCCCGAAATGCGTTCTTATGCAGCAGCATTCCTCGCATCGCTCGACGTCGAGCGACATGACCGCGCGACTGAGCGGGTTCGTCGCGTCGTCGAAGTCCTGCTACCCAGCGGCCGGTGCAGCGTCGTGCAGGTGGCGCGCAGTCTCGGCGTTGACCGTCGCACCGTTCATCGCCAATTGGCCTCCGAGGCAACGACGTTCACCTCGGTGGTGAACGACGTGCGGATGGGGATGGCGCGACACCTCGTCGGGCAGAAGCGCCATTCCCTCACCGAGGTCGCCGAGCTTCTGAGCTTCTCCTCCCCGGGCAACTTCAGCCGCTGGTTTCGCACTCAATTCGGTTGCAGCCCAACGCAATGGCGCAGCCGAAGCGGCGACGCCGAGAGGGCAGTTTCGGGTGCTTACACCCCCGGCACACAGCCGGCACTACCCTGACCTCATGATCCAGGACAGCAATGATGCGGCCGATCAGTTCGTCGACTCAGTCGTGATGCGCGACGTGACTGGGAACGCCCCTGACTTCAGCGCCGCGGACATCGACTTCATCCGCCAGCACCCCGAGGTCCTCGACAAGTTGGCCGACCCCCTCGAAATCAAACGCCGATACCTGTACGTGCTCTTCGTGGTCGCAGTCGCGATGGCGGCGACCTCCAAAATCGCGGAGTACACCGACGTCCTCGAAGGCTCGCGGGTAGCGCACGATCTCCTGACGAACGTGCTGTTCTCCGTGTCGATCGAACTGTTCGGCGCCGCAACTGTGGCCATCCTGCTGGAACTGGTCTTCGAAAAGCGTATCCAGCGCAATCAGGCACTGGTCCGCTCTTTCGTGGAGCAGGAGGATCGACGCGGTCGGACTACGGGGTAGTCGTTGTTGTCGTGGTGGTCGTCAGCGTCGGCGTAGTGGTGGGTGGGGTCACGCTGGGCACCTCGCGAGTGGACCGCGGCGGCTTGTTCGGACGCTCCGGGGCGGTGTAGGTCGGAGTCACCATCAGGGGATCCCGAGGTGGCCGCGTGTGGGTGGGTGTCGGCGGGCGGAAGGTGGGGGTCGTCGTGGTGGGCAGCGTCGGCGGCGGAAAGACCGATACGGTGAAGCCGCCCGCGCGGCTCACCCCGCCTCGGCCGCCGGTGAGCGTCGAACAGCGCACCCCATAGCTGTGAATTCCCGAACCGATGTTGTTGACTTGGACAGTTCCGGATTGGCCGGCAGATAGCCGGACCGCACCGATCACGCCGCCCTCCGACACCGTGCAGGTGAGGGTCGACGCGGTGGCTCCCGCAGCACGGAACGACACGACGAGGTCGCCGTCGGAGACCTGATAACTGCAATCGGGCGCTGGACCGGAACCCGACAGCGCACCACACGACCCGAACGAATCGGCGGAACCCGGCGTCGCCGCAACGGTGGCGGCTACGGCGCCGCCCAGAACCGCGACACCGCCGATCGCCCCCAGAACCGTGAGCTTACGCATGTCAAGCCCCTTTCGTAGGCTAGCTATACAGTTAGCTTACGCAGTCGGGGTTCGAGGTCGCGAGCGAAGTTGTCGAGGAACCGCCGCTGATCATGCCCAGGCGCATGGAACACCAGATGATTAAGCCCCGCATCGGTATAGAACTTCACCTTCTCCACCGCCTCATCAGGATCCGACGCCACAATCCACCGCTTCGCCACCTGCTCAATCGGCAACTCATCGGCAAGCCGCTCCATCTCCACCGACGAATTCACACTATGCTTCTGCTCCGGCGTCAACGACAACGGCGCCCAAAACCGCGTATTCTCCAACGCCAACGCCGGATCCGGATCATACGAAATCTTGATCTCAATCATCCGATCAATCGCATCGAAATCACGACCAGCCTTCGCCGCCCCCTCCTTGACTGCGGGAATCAGCTTCTCGGTATACAACTCCACCCCCTTACCCGACGTACAGATAAACCCATCCCCCGCCCGACCCGCATACCGCGCCACCACCGGACCACCCGCAGCCACATACACCGGAATCTGCCGCTCAGGAAGGTCATACATATACGCCCCCTGCGTGTGGTAGAACTCCCCGTCGAAATCAGTCTCCTCACCACTCCACAACGCACGCATCAACGCAATCGACTCCCGCAACCGCGCGAACCGCTCCTTGAACTCCGGCCACTCCCCCCGAAACCCGGTCGCATACTCGTTGAGCGCCTCCCCCGACCCCACACCCAACATGATCCGCCCCGGATACAAGCACCCCATCGTCGCGAACGCCTGCGCGATCACCGCCGGGTTGTACCGAAACGTCGGCGTCAACACCGACGTACCGATCTGCACCCGCGACGTCCGCTCACCCACCGCCGCCATCCACGCCAACGAAAACGGCGCATGCCCACCCTGATGCCGCCACGGCTGGAAATGATCACTCACCGTCACCGAATCCATCCCCGCACCCTCCGCGGCGACCGCGATCTCCACCAACTCCCGCGGATCGAACTGCTCCGCCGACGCCTTGAACCCGAGCTTCAATTCCTGCGACACCCGTTCCTCCTTGGAGTTGTTCCGCATTCGTTTGCGTGTGAGCAGGCACACGCGGCGATTAGTCACTCACAGTTCTACCCGCCCGCGGCCGCGCCCGGACAGGCAGCGTCCCGCGCAACCGTCGTCTTGACTTAAAGTTGACTTGAAGTTCTACCGTGATCGTCATGAGTATGGAATCGGTGGCCTGGGACACCATGTACAAATCGTCGACGTCCCCGACGCAGCGTCGACTGACCCGTGACAGCCGCACCACCCTGCGTCGAATCATGGGGTTCGTCGCACCGCACCGCGCCCGGATCACTGTATTCCTGCTGCTCAGCGTCGGCGCGGCGGTGCTCACAGTACTCACGCCGATTCTCGCCGGCCGCGTCGTCGACTTGATCACGGCGGGCGGACCGACCGCTGGGATCGTCTGGCTGGCCGTCGCCATCGCCGCGATCGCGTTGCTCGAGAGTGCGGTCAGCCTGGTCGTGCGGTGGCTGTCGGCGACCCTCGGCGAGGGGTTGATCTTCGATCTGCGGCGCACCGTGTTCGACCACGTTCAGCAGATGCCCGTCGCGTTCTTCACCCGGACGCGAACCGGCGCGCTGGTGAGCCGCCTCAACAACGACGTCATCGGCGCGCAGCGCGCATTCAGCGACACCCTGTCGGGCGTCGTATCCAACGCGGTCACGCTGTTGCTCACGGTGACGGTGATGGTGGCGATCAGTTGGCAGATCACGGTTCTCACGTTGATCCTGCTGCCGGTCTTCATCATTCCCGCGCGGCGGATGGGTTCGCGGATGGCCGCCCTGGCCCGCGAATCGGCGTCGTACAACGCGGCGATGTCGAGCCAGATGACCGAACGCTTCTCCGCCCCCGGTGCGACGCTGGTGAAACTGTTCGCCCGCCCGGCCGACGAATCGTCGGAATTCGCCGAACGCGCCGAACGCGTCCGCGACATCGGCGTACGGCGCGCGATGTTGCAAGCAGTGTTCTTCAACGCATTGATGCTGGTCAGCGCATTGGCGTTGGCGTTGGTGTACGGACTCGGCGGGTATCTCGCCGTGCGCGGGACGCTGGAAGCAGGAGCGGTGGTGTCGATGGCGCTGTTGTTGACCCGGATGTACGCGCCGCTGACCGCGCTCGCCAATGCGCGTGTGGAGATCATGAGCGCGCTGGTCAGTTTCGAGCGCGTCTTCGAGGTGCTCGACGTCGAGCCGCTGATCGCCGACAAGCCCGGCGCCGTCGACGCACCCGACGGCCCGGCGTCGTTGAGCTTCGTCGACGTCGACTTCGCCTATCCCAGTGCGGACAAGGTGTCCCTCGCATCGCTGGAAGAGGTTGCGCAACTTGATAATCGGGGCGGCGAGCAGGTGATCGACGGAGTCACCTTCACCGTCGAGCCGGGCAGAATGCTCGCGCTGGTGGGAAGTTCGGGAGCGGGCAAGTCGACGATCGCTCAGCTCGCCACCCGCCTGTACGACGTCGATGCCGGGTCTATCCGATTGAACGACAACGATATTCGCGATCTCACCGCGGCATCGTTGCATCGTCGGGTCGGTCTGGTCACCCAGGACGGCCATCTGTTCCACGACACCGTCCGGGCAAATCTGTTGCTGGCCAACCCTTCCGCGACCGACGCCGATATCGACGAGGCGCTGCGGCGGGCACGTCTTCACGACGTGATCGCGTCGCTGCCCGAGGGACTCGAAACCGTCGTCGGCGAACGAGGCTACCGATTGTCGGGCGGCGAGCGGCAGCGGTTGACCATCGCGCGCATGCTGTTGGCGGCACCGTCGGTGGTGATCCTCGACGAAGCGACGGCTCATCTCGACTCGACGTCGGAGGCGGCGGTACAGGCCGCGCTCGCCGAGGCCCTGGCCGGCCGGACGTCGATCGTCATCGCACACCGATTGTCGACGATCCGCGACGCCGACGAGATCGTCGTGCTGGAGGAGGGTCGCGTGGTCGAGCGTGGCCGCCACACCGCGCTGCTCGCCGCGGGCGGCAGGTACGCGGAGCTCTACCACACGCAGTTCGCCGATCAGGCTGCATAGCGCGACGTCGCGCCGGGTGCCGCCGGGCAGCAACCCGGCGGTCGACGGCCCTATTTCGCCGGCTTCGCCTTGGCCCGCAACTTGCGCAACTGGAGCACCACGAAGACGATGTTGACGACGATCACGACGATGCCGAACGCGACCCAGAGCCACTGATGGTTGCTCCACCAGGTGCCGAAGGTGAGTAGTCCGACGAAGACCATCAGGATCACCGATCCGACTATGGTTGTGATCGCGGAGACTCGTTGGGCGGCGACGATCGCTCCAGGGTTGAGGCCACCTCGGCTCATCGGGCTGTGTCCTTTCCAGTGGGTGTTGGGAGTTTCATCGTTTCTGCGGCGCTACGCATGCTCACACCCCGCTGAGGGCCAGCGTGATCACCAGCGCGCACGCGAGTACGACGATGGCTCCGATCAGCAGGAAGACCGCCGTCGAAGCGGGCATCGGGCCGTGTCCGGCCATCGATCGGGTGGTCTTGCGCCAGCGCAGTCCACCGGTCACCGCGACGGCGGAACCGAGGAGCACCATGAAGATGCCCAGCGTGTACTTGATCGCCGGGTGCGCGATCTCCGGTGACACGTAGATCAGGCCGACGCCACCCGCGAGGAGCCCCAGGGCGGTCCGGATCCAAGCGAGAACCGTCCGTTCGGCGGCCAGCGTGAACCGGGCGTCGACGCTACCCGGCGGCACCTGCGTGGGTTCGCCGTCAGCCGGTGAGCTCCTGCGATTCGTCGACAGAACTGCGGGCCTCTCTTATCGCCTCGGCCGCGAAAGAGGCGACGGCCTCGATCGCGTGCGTCACCTCCGGGTGACCGGTCGGGGCCAGCACGGGGAACGCATGTACCTGCCAAGAATAGCTGTGCACCAGTGCCCGAACACCCGCCGCGTCGAGCCGCTCGATGAATTCGATGACGTCGGGCTCGACCATCTCGTTCTGCGCGGTGATCATGACGGTTGGCGGGAACAGCGCGGCATCGACTGTGTTGATCCGCCGCGTACCGGCGAATGGGATTGGGCCCCAATCGAATTTGGGCGCGAGCATTGCCATCTTGGACTGCGGCAGATAGGCATCCGAACGGCTGCTGCGGTCGGGATTGGTGCCGAGGTCGAGGTCGAGCAGTGGTGAGATGCCGATCATCGCCACCGGTGGGGTGAGTCCGTTCGCCGCGGCGAGTTCGACGATCTTGCCGCACAGGAAGCCGCCCGCGGAGTCGCCGGCGATGACGATCTTCCGGTAACCGCGTTGTTCGACCAACTCCTGATAGGCGGAGTAGGCGTCGTGCACCGAGGTTCCTACGCCGCCCGCGGGGAGTTGTCGGTAGGAAAGCGAGAACACCGGGAGCTCGGCGTAGCGGCACAACCGCGTGGTGACCGATCGGTGCGTCGACGGACCACCAACGACGAAGGCACCGCCGTGCAGATACAGGATCGCGGTGTCATCGTCGCGGCGGCTCGGTCCGTTGGGCAGCATCAGGTCGGCCGGGCGCCCGGCGAGAGTGAGCGTGGAGAAGACCACCGAGCGCGGCTGCGGCGCGAACCCGGCGAACCGGTCGATCAGGCAGAGCTGCTTCATCCAGGCGTCCGTCAGCGGATACAGCGCCAGCAACGGCTTGAGAAAGGCGCGCGCTCCGAGCCATATCGGGAACGACACTGCGCTGGGCTTCCGATGCGCCACGATGGGCATTGCTCAACTCCGACCTGTCGACGACCGCACTTGCGAACTTCGTCGACGAAATTACACCCTGTGACTTTGTTCACAGCGCAAGCCCTGGGCGCGACACGCGGCAGCCCCGACGTCGCGTCTCATCTGCGCTGATCGGGCGCACGTGGGGCACAATGAGAACGCTGAACTCCGACCTGAGAGGACCATCGTGAGCGTCTGCCCGCGTTCACCAGCGCATCACGTCGTGGTCGTATCCAACGGTTATAGTTCACCGCCCGTGTCGAGAGTTAGGCGGTAAGTTGCCCGATAGTCCCGCGATTCCTGCGCAGTACCTGCTGTCCGGCCACGCGAGTGCGCCGCGAACGCTCGTCGACATCTTCGCTGAGACGACGAAACGGTTTCCGGACGCACCGGCACTCGACGACGGTGAAGGCACCCTCACATACTCGCAGGTATCGGCGCTGATTCGACGCTCCGCCGCACGGTTCAGCGCAGCCGGCATCGGGCGCGGATCACGCGTGGGCATCCGCATGCCGTCGGGCAGCCGCGACCTCTATCTCGCCATCTTGGCGACGCTGCAGGCCGGCGCCGCTTACGTGCCGGTCGACGCCGACGACCCGCCGGAGCGCGCGGACCTGGTGTTCGGCGAGGCCAAGGTCGATGCGATCGTCACCGCTGACGGAATCCACCGAGTGCGCGACGGCGAGATGGGCGAGCTCGTCCCCGAGACTGCCGCGAGCATCGTCGCACGACCGACGCCCGAGGACGACGCGTGGATCATCTTCACCTCGGGATCGACCGGAACGCCGAAAGGTGTTGCGGTGACTCACCGTAACGCCGCGGCCTTCGTCGACGCCGAGGCGAAGATGTTCCTCGTCGACGATCCGATCGCCCCCGGCGACCGTGTGCTCGCCGGGCTCTCCGTCGCCTTCGACGCGTCGTGCGAGGAGATGTGGCTGGCGTGGCGCCACGGCGGCTGCCTGGTGCCTGCGCCGCGATCACTCGTCCGCAGCGGCATGGACCTCGGCCCGTGGTTGGTCCAGCGCGACATCACTGTCGTCTCGACGGTCCCCACCCTCGCGTCGCTCTGGCCGCCGGAGGCGCTGGAGGAAGTCCGCCTGTTGATCTTCGGCGGCGAGGCGTGCCCACCGGAACTCGGTGAGCGACTCGCCGTCGACGGCCGCGAGGTGTGGAACACCTACGGCCCCACCGAGGCAACCGTCGTCGCGTGTGCGGCGCCGCTCGACGGGACGCTGCCGGTCCGGATCGGATTGCCGTTGGCCGGTTGGGATCTCGCCGTCGTCGATGCGCAGGCTCAGCCGGTGGCGGTCGGCGAGATCGGCGAGCTCGTCATCGGCGGCGTCGGGCTGGCCAGGTACCTCGATCCGGTCAAGGACGCCGAAAAGTATTCGCCCATGCCGAGTTTGGGCTGGGAACGCGCCTACCGAAGTGGCGACCTGGTCCGCCTCGACGAGGAGGGGCTGGTCTTTCAGGGGCGCGCCGACGACCAGGTCAAGGTCGGCGGGCGCCGCATCGAACTCGGTGAGATCGACAATGCGCTGCAACACCTTCCGGGGGTGGCCGGTGCGGCGGCCGCCGTCCGCAAATCGGCCGCGGGCAATAGTCTGCTGATCGGCTACCTGGTCTCCGCGGACCCCGACTTCGACGTTGCCGCCGCGCATGCCGCGCTGGCCGAGCAGTTGCCCGCCGCAATGGTGCCGCGCCTTGCGCTCGTCGACGAATTGCCAACGCGCACTTCGGGAAAGGTCGACCGCAACGCGCTGCCGTGGCCGCTGCCGAGCACCTCCGACGCCGACACCGGTGACCTGACCGACACCGAGGCATGGCTGGCGGAGCAGTGGACCAACGTGCTGGGCGTCCAAGTCACCGATGCCGGCGCCGACTTCTTCGCCGAGGGCGGCGGGTCGTTGTCCGCGGCACAGCTGGTGACGGCGATCCGCGAACGACACCCGGAGATCACCGTCGCCGAGCTCTACGACCATCCGCGGTTGGGTTCGCTCGCCGAGATGCTCGACGAACTCACGCCGACCGAGGAAGTGGAGCCACGTTACGTCGCGCCGACCCCGCGTCGTACCGGCATCGTCCAGTTGCTCGCGTCGGTGCCGCTGACGACGTTGACGGGCTTTCAGTGGGCCACCTGGCTCGGTGTGGTCAACAACATCGGCGCGTGGGCAGCGCGGCGCGCCGACATCGACGTCCCGTGGCTCAACACCGTGAACTGGTGGGCGCTGCTGGCAGCCTTCCTGGTCTTCATCACCCCGCCCGGCCGGATGGCGATCGCCGCGATCGGCGCCCGACTGCTGATGCGCGGCGTGACGCCCGGCGCATATCCGCGCGGCGGCAGCGTTCACGTCCGACTCTGGGTGGCCGAACGCCTCGTCGAAGCCAGTGGCGCGGCCAATCTCTCGGGGGCGCCCTGGATGATCCATTTCGCCCGCGCGATGGGATCGTCGATCGGCAGCGGCGTCGACCTGCACACCACTCCCCCGGTGACCGGCATGCTGACCATCGGCGATTTCGCTTCGATCGAGCCCGAGGTGGATCTCACCGGCTGGTGGATCGACGGCGACGTGGTCCACATCGGCACCATCGACATCCGCGACGGCGCGACGGTCGGCGCGCGCTCGACGCTGCTGCCGGGCGCCGTCGTCGGGCGCCAATCCGAAGTCGCGGCCGGTTCCGCGGTCATCGGCAAGGTGAAGGCCCGTCAGCACTGGGCCGGGTCGCCTGCGGTGAAGGCAGGCAAGGCCGAGCATCGGTGGCCCGCCGAACGACCCAAACGCCGCGGCTACTGGGTGAGTCTGTACGGACTGTCGTCGCTGGTCCTGGCGTCGATCCCACTGATCTCGCTCGGTGCGGGGCTGGCCGTGCTCGGGGCATGGTCGTTGTCGGCCGTCCGGTTGCAGTCGGTCGCGATCCGATCGTTGATTCTGCTGCCGGCAGCGACCTTGGTCAGCCTCGGCGTCTACGCCACGATCACCGCGGTCTTCGTGCGCCTGCTGTCGGTCGGGCTCACCAAGGGCTACCACCCGGTGCGATCGCGGGTGGGCTGGCAGGTCTGGATGACCGAGCGCCTGCTCGACGCCGCGCGGACGTACCTGTTCCCGCTCTACGCGAGTCTGCTGACCCCGGTGTGGTTCCGGATCCTCGGTGCGAACATCGGCAAGGGCACCGAGATCTCGACAGCGCTGGTTCTGCCGAAGTTCACCACCGTCGCCGACGGCGCCTTCCTCGCCGACGACACCATGGTGGCGTCGTACGAACTCGGCGGCGGCTGGATGCACATCGACGAGGCGAAGGTCGGCAAGCGCTCGTTCCTGGGCAACTCCGGCATCACCGGGCCGGGACGCAAGGTCCCCAAGAACAGTCTCGTCGCGGTGTTGTCGGCGACGCCGGACAAGGCGAAGTCGGGGTCGAGCTGGCTCGGTTCACCACCGGTTCGCTTGCGGCGCACCACAACTGAGTCGGACACCTCACGGACCTTCGATCCACCGATGAAACTCAAGGTGGCCCGCGCGACAGTGGAGACGATGCGGCTGATCCCGGTCATGGTGTCCTTCGGGCTGGGCGTGTTCATGCTGTTGGGCCTGCAGTACATCGGTTCGCAGGCGAGTGTGTGGGTGGCGGCTGCGGTCAGCGGACTGTTGCTGTTGGTGGCCGGCGCCGCGGCCTGCTGCATCGCCGCTGCGGCGAAATGGATTGTGGTGGGCCGTATTCCGGCGTCGGAGCATCCACTGTGGAGTTCTTTCGTGTGGCGCAACGAGCTGTCGGATGCGTTCGTAGAGACCGTCGCCGCACCGTGGTTCGCGAACGCGGCGACCGGCACGCGGGTGCTCAACATCTGGCTGCGGCTGCTGGGCGCGAAGATCGGCCACGGCGTGTGGTGTGAAACCTATTGGCTGCCCGAGGCCGACCTGGTGACCCTCGGCGACGGCGCCAACGTCCAGCGCGGCTGCGTGGTGCAGACGCACCTCTTCCACGACCGCGTGATGTCGATGGACGAGGTGGTTCTGGAGAAGGGCGCGACACTCGGACCGCACTGTGTGGCGTTGCCCGCGGCCGGCCTCGGCGAGGCCGCAACGGTGGGCCCGGCGTCGTTGGTGATGCGCGGCGACGTCGTGCCCGCGTACACCCGGTGGCAGGGCAATCCGATCGCGCCGTGGCCGACGAAGAGGTGACAGACCCCCGCCAGGAAGAATCGACGGTGACCGATCGGCGTCGGGATCGATCGACGAATTCGGTGTGAGTTACCCCTCCGACTTCGGCAGGTGTTCTGAGCTGAAGCGCTGCATCGTCGAGTGGAGTTCCTCGAGGAGGACGACGAGCCGGCCGACGTCTTCGGGCTGATACTTGTCCATCACCGCGGCGAGGGCCACCTCCAGCGGATCGAAGAAGGCGTCCGCGGTCGCCTGAATGCCCGGCGTGGAGTGCAGGGTGACGACCCGGCGGTCGACGTTCTCGCGACTTCGGCGGATGTGCCCCGCGGATTCCAGGCGGTTCAAGAGAGTCGACGTCGCACCCGAGGTGAGGCCGATTCGCTCACTGAGCCGCGCAGGCGAGATCGGCTGCCCCTGCTCTTCGGCACGGAGGATCTCGATCAGGGCGATCGCGTCCGTGGAGTACAGCCCCGCGCTCGCCGCAAACGCGCGACCGACGCGGTCATACCCCTCGCCGTAAGCGCGCAGCGCGCCGTTCATCCGCGCGCGGTGATCACCGTCCGGGCTGCTGCTCGTGGCATCCATGAACGTCCCTTCCGGCCCAGCGTCGGGCCCAGCACACGCAGAGTATCACTTGCCACAAAGTTACTTCATGATTATATTACTTCGCTATAAAGGTATTTCTTCGAGAACTTAGGAGTCCGTAGTGGCGATTTCATCAGGTGCGCGACGCTGGATCGGATTGATCGCGGTCGCACTGGGGGTGGCGCTGATCGTGATGGACACCACGATCGTCAACGTGATCACCCCTTCCGTCATCGACGACCTGGGCATCGACGCAACCCAGGCGCAATGGATCCAGGAGGGATACACGATCGTCTTCGCCGCCCTCCTTCTCGTCGCGGGGCGCATCAGTGACCTCTGGGGTGCGAAGAGGTTGTTCCTCACCGGGTCGGTCTTCTTCGGGGCGACGAGCGTCTTGGCCGGTCTCGCATGGAATGGCGAGACGCTTGTCGCCGCCCGCTTCCTGCTGGGCGTCGGCGCCGCCGCTATCTTGCCGACGTCGCTGGCGCTGCTGAATCACATGTTCACCGGTAAGGCGCGCGGCATGGCCTTCGCCGTCTGGGGCACGACCATCGGTGCCGCAACAGCGGTCGGCCCGGTTCTCGGCGGTTGGCTGTCGGAGGAATCGACGTGGCGGTGGGCGTTCGGCCTCAACGTGCCGCTCGTGATCGTCATCCTCGCCGTCGGCGTGACGTTCCTCACCGAGTCGACCCGCTCCACCGGCGGTGTCGACGTGATCAGTGCGATCCTCTCCGTTCTCGGCCTCGGCCTTGCGGCATTCGGCCTGGTTGAGGGGCGCACATACGGGTGGATCATGTCGAAGGAGCCGTTCGACGTGTTCGGCGCGACGTGGGACTCCGGGCTCTCGCCCGCATTCGTGGCGCTGGTGCTCTCGGTACTGCTGATGGGCGTGTTCGTCCGGCGGCAGATCATCATCAGCCGCGGTGGCGGCAAGCACGACCCGCTGATGGACATGAAGCTGTTCTCCATCACCTCGTTCCGCAACGGCAACTTCGCCACCGTGATCATCGGCCTCGGCGAGTACGGCATCATCGCGGTGCTTCCGCTCTGGCTGCAGTTCACACTCGGGTTCACTGCTCTGGACGCGGGCGCGACGCTCGTCGTCATCGCGGTCGGTAGCTTCGCCGCGAGCATCATCAGCTTCCCGCTCGCCGACAGCGGAAAGGCGACAGCTCTCGACCTCGTGCGCGGCGGACTGGTCCTGGAGGTACTGGGACTTGCCGGCCTCGGCGTCGTGGCTTGGGCGACCGATGCGAATTGGTGGTTCATCGCCGCCGCCCTGTTCGTCTACGGAGTCGGTGTGGGACTTGCGACCGCACAGGTCACCAACGTGGTTCTGGAAGAGATTCCGGAGAGCGAGGGCGGGCAGGGATCTGCGATCCAGAGCACCTTCCGTCAGCTCGGCTCCGCGCTCGGCATCGCCATTCTCATGACCGTGTTCTTCTCGACGCTCAGCACTACTCTGCACGACAAGCTGGTCGACATGGGGCTCGCCCCGGCCGACGCGACGCGGTTCAGCGACGGCGTGACCGACAGCGCGGGGGCGGCGATCCACTCCCTCACCCAGAATCCGGCGACCGCTCAGATCGGCGACGCCGCCCAGTCCGCGATGTCCCAGGCACTCGCCTTCGGCTCGTTCCTCGGCGCGGGCTTCCTCGTCCTCGGACTTCTTGCCACACTGTTCATCCCGAACAACACGATGAGCGACGATGTGGCGTCGGACGACGAGCGGGACCGCACGCCGTCGCCGACGAAGCAGTGACGGAATACCCCCTTCATGCATCGACGTTGGTCGGTGCATGAAGGGTTTCGGTTTCCTGAGTTTCGGCCACTACCGCAACGGTTCGTCGGTCGGCGCGCGCGAGATGATCCGTGACGCAGCCGACATCGGCGTCGGCGCCGACGAATTGGGTGTGAACGGAGCCTATTTCCGCGTGCATCACTTCGCCACTCAGCAGGCGTCGCCGATTCCGCTGCTGAGCGCGATCGCGGCCAAGACACGCTATATCGAAGTCGGCACCGGCGTCATCGACATGCGCTATGAGAACCCGCTCTATCTCGCGGAAGAGGCTGCGGCGCTTGACTTCATCGCCGATGGGCGGATCGCGCTCGGGATCAGCCGGGGGTCGCCGGAACCGGCCGACCGCGGCTGGGAATCGTTCGGGTACAACGGATCCGCCGATCCCCGCGGCGCCGATATCGCCCGCGACAAGTTCGATCTGTTCCTGCGGGCCATCGACGGCGAACCGATCGCGCCCGCGGCGTCGGGCGGCGCACCGCTGCGCGTCGAACCACACGCGCCCGGCCTGCGCGAGCGCATCTGGTGGGGTTCGGCGAGCAGCGATACCGCGGAATGGACTGGGCGACAAGGACTCAACCTGATGTCGTCGACGCTGGTGTTCAGCGACACCGCGCGACCTCTGCACGAGGTGCAGACCGAGCAGATCGAGCGGTATCGTGCCGCGTACGCCGCCGCCGGGCACACTCGACCACCCCGAGTCTCGGTGAGTCGCAGCATCTTTCCCGTCGTCAGCGCCCAGGACGCGCAGCTGTTTGCGGTGCTGGGTGCACGCGAAGGGCATGACGGTTTCGGGATGATCGACGGCCAGACCGCGACATTCGGGAAAACCTATGTGGGAGAACCGGATCAGCTCATCGAGGCACTGCGCGCCGACACCGCGGTGACGGCCGCGGATACGCTGATGCTGACCATCCCGTCGCAGCTCGGCGTCGACGCGAATCTGCGGATCCTCGAATCGTTCGCTCGGCACGTGGCACCGGAGTTGGGTTGGAAACCGAACACCGCGGGACCCGTCGTCGGGTATCCCGCGGCGTAGGCAATCTCATCCCTGCGCGTCAGCCCGTGAGGAGTGTCGCGTCTAGTGGTGTGTAGCGGTGAAGAGCTGTATGACGTTGCGTTCCTCTGCCGGTTGAGCCTGGATTCGCCGACGACGGGCCCTATCCGCCGGTTGAGCCGCGAGGAGCGTAAGCGCGCCGTACTGAGCGAGGCGCTAGCCGAGTCGAAGTGACGAGCGTGTCGAAACCCCTGTACCACAATGCATTTGATGGTGGCGCACGTGTCGAACTGTGGTGGTATCGAACATCGAGGCGTGGGCACCAGTAGGGTGCACACGCGTCACTTGCCGGGTGACATCGCCGATATTGGCGCGGACCGTCGAAAGTCGTTGTGGCTGAGAGGTTTCGACACGGACTCGGCTAGCGCTACTTCGACTCGGCTAGCGAAATGGGTCCGCCATCGGTAGATCCAGGTTGAGCGAGCGGAGCGAATCGAAACCCCACTGGCCGGGCAATGACAAACCCCTCGGCGTCACAGTGGTTTCGGCTCCGCTTCGCCTCGCTCAACCAACAGGATGCGGCGAAGCAGGGTGCGCGCAAGTATCAATATGATTAGGCGCGACACCCTGCTAGAGGGCTCCGCAGACGTCACATCGACGTCAGTCCTGGCGCTGCCAGCGGAAGAGGTAGTTGTCCAGGGCCGCGAAGCCGGGCTTGGCGAAGCCGATGGCGAGCGAGGCCGCGACGAGCGACAGAACCAGTTCGTAGCCGCCGTCGGATGCCCAGAAACCGGCGTCCCAGTGGGCATAGGCCATGGCACCCAGCATGTCGGCCGAGAGCAGAATGCCGACGAGCGGCAGCAGCAGCCCGAGCACCAGCGCGATGCCGCCGATCAGCTCCACCCACGTCGCGTACTGTGCGGCCAGGCCGGGCGCCGGGATGCCCATCGCGGAGAAGCCCTTCTCCACGTTCGAGATTCCGTTGGTGTGCAGCTTCTGCCAGCCGTGCATGATGAAGACGAAGCCAAGGATCAGGCGCGCCACGAGTAAGGCGACACTGCGGATGGCGGTCATATGGGTAATCCTCTTTCGACTAAACTTGTGGGCGTCTTTTCGGTGGTGGTACGCGGCGTGGGATGACCTCGCCGAGTACTCTTTAGGTGCCGCGACGCCGGTGAGCGCCACGAAATAGCGTGCGCCCCGCGCGAGCGGGGATGATCCTGTTTTCAAGGCCGACATCGAAGGAGAATGGGTGCCAGAAAAATTGGGCCGACGATCACTGCATCAGCCCCTTCTCGGTGCGCCCGCTGATCTCGTGGACCCGTACTTGCCCAACAACGGCAACCTGGGGTACCGCATCTCTCGCTACGATCTCGAACTCTCGTATAAAGTAGCGGCAAATCGCTTGGTTGTCACGTCAACCATTACCGCGGCGTCATATCGCCTGCTGAAGACTTTCTCGCTCGACCTCGCTACGACGATGAGCGTGGCCCGCGTGAGCGTCAACGGACACCGCGTGCGCTACACCCATCGGCGCAACAAACTGACCATCACTCCACAGAACGCGATCGAGCCCGGCGGCGCCATGTCGGTGGTGATTCGATGTTCGGGCAACCCCACCCCGATCAGGGGCAAATGGGGCGAGGTCGGCTGGGAGGAACTCTCCGAGGGCGCCTTGTGCGCCAACCAGCCCAACGGCGCGGCGTCGTGGTTTCCGTGCGACGACCACCCGATCTCGAAGGCCAGCTACCGCTTCACCATCACCACCGATTCGCCGTTCTACGCGCTGGCGAACGGGGTTCTGCAGTCCAAGCGCGTGAAAGCGGGGCAGACGACCTGGGTGTACGAGCAGGTCGAACCGATGGCCACCTACCTGGCGTCGGTGCAGATCGGCCCGTACCGCCTCAAGAGTCTCGCCGAACATCCGGTACCGACGAAAGCTGTTCTGCCGCAACGGCTGATGTCGACCTTCGACGTCGACTTCGGCAGACAGCTGGACATGATCGAGACATTCGCGGAGATGTTCGGGCCCTACCCGTTCCCGCAGTACACGGTAGTCGTCACCGACGATCCGCTGGAGATTCCGATTGAGGCGCAAAGCTTTTCGATCTTCGGCGCCAACCATTGCGACGGCACCCGAGACTCCGAACGCCTCGTCGCACATGAGTTGGCCCATCAGTGGTTCGGCAACTCGGTCACGCTGGCCCGCTGGCGCGACATCTGGCTGCACGAGGGCTTCGCCTGCTACGCCGAATGGCTGTGGAGCCAGCGCAGCGGAGGTCGCAGCGCCGACGAATGGGCCCGGCACTACTACTCGAAACTCGCGGCGCGGCCGGTGTCGGTCCCGCTGTCCGATCCGGGACCCGGACAGATGTTCGACGATTGGGTGTACAAACGCGGCGCGATCACACTGCACGCTCTGCGACTGACGATCGGTGACGGCAACTTCTTCGCCCTGTTGCGCCGGTGGACCGAGAAATACCGCTACGGGTCGGTGACCACCGAAGATTTCACGACGCTCGCGGCCGGATTCTCGTCGACGTCGTTGACCGCGCTCTGGCAGGCATGGCTGCATCAGCCCGCGCTGCCCCCGTTCCCCCAATGAGTTCGGGCGGCAATCTACGGCAGGTCACACTCGCGACGGTGATCGCCGCGGCGTCGGGGTACGTGGTGCTGCTATTGGCCGCGCGGCAACTGGGCGCGGCGTCGTATGCGAGTTTCGCGGTGTTCTGGGCGGCCTACGGCATTGTCACCGGCGCTCAGAACGGACAGCTGCAGGAGACGACGCGGGCAATTCGAAGCGGCGCCGAGTCCGGTTCCAGGAGACCAGGTTTCTGGCGCCGCCCGCTCGGCGTCAACGTGGCCATCGGTCTGGGATTGGCCTTGATCGTGGCCGCGACGTCGGGTCTGTGGGCGCCACACGTCTTCGACGCCGACGTCGGGTTGTCGGTGGCGCTGCTGACGGTCGGCGTCGCGAGCTTCGCGGTCTACGCGCATCTGTCGGGCGCGTTGTCGGGGACACTGTCGTGGCGGACGTTTGCGGCGCTGTTATCGTTCGACGCACTGATCCGTCTGGCGGGCGCCGTCACCGCTTTCGCAATGGGTCTGTCGCTCAACGCTTTTCTGGTCATCACGGTGATCGGGTCGGTGTCGTGGATGCTCGCGCTCGGCGGGTCGTCGACGGCGCGGCGGGTGATCGGACTCGACGCCGACGTTGCGGCGCAAACGTTTACGATCAACACGCTGACGGCGATGGCCGCAGCGCTCGCCAGCGCCGTCCTGGTGATGGGCTTCCCGGTGCTCATCCGGATCACGGCTCCCGGCTCCGACGACGCCGCGGTGATCGGTGCGGTGATCCTGGCCGTCACCTTGACGCGCGCCCCGTTGCTGGTGCCGCTCAACAGCTTTCAGGGCGTACTGATCACCCGTTTCGTCGACCGGCGCACCAGATTGGCTGCGGCGCTGGGTATTCCGCTCGCCGCTGTCCTCGGAGTCGGCTTGGTCGGGGCGATAGCGGCGTGGGCCGTCGGGCCGTGGCTGCTGACGACGGTCTTCGGCGGCGGTTACCATCTCCCGGGAATCACGTTGGCGTGGTTCACGATCGGCGCGACGATGCTCGCATCGTTGACGATCAGCGGAGCATGCGTGCTCGCCGTCGGCGAGCACCGCTGGTTCGCGCTGGGATGGTGGCTGGCCACCGCGGCGTCGATCGGACTGCTATTCGTGCCGCTCGGCGTTCAGGGGCGAGTGGCCGTCGCGCTGATCGTCGGGCCGATCGTCGGCGTCGGCGTGCATATCGCGGGCAGCCTCCGGGCGTCGTGAGACGCTCCCCGCGAAGCGATCTTCGCGGGGAGCGCGAGTTCACCAGAGGTCGTAGCCGACGTTGGCGTTGGGGTAGTGGCTGGAGATGTTGGTGTGGATCCAGTAGTTGCCCGCGTGGTTGCCGGAGACCCCGGTGAATTGGGTATTGACGTTGTGGCTGCTGTCGTGGATTTCGTAGTTGGCGACGGGGCCGCCGAGGCCGACGCGGTATTGGGCGTTGACGGTGAGTTGGTTGGCGAATGGTGCGGTGGCGGTGATGGTTTCGCTGGTGCCGGGGGCGAGGCGGGTTTTGGGGGCGTTGACCCAGCTGCCGCCTTGGCCGGGGGTGGCGCCGATGAGGTATTGGGTCTTGTCGGTGTGGTTGGTGAGGGTCATGGCGACGGTGGGCTCTCCGGGACGGGTGATGGGCATGGTGCCTGCGGTGGCGGCGCCGGCCAGACCGAATCCGAGGACGGTGGCGGCGCCGAGTCCGGCGAGTCCGGCGGTGATGCGGTGAGTGGTCTGCATGGTGTCTCCCGTGGTGTGAGTGTGTGTGTCGCTTGCGGCGATGACACTTACTGTGCCGGGTTTGCGCCGGGTGCGGATTCCGCCGACCGGCTGATCGGCCGGTGGATCACCACCTCCCCCGATCAGGGGACACGGCTTACCGTCTGATCTTCGACGCCGCCGCCGACGCCCGCTGCGTCAGTTGATTGAGCCGCGACGTCGCGTGGATCTTCGCGGCCCGCGCGGCCTTGGGCCACCCCAATTCACGTAACCTCGTCGCCTGTTCTGCGAAGAAGCGGTTCTCCTCGTCGAACCTGCGGCCGTCGACCGCCTGCACCGAACTGACCGACCCGCTGTGCCTGCGATAGGCGAACACGACCGTCGGGTCGTAGACGAGTGCCCCGCCGGCGACCGTGAGGTCGATCAACAGGGCAAGGTCGAGCACGACGTCGAAACCGGTGCGAAATCCAACGTCGCGGACCTCGGCGGTGCGCCACAGCAACGCCGGAAAATACGTCCAGTTGCCGTGAAAGAGGCTGGCCGCCAACGGTTCTCCGGACAGGACCGTCGCATGCGCAGGCGCGAGTCGCTTCTTGATCCGGTCGCCGAGCGGCGAGACGGGACGCCCGGCGTCGTCGATCACCTCGACGCCGGGCTGGATCACCACGGCGTCGGGATTCACGTGCGCGAGCCTGCGCACCGTCGCGAGGTAGTCCGGGGCCATCACGTCGTCGCAGCCCATCACGACGAAGTAGTCGGCGTCGGCGAGGTCGACGCAGCGTCGAAAATTGCCGTTCACACCGAGGTTGACGGTGTTGCGCCGGTAGACGATGCGCGGATCGTCGAGCGCCGTGAGCCAGTCGGCGGGCTCGGGGTCGGGATAGCAGTCGTCGACGACGACCATCCGCCAGTCGACGTCGGTTTGGTCGACGACGCTGATCACCGCCTGCTTGAAGTGCCCGACGTCGCCGTAGAAGGGCATCATCACGTCGATCGTCACCTGGCCAGCGTAGTGGGCGGGCGCGCTGATGCGAACTCGGCAGGTGCCGCGCGATAGGGTGGTCGGCATGACCGCTGCCAACTCCGACGTCTGGTTGGTGGTGCCGGTGTACAACGAGGGCCCGGTGATCCGCGAGGTCATGACCGACGCCGCTCGAACCTTCCCGAACATCGTCTGCGTCGACGACGGCAGCCGCGACGACTCGGCCGCCGAGATCAAGGCCTCCCCCGCACGACTGGTCCAGCATCCGGTCAATCTCGGGCAGGGCGCGGCGATCCAGACCGGCGTCGAATACGCACGGGCACAGCCCGGCGCCGCGTTCTTCGTCACCTTCGACGCCGACGGCCAACACCAAGTCGACGACGTCGTAGCGATGATCGATCGGCTTCGGACCGAACCCCTCGACATCGTCGTCGGGACGCGATTCGCCGACGGCCGCAGTGAGTCCGTGCCGCTCATCAAGCGCATCGTGCTGCGGACCGTGGTGATGCTGAGTTTCCGGACCCGGCGGTTGGGGCTGTCCGACGCCCACAACGGGTTGCGCGCCTTCAACAAGACGGTCGCCGACGACCTCGACATCCGCATGAACGGGATGGCCCACGCGTCGGAGTTCGTCGCACTGATCGATCACCACAAGTGGCGGGTCGCCGAGCAGCCGGTGACCATTCTCTACACCGACTATTCGCGGGCCAAGGGACAGTCGCTGATCAACGGCGTCAACATTCTGGCCGACGGCATGCTGCACGGCCGCAGGAGGTGACCCGATGATCTGGTTTCAGATTCTGTCGTTGCTGGTGATCGTCGCGCTCGTCGGGTTCTTCATGGCCAACCGCGGGACCGCGAGATCGTCGGCGGGGGTGAAACTGCTGTTCGTCGCGTTCGTCGTGTTCGGCGTGTACGCGATGCTGCGGCAGAACGACGTGACGTGGGTGGCGAACAGACTCGGCATTCAGCGTGGCCTGGATCTGGTGTTGTTCCTGCTGGTCATCGCCTTCGCCTTCACGACCGTATCGACGTATCTGCGGTTCCGCGATCTGGAGATCCGCTACGCACAGCTCGCGCGAGCCATCGCCTTGCAGAACGCACGGTCGGAGAACGAGGAATAGTTGAGGCACGTGGTCGGCGGGTACTCTCGAACCATGGCCGCTCCACTTCCATATCGTCTCCTGAGCTTGGACGATTGGCGCGCGCTGCCCGAAGACTCGGCGGGGAGGACCGAGTTGATGGAGGGGGTGCTGATGATGTCTCCGCGTCCGAGGTTGAGGCATGCCGACGCGTCGGTGAGTGTGATCCTCCAGTTGGCACCGCAGCTGCCGACAGAACTGAAAGTCGTCGCCGAGGTCGAAGTCGACATCGACGTGCACTATCCGCCGACCGTTCGGGTCCCCGACCTTCTCGTGTGCCGACGCGATATAGGCGACCGCCGCTCGCTGGATCCCGCCGACGTCGTCCTGGCGATCGAAATCGTCTCACCTGGCTCACGACGGACCGATCACGTCGTCAAACGCAGCGAGTACGAAGAAGCGGGAATCCCGTTCTACTGGATCATCGATCTCGACCACGAGCCCGTCCTGACGGCACTCGCGCTGACCGACTCCGGCTACACCGCGACCATCGCCACCCACGACTACCTCTGCGACAAGCCCTTTCCGGCCCGCATAGATCTTTCCGCATTGATCGCGTAGGCTGCGTGCAGCGTCGCGTGTCGATGACGGACTGCGTCAGACATGGAGGCGTCGAATCTGAAAGATCCACCGTGAGTGTCACTTTCAACCACACCATCATCGTCAGCGCCGACCGCGATGCGTCCGCCGACTTCTATCGAGAATTGTTCGACCTCGCCGAAGGGCCGTCGTGGGGCCCGTTCCGCAACCTCCTGCTCGACGACGCCGTCGAGACCCAAGCGAGTGGGCCGACTCGATCCCGAACCGGCGCGATGCTCCAGTTCGCTTCTCCCCCAGTTGATTTCATCCAACCGCAGCACTACGCCCTGCTGGTCGACGATGCGACGTTCGACCGCGCGATGAATCTGTTGCGCGGCAAGGGCATTGAGCACTGGGCCGACCCCCAGATGTCCCGCCCCGGCGAGATCAACACCGAGCACGGTGGTCGCGGCGTCTATCTCCGCGATCCGAGCGGACACTTCCTCGAGTTCACGACCGCGCCGTATTTGTGAGCGCGCGGGTTGCATCCGTTCGACGTACGTGGCTGATCGAATGCCGTCGCGCGAGGAACGAGCCCGACGGCGTACCTGGCTGATCGAGTGCCGTCGCGCGAGGAACGAGCCCGACGGCGTATCGAGATCACGTGAGACGCCATACTCGACGCAACCACCACTGCGATCATGTTCTCGGTCAAGTGAGTTCTTCTCTGCCACTGCACTTTTCGGGTGGCGATCGGAGTTCGTGTCACCGGGTCTCGATACGCCGGTGCGCTCGCACGACGGCTACTCGACCACCCACCGGGGAGCGCGCTCGCTGCGCTCGGACTCAACCTGGATCCACCAATGGCGGACCTATTTCGCTGGTTGAGCCGGACGAGCGCCGTGCTGAGCGAGGCGCTAGTAGTACTTTGTTAGCTCGGCGTGTCGGCTTGACACTCGAGCGCGGTTCCAGTCCATGCTGGAATCCTTTGTGGCTGAAGTATTTTCATCGTTGCCTCGATCGGATCAACGGGTGAAGGCGCAGTTGTACACGCGTGGGTTGCTGATGGACGGGCAACGCAAGTCGATGCAGCCGATGGCGCACCGACTCGACGTCGATCATCAACAATTGCAGCAGTTCATCACCACCTCACCGTGGCCGGTACGTCCGGTACGTAAAGCGTTGGCCCACAAGGCGATCGAGTTGATCGGCGCGCACGTCTGGGCCATCGACGATGTCGGTTTTCCCAAGGAGGGCGTCCACTCGCCCGGCGTGGCGCGCCAGTACTCCGGCGCGCTGGGCAA
>NZ_JABBNB010000045.1 GCF_012933505.1 Gordonia asplenii
GGTAAGCCCATTGACACTGACCTCAACACCCACTGCTTCTCCTCCAGACGATCTTCCCCGGGAACTTGGCCCGCAGAGTGGTGCACGTTGTTATGCATGAACCTTGTGGTTGGAGTCACTCTAACGTACTGACATACTTCACCCCTACTTAACTAGGGCAAAGCACGAAGTTGTGGTCAATTGACCTTACTTGCCAGTAGCACCTTAACGACGCCTAAGAGTAACCCAAGACACGCCTGCTGCCAAGCCGTCAATGTCCAATGACACGATCGCCTTTTGGACTCTCGTCACAAGAATGTGATGGGCGCCATAGGGTAGTGAATAGTCCCAGCTCAACGGCCCAAAAGACAGCACGACGCCCCGTGTGTCACAGCAGTCACACGGGGCGTCGAAGCAGGTCTGAACCCGCAGAGATCTAGGCGATCAGTCTCACTTGAGCGAGACCTTGGCGCCTGCCTCTTCGAGCTTGGCCTTGGCAGCCTCGGCGGCGTCCTTATCGATCTTCTCCAGCAGAGCCTTGGGAGCGCTCTCGACGAGGTCCTTGGCTTCCTTGAGGCCCAGGCCCGAGACGATCTCGCGGACGACCTTGATGACCTGGATCTTCTTGTCGCCGGCCGACTCGAGCACGACGTCGAACTCGTCCTGCTCGGCAGCGGCCTCGGCGGCGGCCGGAGCACCGGCAGCGGCGACGGCGACCGGAGCGGCCGCGGTGACCTCGAAGACCTCTTCGAACTTCTTCACGAAATCGCTGAGCTCCAACAGGGTCAGTTCCTTGAACTGATCGATGAGCTCGTCAGCGGTGAGCTTCGCCATGGTGGCGTCCTTCCGTTAGTGCCCCAACAGGGCGGTAGTTGACTCCCCGTGTTGGGGGATCCATCTCCGCACGAGCGGAGATGAGGGTTTTGGGTGGCTGAAAATCAGGCCGAGGATTATTCCTCGCCTGCCTCGGCCTTCTTCTCCTGCAGAGCCGCGGCGAGACGCGCGACCTGCGATGCGGGCTGGTTGAACAGCCCAGCGGCCTTTGCCAAGTTGCCCTTCATGGCACCGGCGAGCTTGGCCAGCAGAACCTCTCGGGTCTCCAGGTCGGCGATCTGCTCAACCTCGGCGAGGGACAGCGCACGGCCGTCCATGTACCCGCCCTTGATGACCAGAGCCTTGTTCTCCTTGGCGAAATTCTTGATCGCCTTGGCAGCCACCACCGGCTCACCTTCGATGAAGGCGATCGCGGTCGGGCCGGTGAACAGCTCGTCGAGTCCCTCCACGCCCGCTTCGGCAGCGGCACGCTTGGTGAGGGTGTTCTTGGCGACGGAGTAGGTTGCGCCCTCACCGAGGGACCGACGCAGCGTCGAGATCTGCGCAACGGACAGACCACGGTATTCCGTGATGACTGCCGCCGACGATCCCTTGAACTGCTCAACGATCTCCGCGACTGCGGCGACCTTTTCGGACTTGGCCATACTTCGCCTCCTCTCTAATCTCGAAGTGAGTGGTCCGCCAGGTCCGCCGGCGTCGAAGAGGCGAAATGCAAAACGCCCCATGCGCAGAAGCACGGGGCGTAGGCGCGCGGCACGACTGTGCTGCAGCGCAGATCCTCGTTCATCCTGCGTGGGTCGTCGGCATTGCCGAACCTTCGTGCAGATCGGTCGGATCTGCAGACCAACGGTCTTTGGTGAACCCGCAGCGTCACGCGGATGCATGACGTAGCAAACAGATAGGCTACCCGACCATGGGGACCCCTTCCAAATCGTCGTCGGAGCTCAGCGCGAACGAGCGTGCGTCGATCGCGCAGCAGAACATCGTCGAACGCCATCTCGCGCACGCCTTCGGGCTGCCGCTGACTCGCATCGGCCATATCGCCTGGCCGATGCCGCCGCTTCGGCGCCGCAAGGGCATGTGGCACTACTGGTGGCAGGCGCACCTGACCGACCTGTTCATCGACGCCGCCCTGCACCGACCAACGCCCGACGCCGTGAAGACCGTCGATCGGATGTTGCGCGGCATCAGGATTCGCAATCTCGGCCGCTGGACCAACGACTATTACGACGACATGGCGTGGCTGGGCCTCGCCGCCGAGCGGGCCGAACGGCATTTCCACCTCGGTCGCGAGGGCGCGGTCCGGGTGCTCACCGGTCGAATGCTGGATTCCTGGATTCCTCAGCGCGGCGGCGGAATCCCTTGGCGCACACTGGATTTGTTCTTCAACGCGCCGGCGAACGGCCCCGCCGCGATCCTGGTGGCGCGCACCGGCCACACCGAACGCGCCGTCGCGATGTGCGATTGGATCGACCGCAACCTCGTCGACCCGACGTCGCACCTGATCATCGACGGCATCACCCCAACGCCCGAATCCGGCTCTGACACAACGAAATTCAAGAAGTCGCCGGAGATCTACGGGTACTGCCAGGGCGTCGTACTGGGCGCCGAATGCGAAGCGTATCGGGCCACCGGCGACGCCGTGCACGTCGACCGTATCGCCCGACTCCTCGACGCCGTGGAGCAGCATCATCTGCGCGACGGCGTGATTCCCGGCGGCGGTGGCGGCGACGGCGGCCTGTTCACCGGCGTTCTCGCGCGGTATCTGGCGCTGCTGGCTACGGACCTTCAGGGCGATCACGACACCCTGCCGGGCCTGCGGGAGCGCGCCGCCCGAATCGTCACCACCAGCGCCGACGCCGTGTGGGCCAACCGGGCGGTGGACTCGTCGGGCCGAATCTTCTTCGGCGCCAACTGGAGTAAGCCCGCGCAGATCCCGACGTCGTCGGGCGCCGACGCCGAGTTCGTCGGCGGCGCGGTGAACTCGTCGCAGATCCCCGAACGGGATTTGTCCGTGCAGCTGAGCGGCTGGATGGCACTGGAGGCGGCTGCCGCGGTGGAGTTGGGGAAGGCGGAGATGGGGTGAAGGGTGACAATCGAACGGGACAGAAAGCAGGCAGGCCCCAACAGTTGACGGGGAATTCGGACTTCTCGGCGAGTTCAGCCGTAGACAACCAGATGAGTCATCGCCAAGTCTTTGGGCGCGACACCTGCACACTAGGCGATCAACAACCGCCGCTTCCGAAGCTCCTCCGCCAAGCGAGGAACCGGCGTATTCGACCTCAGCCACTTTGCGATCGCCTCGCGTTGTGTCTGGTCAGACTCGAATTCAACGCCAAGCCGATTCAGCAAGATTGCCAGCGACTGCGGAGCACCTGATGGTTCACTGAAGAACGGGTGGTCGTCGACAAAGCGACTCACGGCGCTACCTCCACAACGAGCGTGGGAATGTCTCCTGATGTATCGACGCCGACGATACGCTGCATATTTCCGGGTCGCAAAAGAACTTCCGCTTGATACCGCGAGTCAGGCCGACCGACAGATGCGAGCCACCCAACCATCGTTCCGGCACCCAACATCATGCGCGAGAGCACCGCTCCGCCCGACATCTCGGGCACCGTGAACTCGTCTGTGACGACCTCGCGGCGAAGTGAGACAGAGACGAATCTATTGATCCGCACAGAGGTCCCAATCAGCTGGCCGAGTTCGCCCGATCGCAGCCCGTAAGCATCGATTGACGATCTCACCCCGCGCCAAGTCGTGTACGACCTCTGTAACTTGTGGGTGGCCGCGGCGAGCAACAGGCCCGCTGCATCGACAGCCTCGGGATCATCGATGCCGAGTGTCATCACAGCCTGAACTCGCTCATAGAACCGATCACGACCTTGCCATCGCAAGATCGCTCGACGCTGGTCGGCCGTAAGCGCGGTGGCCCAGTGTCGGACCTCGCGATCGAGGATCGCAGTGTCGTTACCGTCCACTGCGTCGTTCGACATCAGCAATCCTCTCGGGCACCATGAAGCTATGGGCTGTCGGTTTCCCGGATTTCGGGATGATCCAGCAGCGAGTCTTCTGTCGGCCGAAGAGATTTCATGCGCCCCGCGCGAGCGGGGATGGCCGGCCGACAGCTCATACACCAAGATCAGCACATGATGACTCTCGCCGCACACTGAACGCAGTAAGTCTACTGTCTGATACATCTACTTCGAGGACACCGCTCCAGCTTTCAACACTGCAAAATGTGTCTCATGTCCCACAGGCAACCACGCGCCACTGACAATCCCGCCGCAACGCTGTCCCCCCAAGCTCGATCCCTCTGGGCTAAGGCCGACGCCACCACGGGTGAATCGATGCGCCTCCATCAACACATGGAGGACGCAGGGGGTGTCACGGCTTGGCTGTGGGATCACGTCTGTGCGCCTCATCTCAAACAGCGGATCGCCGCCGACCTCGGGGATGACGAAGCACTCGCCCGACGAGTCGTGACCTGGCTCGCCGCCGCGCATGATCTGGGAAAAGCGTCGCCGGTGTTCTGCTCAGGCCGCGATCCCGTAGTCGCAGGTCTCGCGGACCGCATCTGCGCTACTGGCCTCACCATCAACGTCACCCCCGACGAACGTCGAAAACTCCCCCACTCCGCAGTCTCGGAGTTGGCCTTACGCGATTGGCTCGCGGGTCGCCACCGAATGTCGGTGAAAACGGCGAACACCTTCGCGGCCATCCCCGGCGGTCACCATGGACGCTACCCCACTCACGAACAACTCAAGCAGCGAAATCCACGACTCGACGGCGACGACGCTTGGCAGACAGTCCAATTCGAACTCGCCGACTTCTGCGCGATGCTCGCCGACATGTCTGACGGTGATTTCGAGACCCTCAGCGGACACCCTCTGACGCAGCCTGCAGCCATCGCCATCACTGGACTCGTCATCATGGGCGACTGGATCGCATCCAATGTCGAATTCTTCGAGTTCGTTCCGAAAACCGTTCAGGCACAACGCGTTCGGCGCGCGATGGAGCGCCTCGCCCTTCCCGAGCTGTGGACCCCCAGTCCCCCGACGTCGAATGCCGAACTCTACGAGACCCGCTTCGACATCGACAATCCCCGCCCGATGCAGTCGGCCCTACTCGATCTCGCTCGCACAATCGAGGAACCCGAGCTGATCGTCGTCGAGTCTCCGACAGGCGAAGGCAAGACTGCCGCCGCGTTGGCCGCCGCAGAGGTCCTAGCGGAGCGCTTCGGACTGGGCGGCATTGCATTTGCGCTTCCGACCCGCGCAACGTCGGACGCCATCTTCAGCACCGTCACGAAATGGATCCCGGTGACCCTGGGCTCATCTGACACCTCGATCGCCCTCGTGCACAGTACAGCCAAGTTCAACGACGACTTCACCGAGATTCCGAAGTCCAGTCACATCTACGACGACCTCGACGACGACTGCATGGGCGAGGCCATCGCCCACTGGTGGCTGTCTGGACGCGGAAAGACCGCGACATTGTCGAACATCGTCGTGTGCACGATCGACCAGGTACTACTCGCCGCACTTGCCGCGAAACACGTTGTGCTGCGCCAACTCGGGCTCGCAGGCAAGGTCGTCGTCATCGACGAGGTTCACGCCGCCGACACGTTTATGACCGAGTATCTGAAGTCTGCGCTCATGTGGCTGGGCGCATTCGAGGTGCCAGTCATCGCACTGACCGCGACCCTCCCGCCGGCGCATCGGAACGCGCTGGTGAACGCCTACAACAAGGGCCGCAAACGACGCTCGCTCACCGTCGACAGCTCGGCGTACCCGGTACTCACCCACACCGGCACCGCGGGCTGCGATCACCTGACCTTCGCCGCATCGTCCCGGTCGTCGTCGGTGACGATCGAAGAGCTGAGCGGCGGCCCCGAAGATATTGCGGCACAGGCTCTCATCGAAACCACAAACGGCGGACACGCCGCGATCGTGTGCAATACCGTCACGCGTGCGCAGGCGGTCTATCGCGACCTGGCGGCAAGTGCGAGTGACGAGGTCGAGGTCGTACTGCTTCACTCGCGCTTCGTGCTACCGCACCGGCTTCGCATCGAGCACAGCCTGCGGGAACGCCTCGGCCCGGGCGTCGTACGTTCTCCCACAACAAAACTGATTGTGGTGGCGACTCAAGTGATCGAACAGTCGTTGGACTTGGACTTCGATGTCATGTTCACCGACATCGCGCCCGTCGACCTGATCATTCAACGAATCGGGCGGCTGCATCGCCACGACCGCTCAGACGACGAACGCGCGCCGAAACTACGTAGCCCCCGCGTGATCTTGACCGGATTCGAACGATGCCCCGACGACGCTCCGCGCCTCGATCGCGGATGCGCCCTCGTCTACGGAGCCTCGAGCTTGCTGCGTGCCCTTGCTGTTCTCGACGACCACCGGGCTCGCATCGGACCGCTCCGTTCCCCCGACGATGTTGCAGTGTTGGTCACCGAGGCATACCGCGACGACCTTTCGGCACCACCCGGATGGGACGAGGCATGGGCAGCTGCGGAGAGAACTCGTCGAGCCGCCGACAACGACCGTGCCGAACGTGCACGCGGCTTCGCACTTCCGGCACCCAGGCGCGACTCGCTCATCGACTTCGCTACCGTCAGCGTCGGCGACACCGACGGAGAGAAGGGCATCGCACAAGTCCGCGACAGCGAAGACAGCATTGAAGTGGTTGTCGTTCAACGAAACTCACGACGGCGCCTGGTCCCCACAGCATGGTCCGACATCGATGCCGACCGCGACCTGGACCTCGGTCCGGAGATCGACGACGACGTGGCCCGAAAACTCGCACGCGAAGTTGTCAGACTGCCGTCGTACCTTGGCCGCGGGAGAAGCGGAGACGATCTCATTGAGGAGCTGGAGCAGCAGATGGTTGACAGCTGGCAGCAGTCGCGGTGGCTGCGCGGAATGCTTCCGCTCATCTTGGATTCGGACGGCCACGCGGACGTTTCGGGTCATTCGCTCGACTACGACCTCGAACTCGGGCTCATCGTCGACTACCAGGAGGCACTATGAAATTCAACTTGGTCGACGACCCATGGATCGTCGCGCGAACCGTCTCAAACACACCGACCACCGTGTCGCTGCGCGAGCTGTTCCACCGCGCGGGCCAGTTGACGAGGGTAGCCGGCGAACTTCCGACACAGGACTTCGCGGTACTACGGATCGCTCTTGCAGTGCTGTACCGCACACTGTGGCTTCGAGACGAGACCTACGACGACATCGATATCGGTGAACTGTGGAGCGCAGAAGCGCTGCCCCTGACCGAAATCGATGCGTACCTCGACTCGTGGCGGCACCGGTTCGAGTTGTTCGACGCAGATCAGCCGTTCATGCTGGTTCCCGATCTCGTGACCGCGTCGGGCAACACATCTGGGCTCGAGGCGCTGGTCGCCGGTTCACCGGGAGTCGGCAGTCTCTTCACGATGCAACAGCACGTCGACTCCCTCACACCTGCCGAAGCTGCCCGCTGGCTCATTCATTGCCAGGCATTCGACATCAGCGGCATCAAGCCGGGAGCCGTCGGAGACGCGCGCGTCAAGGGCGGCAAAGGCTATCCTCTCGGCATCGGTTGGGCAGGCTGGTTGGGCGGACTCACCGTCGAAGGATCGACGCTGCGCGAAACTCTGATCCACAACTTCGTACCGCCAGAACACGAAGATCCCGACGACCTGCCGCTGTGGGAGCTCGCACCGCTGACCGCGGCGGAGCGACAAGGCGTCGAGCCGCACGGCCCCATCGGACTGTTCACCTGGCCGATTCGCCGAATCCGGCTGTACCACAACGGCACTCACGTAACCGATGCGTTGATATCGAATGGCGATCCGGTCCCCTACTGGCGGCAACAAGCAGTCGAACCGATGTCAGCGTGGCGATACAGCGACCCCCAGACGAAGAAGTACAAATCAACGATATTCATGCCTCGCCAGCATGACGCCGGTCGCTCGTTGTGGCGCAGTCTCAGCGCACTCCTGCCCGCCGATGCCGCTAACACCGGCATGACCAAAGATGGCACACCCCTTGCCCTCCCGGCCCGGTCGTTGCGAGCGCTCGCCAAGCGTGCAGGCGAACAAGAGATACCCGATCACGTTGTCCGACTCCGCTCCGCGGGCATCGAGTACGGGCCGCAGAACAGCACGTACTCCGAGCTCATCACCGGCGGCCTGACCTTTCACCCGACCCTCGCAATGCCGGGGAGTCTCGCCCGAGTGTGCGTCGACGATGCGCTAGATCGCGCCGACAAGGTCGCGCGAGCACTCGGCTCACTGGGCGGCGACATCGCTATCGCATCCGGCGGCGACGTCGAGCCTGCACGAAGCATCGCCCGCGAGCGCGCCTACACCATTATGGGAGCGCTCTTCAGCGAGTGGCTGCCCACCGTCACCGACGACAACGCCGACGCGCGGTTGACAGTCTGGACCGAAGTGATCCGGCGGAAGGTATCGGAAGCTGCCAGGCAAATCGTCGACAACGCGCCTCCTGCCGCGCTCGCGGTACGAGAAGTCAAGGGCCACACCGTGTCCGCCGGCACTGCCGATCTGTGGTTCAAGAAAAACATGGACTACGTTCTCGGCGAGCCAGCGCCCGAACCTCCCATGCCATGAACAGCCGACAACCGACTATCTCGAAGGAGATCCGTTGACAACATCCACCCCGGAACCTGCACCGCCTGACGCACCATCACAAACCGAACTCGCCGCGCATGTCGCAAAGCTGGCAGGCCGACTACAGCACGGCGCCATCACAAACCTGGCCGGACCTGTCGCGGATCTCGCACGACTGCGTCGAAGCCTAGATGCCGCGGCCGGCTCCGACCCCGTCGTGTGGCGAATCATTTTCGCGGGCTTTCCAGAACAGCCAGATGAGCCGCTACCCAGTCGGGGCGAGTACGCGGCATACCTGTCTGTCTGTCTCTTCGCCATTCACCAACAGTCGAAGAACACCCAGATGCACGGGGGTGGACGAACCCATTGTCTCGGCCGCGCAATTCGTCAACTCGCTCAGTCGGGCACTGATGCCGAACCCGACGGCGCGATCGTCAAGCGGTTCAATGCGGTTGTCACCGCAGACGATTTCAACGAGGTGATTCATCATCTGAGATCCCTCGTCGGGCTGCTGCGGGTGAGCTCGATCCCCCTCGACTACGGGTTGCTCGCCGACGATCTCTACCAATGGCAACTCAGTAGCAAACGGTCGGGTGTCCGCCTGCGCTGGTCACGTGACTTCAGCCGAGTACCGCGCGTACCCAAGACCGGCCTCAACACCGACAGCCCCGACCCCGACTCCACCAACGACTAAGGACACACCATGAGCCTTTACCTCGACTTCCATGCCATTCAGACCGTTCCACCCGCCAACATCAACCGCGACGAGGACGGCAGCCCGAAGACGACCATGTTCGGCGGCCGACGTCGCGCGCGGGTGTCCAGCCAGGCATGGAAGCGTGCTATCCGGCGAGACTTCGCCAACCACCTCGACGAATCGGACCTTGGGGTGCGGTCACTGCGCATCGTCGACCAGGTCGCCGCGTGCATCGCCTCGCTTGACGAATCCTTAAGCGAGAGAGCAGAAGAACTGGCGGTCGGAGCGGTTACCGCAGCGGGTATCAAGGTCGAAAAGAACAAGGCGCGCCGCAACGACCCCGCCGAGGACTACCAGAAAACTGGGGCGCTCCTATTCCTCAGCAACCCACAAATCGACGCACTGGCCGAGCTGGCGATCCGATCAGGTGGAAAGCCTGACCGAAAAGACGCGAAAGCTGTTCTCAGCAAGGGCAATTCGATCGATCTGGCCCTGTTCGGCAGAATGATCGCAGACTCCCCTGACTTGAATGTCGACGCCGCCGCGCAGGTTGCCCACGCGATCGGAGTGCATTCTGTCGTGCCCGAGTTCGACTATTTCACCGCGGTCGATGACAAGTCCCCAGATGACAACGCGGGCGCCGGGATGATCGGCACCGTCGAGTTCAATGCATCGACGCTGTATCGCTATGCCACGGTGAATGTTTCGGCATTGCGGGCAAATCTGGGTGACGACGAGGCCACCGCCCGCGCCGTCGAGGCTTTCACGCGTTCGTTCATCACCTCGATGCCGACTGGAAAGCAGAACACTTTCGCGAACCGAACTGTCCCGGAATTCGTGCTCACCGTCGTCCGCGACGATCAGCCGATCAATCTGGCCGGCGCGTTCGAGAACGCTCTCGATGAATCCGGTGACCGCGCGAAAGCTGCTGCTGAACGAATCCTCGCGAAGGCCAAGGTGATTCACGACGCATTCGCACCCCCGGTATCGGCACAGGTGATCACCACCACCGACGTCACCGTACCCGAGGAGATGGCAAGCTCCACCACACTGCCGCGTCTTATCGCCTCGCTCGGCGATGTGGTGCTCGGGCGGTCCGGGGCGTCCGCATGACAACGCTCCTGATCGGGCTTGAGGCTCCGCTGCAATCGTGGGGCGACTCGAGCCGATTCACCGAACGTAAGACCCGGCCAGAGCCCACGAAGAGTGGAGTTCTCGGACTTCTCGCGGCGGCGCTGGGTCGGCGCCGAACCGACCCCATCGAAGATCTGGTAGCGCTGACATTTGGGGTCCGAACCGATCAAGCTGGCGAGCTGACGCGAGACTTTCAGACCGCAATCGATTGGCGCACAGGAAAATCCAAGCCGTTGTCCCACCGCTACTACCTCGCCGACGCTAAGTTCGTCGCAGGCATCGAAGGTAGTGAGACGCTGATAGCCGGAATAGCGGAGGCGCTCATCCGCCCGACGTTTCCGTTGTATCTGGGACGACGTTCGTGTCCGCCGGCAGGTCCGATGACGACGTCGATTACCTCCACACCGCTATCGCAGGCACTCCGAGAGGCAGAATGGACGGCGTCGGCGCGGCATCGCGCCAAGCAGGCGAGGTCAGTGACACTGCCGATCGTGCGGGATGCGGTGGCAGGCGACGAGGTCAGCGAGACCATCCGCGACACGCCGGTGTCGTTCGACCCGACCGATCGGCAGTACACGTGGCGCAACGTCGTCTACGACGTCGTGCACATGCCGAATCCCGATTCCACGTCGAAGGGCTATGACTGGCTGGCCGCACTGGGGGGCAATTGATGTACATGTCGAGAATCGCGTTGAACAGGCGACGTCGAGGGGCGATGAAGCTGCTGACCAACAGGCATGCGATGCACGCCGCCGTGATGTCGTCGTTCGCACCGGGCACCGAGACCACCACCGACGACGGCCGGGTGTTGTGGCGCGTCGACCGTGACGGTGAAGAGTTGAACCTGCTCATCATCAGCCCGGCCAGGCCGTGTCTCGTCCATATCGCCGAACAAGCCGGCTGGACCACTGAAAACACCTGGGCGACAAGAAATTATGCGCCCTTCCTCGCCTCGATCGAGCGAGGTGGACGCTACCTGTTCCGAATGGTGGGAAATCCGACGCACACCCTGTCGGACGGCAGAGGTAAACGGGTCGTCGCACATCGGACCGTGGAGCATCAACGAAACTGGTTGATCGGCAAGGGCGCGCTGGATGGTTTCGAGGTCGCTGCGTCGAGCGCCGACGGCGGGGCGCTGGCGCTCGAACTGAGCGAGCGCAGCGTCGAAACTTTTCGGCGGCAGGATAGAACTGTTCATCTGACGACTACCAGGTTCGACGGTGAGCTCTTGGTGTCCGATCCTGATGCTCTGCGCCGCGCATTGACGCACGGTGTCGGACGCGGAAAAGGCTACGGATGTGGCTTGATCACGTTGTTGCCCAAGGAATCTGCGTGAAATGAAGGAGATCCCGGGTACTCGCCCAAGCCGGCCGAGCGAGTTGATGCGAGTTCGCGGCGGGTGGAGCAACGCCTCGAAGGTGCGTCGAGCCAAACGACGAAAGTTAATGAGAGTCCTGCTACCGTCCCACTGCGGCGCAGGTCAGCAAGTGTGCGCCCCACGCGAGCGAGGATGATCCCTGTGGGACGACATGGGGTCAGCAGTGGCCGGAGTGCGCCCCGCGCGAGCGGGGATGATCCCGGAGCTTCCCACGGGACCGCGAAAACAAACGGGTGCGCCCCGCGCAAGCGGGGATGATCCGGCGCGGCCGATGCGCGCGGAATAGGCCCGATCGTGCGCTCCGCCCGAACGGGGATGATCCCGACGCGGTGGAGATCATGCGCGGCGGGGCCGAGTGCTCCCCGCGCGAGCGGGGATGATCCCCCCGCGTCGGCGCCCGCCGACCGCATCGCCAGTGCGCCGCGCCCCGCGCGAGCGGGGATGATCCCCATTCGCCCAGTCCGTCACACTCTTCGCACACGTGCGCCCCGCGCGAGCGGGGATGACCCGAACCCGAAGCTGCGCTCCAATGCACCCGCCGCGTGCGCCCCGCGCGAGCGGGGATGACCCTAACGACCCGTTCCAAGCGTTGCGCGTGCTCATGTGCGCCCCGCGCGAGCGGGGATGACCCCCGGGTGCCCTGCCACGCGGATGTCTTGTTGGAGTGCGCCCCGCGCGAGCGGGGATGACCCCTGCCCGCGTGGTAGGAGGCCGGACAGCACCGAGTGCGCCCCGCGCGAGCGGGGATGACCCGTGCGGCCGCACGGGGCTGTGCCACTTTGCACAGTGCGCCCCGCGCGAGCGGGGATGACCCCGAGGCTGACGATGACTTTTACGGCGACACTGAGTGCGCCCCGCGCGAGCGGGGATGACCCGGTGTGGGACGGCGGCGACCAGAAGAGCGCAATGTGCGCCCCGCGCGAGCGGGGATGACCCCTCTCAAGGAATCCGGCGCGGGCGACGACCTTGGTGCGCCCCGCGCGAGCGGGGATGACCCTGTCGAAAGCCACTGCGCGCGAGTCATGTTCGCGTGCGCCCCGCGCGAGCGGGGATGACCCGTTTCACGATGCCCACTCCTGGCGCCCAGATCGGTGCGCCCCGCGCGAGCGGGGATGACCCCGCGTATATCGGCGTGTTCCTGGTCGACACCACGTGCGCCCCGCGCGAGCGGGGATGACCCCAACTGTTCTTGCCCAACATCCGGCGAGCTCGCGTGCGCCCCGCGCGAGCGGGGATGACCCCTACAGTTTGACTAGCCCGATTACAGAATCGCGGTGCGCCCCGCGCGAGCGGGGATGACCCCTCGACGCGGTGCGCGCACAGTGCCAGCGGTCCGTGCGCCCCGCGCGAGCGGGGATGACCCCCGCGAGGGTTGACGCTCAACAAGGGCACCCTGGTGCGCCCCGCGCGAGCGGGGATGACCCCGCGAACAGTTGCGGCGTGTCGCGCACGACCTCGTGCGCCCCGCGCGAGCGGGGATGACCCCGAGGCCACCAATAGCCTCATCGACTTGCTGGGGTGCGCCCCGCGCGAGCGGGGATGACCCTCGTGGCGCGAGGTGCGGGTTGCCGAGGGAGTTGTGCGCCCCGCGCGAGCGGGGATGACCCGTGCGGCTCAGCAGGCCGTTGACGCCGGGGTAGGTGCGCCCCGCGCGAGCGGGGATGACCCCGGCCAGCGTCGAAGGCTGCTGGGCGACGATCGGTGCGCCCCGCGCGAGCGGGGATGACCCCACGATCAAGTCCGGCGCGATGGACTTGCTGAAGTGCGCCCCGCGCGAGCGGGGATGACCCCACGCTGTCCCACTCGATCTGACCGGTCAGCGTGTGCGCCCCGCGCGAGCGGGGATGACCCCGTCGCAATGTACGAGCCGGGCCAAGACATCTCGTGCGCCCCGCGCGAGCGGGGATGACCCCGATTCTGGGAGGGTGTGCGCGCGGCTTTGATCGTGCGCCCCGCGCGAGCGGGGATGACCCCGCATCCATCGCCGCCTGGTGCCGTTCGACGGGGTGCGCCCCGCGCGAGCGGGGATGACCCCGCGGGCGCCAACCGGCCGATCGACTCACCGAAGTGCGCCCCGCGCGAGCGGGGATGACCCCAGGCCCGCAAGGACCTGCAGGACTGGTTGAAGGCGCGCCCCGCGCGAGCGGGGATGACCCCTGCAACTCGGCCGCGATGCCGGTGAGATCGTCGTGCGCCCCGCGCGACCGGGGATGACCCCGTCTTCGCCGCGCTCTTCTCCAGCGCATCGAAGTGCGCCCCGCGCGAGCGGGGATGACCCCATGCGAGACATCGACCCGCCGATTCCGCCGGCGTGCGCCCCGCGCGAGCGGGGATGACCCCCTGCCGCCGGCCGCACTCATCCTGCTCGACGAGGTGCGCCCCGCGCGAGCGGGGATGACCCGTTGCCGCTGTTTCGCGACCGCCCAGTTGTTGGGTGCGCCCCGCGCGAGCGGGGATGACCCGGACCGGCCATGAGTGATCTCGTCATGCCGTGTGTGCGCCCCGCGCGAGCGGGGATGACCCCGGCGATGTGATTGGCGTGTGGTTGCGATGGGGTGCGCCCGCGCGAGCGGGAATGACCCCGACAGGTAGTCTCGTTTCTTCGCCCCTTCCGCGTGCGCCCCGCGCGAGCGGGGATGACCCCGGGCCGAAGGTATGGCCGACCTCGCCGACATGGTGCGCCCCACGCGAGCGGGGATGACCCCGCCTATATCGGCGTCTATGCAGTCAATAAGACGTGCGCCCCGCGCGAGCGGGGATGACCCTTAAGGGCTTCTATGATCCGAAGACGGGGAAGTGTGCGCCCCGCGCGAGCGGGGATGACCCCCTCCGGCTGGTATGCCGTCGAAGCAGAATCGGGTGCGCCCCGCGCGAGCGGGGATGACCCCGTGATCGCATTCGCCTGGAATAACGTGATTAAGTGCGCCCCGCGCGAGCGGGGATGACCCCGTCAAGGCCTCGACGTATCCGGGTCACCAGGAGTGCGCCCCGCGCGAGCGGGGATGACCCCATCCCCGCCAGCTCGCCACGGTTCGAAACCCGGTGCGCCCGCGCGAGCGGGGATGACCCCGGCGACACCTACACGCTGAGCACCGACACTGTGTGCGCCCCGCGCGAGCGGGGATGACCCCTGTATCGTTTGAAGCAGCGTCTTGGTGTGGGTGTGCGCCCCGCGCGAGCGGGGATGACCCCCGGATCGGCCACGATCTCGGCGTCTGACGAAGGTGCGCCCCGCGCGAGCGGGGATGACCCCCGGAGAAGATTGCTGTAGCGAACGAGAAGGGGGTGCGCCCCGCGCGAGCGGGGATGACCCGTCGGATCAGTTCATTAAGGCCACTTCCGCTGGGTGCGCCCCGCGCGAGCGGGGATGACCCGTCGCATGGAGATTGATCCGAGCTGGCCGTCGAGTGCGCCCCGCGCGAGCGGGGATGACCCTGTGACCGGTGACGCGCAGAAGAAACTCGATCTCGTGCGCCCCGCGCGAGCGGAGATGACCCGTCGCCTCCTGGGTCGGTGACTCCCGAGGGCGTGCGCCCCGCGCGAGCGGGGATGACCCCCATCCGTACAGAGTCGACAGGACGCTGCCCCAGTGCGCCCCGCGCGAGCGGGGATGACCCCAACGGACCAGCAACAGCAGTAGACGCGGCATTGTGCGCCCCGCGCGAGCGGGGATGATCCCAACGTGGCGCCTATCTTGTATAGACGCCTAATGTGCGCCTCGCGCGAGCGGGGATGATCCCGTTTGGTCCTCCGACCCGACGGCGCCGATGAAGTGCGCCCGCGCGAGCGGGGATGATCTGGCGGCCACGGTCATGGGATGACCCACCCCCGGAATACGCCCACCCCACCCAAACGTTGAAACAAACACAGAGAACCCGACATTTCCCCCGACGAAAGCAGAAATATCCCGCCCCCAGCAAGCACCAGAAACCTAACCCCAGTAGCCCACGACCTGCCTCGACACCAAATTCACAGCCTTCTGCAAGCACGCAGCTAGCACTGGTCGCCTAACCTCGATAGAAACCGATACTCGACTCACCGAACGACATCACCCCAGCGCATCGTGTCATTTGTCCAACTGTCAAAAACTGCAGCTAGCGGCCTTTTGGGGCACTCTCGTTAACAGATTCACACCAAAAAGCGACCACCTAGTTAGCGCAGCGCTACCCCGCGTGGGCTAGAGTTCGCTAGAACCAGTTCGAGTGACGCATGCCACAGCTGATCTTCACCACAGCGAATCGGCGTCGCACAGCTCGATCCGACACAACGAGGTGATGATCCGATGACGTATCAGCTCGATACGCCCGGCCGGCGCGCCAACGCGCGCAGTGCCCGTCGCACGTCTGCTTCCCCTGCGCCACGCGGCGCGCTGCAATCCCTCCCCCTCGGCGACCCCACCGGCGGCGCCGACGCCATCGCCTGGCGCAAGCTCGTCGACGGCAAGCAGCGCTATCCGCGCGTGCACATCGACCGTGCCGCTGTCATCACCATGTCCGACGGCGTGCGCCTGCGCGCGACGATCGTCCGCCCCGCCAATCGCTTCGGACAGCCCATCACCCGGCCCTACCCGGCGATCGTCAACATCAATCCGTACAACCGCGCAGTCCTCGGCGGCCTCGACAAAACCCTCCACGCACCGGTCCTCGGTCACGCGATCACCGCGGCGTCGGGCGCCATCGACGGCACCGGCACCGCGCTGGAAGGCGTCACCCAGCTGACCCGCACCGTCGCTGGGGGTGCCCTCGACGTCTTCGGCATCAACCGCAACTTGGTCCGCAGCGGTTACGTGCAGGTGATCGTCGACGTCCGCGGCACGGGCGCCTCGCAGGGCAAGTGGCAGATCCTCGGCGGCCGCGAACAGCAGGACTCCGTCGAGATCATCGACTGGGCCGCCACGCAGTCGTGGTCGACCGGCAAGATCGGGCTGGCCGGCTGGTCGTACTCGGCGATCAACTCGCTGCAGGCCGCCGACAAGCGCCCCGCAGCGTTGGGCGCGGTCTTCGCGATCGAAGGCTGCGACGACATCGTCCGCGACATCTACATCACCGGCGGCATGCCGTCGGCGTTCATCCCCGCCTGGCTGTCCACGGTCAACATCCTCAAGTGGGTGCCCAACCCGTCCACGCCGGTCCGCGACCTCGTCCGCGGCGACACCGTCCGCTGGCTGCGTGACCGCATCAAGTCGCCGATGACCGAAATGCCCTCCCTCGGCTGGGGATTCCTCACCGCCCGCGACGATCGCATCTTCGACGACCCCTACTTCGACGAGCGCGACCCCAAGGTCGATCAGATCGACGTCCCGACCTTCACCGTCGGCGCCTGGCACGACCTGTTCGGCCACAGCGCCACCAACGTCTACAACCATCTGCGGATGGAGCCGGGCCGCAAGCAGGTCATCATCGGCGACGGCTACCACTTCGACGTCGGCTCGGGCTTCGGCGGCAAGTTCACCCCGCCGCGCCTCGACGTCCTCGAACGCGCCTGGTTCGACCGTTGGCTCAAAGACGAAGACAACGGCGTCGAGCACTACGGCCCGGTCACCATGCTGCAGCAGGGCGGCGCGTGGACCTCCGGCGAGAGTTTCCCCCGCCCCGGCGTGTCCACTCAGCACGCGTTTCTGACGTCCTCGGCGTCGACGACGGCCCCGCACAGTCACTTCGACGGCTCACTGAATCCGACTGCGACGCAGTACTTCTCGTCGCACAGCCTGCGCCCCAACCTGTACGGCTTCGCCTCCCGCGACACCTCTCAGGTGACTGCGGGCGCCACCATCGCGCTCGGCAAATCGTTCAGCGTCGACGCCCGCATGCAAGAACGTGGCGGCCTCACCTTCACCTCCGCGCCGGTCGCCGAAGCGGTGTCGATCAGCGGTTCGATGAACCTGCACCTCAACGTGGAAACCTCCGGGAACGAGGGCATCTGGGCGGTGACCGTCAACGACGTCGCCCCCGACGGCCGCTCGACGGTGCTCACCAACGGGGCGCTGACGGTATCCAATCGGGCCATCGACGAGACGAAGTCGACGTACGACGCTGACGGCAATCTCATTGCGGCACACCACTATTTGACCCGCGAGGCCAAACTTCCGGTGCCCGCCGACCGTCCCGTCGAGATCGACGTCGACCTCGTCCCCACCGACGCCATCCTCGAGGCGGGTCACCGACTGCGTGTCGACGTCTACGCCGCGAGCATCCCGCGCTACCTCACCGTCATACCGGACCTCATCAGGGCGCGCGGACGCCACCAACGTCTCGTCCTCGACCCCGACCGCCCCAGCTACCTCACACTGCTGGCCAGCGGACCGGTGGCATAACCCAAGCGCACCGCGAACCGGCGTCGACTCCCCAGCGGAGTCGACGCCGCCGGCGTCTACGACCCGCTTGCCGGTTGAGTCGACGGCACGACGCGCGGTGTGCTCGGCACGACGTTGGGCTGGGCCGCCTCCGCGGCCTTCTCGTCACGCGTCTTCTTCGCGTTGGTGCCCAGGTACAGCAGATACACCAGCAGCCCGATGAACCCGAACGTCCGCGTGCGCTTGGCCAGCAGTGCGGTTCCGACCAGCGTCTCCAACGTGCCGTTGACGGTGACGAACCGGTCGGTCTGCTCGGGGAAGGCGGTGCGGGTCAGCGGCACGAACAGCTTCGGCGCGGCGAAGTGCAGCAGGCCGGTCCCCGCGAGTCCCGCTCCGGCGATGCGCGTCCACCCGTCGAAGCCCAGCGTCGACGACGGTTCGACCACCCCGTCGAGAACTTCCGCCGCCGGCTCATCGCTCGACGCCGTGGACTTGCAGCGGTTGGACAGCACAGACATATCTGGGGCCTTTCGTCGGTGAGTTCGGCGTTTCGGACGCCGCTGCTTCCACCCTAGTGCCCCGCGGGCACACCTACGCGTCGCGTCGCCGCACCACAGCTATCGCCGCCCCGAACACCAGTGCCGCAAAGACCGCGAAATACCCGAGCGACACATAGGCATTCCAGTGGTAGGCATCGGCGTCGGGCGCCGCGTTCAAGAAACGTGACCCGTTGCGGAACGGCAGGAACGGCCCCACGGCGGGCCCGACCTTGGGCAGCACCGCGAGGATCGACTCGGCGACGAGCATCCACACCAGAATGATCACCACCGCCCCCGCGGTGTGCCGGATCAGCGCGCCGACTCCCACCCCGACGATCACGCACAGCAGCGCCCAGATCGGTGTACCCCAGATCTGGCGCAGCGCAACGGAATCGCTGAATGAGACGTTGCTCGACGCCGGGGTCAGCACCGCGGCCACACCGAGGCTGAGCGCCGCGAGCAGCGCGGTCAGCACCGCTGCGAGCGCACCGAACACCACGGCTTTGGCCACCAGCACCCGACCCCGCTGCGGCGTCGCCACGAATGTCGTACGGATGGTGCCGAACCGGTACTCACTGGTCACCGCCAGTACCGCCATGATCATCAGCACCACGACGCCGAATTGATTGAGCCCCAACAGATAGTCGGGCACCCGCAGACCGGTGTCGCCCGCGGCGTTGGCCGCGACCGCGCCGAGCAACGCCGCGATGCCGACCGACAGCACCGCCACCACCCCGACACACCAGTACGGCGACCTCGTCGAGGTCAGCTTGATGTACTCGGCGTGCGTCGCCGCGACCAGAGCCATCTCGACCACCTTTCGCTCCTCGCCAGCCACCCTACGGCGTCGAGCACCGCGAACGCGTGATCAACGCACACCCGCATCAGACAACAGCACGCGGTAGGCGAACTCCGCCTCGGGCCCGAGTACCAACCCGACGAGGGTGATCAGCGTATCGACGAACCCTCGACCGTGGGCCGGTCCGCCGGACGCGTCGAGATGATGTGCGAGCTCATGCAGCACCACGAGTTCGCGCAACGCCCACGTTCCGGCGGCGGAATCGGGGATGGCGATCTCCCCGCCGAGCTCGGCGAGACCCGGATGCCCCGACGTCCGGTATTCGGCCGCCCGATGACCCCGACGCGCACGGACCGTCACCGGCACGTCGGCCCGCTCGAAGGTGCTTCGCACCGACGGCATCGCCAGCACGTCGCCGACGTAGCGGGTGATCGAGGCGACCGACGCGAACTTCGCCTCGGCGGGCAGAGTCAGCGTCGTGCCGCCGATGCTGGCCGTGTGCGAGGTGCCCGCACGGTCGAAGAGGTTGTGCACCAACTTCTCCGCGGCGTAGAAGGCCGCGCGTCCGGTGTCGCGTTCACTCACGCTTCCAGCGCACCCCGGCTGGTCCCGAACTCACGGTCGGCGCCGATCTTGGCCCGACGCCCAGCCCGGTCACCCGCCCGTCGGGCGCCCTCGGAATACCCGGCCGACGCACTCGACGACCGCCAGTTCCCGCGCGCGGTGGACTTCTCCCGATAGAAGTCGCGCACCTCGATCTCCTTGTTACGCAAGGCCAGAGCGGTCGACGCGGAGGTCTTCGGCCCGTCCGCGACCGTGAGCGCCTCTTCCCGGGCGGCGTCACGGGCGTCGGACAGCCGCAGCCCGATCCGCGCGGCGAACGCCGACTGGAAGTTGAGCCGCGCGGTGATCGGCGACAGCTGCGTCTCCTCGACGACCTTGCGGGTGCGCCAGCCATAGTCCCTGGTGACGACGCGCTCGGCGGTCTCGGTCTTGTACGCCCCCGACTTCAGGTACGCGTCCGACGCCGCGACCATCTGGATCACCAGCGACGTGTAGAGCGCCTCGCAGGTGTCGATGTCGGACTCGAAGCCGTAGGCGAGGACGAAGGTGGAGTTGTGCGCGACGTCGACCGTCACGTCGTTGGCCGACGCGATGACGGCGAACAACTGCACGTAGGTCTTGAGTCCACGTTTGCGAGCTACGCCGATGGTGATCTGCCGGGAGACGGGCGTGGTGTTCTTGCGAGCGGCCGGGTCGTGGGCGCGGGCGAGCGCCAGATCGATCGACGCCGCCGTCGCCAACCGCTGAGCCGCCTGCATGAAGGTCTGGGCCTCATGCTCGTTGTCGGTGCCCTCCGCCTGGCGCAGCAGAGCCGAGATCTTGGAGAGTAGTTTGTCGTCGCGCATGAGTCTTAGACTACGAAACCGGCCGTTCGGTTCCATTTTCCCCAAAGAATTTTCCGCGCCCACCGAACTCTGCCGAGAATCTACCGACTGCCGAGCACTATGCCTGGCACCTATTCTGCGGATGTCTCCGTGCCCGACGCCGCCGCCCCCGCCCGCCAATCACGCAACCCGATCGCGTTGACCCACAGCCGAGTCGCGGTGAACACGAGCGCCTCCATCCCGGGCCGCACGTCGTCGTCCGCCCACAGGTCGGCGTCCTCGAGGGTGAAATAGTGATACGCCATCCGCGAGACCATCGCCGAGAGCGCACTGGCCGCCATCGCCGGTTGCAGGTCCGGGTCGGCCAGGCCGCGCTTCTGCAGGTCCTCGATCCGTTTGGCGTTGCGCCGCATGAACAGTTCGGTGCGCTCCCGACGTAGCCGCCGGAAGTCGGGATGGGTGGCCGCGACCTGATCGAGCACCACCATCAGCTGCGCGTTGCGCGCGTACGCCTCGAAGTACGCACGGTTGGCCGCCGCGATCACCTCGGTGGGATCGTCATCGTCCACTTCGACGTGCGGCTCCCCCGGATGCAGCATGTCTTCCTGGGCATCGGCGAGCACCGCCTGCAGGATCTCCTCCTTGCTGGCGAAATAGGTGTAGAACGATCCCGCGGCGACATTGGCCTGCCCGGTGATGTCGATGAGCCTCGACTCACCGAAACCGTCGCGCTCGAAGATCACGCGGGCGGCGGCCACCAGCGCCGCGCGGGTACGTTCCCCGCGCGGCGTCAGTGGTTTGGCGCCGGTCGCATTCGTGGTCGCTCCGGTGACGTTCCCGGTCACTGCGCTCGACCTACCAGCCTGCCTCGGCGGCGACGTCGCGCGCACGTTCGACGAGGCCGTCGACCAGACTCGACGTCGGGACGCCGGCCGCGGCCGCGTTGGCGGCGACGTCGGTGACCCGCCGCACGATGCCCTCGGCGATGATTGCGATCTTCCACAATCCCAGGCAGTGCCAGTAGAGCAACGACTCCGGCGAGCGCCCGGTGGCGTCGAGGTAGCGCTTCGACAGTTCCGCGCGGGTCGGAAGGCCGGCGGGCATGACCTCGGCCGTACCGATGGCCGTCTCCCCCGGCTCCACCCAGTAGGCCAGCACACTGCCCATGTCGGCGAGCGGATCACCCAGCGTGGACAGTTCCCAGTCGAGCACCGCCCGGATCTCGGCGTCGTCGCCGATGATCACGTTGCGGATGTGGAAGTCGCCGTGGACCAGCGAAATCGATTGGTGCTCAGGAATATTCGCGCCCAGCCGGGCGGTCAGGTCATCCAGCGCCGGGAGTTCGCGGGTCTTCGACGCCTCCCACTGAGCCGACCACCGCTTGAGCTGCCGCTGGGCATACGGTTTGTGGCTCGCCAGATCCGACAGTCCCGCGTCGTCGAGGTTCACGTCGTGGATCGCAACCAGTGCCGTGACCATGTTGACGCCGACGTCGTGGCGCTGCGCCTCGGGCAATTCCTCAACGGCCGCAACGTCGTTGAGCACTTTCCCGTCGACGTTCTCCATCAGGACCAGCGGCACCGGGGCGACGTCGGCGTCGTCGCACACGCCGATGATCGTCGGTACCGGAACGGCCGACGGGCCGAGCGCGGACATGATCCGCGCCTCCCGCACGACGTCGTGCGCGGACGCCAACAGGTGGCCCTGCGGTGGGCGCCGGAGCACCAGGCTGGGCCCGCTTTCGCCGGCCAGCCGATACGTCAGGTTCGACTGACCCTGTCCGACGCGGGTTGCGGTCACCGGCCCGGTGAAGTGAACTCCTTGTCCGCCAAGCCAATTGAGCAGGCCGGCGGAGTCGACGTCGGGGATGGACAGATCGCCGGCGGCTCCGGTCATGCGTGCGCCCGCAGTTCGCGTCGGGCGATGGTCCGCTTGTGCACCTCGTCGGGTCCGTCGGCCAGCCGCAGCGTGCGGATGTGCGCGTAGGCGGAGGCGAGCGGGAAGTCGTCGGTGACACCGCCGCCACCATGGACCTGGATCGCGCGGTCGAGGATCTTCAGCGCCATCTCCGGAGCGGCGACCTTGATGGCCGCGATTTCCGTTGCGGCTTCCCGGTTTCCGACCGTGTCCATCATGTGGGCGGCCTTGAGGCAGAGTAGCCGGACCATCTCGATCTCGATGCGTGCCTCGGCGATCCAGTCCTGGATGTTGCCGCGCGTCGCGAGCGGCTGACCGAAGGTGACGCGCTCGGTGGCGCGCTTGCACATGAGTTCCAGTGCGCGCTCGGCCATTCCGATGGTGCGCATGCAGTGGTGGATGCGGCCCGGCCCGAGGCGGGCCTGCGCGATGGCGAAGCCCTCGCCCTCGCCCTTGAGGACGTCCTTGGCGGGGACGCGCACGTCTTCGAAGGTGATCTCGGCGTGGCCCTCCCGGTCCTGATAACCGAACACCGGCAGGTTACGGACCACGGTGACGCCCGGAGCATCGATCGGGACCACCATCATCGACTGCTGGCGATGCGCCGACGCCTCGGGATCGGTCTTGCCCATGACGATCAGGACCTTGCAGTTCTGATGCATCGCGTTCGAGGCAAACCACTTGCGGCCGTTGAGGATATAGCTGTCACCGTCGCGCACCATGCGCAGTTCGATGTTCGACGCGTCCGAGCTCGCCACGGCGGGTTCGGTCATCGCGAACGCCGACGCGATCTCGCCGGCGAGCAGTGGCTTGAGGTAGAGCTCCTTGTGCTCGTCGGAGCCGAAGAGCTGCAGCACCTCCATGTTCCCGGTGTCGGGGGCGTTACAGTTGCACGCCTCCGGCCCCAGTTCGCTGCGGCCCATGATCTCGGCGAGCGGCGCGTAGTCGAGGTTCGACAGGCCCGGACCCCAATCGGGGTGCGGGTGGAAGAGATTCCACAGTCCGCGGCTCTTCGCTTCGGCCTTGAGCTCCTCGAGGATCGGCGGGTGGAAGTGGGGGTTGCCCGACTCGCGCATCTGCTCCTCGTAGACCTTCTCGGCCGGGTAGACATGGGAGTCCATGAAGTCGAGCAGGTCTTCGCGATAGGCCTTGCTCCGGTCGGAAAACTCTGGAATTGTCACGGATCCTCCTGTGGGGGTTGGGGTTTGATTGAAAGTCGGTGATCGTCGACGCCGTCGGCAAAGTGCGGCGCCAACCTCGCTGCCCGAGTGTCGAAACGAGGCACGAGCTTCGGTGTAACGAGGGGTATGTGCTCGACGCCGGGCCGTGCGTCAGCCGTTGACGGCGTCGAGCAGGCTCTTCTGGTAGCGACGCATGCCGGATAGCCAGCGGTCGTAGTCGGCGCCTTTGTGCCGGTACATGTCGAGCACCTCGGGGTGCGGCAGGATCAGGAAGCGTTCGTCGGCGATGGCGGCGAGCACGTCGTCGGCGACCTGCTCGGGGGTGAGTACCCGACCCGCGGTTTCGACGGCACTCTGCATGAGCTTGCCGATGGCGTCTTCGGCGCCTTCGTCGGGGTGCAGGAGCTTGGTGTCGACACCCATCGGGCACAGGCAGCTGGTACGAATCCCTTTGTCGCCGTATGTGATCGACATCCATTCGGCGAAGCCGACGGCGGCATGCTTGGTCACCGAGTAACCGGCCGACCCGATCTGCGTCAGCAGTCCCGCGGCCGACGCGGTGGAGACGAAGTAGCCTTCGCCGCGTTCCTCCCAGGCAGGCACCAGCGCGCGGGCGGCGCGGACATGCGCGAGGAGGTTGATGTCGATGACCTGATCCCACTGCTCGTCGGAGAGGTCGAGGCCCGGCGCGCCCCCGATGCCCGCGTTCGCGAAGTACAGGGCAACAGGACCGAAAGTGCTCTCCGCCTGGGCGATCCACTCGGCGATGGTGGCCGAGTCGGACGCATCGCCGCCGGCCGACGCCACGGTCCCGGGATGGGCGGCGTTGATCTCCTCGGCGGTCGCGGCGACGCGGTCGGCGTCCAGATCGACGATCAGCACCTTGGCGTCGGCGGCCACCAGGCGTCGCGCGATCGCCGCGCCGATTCCGCCCGCTCCACCGGTCACAATGGCAACTTTGCCTGCTACATCCACTACTCGCCCCTTCGCCAGTCGTTGCGTACGAAGAGGACTGTACTTGAAACCGGCTTCAACTTCGAGTCCTTCGCGAAAATCCACCTGGTTCCCTCGCAGTCACCTCGTCAAATCACGAGGTGGATGCGAGTGGACGAGGCGAATTTTCGGACGTCTACTCGCCCAGCAACTCCCGCACTTTGGCGAACTTCGCCGTCGACTCCAGCACCTCGGCTTGATCGCCTGCCAGGTGCCGGATCAGGACATCGGTGAACCCCATCTCGCGATAGTCGGCGAACCGCTGCGCCACCCGCGCCGGCCCGCCGACGACGGTCACCGCCGGGTCGAAGCCCCGGTACCCGACGGTCAGGATCGGGTCGGCGACCCGTTCGGCGTCGGCGTCGTCGGCGCCGACGTGTACATCGCGGCGAAGTACCACGCGCCCCTCCGGCCGCCCCTGCTCGGCGCATGCCTGCCGGTACGTCGCGACCATGCGCGCCAGCTCGACGTCGGACGCCCCGGGGCCGGCCATCCAGCCGTCGGCGGCGGCACCTCGACGCAGCACGGCGTCGGCGTGCCCGGCCATCCAGATGCCAACGGGCTCAGGTGGTATCGGCGAGATGGCCGCGCCGTTGGTGACGCCGTCGACGGTCACCGTCTCACCCGCGAGCAGCCGCCGCACGATGTCGGTCGACGTCTCGATGTCTCGACGCCGCGTCTCCAACGACTTGCCCATCGCCGCGAACTGCCCCTCCCCCGCGCCGACGGCGAATTGCAGCGTGAACCGGCCCGACGTCATCGACGCGAGTACCCCGACCTGTTCGGCGAGCAGCACCGGATTCCACAGGGGCACAAGGAACAGCGCGCCCAGGTCGGCGGCCGGCCACTCGGCCGCGAGGCGCGCCAGCGTGGGAACGTTCTGGAAGTATGGGTTGGGAGCCTGCGAATGATGGTCACCCAAGTACAGACCGGTCAACCCGACGTCGCGTGATGCACGCACCCGATCGATCAGCTGGGCGAGGCCGACCCGCGGATCTCCCGGGGCCAAACCCGTCCGGACCGAGACACCGATTCGAATTGCACTGTCCGCCATGGCTTTTCCCACCTATAGAATGTCGTCGCCGTACATTTCGCCGAGCGGGTCGGCGATGAGTTCGAGCCGCACGCCGTCCGGGTCGGCAAAGTACACCGACACCTCCGAGTGAATCTCGTAGCCGACGCCGGCGTCGTCGAGCCGCTGTTTGGCGGCGGCCCACTTGCGCGGTGAAATGCTGATCGCCAGGTGGTGCAGCCCTCCGAGCACCTCGCGGTACGCCTTCAGGTCGAGACCGGGAAGGTCGAAGAACGCTAGCAGGTTCTCATTCCCGACGTCGAAGAAGAAGTGGGTCGACCCGCGGTAGTCGCGGTTCTCGATCACCTCGACGAGCGGGAAACCGAGTAGCTCGGCGTAGAACTTGACAGTCGTCTCGACATCGGACGACAACAGCGCGACATGATGAATACCTCGGGCGGTGCTAGGAGTGCGTTGCGGCCCAACGGGTTTCAGGTACTCCGCAGCGATCTCCGCTCGGCGGGCGGCTAGCTTGTCGTAGTCGATGGGCTCCCGAGTGGACTCGACGACGGCGGGTCCCGATGATTTCGTCATGGCTCAACGGTAGAACATCAACAGTCGTCGTCGACCTCGTCTTCGCTGATCAGCTCCCAGACGAATGCTTCAAAACTCGGCGCCAGCGGCGTCACGCGATACCCGCGTTCCTGATCGACATGCACGACGCCGGGCTCACCCCGCGGCCCGCACTCCCGGTAGTCGAGCATGAACTGATCATGACCATCACGAACCCCTCCGACCACCCGGTGCCTTCGACCAGAAAGCAATTGCGCCGCAGCGGCCCGCCGTTTCGACGCCGCGCAAGCTCGACGTACGCGTCGGGCAATCGGAAGCCGAGTTCGGCCTCGACGTCGGCGACGAGTTCATCACTCGGCGCCGGTTCGGTATAGGAAGTCATCGCGTATCTGGATTCGTCCCAGAATCCAGTGAAGTCGAAGTCGTCGAATGCGTCAGTACGCCGCGTCACGAAATCAGTGTGACACAACAAAATTCGGGCCCGACGCCGTATACGGCGTCGGGCCCGAACTGATGCGAGGAAACGGAGGCTTACGCCTGCGGCTCCTCGGCGAAGTTGCGGATCACCGCGGGATCAACCGGGATGCCGGGGCCGGTCGTGGTCGACACGGTGACCTTCTTGATGTAGCGGCCCTTGGCGGCCGACGGCTTCGCACGCATGATCTCGTCGAACGCGGCGCCGTAGTTCTCGGCCAGCTTGGCAGCGTCGAACGATGCTTTGCCGATGACGAAATGCAGGTTGGCAGCCTTGTCGACGCGGAAGTTGATCTTGCCGCCCTTGATGTCGGTGATCGCCTTGGTGACGTCGGGGGTGACGGTGCCGGTCTTGGGGTTCGGCATCAGACCACGCGGGCCGAGCACGCGGGCGATGCGGCCGACCTTGGCCATCTGGTCCGGCGTCGCGATCGCGGCGTCGAAGTCCAGCCAGCCGCCCTGGATCTTTTCGATCAGATCCTCGGCGCCGACCTCGTCGGCTCCGGCTGCGGCGGCCTCGGTGGCCTTGTCGCCGACGGCGAACACGATGACGCGGGCGGTCTTACCGGTGCCGTGCGGCAGGTTGACGGTGCCGCGGACCATCTGGTCGGCCTTGCGGGGGTCGACGCCGAGTCGGATCGCGACCTCAACGGTGGAGTCAGCGTTCTTCGACGAGGTGTCCTTGGCCAGCTTTGCAGCCTCCAGCGGGCTGTACAGCTTGGACTTGTCGACCTTTTCCGCGGCCTCGCGGTACGCCTTACTACGTTGTGCCATAGCTCTGTTCTTTCTCCGTAAAGTCTTTCGGGTTAGTGGTTTGTGGGCCGAGCCGGCCCTCCCACGTAGCGGTCAGCGTGCGCTAACTCACTCGACGCGATATGCGCGAGATCGCAAGCTCACTCGACGTCGATGCCCATCGAGCGGGCGGTACCGGCGATGATCTTCGCCGCCTGGTCGAGATCGTTGGCGTTGAGGTCCTCGGCCTTGGTCTTCGCGATTTCGCGGACCTGGTCCATGGTCACCTTGCCGACCTTCTGGGTGTGCGGGACGCCCGAACCCTTCTGCAGGCCTGCGGCCTTGAGGAGGAGTTTGGCAGCCGGCGGGGTCTTCAACTTGAAGTCGAAGGAGCGGTCTTCGTAAACGAAGATCTCCACCGGGATGACGTTGCCGCGCTGGGATTCCGTCGCAGCGTTGTACGCCTTGCAGAATTCCATGATGTTCACGCCGTGCTGACCAAGCGCCGGACCCACGGGCGGCGCGGGGTTGGCCGCGCCTGCGTTGATCTGGAGCTTGATGATCCCGGCGAGCTTCTTCTTCTTGGGAGGCATCTCTAGTTCCTTTGATGTTTCTTGTGTTCGGGGCGGTGAGGCCCCAGTTTCGTGCCCGCTGGAGACACGAAAGTCTCAATATCGCCGACGCGCGAAGCGTCAGATCTTCTCCACCTGGTTGAAGTTCAACTCGACCGGAGTCTCGCGACCGAAGATCGACACCAGCACCTTGACCTTGCGCTGCTCGGCGTTGACTTCGCTGATCGACGCCGGGAGCGTGGCGAACGGGCCGTCCATGACGGTGACCGACTCGCCGACCTCGAAGTCGACCTCGACGATCGCGGTCGCCGCGGCGGCTGCCGCCTCGACGGTCTGCTCGGCGCCCTTGGCGGCCGGCTTCTTCGCCTCTACACGCGGCAGGAGGAACTTCAGCACCTCGTCCATCGTCAGCGGCGACGGGCGCGAGGTGAGGCCGACGAATCCGGTCACACCGGGGGTGTTGCGGACGGTGCCCCACGATTCGTCGTTGAGGTCCATGCGCACCAGAATGTAGCCGGGCAGCACCTTGCGGTTGACCTTCTTGGGCTGGCCGTTCTTGATCTCGGTGACCTCTTCGGTCGGCACTTCCACCTGGAAGATGTAGTCACCGACGTCGAGGTTCTGCACACGGGTTTCGAGGTTGGCCTTCACCTTGTTCTCGTACCCGGCGTAGGAGTGGATGACATACCAGTCGCCGGGAGCTCGACGCAGTTCCCGGCGCATCTTCTCGGCGGGATCGAGTTCTTCCTCGGGCTCTTCGACGACGGGCGCCTCGGCCGCGTCCTCGTCGTGCTCCGCTTCGTCGTCGTCGGAATCGGCCGCGGCGTCGTCGATCTCATCGGCCTCGTCGTCGGAATCGCCGAGTGCGTCGTCTTCGTCTTCGACGTCAACAACCGCAGCATCGTCGGCGGACTCAGCGTCGGTGACGTCGATGTCGTCCGCCGCTGTGGTCGGATCAGTCACCGAGGTGTCCTGCGCCGAATCGATCTCGTTGTCTGCGGTGCTCACTGCCCCACACTCCTTAGGTTCTACTGTTGTCTGTTCCCGCCGCGGCACGCGCGAGCGAGGGGAGCTGGGCTATCCGAATACCAGCAGCACCAGGCGGGCGAATCCGATGTCGAGGCCCGCGACGGCTGCGGTCACCACCACCACGAATACCAATACGACGATCGTGTAGACGATCGTGTCGCGGCGCGTCGGCCAGATGACCTTCTTCAGCTCAGCGACGACCTGCTGCAAGAACAGCCAGATCGCGGCAAACGGATTGCGAGGACGGTCCGGTGTCGCGGACTTGGACTTCGACGGCTTGTCAGCGACGGCCGTGCCGGTCGATCCACGCTTGCGCTTACCCGAAGGGCGAACCGTCGCATCGGCGTCGTCGTCGAGTTCGGCCACCGAATCGAGCTCGTCGACTTTGTTCAAGTCGACCTTGTCGGCCGTGGCCGCCTCCCCGGCATCCTTGGCCCGGGCGGCTCGATCACGCTTGATCAACCTTCGAGTCCTCTCATCAACGTTTGCCCTAATTCCAGGGCAGGGGCGACAGGACTTGAACCTGCAACCTGCGGTTTTGGAGACCGCTGCTCTGCCAGTTGAGCTACGCCCCTCTGGTCGTCAGTCTTTCCTCCGACGACCTCTGTGAAATTTACCCTTACAAAACCAACGCGCTACCCTTGGGGGCAGCGCGCAAGTCTGACGTAAACCACAGACACTTGAGTGTAGAACATATCGCGGTGCAATTGCCAATCGCGTGCTCACCGCGATGTTCTGCCGCCAGTGGTTGTGTACGCACCCCGAACCCTACCGATGTTCTGCCGGTGACAGGCTGCGCGCTTCGCCTGGACCGACGAGCAAGCCACGATCTTCCAGCCGCACCGACGGCCTCAACGCAACCCCGAACCCTACCGATGTTCTGCCGGTGACAGGCCGCGCGCTTCGCCTGGACCGACGAGCAAGCCACGATCTTCCAGCCGCACCGACGGCCTCGACGCAACCCCGAGCCAGCCGCGATGTTCTGCCGGTGACAGGCTGCGCGCTTCGCCTGGACTGACGAGCGAGCCGCGATTTTCCGGCCCTACCCACTACACAAACCAGCACACGACGCCGGAAAATCGCAGCGAACGAGGAGGGAAGGCGAAGGAACAGCGCAGCCTGTCAGCGGCGGAACATCCTAATTAAACTGCGCGACCACTATCGCCCGCCCGAAGATCTTCTTTCCGCCGGCACGGGCCACGATCGCGATGGTGCCGCGTCGGGTCTCGGGGTCGAGGGACTTGATCTTTCCGGTGAACTCGACGGCGACGCTGTCGTCGGCGGGGACGTAGACCGGCGAGGTGAAGCGCACGTTGTATTCACAGAAGGCGCCCGGGTCACCGATGAACTCGGAGACGAAGGCCGCGCCGAGACCCATGGTCTGCATGCCGTGCGCGACGACGCCGTCGAGGCCTGCGGCCTTGACCACCTCGTCGGAGAAGTGGATCGGGTTGGGGTCCGCGGCGACGCCGGCGTAGTTGGCGAGGTTGCCGCGGGTGAGCAGGAATTGCGTTGGCGGGAGTTCCTGGCCGACGGACAGGGTGTCGAAGTCGATCGCGCCGTAGGGGTCGGGCGTCTCGGTGGGGTCGGGCAGGTTGTACCGGCCGCCTTCGCGTTCGACGGTCTTGTCGACCTGACCGATCTCGGGGAACTTCATCATCACGTGGTCGAGCGATTCGGCCAGTGCGGGATCCACTTCGAGTCCGGCCCGGGCGACGAGCGAGGTCCAGGTGGTCATCACCGGTTCGTCGCGCTGGTTCCAGATGACGTTCTTGGTGACCATGAGGTCGATCGTTTCCGGGCTGGTGACGTGCCGGAAGGAATCTAGTGAGACGTCGCAGACCAGTCGGTCGCCCACGACCATCGGCTGGTGGTAGACCAGACGCTGATCGGTCTGCATGATCTGCCACAGGTCGTAGCCGGTGACGACCTCTTCGAAGAGCTTGCGCTGCGCCACGATGCCGAGAACACCGATGTAGGTGGGCGCCGCGACCAGGCCGCGGTGGCCGTTGGCCAGTGCGGCCTTCTCGCTCCAGTGCACCGGGTGCGCGTCCTGCACGGCCAGAGCGTGCTTGCGGACTTCTTCGCGGCCGATCTCGTAGTAGTCGTCGACGGTGTAGTGGTATCCGACCAGGGCCGCGGTGTGCTCGGCGACCTCGTCGGGAGTCGCGTCCTCGCGCAGCTGCGGAATCAATTCAGACGGAGTACCGGTCTGCGGTCCTAGCACAGAACACCTAACCTTCCGGCCACCGTGTCGGCGAGGGCTGAATCGGGCCGGTGAAGCTGGGGTGGCGCACTAGTAGTGAAGTGAAATGGGGGTTGAATGCAAACAAGCGGACACCGAACCCGGTGTCCGCTGTTTCAGGTTTCGCTAGCGCGATTCCTTGTGGCCCTGGTGCTTGCCGCAGTTCGGGCAGAACTTCTTGATCTCGAGACGATCGGGATCGTTGCGGCGGTTCTTCTTGGTGATGTAGTTGCGGTGCTTGCACACCTCGCACGCCAAGGTGATCTTGGGGCGAACATCAGTTGAGGAGGCCACTTCGCTGCCTTCTTTCGGGTGGTACGTTTGCGGAGTCTGGAGCCTGGCCGTGGCGGTTGGGCCCCAGGGAGGTCGGTTTGTAGCGGTGGGGGGACTCGATCCCCCGACCTCACGATTATGAGTCGTGCGCTCTAACCAGCTGAGCTACACCGCCATGCGGACACTGGCGTCCAGCGAGCCCCCTGACGGAATCGAACCGTCGACCTTTTCCTTACCATGGAAACGCTCTGCCGACTGAGCTAAGGGGGCGTGCTTGTGTCGCCTCCGATGCATCGGAGGCGGCTCAAGAACCTTGTCGAGGTTACACAGTGTCTCGGCCAGGATCCAAATCCCGACGTCAGCGCCGTTTTCCTCGGTGTGGCAGGTATAGGATTCGAACCTATGTAGCTTACGCGACGGATTTACAATCCGCTCCCATTGGCCGCTCGGGCAACCTGCCGTGTCAGCGTTCTTAGGTGCTCCGCACTTGTGAACGACAACGCGGAAAAGAATACAACGGCATGTGGGGGCTTACGCAAACTGGCTGCTCAGCGCCCTGAATTCGGTACCCGATACCCTGTGTACATGGCTGATTCATCATTTGACGTCGTGAGCAAGCTCGACCGCCAGGAGGTCGACAACGCACTGAACCAAGCGGCGAAGGAACTCTCGCAGCGCTACGACTTCCGCGGAACCAACACCACCATCGCCTGGTCCGGCGAAGAAGCGATCATCATCACGTCCGACGCCGAGGAACGCGCGCAGGCGGGCCTGGAGGTATTCAAGGAGAAGCTGATCCGCCGCGACATCTCGCTCAAGGCGTTCGAGGCGGGCGAGGTCGCGGCGTCGGGCAAGACCTACAAGATCACCGGCACGCTCAAGGAGGGCATCGACTCCGCCAACGCCAAGAAGATCTCCAAGATCATCCGCGACGAGGGACCCAAGGGCGTCAAGGCGCAGATTCAGGGCGACGAGCTGCGCGTGTCCAGTAAGAAGCGCGACGACCTGCAGGCGGTCATCTCGCTGCTCAAAGGCTCCGACCTCGACGTCGCACTCCAGTTCGTCAACTACCGGTAGGGTTCGCCCGCAATTCCCGCGCCCGGCGGTGGTGCGCGACCGTCGAATTGTCGAGCAGCACGCGCATCATCACCGCGAAGAATCGGGCCGGCGACAGCTCGTCGGGCACCAGGTCGTGGCGCAGGGTCACCTTCGGCAGTGTGACGAGCCGTCGGTCGACGTCGGAGCGCGCGACGCTGCGTCGGGCTTCGGCGGGGTCGGGTGCGGTGCCGAATTCGGCGAGGTCGAACAGCGCGACCTCGCCGTCGGGCACGTCGTCGTCCGGGTGGCGCACGTCTTCTTCGGTCTCGACGTCGTCGGGGTCGAGGATGACGGCGTCGGGTCCGGCGTCGTCGACGGGTGCCGCGGCGTCGAATTCCGGGACGATCAGCGAGCACGCGTCGTAGGCGTCTTCTTCTCGGCCGAGTTTGACGAGCAGGTCGGCGAGCCAGTCGAACTGGGCGCGCTCTTCGGTATAGGCGGTGGAGCGGATGCCGAACATGAAGCCGAGCGCGGCCAGTGGATGCCGCAGGGCGAGGTTCTTGGCGTCTCCATAGGACTCCTCGACGCGGTTGGCCGCGTTCTTGCCGAACGACGAGTCCATCCGTTTCGTGGAGATCAACAGCTCCGGCCCCGCCTGCCAGGAGGTCATCAGCACGTCGACCTGCTTGAGGTAGTTCTTGCCGAGGATGTTCGCCGACGCCGCCGCCACACCGTTGCCCCCGTTTCCTTTGGTGAGCCGCTCCAGCAGGGGTTGTTGCTCCTTGACGGGCATCGAACGAATGAACTTCAGGACATCGCGGTCGACGACGCGGGGCGGTGAGGCGCGCGGCCACACGGCATCGGCGTCGAGGCCTGCGCGGCGCAGTTCGTAGGCGACCCAGACGTCGATGGCCAGCGCCGGCACACCCGACTGACTTGCGGCTTCGAGCGCGAGCGGCACGGCGAGCAGCTGTGTGAGGGTGTCGAAGTCTGGCGTGTAGTCGGGTTCTCGGCGCCCCTCGACGGCGACCCAGGGGTTGGTGTCACGTAGAGGCGCGCGCTCGACCAGCGCGTCGAACAGCGGCCACGCCTGCGCCTTGGCGCTGAGTTTCGGTGCGGCGGTGTGCTTTCCGGCCACTCGCTAGATCCCCTTGGAACGCGCGGCGCGACGCCCGGAGAGATGTCGCTGGTCGGCGCGCAACGCGTCGAGGGCGTCGGAGTCGAGATTCAAGGCATCGGTGAGAAGCACGGCGTCGACAATAGCGACCGCGTCGGTCAGTGCGCGCGACCGCAGCGCACGACGGACCTCGGTTCGCACCGAACTGAGTTCGCGTCGATGCGCCGCCACCAACTCGGGCGCGGGCATCGGCAACTGCGCGGCCTCCGACGGTTCGACTTTGAGCAGCCCTCCCCCGTACGCGCGACCGATGGTCTCGGCGCCCAACAGGGTGACCGAGTTGAGCGACGCGAGCGGCAGCAGATCCATCGCGTCGCGGCGCACTCCGGCGTCGGCGTAGACGCCGTGTACCGAGTTCAAGTGATGCACCCGGTGCCGGTTGGTGCACAGTCGCGGGGTGTCGGCGTTCATGTACGTCAGGAACAGATCCGGCGGCGCGAGATGCGGCACTCGCCACCACGGGTCGCGGACACGGCATTTGTATGCGGTGTTGACGCCGGTCGCCTCACCCGCCGCGATGTAGCGGCGCGCCGCGGGCGACGGCGGGCCGTCGGGCCGGAACAGCCAGGTCGCCTGCCCCTGGGCGCCAAGCGCTGCCAGATTCGCGCCGGTGAGCGTGAGCCCGCGCAGATGCCGGGAGCCGGGTGGCGACAGCGCGATCACGTCGGAGTCGACCAGACCGAGTTCGACGACGCGCTCCGGCGAGAGCGCAAAAAAGGTGTTGTTGCCGGTGACCATGCCGAGTTTGGTCCTCCCCCAGTCAGCCAGCGTCGCGAAACTCGTTGTGCCCGTGATAGTTTCAAACGCCGACGCCCCCGACGTCGACAGCATCGACCCCGACCATTTCGCGCTCTTCGACGCCGGGACCCACCTCTGCGGCTGCCCGTGACCGGCGATCGACACGGTGGCGAGGTCGGCGGCATCGGCGAGTTGATAGACTTCGCAGTGGTCGGTCCCGTCTCCGCCGTCGCTGCGGAAGCCGTCGGCGAGCAACAGGACGACCTCCTCCTGAACTCCCGCGAAGACGCGCTCGGAGAACAGCACCAGGCCCACCGAGGAGAAGTGGTCCATCAGGAACCGGCGCACCGCCGCGGCGTAGTTGACGGTCAGCAGTTCGGCGGGGAGCACCAGGCCCAACCGACCGCCGTCGCGCAGGTGCAACGCCGAGTGGATGACGAACGCCGCCCACGACGACGCCAGTCCGGTGAGGTTGACACCCGCGCGCAGCGCCGCGGCGCGCGAGCGGCGGCGCGCCTCGCCGGTGAACGATTGGTAGCGCACATAGGGCGGGTTCCCGACGACGGCGTCGTACTGAGCGCTCGGTTCGCGCAGGAAGAAGTCTGCGGTCTCGACGCTGGCCCGCACCCCCGCCGCGCGCAGTTGCCGCTGCGCATGGCGGGCTGAATCACGGTGCAGTTCAATACCTTTGAGTGTTCCGCGGAATCCGTCGACGTCGGCGCACGCATGCAGGAAGACAGCCTCACCGCAGGAGGGCTCCAACACCGAATCATCGGCGCAGCGCACCGCCCATTCGACGATGAACCGGGCGACCGCGGGCGGCGTGTAGAACGCGCCCCGAGCCTTGCGATGCGCAGTTGAGTCTCCCGGAAGCATGCCGATCATTGTGCCGCACCCCTACGACATTCCCGCCCACGCGTAGCCTTGACACTCGTGGCACCCACTGCGTCGCTCGCCGATCTGGACCCGCTGCGCGGTCCGCTGACCGGATATTGCTATCGCATGCTAGGCGGCGCGACGGAGACCGACGACGCGGTGCAGGAGACACTTGCGCGGGCCGTCGCGAAGTTCGACACCTACGATCCCGACCGCGCCCGCCTCACCACCTGGGTGCACCGCATCGCGCACAACGTGTGCGTCGACCTGCTGCGTGGAGCCGGCCGTCGGGCGGCGCCGATGGATGTGAGTGAACTCGGTGAACCCGGAGTCGTCGGTGCGCCCCGACGCCCCGGGACCTGGTTGGATCCGATGCCCGACCACCGGGTGCTCGTCGCCTCGGACCCAGCGGCACGGGTCGTCGAACGTGAATCCATTCGGCTGGCGTTCGTCGCGGCAATCCAGTATCTGACGCCGCCGCAGCGTTCCGCGTTGATCCTGCGCGACGTGCTCGGGTTCAGCGCGGCTGAGACAGCCGAGATCCTCGGCATCACCCCGTCGGCCGCACACAGCGCCCTGGCGCGGGCCCGCGCGCAGTTGGCCGCGGCAGAGCCGGCGGCGTCGACGCCCGACGTCGTCGCCCACGACCTCGTCGAGCGCTACATCGCTGCGTTCGAGGCGCACGACGTCGACGGCCTGATCGATGTTCTGCACGAGGATGCGACGACGTCGATGCCACCGCTCGCCTGGTGGCTGCGCGGCGGCCCGACGATAGCGTCGCTGATGGCCGGATCCGACGCCTGCGCACACGACCGACTGGTGCCGACCGACGTCAACGGGTGGCCCGGCGTCGCGCAGTATCGGCCCGACGCCGAGGGACGGCTGAAACCGTTCTCGCTGGTCGCCTTCGAGTTCCGGGACGAGCGAATCGTGCACGTGACCACATTTCTGGGGGCGCTGTCGGCCGAGTTTCCGGCCGAGCGACGAATTCGCGTCGCCCGCGACGTATAAGACACGTCAACACATCCCCGACCGTGAAGGACTCCCTGTGACACTCTCCGAAGCCGACCTGCGTACCGAGACGTTTGCCGAACGACGCCGTCTCGTCGCAATCCTCGACGACCTCACTCCCCAGCAGTGGGCCACCGACTCACTCTGCGACGGCTGGCGGGTACGCGAGGTCGTCGCGCACATCACCCTGGCCTACCGGCATTCGATGTTCCGCGTGGTCCGCGGAATCGTCGCGGCCCGAGGCGATTTCAATACCTTCAGCAATCGGATCGCACTCAAGGACACCGCGGCGTTCTCCGACGCCGAGTTGCTGGAGTCGCTGCGCGCGAACGTCGAGCATCCGTGGAAGCCACCGCGCGGAGGTCAGCAGGGCGCGCTGGCTCACGACGTGCTGCATGGCCTCGACATCACCGAGGCACTCGGACTGCCCGCGACCTCACCGGACCGGATCGCCGCGGCCGTCGGCGACCCGGACAATCGCCAACTCGCCTACTTCGGCGTCGATCTCAATGGAAAGTCGTTGCACGCCAACGACACTGACTTGACCGTGGGATCGGGAACGCCGATCGGCCTGCCCGCCAAGGAGATAGCCCTGATCGTCGGCGGGCGGCGGCCGGTGCCGTCGTCGTAGGTCGACACAGGTGGCGCAGTAGGCTCAATCGGGCATACGCACTTCACTAGATCGAGGAGTCATGAGCGAGGACGTCCAGCCCGAGCAGTCGTCGTCGAATGCCGACGTCGGCGCGCCGGACATTCCCGCCTACACCCACGACGGCTGGCGCGGCCGCTCCGAACTCCCCGGCACGGTGTCGGTCGCGGGCTCACGCGCTGAGCTCGCGGCCAACCGGATCGTCCGTCTCGCAGCAGGATTGGCGACCGGCGATCGGATCGGCAGCAAGGACGATCTGCGTCGGCTCACCGGCGTGTCGGTGGGGACCGTCAACGAGGCGATCAAGCTGGCTCAGGCGCGCGGCGTCATCACGTCCCGGCCCGGCCCCGGTGGCGGACTGTTCGTCGCGGACCCGTCGCCGCTCGCGCGGATGAACAGTTGGTTCCGTTCTGCCGCAAGCGATTCAGCCGCACTGGGCGAGTCGATCGCCATCCGTGACGCGCTCGCGCCGATGCTGGTCGACGAGGTGCTCGCCGGGATCACCGACGACGACCAAGACGCGCTCGACGCGCTCGCGCGAGAGGTGTCGAGGACCCGCGACGGCGGCGACGTCGCGGCCTTCATCTGGGCGGTGTGGAATGTGCACGAGCGGTTCGCACAGCTGGGCCGCAGCCAACTGCTCGACAGCCTGTATTTGTCGATCATGGACGTGGGTACGTCTCATCTGCGGGCACAGCTGGTGGATCTCGCCGAGTCCGGCGACGCCCGGACTATACAGCTGACCGGTCTCGCGCGCGTAACCCTGGATTTCGTTGCGGCACTGGCGGTTCACGACCGGGAGGCCGCGGTTGCGGCGCTGTGCGCGACAGACCCGACGATGATCCTGCGGTCCGAATAACATTCGAGCCGAGGTTCGCCGAGTGCCGAAGCGAAGCACGTCCCCCGAGTGCCGAAGCGAGGCACGCCCCCCGCTCCCCGAGTGCCGAAGCGAGGCACGAGCTTCGGTGTAACGAGGGGCCGCCGAGCCGAACAACCCAACCGGGCAACGTCGCAACCTACCCACCCCGCTCCCCGAGTGCCGAAGCAAGACACGCCCCCCGCTCCCCGAAG
>NZ_JABBNB010000046.1 GCF_012933505.1 Gordonia asplenii
CTAGAGTCACCGCCCACAATTTCCCCGAACCCGCAGTGTCCTGCGTTGCCGCCAGGACACTCCCGGGTCCGGGGAATTTGTGGATCCGGGTCTGCCTACGCCGGCTCGTCGTCGACGATGTCGCCCATCAGTTGCTCCCACCCGGCAGCGGCGGCTCTCGTCTGCGGTCCGGTTTGGGTGGCGATGAATCGGCAGCGGCCCGAATCGTCGTAGAGCTCGATTGAACCGGTTCGGCCGCATGCGCCGTTTGCCCAGGTCACCCATGCTTGCTTGAGCAGGGAGAAGTCGATCATCGTGCGGCCGCTGCCCGACGCCAACACCATCGACCCCTCATGTTCCCGGGATCCGGTCAGCAGGCCGCTGCGCATCTGCAGGCAGCCCGACGCCCCGGCGACGAGCGTCGCGGGCATCGACAGCAGTGCGGCGTGACTCAGGGCGCCGATGACCCGTCGCAACGGTACCTGGGTGGCGCCCGAATGGGGTTGGGGCAGTGAGCGCAGCCGGGCCGGCCCACCGTCGAAGAGCACCGAATCGAACTGGTCGAGCTGATCGAACTGGCCGAACCGCAGCGCCAACGGGTGCGCATCCAGATCGTCACCGGTGATCGGCGTCAGATACCCGGCGAGTGTGAGCGACTCGAAGGCCAGGCGATCGGACCGGTCGGTCAGGTAGGTGACATGCGCACATCCGCCGTCGGCGTCGAAGAACCGCAGCGTCGCGGGCATGCCCTGCCCGGCCGGCTCGGTGATCAACGCGGTGCGCAGGTGCGAGGCGTTGAGCCGCACGGTGATCTGCGACGGTTGACAGCGGATGGGGCCGCCCATTCCGGTGGGATCGGCGTAGACGCCGACGTCGTTCATGATGACCGGCCCGGCGACGGTCACCCCGACGACCTGGTCGAGCAGCGGCAGATGCCGCGCGACCCGTCCGGGGCAGCCGCGCAGCAACTGCCCCGCGAAGTCGGGTGTGCTCAGCAGCTCGTCGAGGTCGTTCGTCGCAGCGGAATCATGTGGTGCAGACATCGTTGTCGTTTCCCATCGGTTCAGTAGACGTCGCGCACGTAGCGCTTGGATTTCTTCAGTGCGTTGATGTAGTCCTGCGCCGCAGCAGGATCGAAGCCGCCGTGCTCGGCGACGATGTCGTGCAGAACGGCGTCGACGTCGCGGGCCATCCGGGTCGCGTCGCCGCAGACGTACAGATGCGCGCCGCCGTCGAGCCACGCGAACAGCTCGGCGCCCGCGTCGCGCATGCGATCCTGCACGTACACCTTGTGGTCCTGATCACGTGAGAAGGCGAGGTCCAGCCTGGTGAGCACACCGTCGGAGGTCAGTTGGTCGAGTTCGTCGGCGTAACTGAAGTCGTCGGCGCGGTGTTGCGCACCGAAGAACAGCCAGTTGCGGCCCGACGCCCCGCGAGCGGCACGCTCGTGGAGGAAGGAGCGGAACGGCGCGATTCCGGTGCCCGGGCCGATCATGACGACGGCGCTGTCGTCGGCGGGCAGGCGGAACGAGTTGTTCGTGGAGATGAACACTCCGACGTCCCGTCCTACGTCGCAGCGATCGGCGAGGAACGTCGAACACACGCCCCCGCGCATGCGCTCGCCGGAGCGGTAGCGCACGGTCGCCATGGTGATGTGCACGGTGTCGGCGTGGGCGAGCGGGCTCGACGAGATCGAGTACACGCGCGGTTGCAGCGGCCGCAGTTCGGCGAGGAGCTCCTCGGGGGTGATGTGCAGTGCGGCGTCGACGTCGAGCAGATCGAGGACGTCCTTGCCCCAGAGCCACGCGTCGAGCGCCTCGCGGTCGCCGGTCGCCGTGAGGTGGGTCAACTCGGGGTCGCCGCTGCGCTGGGCGATGTAGTCGACGAGGTACTTCGACGGTGCGGAGATCTCGAACCGGTGGGTCAGTGCGTCGGTGAGCGTGGTCTGACCCTTGCGATCGGCGACGACCGTGTCGCCGGGGACACCGAGCCGGTCGATGATCGCCGCGACCAGCGCTGGGTCGTTGATCGGCGCGATGCTCACGCCGTCGCCGGGCTGATAGGTGATGCCGCTGTCACCGAGCGACAGCACCACGTGGCGCACTTCCTTGTCCGAGCCCGGCCCCGACAGCACGGTGTTCGCGAGAATCGTCGCCCGATACGGATTCTTGCGGCCCCACTGCGACTTCGGCGGCACGGTCGTTTCGGTCGAGGTCGACGGTGGCGTGTCGCCCGCCGGCACGACGTCGGCGTCGACGCCGGTCAGCGCGTCGAGTGCGGCGGCGGTCCAACCGGCCGCCGGCTCCTCGAAGTCGAGATCGCAGTCGGTGCGATCGAGCACCCGCGTGGCCCCGAGCTCGGCGAGGCGCGCGTCGATGTTCTTGCCGGCCTGGCAGAACCCGTCGTAGCTCGAATCGCCCAGGGCCAGAACGCTGAAGAACAGTCCCGCCAGCGGGGGAGCGCTGGGTGCGGCGAGCGCCTGCCAGAACAACTCGGCGTTGTCGGGCATGTCGCCCTCGCCGTAGGTCGAGGTGATCACCAGCAGCCGACGGACCGCGGCGAGCGTCGAGATCTCCAATTCGTCGAGGCCGCACACCAGCGGCACGAAGCCCTTGGCGCGTGCCGCATTCGCAGCCTCGTCGGCGAGGAACTCGGCCGTGCCGGTCTGTGTGCCGTAGACGATCTGGACTGCGACTGATCCGGTGTCGGCGGCTGCGGCCGCCGCGGTGCCGGCGACCGCCGGGAGTCCCGGTGCCGCCGGTGCCATGGTGATGCGCGTGTTGAGGCCGGCGAGAAATCCTGCCAGCCACGCCTTCTGGTCGCCGGAGAAGGGGACGTCGGCGGGGATGTAGGGGAGTTGCATGGGATCAACCGGCCCTTTCGGAGGTGTGGAGGGCGGCGGCGACGTCGGGGACGGCCGCGGCGGCGAACAATTCGTCGAAATTCGGCAGAGCGCCCAACTTCTCGGCGTTCTTGCGGTCCTGGTGCAGGATCCAGCCGTATGTCGCGGGCGCGTCCATCGACCGGACGTTGCGCAGACCGAGCGCCTGCTTGTAGTCGTCCACCCGTTTGGTGGCGATCAGCGCGGCGAGTTGCTCGTGCGAGTAGCCGTCGAGGATGTCACGCGCGTAGCGACCGATCTTGGTCAACAGATCGTGGTCCTCGGTGAGCACGAGATTGGCTGCGGCGGTACCGATTTGGCTCTCACTCCAGCGGGCGTCGCCAAACCGCCCACCGCGTGCGAGTCGTTTGGTCGCGACGTCGCGGGCGAAGGCGAACACCGTGAACGCGTTGAGCAGCCCGAACATGTCCGCGTCGTCGGTGTGGCCGTACGCGGGCACCACCCCGCCGGCCACCGGATCACCGTGTCGCAGGCTGACTTTCAGCTTGCGCACTTGGTCGGCGGCCAGTGCGGTCGACAGCTCGTCGAGCAGCGCGCGACGACCGATCGACGCCGCGAGTGCGTCGCTGTCCTGATAGGCGGCCAGCGCTCGCGGCATCGCGTATGCGATGTAGTGACGCTCGGTCTCCCAGTTCTGCAGGAGCCGGGCCGCCAGCGGCGATCGTGTTGCGGCGGCGTGCATGTGGAGCAGGTGGTACACCGCGGCGTGGTGTATCGGCGCGAGCGGATCGTCGACGCCGGTGATCGCGCCGACGATCACCGACGACGAGCTGATCGCCTCGTCGAGCCGGCACGCCGGATCGTACTGGTAGAGAAAGCCGCCGCTCATCCCGTTGCCCAGACCGTTGCCGTAGTCGCCCAGGTTGAGCACCGCGCCGTTGGTCATGTACTCGCAGCCGTACTCGCCGATGCCTTCGACGACGGCCGTCGCGCCGGAGTTGCGCACCGCGAAGCGATCGCCTGCCTCACCGGCGACGAACAGCCGGCCGCCGGTGGCGCCGAACAGCGCGAAGTTGCCGATCAGCACGTTGCCCCCGGTGACCGCGGACCCGCCGCCCGGCGACAGCACGGTGACCGTGCCGCCGGACATCGACTTGCCGACACCGTCGTTGCAGGTTCCGGTGTGGGTCAACGCCATTCCGTCATTGCAGAAGGCGGCATAGGACTGCCCCGCCGATCCACCGGTGGCCATCCGCACCGTGTCCGGCCGGAGGTATCGCCGCCCGCGGTCGTCGAGGTCGGCGCAGGACAACGCGCCGACGGCGGCACCGTCGAGTTCGTAGTTGAGCAGCCGCTCGATGTCGACGGCGAGTTGCGCGCCGACGCTCTTGTTGCGGTTGTGCAGGACGACGGGTGTCACGGCGACGCTGTCGGCACCGTCGTCGAGCAGAGCCGCACGGACCTGCGCGAACGCGATGTCGTCGACGGCATAGTCGCGTTCGAGGTAGACCGGGTCGACGATGACGGGTTCGTCGACCGAACCCAGGAGGGCGTCGACCCGCAGGTCACCGACGATCGCGGGGTGCTCGAGCAGGTGCAGCAGATCGGTCCGGCCCCGTGCGGCGCGCAGACTGGGCAGCCCCAGAGCGGCGAGCGTCTCGCGGACGTCGTGGGCGAGGTTGCACAGGTACTGCGCCATCGCACGTGGATCCCCTTCGAACACTTCGGGATTCGTGGTGAGCCCGGCCGGGCACTTGACGTTGCAGTTCTTGGCCATCACGCAGCCGACCATCATCAGTGCGGCGGTGCCGAACTCGAAGCTGTCGGCGCCGAGCAGCGCCGAGCACACGACATCGCGGCCGATCTGATGCGCACCGGATGCGCGGAGCACGACCTTCTGCCGTAAACCGTTGGCGCACAGAGCCTGATGTACTTCCGACAGACCGATCTCGGCGGCCCGCCCGGCGTAGCGCAGGCTGCTCACCGATGCCGCGCCGGTTCCCCCGGTGTTGCCCGCGACGTTGATCACGTCGGCGCCGGCCTTCGCCACGCCGACCGCGATGGTGCCGATGCCTTCGGAGGACACGAGTTTCACGATCACCCGCACCCGCGCGGCTTTGCAGTCGTGAATGAGTTGGGCCAGGTCCTCGATCGAGTACGTGTCGTGATGCGGTGGCGGCGAGACCAATTCGACGCCGGGTGTGCCGCCCCGCGCGGCGGCGATCTCGACGGTCACCTTGGGCGCCGGAAGTTGGCCGCCCTCACCGGGTTTGGCGCCCTGGCCGATCTTGATCTCCAGCTCGTCGAGCATCGGGTCGGCGAGGTAGCCCGCCCAGATGCCGAACCGCCCGGACGCGAACTGCTTGATCCGCGATGCCCGCAGCGTGCCATAGCGCGACATGTGCTCGCCGCCTTCGCCGCTGTTCGACAGACCGCCGACCATATTCGTTCCGTGCGCCACCGCTTCGTGCGCCGGAGCCACCAGCGCACCGTGGCTCATCGCGCCGGACGCGAACGTCGCGGTGATCTCGTGTGCGGGCGCGACGTCGGCCAGCGCGATCGGTGTCAGCCGCGCGGGGTCGGGGAACGCGAGGACGTCGCGCAACGCGCTGGGCCGCAGCGCGCGAGCGTCGGTGAGTTCGGCGACGAATGCCCGGTATGCGGGGGTGATCTCGAAGGCGTCGATCTGCTCGGGCCGCAGCCGGTCGAAGCTGGTGTCGACATATGCTTCGGCGTCGAGACCGAAGGCGTCGTCGAGGCCGGTCAGCGTGAGGCGACGCAGCGCGTTGGCATCGTCGCGCGGTGCCGTGTCGGCGTCGGGATCGGTCGACGGGAAGGCGATCGCCTCTGCGGTCAGATCACCGTAGGTCCGCACCGCGACGGTGCCGAACGAGTGTCCGGCTCCGTCGGAGCGTTCCTTGAACAGTCCGAGCAACGGGAGATCGGTTGCGGTGCGCGGTGATTCGGGACCGAACGCGGCCCGATGCGCGCGGAGCAGGGCGGCGACGATCGGCTCGAGACCGACGCCGCCGACCGGTGAACGCAGATCCGGGAACCACCCGTGCAGCTGACCGTCGGCGGTGTCGAGGAAGTTCGGCTCGAAGAATTCGCCGCCGATATAGCTTTCCACGGTGCACAGCCCGACCCGACCCATCGTCTTGCACAGCGACTTCTCCGCGGCGCGCGCCCAGCGATCGAAGCCGGCCTGCCCGAGGAGGATGTCGTCGGCCGCGGCGAGTTCAGCGGCCCGTCGGGCCACCGAGTGCGGGTGTACGGCGGCGGCGCCGAAGCCGAGCACAGCCGCGAGGTGATGCGACGACTCGATCTGGCCGGTGTCGGCGATCAGCGAAACCTTCAGTCGCAGACCGGCGTCGACGAGCCGCTGATTGATCGCCGAGACAGCGAAGATCATCGGTAACGCGGCCGACGCCGCGGACACCGCGCGGTCACTGATGACAGCGATGCCGCCGGTGCGCGCGAACTCGACGACGCGGTCGCCGAGTCGGGTCATGGCCGCGGTGACGCTGTGCACCGCGGTGGCGGTGTCGTCGGATGGCTGCACGGGGAAGACCGCGTCGAAGACCTCGATCGGAACCTCGTCCTGCACGCGCAGCACCGCGAGGTCGGTGGCCGTCAGAATCGGAGTGCGCAGCACCACCCGTCGGATCGGCGAACGGTCGACGCGGTCGGCGCGCGGACCCAGCGCCACCCGCAGCGTCATGCCGTCGGCCTCCCGGATCGAATCCAGCGGAGGGTTGGTGACCTGGGCGAATCGCTGCGAGAAGAAGCGCGCGACATTGGGTTCGATGTCGGTGAAGGCGTTGACGGCGTTGCCGAAACCCATCGCCGAGACCCGCTCGGCGCCGTCGCCGATCATCGGATCCATGAAGAAGCGCAGGCTCTCCTGGTCGAGGTAGTACGCGCGATAGGCGGCGGCGGGGTGATCGATCGCCGCGGCGACCTCCGCTGCGGCGGGACTCGGCAGGTCCGCGAGATCGACCTTCGACGCCGCCAGCAGCGCCGGGTAATCCCGTGCGGCAGCGAGGTTTTCGTAACAGTCCTCGGTGGTGTACGTGCGATGGTCGCGGTGGTCGTAGTAGATCATGCCACCGGCACGTACGCGCCCCCGGGAGAGGACCGACTCCGGTGGCACCGAGATCTGGCCGGCCTCGGAGAAGGCGCACAGGTACTCCGAAGTCTCCAGGGTGCGCAGTGGACGCAGCCCGAGCCGGTCCAGGCGCGCGCCGATGACCGTGCCGTCGCCGAACACCACCGCGGCGGGGCCGTCGTTCTTCTCCTCGAACAGCGAGAAGTATTCGAACATCGCGCGCACCCGCGGCGAGAGGGTGGGGTCGTTCTCCCAGGCCGGCGGCATCATCGAGACGATCGCGGTGACGAGATCGACGTCGTCGTCGACGTCTCCCATCCCCGTCGCCGTGATGCGGGCGGCGACCGTCTGATCGAGGCGGCAGCTGTCGGACTGTCCCGGCGGACGCACGATCGTCCGCCGGTGCGCCGCGGCGTCGGCGACCTGGGCGATCCGATTCTTCTTGTCGGTGTTGAGTTCGCCGTTGTGCGCCAGGTACCGGAACGGCTGCGCCATCGTCGGGTGCGGGTCGGTGTTGGTGGAGAAGCGGGTGTGAAAGTAGAGCGTGTGGACCCGATGGTCGTCGTCGGAGAGATCGGTGAAGTAGTCCACCACCTCGGGCGAGGACAACCGTCCCTTGAGCACCTGGGTGCGCGCGGACAGCGACAACGGGTACAGGCCGGCCAACTCGGGCCGCGTGAAACCGGTCGACTCGATCCGCAGCAGCGCCTGCTGGATGAGTCGGTCGAGGTCGGCGGGCCCGGGGCAGGGTGACGGGGCCGCGAAGACCCACTGGGTGATCGGCAGCTGCAGCGCGACGGCAGCCGGTCGCAGCACCGAATCGTCCACCGGCACTCGGCGAATCGTCAGTACGGTGAACCCGCGGTCGGTCATCACGCGTTCGATCAGCTCGATGGCGCGGGCCCGGCCGGGGCCGTCGGGTAGGAAGAAGTTCCCGACGCAGAACTGTCCGAGATTCAGGTCGGCGCGACCGGTGATCTTGCGGAAGAAGCTCTGCGACAAGTCCATGGAGACTCCGCCGCCGTCGCCGACACCGAGTGCGGACATCCCGCCGCGATGCGGGACCGAGCACAGCGCCTCACGTGCTCGATCGATGACGTCGTGCCCCTGCACGCCGTCCTTGCGGGTGATGAACCCGACCCCGCAACTGCTCTTCTCATCATTCGGATCCCACAGCAACGGCTGCGGTGCAACTGGCACCATGTACGTCCCACACTCTCAACCCAGACGGAGTTACGCAGACACCCACCCGGCCGGGGTGAACCCGGTGTGAGGGTGGGTGGCGCCGCTGCGCCGTTGAAGCGACAGCTGAGAGTCTAGCGGGTAATTTAGCTAAGCCTAACCTTTGTGACGTACCTTACTGTGGCCGCCGACGTCAGTACACGTCGCGCAGATACCGCTTGTCCTTCTTGAGCACCGCGACGAACTCGGCTGCCTCCTCGGCGGAGTGTCCGCCGTGCTCGGCGACGATGTCGTGCAGCGCCGCATCGACGTCGACGGCCATCTGTTCGGCGTCGCCGCAGACGTAGAGATGGGCGCCGTCGGCCAGCCATCGGTACAGGTCGGCGCCCTGCTCGCGCATGCGATCCTGGACGTACACCTTGTGCTCCTGGTCCCGTGAGAAGGCGAGGTCCAGGCGCGACAGCAGGCCGTCGTCGACGAACCCGGACAGTTCGTCGGCGTACAGGAAGTCGTGATCGCGGCGTCGATCACCGAAGAACAACCAGTTCTCGCCGGTCGCCGCGGTGGCCTTGCGCTCGTAGAGGAACGCCCGGAACGGCGCGATGCCGGTGCCGGGGCCGACCATGATGACCTTGGTGTCCGGTGCGGGCAGGCGGAAGGTGCGGTTGGCCGTCACGAAGACGCCGATATGAGCGTCTTCGGGATGCCCGACGGTGCGCCGGTCGGCGAGGTAGGTCGAGCAGACGCCGCCGCGCTGACGGTCGCCCGCGTGGTAGCGGACCGTGGACATCGTGATGTGCACGGTTCCGGCGTGTTCGGTGGGACTCGAGGCGATCGAATACGTGCGGTGGGCCAGCGGTGCCAACTCGGCGACGAATTCCCGCGGATCGAGACGTAACTCCGCGTCGACGTCGAGCAGGTCCAGGACGTCTTTGCCGCGCAGCCACGCGGTCAGCGCGGCGGGGTCGTCGGCGCCGACGACGCCGGCCAGCTCGGAACCGGGCAGCCGCGCGGCCAGGAAGTCTGCGAAATACGTCGACGGCGTCGAGATCTCGACGCGGTGGGTCAAGGCCTCACGCAGCGTCACCTCGTCGCGCCCGACGGTGACGAGCGTCTCCGGATCGGCGTCGAGGCGCGTGAGCAGGGCCTCGACGAGGGTCGGGTCGTTGATCGGCGTCACGCCGATGCCGTCACCCGGCTGGTATTCGATGCCGCTGTCGCCGAGATCGACGACGAGATGATGTACTTCCTTCTCCGAATCCGGCCCGGACAGGCGAGTGCGCTCGACGATGGCGGCGCGGTACGGATTCTTGCGGCCCCATGTCGAACGCTTGCGGCGTTCGGGACGCGTCGGCGTCGTCGGGGAGGCGGGACGGTGAGTGTGCGAGGCGGCGTTGTGCAGTGGCGTCGAAGTCATATGCGGTGAGAAGTGGGGAAGGGGTCGGTGATGCGTTCCCGGCGCGCGTGACTACCGATTTTAATAGAGACACCCGGCCGCGACAGGGGTGTTGAGTGTCATCTGGCTCACACTGGGCCGCCGTCGGGCTCGGGGAATGTCGACGCCGCGAGCAGTGTTAACACTGTCGGATCGACTGTTGCGCGGTGCGATTTGGTTCGACACCCACCCGCCGTGGCATACTGGTCGGTCGAGTCCGGTTCCGGTTCACACCGTCGATCCCCGACGGTGACCCGGCGACCACTAGAAAGGGACATCCATCATGAAACAGGGCATTCACCCCGATTACGTGGCGACCACCGTCGTCTGCGGTTGTGGCAACACTTTCGAGACCCACAGCACCAAGGCCGACGGCCGGATCAACGTCGAAGTCTGCTCGCAGTGCCATCCGTTCTACACGGGTAAGCAGAAGATCCTCGATACCGGCGGCCGCGTCGCACGCTTCGAGGCTCGCTACGGCAAGCGCACGAAGACCGCCAAGGCCGACGCCTAGCTTCACCGACGGCACCCGGACTGCACGCGAGTGCAGGTCGGGTGTCGTTTGCTATCGGGCGGTCGCGGTTTTCCGCGGCACGCGTACGACGACCACACCAGGAAGGGGATGACAGTGAGCACCCACGACGCGCCATCGGCGATCGACGACATCTTGGCCGAGCACGCGGGCCTGGAACAGCAGCTGTCCGATCCGTCGCTGCACGACGATCCGTCGGCCGCGCGGCGCGTCGGCAAGCGGTTCGCCGAGCTCGCACCGGTCATGGCGACCTATCAGAAGCTGCAGACGGCCCGCGATGACCTCGCCGCCGCACAGGAGCTGGCCGCCGACGACGCCGCGTTCGCCGAGGAGATTCCCGCGCTGACCGAACTGGTCGCCGACCTCGACGCGACGCTCACCGATCTGCTCGCGCCCCGTGACCCCCACGACGGCGACGACGTCGTGCTGGAAGTGAAGTCCGGTGCGGGCGGCGAGGAATCGGCACTGTTCGCCGCCGACCTGGCCCGCATGTACCTCAAATACTGTGAGCGGCGCGGATTCAAGGCGCAGCTGCTCGGGGTCACCGAATCCGATCTCGGCGGCTACAAAGAGGCCACCATCGCGATCAAGTCGAAAGAGGCGACGCGCGACGGCGTGTGGTCGCGGCTGAAGTTCGAGGGCGGCGTGCATCGGGTGCAGCGTGTGCCGGTCACCGAGTCGCAGGGACGCATCCACACCTCGGCGGCCGGTGTGCTCATCTACCCCGAACCCGAAGAGGTCGCCGAAGTCGTCATCGACGAATCCGATCTGCGCGTCGACGTCTACCGCAGCTCCGGCAAGGGCGGGCAGGGCGTCAACACCACCGACTCCGCGGTCCGCCTGACCCACCTGCCCACCGGCATCGTCGTCACCTGCCAGAACGAACGGTCGCAGCTGCAGAACAAGGCGCGCGCCATGCAGGTCCTCGCCGCGCGTCTGCAGGCGCTCGCCGAGGAAGAGGCCGACGCTGCCGCGGCCGAGGGACGTGCGGCGCAGATCCGCACGGTCGACCGGTCCGAGCGCATCCGCACCTACAACTTCCCGGAGAACCGCATCACCGATCACCGGATCGGCTACAAGGCGAACAACCTCGACGCCGTGCTCAACGGCGAGATGGACGCGCTGCTCGATGCCCTCGTCGACGCCGACAAGCAGGCGCGCCTGCAAGCGCAGTGACGCCCAACGCAAGTCGGACCGCCGGCGTCGTCGAGCAGCCCGCGTCACCGCGGGTCGCCGATCAGTTGGCGTGGGCCAGTGCGGTACTCGCCGACGCCGACGTTCCGTCGCCGCGGACCGACGCGCAGTGGCTGCTCGCGCATGTCGCGGGTGTCGATCGCGGGCGGCTGCTGGTCCTCGACGACCTCGACGCCGACGCCATGGTCGAGTTCGCGCGCCTGGTGGCGGTACGACGAGCGCGCTATCCGCTGCAGCACCTGGTGGGCACGGCGGCTTTCCGCACGGTCGAGCTCCAGGTCGGCAACGGTGTGTTCATCCCCCGTCCGGAAACCGAACTGCTGGCCGAATGGGCCCTGTCGGCGGTGCCGTCAGCCGACTGTGTCATCGCCGACTTCTGCAGTGGCAGTGGAGCTTTGGCCATCTCGCTGGCCACTGAACTGCCGCGGGCGCGGCTCATCGCCGTCGAAGAGTCGCTGTCGGCGCTGATGTGGCTCAAACGCAACATCGAGGCGCAACCCGACGCCGTGGCGTCGCGGATCACCGTCGTCCACGCCGACGTGACCCGATCCGCCGACATCGCCAAGTGGATCGCCCCGGCGTCGTGCGACATGATCGTCGCCAATCCGCCGTATGTCCCCGAGGACACCGAGGTCGACCCGGAGGTCGACATCGACCCCGCCGAAGCGGTGTTCGCCGGCGACGACGGAATGAGCGTCATCACGCCGATGATTCCGGTACTCGCGCAGGTATGCCGCCCCGGCGGACTGGTGGGCGTCGAACACGACGACGCGACCGGCGATCTGGTGGCGGGGCAGCTCGTCGAGGACGGACTCTTCGCCGGTGTCCTGGGGCATCGCGACTTGGCCGGACGGCCACGGTTCGTCACGGCGACGCGCGTGGAAGGATGAATCAGGTGAGCACGCTTTTCGACTGCAATGATCCGCAGACCCGTTCGGCAGGCATCGACGCCGCGGTCCGCGCGGCCAAGGGTGGCCGCCTGGTCGTCATGCCGACCGACACCGTATACGGAATCGGTTGTGACGCTTTCGATTCCGACGGCGTAGCCGATCTGCTGGCCGCCAAGAACCGCGGCCGCGACATGCCGGTGCCGGTCGTGGTCGGCTCGTGGAACACCATCGAGGGACTGGTGTTGTCGGTGTCGCAGCAGGCCCGCGATCTGGTACGGGCGTTCTGGCCCGGTGGACTGAGTCTGGTCGTCAAGCAGGCGCCGTCGCTGGCGTGGGACCTCGGCGACACCGACGGCACCGTGATGTTGCGGATGCCGCTGCACCCGGTGGCGATCGAGATCCTGCGCGAGGTGGGGCCGATGGCCCTGTCCAGCGCCAACGTGTCCGGCTTCCCCCCGGCGACCACCGTCGACGAAGCGCGAGATCAGTTGGGCGACACCGTATCGGTGTATCTCGACGGTGGACCGGCAGCACTCGCAGTCGCGTCGACGATCGTCGACGTGTCGACGCCGACCCCGCGCATTCTGCGGGAGGGGGCAGTCAGCGCGGCGGCGATCGCCGACGTCCTCGACGTCGACGTCGCCGACCTGCTGCAGGCTCGTTCATGAGCGAAACCGTTGGGCCGCAGGACTTCTCGGCCACAGCGCTGCGTACCGCGGACCCGCGGATCGCGGATCTGATCGGGCGGGAGACCACCCGCCGACGTACGACGCTGCAGCTGGTCGCCAGCGAGTCGATCGCCTCGCCCGCGGTGCGGGCCGCGCTGGGCAGCGACCTCGGCGACAAGTACGCCGAGGGCTACCCCGGGGCGCGCTATCACGGTGGCTGCGACGTCGTCGACGAGGTGGAGGAGCTCGCCGTCGAACGCGCACGCGATCTCTTCGGCGCCGACTACGCCAATGTGCAGCCGATCTCCGGTTCGGTCGCCGGACACGCGGTGTACGCGGCCTTCGCGCAGCCGGGCGATCCGGTGCTGGCGCTGCGGCTGATGCACGGCGGTCATCAGACGCACGGGTCGCGCGCCAACATCTCCGGGCGCTGGTTCTCGCCGATCGCCTACGGGCTGCGCCGCGACGACGAGCGCATCGACTACGACCACCTGCGCGAAACCGCGCTGGTGCACCGGCCGGGCATCATCGTCGCGGGATCGTCGAGCTATTCACGCCATATCGACTGGGCCGCGCTGCGCTCGATCGCCGACGACGTCGAGGCCGTGCTGTGGTGCGACGCGGCGAACCTCGCCGGGCTGGTCGCCGGGGGAGCGGCGCCCTCGCCGGTGCCGTACGCCGACGTCGTGACGGTGTCGACGCAGAAGGTCTTCTGGGGCCCGCGCGGTGGGGCGATCCTCGCCCGTGCGGAGCACGCCGCCGTGCTGCAGAAGGCGGTCTATCCCTTCCTGCAGGGGGGCCCGGCGATGAATTCCATTGCGGCCAAGGCGATCACCTTCGCCGAGGCGTCGACGCCGGAGTTCGCCGGTTACGCTCAGGACGCCGTCGACAACGCGCAGGACCTGTCGGTCGCACTCGCCGAACGCGGGTTCCGGACCGTCAGCGGCGGCACGGACACCCATCTCGCGCTGATCGACGTGACGTCGTCGGGGCTGACCGGCCGGGCCGCGGCGGCCGCTCTGGCCGAAGCCGGGATCGTCGTCGACAAGGCGGTCCTGCCGTTCGACACCGCGTCCGTCGCCGACGGTTCCGCGATCCGCGTCGGGCTGGCTGTGTTGACCGCGCAGGGCTTCGGCACCGAGGACATGACTCAGATCGGCGACTGGATCGCGACCGCGCTGCACGACGCATCGGCGCGTGCGGAGGTTCGAGAGCAGATCGGGCAGCGATGTGGCAGCTAGCCGCTGACCGTGGCGGCGGCACCGGCGTACCGCTGCGCGAACTGATGCTCATCGGGCTCTGCGCGGCCGCGATCACCTATTTCGTCACCTCGTTGGTCCGAGTGTTCGCGATTCGGGCGGGAGCGGTCGCGGTACCCCGCGTCCGCGACGTCCACGTCATCCCGACGCCGAGGCTCGGCGGCGTCGGCATGTACATCGGCGCGGTGGCGGCGATCGCGCTGGCCGCCCAACTGCCCGCCCTCAACCGGGGCTTCGCCTACACGCCCGACATGACCGCGGTCATCGTGGCCGGCCTGGTGATCGTTCTGGTCGGCGTGATCGACGACCGGTGGGGCCTCGACGCCCTGACCAAATTCGCCGGTCAGCTCACCGCGGCGGGTGTCATGGTCCTGATGGGCGTCAGCTGGTACGTCCTCTACGTGCCGTTCGGCAACATCGGCACGCTCGTGCTCGACCCGTTGCAGTCGGGACTGCTCACCGTCGCAATCACGGTGGCCACCATCAACGCGGTCAACTTCGTCGACGGGCTCGACGGTCTCGCGGCCGGGCTGGGCATGATCGCCGCGCTCGCGATCTGCATGTTCTCGCTCGGTCTGCTGCACGATCAGGGCGGCGACGTCAGCTACTACCCGCCCGCGCTGATCTCGGTGGCACTGGCCGGCGCATGCCTGGGCTTCCTGCCGCACAACTTCTCACCGGCGCGGATCTTCATGGGCGACTCCGGCGCCATGCTCATCGGCCTGATGCTGGCCGCGGCGTCGACCAGCGCGTCGGGCCGCATCGCGATCAACGCCTACGGTCCGGCCGACGTGTTCACGCTGCTCTCCCCGTTGATCCTGGTCGCGGCGGTCACCTTCATCCCGATGCTCGACATGCTGATGGCGGTGATCCGCCGCACCCGGGCGGGTGTCGGCTTCTACACCCCCGACAAGATGCACCTTCATCATCGGCTGCTCGAACTCGGCCATTCGCAGAGCCGGGTGGCACTGGTGATCTACCTGTGGGTGGCGGTGCTGGCGTTCTCGGTTGCCGCGAGCACGTTGTTCACCCTCTCGGTGGTGATACCGGTGTTCGGCTGCGGCATCGTGCTGGCACTCCTGGCGACGTTCGCGCCACGGATCAGGCGCACCGTCGCCGGGTGGCGGACCGCGCAGGGGGAGTAGGTCGGGCGACCTAGTCATCGGTCGTTGTCGCATGCTTCGACGGTCGCGATTAATGCCTTGGTAAACATCCGTGTACTATGGGCTGTAGTAGTAATCGGGTCGCTGAGCATACCCCCCGGTGGGGCATGTTGGAAGCACTTGATAGAGTCTGAGAAAATCGTGAGCTTACGCCGCGCCAGATTGGTCGACGACGCACGCACGATGATTGGTGTCCAAAGACGGGCACCGTGACGAGTTGAGGAGAGGCTCATGAGCGCCACCGCGGCCCCCGACTCCATGCCATATGTTTTCCCCACCGCACCGACCAGTATGCGCCGCCCCGCGATTATCGCGGGGATCGTCGTACTCGCCGTTGCCGCTGTAGCCATTGCGCTGAACCATCCGTGGTTCGGCGTTTTCTTTATGGTCGGAACGATCGCCGTCTTCGGTAACGCGCAGCTGGTGATCAATTCGGTCAAGGCGGTCACCGCCGAAGAGCACCCCCGCAAGAAGATTCTTGCGGTCAATTCCGCGGTTCGGCTGGGGACCATCACGGTCCTCGCGCTGGTCGCAGCGTTTCTGGTTCAGCCCGATGGGCTGGGCGTGATGTTTGGACTCGCCATCGGTCAGGTCATCTTGGTTCTGAATACGGTGATTCCGGTGATGAAAGGACTTCGTAAGCAACCATGACAATCCTGTCATCCACGCCGATCCTCTTCGCGGCGCAGGGCGAAGAGGGCGGAGAGAAGAGCTTCCAGCTCGAGGTCGGCCACCACACCCCGCAGTGGAACTGGTTCGGCATGACCGTCAACGGCGACACCGTGATCGCCAGCGCGGTCGCCGCGCTGATCGTGATCGCGCTCGCGTTCGTCGTCAAGGCGAAAGTCACCTCCGGCAAGCCGGGCTGGATTCAGTCGTTCTTCGAGGTGATCTTCGTCCAGATGCGCAGCCAGGTCGAAGGCTCGATCGGCCATCGCATCAGTGCCTTCGTGCTGCCGCTGTCGGTGACACTGTTCGTCTACATCCTCGTCGCGAACTGGCTGTCGGTACTGCCGGTTCAGTTCGGCACCACCAACGACGAAGGCGCGCCCACCGCGGGCGAGTGGCTCAAGCCGCCGGCCTCCGACGTCAACTTCGTCTATGCGATGGCGCTGTTCGTCTTCCTCGCCTACCACATCGCGGGCTTCATCGAGCGCGGCGTACTGACTCACCTCAAACTGCTGGCGAAGGGCCACGGCTGGGGCCTCGCGGCGATCAACGTCATCGAGGAGATCGCCAAGCCGATCTCGCTGTCCCTCCGTCTTTTCGGCAACATGTTCGCCGGTGGCATCATGGTCGGCCTGATCGCCATGTTCCCCGCGTGGATCCTCTGGGCGCCCAACGCGGTCTGGAAATCCTTCGACCTGTTCGTCGGTCTGATCCAGGCCTTCATCTTCGCGCTGCTCACCATTCTCTACTTCAGCCAGTCCACGGCTAAAGAAGACGCTCACTAGAGTCGCGCGGGACCACAAGACCACCACTGAAATAACCTCCTGGCCGGCACGGTGCCGGCCCGGACCACAGACCTGACAAGTCACTTGTCAGCAACCGAAAGGAAAGTTCTCAATGGATCCCAATCTGATTGGTCTGGGTGCACTCATCGGCGGCGGCCTGATCATGGCCGGTGGCGCTATCGGTGCCGGTATCGGTGACGGTCTCGCCGGTGCACAGCTGATCGCAGGTATCGCCCGCCAGCCTGAGGCTCAGGGACGCCTGTTCACCCCGTTCTTCATCACCGTCGGCCTGGTCGAGGCCGCGTACTTCATCAACCTGGCGTTCATGGCGCTGTTCGTGTTCGCCACCCCGATCAGCGGCGTCAAGGCCTAATTCGTCTTTTCGACTAGATCGATTCAACTAACGGAGCGACATGACGACGAATCTCGCCGCAGAAAACTTCCTCATCCCCAATGGCACATTCTTCGTGTGCCTGGTGATCTTCATGCTGGTCTTTGCCGTGATCGCCAAGTTCGTGGTGCCCGGCATCCAGAAGGCCATCGAGGATCGCGAGGCGATGGTGGCTAAGACGGCCGAGGACAACAAGGCCGCTGCGGCGAGCTTCGAGAGTGCCGATTCGCAATACCGGGCTGCACTGAAGGACGCGCGGGGCGAGGCCACCGGCCTGCGCGACGCCGCGCGTGCACAGGGCAACGAAGAGTTGACCGCAGCCCGGCACGAGGCCACCGCGCAGGCAGATGCGGCCCGCGCCGCATCCGCCGAAGCGCTGGCCGCCCAGGGGGAAACCGCTGCGTCGACTGCACGCGGCGACCTGGAAAACCTCGCGAGCACGCTCGCCGGCCGAGTTCTCGGGACCGATGTGAACAGCCGCCCCGAAGTGAAGGTGAACAAGTAGTGAGCATTTTCATTGGGCAGCTGATCGGCTTCGCCCTCATTGTCTTCCTATTGTGGAAGTACGCATTCCCGCCGCTCAACCGTGCGGTGAAAGCGTCGCAGAGCAAGATCGAAGATCAGGTCCGCGAGAGCGAGGCCGCCAAGGCCAACCTCATCAAGGCGCAGGCCGCACATGACCAGGCCGTCGCCGACGCCGCCGTCGAAGCCGAGCAACTCAAGGCCGACGGTGCCAGCGACGCCCAAGCCATCACCGAGGATCTGCATGCGGCCGCGGAGGCCGAGCGCAAGCGCATCGCCGCGCACGGCGCCTCGCAGGCCGACCTCCAGCGCGCCAACCTGCTGCGCGATCTGCGCGGCGACCTCGGACGTTCCGCGGTGGCCCGCGCCGACGAACTCGTCCGTGCGCAGCTGTCCGACCCGGCCGAGCAGTCGGCCACCGTCGACCGGCTCCTCGATGAACTCTCCGCGATGTCGGGTTCGGCGCGCCCGGACACCGCCGTCGCCACCAGCGCCGACCTCGTCGGGCTGCACGGCATGCGCGCGTCGAGCCGTGAAGCGGCACAGGCCGTCTCGCGGGAAGCCAACGCGGTGACCGGCGGCCTCGACGCAGCCGCGCTGACCTCGCTGGGCGGTGAGCTCGCGTCGATCGTCGCGTTGCTGAACAGCCAGCCGGTGCTGCGCAAGAAGCTCGCCGAGCCGTCGGACGCCGCCGACGCCAAGAAGGCCCTCGTCACCTCACTGCTCAGCGGCAAGGTGTCCGAGCCCGCCCTCGCGATCACCGCGACCGCGAGTGCCGAGAAGTGGTCGACGGGCGCCGACTTCACCGCGGCACTGCAGCGGCAGAGTGACCTGTCGGTGCTGGCCGCAGCCGAGAACGAAGGCGTCATCGACCGCGTCGAGGACGAACTCTTCCGCGTCGGACGCCTGCTCGACGCCAACCCCGAGCTGACCCGGCTGCTCTCCGACCACAACACCCCGGGTACCGGTCGGGCAAGCCTGCTGCAGCAGGTGCTCGGCGACCAGGTCGGCGCGCACACCTCGGCGCTGCTGAGCCAGACGGTCACCACCCTGAACGGCCAGCCGGCCGACATCGCAGTCGCCAACCTCGCCGAACTCGCCGCCGCGCGGCGCAGCGAGACCGTGGCCCACGTGATCTCCGCGCTGGCCCTGACCGATGCCCAGCATGCGCGCCTCACCTCGGTGCTGGCAGACATCTACGGGCGGGCGATGTCGGTGCAGACCGAGATCGATCCGGCACTGCTGGGCGGGCTGCGGATCAGCGTCGGCGACGACGTCATCGAAGGCGACGTCGCCACTCGACTCGCCACGGCCGCCGAGAACCTACCGCGCTAGTGCGCTGACCGCACTGGCCCCGAATCCCACAAGCCACTAAAGCAAGAAGAAGGACGAGAACCCCATGGCTGAGTTGACGATCTCACCAGACGAGATTAAGGGAGCGATCGAGAGCTACGTCTCGTCGTTCGACGCCGACGCCTCGCGCGAAGAGGTCGGTACGGTCACCGATACATCCGACGGCATCGCGCACGTCAGCGGTCTGCCCGGTGCAATGGCCAACGAGCTGCTGGAATTCCCCGGCGGAGTACTCGGCGTTGCCCTCAACCTCGACGAGGACGAGATCGGCGCGGTCATCCTGGGTGACTACGACACCATCGAAGAAGGCCAGCAGGTCAGCCGCACCGGCGACGTGCTCTCGGTCCCCGTCGGCGACAAGTTCCTCGGTCGCGTCGTCAACCCGCTCGGCCAGCCGATCGACGGCCAGGGCGACATCGAGGCCGAGGCGCAGCGCGTGCTGGAACTGCAGGCAGCGACCGTCCTCGAACGCCAGCCCGTCGAGGAGAGCCTCGCGACCGGCATCAAGGCCATCGACGCGATGACCGCCATCGGCCGCGGTCAGCGTCAGCTCGTCATCGGTGACCGCAAGACCGGCAAGACCGCGGTCTGCATCGACGCCATCCTGAACCAGAAGGCGAACTGGGAGACCGGCGACCCGACCAAGCAGGTCCGCTGCATCTACGTCGCGATCGGCCAGAAGGGCTCGACCATCGCGGGCGTCAAGTCCGCACTCGAAGAGGCCGGCGCGATGGAGTACACCACCATCGTCGCGGCTCCGGCGTCGGATTCGGCCGGCTTCAAGTGGCTCGCCCCGTACACCGGCTCGGCCATCGGCCAGCACTGGATGTACGACGGCAAGCACGTCCTCATCGTCTTCGACGACCTGACCAAGCAGGCCGAAGCCTACCGCGCGATCTCGCTGCTGCTGCGTCGCCCGCCGGGCCGCGAGGCATACCCGGGTGACGTCTTCTACTTGCACTCGCGTCTACTGGAGCGGTGTGCCAAGCTGTCCGACGCTCTCGGCGCGGGCTCGATGACCGGCCTGCCGATCATCGAGACCAAGGCCAACGACGTCTCGGCGTTCATCCCGACCAACGTCATCTCGATCACCGACGGCCAGGTCTTCCTGGAATCGGACCTGTTCAACAAGGGTGTGCGTCCCGCGATCAACGTCGGCACCTCGGTGTCGCGCGTCGGTGGTGCCGCACAGACCAAGGGCCTCAAGGCCGTTTCCGGTTCGCTGCGTCTGGAGCTGGCTCAGTTCCGTGAGCTCGAAGCGTTCTCGGCATTCGCCTCCGACCTCGACGACGCCTCCAAGGCGCGCCTCGAGCGCGGCGCCCGCTGGGTCGAGATGCTCAAGCAGGACCAGTACAGCCCCTACTCGGTCGAAGACCAGATCGTCTCGATCTACCTCTGCGGTGAGGGCCACTACGACTCGGTTCCGATCGATGACATCCGCAACTTCGAGGAGCAGCTGCTCAGCCACCTGCACCACAACGCGAAGGGCGTCTACGACTCGATCGAAGGCGGCGCGAAGCTCTCGTCGGATCAGGCCGAGGCCCTGGTCGCCGAGACCAACAAGTTCAAGAACGGCTACCTGACCCACGACGGTCAGCGTGTCGTCAACGAGCCCGCTCCGACGGCGATGGACGCCAAGGACATCGCCAACGAAGAAGTCAAGATCCGCAAGACCGACGAGGACTGACGGTAACGACATGGGCGTAAGTACCACACGATCAGACGGGAGGATGCGCTAGATGGCCAGCATTCGTGAGCTGCGCTCACGCATCAGGTCGGTGCAGTCGACCAAGAAGATCACCAAGGCGCAGGAGCTGATCGCGACGTCGCGGATCACCAAGGCTCAGGCGCGAGTTGCGGCGGCGAAGCCGTACTCCACGGAGATGACGGCGGTGCTGACCGAATTGGCGTCGTCCGCCGGTTCGCTCGATCATCCGCTGCTCGTGCAGCGGGAGAATCCCAAGCGCGCCGCGGTACTCGTCGTCACCAGCGACCGCGGCATGTGCGGCGGTTACAACTCCAATGTCCTCAAGGCCGCCCGCCAGCTCATCGCGCTCCTCGAGCAGGAGGGCAAGGAAGCGGTCTTGTTCGTGACGGGTCAAAAGGGTGTCGGGTTCTTCACCTTCCGTGGCACCGACGTCCAGGACAACTGGACGGGCTTCTCGCAGGCGCCGGAATACTCCGACGCCGCCGACGTCTCGAAGTTCCTGGTCAAGCTGTTCGAGGCCGGGTCGGGAACCGAGGTCGAGCGTCGTGACGGCGTCGGCGTCCTGGAGGGCGTCGACGAGCTGCACATCGTCTACACGAAGTTCGTGTCGATGTTGACGCAGAACCCCGAGGTCCGGCGCGTGGTCCCGATGCTGCCGTTGCCGGTGGACAGTGACGAACTGCCCTCCCGCAACTACGAGTTCGAGCCGAGCGCCGAGGCACTGCTGTCCTCGTTGCTGCCGAGGTACGTGGCGACCCGCATCTATGCGGCGCTGCTGGACAGTTCGGCATCGGAGTCGGCGGCTCGACGCACCGCGATGAAGGCGGCGACGGACAACGCTGAAGAGTTGTCGAAGTCGCTCTCGCGCGAAGCGAACCAGCTGCGTCAGGCCCAGATCACCCAGGAAATCAGCGAGATCGTCGGCGGTGCGAGCGCACTCGGCTGATGCCGGCGCCCACGCGACTTCGCTGCCACCAGACCCCAAAGAGGAAGTGACCCAACCAAAATGACCGCTGCAGTAACAAACCCCGCATCGTCGAATGCGAGCGACTCCGCGGCCGGGCGCGTCGTTCGCATCATCGGCCCCGTGGTCGACATCGAGTTCCCTCGCGGCTCGGTGCCCGACCTGTTCAACGCCCTGCACTCGCAGGTCGAGCTGCCTTCGGTGGCCAAGACCCTCACGCTCGAGGTCGCTCAGCACCTCGGCGACAACCTGGTCCGCGCCATCTCGATGCAGCCCACCGACGGTCTGGTCCGCGGCGCGATTGTCACCGACACCGGCAAGCCGATCTCGGTGCCCGTCGGCGACGTCGTGAAGGGTCACGTCTTCAACGCACTCGGCGACTGCCTCGACACCCCCGGACTCGGCCGTGACGGCGAGCAGTGGGGCATCCACCGCAAGCCTCCGTCATTCGACGAGCTCGAAGGCAAGACCGAGATCCTCGAGACCGGCATCAAGGTCATCGACCTGCTGACCCCGTACGTCAAGGGCGGCAAGATCGGTCTGTTCGGTGGCGCCGGTGTCGGCAAGACCGTTCTGATCCAGGAGATGATCACCCGTATCGCGCGTGAGTTCTCCGGAACGTCGGTGTTCGCCGGCGTCGGTGAGCGCACCCGTGAGGGCACCGACCTTCACCTCGAAATGGAGGAGATGGGCGTTCTGCAGGACACCGCGCTGGTGTTCGGCCAGATGGACGAGCCGCCAGGCACCCGTATGCGCGTGGCTCTGTCCGCTCTGACCATGGCGGAGTACTTCCGCGATGTGAAGGAGCAGGACGTGCTGCTGTTCATCGACAACATCTTCCGTTTCACCCAGGCCGGTTCCGAGGTGTCCACGCTGCTCGGCCGTATGCCGTCGGCCGTGGGTTACCAGCCCACCCTGGCTGACGAGATGGGCGAGCTGCAGGAGCGCATCACCTCGACCAAGGGTCGTTCGATCACGTCGCTGCAGGCCATCTACGTCCCCGCCGACGACTACACCGACCCGGCGCCGGCGACCACGTTCGCTCACCTCGACGCGACCACCGAGCTTTCGCGCCCGATCTCGCAGCTGGGTATCTATCCGGCCGTGGATCCGCTGACCTCGACCTCGCGCATCCTGGAAGCGTCGATCGTCGGCGAAGAGCACTTCCGCGTCGCCAACGAGGTCAAGCGCATCCTGCAGAAGTACAAGGAACTGCAGGACATCATCGCCATCCTCGGTATGGACGAGCTCTCCGAAGAGGACAAGGTCACCGTTCAGCGTGCCCGTCGCATCCAGAAGTTCCTGGGCCAGAACTTCCTCGTCGCCGAGAAGTTCACCGGCCAGAAGGGCTCGGTCGTTCCGCTGGCCGACACGATCGAGGCTTTCGATCGCGTCTGCAAGGGCGAGTTCGATCATCTGCCCGAGCAGGCCTTCGACAGCTGCGGTGGTCTGGACGACGTGGAGGCTGCCGCCGCGAAGATCCTCGGAAAGTAGCGGTTCGCGATGGCAGACAAGAGCTTTCAGGTCGAGATCGTCTCGGCGGACGATCGGTTGTACTCGGGGAGTGCGACCTTCGTCATCGCCCATACCGTCACCGGTGAACTCGGTATCCTGGCTGGCCACGAACCGCTCCTCGGAGAGCTGATCTCCGGCGGCTACGTGGTGATCGTGGAGGAGAGCGGCACACGCCGCGCCGCCGCGGTCACCGGCGGGTTCCTCTCGGTGACCGGCGAGGTCGTGACCGTCCTCGCCGAGTTCGCCGAGTGGGCCGACGACGTCGACGTCGCTTCCGCTCGCGAGGCACTCGACAACGAAGAGCCGGGAACCGAGGACTACACGCGTGCACGTTCGCGGCTGGTCGCCGCCGAACAGCTCGCCAAGTAGTCACCGGCGTAAATAATGTGATGTCCGTCGCCCGGAAGGTTTGTTTCAAACCTTCCGGGCGACTGGCATTCTGGATGTATCTGTTTGCTGACCTGTCCCAGACGAACTCAGGAGGTGTGACGCCATGGGTGGAGCGTTGATCGCGCTGGCCGTAGCGTTGATCGCCGGAGTCCTGCTGTTGGGGCTGGTCGTGTATCGGCTCACCGAGCTACGCCGGGAGGGTACTCCGGTGTTGCTGCGCGAGCTGCCCGCCGCCGCCGACGCCGGGTGGCGGCACGGCACCATCGCCTACGGCGACAACGTGCTGCGCTTCTACCGGCTGTCCTCGTTGCGGCCGGGCCCGACGATCACGCTCATCCGCAGCGCCATCGAGATCGGCCGCAGACGTGACCCGGTGGGCACCGAAGACGAGATCCTCGACGGCATGCGCATCGCCGAACTGGAACCCGGCGCCGACGGCGTCGGGGGAGCGTTCGAGCTGGCGATGAGTGCCGAGGCGATGACGGCGTTCACGTCGTGGTTGGAGTCGCGGCAGTCGGCGAGGTCGCAGCGGGGGCGGTGAGCCGGGATTCACCGACGGCAAGCCCTCTCCGCTGGTTGAGGCCGACGCTACCGCTCCCGCTCGCCGCCGGGCACCCATTTCACATCGCCGCTTCCGTCGCGTCGCGCGACTACTCGCGCCAGGATGAACAGCAGGTCCGACAGCCGGTTCAGGTACTTCGCGGGCAGCGCCGACGTGTTGTCCGGATTGGCGTCGATCGCCGCCCACGCCGAGCGTTCGGCGCGGCGCACGACAGTCCGCGCGTGATGCAGCAATGCCGCGCCGGGCGACCCGCCCGGAAGGATGAACGAGTCCAGCGCCGGCAGGTCCGCGCCGAAGGAGTCGCACCAGGTCTCCAACGCGTCGACATAACCTTGCTCGATGCGCAGCGGCGGATACTTCGGGTCGTCGACGACGGGCGTCGACAAGTCGGCTCCGGCGTCGAACAGGTCATTCTGCACGGTGCGCAACACCGCGACGACGTCGTCGGGCAATGCGCCGAGTGTCAGTGCGGTCCCCAGCACGGCGTTGGCCTCGTCGCAGTCCGCGTAGGCGACGACCCGGGCGTCGGTCTTCGCGACACGCGAGAAGTCGGACAGACCGGTGCTTCCGTCGTCGCCGGTTCGGGTGTAGATGCGGGTGAGGTGGACAGCCATGCCTTCCGAATCTACCCGGGTTACTGCCAGATAAACTGTCCGGGTGAATGATCGCTTTCTGGTGACCGGTGGAGCGCGCTTGTCCGGTGAGGTATCCGTCGGAGGGGCCAAGAACAGCGTGTTGAAGCTGATGGCGGCAGCGTTGCTGGCCGAAGGCACAACCGTACTGACCAACGCGCCCGACATCGCCGACGTCCCGCTGATGGCCGACGTCCTGCGGGGCCTCGGCGCCACCGTCGACGTCAACCACGACGTCGTCACCATCGACGTCCCCGCCCAACCGCACTACCACGCCGACTTCGACGCCGTGAAGCAGTTCCGCGCCTCGGTGTGCGTGCTGGGGCCGCTGATGGCGCGCTGCCATCGGGCCGTCGTCGCGCTGCCCGGCGGCGACGCCATCGGCTCCCGACCCCTCGACATGCACCAGGCCGGTCTGCGCGCGCTCGGCGCGCACAGTTCGATCGAGCACGGTTGCGTTGTCGCCCAAGCTGATTCGTTGCAGGGTGCGCCGGTCGCCCTCGACTTCCCGTCGGTCGGCGCGACGGAGAACATCCTGATGGCCGCGGTGCTCGCCGACGGCGTCACCACCATCGACAACGCCGCGCGCGAACCGGAGATCGTCGACCTCTGCGAGATGTTGCAGCAGATGGGCGCACTCATCGAGGGCGCGGGCACATCCACCTTGACGATCACCGGCGTACCGCGACTCGCGCCGACCACCCACCGCGTCATCGGTGACCGGATCGTCGGCGCGACCTGGGGCATCGCCGCGGCGATGACCCGCGGCGACGTCACCGTTCGCGGAGTCGACCCCAACCATCTCTCGCTGGTGCTGAACAAGCTCCGCGACGCCGGGGCGCAGGTCGACCGATTCGACGACGGGTTTCGCGTCCAGCAGGCCGAACGTCCGGTCGCGGTGAATGTCTCGACGTTGCCGTTCCCCGGATTCCCCACCGACCTGCAGCCGATGGCGATCGGGTTGGCGGCCGTCTCCGAGGGAATGTCGGTGGTCACCGAGAACGTCTTCGAGGCGCGATTCCGGTTCGTCGAGGAGATGGTGCGACTCGGCGCCGACGCCCGCACCGACGGTCACCACGCCGTCATCCGTGGCATCGAACAGCTTTCCAGCGCACCGGTCTGGTCCTCGGACATCCGCGCCGGCGCGGGGCTCGTGCTCGCCGGACTGGTCGCCGACGGCGTGACCGAGGTGCACGACGTCGAGCACATCGATCGCGGCTACCCGGACTTCGTGGAGAACCTGCGAAAGCTCGGTGGAACCATCGAGCGGGTCATCAGCTGAGATGGCCGCAGGCGACCCGCACGATCACGTCGATCACGACATCGACGTCGACGAGTGGACCACGCGCTTCGACCTGATGTCGGATCCGCATCGCCTGCAGATCCTCATCGTGCTGCACCAGCGGCCCGGCATCTTCGTCGGCGAGATCGCCACTGCCGTCGGCCGAACGGAGACCGCGGTGTCGCAGGCGCTGCGGGTGCTCCGACACCAGGGCTGGGTCAGCGCAACACGGATCGGGCGGTCGGTGAGTTACCGGCTCGACGACGAGACGGTCCACCGGCTCCTGCATTGGATGGGTGCCGATCATCGACGAGGTCAGTGACCTACCTGACCGGTCGGATAGTCTCTACGCCGTTTCATCTGAATAGCTGGACAGATGACGGCGGGCGCTCTTAGCGTCGGCGTATGACCTCCACCACAGTCGCCATGCATATGAGCGACGGCATCATCAATGCACCGACGTCCCTGCTATTCGGCGCGGTAGCCGTTGCGGGACTAGGCTTCTGCGCGGTTCGCACGCGCCGGACGCTCGACGACCGCGCCGTCCCGCTCGCCGGTTTGGTCGCCGCGTTCATTTTCGCCGTGCAGATGGTGAACTTTCCGGTACTGCCGGGAGTCAGCGGCCACCTGCTCGGCGGTGCGCTCGCGGCGATCCTCGTCGGCCCCTACACCGGAGCATTGTGCATCGGTGTCGTGCTGGTGGTGCAATCGTTGCTGTTCGCCGACGGCGGGGTCACCGCGCTCGGTGCGAATATCACCAACATGGCGCTGATCGGATCTTTCGCGGGATACGCGGTAGCGTTGCTGGCGCTGCGCGCGGCAGGCGCCCGCGGCCGCACCCCCCGCGGTCTGTCGATCGTCGGATTCATCGCAGCGATGATCGGAACAGTCTGCGCGGCAACGGGATTCATCATCGAATATCTGATCGGCGGCGCGGCCTTCACTTCGATCTCGACCGTTGCCGCATACATGTGGGGCACCCACGTGCTGATCGGTATCGGGGAGGGGCTGATCACCGCGGTGACCGTCGGCGCGGTGGCTCGATCCCGGCCCGACCTGATCTACCTCTGGCGGACGGTGCCGGCGCGCACCTCGTCGGCCTCGGCGCGGGTCAGCGCATGACGCGCCGGCGTCTGCTCGCCATCGGCATGTTCGTCACGCTGGTGATCGCGGGTGCGGTGTCCTACTTCGCGGTCTCGACGCCGGACGGACTCGACGCCACGACTCAGCGCGGCTGCCAGACGGTCAAGGTCGACGGCGTCGAGCAGTTGCACGGTTCCTGCATCGCTCAACATGTCACCGACCATGCGATGGCGTCGTCTCCGCTGGCCGGTTACTCGGTCGCTGGACTGCACGGCGCCACCGGCATCGCCGGGATAGTGGGAGTGTTCACGACCCTCGCGGTGGCCGGTGGGCTGCTGTGGCTGCTCGCGCGCAAGAACCGGGCGTCGGCGTGAGCGGGGTCCATGCCGACCGGCTCTACGTCGCCGGGCAGACCGTCGTCCACCGACTGCCCGCCGAGGTGAAGTTGGCTGCCCTGGTGCTCTTCGTATTCGCCGTCGTGGCGACGCCGCGTGACGTGGTGTGGCCCTACGCCGGGTTCGCGGCGGTCCTTGCCGCGCTCTGCGCGCTGGCAAGGCTCGGCCCACGGATGATGATGCCGCGCATGATGATCGAAGCCCCGTTCGTCGTACTCGCGGTGTTGCTGCCGATCGCCGGGACGGGGGAGCGCACGCAGGTGCTGGGCATGTCGCTGTCGGTGGCCGGGCTTCACGCCGCCTGGGGAATCCTCATCAAGGGCACCCTCGGTGTCACGGCCGCACTGATCTTCGCCGCAACCACCCCGACGACGATGCTGCCGATCGCACTGAGTCGTCTCGGTGTGCCGGCGACGGTCACGCCGGTGATGGTGATGATGCTGCGCTATCTCGACCTCCTGGCTGACGAGGTACGGCGAACACACATCGCGCGACTGTCCCGGGGTGACTCGCCGCGGTTGCTCCACCAAGCCGGAGCGATCGCCAAAGGCGTTGGCGCACTGTTCGTCCGGGCCTATGAACGTGGCGAACGGGTCCATTTGGCAATGGCGTCGCGTGGATTCTCCGGCGCGATGCCCGCGGTGCTGGGGCCCGCTCGGGCCACCGCGGCGCAGTGGGGCGCCGCACTCGTCCCGGTCGTGGCAGCGGTGGGGATCACTCTGTGTGCGTGGATGATTCGATGACGACGCCGGCCATCGACGTCGCCGACGTCACCTTCCGCTATCCCGACGGCCGCACCGTACTCGACGGAGTCAACCTGACCATCGCACCCGGCGAGCGGGTCGCCTTGCTCGGTCCCAACGGCGCGGGCAAGACGACCCTCATGCTGCACCTCAACGGGGTACTCCTGGCCGCCGACGGTCACGTCGCGGTCAATGGAATCACGGTGGCGCGCAACACCGTTCGCGCCATACGCCGAGACGTCGGGCTGGTCTTCCAAGATCCCGACGACCAGTTGTTCATGCCGACCCTCGCCGACGACGTCGCCTTCGGGCCGGCCAACTTCGGGCTGTGTGGTGCCGAATTGCAGCAGCGGGTCGACGAGGCGCTCGCCGCGGTCGAGATGACCGAACACGCCGGCCGTAGCCCGCATCACCTGTCCGGCGGGCAGCGGCGCCGGGGTGCTCTCGCCACGGTATTGGCCTGCCGCCCAAGCATTCTCGTTCTCGACGAGCCGTCGGCCAACCTCGACCCGACGGCGCGCAGCGAACTGGCACGCACGCTGACCCGGCTCGACACCACGATGCTGATCGTCACCCACGACCTACCCTATGCGGCGCAGCTGTGCGAGCGGGCGATCATTCTCGACGCCGGACGCGTCGTCGCCGACGGTGCGACCCATCGGATCCTCGCCGACTCCGAACTGCTCGCTCGGCACCGGCTGGAGCTGCCGTGGGGTTTCGCGCTGCCGGCCCGGACCTGACCCGACCATCCTGTCCGTCCGGTCAGGTAGCCGCCTGACCATTCGAACCGACTACGGCGATGAGACGAACGGTATAGGCGCACAACGCTTCTCGGGCAAGTGTGACGTGGCTAACGTCGGAAGGCGTTCCACTGAAATCGACTACCGACGATCGCGTGTCATCGCGAGAAAGCCAGGAGCATCATGCAGGTAGATGAGCTACTGAAGCCGTTCCCCATCAAAGAGTTTCACCCCTTCCCGCGGGCGATGATGGGGCCGGGCGCCCACGAGATGATCGGTCCGGAGGCCCTCAAACTGGGTTTCAAGAAGACCTTGATCATGACTACCGGTCTGCGCGGCAGCGACACGGTCCACAAGATCGCCGAATCGTGCAAGTACCACGGCCTCGACGTCGTCGTCTATGACCAGGTGGAGTCCAACCCCAAGGACTACAACGTGATGGATGCCGTCGCGCTGTACAACTCGGAGAAGTGCGACTCCTTCATCTCCATCGGCGGCGGATCGGCACACGACGCGTGCAAGGGTGCGCGCATCTCGGTCGCCCACGACGGCCGCAATGTCAATGAGTTCGAGGGCTTCAACAAGAGTGAGAACCCCAAGAACCCACCGCATATCGCTGTGTCGACCACCGCGGGCACCGGTTCGGAGACGTCCTGGGCGTACGTCATCACCGACACCACCACCGACCCCGACAAGCCGCACAAGTATGTCGCGTTCGACGACGCCGCGGTGACTTCGCTGGCGATCGACGACCCGGTGCTTTACTACGACTGCCCCGTCGCCTACACAGCGCAGTGCGGCTTCGACGTCCTTGCGCACGCCTCCGAGCCGTACGTGTCGCGGCTGAACTTCCCGCCGTCGATGGGTAACGCCCTGCACGCGGTGCGGATGACCGCGCGCCACCTGCGCGAGGCCACGTGGAATCCCACCGAGCTCGCCGGTCGCGAGGGCATGATGTACGCGCAATACATTGCGGCGCAAGCCTTCAACTCCGGTGGCCTCGGCATCATCCACTCGATCAGTCATGCTGTCTCGGCCTTCTTCGACACCCACCACGGTCTCAACAACGCCATCGCGCTGCCCCGCGTATGGGCGTTCAACATGCCCGTCATGTACGAGCGCTTCGCCGACATGGCCGACGCGATGGGCGTCGACACCCACGGCATGACCAAGGTGCAGGCCGCCGACGCTGCGCTCGAGGCGTCGATCCGCCTGCTGCGCGATGTGGGCATCGTCGAGAAGTTCGCCGACGTCAAGCAGAACACGTATCCGAAGAACCGGCTCGGCGAAGGCCCGACCAAGTTCTACGAGGCGCGCAAGGAGATCACCACCGACGCAGCGACTATCGACGCGATCACCAACCACGTCCTCGGCGACGCCTGCACGCCGGGCAACCCGAAGGAATGCACGTTCGAGACGGTCCGCCCGGTCGTCGAGCACGCGTTCAACGGCGATCTCGACGAGCTGCTGCCGTAAGTCGACCACCCCCGGTCGGGCCCATCCGGCCGGGGGTCACCCGCTGCGGCGGAGAGGAGAAGAAGTCCGTGTCCGTGTACGAAGACATCATCGACGAAGTTGAGGCGAGCATGACCGAGGGACCGGAGTTCATCGACGTCGACGACGTCGTCGCGCGTTTCGCGGCGGCGGGCTACCTCGCCGACCAACGCCTGGCTACTACCGTCTTTCTGCAGTCTCGACTGGAGAAGCCGATCCTGCTGGAGGGCCCAGCCGGCGTCGGCAAGACTGAACTCGCCAAGAAGCTCGCTGCGGTCACCGGCCGAAAGCTGTTGCGGCTGCAGTGTTATGAGGGCCAAGACGAGACCACCGCACTCTACGAGTGGGACTACGGCAAGCAACTGCTCTACACCCAGGTCCTGCGCGAGAAGATCAGTCAGGTAGTCGCCGACACCGCGACGCTGTCCGAGGCTGTCGACCGCATCGGAGCTGAGGAAGGAGTGTTCTTCTCCGAACGGTTCCTCGCGCCGCGCCCGCTGCTCGAAGCCGTCCGCAGCACCGAACCCGTCGTGCTGCTCATCGACGAGGTCGACCGCGCCGACGAAGCACTCGAAGCCGTGTTGCTCGAACTACTGGCGGAATATCAGGTGTCGGTGCCCGAGATCGGTACCTTCGTCGCCACTCATCGACCACTGATCGTGTTGACCTCCAACAACACTCGCGATCTGTCCGCTGCTCTCAAGCGTCGGTGTCTGCACCTGTCGCTGGACTATCCGACGGCCGATCGGGAGCTGGAGATCATCCGGTCGAAGGACACCGGCCTCGCCGACAGTCTGGCCGAGAAGCTGGTGCAGATCGTCCGTGGATTGCGCGAACTCGACCTGCGTAAGGCACCGAGTATCTCCGAGGCGATCGATTGGGCGCGCACCCTCGCGGTGCTCGGCGCCGACGAGTTGACGCCGGAGATCCTGTCGCAGACTGCCAACGTAGTGGTCAAATACGATCGCGACCTGACTCGTGCGGTCGACGCGCTCGCCCGCCTGGTCGACCCGAATGCCGTTGTGCCTGAACATCTTCACTCGCACGATCACGATCACGATCACGGTCACTCTCATTCGCACGGTGCGCACACTCACACGCACGACGACGATCACGGTCATACTTCGTCGAGCGGTGCCGCCAAGCGGGCGGCGAAGGACGAGCCCGGCCGCCACGGCGACGACTACTACGGTTCACCGGGATCCAAGACCGACGCCGGAACCCGCGCGGTCAGTGCGAGCCAGGGCGCGCGCTCGTTCAACGCCGGCGGCCGCCGCAAGCGGCCGTTCTGACGGGCCGACGACATGGAAGCTGCGATCCACCGCTTCGTGCGGTTGCTGCGTCTGCACGGCATCCGGATCGGCGTGTCCGAGGTGCTCGACGCCATCGCCGCGGCGTCGGCCGGCGAAGTCCTCGGGGACCGCGAGTTGCTGCGCTCGGCGCTGGCGGTGTGCCTCATCAAGGACCGTCGCGACGAGGCGGCCTTCGACGACGTCTTCGACCGGTTCTTCCGGCTGCGGCCGGTGCTCGACGACGTTGACGGCCAAGGCCATTCGCACACCCACGACGATCTCAGCGATGCGGGCGAGCTCAACGAGTACTCGCTGTCGGAGGAGGTCGGTAAGACGCCGCAGCAGGGGCACAGCCACGGCCCGCCGTCGAATCTGCGCGACTACTTCGATCCCGACGACCTGGCCGAGCAGTACAACCTGCACCAGGAGGCCAATCGTCTCGACCTCGCGTCGCTGACCGATGAGATCGTGCTCTCGGCCGACACCGTCCCGAACGCCGAGGCCGCGGCCCGTGTGCAGATGACAGTGTCGCGGCTCAACAATCCGGGCCTGCCCGGCGACCTCGTGGAAGCCACCGGCAACCGGCTCGACGTCGACTTGTCGGTGAGCCAGGAGATGGCCCTGCTCGACTGGCTCGACGATGCAGGCGATCCGACCGGGCCACAGCCCCACCCCGACGAACTCGCGGCGCTTCGCGGAGCACTCGCCGGGTTGCTCGAAGGATTGCCCGAGAAGTTGCGCGACCACCTCGAGCAGTTGCTGGCCACCGACCACTCGATCGAAGAACGTGAGGTGAAAGCCAGTGTGCGCCAAACGATTCACGAGCACGAACGGGCGAGCCTGGAAGAATCGCTGCGGCGACTGATCCGCAGCCTGCACGGTGCGCCGCGCTCCCGTCGCAAGGTGGCCGCGCGTGGCACCGTCGACTCGGCGCGCACCATGCGCAAGAACCTGCGCTACGACGGCGTCCCGTTCCGGCCGATCACCGTGGCCAAGGTCAGTGATCGGCCGAGCCTGCTGATACTCGCCGACGTCTCGCTGTCGGTACGCCAGGCCGCGAAGTTCACCCTCCAAATGGTGCACGGACTACAGAGCATGGTCGCGCACGTCAGATCGTTCGCATTCGTGTCCGACCTGGTGGAGATCACCGATCTGTTCGCCGAGCATCCGATCGAGGATGCGCTGTCGCTGATCGTTTCCGGACTTCCCGCGGGCGGAGTCCTCGACACCGAGGCCGACTCCGACTACGGCCAGGCGCTCGGCCAGTTCTTGGCGGACTACGGCGGGGTGGTCACCCGCAAGACCACCGTCATCGTGCTGGGCGACGGCCGCAACAACGGCCGTGACCCCAACTTCTCCGCTTTCGAAGAGATCAGCCGTCGGGCGCGCGAGACGATCTGGATCACCCCCGAACCGACCTACTCGTGGGGCCTGGGATCGTGCGATCTGCCCGGATACGCGACGTACTGCCAGCGTGTGCACGTGGTCCACGACCTGGCGGCACTCGAACAGGTGTCAGTCGATGCCGCCATCGTGTGATGTGCGGGTAGAGTCCCGATCGGAGATTCCTGATTGGCCGATCGAAGATCCTTGATTGGTAGGTGAGGTGCCAGTGCCGATGCGCGAGGTCGCAACCTCCGCGAGGCCACGCGCGCGACACACCGTCCGCGTGGCCAAATTTCACACGCCCGAGATCATCGTCGGCGAAGGTGCGTTGGCCGAGGTTCCCCCCGCTGCGGCGGCATTGGGAGTTCAACGGCTGTTCGTCGTCTCCGACCGGGGTGTCGTCGCGACCCCGTGGTTCGGGGAACTGCTCGATCGACTGCGCAAGGCCGGGCTGCACACGAGCTCGTTCGTCGACGTCTCGCCGAATCCCCGCGCTCACGAAATCGCTGCGGCGCTCGTCGCATTCGAGACCGGTCGCTGCGACGGAATCGTCGCGCTCGGCGGGGGATCGGTGATCGACGCCGCGAAAGGTGTTGCGGTGCTTGCTTCTAACGGCGGGCACATCCTGCAATACGAGGGCATCGACCGCGCGCCGATGCCGTTGCCGCCGCTCGTCGCGGCCCCCACCACCGCGGGCAGCGGCTCCGACGTCACCCAGTTCTGCATCGTCAACGACTCCGATCGGCGCACCAAAGTCACCATCATCGGGCGGGGTCTGGTACCCGACGTCTCCGTCGTCGATCCGCGGGTACTGGCGACGCTGTCGCCGCAGGTCGCGGCGCAGGCGGGAATGGACGCCATCACCCACTGCATCGAGGCGTACGCGTCGATAGCGCACAGCCGATTGACCGACGTCGCCGCGATCAATGCGATCGGCAGCGCGTGGCGCAGCATCCGACGATTCGTCGACGACCCGTCCGACGCCGCGGCCGGGCTGGACATGGCCTACGCCTCGTTGGAGGCGGGGATGGCGTTCACCAATGCGATCCTGGGCGCGACCCACGCCATGAGTCACCCGGTCGGCGGCTACTGCGACGCCCCGCACGGTGCCATCAACGCGGTGCTCCTGCCGCACGTCATCCGGTTCAACGCGGAACTCGACCCGGCACCCTACGTGGATCTGGCACGCGCGGTCGGGTTGGCGCACAACGGATCCGACCACCTCGTAGCGGAGAGCTTCGCGAGTGCCGTCGGGGTGTTGGCAGGACGCGTCGGTCTCCCGTCGACGCTGCGCGAACTCGGTGTCGTCGCCGACGACATCGCGCTACTCACGGCCAATGCACTGGTCGACGCCTGCATGACCACCAATCCCCGCCAACCGACCGCGGCCGACGTTGCACGCATCTATCGCGAGGCGCTGTAGGCAATGGCGGCACCGAGCACTCCCGACGACAGCGAGCGGATCGTTGATTCGCTAGTCGGTCTGCATTCGGTCAAAGGTACCCATTACGCCCAATATCGCGTTGTCGCGCAACGACTTTCCCGAGTCATCGGCGCGATGGACCGGATCTCGCGAGCCCTGGTGCAGACCGCGGAGGGTCCCGAGACGCTGGTGCTCTCGGTGGTGCAGGCTGTCCGTGATCACCTCGACGCGCAGTGGGTGGTCTTCGCCCTGTGCGACGGCGAACTGGGTCGGACCGGCCCGCGCCATCTGATGATGGCCGGCGACGGAACCATCTACGCCTTCGAGGGCGTGAGCGCCGCGCGGATGCCCGCGCACCTGCCCGACGTCGTGCTCAACCGGCTCAATGATGTTCTCCGCAACCAACTTCGGGGTCTGCGCGGTCCGATCGTCGACGACAATCATCTGCACGTTCCCCTCGAGTTGGACGGCCGGGTGGTCGGGGCGCTGTCGGCGTGGACGGCGCAGGACGAACCGGTCGATGCGACCGACCTCGTGGTGTTGCGGATCCTCGCGCGGCAGGCGGCCGTCGCGCTGCTCAATGCCGCACTCCTGGAGGAGAGTCGCCACCAACTCGCCCGCGCCGAAGCGGCATATGAACAGGTCACCCGACAGGCGGCCGACCTGGCTGCCCGCAATCGTGATCTGGAGCTGACCCAGCGGCAGCTGTCCGCGGCAATGCGCCAGCGCGTCGTCTCCGAAGAGCGCGAGCGGATCGCCCGTGAGCTGCATGACTCGGTGACTCAGTCGGTGCTGTCGGCGGGGATACAGATCGAGGTGGCGCGCGGCGACGAGCCCGACGACAGTGAGGCGGGCCGGCGGCTGAAACTCGCCGGCCAGCTCACCAAAGACGCCGTCGAACAGCTTCGATCGGTGATCTATGCGCTCAACCAGGCACCCACCGACGATGGGACCGGACTCGGGGAGATCCTGGAGGGGCTGTGTTCGATGCACATGCCCGCCGACCTGCAGACCGAGGTGCGGGTCGTCGGGCACGTGCGCGACGTTCCCGACGACGTACAGCACTCCATCCTGCGGATCGCGGGCGAAGCCCTGTTCAACACCGCGGTTCACGCGCACGCGACGACGGCCCGACTGGTGTTGACCTACGGCGACGACGACATCGGGCTGACCGTCGACGACGACGGGCGGGGTGATCCGGCTCATCTGCGGCGGGTGATGCGCGCGGCGTCGTACGGCGACCTGGCCGGGCGGCATCGTGGGCTGGCCAACATCGCCGCGCGCGTCGAGGGACACGCCGGGCAGTTTCGGATCCGGCGATCGCGCCTCGGCGGTGTGCGGATCGCGGTCGATATTCCTGCACCCGACGCCGGGGAGGCGCGCCATGACTGACCAGCAACCGGTGCGGACGATGCTCGTCGACGACCACGCCATCCTCCGCCAGGGACTTCGGTCGCTGTTGGAGCGCGACGGGTCCATCGTCGTTGTGGGAGAGGCGGGTTCGCTCGACGCCGCGGTCGGCGAGGTCGCCCGCACGGCGCCCGACGTCGTCGTCGTGGACCTGAAATTGGCGGTCGGCACCGAATACGAGGGACTGACGTTGATCGCGGAGATCGCTCGGCGCTGGCCGTCCGTTGCCACGCTGGTGCTGACGACCTTCCTCGACGACGACTTGGTGGTTCGGGCGGTCAAAGCGGGCGCGCGCGGCTACGTCGTCAAGGACGTCGACACCACCGAACTGGTGCGGGCGATCGTGACGGTATCCCGCGGTGGCAGCGCATTCGATCCGCGCAGTACGTCGGTGGTGCTGCGAGCAGTATCGGGGGAGGCGCCCACCGCGGAGACTCTCACCGACCGCGAACGCGAAGTCATCAGGCTGCTCGCCGACGGCCGCTCCAACAAGGAGATCGGCCAGACCCTGTTCATCTCGGAGTCGACGGTGAAATTCCACATCCGCAACATCATCCGCAAGCTGGGCGTGTCGAAACGTACCGACGCCGTCTACACGGCCAGCAAGCGTGGATTGATCTGACCGGCGTCGGCCTACACACCGACCAAGCGGCATGCGGTGGATGCCGCCGACGCCGGCGCGCCGGCCGGCGTCAGCACCAGCCAACCGCCGTGGTCGTCGAAGATGCGAACACCGTCGTGCTCCACCATCGACGCCCAACGCCGCAGGTCTGAGTCGCGCAGCGTCTGCAGGTGTCCGAAGTGCGGACTGGGTTTCGCCTCATACGGAACAGCGACGACGACGCGATCGCGGGCCACCCGCAGCGCCTCACGCAGCGCCTGCGCGACGTCGGGCTCGTCGAGATGTTCCAGTAGATGAATCAGCGTGACGGTGTCGAAAGTGTCGTCGTCGAACGGGAGTCCGCGGGCGTCGCCCAACTGGGCGGACATCGGAATCTTCAACGTCGACGCCGCCGCGGACAACATCGATACGGCGCCGGGGGAGATGTCGCACGCGGTGACGTCGAACCCGTCCTGGGCGGATCCGAGTGCCAGGAATCCAAAGCACGACCCCACCTCCAGCACGCTGGTTCCTACGAGTTCGGAGCGTGCACGCGCATGTACCGGCGCAAACGGGGACCGATGTTCGCGCAGCTCAGCCAGGGTATTGCGATAGAAGCAGGACCATGGGTCGCGATGCGGGACAGATTCGACGACCGCCACCGCCGCAGCCTCGAAGGCGTCTTGACCGGAGAGCATTCCGTCGTCGATCAGGGTCAGCAGGCCGGCGATCATGGCAGCGTCGCTGATCGATTCGGCGTTCAGACCGTGGTGGATGTCGACTCGTCCATCGCGACGTCGGGCCCGCATCGTCGGGCCGAGAGCGGCTTGAAAATATGCGCTGATCTGCGGAAATGCGGTCATGTGAAGACACTATGAGCCCGCCTCCGCGCAGGTAACTGACCAGCAGGGCCCGGTCACTGACCAAAAGGATGGGATTCGACGCCGGGCGATGTGCGCAGTGCCTCGAACGGCTCCGATCGGTACTGTCGTACCGGAATGTGGCGCACGTCACGAGTGGGAAACGTTCGTTGCAGCGGATCCGACGCGGTCGCACTCAGCAATCGCAGGCCGCTGACCAGCGTAGATGTCGGGCAGGTTGCCGATTGACCCGCGATTTGACCTTCCCGTCAT
>NZ_JABBNB010000047.1 GCF_012933505.1 Gordonia asplenii
GGTTGAGCCTGGATCCACCGGCCGAAGCGCCGCTCTGCTGGTTGAGCCGGACGAGGCGCTAGCCGAGTCCGTGTCGAAACCTCTCAGCCACAACGACTTTCGACGGTCCGCGCCAATATCGGCGATGACACCCGGCAAGTGTCGCGTGTGCACCCTATGGGTGCACACACCTCGATGTTCGATTCCATCGCAGTTCGACAAGTGCGCTGCAATCAAATGCATTGTGGTACAGAGGTTTCGACACGCTCGTCGCTAGCGCTCCTCGCGGCTCAACCAGCAGATGGGGCCTACCCTTCGGTGAATTCAGGTTGAGCGAGCGGAGCGAGTCGAAACCCCGCCGGCCGGGCAATGACGCAACCCGCGGCGTCAAGGTGGTTTCGACTCGGCTTCGCCTCGCTCAACCAGCGAACGGAGCGGACACCGCACCTCCCCCACCTGAACTAGGCACTGATGAAACCGGCCGCGGTCACACCACGATTGTCGGCGGCGAGTGATATGTGTAGTCCATGACTACTCACCTCCATCCGCCGAAGCAAGAGGTGTTCGACGTCCCCGCGCTGACCAATACCGATAACAAGGGGTTCGTGCGGCCCGTCGACGAGTACCGCCAGACCGACTACGGCCTGTACATGTCGCGCACCGCCGACCATCCCCGCTTCACCCACATGGAGAGTTGGCTGCTGCCCTCGCTCGGGTTGCGCGCCACCATCTTTCACTTCGTCGATGACCATCGGAAGGGCCAGCGCCTCTACCTCGACGTCGGGCAGTTCTCCGGCCCCGACGCCGACGGTCGCTGGCACGCGCAGGATTGGTATCTCGACTTGGTCGACGTCCCCGGACGGCCACTCGAACTCATCGACATCGACGAATTGTTCGAAGCTCATACCGCCGGACTACTGACGACGGGACAATGCGAGGAGGCCGTCAACATCTCGACCCGCACGCTCGTCGGAGCGGCGACACATGGTCACGACGTTCAGGCATGGCTCGACGCCGAGGTCGGCGAGCGGATGACCTGGCTGGATCGACCGTGACGATCACGCGGGTGCGGTGATCACGTCCATTCACTCTTCGCGTCCGACTTTCCAGGCGCTCACCCGACGATAGGCGTCGTCGAACCATGGCTCCTTCGCTTCCGCGTAGGCCTGTCGATCGCCGTCGGCGTCCGCCATCGCCTCCGCCTTGACTTCGGCATACTCCGCTCGCGCCAGCGGATCGTCGATCAGCCAGTCGCGGAAGTCGATGGCGAAGCGCTGTCCGGGCGAACCCGCCGCACGAATGTGCACGTTCACCGGGCGACCCGGATCGGCCGAACCGTGAAAACGCTTGGCCCACAACAGTGGATCGGTGATGTCTGTTTCGGGGTCCGGCTTCGGTCGATCCGACGTCACGTCGTCGACGCGGGGAAACCCGCCGTCGGCGAGGACGTCGGCGAATGCGTCGGCGACGTCGAGGTCGGCGACGGTCACTTGGACGTCGACGGTCGGCTTCGCGTCGAGTCCGCGGACCGACGTGGAACCGATGTGATCGATCGCAACCGCCTTGTCCCCCAACACCGCCCACAGTCGATTCACGACTTTGCGCCCTGCCGCGGCCCACGCCGGATCGGCGGCATCGAGCCGGAGCGGACCGGCGACGACGACCCGGTCGACGACGTTGCGTTCGAACGGAACCAGGCGATCGTCCCAGAGCGCGGCAGCAGCGGCGGCGAGATCGTCGGGCGTGCCCGAGTTGTCGAGCCAGGCATCGGCGACGTCGCGCCGCTGCGCCTCGGTGGCCTGCGCCTTGATTCGGGCGCGCGCGTCGGCTTCATCGAGGCCGCGCGACGTCGTCAGTCGGTGTACACGGACCTCCTCGTCGGCGTTGACGACGACCACAGCGTGGAAGAACGGGGCCGTGTGGTTCTCAACCAACAGCGGAATATCTTGCACCACAATCGAATCGGGCGGAGCTGCGGCGAGCAGCTCCTGGGTGCGCGCGCCGACGAGTGGGTGTGTGATGGCATTGAGCTTGCCACGCTGCTCGTCGTCGACGAACGCCTTGGCGGCTAGCGCCGGACGATTCAGCGAGCCGTCGTCGAGCAGAATATCGTCGCCGAACGCCTCGACGAGCGCGGCCAGTCCGGGACTGCCGGGCTCGACCACCTCACGAGCGACCTTGTCGGCATCGATGAGGTATGCGCCGCGCTCGATGAAGGTCCTGGCCACAGTCGATTTTCCGGCGCCGATTCCGCCGGTCAGCCCTACTCTGATCACCAGTCCAGTCTGACAAACGGCGCGGACACGAGGTCACTCAGCCCGCGATTCGATGGAAATTCGCTCCCGCCGTGGTCCACAGCGACGCTTTCGACAAGTAGCCCACCGGCTGAGCGCACAATGTCCCTATGCCGGACGCCAATGACCTCATCGCCGCCGACGTCGACCTTCAGGGCCGCGCGTGTCGCAAACTGGGTTCGCCGCTGTATGCCGATTTGATGGCTGCCGCGGCGGCCGAAGCCGCGAGAGGTGGGATCGTCGCGCAGATTCTGCTCCCACTCGCGTATGAGCCGGCGGGGTCGGCGATCACCTTGCGGCTCTTCGGCGCCGTTCATCGGCTCGCCCTCACCGGCGCGGCCCCCGATCTCGCCGCCGCCTACCCCAGCTGCGGTGGCGATCCGACGGCGATGACCGCGAACGAACTGTGGTCGGCGTTCGAAAATGCCTGTCGCGCAAACGAATCGGCGATCACCGCCCGGCTCGGCCAAGCACCGCAGACCAACGAAGTCGGCCGCGGCGTGGCCTTGCGTGGCGCACTCGACCTCGCCGTCGGCGCCGCGCGACTGCCGGTCCGCCTCGTGGAGATCGGGGCGTCGGCGGGGCTCAATCTCTTGGTCGACCGCTTCGCGTTGCGCTGGCCCGGCGGTTCGCGCGGGCCGGCGTCGTCGCCCGTCACGCTCGACGACGCGTGGACCGGAAGCATCCCCGACGACGTCGGGCTGTCCATCGTCGAACGCGGCGGCTGCGACATCCATCCGCTCGACGCCACCGCCCCCGACGACGCCCTCACGCTGCAGTCATTCGTCTGGCCCGACCAACGCACCCGGCTCGACCGGCTCCGCGGCGCCATCGAAATCGCCTGCACCACAACATCTTCCGTGAAGAATCAATCCGCTGACGAGTTTCTCGCCGAGATCGCCCCGACGTCGGGCATCCACACCGTCGTCCAACATTCGGTGATGTGGCAATATCTGCCCGACGACGTGCGGGCCGCCGCTACGGGCGAGCTCGAACGTCTCACCCGAACCGCAACGCCCGACGCGCCCGTGGCCCATATCAGCCTTGAACCGCCGCGCACCGCGGATGACGCCGACGTCGACTTCCGCGCCGCCCGACGTCACGGCGGTTTCATCGTCAGCGCTGGGTGTGCACCGTATTTCGACGACCACGTGGTCGGCTATTGCCCTCCGCATGGTCCGCCAGCACACTGGTTGTGATCTGACCAACTTCTACGTGCATCGCGCCAGGAGGCAGCGCTCGACACTTCAGCCTGAATTCACCGACTGCGGCACCATTTTCGCTGGTTAGCCGGGCTATTTCCGCTGGTTGAGCCGGGTCGGAGCGCCAACGCAGACCGGTGTCGAACCACCCTACGTCGACGGTGTCAGCACAACCGAACACCGTGGAGCAGTTGAGTACCTGCTGCGCGGCTCAGTATCTTGACACGGTCGGAGCTCGGCAGTGGGTAACGAAACCTGTTGTCATCACCGGGGTTTCGACTCGGCTTCGCCTCGCTCAACCGGCTGGTGGGTCAGCTCAGCAGGACGGATCGGCGAATCCAGGTTCAGTGGCTCGAATCGGACTGCGGGAGCCAAGAACTACGCCTACGGATCGTGCGCGCTCCACGACGTCCACGTCTAAGACTCGACAACAGCGCGGGCAACAACGCCGACAACAGAGAACTCCCCGGCCCACATCGGGCCGGGGAGTTCTTATCTAGCTGTTGCGCAGCGGATCAGGCGTTGCCCGACAGCTTCTCGCGCAGAGCGGCGAGCTGCTCGTCGCTGGCCAGCGAGCCACCCGACGATGCCGGTGCCTGCGACGAACCGCCGGAGCGGTTGTCATCCGACGACGACGAGTAGTCCGACGGAGCGTTGGCTGCCTCGGCGGCCGCGGCGGCGAACTTCTCCATCTGGGTGGTGTGCATCTTGTGGCGACGCTCGGCCTCGGCGTACCGGGCCTCCCATGCGCGCTGCTGCTCCTCGAAGCCTTCGAGCCACTCGTTGGTGTCGGCGTCGAAGCCCTCGGGGAAGATGTAGTTACCCTGCTCGTCGTAGCTGTCGGCCATGCCGTACTTCGACGGGTCGAACTCTTCGGTGTAGTCCTCGTTGGCCTGCTTGAGGCTCAGCGAGATCCGACGACGCTCGAGGTCGATGTCGATGACCTTGACCATCGCGTCATCACCGACGGCGACGACCTGATCCGGCACCTCGACGTGGCGCTCAGCCAGCTCGGAGATGTGGACGAGGCCTTCGATGCCCTCTTCGACGCGGACGAACGCACCGAACGGCACCAGCTTGGTGACCTTGCCGGGCACGATCTGGCCGATGGCGTGCGTACGTGCGAACTGACGCCACGGATCTTCCTGAGTTGCCTTGAGCGACAACGAAACACGCTCGCGGTCGAGATCGACGTCGAGAACCTCGACGGTGACCTCGTCGCCGACCTGAACAACCTCGTTCGGGTGGTCGATGTGCTTCCACGACAGCTCGGAGACGTGCACCAGGCCGTCGACGCCGCCGAGATCGACGAATGCGCCGAAGTTGACGATCGAGGACACGACGCCCTTGCGGACCTGGCCCTTCTGCAGCTGGTGCAGGAACTCGCTGCGGACCTCGGACTGGGTCTGCTCGAGCCATGCGCGACGCGACAGAACCACGTTGTTGCGGTTCTTGTCGAGTTCGATGATCTTGGCTTCGATCTCCTTGCCGATGTACGGCTGGAGATCGCGGACGCGACGCATCTCGACGAGCGACGCCGGGAGGAAGCCACGCAGGCCGATGTCGAGGATGAGGCCGCCCTTGACGACCTCGATGACGGTGCCCTTGACCGCCTCGTCCTTCTCCTTGAGCTCCTCGATGGTGCCCCACGCGCGCTCGTACTGTGCACGCTTCTTGGACAGGATCAGGCGGCCTTCCTTGTCCTCCTTGGTGAGGACGAGGGCTTCCACCTCATCGCCGACGTTGACGACCTCGTTGGGGTCGACGTCGTGCTTGATGGACAGCTCACGCGAAGGGATGACGCCTTCGGTCTTGTAACCGATGTCGAGCAGAACCTCGTCACGGTCGACCTTGACGATGGTGCCTTCCACGATGTCGCCATCGTTGAAGTACTTGATCGTGGAGTCAATCGCGGCGAGAAAATCCTCAGCCGAGCCGATATCGTTGACGGCTACTTGCGGCGAGGTAATCGTGGGGGACGACATATGTTGAGTTGCTCCGGACAGGTATGTAGTAGGTGTAAGTTCGTCTTTGACGTGGTCAAACCGATCACCCCCGACGGGGATCCAGGCTCGGACACGACGGCGCGCGCGAGACTTCACGCGCGCAGGTAACACTACGCCTTCCCCATTGTGCTGGGCAAACGGGCTGCGTTATACGATCTTCGACGCCCACCAACCAGCGGTGGCACACGACATTTCGAACGGGGGAAGTCTCGTGAATCGCAACAGTAACGCCGCGGCGTTGATCGCACTGGCGGTCGTCGGATCCCTGCTGGTGCTGGGCCTCGTCGTCGGCGGCGTCGGCTTTCTCGGTTACCGGTTGATCGAGAACAAGCGGCACGACATCGCCCACAGCGCGCATTCCACGACGTCCACCGCCACGTACACGGTGACCGAGTCGCCGTCGAGCACCTGGGACACGACGTCGACCACCACTCCCACGACAACGACGACGACGACGGAGACGATTCTCTACGGCGGCATCGCGTACTCGGGTTCGGGCGCGTATGAGACCCGCGTGGACACCGTCGACGGGACGGCCACCAAGACCGAGGCCGTGAACAAGTGCAACAACTCGATCTGGAGCAAGGGCTGGAGCTCGGCGAGCTACTGCGGCTACGTCCCGATTCAGACCGGCGAATGCGCCTCGGTGGCCACCGCGACCGTCGCCAGCGGCTGGGGCCCGACCGGCTGGGCATCGGGGTCCAACGGACGAAGCGTCATCGTCGCGGCGGCGCTCGACAAATGCAACGGGCTGGGGCAGGGCGTCTGCCACGAACTCGTGACGGTCTGCATGTAGATGACACATTCGATCGAACTCCTGCCCGACCCCGCCGCCGACCGGCTCATCCGCGACCAGTGGTCGGCACTCGACGACGCAGGCATTCCCAACCGCGGAAGTCTGCAGGCCGAAACCAACCGCCCACACGCCACTCTCCTTGCCGCGCCCTCGATCGATGTCAGCGCGCTCTCGGCATTGACGCCGCTCGCGATGCGGCTGCCGGTCAGTTGTGGCCTCGGCGCGCTGATCGTCTTCGACGCCGGCGAGCGGCACACCCTGGCCCGACTCGTCGTCCCGTCCAGCGAACTGCTGTCGATCCACGCGACCGTCGTCCGACTCAGCGCGCCGATGCTGTCCGACGATCCGGCATTCGCACATAGTTCGCCGGGCAATTGGACACCGCACATCACCCTCGCCCGACGCCTCACCACCGCCCAGGTGGGCGCCGCACTCGACGTCCTCGGGCCGGCGGGTTCCCGAGTCACCTTCACCGCGCTGCGCCAGTGGGATGGCGACACCGCGACCGAGAACATCCTGCGCGGGCGGGATTGTTAGGGCGCGCGCCGACGACGCCGCTCGCGCGAGGAGTAAGCGATGAATGATCGGCCGCCACAGAATCTCGGCGACATCGATTCAGTGGTCAGCGAACGCGCGAATCGCCACTGGTGGGATTTCGACGCTGACGAGTACCACCGGACGCATGGCGACTTCCTGGGCGAACACACGCGTGGCGGCGACTTCGTCTGGTGCCCCGAGGGACTGCGCGAGGCCGACGCCCGACTGCTGGGTGCCATCGAGGGCCGCGTGATTCTCGAAGTGGGCTGCGGCTCGGCGCCCTGTTCTCGGTGGCTCGCCGCCAACGGCGCGCACCCGATCGGCATCGACATCTCCAGACAGATGCTCGCACATGGCATCTCGGCGATGTCCGACGACGCCGTCGCCGTCCCGCTGATCCAGTCGGGCGCCGAGAATCTCCCGTTCGCCGACGAATCCTTCGACCTCGCCTGCTCATCGTTCGGCGCAGTGCCCTTCGTCGCGGACTCGGCCCGCGTGATGGCCGAAGTGGCCCGCGTCCTGAAACCCGGTGGCAGATGGGTGTTCTCGGTCAACCACCCGATGCGCTGGATGTTCCCCGACGACCCCGGCCCGGCAGGTCTGACCGTGTCACTCCCCTACTTCAACCGGACACCGTATGCCGAGTTCGACGACGACGGCGTCGCCACCTACGTCGAGCATCATCGGACCATCGGTGACCGGGTACGTGAAATCCGTTCCGCGGGACTGATTCTCGACGACATCGTCGAACCCGAATGGCCGGAGAACTTCGATCGCGAATGGGGCCAGTGGAGTCCGCTGCGCGGCTACTACTTCCCCGGCACGGCGATCTTCTGTACGACGAAGTCCAGCGGCTGACGAGATACCACGGGTTACCACCCCGCTCCCCGAGTGCCGAAGCAACCACCCCGCTCCCCGAGTGCCGAAGCGAGCTCGCGAGCTTCGGTGTAACGAGCCTCGACACCGCTTCGCTGGTGGACGCGATAATGCAAGATGCCATGTCCAGTCAAACCTCTGAACTGCGGAGACATGGCATCTTCCTTACAGGGGCGGGTGAGACGAGAGAGCAACTGAACCCCATCCAGTTGAGTCCATCCGTGACAACGGACCGATCAGCCGAGCACGAGTCGCCGCATCAGAGTGAGATGTTCCCCAAACGCCCAGAATCCGCCGTTTTGTCCGGTCAGGAGCCCGAAACGGAGAACATCTCAGCGCCGCAGCCACCGACATCCGGGCAGTACTGCCCACAAGCCCCACCCGTCACAACGAATCGTTGGCTGTCTGACCTCGACGTCACACGCGTTCGGCGACGGCCTGGGCGAACTCCGCCGTACTCGCCGCGCCGCCGAGATCGGCGGTCGACACTCCGGCGGCGACGGTCGCCGCGAGTGCTGCGTCGATCGCCCCGGCCGCAGCGAAGATGCGCTCATCACCGGACCGTTGCGCCAGCCATGCCAAAAGCATTGCGGCAGAACCGATCATCGCCGTCGGATTCGCTATGCCGCGCCCGGCGATGTCGGGTGCAGCGCCGTGCGCGGCCTGCGCCATCGCCTTCTCCGACGAACAGTTGATCGACGCCGCGGTACCCAACGAGCCGGCGAGTTCGGCGGCCAGGTCAGACAAGATGTCACCGAACAGGTTCTCGGTGACCACGACGTCGAAGTCGGCGGCACGTCGCACCAGATGGGCGGCCATGGCATCGACGTGCTGCTGCGACACCTCGACGTCGGGGAAGTCCCGCCCGACGTCGAGGCAGGCGTCGCGAAACAGTCCGGTGGTCATCGTGAGCACGTTCGCCTTGTGCACGATCGTGAGCTTGCCCCGGCGTCGACGCGCCCACGTAAATGCTTCGCGCGCAATGCGTTCCGACGCCGCGCGGGTCACCACTCCGACGGCGAGCGCGACGTCGGGGGTGGGCATGAATTCGCCCGAGCCGGTCGCCATGTTGCGGTCGGCGTACAGGCCCTCGCTGTTCTCGCGCACGATGAGCAGGTCGATACCGGGTGACATCGCGCGGTCGGCGGCGAGCGCCCGTGACGGGCGCAGATTGGCGAAGAGGTTGTAGCGCTTGCGGATCACCGCGCCGGGAGTCAGTTGTCCGGCGAATTCGGCGGGGTAGCCGGCCGAATCGTGCGGGCCCAGAATCCACGCGTCGAGGCCGTCGAGAGCCCGCAGCGTCTCGTCGGGCGCGGGCGTGCCGTGCGACTCGATCGCCGCGGCGCCGAACGGAAGATCAACCCACTCGACGTCGATCTCATTGCGCCCCAACGCCGTTGACACCACCGTCGTCGCCGCCGGCACGATCTCCGGGCCGATGCCGTCACCGTGCAGAACTCCGATGCGCAATGAGTCTCCCATGCGAGTCAGAGTAGCTTCGACAGGAATCCCTTGGTCCGCTCGTGCTGGGGATTGGACAGCAACTCGCGCGGGTCGCCCTTTTCGACCACGACGCCGCCGTCCATGAACACCAGTTGATCTGCGACCTCCCGGGCGAACCCCATCTCGTGAGTCACCACCAGCATCGTCATGCCGGACGCCGCGAGCTCCCGCATCACGTCGAGAACGTCGCCGACGAGTTCGGGGTCGAGCGCCGACGTCGGCTCGTCGAACAGCATGAGCTTGGGATCCATCGCCAGTGCCCGGGCGATGGCGACGCGCTGTTGCTGACCGCCGGACAGTTGCGCGGGATAGGCGTCGGCCTTGCTGGCCAACCCGACCTTGCTCAGCAGATCCCGGGCCCGCTCGACGGCCTGGTCCTTCGGTTTGCGGGCCACCTGGACGGGTGCCTCGATGACGTTCTCCAGCACCGTGCGGTGTGGAAACAGGTTGAAGTGCTGGAACACCATGCCGATGTCGCGCCGTTGGCGCGCAGCGTCTTTCGGACTCATCTCGTACAGTTTGCCGTTGCGCTCGCGGTAGCCGATCAGATCGCCGTCGACGACGAGCCGCCCCGCGTTGACCACTTCGAGGTGGTTTACGCAGCGCAGGAACGTCGACTTGCCCGACCCCGACGGCCCGATCAGGCACGCCACTTCGCCACGGTTCACTTCCAGATCGATGCCCTTGAGCACTTGCAGCGCACCGAAGTTCTTACACACGCCGTCGGCGCGCACCATTGGCACGGTCATCGCTACACCCCCTTGTCGGTCTTGGTATCGGCGGCCGCCGCCAACGCTTCGAGTTGACGTGCGGAGAGCTGTCGGCTCGCGCCGCGCGAATAATGCCGTTCGAGGTAGAACTGTCCGATCATCAGCAAGCTGGTGACCGCCAGATACCAGCTCGACGCGACGATCAGCATCGGGATCGGCTGGAAGTTGACACCGGAGATGTCGCGCGATCGACCATACAACTCCAGACTGAACGGCACCGCGGCCACGAGGCTGGTGGTCTTGAGCATCGAGATCACCTCATTGCCGGTCGGCGGGATGATCACCCGCATCGCCTGCGGCAGCACGGTGCGGCGCATCGTCTGCGACCACGACATGCCCAGCGCGACCGAAGCTTCCATCTGTCCTTCACCCACCGACGAGACACCTGCGCGCACGATCTCGGCCATGTACGCGGCCTCGTTGAGGCCCAATCCGAGCACCGCGAAGGCGAATGCCGCATTCAAGCTCTGAATATCGAAGTGTGCGAATTGAACGACGAACGGAATGCCGAGATCGATCCGCTTGTAGATCGACGGCAACAATCCCCAGAACACCAACTGCACATAGACCGGAGTGCCGCGGAAAATCCACAGGTACACCCACGCCGAATAGCTGAGCACCTTATTCGGCGACAGACGCATGATCGCGAGCAGAACGCCCAACGCCACGGCGATGATCATCGACAGCACGGTGAGGGCGAGGGTGTATCCGACACCCGACAGGATGCGCGTGTCGAACAGGTACTTCGCGTAGGTGCCCCAGCGATAGGCATTGTTGGTCGCCGCACCATAGACGAACAGCGCGGCCGCAATGATGATGACGGCGGCCGCGATCCACTGTCCCGGATGACGCAGCGGTACCGCCTTGATCGAGGCGCCGGCGTCGCGCGCCGGTGTGTCGGGTTCAGACATCGACTCTCCTACTATTGTTTCGCTGCCTAATTCTTTGCGGCGCCGTTGATCTCGGCTTTGGTGATCATGCCCGCCTGCACACCCCAGTGCTCGGAGATGGTGCGGTAGTAGCCATGATCCATCAGATACTGCATCGCCTGCTGCACCGCCGGACCGAGCGATGACCCCTTCATCAACGGCAGCCCGTACGGCGCGGAATCGTAGACCGGGCCGATCAACTCGAGTTGCCCGTCGGTCTTCTTCACCGCGTACGCCGAGACCGGCGAGTCCGCGGAGAAGGCGTCGACTTTGCCGAGCAGCACCGCGTTGACCGCCTCGTCCTGACTGTCGAATTTCACTTTGATAATCGCCGGTTTGCCCTGCGCTTCACATTTCGCGCTCTTGGCCGGTACCTCGTCGGTGTCCTCGACGGTGGTCGCCTGCACACCCACTTTGAGTCCGCACGCGTTGTTCGGATCGACGTTGTCGCCGGTCCGTTGCGCCCACTGGACGCCCGCGCTGAAATAGGTGACGAAGTCGACCTGCTTCTCGCGCTCCGCGGTGTCGGTGAACGACGACATTCCCAAATCGAAGGTCCCCGCCTGGATCGACGGAATGATCTTGTCGAAATCAGATTCCTTGAAGATCGGTTTCAGGCCGAGGACCTGCGATAGTGCCCGCAGCAGATCGACGTCGTAGCCGATGATCTCGCCGTCACGATTCTTGAACTCGTTCGGCTGATATGGCGGATTGGTGCCGATTCGCAGCACGCCCGAATCGCGGATCTGCGCCGGGACGAGTGCGGCGATGTCGGGTTGTTTGGCGACGGTCACCGTGATCGGCTTGGTGTCGAGCAACGACTCGTCGTTGGTACACGACGTCAACGTCATTGCGAGGGCCATCGCCGGGACGGCGAGCAGTATCCCTGCGCGCCTGAAGCGTCGTCGTATCACTTTCACCCTCACGTGTGTGGTGTCACTGTCATTGCCGCGCAACGGCACAACGGTACGTACTGACAAGAGTCGAACTTACTTTTGTTCAGGACGCGGTGTGCACCGAATCGCACAGTCACCTCGTTGTCTGCCGCGCCCGGTAGACCTGCGAGCGGGCAGTGTGCTCTGACCGCACGACGTCGCCCATGCCGCGCGGGTACCGAGCACGTACCGCCGAACCGCCGCGAACAAACGGCGACGGGTGTCTGATGCTACCGCTCCATCGCCGGAGCGGCAGTGCATAGCGCACTCAGTGCGCGGCGTCGTCCCACGATGAGCCGAAACCGACCGAGACATCAAGGGGCACTTTCAGTTCGATCGCCGAGCCCATCTCTTCGCGGACCAGCTTCTCGATCGCGTCGTGCTCGCCGTCGGCGATCTCCAGCACGAGCTCGTCATGGACCTGCAGCAGCATCCGGGAGCGCCGCTCCTCCGCGTCGAGTCGCTTGTTCACGTTGATCATCGCGACCTTGATGATGTCGGCGGCGGTGCCCTGGATCGGCGCGTTGAGCGCCATCCGCTCGGCCGCCTGGCGACGCTGCCAGTTGCTGTGCGTCAGATCCGGCAGGTAGCGGCGACGCCCGAAAAGTGTTGCGGTGTATTCGTTTTTGCGTGCCTCGCCGACGACGTCGCGCAGATAGTCGCGCACTCCGCCGAACCGGGCGAAGTAGGCCTCCATCTGTTCGGTCGCCTCGTCGCGGCTGATGCCCAGCTGTGCGGCGAGACCGAACGCGCTCAGACCGTAGGCCAGGCCGTACGACATCGCCTTCACCCGGTGCCGCAGTTCCGCGGTCACCTCGTCGATGGGGACCCCGAACGCCCGCGCACCGACGAAGTTGTGCAGATCTTCACCGGAGTTGAAGGCCTCGATCAGCCCGGCGTCGTCGGAGACGTGGGCCATGATCCGCATCTCGATCTGGCTGTAGTCGGCCGTCATCAGCGATTCGAAACCCTCCCCGACGACGAATCCCTTGCGGATCTGCCTGCCCGCGGGGGTGCGCACCGGGATGTTCTGCAGGTTGGGATCGGTCGACGACAGGCGTCCCGTCGCGGCGATCGTCTGGTTGAACGTCGTATGGATACGACCGTCGGGCGCAACGGATTTCAGCAATCCGTCGACGGTCACCTTCAGGCGGGTGGCGTCGCGGTGCTCGAGCAGATGCGCGAGGAACGGATGCTGCGTCTTCTCGTAGAGTGCCTGCAGTGCATCGGCGTCGGTGGTGTAGCCCGTCTTGGTCTTCTTCGTCTTGGGCATGTCGAGCTTGTCGAAGAGAATCGTCTGCAACTGTTTGGGCGAGCCCAGGTTGACCTGCTCGCCGATGACTTCGTACGCGGCGTCGGCTGCGGTTCGCACGCGGCTGGCGAACTCGGCTTCCAACGTCTCGAAATGCTTGGTGTCGACAGCGATACCGGTTGCTTCCAGCTCCGCGAGTACGAACAGCAGCGGCAGTTCCAGATCGGCGAGCAGCGACCGCGACTCGATGTTGTCGAGCTCGGTGTCGAACGCGTCGGCCAGCTCCGCGACGGCACGTGCCTGCAGCATCTGCTGCTGCGCTTGCTGATCATCGGAGGCGTCGGCGTCGAGCAGCGACATCTGGCCGTCGTCGGGAGTGCCGTCGGCCTTCAATTCCCGGCGCAGGTAACGCAGTGCGAGGTCGTCGAGGTTGAAGGTGCGCTGTCCGGGGCGGACCAGGTAGGCGGCCAGCGACGTGTCGCTGGTAACGCCCTTCAGTTGCCAGCCGCGGCTGCGCAACGCGTGAAAAGCCCACTTCGCCTCGTGGACGGCCTTGTCCGCTGATTCGTCGGCGAGCCAGTCGCCGAGGGCGGTCTCGTCGTCGGGGTCGATGACCGCGGTGTCGATGTAGGCCGACACTCCGTCGGCGGCGGCGATGGCGATGCCTTCGGTGTCGGAATCCATCACCGACTGTGCCCCGACGATCGACAGTCCGCTGCGGCCGGTACGTGCGTGAGCGTCGAGCCACGCCCGCACCTCGCCGGCACTGAGCAGTGCTCCGTCGACCTCGAACCCCTCGTCGGCCTCCGGTTCCACCGAGCTGAGCTGCGCGAACAATCGGTCCCGCAGAACTCGGAACTCCAGCTCATCGAATAGTGCGTGCACTCGTTCGCGGTCCCAGCCGACGACTTTGAGATCCTCTGGACCGGACGGCAGGTCGACGTCGCGGATCAGTTCGGTGAGCTGCCGGTTGGTCTGCACCGACGCCAGGTTGGCCCGCAGTGCGTCGCCGACCTTCCCACGCACCTCGTCGACGTGATCGACGAGCGACGCCAGCGAGCCGTAATCCCGAATCCACTTTGCGGCGGTCTTCTCGCCGACGCCCGGGATGTTGGGCAGGTTGTCGCTCTTGTCGCCGCGGATCGCAGCGTAGTCGGGGTACTGCTGAGGCGTTAGTCCGTACTTCTTCTCCACCTCTTCCGGTGTGAAACGAGTCAGATCGGAGACGCCGCGCTTGGGGTAGAGCACGGTGATGTTGTCGTTGACGAGTTGCAGCGCGTCGCGGTCGCCGGTGACGACGAGAACGTTGTAGTCGAGGGCGTCGGCCTGGGTGGCCAGCGTCGCGATGACGTCGTCGGCCTCGAAGTTGGCCACCGAGAAGTGTGGGATGCCGAGGGCGTCGAGCACCTCCTTGATGATGTCGACCTGCCCGCGGAACGCGTCCGGCGACGACTCGCGCTGCGCCTTGTACTCGGGAAACATCTCCGACCGAAAGGTCGTGCGCGAGACGTCGAACGCGGCGGCGAGATGTGTCGGCTGCTCGTCGCGCAACAAGTTGATGAGCATCGACGTGAAGCCGAACACCGCGTTGGTCACCTGCCCCGTCGCCGTGGTGATGTCCGGCGGAAGCGCGAAGAAGGCGCGATAGGCCAGCGAGTGGCCGTCGAGGAGCATCAGGGTGGGCGTCTGTTGCGCGGTGTTGGCCTTGGTGTCACTCACCGTGTGGAGTCTAGTGGGTAGGTGTGACAGGGTTGGCCGCGGTCAGGCGACGCCGAGGTAGGCGTCGCGCACCGAGTTGTCGTGCAGCAGCGCGCGACCGGCACCTTCCTTGGTGATCACCCCGGTCTCCATGATGTAGGCGCGATCGGAGCGGCTCAGCGCCTGCTGGGCGTTCTGCTCGACGAGCAGGACCGTGGTGCCGCCCGCGTTGATCTGTTTGATGATGGCGAAGATCTGCGCAATCACCTTGGGCGCCAAGCCCATTGACGGTTCGTCGAGCAGCAGCAGACGTGGCCGGGCCATCAGGGCCCGGCCTATCGCCAGCATCTGTTGCTCACCGCCGGACATGGTGCCGCCGTACTGCCCGCGGCGTTCGGCGAGGCGCGGGAACAGCTCGAAGACCTGGTCGAGAGTTTCCCGGTAGGCCGCTTTCGACTCGAATTTCCTTGCGTAGCAACCCATGTCGAGATTCTCCAGCACCGTCATACCGGGGAAGATGTGGCGCCCCTCGGGTACTTGGATGATTCCACTGCGCACCCGCGCGTGCGTCGTCGTCGCGGTGATGTCGGTGCCTTCGAACATGATCCGACCCGTCGTCGGCTTGTGCAATCCGGACAGGGCACGCATGGTCGTCGACTTTCCCGCACCGTTGGCACCGAGCAGAGTGACCAGTTCGCCGTTGGCGACGTGCAACGAAATGCCGTGCAGCGCTTCGATTCGGCCGTAGTGGACGGCAAGATTCTCGATCACCAGCAGGGGCTGCGCTTGCGGTGGAGCGACCGGTGTCTGCCGGTCGCCGTCGAGTGTTCCGTCAGGCGATGTCATCGTCGGGCACTCCCAGGTAAGCCGCAATCACTGCGGGATTTTCACGAACTTCGGCCGGTGTGCCGTCGGCGATCTTGCGTCCGAACTCCAGTACGACGATCCGGTCGGTGACGCCCATGACCAGGCGCATGTCGTGTTCGATGAGCAGCACCGTGTAGCCGTCGTCGCGGATCTTGCGGATGAGATCCATCAGGGCGGCCTTCTCCCGCGGGTTGAAGCCGGCCGCCGGCTCGTCGAGACACAGCAGCTTCGGTTCGGTGGCCAGCGCCCGCGCGATCTCCAGTCGCCGTTGGTCGCCGTAGGACAGGTTCGACGCCTTCTCCGCGGCTCGCGACGCGATGCCGACGAACTCCAGCAACGCCATGCCGCGATCGACGGCGTCGTGCTCCTCGCGGTAATGCCGCGGCGTCCGGAAGACGGCGCCGACGACCGACGTCTTGTGCCGGGCGTCGGTGCCGACGGCGACGTTCTCCAGCGCTGTCATCTCGCCCCACAACCGCACATTCTGGAACGTTCGGGCGATTCCAAGGCGAGTGATCTGGTGCTGCTTGACCTTTCCGAGCAGCTTGCCGTCGAATACGACGGTGCCCCGGCTCGGCCGGTACACGCCGGTGATCGCGTTGAAGCAGGTCGTCTTGCCCGCTCCGTTGGGCCCGATGAGTCCGAGGATCTCGCCGCGCTTGATGTCGAAGGAGACGTCGTCGAGCGCCGCGAGACCGCCGAACTCGACGGTGATCCCGTCCACCTCGAGCAGCGTCTCCCCTTCTGCCGATGCCATTTCCCGTTGCGGCGCAACGATTCCCGCGACGGCCTCGGGATCGGCGAGTGCCGGGTCGATGGCGGCCGGGTCGACGATGACGGTGGTATCGGGGGTGTCGACCGGCTCCGGGGTGATCGCCTGTGTGCGGACCGGTTCGGGCGACGGCGGCGGGTCGGCGGGTCGCTCACCGTGTACCTCGGGCGCCGCATAGGTCTGCTGTCGAACCTCGCCCGGCCTGGGCTGCTGGACCGAATCTGACGTCCAGTCGTCGGAACGTCGATGTCTCATCAGTGCGCCTCCTGCGCTGCGGCGTCGGACTCGGGGACGCGGCGAGCCGTCGAGTAGACCTTACGACCGAAGGTGACCAGCCGGGCACGCGCCGGGAACAGTCCTTCCGGACGGAAGATCATCAGCAGCACCAGCGTGATGCCGAAGAACAGGTACTTGTAGTCGCCGAGTGACTGGCCGCCGATCTCGATGCCCTGAACTCGCGCAGGCAGATACACCACGACGAATGCGCCGACGATCACGCCGAATTTGTTGCCCTGCCCGCCGAGCACGACGGCGCACAGGAACAGCATCGAGTTGATGACGGTGAATGCCTTGGGATCGACGTACTGGACTTGACCGGCGTAGATCGCGCCGGACAGGCCGCCGACGCCGGCACCGATGACGAACGCCCAGAGCTTGTATTTGAAGGTGGGCACCCCCATGATCTCGGCGGCGTCCTCGTCTTCGCGGATCGCGATCCAGGAACGACCGACACGGCTGCGTTCCAGGTTGCCGACGATCAGCAGCACGATGATGATCGCGACGATGCCGAGCCAGTACCACCAGATGCCGTAGCTGATGCCCGAGTCGTTCGAGTTGGAGAACACGCCGTCGGGGTGGGCCGCGGACTTGCCCAGCTCAGGGAACAGGACGTCGTTGAGGCCGGCGGCGCCGTTGGTGAGCCCGGTGAGATTGTCGGCGAGAAGCCGGACGATCTCGCCGAAACCGAGAGTCACGATCGCCAGGTAGTCGCCGCGGACACGCAGCGTCGGGGTACCCAAGATCACGCCGGTGATCCCGGTGATCACGATCGCGACCGGCACACACGCCAGCCAGGCCCACGGCCCGGAGAACAACCCGTGGTCGGCGCTGCTCCACAACGGACTCGCCGAACTGGTCATCAACGCGACCACGTAGGCGCCGACCGCGTAGAAGCCGACGTAACCGAGGTCGAGCAGGCCCGTCTGTCCCACCACGACGTTCAGGCCGATGGCAATCAGCGCGACCATCGCGACCTGAGCCATCGTCGCACCGAAGTCGACCGCCGTCGTCGAGATGTAGGGCGGATCGATGACGGGCAGGAGTGCGAGCAGCAGGATCACCGGTGAGCCGACGAGCCACTGCATCGGGCGCGGCAGGTCGTTCCAGCGAGCGCGCAACGACGCCCAGGTGGCCCCGACTGAATTCTGTGCGGCTGGCTTGTCGCTCATACGCGTGCCTTTCCGAGCTTCTCCCCCAGGATGCCGGTGGGCCGGAACATCAGAACCAGAATCAACAGGGCGAATGCGACGACGTCCTTCCACTGATTCCCGAAGACCACCGAGCCGTAATTCTCCATGACACCGAGCAGCAGGCCGCCGACCAATGCGCCGCGAACGTTGCCGATGCCGCCGAGCACCGCGGCGCAGAACGCCTTGATGCCCAGGATGAACCCGCCGAAGTAGACGATATTGGTCGGAATGCGCAGCGTGTAGAACAACGCCGCAGCACCCGCGAGGATGCCGCCGATGAGGAAGGTGACCATGATGGTCCGCTCGCGCGACACACCCATCAGCAGTGCGGCATCGGGATCCTGGGCGACCGATCGGACGCCGCGCCCCAGTTTGGTCTTGTTCAGCACGAGGTCGGTGCCCAGTGCCAGGCCGATCGCGACGACGATCGTGACGAGCGTCAGGTTCGAGACCGGTGCACCGAAGAAGTGGAACTGCGTGGTGGGGTCGACGAGTTTGATCTGTGGCTGCGCTGTGGTGCCACCGAGTCGCGGATCGGTCGGGATCTTCGGCAGCAGATAGTGCACCACTTCCTGCAGGACGAAGGACATGCCGATCGCGGTGATCAGGAAGGACAGCGGTTTGGCGTTGCGGCGTCGAAGCGGGCGATAGGCGATGAACTCCAAACCGACTGCGGCAGTGCCCGATACGGCCATTCCGACGAGACCCGCCGCCAACAGGTAGCCGATCGTCATCAGAGTGCCGAGATTGTAGGTGTCGCCCGACGGTGAGAACCCGAGCAGTAGCAGACCCACGTATTGGCCGAACATGCCGAGCATGAAGATCTCGGAGTGTGCGAAGTTGATCAGTTTGAGGACGCCGTAGACCAAGGTGTAGCCGACCGCCACCAGCGCGTAGATCGCTCCGTAGGCCAAGCCCTCGATCGTCAGGCTCCAGAAGCCTTCACGGAGGGAGTGAAGGTCGAAGGTGATGTCGGAGGCGAGTATCTGCGGGTCGAGCACATGGGGAGTCAGCGCAGCCGACTCGGCAATTGTGTGCACAATCATTCGTGAGGTTTCACTCCGCTATTCGTTCTTCAATACGCTGGGGCGCAACGCATTTCGGCGCATCTGGCACCACTGACAGAGACAGCGCAGCATGCCCGGACTCACCGAGCCCGGACATGCTGCGCGTCATGGTGTTACTTGACCTCGTACACCCAGATGTTGGACGAGGTCAGCTCGCCCTTCGGGGTCCACTGGTACTTACGTGCCAGACCATTACCACTGTAGGTCTTGACGTAGTTGACCAGGTCGGCGCGGGTGCGCTTGCCCTCGGCGATGCCCTTCATCAGGATGGTGGCGATGTCGTAGGCCTCGACCGAGTAGACGCCCGGCGCCTGGTTGAACTTCGCCGTGTAGTCGGCCTTGAACTTGTCGGGGGCAGGGCCACACGGGCACGACAGGATCGCGCCCTTGGCGGAGTTACCTGCCAGCGAGATGAAGTTCGGGTCGTTGGCGCCGTCACCCGAGACGAAGGTGACATTCGGTGCGGCCGAGTGCAACTGCTGCGCCAGCGGCGCGGCCTCCGAGTAGTAGCCGGCGTAGAACACGGCGTCGGGGCTGGCCTGGTTGATCTTGGTGATCACGGCGGAGAAGTCACGCTCACCCTTCTTGACGTCGGCGTTGCAGTCCGCGTCGTTGGCCGATCCGAGCGTCTTGGTGACCGCCTTGGCCAGACCTGCGCCGTATTCGGTGTCGTCCTTGATGACGCACACCTTCTTCTTGCCCATCTTGCCGGTCAGGTACTTGGCGACCGCCGGGCCCTGGACGTCGTCGTTGGCCAGGCCGCGGAAGAACGTCTTCCATCCGTTGTCGGTCAGGGTCGGGTTGGTCGCCGAGGCGGTGACCGAGACCAGACCGGCCTGGTTGAACACGCTGCCCGTGGCCTTGGTCTCACCCGAGAACGCGGGCCCGATGAGTCCGACGATCGACTGGTCGCTGACGATGCGCGGCGCTACCTGAGTGGCCTTCTGCGGATCGCCCTCGGTGTCGAAGGTCTCCAGGGTGATCTTGCACCCCGGGTTGGCGGCATTGTGCTGAGCCACTGCGAGTTCCGCACCGTATTCGATGTTCTTGCCCAGAGCGGAGTCGGCGCCGGTGAGTGCACCGGCCATCGCGATCTTCGTGTCGGGGCACTTCGCCTTGCCGTCGCCAGCCGGATCCACCGCGTCGCTCTCTGCGACGACGGGCACTTCCTCGCCGGACGTATTGATCTGCGCCAACTTGCCGATGGTCAGACCTGAACTGTTTCCGCCGGAAGTCTGCATTCCGGAAGCCTGTGTGCCGGAAGCGGTTCCGGCTTCGTCTGTTGATTTGCTGCCACACGCGGAGAGCGCAAGGACTCCGGTGAGTGCCACCGCTATCGCGGCCGTGGTCATGCGACGGTGCATTCAGCTACCTCTCACTTGCCCTCCGACGCCGGTACGCGGAGGTCGACAGGGAAGACCCTCGCAAAAAGATAGACCCAACGGCCGACATCCGCGCGCTTTTGGCACATCCGTCCAGGGACTCCCGCAGGAGAGTTTCACAGAATTAACACAATGACCGAATTATCCGACTTGTCGGACCGCTCAGCCCAAGGTCTCGACGACGACCTGAGCGACCGCCTTCATCGTGGTGCGCCGGTCCATCGCCGCGCGCTGAATCCAACTGAACGCCTCCGGCTCACTCATCGACTGCTTGTCCATCAGCAAGCCCTTCGCACGATCGACGAGCTTGCGGGTCTCCAAGCGGTCACCGATCGAGGCGACCTCCTTCTCCAACGCGCTCAGCTCCTGATACCGGCTGACCGCCACCTCGATGGCCGGCACCAGATCGGCCTTGGTGAACGGCTTGACCAGGTAAGCCATCGCGCCGGCGTCGCGCGCCTTCTCGATGAAATCGCGCTGGCTGAATGCCGTCAGCATCACTACCGGCGCAAGGCGTTTCGCGGCGATCTCGGTTGCGGCGTCGATGCCGTCGCGCACCGGCATCTTGATGTCCATGATGACGAGGTCGGGGGTCAGTGCGGTGGTGAGGTCGACGGCGACCTGACCGTTGGGCGCCTCCCCCACGACGTCGTAGCCCTCTTCCCGCAGCATCTCGATGAGATCCATCCGGATCAGCGAGTCATCCTCGGCGACGAGCACCCGATGCCCCGCAGTCGACGCCGAGCCTGCTGCCTGTTTGCGGTCTGCCATCGTCGTCGCCTCTCTAGTAAGAAACCCATTCGCCCTGTTCACCGCGTGTGACGCAACCAAGACCCTACCGGGTTGGATTCCAGTGGCACCGATCTACTAGAGTGATCAAGCGCGGTTCGGACGAGCCGCCTGCCCCCGTAGCCCAATTGGCAGAGGCAACGGATTCAAAACCCGTCCAGTGTCAGTTCGAGTCTGACCGGGGGCACAGCGAAAACCCCTATTGCGCAGGGGGTTTCTGGTTTCTGCAGGGCCTACATGGTCGATACGTGTGGCGAGTTTGTAGCAAACATGTGTCGCTCTAACGGTATTCGTGATCTATCCGACAAGAATCTCACCTACCGGAGGACACGCCGAAATGACGCTTTGAATCGTTAACCGCGCAGGCCGATCACTCGCCGGCAACCTTGCCGCTGCCGGTGAGGTTGCGGACCGGTTGCGGATTGCATCGGTGACCCACCACAGCGACCAATACATCGAAGAGCGATGGACGGTTCGTACAGCGTCCCGTTGGCTGATGCGTTCCCGACTAGGCAGACAACAACCATTGAGTTGATTCGAATTCCCACTAGCCCCCCAAAACGGCCACACACCAGTCCACACGGTGATGAGATCTCGACATGAGAATCCGACTCACCGTCCCGCTCGCGGTGGCCTTTACCCTGGTAGCCGCAACCTCGGCGTGCTCATCCGACAACACCGGCGTGGCAGCCACGTCGAGCACCGACTCCAGATGGACCCACGTCCTTAGCGAAACCCCAACCCGGACCACCGAGGTACCCGATATTGCCGGCAAGGTCGTCGTGCGCGGAGTCGATTCGGCTTGCAAGAGCCCGACGGTCGCCGATGCAGCGGTCGACCTGTTGGGGGTCCACGTCCATCTCGGCGTCCCCGGCCACTCCGGACAAGCCGCACGCGTCACCTGGAAGCTCTCAGCGTCCCTGCCGACCACTGGCAGCTCATTGGTGACCCTGCTCGCCACCAGCGAAGACGGGGCAGTTACCCGCCAGCTCGGCTATAAGACCGTCGACGGCGAGTTCTCTGCCTATTACGTGTACGACATGAACGCGGCCCAGCAACGTGCCCTCGGCGGACTACCCGACACCTTGACGCCCGGCCGGATCAGCGCAGTCCTACCGGCAGCCGACATCGACGAACTCGGCGACAACTGGCACTGGTCAGCGGCACTCACCCTCGACGGCAAAGACGTCGACACTTGCCCCGCGTAACACACGCAGACGTATTTTGAGCGCCCTATTCGGCCCGTTCTGCTAGACCGGCCCAGGTGTCCACCGCTTTCTGCAGAATGTCGGGTCTGTAAGGGCAGAATGCCCTCGGCGGGACAACTATCTGCAGATTTCAGTGGGCGCCCGAGCGAACGTCGACGGGCGCCGTTCGATCACCACGACAGCGCTCTAGTCGACTCTGTCAGGCAGCCGCTTCCTACGACTCCGATTGCGTGATCGCGCTCATTAGGAAGTCTCAGCGTCGTCATCCGGCGTACTGCCCGCGGCAGTCTGACCTACCGGGCGCCCATCTTTCATCTGCAGGTTTGCGCCCGCCCCGACGATTGGCGGGCCTGCCGCCCAGAAGCGGCCGGCTTCGAATTCCTTCGCCATTTCTGCATATTCCGCGTCTGATCGTCTTTTCGTCATCCCTACTCTCCTATCGGCGTCGGTGTGAGTTCGCGGTTACGACACTGACGTCTATGCAGTCTTACGGCAGACGGCGTCCCTTCGGATACATGTCGATTACCGCCAACGCGCCACCCTCACTCCCCATAATCCCAAAACTGCAGCCACCGCACCGACTCGAACAGCGTCACCGTCACTACGTAGACCGCCACGATGACAAGCGCTCCGGCGAGACCGCTGCGCCAGCCAACGCCGTCGATCGGATCGAGCCAGCGTCGGAACGGCTTCGACGCCCACGGCATCAACCACCACTGCATGGCCGCGACGCTGACCACTTGACTGAGCCAGAGGGCGACTCCGGGCGAGGCGCCGGCGTGGTCGAGCACCGGGCCGAGGAACCGCGACAGCGTCATCACCGTCGGGTAGAGGACCAGCAGCACCAGCATCGCCGACTTCCAGTTCGGCGTCATCAGGGTCTTGCCGCCCGCTGTCCGCACGACGGTACCGAACGGGGTCGCACCCGTGACCTGCACGAAGTCCCCCGTGAGACTTGACCGCAACTCCGACAGCGCACCCTGCCGTTCCGCGGAGCCCACCCAATTCGCCAGCGTCCGGTCCGATCTGAATCTCAGCACCGACAGTGCCGTCCCGGCACCGTCGTCGACGAACACCGACGTCCCTTCGTAGCCGCTGAACGACGCCGCCGCCACCGTCAAACCTCGTTGCGCCGCAACGAATTCACCGCTACGACCGCGGGTGATCACATGGCGGAACGCACCCACCCCGGGCGGCATGGACAGCCCCGCACCGACCAGGATGACCGGCACCGCCGGCACCCAGCCGGCCGCTGCGGCATCGGCGAGGATCCGCTCGACCTGTGGCCCGTCGAGCCAAGCGTCGATCAGCTCCTCGCCGGCGAACGTCGCCGCGATCCCGTCCTCGTACAGTCCGCCTTCAGTTGTTCCGGCGCAGGCCCAGACCGCACCGCTCGTCGACGCCGACGCCACCAACGACTGCGCCCAACTGTCGAAATGCCCCGTACCACCACGGAACAGCACGACCGCTGTCAGGGTTTCGTCGACGCCGGCCACCGAGCCGGATCCTCGGCGCCCGGCCTATCCGCTCACCAGCTTGCCCTGCACATAGACCTCGGCGATCGACGACTCCCGCAGCCCCATCAACAGTGCGAACAACGTCTGATCGCGGGCCAGATCGGCATCCTCGGACCGCACCGCGTTCGCGAGTACCCCGGCCAACGCGTCGGCGGGCTCGACGACGAGAAAGTCGGCCTCCTTGCCCTCGTCGAAGTTGCCGAACCGGTCCTCCATGTCGAGCGCCCGCGCACCGCCCACCGTGGCGATGAACAGCATCTCGGCGGGGTGCATCGACACGCCGGCGTCGCCCGGCTCGGTGATGTGCTGCTTGAACGCGTCGCCGACGACGCGTGAGATCAGCCATTCGTCGCCGCCGCCGAAGTCCGTGCCTGCCGAGATATTCACGCCCGACGCCACGGTTCGTTTCCACGGCATAGTTCCCGAGCCTAGAAACAATTGCGAAATGGGACAGTGAGAAATGGACGTTCCGGTCTCGGCCATGCGCGCCAATTCGGCGTCTTGGCAATGCACGCTGTGCGCCATGATCGTCCGCGGACCCAGCAGGCTCTTGCCGCCGACCGTCGATCCGGGCAAGAACTTGCCGTCGTAGGTGTCGAGATAGGAGTTGACCTGATAGACCTGCTTGGTGCTGTCGATCTCGCCGGTTCCCGGCCGATTGTTTTCGTTGAGGTGGGTGTGCACGTACACCCCCCGATCGCGGTATTCGTCGTAGAGTTCGCCGAGGTTCTTCAGCGTCTCCGTAGTGACAGACAACGAGAATCTCGGGACGATGGCCACATGCAGCCGCGACGTCCGATAGTCGCCCGTGTCAGCACCGTGCCACTTCTCGATTTCGGCCCGCGTCAGTGCGATTGCGTCTTCTTCGGAGGTCAGCAACGGGGTGGCCGTTTCTCCGCCGACCGTTTGAATACCACGGCCGGACACGATCCGAAGCCCGGCCCGATCGGTTTCGGCGAACAGCGCGTCCTGCGCATGCGGAAACGCTGAGCCGAACACCATCATCGCGGTGGTACCGGCCGCGATGCGTCGTCGAGTGAATTCGGCCGCGGCCTGCTGCGCGAAATCAGGATCGGCGAACTTCGATTCCGATGGGAAAATGCATAGCGTGAGCCACTCCAGGAGCTGCCCGCCACCATAGGAGTCACCCGCATACGTTTGCGGGAAATGAATATGAGTATCGATGAATCCTGGTATCAAATAGCCGCCGGTATGGTCGTGCGGTGTCGCACCGCTGAATTCTTCGGGCACATCGCCGCGCTCGCCGACGAACCGCACCCGACCATCGTCGACGACAAGTGCGCCGTCGGGAATAGACACCAGAGCATCGGCTGCCTCGGTGACTTTAGGACTGCCGGCCAAGTGAAAGATATGGCCGAAATAGACATCTGCGCTCATACTTGCTCTCCTTGTTGATTTGCATGATGTTGATTTGCATAATTCCGTGCGCCCCGCGCTCCGAACAGCCCCAGTCCCGCCACCGAACCGACCGCCACCACCAGACAGAAGACATACAGCCACCCCAGTGGCGCGGGCGACGTCTCCGGCGCAATCCCCATCACTGCCATCGCCACGCTGACGATCAGATACGACACCGTCGTCGCGATTCCACCGACGAGTCCCAAATTCTTTTCGAACAGTCCCAATGCGAGTCCATACATCTGGGGACACAACACACCGCACCCGGCGAGCGCGAACATCGCGCCGAGGGTCAGCGGCCACATCATGGTTCCGGCCGCAAGTGCCGGAATCAACAACAGCGCGGCACCCACGGCGAATATCGCGAAGGCCGCGGAAGCAAGCCTGCCGGGCGAGCAACGCATCGCGAAATAGCCGCAGGCCAGCTCACCCAACAGATTGACCGCGCCGACGACCAACGCGATCGCGCCATAGCCCGCCGGCGAGAAGCCCAGTCCGTCCTGATACAGGAACGGTCCGACGACGCCGAACGCCAACTGCGCCGATGCCATCAGGCCGAACACCACGACCAGCCGAAGATAGCCGGGACGCCGGATCACCTCGGTTGCGTTACGCCAGGTCTCACCGATCGCGATCGCCGACCTCGCGTCAGGCGCGAGCGTCTCCGGCAGTACGGCGACGACCAGCACTCCGACGGCCGCAATCACCACGGCCATGAGCCCGAAGATCAGTCGCCAGGACAAGAACTGCACCAGTACCCCGCCGACCGCGGGCGCCAGCACCGGCGCGAGCCCCCACGCCGCGCCTAGCCACCCGGACACCGAAGTCAACTGCGCACCCCGGAACGTGTCGGCCGCCATCGCATAGCTGAGCACCATGCACGACGCCGCGCCCGCCCCCTGAACGAACCGCGCCGCCAGCAGCACCTCGATCCCCGGCGCGAGCGCGCACACCACGCTCGCCGACGCCGCGACGACGAGGCCGCACAGCAATATCGGTCGACGGCCTCGGGCATCGGCCAACACACCGAGCGGAATGAATGCCACCGACAGCCCCAGCATGTACGCCGTGACGGTGTTCTGCAGGGCGGCCGGACTCGCGTGCAGGTCGTCGACCATGCGGGGTAGCGCCGGGGTGTAGATGTCCAGCGGCACCTGGCTGAGCGGGACGATGCACAGCAGCACACCGATCAGGCCGCGCCGGCCGAGGCGCTTCGACGCCGGAGGGGTCATCGGAGCGTCAACGCACGTGTCGCGGCGTGTGTCATGGCAACGACCAGATGACGACGGTCACCAGGTAGAACACCAGCACCCAGAACGCGTTGACAGCGAGCACCAGACCGAAACCGCGCCAGTCGGTCGTCGGCTGCGGTGCGTCGCGCCGCGGCTTGAGCCACCAGCCGAGGATTCGATTCACGTAATAGGGCATCGTGAAATAGCTCATCGACAGGCTCGACAGCAGGTTTCCGATCAACATTCCCAGCCACAGCGGCATGCCGAGCGGCGACGTCAGCAGCGTCAGCAGCACCACGGTCGGATACAGGCCCATCCACACCGCGATCGAGGACTTGAAGTTCGACGGCGGCGGCCGGTCGTCGTAGCCGAACGAAAACCAGTTGCCGAACGAATGGTCGATGGTGCGCAGTGTGAAGTCACCGAACTGCTCGGCCTCGGCGAGCATTTCCCGGCGCCGGTCCGACGTCAGCCATGCGTCGAGATGTTCGGCCGAGTCGTATCGATAGGAGATCGTCCATTCGTCGTGCACGCCGTCGATCGGTCGAAAGAGTTCCGACCCGCAGAATCCCGGGAAGGCGCGTTCGGCGGCGTCGAGTCGTTTCTGCCATGCAAGGAAGTCGTCGATCGACTCCGGCGCGACGCGGTGGCTGACGACGACAGTGACCAAGGTGTCCGGCTCGCGGTGCCCGGCCGACACCAGTTGCGCCGTACCGGGTCCGTCGAAGAGGTCGGCGCCCTCCTCCAATTTCGCCGACCGCACCCGACTGTTGAGCCAGTCCTGCAGATGGCTGACCGAGTCGAATTGGTAGACGACCACCCATTCCGGCTGCACGGCAGTCGGCGGTCGGAGGTCGGCCCCGACGAAACCCGGAAACTCGGCAGCAGCGTCACTGAGTCCGCGCTGCCAGCGTTGATAGTCGGATTCGCGGCCGTCGACTATGCGTTGGCCGATGATCATCGTCGCACCGCTCGGGTCGTGCGTACTCATGGCAGCTCCTGGGCCAACGGGTGATTGAGGAGGACTCCCCCCGGGTCGATGCGATCGCGCAGGTCACGCAACTTGCGGAGGTTTCCGCCGTAAGCGGCATCGATCTCGGCCGCCGACTCGGCGAATCCGGAACGCAGCTCGACGCTGTAGCCGCCGATTGTTCCGGGCGCCAGCACGGCCAGCGTGTCGCGGGCCCACGCTCGGCAGGCGTCGGTGTCGGCGGCGTCGGACCAGATGGCGTTCAGCGGAACGTTCCACTCGCCCCGACGTCCCCAGAACGCGGTCGCGGTGTCCTCGACGTCGGCCAGCGCGCCGCCGGTGTGCTGAAAGTCGATGCGGCATGCACGCGTCGGCGCGGCGGTGATCGCCGCCGCGAGGCCGTCGGCGATGTCAGCACCGAGATTCGGCCCGGTGAACACCGACTTTCCGTAGAACCAGCCGCGGTGCGCGGTCGACGTCGGGTCGGGTGGGGCGATCGCGGCAGGTTCGGCGCCGCCCGGGCCGGGGATCGCGAACTCCGGCAGCCCGGCGAGATAGCGCCCGGAAGTCTCCGCGCGGAAGAAGGTGTTCTTCGACGCCGCGACGACCGCCGACGTCGCCGACCGCGCGACGTCGACGTCGTCGTCGCAGCTGCTCCGGCAGGCGGTGTAGACGAGCAACACCGGATCCGGACCGCCACCCCACCCGAGAACCGCGCCCATCGTCGTGTGCCGCGGCAACTGTGGAGCCGTCGCGAAATAGGTGGCCAGCGCATCGAGTCCGACGACCGCGCGCTCGACGTACACCGGTCCCTGCGGGTGAGTGCGCAACCGCGCGGACGTAACCACCCCGAATGACGGCGCGCACCCGCGCGCCGCCCACCACAGTTCTTCCTCCACGCCGCGACTGTCCTCCGACAGGCGCAACCACGTTCCGTCGGGCAGCACCATCTCGAGTTCGACGATCTGGTCGAGGGTCAATCCGAGGTCACGTGTCAGGTAACCGACGCCGCCGCGGGTGATCAGGCCGAGTCCCGCAATACCGGCGATACCGACCGGAATCACCCGGCCGGTCGGTGTGGTCGCGGCCAATGCCTCGCCGACCGTCGCACCACCCCCGACGACGACGTGCGAGTCGCCGTCGGTCCGGGCGGTCGCGAAATGTACCGAGAGGTCGAGCAGCACAGCGTCGTCGCGCACGCAATTGGAACTCAGACCGCCACCCCGCACCGTCACCGGGACGCCCGCGGCCGCGGCGCGGGTGAGCGTCGTCGCCACGTCGGCGACGTCGGCCGGAGTGACCACGCAGCTCGGCGACCGCCGCGCCGCCTCGGGAAAGAAGACCCGGGCGAGGCTGTCGCGGAATTGCGGCTCGCCTGCCACGTGCACGCGCCCCGGCAATGCCGACGCCAATTCGGCGGCGAGTCCGTTCCGCTGCTCGAAAGCGGGTAGGGAATCCATCCGCCTCACCCCACTTCCCGATGAATCGGCCCGCTACGCGCGCCCAATGCCACCGAGGTGCCACCCCGGGTCTCGGCGACGATCTGCGCCAGAATCGACACGGCGGTCTGCGCGGGCGTTTGCGCGTTCAAGTCCAACCCGAGCGGGCTGTGCAGCCGTGCCAGAGTCTGCACGGCGACGCCGTCCTCCAGCAGCCGCGCCAGTCGTGTGCGATGAGTTCGCCGCGACCCCAGGGCGCCCACAAACCCCGCCGCGGAGTCGAGGGCGATCCGTAACGTCGGCACGTCGAACCGTTCGTCGTGCGAGAGCACGCAGATCACCGTCGTCGGATCGATCCGCCCGGCAGCGACCTCCTCGCCCAGATAGCGCTGCGGCCACTCGACCACCACGTCGGCACCGGGGAACCGGTCGGCGGTCGTGAACGCCGACCGTGCGTCTACCACGGTCACGCGGTAGTCGAGCTGAATCGCCATGGCGCACAACGCACCGACGTAACCGTTGGCACCGGTCAGAATCATCCGTGGAGCCGGCGGAAAGTACTGGTGGAAGGCCGGTGCGGAAGCCATCCCCGCCGCCCGGGGTCCGAGGAACCAACGCGGCCGCTCGCCCAGCTCGGTCACCCAATCGACCTCCACGCCCTCGCGCAGCGCATTGGCCAGTCGACGCAGCAGCGCGACGGCGTCGGCGTCGACCGGCTCGACGAACACCTCGATCTCACCACCGCACGTCAGTGTCGGGCGCAGGCCCAGCGGGTCGCATTGGTCCGCACCGAACCACATCGACGTCGCGACGCCGTCGGCGATCACCGTGGCGGCCCGCGCCACGACGTCGGCGTCGATGCAGCCGCCCGACAGACACCCGATGACCTCGCCCGACGCGGTGATCACCATCGCCGTCCCGGCCGGGCAGGGACCCGGTCCGCGCGCGGTGATCACCCGCGCCAGCGCCACTCGTTCGAGTGACGCCGCGGCGATCAACTGCCCCAACACTGTTCGCATCACGCCTGCTTCGCCAGCTCGATCGCGGCCCAGACGCGCTCGGGATTCATCGGCAGTCGGTACGGCCGCGCGCCCACCGCGTCGGTGATCGCATTGGCCATCGCCGGGGCGACCGGATTGTACGGCGACTCGCTCATCGACTTGGCACCGAACGGGCCCAATTCGTCGTAGGTGTCGGCGAAGAACACCTGTGTCTCCGGCACGTCGGCGACCTGCGGAATGTGATAGTTGCGCAGCGTGTCGGTCTGCACCACGCCGTCGGTGACGACGATCTCCTCGTACAGCGCCGAGCCGAGCGCCTGCACCACGCCGCCCTCGACCTGACCACGGCACTGTTGCGGATTCACCACGACGCCGGCGTCGGCGGCCTGCACCGACTGCACCACTCGCACCTCGCCGGTCGCCGGGTGCACCGCGACGCGGAACGCTTGGACGTTGAACGCCGCCGACCTCGGGGTGCCGTCGTGCCGCCCGATCCCGGTCAGTTCGCCTTCGGCCGCAACATCGGCCAGCGGCACCGAGCGGTCCGCGCTGCGGGCGCAATCGCCGCGCAACTCGACGTCGGCGGCCTCGACATCGAGCAATCGTGCTGCGGCACAGACGATCTCCGAACGCAGTGCCGTCGCGGCCCGTTGCAGGGCCAGGCCCGCGACGACCGTCCCGGCCGACCCGAACGCCCCGGTGTCGTGGCCCACCACGTCGGTGTCGGCCTGCACCACGACGATGTCCGACGGTTCGCAGCCGAGCACCTGCGCCGCGATCTGCGCATGCACCGTCGCCGTCCCGTTGCCGAATTCCGCCGTGCCGACCGCGACGCGGTAGTGACCGTCGGCGTCGAGATATGCTGCGGCGTCGGCGAAATGGCCGCGCGGCGGGATCGTGGCGATCATCCCCATCGCCATGCCCTCACCGATCCGCCATCCGGCGGCGGCGAGTCGTGCTCCGTCGCGCCCGGGTTCGTCACGTCCCGCGACGAGCGCCGCCTTCGCCGCATCGAGGCACTGATCGAGTCCATAGCTGCCGAAGCCCAGATCGCCTTCCTCCACTTCCCAGCAGACGAAATCATCGCCCGGCCGCACTGCGTTGCGGCGGCGGAACTCGAACGGATCGACGGCGCAGCGCGCGGCGAGTTGATCCATCGCGGACTCGACCGCGAACTGAACCTGACCGAGCCCGTACCCGCGGAACGCGCCCGACGGAATGTTGTTGGTGTAGACCGCTTGTGCGTCGACCCGCTTGTTGTCGGCGCGGTAGAGCGAGACCGACTCGTTGCAGGCGTGGAACATCACCCCCGGGCTGTGGTTGCCGTAGGCGCCCGCATCGGACAGCACGTCGATTGCCAGCGCCGTCAACGTGCCGTCGGCGTCGGCGGCCGCGTTGACGGTGATCTTCATCGGATGGCGGCACGGTGCGATGGTGAACTGATCGCTGCGACTGAATTCGTACGACGCCGGCCGGCCGGTCCGCAGGACCGCCATCGTGACCAGGTCCTCCACCAGCAACTCCTGCTTGCCGCCGAATCCGCCGCCGACTCGCGGGGCGAAGACGCGCACCTGCTCCCGCGAAAGGCCGAAGATGTGACAGAGTTCGTTGCGGGTCAGGTAGGGCACCTGGGTACTCGACCGAATGACCAACCGGCCCAATTCATCTCGCCAGCCCACCGCGCAGTGGGTCTCCAGGTGGGCGTGTTGGACCCGCTGGGTCTGCCAGGTGCCGCTGACCGTCGAACCGCCCGACCCCCGGGCGGCGTCCATCGCCGCGGCGACGTCACCGACCTCGCCGTGCACTTCGGCGACCAGGTTGCGCTCCGGTGCGGCGATGCGAGCCGACGCGTCCTTGTCACCGTGCAGCGCATACGCTCCCGGTCGACGCGCCTGTTCGGGGTCGAAAACCGCTGGCAGCAACTCGTATTCGACGTCGATCAAGGTCAGCGCCCGGGCCGCTGTCTGCGGGGTGTCGGCGACCACCGCGGCCACCCGTTGCCCGACGAATCGCAGAACCCGGTCGAAGACGAGGGTGTCGTCCGGGTCGTCGGTGCGGAATTCGTGGCGGCCGGTGGAGAACGGCACGCCGGGATCGTCGCGGTAGGTGAATACCGCCCGCACGCCGTCGAGCCGCTCCGCGCGTTCGGTGTCGATTCGCAGAATGCGCGCCGACGGATGCGGACTGCCGAGCACCGCGATGGATCCGGTGTCCGCCGGGAGCTCGTCCATGGTGTAGCGCTGCGCACCGGTGAGCACGTCGCGTCCGGCCGGAGCGGAAACCGAACGGCCGAAAGGCTTTTCGGCGCACTTCGTGGCGGCGTCGAGTATCGGTGCGCCGTTGAGTGCGGCGACGATCGGCCGATAGCCGGTGCAGCGGCAGAGGTTGCCCTTCATCGACTGCGGTAGGTCGGCCAGCTCCGCGGCGTCGAGTTGCGTTGCGGTGACTAGCATTCCGGCCGAGCAGAATCCGCACTGGAAGCCGGCGTGGTCGATGAAACGCTGGCGCAGGTCGTCGGCTCGCGGTGACTTCAGTCCCGCAACGGTGGTGACCTCGGCGTCGGCGACCCGGTGTGCCGGGACGATGCACGAGTGCCGCGCGGTGCCGTCGACGAGTACCGAGCATGCGCCGCAATCGCCTGCGTCGCAACCCTTTTTGACCTCGACGTTGCCGTTCTCGCGCAGATACGTCCGAAGGCATTGCCCGGGACGGGCCGCGACGTCGATCGTGCGACCGTTGACTTTCATGACGCCAACTCCGCGACCACTTCGGCCGCCAGATGCCCGGTGACCGCGCGGCGCCAATCGGCCTTGCCGTGCGCGTCGTCGTGGTACTCGTGCGGTGCGATCGCCGCGACGGCCGACAGCGCGGTCGGCGCGTCGGGCGCGTCGATCACGATCGGCCGCCTGGTCCCGGCGCTCACCGTGACCGTCAGGCCGGCCGCACCGTCACTTCGACCGCGGGCGATCACGATGGCCCCCGACCGGCCGAGTGGTGCGTAGGCGACTTTGCGCAGCGCAGTCGGTTCGGTCAGTGCGGCGACGGGCAGTCGGATGGCGCGCAGCACATCACCCGGTTGCAACGCGGTCACCCCGACGTCGGTGACGAAATCGCTTATGCCACAGTACTCTTCACTACCGTCGGCACGCCAGATCACCGCTTGGCCGGCCAGCGCCGCGCATAGCGAGATCATCGCGCCGGCCGGAAATCCGAGGCAGATGTTGCCGCCCACGGTGGCCGTCCGCCAGATCTTCGACGAGGCGAGCAGCGCGCGGGCGCACTGCCCGAACAGCGGTGCCGCGCGCCAGGCGGCCGGGTAGTCGCCGGTGATGAGCTTCTCGATGGTGCAGGTCGCCGCGATCTCGAGGCCGTCGTCGTCGATGGTGAGGTCGGGCCAGCCCATCGTCGACAGATCGATCAGCCTCGTCGTCGTCGGCTGCGGTTGACTGAACAACCAGGTGCCGCCGGCGACCAATGCGTCGCTCGCTGCCAGTCCGGTGAGGTCCTGTCGCGTTCGAGCGGGTACCCAGTCGTCGATCATGTGCAGGTCCATCGATGTCGACCCTTCGTCGGACAGCTTCGGCCACTTCAGGTTCGCCTCGATCGCGCGTCAGCGTTGCGGTTTCCGCGAAGTTTCCGGCAAAAAGAGGTCGATTGAACTACGCCGTCGGGGTGTCTTGATCTTCGCCGCTCGCCCACTGCCCGCATTCGACGTAGGTGACCGTATTCTCCGCGAGGTACGGGCCCGCGCCGACGTCGCCGGTCAACCGTTGCGACACGCGCCCGAAGTGGTTGGCGCCGAGGAACACCGGATGACCGGGTCGGGCCGCATAGGTCGCCCGGACCAGGGCATCGGAGCGCCTGCGCGACGCCGCCAGCACTGCCGCGACGACGCGGTGGTCGACGTCGGGCAGGTCGACGAGATGGATGACGGCCCCGGCGACGTCGGGCGCGAGCTGAGTCAGACTGGCACGCAGCGACTCGCCGACGCCGAGTGCCCAACGCTCGACGACGAGCGGTCGTGCGGGCGGCGGCACCGCCACGATCGCCGCGCCGAGCGCGACGAACACCTCGTCGCAGCCGCCGAGATCGAGCGCGCGTACCGCGTTCTCCAGCCAGAGTCCTTCCGCGGCAAGAACCTTCGGCATTCCGTACCGACGGCCGGCACCCGCGGCGAGCACGATGCCCGCGACTCGTGCCCCACCTACGTCGAGCCCGGCGCCGCTACCTACTCGGGAAGCCACCCGCCCTGCCCAACTGCCCTGGAACGTCCTTCGCAAGCGCGACGCCCAACCAATCAGCCGCCTTGATCAACACATCCATGTCCACGCCGGTCTCAATTCCACTGCGGCCCAACATGTAGATCAGATCCTCCGAGGCGATGTTCCCGGTCGCGGCCGGTGCGAACGGACATCCGCCGAATCCGCCGATGCTCGCATCCAGCGCCGTTGCTCCGACGTCGAGGGCGGTGAGCGCGTTCGCGTACCCGGTGTTGCGGGTGTTGTGAAAATGCCAGCGCTGCGGAACGCCGGGCGCCTCCTCCGACGCGAGGGCCGCCAGCGCCCGAACCTGAGCAGGCACTCCGACGCCGATGGTGTCGGCGAGCGCGATCTCGTCGGGCGCCGAGCCTGCGACCAACTGTGCGATGATCTCGCCGATCCACGACGCCTTCACCTCTCCGCTGAACGGGCATCCGAACGATGTCGCGATGGTCACCGTTGTGAACGCGCCCGCCGCACGGGCGTCGCGCACGATGTCGACGGCGGCCGAAATGCCTTCTGCCACACTGCAACCCTGGTTGCGCTGACTGAACTCTTCGGTCGACACCACCACGACGTTGACTTCGTCGACCCCCGACTGCAACGCCCGATCGAGCCCGCGCCGATTGAGTACCAGCCCGATGTAGGACACGTCCGCGCGCCGAGGCACCGCCGCCATCACCTCTTCGGCGCCGGCCATCTGCGGAACTCGCTTCGGGTTGACGAAGCTCACCGCCTCGATGCGGCGCACCCCGGCGTCGACGGCGCGCGTGATCAATTCGACCTTCTCCTCCACGCGCAGGGTCTTGTTCTCGTTCTGCAGACCGTCGCGCGGACCGACTTCCACCAGGTGCACCGAAGACATTCCTCCATGCTGCACCCATCCGCAGTATCGGCGTCGACTGGGTGATGCACAGAATCCTCTGCTGAACTCTGTCGATACTGGAGTCCGTAAGGGCAATCTGCCCTTGGTGACCTGCTATCGTGCGGATTTCAGACGCCAGACGGACCGCCACACCGTCCAACCCACCGGGAATCAACCACCTGAGTGAAAAGCGAATGGAACCGTTCGACGCCGCGCTGCGTCCAATAACCATGCCCCGCCTCAGTCCACCGTCCGACGATCAGGCGCGCTTCCACGCCGACTATCTCGAACGCATACCCATCGCCTGGGGATGGGATCTGGTAGCCGACATTCCGCTGCCACCGTTTCGCTCGCGCTCCGAGTTCGACCGATTCCTGACCCATCTGCGCGAGCACGTCGCGCGGTCGACGAAGGCGACGTCGGCGCGCAGTATGGCGGTGGTGTCGGAGGTCATCGACGAGGCACGCACCCGACGTCGGCCTCGACGCGAGATCCCCTTGACCGCAACCGAACTCGCTGCGACGTTCATCGTCAACTTCCCGGCGCCATGGACCGTGCCCACACTCGCGGCGGCGCTGCGCGGTGCAGGCACGACGATGACTCTCGACGCCGCCGACCGGTGGACGCTCGTCGGGCCACCGCGGATCATGGCTCGACCGACGCCGGAAGGTGGTTGGCATACAACAGTTTTCGATGATAAGCGGCGGCGGCGTTGTCTGCTCGACGACCGCGAGTTCGTCATCCTGGTGATGCAGCACCACTTGCAGCTGGGCCAGTCACCGGCGCCGTGCCCACTGGGCTGGGCGCTGGGGACGCGGGAACTGACGAGAGCGATCCCGCGTGCCATCGCGAGTAGGCTCACCGATGGTCGCCGCGGTCTCACCGCCGAACACGCCGAATGGATTGCGCACCAGGCTATCTGCTATGCCGCCGACCCGATGTCGGTGAGCCCCGCCGACATCGCCGAACTACGCAGGCTGCGAGCCCTGTCGTCGGCGCAGGCGCGAACAGATCGGATGGCACGGATGAGCGACCGATCGGCGTAGGGGTAGGGACGGGTGTTCGAGGTGACTTTCCTGCACCTCGAGCGCCGAAGCGGGGCACGGGCTTCACCTCCCGCTCCTCGAGTGCCGAAGCGACGCGCGAGCTTGACCTCCCGCTCCCCGACTGCCGAAGCGAGGCGCGAGCGTCACCTCCCGCTCCCCGAGCGCCGAAGCGACGCGCGGACTTCACCTCCCGCTCCCCGACTGCCGAAGCGACGCGCGAGCGTCACCTCCCGCTCCCCGACTGCCGAAGCGACGCGCGGACTTCACCTCCCGCTCCCCGAGTGCCGAAGCGAGGAACGAGCTTCGGTGTAACGAGGGGTCTGGTGAGACGAGGAATCTGACGTGACCCCGAGACTTGTTGGTGGCGTTCTACTTTCGTGATCCCAGGCGGTGTGGTTATTACCCGACTTCAGGCGGCGGATGGCGCGGCTCGCCGCCCGAGCGATGCGCAGCCGGTGTGTGCAGTGCCAAGTGAGCGTGTGACTCGAAATGAACGCGGTGAGCAACTACGGTTCCAACGGGCGACGGCTGCTCGCCTGCCGGGAACGGGGGTTGGCTTGGGTTCTTTGTCTCACCAGCCCCCTC
>NZ_JABBNB010000048.1 GCF_012933505.1 Gordonia asplenii
CCGCGCCGGACCCGGCCTCGACCTGTTCCCCGGACTAGCCCGCTACACCTTCCTCCCCACCACCCCGACCGCCGCGGCCACCCCGCCCCGCCCACGCGCCACCAACAGTCGCCGACACTGCACACTACGCAAACACCACCTCCGCAAAGCCGAACGCGACCGCAACCGCGCCGCCCGCCTAGCCCACGCCGCCCACCCCGACCCCACCAGCATCTACAGCCGCCTCACCCCACCCGACGACGGCGACCCACCCTACTAACCAGCACCTGACCGCAACACATGTCGGCGGCCCCCACGGGCGCGCCGCCAACCACACACGCCCACCCCAATATCCGACACCGCAATCCGAATCACCCTGTGCTACAACATGATTCGTAGCCGGCCTCTAGCCCATGCAGACCGTTTCTACGATCTTGGCCCCAACGCCGGCATTGCTGAGCGCCCCCGACTCCGCGGCGTCCCGCGTCGGCTCTGTGGTCCATCCCCACTGCCCCGTTATGGGCTGGTAGGCGAGGGCACCACAATTGTTGTCCATCATCACGACGAAACCGCAGTCGTCAGCGTTGCACTTCGCATTGGCGGCATCGATGGCGTCGAGTACCGACGTGTAATCGCTGCTCGACGCGTGGTTGCCCGTGCTCTTGGAGATCGAGATCGCGCCGTAGTTGTGGTCGGCGGCCGACGCTTGCGCAGGCACGATCACCGCTGCGGTTGCGGCGATCGCCATCACTCCGCTGGCCAGTACGCTCTTGAGTGCAGTCTTCATTTCGAATCCTATCGTTTATCGCTTAACGGATGCCGTCGAATCTCACACGGCGACAACACAATTCAAAGTCCTATTCACGACATCGCCAATGGGGAGAACTCCCCTGCACCCGGGGACTTCTCCCCATTGGCACAACCGCCGCAATCACTTTGAATTGTGTTGTCACCGAGACAATCCCGACGACAACCCGACACGAAGGACGAGACAATGAACATCAACATCAAGCGCGCACTCACCGGCGGACTCCTCGCAGCAGCGGCGACCGGAGCCGTGTTGGTTCCCGCCCAGGCCTCGGCAGCCAATAACACCTGGGGCGCCATTTCCTACTCCCCCAGCACCGACGCGTGGGGCACCGCGATCAACTTCTCCTCGGGTTCCGATGCTCGCTACGTCGCGAAAGATAAGTGCGGTCACTCCGACTGCCAGGTCATGACCCTGCACAACAACTGCGGCGCACTCGTGACCAACAAGGTCGCCGGCACCTGGTGGTGGGCATACGCCCCGACCCGCAGCGCAGCCCGCGGCCAAGCCATGGAATTCGCCGGCTGGAGCCCCAACGCAAAGCTACAAGTCACCACCTGCATCGGCGACTAGCTCTCAAAAGACCGTTGTTCCCTTCGTGGTTTCCACGTCACACTCAGCGGTATCCCTTTGGAATCTCGTTTGCCGTCGACTACAACCATGACGCCTCATACACGTCAACAACCTGAAGATCAGCACCACAATGCGCTATCGCCACTCTTGCTTGACCGCGGCGATCTGCACTCCGGGCGTTGCATTGCAGGTCGCCGACAGCTATCGCCGGAATGCGCGAGATACCGACGAAGACACCGTCACCCCCGCGCAACTCGCTGACTACCGACCAGTGAGGCGACGTTAGATCGCGGCCGGTTCCGCCATCCGCCGCGTCGGTATGCCTCTTGATTCTTCTGTTAGCCAAAGGATTCCGCGCCTACCGGGTCACAACCTCAAGACAGGGATGATGGTGACGAGCATCCCAAAGTGGGGTAGTCGGCTACCCGAGAGGTCATGCGCACTCGCGCCGACACTGGACGTCGCTCACATCACAGCTCGAACCAACTCCGAAGAGGTCACCATGTCACCGAGCCACCGAAGATCGGCCCATCAACTCCGGCTCGATCACGTTCAACAACGGTGTACCGGTCGGCGGTTTCGTCTCACTGGAACTGCACTCCGACGGCACATGTCAATTCTTCGGGCATATCCATGACTCCGAGGCACCGAGCTACGACGTCGAGGTGATGTGGATGGTCGATTCCGGCGGCACCGCAACACCTTCGCCACAAAGGTTCACCTGGGGGCTGGGCGCAATCACAGACGTTCCTGCGACATTTCGGTGCCGGCACCCACATCCACCCGTCCGACAACTCTGAGCTGGACTTCGACCCACCGACCTGCACAGCGCCGACCGCGAACTGTTCGGCACGTAACACCGGCATCCGACATATAAAGGCGCTCCGATGATGAAAGATGAGGCCGCCCGGTCCGATCGAGCACGCGAGGACGCAATCAACCAACTGCCATTGCCGTACTCCGAAGCGTTACGGCTGCGGTCTGCGGGAATCGCCGACACTCTGATCGCAGAAATTCTCGGCGTCGAACCCGATGTGCTTCCCAGCGTGTACGCACTCGCGGAGGACAAGATCACGACGATCCTGACTCGAACTCAATCCGATCACCGGCGCCGTGAGAACTGAGTCGAGTCGCCGGGGTCAGGTTGTCGGACAACAGGTTCTACCTCAATGCGTTCGGATGCCGCCTTCCGGGGAGCTGTCGTCAAGTCGCCGACAGAGAGATAGGCAGCCGCTGGGGTCGGCGCACTGAGGAGTCATAGGTGTCGTCAGCCACCTGGTCGAGCGCCGAGGTGTCTGTCGATGTCGGTCGGGATGATCCTGCAAGTGTGGCACCGTCCGCCACGGTCGTAGCCATGCCGGCCGACGGCACGGTGCGATGGTAGAGGTCGCGGCCAGAGCATCCGAAACGGATGCGGGTATTCAGACAACAGCCGCGCTTCGATGGCTACTCTCGCTCATCAGTCCAACTGCAAGCAACCACCGTTTCTGGCCCGGGTGCGGGTGCTCCCCTATCGGGCTCAGTTGGCGATCGGCAGGTTCAGGACGGTCCCGGGGCAGGTTCCGTCGAGTGCTTGCCGCACCAAGGTGATCATGATCGGGTTGCTTGGTTCGGCTGCGTGGTCGTTGCCATCAATGCCGTCCTTGACGCAAACTCCGCCATCAAGGTGCCTGTCCCGTTTGACACTGAGGAATTGGTCGTCGGCGACGGTCCGCAACGTGGTGTAACGGACAGGACCCGGTGTGTCGTCGCCGCGGTTGAGGGCACGCAGGAACGAACTGTTCGGACACATCTCGCCACCGGCGGCGAGTGGGAGGACGCATGTCGGTGACCACCCGTATTGGCCGGTCCCCAGCGACACATAGTGCGCCACGTGCGTGGCCCCACCGAGATACTTCAGGTAATACCGCGCCGAAAGGCCACCCATGCTGTGGCCGACGAGGTCGACTTTGACGCCGCCATGCTTTGCCGACGCGGTGGTGACAGCCCGCGCGATCGCGGCGGCGTTCTGAATGTTCCCGTCTCCAGGTAGGTTCACGAAGTAGACCGGATGGCCGTCTGCCTCGAGCGCGGCGATCAGTGGCTGAAAGACTCCCATCCGCTGGGGGATTAGGCCGCCGGCAGTCCACCCGTGCACGAGCAGCACCGGGTTGCGAACGACCGCGGGTGTCGCGACCGCATCAGCGGGCACCGCAGTCACTCCGACGACGGTCAGCGCGACCAAGAGGAGTAACCCCAACGCGCTGGTGCGGCCCGCGCGTGGTCGTTCGGTGAGATGAACCATCCGAGCTCCGTCGGTGGGGAGGCGGACGTGCTGATGCGACGCCGCTGCCGTCAATACAACCAGACGCCTTGGGTTTTCAGGTTCGGATGGAGTGATCCCGGCACCGCCGATGTGCGCGATCGGGACGTGATCGGTCAGAAAGCACTCGCCCAGTGCCGTTAACGGTCATATCCTGCACAAATGCTCGACAACTGGCCGCTGACTGGGCGCGCCGAGGAACTCTCGGCGGTAGTGTCGTATACCCGCGGCCGCGGAGTGGTGCTCGCCGGTGCTGCGGGAGTGGGCAAGAGTCGCCTGGCCCACGAGGCGTTGGCGCACGCGCGACGAACGGCTCGGGAGTGGCGCTACGTCACCGCGACCGCGTCGGCGAGGTCGGTGCCGTTGGGCGCCTTCGCCGAGTACGCGACCCACCTCGGTGAAGATCCGCTCGCGCGCATCGGTGAGGTGGTCGACGCGGTCACCTGCAGCAGCAGCGGACCGCCGCTGGTGATGATCGACGATGCGCATCTGCTCGACGAGCAGTCGGCCATTGTCGCCCACCAACTGGTTCACCGCGGCGCGGCGTCGGTGGTGCTCACCATCCGGGCCGGAGAGTCGGCACCCGATGCGATCACGGCGTTGTGGAAGGAGCAGCTGCTGCCGCGTTTGGAGCTACAGCCGTTGTCGCGCACCGAAACCGCCGAGCTGATCGAGCGCGTGCTGGGCGGCCCGATAGAGTCGGCGAGCGCCGCCCGGTTGTGGCACTACACCCGCGGCAACGTGCTCTACTTGCGGCAGTTGATGTCTGATGAAGTCACTGTTGGACATCTGATGCAGCGTTGCGGTGTCTGGTTCTGGGATAGCGAACCAGCGGTGTCGCCGACATTGGCCGAGCTCATCGACACCAATATCGGCCGGCAACCCGACCGGGTGATCGAGGTGCTCGACGTGCTGGCGGTGGCAGCCCCGGTCGACCTCGGTGTTCTGCGCGCAATAGTGGTCGACGACGCCATTGAGGATGCCGAGGCCGCCAACCTCATCGTGGTCGACACCAAGACAACGCCGCGGCCGACCGTTCGACTGGCCCATCCGATGTACGGCGAAGCCCGTCGCTCCCGTGCCCCGGCGATGCGATTAAGACGCGTTCGTAGTGCCATTGTGGCTGCGTCCGCACCGCTGACCGACGGGCCGGTCGATGAGGTGAGACTCGTGCGTCGGGCGGTATTGGCAATCGACTCGGACTCTCCGCCAGATCCGACGATGCTGATCGCCGCTGCCGATGCCGCCATTCGCCTCATGGATCCCCTTTCCGCGCAGCGTATCGCCGAGCGAGCCGTCACAAGCGGTGGCGGGTTGTTCGCCCAGCTAATGCTGATGAGTGCTCTGGTGAACGGCGAGCGTCTCAAGGAGGCACTCGAGATCAACGGCGAGCTGCTCAAGGAGGTAACACCGTCGGATCGGGTGAGTCTCGGCCTGATCCGGATCGGGATTTACATCCGGCAGAACGATCGCGTGGCTGCCCGCGGAGTCGACGAACTGGAAACAGCGGCGGCCGAGGCGGGCATGACACGGTCGTATCAGTGTGTCGTGGCTGCCGTGCGGTCGCTCGACAACGACATCGAAGCCGCGGTCGACGCGGCCATCGCCGGCCTCACTGGTCCAGGTGAGCTGACTGAAGCGGCGGAGTTCGCCGGCATCTTCGGACTGATCACCGCTTCGGGAGAACGTGGATCCATCAGCATGATCCGTGAGTTCGCCGACCGCGGATACGCCCTCGCCTGTACGTCCACCCACACCGCCAGCAGCCGCTTCGCGCTGAGCGCCTGCCACGTCGTCACACTGCTGCTGGCCGGAATGCTCGCCGACGCCGACGACGTGGTTGCCAACCGGGTAGACCCGCAGCCGATGGAGTTCCCGCTCGCACTGGCCTACCGCGCCTTCACGCACGGGCTTGTGGCCACGGCCACTGGTGAATTGGCTGCGGCACACCGTCTGCTCGGCGAGGCAGGCGTACTCATCGAGCAACAGCTCCTTCGCTCCTGCATCAGCTTTGAACTCGCCACGTCGCTTGCGATGGCCGGCGATGCCGAGCGTGCACGGGCCGAGGTCGACACGGTGGCCACCGATGATCCGGTGCGGCAATCCCTGGTGTATGCCGATACGGCCGAAGCATGGATTCGGGCGGCCGATGATCTGGTCAGCGACGCGGTGACGATTGTGCTGGCGGCCGCCGAACGGGCTCGCCGGATCGGGGCGTCGGCCCGCGAGGTGTGTTTCCTCCAGCTGGCGGCGCAGTTCGGCGACGCGAGCCATTCGGAGCGTCTGGTGGAACTTGTCGCGGTGGTGGAGGGACCACGCGCGCATGCGGCTGCCGCGCATGCGCACGCACTCGGAAGCGCCGACGGTGATGGTCTGTTTGCGGCCGCTCGCGATTACGAGGCATTCGGCGATCGAGTCGCGGCGGGCGATGCGGCAGCACAAGCTGCGATCGCGTATCGAGCGCATGCGCGGCGCGGCGCAGCCTTGACAGCGACTGCCTTCGCCCGACGGCTTGCTGATGAAACCGGTGCTGACACACCCGCTTTGCGCGCCAACGATACCCCGATCCCGCTGACCGGACGCCAGCGCGAGATCATCGGCCTCGCCCGCCACGGCTTGTCCAACCGCGAGATCGCGCAGCGGCTCACGATGTCGGTGCGCACCGTCGAAGGTCACATGTTCCGCGCATGCCAGCGCACCGGAGTGAACAGCCGAGACGAATTGGTCGCGTTGTTGAGCGGCAGGTGATCAGCGTGGACCAGCCGGTTTTGATCACAGTGGAGACCAGCCGGTTTCGACAACGCCAACCGATCACTCGGCTAGTTCGCCGAGCCGTACGCCCGACGATTGCAACTGTGGCCTCGGACCCAAATGGCGGGCCGACCGGTGGTGCGACGCCGTCCCGTACAGCACTCACGCGGATACGATCCAGTTGGGACGAAGACGACTGAAAGCCCCGACCAGAACGCCTAAACGCTCTGACCGGGGCCTTCTCGGTGCCCCCTCTCGGGCTCGAACCGAGGACCTGCGGATTAAAAGTCCGTAGCTCTACCAACTGAGCTAAAGGGGCCTGGCGCCGCACCGCCCGATCGGGCAGAGCAACACCGAGGAAAGTATACAGACGTTTCACACCCGCTTCAGCGGTACCCCATCGGCGTCGACGCAGGTCATTTCGCGTCCGTCGTCGCGATCGCAACCAACCCCCTCGGCCGGCGGCAAACTCCACTGCGGGAATCTCACGGAAAGCCGAAAGCCCTTGTACTACTTTACATCTCACAGGTATCTGAGCATCTTCGACGATTCCGCCCGCCATTCCGCCACGACTGTCAGACCCCGCGGGCATACTGTCTCGTGTACTCGCGACGCCGACCCGGCGTCGACGCATCGAACCGAAAGCGGTCTGCTCACGATGGACATCACGGTCAAGGTCACCGGCGGCGACGTCGTCGGACGTCGCACAGGTGACATCACCACCTTCCTCGGAATCCCGTACGCGGCCGCGCCAGTCGGCGAGTTGGCCTTCGCCGATCCCCAGCCGGTCATCGAGTGGGATGGCGCGCGCGACGCGACGTCGGAGGGTCCGTCGTGTTGGCAGTCGCCCTACCCCGAACCCATCCACTCCTGGTTCGGCAAGGTCACCGCCCCCGAACTCGGCGGCGAATCTCTCAACGTCAACGTCTGGACTCCCGACGTCGATGCCACCGGACTACCCGTGATGGTGTGGATTCACGGTGGGGCCTTCGTTCGCGGCGCCAATGCGTCACCGATGTACGACGGCTCGTCCTTCGCCCGCGACGGCGTCGTATTGGTATCGATCAACTACCGCCTCGGGGTCTACGGATTCCTGCCGATCGAGGGCGCACCGACCAACTTGGGCATCCGCGATCAGATCGCAGCACTTCAGTGGGTGCAGGCCAACGTCGCGGCGTTCGGCGGTGACCCGACCAACGTCACGATCTTCGGCGAGTCCGCCGGCGGCATGAGCGTCGCCGTGCTGATGGCCGCCCCCGCCGCCCGGGGACTGTTCGCGAAAGCCATCGTCGAGAGCGGGCACGGCCATTCCATCGTCGAAGTAGACGATGCGAAGAAAGTCACCGCGGAGATGGCCGCGCTCCTCGGCGTCGACGCCACCGCCGAGGCGTTCGCCGCTGTCGATCCCACCGACCTGATCGCCGCGCAGAACAACGTGAGCGACCAGATTCGGCTAGCTCCCGATCCCGCACGTTGGGGCGCCACCACCATCTCCGCGGGTGGCGGCATCACCGGATTCATCCCCGCCTTCGACGACCTCGTTCCCGTCTTTCCCGACGAGGCCGTCGCAGCGGGCGCGGCCGCCGGGATTCCCCTGCTCGCGGGCTGTACCGCGCGCGAATTCTCGTTGTTCAGCGTGAGTGCCGGACTCAAGGGCGCCCTCACCGACGAGATCCTGCCGATGGCCGTCGCGCGCTTCGGCGCGGGTCCCGAGGTCGTGGCCACCTATCGTGCCAACCACCCGGACGAGTCACCCGGCGACGTCTTCGACCACATCGTCTCCGACCTCTTCTTCCGCGGCTCGATGCTGCGGCTGGCCGAGGGCGCGTCGTCAACGGCCGACGTCTTCGTCTACGAATTCGATTGGGGCACACCGATCGCCGACCTAGGGCCCTGCCACGCACTCGAGCTGCCGTTCGTCTTCGATGCCCTCGCGGGCAGCCGACCGTTCACCGGCCCGGCCGCGCCGCAAAGCCTCGCCGACGACATCCACGCCGCTTGGGTGCGGTTCGCGAAGACCGGCAATCCAGGATGGGACGTGTACGCCGATCAACGAACGGTGCACGTATTCAACGCCGACGGCGGCTCGACGGGCCCGCTGCCGCGTGCCGCCGACCTCGCCGCGCTCGTTCAGAGCTAGGGTGTGTCTCCCAATTCTTCTGCGAGGCATCGCCGGGACGAGCGCAGCAACGGGGCATTTCGTCGCTGGCCGATCTGGCAAGGCCGAGGATGGAGCGATAGCGGCACGACGACAACGCAGCCAGGCGGTCAGCGGGCCGCCGAGGACCGCAAAGGGAATCGGGAGACACACCCTTACTGACCACCGAGTCAGGTGTGTGAACCTAGAACGTGTGGCCGTGTCATGCTAGTTCAGTGATTGAAATCGACCGCCCCAAGATCGAGGGCAGCGTCGCCGTCGGGCGTAACCGTCGGATCGGATTCGCCGAGTTCGGATCCGCGACCGGTCGCGCCATCTTCTGGCTGCACGGCACCCCTGGTGCGCGCCGACAGATCCCCACCGAGGCGCGCGCCTTCGGTGAGGAACACAATGTACGCATCATCGGCATCGACCGGCCCGGCGTCGGCTCGTCGACGCCGTATCGGTACCACTCTGTCAGCGAATTCGCCGACGATCTCCTCCGGGTCGCCGACACTCTCGGCATCGACAAGTTCGGCGTCATCGGGCTGTCCGGTGGCGGGCCGTACACACTCGCCGTCGCTCACGCCGCCCCCGCTCGCGTTGTCGTCGCGGGTGTACTCGGCGGTGTCGCACCCACCGTCGGGCCGGATGCGATCACCGGCGGCGCAACACAATTGGCGACCTTTACCGCTCCCCTCCTGCAGGTCGCGGGCGCCCCGATCGGCCGTGCGCTGAGCTCGATGATCAGCATCGCCCGACCGGTCGCCGTCCCCGCCATCAGTCTCTACGGCCGGCTGTCGCCGCAGGGCGACCGAGAACTGTTGGCGCGCCCGGAGTTTCGCGCGATGTTCCTCGACGACCTGCTGCACGGCGGCGGTCGGCGCGCCGAGGCACCGTTCGCCGACGCCATCGTCTTCGCCCGCGACTGGGGATTCCGCGTCAGCGACGTGTCGGTGCCGGTGCGCTGGTGGCACGGCGACAAAGACCACATCATCCCGTTCAGCCACGGCGAGCACATGGTCAACCTGCTGCCCGACGCCCGGCTCTACACGATGCACGGCGAGTCACATCTGGGCGGATTGGGAATGGCCACCGAAGTGCTGTCCGAGCTGCTCGAGCTGTGGGACGAGAAAGACAGCGTCGAGTCGTAATCTCAACCGCGTCAATGTATTCGGTGGCGCTGGTACCGTCGGCTCGGGTGGTTTCGACACGGGCCTTCGCTAACGCGTCGGCCCGGCTCAACCAGCGGAGTCCGGCTCAAACAGTGGAGTGGACGGAGCGGCGGACTCATAATCCGCGGGTTCACCCCACCGGGCTCGTCGTCGCCAACCCGGCCGCAAGACCCAGCACGACGCTCATCACTACGACCTCGATTACCGCCGCGCGCAACGACGTCTCCGACGATCCGCGCCGGGCCACGACGTCGGGGACCCAGCGTCGACGATGCCGCGCCCCCAAGCCGACCAACATCGCCAACACCACGGCCTTGGCCAGCATCACCAGACCGTAGCCGGTGGTCCACCACAACGACCCGATACCCAATTCGATTGCACCCGAAGCCAATCCGGTCACCGCGAGTAGGCCGACCACGTAGACCGCGTACTTCGAGAACACCGGCAATGCGGTTCGCCAACCGTCCCGACCACTGATCGTCATCGCCATCGCGGCCAGCGACCCACACCACCACGCGGCGCAAAGTGCGTGCGCGACAATGAGAATCGGCTCGACGGGATGCGTCACAGCATGCCCCGCGACGGCGGGAGCCGCAATTCCCAACGCCGCCAACGCCCCGACGACGGAGACGGGCAGCGCGACGTCGTCGGGACGTCGGGCCGTCAACGTCCACGCGACAATGACCATCGCCGCGATGATCGAAATCAGCTCTCCCGGCGTCGACGTCGCACCGTCGATGAACTGCCCTACGCTCACCCGCCCGACCGAGACACCGACCCGCGAGGCGACGTCGAACCAGATCGTGACGATGTCGGCGATCAGCCAGACGACGGCGAACCCGGCGATCGCCGTCAACGCCGGTTGCACGCCGAGCATCGGCAGGCAACCCAACCCGACGAGCACCACCCCCGCCAGCAGTCCTACCAGACTCGGCATCGACGACGCCGCCGGCCCCGCCGGATCGGCGAGGATCCAGCACAGCATCAATCCGGCGAAGGCTGCGGGCACCGCGACACCGAGCGCATGCGCTCGACGCTCCGCAGTCACCGGTGTGCGGTCACCCGCAGCACTCATCGGCTACGCCCGTCGCCGCGACATCCACACGACGACACCCGCGCCGCCGAGCAGAATGACGATTCCGACGACGATGAACGGCCACACGGGCAGACCACCGGACCCCGAGGCCGGCTGGGCAGCGCTCGGACCCGGCGTACCGGTACCCGCGACGGTCAGCGTGAACGACCGCTTACCCTCCACCGGGTGACCGTCGGCCGAGGTGACTCGGTAGTTGATCTGGTACTCACCGGCCGGGCCGAGCGGCCGCAGTCCGACTTTGAGCGTCGGGCCGAACACGGTCGGATCACCGTTCTGCCAGAAGTTGCCGTCCGGCCCCACCACGGTGAGCACCGCGAACGACTCCTGAATCGCCTCGTTGAACGTCAACGTGACCGACGCCGGCGACGCCGACACCCGGGCACCGTCGGCCGGATCCGAGGACTCCAGCCTCGAATGCGCGGCCGCCGCTCCGGCTCCGAGCAGCGTCGCGATCATCGCGATGAGCACGACGACTCCGGCGCGCCGACACCTGTTCACTCGTCTGCGCCCTTCTTCTTATTCTTCTCATCTGTCGTCTCCACATCGGAGCCCGCGACCTTGCGGCGTCGAACCAGCCCGAGGCCACCCACGACGACTCCGACCGCCGCAACCACCAACGCCACACCGCCAAGGATGCGCGCGGTGTCGTCGGCGCTCGACGCCGACGCCTCGTCGTTGCCGTTCGTCGACGCCGGGTGATCGTCGTCGCCGCCCGTCCCCTTGGCCAACTTCAACGTCGGGGTGGGATGTTCCGGCTCGGCACCGTTGGGCCCGTCGGGCTGGTTCCAGTTAACGACCGTCCCGTCGGAGTAGGTCTGCACCGCGGGCAGATCGACGGTCTCCTGCTGCGGAAATGGACCGGCGCTGATGGTGAACTGGCCGAATTCGCCGACCTTCAGCCCGGTGTTGCCATCGGCCGCGGTCCACGTGACCCGCAGGGCTTCAAGGGTTTTGGGGTCCTTCTCGATGACGGCCCGCCAACCGGGCATCGACTCGGTACGCACGCTCTTCAGGCGCGGCACCTGGATCGACACCGACGTCGTCGTGGCGTTGGTGTCGGATTCGTTGGGAACCACCAGGCTGACCAGGCCGTAACCGCCCTGGGTGGCCGTCGTCGACGACACGGTGACGTGGGCGGCGGCAACGCCGGCACCCATGAATGACGCTGCCGCGACGACCGCTATGGGTGCGACGATTTTGGGCAGCATTGAACGAATGGTTGTCATGGATCTGCTTTCCATAAAGTGTGTGGGTGACTGGGCGAGCGCCGAGCGCACACCCCGCAGCCGGACCGCCATCCCGGTCAGAAGTCGGCAGATTATCCCCTCATCAAGGGCACTATGCCCTCGACGGCAGACTCAGCTACAGAATTCTGGGAACAAGGCGGGCCACACGAGGTCGGAGGCGTCGGCGCACACCGACGGCGGCCCCCGGATCCGACCCGACACCACTGCGATACCGACCAACACGGCCGGCACCGAATGCCACGGCGGCGCACCCGCGGCCGGCTCGGTGACGGGTCCGACGACCACCCGCAGCACCGACGTGATCAACGAGATGAGCTGCGCGACAACCATGATCGCCAACGCCGACACCGGAATCGCCACCAGGTGCGTCATCAGCATCGACGCCGGGTCGAGCGTCCACATGTCGCCGTGGGCCAGCATCAGCGCCAGGTGCGACGCCGCCTGCGCGACACTGAGCACCCCGAACACCCGCGCCAGCCCGGCACCGCGGGTGAGCATCGCCGCGATCGCCCCGATGCCTGCGACCAGCACCATCCCCGACGTCGGGAAGCCGCCGCCGGCCAGACCGTGGGCGGCGAGCGCCACCGACGGTACCGTCGCGCCCACGCTGCACCGAGTGACGCCGCGGCGCGTGTCGAGCACGCCGTCGCGGCCCGTCGACTCACGCGCGCTTCCCATCACGCCGTCAAGTCTCCCACGACCGGCTCGAACCACCACGACCAGCACTCATCGCCACCGAACACCCGCGTCCGAGGGGCGGCTACTGTCAAGGAGTGACGACCTATGACCACGGTTTCGCCCGGGTGACCGCCGCTGTGCCGGTCCTCAAACTCGCCGACCCCGCGTTCAACGCGCAGGCCACCATCGATCTGCTGTCGGCCGCCGCGGCGTCGGGCAGTGCGCTCGTCGCGTTCCCTGAGCTCGGACTGTGCGGCTACAGCGTCGACGACCTCGTTCAGCAGGACGCACTGCTCGACGCCTGCCTCGACGGCCTGCAAGCGATCCTCGACGCCAGCCGTGGCCTGACGCCGGTCGTCGCGGTCGGCGTCCCGCTCGTCGTCGGTGACGGGCTCTACAACTGCGCGGTCGTCCTGCGCGACGGCGTGATTCTCGGCGTCGTACCGAAGTCGTATCTGCCGAATTATCGCGAGTTCTACGAACAACGCCTCTTCGCCGCGGCCCGCGACGCCCCAACCGACACGGCGACCGTTCTGGGACAACGGGTTCCATTCGGCGCCGACCTCATCTTCAGCGCCGATGATCTGCCCGGCTTTCACCTGCACGTCGAGATCTGTGAGGACGGCTGGGTGCCCATCCCGCCGAGTACCTGGGCCGCGCTGGCGGGTGCGACGGTGTTGGTGAACCTGTCCGGCTCACCGGTCACCGTCGGCAAGGAGGCGTACCGAAAAGCGTTGTGCACCAGCCACTCCGCGAAGCTCTCGGCCGCCTACCTCTACGTCGCGGCGGGTTTCGGCGAGTCGACGACGGATCTCGCCTGGGACGGCGACGCACTCATCACCGAGAACGGCAGCCTGCTCGCGCGGACCGAGCCGTTCGCGACCTTCGATCAAACCATCACCGCCGACATCGACCTCGACCGTCTCGCGCAGGAACGTCGCCGGATGATCAGCATGCGCGATCAGGTCGGCGATTACGCCGACAACCTGAAACAGTTGCGACACATCAGCTTTCAGCTCGGCAAGCCGACGACGACGGAACTCGCACGGCACGTCCCCCGATTCCCCTTCGTTCCGGCCGACGCCGCCGACCGCGACCTTCGCTGCCGCGAGGTCGGCAACATCCAGGTGCAGGGATTGGCCGCACGACTGCGCGCAACCGGCCTCGACAAGATCGTCATCGGCGTATCCGGCGGCCTCGATTCGACGCTGGCACTGCTCGTCGCCGTCGACACCTTCGACCTGCTGGGCTTGCCGCGCACCAACATTCACGCCTACACGATGCCCGGCTTCGCCACCGGCGACGCCACTCTGCGGCGCGCGCACGAACTGATGGACTCGTTGGGGGTGTCGGCGACCGAGCTCGACATCCGACCGTCATGCCTGCAGATGCTCGCCGATCTCGCCCACCCCTTCGCCAGGGGTGAGCAGGTCTACGACATCACTTTCGAAAACGTGCAGGCCGGTGAGCGGACGTCGCACCTGTTCCGGCTCGCCAACCATCTCGGCGGCATCGTGCTGGGCACCGGTGACCTCTCGGAGCTCGCGCTGGGCTGGTGCACCTACGGCGTCGGCGACCAGATGTCGCACTACAACGTCAACTCGTCGGTGCCGAAAACCCTTATCCAGCACCTTATTCGGTGGATGATCGATTCGAGCGTCACCGACGGGACGGGTGGCACGCGCGGGCGGCACAGTGAGACCACCGCGCGAGTGCTCGGCGAGATCCTCGACGACGTGATCTCCCCGGAACTGATCCCGCCGGGCGAGGATGGAGCCATTCAGTCGACCGAAGACACCGTCGGGCCGTACGCGCTGCACGACTTCTTTCTGTACTACCTGACCCGATTCGGTTACCGACCGAGCAAGGTCGCGTTCCTAGCCGAGCACGCCTGGTCCCCCGACTACGACCGCGCGACCATCGAGAAATGGCTGCGGGTCTTCCTCAAGCGGTTCATGGCCAATCAGTTCAAGCGGACCGCGATGCCCAACGGCCCGAAGATCGGGTCGGGCGGATCGCTGTCGCCGCGCGGCGATTGGCGTTCACCGTCCGACGCCTCGGTGCGCGCGTGGCTGGAGGAGTTGGGGTGACTACCCCGCCAGATCCGCGAGCACCTTCACCTCGGCCTTGAAGCTCTCCACGATCGACCACTCGTCGGGCACCAGTTCCTTACACCCCAGCAGCCCGAAGTTGAGGTGCCCGTCGGCGGAGAAGACGGTGATGTTGAGTCCGCCGCCGTGGAAGATCGGGCCCAGCGGGTAGACGCCCTCGACGCGGGCACCGAGGAAGTAGAGCGGGAAGTCGGGTCCGGGGACATTGGAGACCAGCACGTTGAAGACCGTCGGGTGCAGATTCGACAGTTGCCGGTCGCCGTAGATCTTCATCATCGCCGCCATCGTGGTCCCCGGCGCGAACTGGGCCCACGCGCGCAGGATGTTGGCGTCGATGTCGGCGTGGTGGGCCTTGGAGATCTGCGCGGCCCGAGCCGACGCCTCGATGCGCTGCGCCGGATCCTCGACGTCGGTGGCCAGTTCGGTGAACATGCCGCTGACCTTGTTGGTGCCCTCGGTGACGAGATCGGCCTCGTCGGCTCCGTGCACCGATACCGGGACCATCGCGACCAGTGGCTGTGCGGGCAGGGCGTCGAGCCGGATGAGGTAGTCGCGTAGCGCACCGGCGACCAGCGCGAGCACGACGTCGTTGATCTTCACCCCGAAGTGATTCTTGATCTTCTTCACATCGCTCATCGGCACCTGGCTCATCGCGACCACGCGATGCGGCGTGATGGGTGCGTTGAACGGGGTGCGCGGCGCCTGGAAGGGCGCCGGCATCGCATCCGACGACCGCGCACGCTTGAACCAGCCCACCGGAACCCGCAGCGTCGCGGGCAACAGTTTGGCCATCGCGATCGGACGCTGGACGAAGTAGTTGACGGCGCCGCCGGCGGCCATCGTCGCACGCGACGTCCCACCGGCCGACTCCTTGACCTTGTCCTCGTCGAGTTCTGGCGGATCGGGCGTGAGCGTGCAGAGTTGCGCGAGGAGGTCCGCACTGGTCACACCGTCGACGCCGGCGTGGTGCATCCGCAGCATCGCCGCCGCCTTGCCACCAGCGAGCCCCTCCATGATCCACAGCTCCCACAGCGGCTTGCCGCGATCGAGGGTCTGTCCGGCGAGGTGCGCGCAGAAGTCGGCGACTTCGCGTTCGCTGCCCGGCGACGGTACCGCCACACGGTGGACGTGCCGCTGAATGTCGAAGTCGGTGTCTTCGATCCACACCGGGTGGTCGATGTTGAGCACCGAATTGGCGAGTTTGCGGCGGAAAGTCGGCATCGCCGACAGTCGTCGTTCGAGTTCGTCGCGCATCTTCTCGAAGGTGTATCCACCGGGTACCGTCGCCGGGTCGATCTCGATGATGCCGATCACATGCATCAACTGCGATCGGGTTTCGAGGTACAGGAACGACGCATCCAGACCACTCAAACGCTGCATGCACATATCGTGCCGCATGGGGTCGGTGAAGCGCACTGCCCCCGGGCTCAAACGAAGGGGGCGTCGACCGGCGGGTCGGAGAGCGGCGGGATCTGCCTCAGATTCGGCGCTCCCCGCGGAGCCGCAACCATGCAGCGCATCTGCAACTTCTGCCCCCGCAAAAAGCTGGAAATCAGCGAGTGCACCGACGACAACGCATAGATATTGCTGTGCAGCACCGGATCATTGGGACAGAAGTCTTGCGTGAGGACGTTGCGGTACCGGCCGGGACCCGCCATGAAGTTCTGCTGATAGGGCGCGGCTTCAGCTTCGAGTGTCGTCGACACGTTGAGATAGTCGATGCCCTCCAGGGCTTCTCGGGGAGTATTGAGCGCGGTGACTTTGGTGCTCCCCTGTGCCTGCTCGTAGCAGCCCGGCGTGATCCGCACGGAACGATACCGCGCGGGCATATTCCACCGACGATTGACGGGCGGACAAAGCCCCTGCCGGACCCAAGCCGCCTGATACGGCGATCCTTTGACAATCCCGGAGAGCAACACCACCTTCCGTGCATGCTGGTCTCCACCGAAGTACTTCAACCAGTAACGGGTGATCATGCCGGACTGAGATACCCCGACAACGTCGAACCGACGTTGACCGGTCTGCGCGACAATGCGGTCCACAAATCGTTCGAGCCGCTTCGAGTTGCCGGTAATGGTAACGAGCGGGCTGTACTCGGGCGCGGGAGAGTAAGTGAAGACATGCACGGTGAATCCGCGCTTGCGCATCGGGTCTGCGAAGGATCGATTGGCTGCGGCGAGGTCAGCGTCGGCGCCGGCGACGTAGATCAGCGGCACGAGAGTGCGCGCCGGACGCGCCGACGCAACGGGCGCCCCGGCGGTCATCACGGAAATGAGGCCGAGGGCTACCAGTAGGTACACCAACATCACGCTCTGGGATCTCATGTTTCCGCCCAGCGTCGCTTGCATTTTCTGAGGGTAACCTAAGTTCACCGTCGCGGCGAGCTTTCACCACAGCGAGCGAGCTGCCCGCCAACCGCCGCGCCGACGGGTGACATCGGCAACAAATTTCACTGATTCGGCTAACGATCGAGGGCGGGTCAACGACCCTATAAGAGCTGTACAGCGACCTCACAGGTGGTTACGCACCCGTAAGGAGAAGTTTGGGTGACCTTGCTACATGCCGTACGCTAGGACACTGGTGCTCGCCTTTGACACGTGAACCGTCGTCGGGCCACCCACAACGATGCAACCGCGGAAAGCTTGTTCGGAGGAAAATATATGGCACGCGAGCTCACGCAACTCGAACTGCTCCATGAACTGGAGACGGTCGCCGAAGCGAACGTGAATCGTCACCTGAAGACCGCCAAGAACTGGAACCCGCACGACTATGTCCCGTGGGACGAGGGCCGCAACTTCGCCGAACTCGGTGGCGTCGACTACGACCCCGAGCAGTCGCAGCTCGACGAGGTCGCCAAGGCCGCGATGATCACCAACTTGCTCACCGAGGACAACCTGCCCTCGTACCACCGCGTCATCGCCGACAACTTCTCGATGGACTCCGCGTGGGGCCACTGGGTAGGCCGCTGGACCGCTGAGGAGAACCGCCACGGCATCGTGATGCGCGATTACCTCGTGGTGACCCGCGGCGTCGACCCGGTCGCTCTCGAAGAAGCGCGCATGATCCACATGACCAACGGCTACGATCCAATGCTCGCCGCCGCCGGGCGTGCCGACGAACTCGAAGAGCATGCCGACGAGCTGGGACTGCTGCACTCGGTCGCCTATGTGACCTTCCAGGAGCTCGCGACCCGCGTCAGCCACCGCAACACCGGCAAGGCGTGCAACGACCCCATCGCCGACCGCATGCTGCAGCGCATCGCCGCCGATGAGAACCTGCACATGATCTTCTACCGCAACATCTGCGGGGCGGGCATGGATCTCTCGCCCGACCAGACGCTGCGCGCGGTCACCGACATCGTGACCAACTTCCAGATGCCCGGCGCCGGTATGCCCAACTTCCGCCGCCACGGCGTGCTGATGGCCAAGCACGGCATCTACGACCTGCGCCAGCACCTCGAAGAGGTCGTCATGCCGGTCCTGCGCAAGTGGAATGTGTTCGACCGCACCGACTTCGGCCCCGAGGGTGAGAAGACCCGCGAGGAGCTCGCCGCCTTCCTGGAGCAGCTGGACAAAGACGCCACCCGCTTCGAGGAGATGCGCGACCGCGCACTGGCCCGCGAGGCCGCGAAGGCCGCCAAGCGCGCGTCATAAGCATCACGCACAACTGAATTCGACGATGGCCCGGACGACATGTCCGGGCCATCGTCGTCAGTTCTGGGTTCAGCTTTTCGTCGGCTTTCCGTCGACTTCCATCGGCTTTCTGTCGACTTCCGTCGGGTCCGTTATTTCCGGTTTACTCCACAAGTCACGGCGAAATCGAGCGAACTCACGTCCGGCGTGGTTATCTGACAACTGTCAAAGAACTCTGTCAGGCACCATCCCGATCCGAAAGTTCCCTCGACGCAACGCGTTACGCCCGTGGTTGTCCCTACCTCACCCCGAGGAACCGTTCATGACCCAAACCACCCCACACCAGTCTTCCCTCGACGCCGAGCAGGTCGGCTATAAGCAATCGCTCGGCCGACGCCATGTCCAGATGATCGCCATCGGCGGAGCGATCGGCACCGGCCTCTTCCTCGGCAGCGCGTCTCGACTGCACAGCACCGGTCCCGCGCTCCTGCTCAGCTACGCATTCGTCGGTGTGATCGCATTCCTGTTGATGCGCGCCCTCGGCGAACTGGTCCTGCACCGCACCTCGTCGGGCGCATTCGTCTCCTATATGCGCGAGTTCTACGGCGAGAAGGCCGCCTATTACACGGGCTGGATGTATTGGCTGAACTGGGCCCTCACCGGAATCGCCGAACTATCGGCGGTCGGCCTCTACATTCAGTATTGGTGGCCGTTGATGCCGACGTGGGCGACGGTCCTGATCGCACTCGCAGTGGTTCTCGCGGTGAATCTGATGTCGGCGCGCGCCTTCGGCGAGTTCGAATTCTGGGCGGCGATCGCCAAGGTCGGCGCGATCGTCATCTTCCTGTTGGTCGGCATCGTCGTCGTCGGGTTGCGGCTCAATGTCGGTACCCACAAAGCGGGTCTGCAGAATCTGTGGAGTAACCCCGGCGGTTTCTGGCCGACCGAGGCGCCCTATGCGTGGTACGGCCCGATCCTGGTCATGTCCGGCGTCGTCTTCGCTTATGCCGCAATCGAAATGGTCGGCATCGCGGCGGGCGAAATGGAGAATCCGCGCCGCGAGGTACCCAAGGCTGTCAACGCGGTCATCATGCGGATCGCCGTATTCTATTGCGGCTCAATTCTTCTCCTCGTGTCGATGCTGCCCACCTCCGATTACAAGTCGGGGACGAGTCCATTCGTCACGGTATTCGGCCGGATGGGTCTGCCGTGGATGAGCAACGTCATTCAGATCGTGCTCATCGTCGCGGCGATGTCCTCCCTCAATTCCGGCCTCTATTCGACCGGTCGAGTATTGCGCAGTCTCGGAATCGCCAAGCAGGCGCCGAAGTTCACGCTCAAGATGAGTTCGTCGGGCGTTCCGTGGGCCGGAATCATTCTCACCTCGATCGTGTATCTCTTCGGCGCGGTTCTCAACGCTCTCACTCCGGATGCCTTCGAGATCGCGCTCGAGGCATCGGCGATCGCCATCGTCTTCACCTGGGCGACGATCTTCCTGTGCCAATTGCGACTGAGATCGCTGTCCAACCGGGGAGTGATACCGCCGAGCGCATTCCAGATGCCCGGGTCACCGTGGACCAGCTACATCGGACTGGCCTTCCTGGTCCTGGTCATCGTCGGCATGGCGGTATCCGGCTGGATATCGTCGCCCTACTTCTGGCACAAGACCGACTTCATCGTGGTGGTCATCGGTATCCCGGTGTTGGCGATACTGTTCGAAGTCGGCTGGCTCACCGTGAAGGCGCGGGTCGCCGAGCACACCGGAGGGCGACTGAAGGCGGTGTGGTCGAACGACGGGCCCAACTATCCGTCCGAGCCCGGTACCGACGAGCCCGAATAGTCACTAACCGATACTTCCCTGGAGACATCATGCGTATGACTTTTCGGCGGACGATCACAGCGGTCGCGGCCTGCGGACTAGCGGCGGCCATGCTCGGCGCCTGTGGCTCGAGCAACGACAGCCCCAACGCCAGCCCGTCCCTGGTGCCCGGCGCGACGCCGGGCGGCAAGCTCAATATCGGCATCACCGTCGACCAACCGGGTCTGGGTTGGCGCGACGGCGACAAATACTCCGGCTTCGACGTCGACACCGCGACGTATGTGGCCCGCTCGCTCGGTGTGCCGGCCGAGAAGATCACGTGGACGGCCATCAATCCCACCGAACGCATCTCGGCCATCGAGACCGGCAAGGTCGACATGGTGGTCGCCACCCTGTCCATCACCCCGGACCGCAAAGAGAAGATCGACTTCGCGGGACCGTACTTCCACGCTCACCAGGATTTGCTGGTTCGACGCAACGACACCGACATCACCGGTCCGGAAACATTGAACGGGCGGACGCTGTGCACGGTCCCGGGAACCACCTCCGCGGCGAACATCACCGCGCGCTATCGCGGCAACATCACCCTCGTCGAACGACCGCAGTTCTCCGATTGTGTTGCGGCACTGGCTAATTCCGAGGTCGACGCGGTGACGACCGACGATGTGATCCTCGCCGGCTACGCGGCCGAGCCACAGTACAAGGGCAAACTGAAAGTCGTCGGAAAGGGATTCTCCGACGAGTTGTACGGCATCGGAATCAAGAAGGGCGATACCGCACTGGTCTCCAAAGTGAATGCCGCGCTCAAGCAGTTCATCGCAGACGGATCGTGGAAGGCGTCGCTGGACGCCAACGTGCGCCCCTCCGGCTACAACATCCCGAGTCCGCCCACACCGGGCAGCTGACTGATCAGTGGCCAAAGTCGGCAAAACCGCGCCCGGCATATCGGATTTGGAGGCGAGACTCTCTCGTCATCAGCCGTTCGATTCGGTCGGACGTCGAGACCTTGCGGCCATCGCCGAGGCCACCGTCGTCGAAACCTACGACCCCGGCGAACTTATTCTCGACGCATTCGCCCACCACTCGACCGATGTCTACGTGGTGCTGACCGGCGCGGTCAGTCTGTGGCATAACCTGGCTCGTCTCGACGAGCCCCCCGACGACCAGATCGGGCCGGGCGGGGTCTTCGGCTACTCGGCAATGCTCGTCGAACGCTCGATCGGACCCCGCGCGGTCGCCGCACGCGCATCGGAGGTCGCTCGGATCGACGGCGAAGCCGCGACGGCGGCGTTCGTCTCCCGCAGCGGGGCACGATTCCTCGCCCGCACCGCACTCGATTGGTCGCCGTCGCCGGCGGTCGTCACCGCCGGTGCGGGACTCGCCCAGGACGTGGCACGTGCGGCTCCCCTGGTGCTCGACGTATCGGCCACCGCCGGGCAGGCGGCGCGCGCGATCGACGCCGACGGCCGTGGATTCGCCGCGGTACGTCGTGCGGACGGACGATATGGCCTGGTCACCGATGCGTCGCTGCGACACGGCATCATCGTCGAAGGACTGCCGCAGACGACGTCGGTGGTCGAGGTGCTCGATATGAGCGCACCGATCGCGACCGTCGACGACAGCCCTGCCGAACTACTTCTGGCGATGCTCGACCGGGGCGCACGCTTCGCCGTCGTCCACGACAGAGACGCGACGCTGCACTCGGTCGTGTCGCTGCGCGACTTGAGCCTCACCCCCGTCGGCGTCGACGTGTCACTGCACGAGCGTCTTCGGTATGCACCGGACGCGGAGAGCCTGGCCGCGCGGTCGCGCCGGGTACCGGATCTGCTCGGACGGCTCGTGGAGGGCGGGCTGTCGGCCAGCAAGGTGATCGCCGTGAATTCGACGATCCGCGACGCCGCGATGCGACGCGCGATCGAACTCGTCTTCGCCGGACACCCCGGCCTGTCCACCGATATGTTCACCTGGTTGTCGCTGGGCAGCAGCGGCCGGCGTGAGGCGGTCCTCTCATCCGACATCGACTGCGCGGCCTCCTTCGTCGAGCAGACCGATCCGACCACCATCGACGCATGTCGTCGTGCATTCGCCGAGGTCACCGCGGTACTCGGGCGGGCCGGCCTGATCAGCGACGGACATGGCGCGACCGCCAGCCGCGAGGCCTTCTCCCGGACCACCGAGCAATGGCGCGCCGCGGCGCGCGAATGGATCGCCGCACCCGAGCGCAATGAAGGCGCCATCATGATCTCCCTGTTGGTCGACGGCCGCCCGATCTACGGTGACCGAGGGCTGTCGGCCGCGCGGACCCTGATCGGCGACCTCCGCTCGCATCGGGGCACGCTGCGGCTACTGCTCGAAGACACGCTGGCCCACCGCGCCAAGCCCCGCCCGACCCGGACTCTGCTGCATCGCAGGGCAAGCGGTTTCGACATCAAGCGTCAAGCGATCCTCCCGCTGGTCAACATCGCACGGTGGGCAGCGCTCAACGCCGGATCCGCAGAACTCGCGACCACCGACCGACTGCGGGCCGCGGCCGGCTCGGCGATGATGCCCGACTCGGCTGCGCGCAATCTGATCGACGTCTTCGACACTCTGCAGCGACTCCGCCTGCACTATCAGCTGATGCAGTACGCCGACGGCGTCGACCCGTCGGACACGCTGACGATGCAACTGATGTCGCCGATCGACCGGTCCGTCATCGGCGAGGCCATCCGGGAGATCGCGGCTGCGCAGCGGCGGATGGCGAACGTCTCCTCCTTCGTCGACTCAGAGGAATGGATCGGGTCGACGACCTCATGACCGATCTCCTGCCACGGCCGTCGACGCCGAGGGTCGCGGTGATCGGCGACATCGGCGGCCAAGTCGGGGCACTGCGCTACGAACTCGTCCGACTCGGCGCCGACCCGCACACCGGAGTGATCCCCGCCGACCTGACCATCGTGCAGGTCGGCGACGTGATCCACCGCGGACCCGACTCCGAGGAAGTCGTGGCACTCGTCGACTCCTACCTGCATCGACAGCCCGACCACTGGATTCAGCTCATCGGCAACCACGAGGGGCTCTACCTCGGCCAGACCGCATTCGAGTGGTCGCCGCGGGTCGACGACCCGACCATCGCAACGCTTCGGCGCTGGTGGGAGGACGGATCAATGGTGGTCGCCGCGGCAGTGCCCACCGCCGACGGCGACTTCCTCGTGACGCACGCCGGACTGACCGCGGGGTTCTGGCGTTCGGTACTCGACGTACCCCACACCGCGGCCCAGGCGGCCACCGCCCTCAACAGCCTGATCGCCAACCGGCAGGCCGCGATCTTCCGATCCGGGGTGATGCTGACCGGTCGCAAATCTGGTGCCGCGGGACCGCTGTGGGCCTCGGCGCCCACCGAACTCGTGCCGAGCTGGTTCCACTCGACGATGCCGTTCAGCCAGATCCACGGCCACTCGTCGATCACCGACTGGTCGACCGGCGAACTGCGCGGACCCGCAGCGGTCACCACGCGGACGAGTCTCAACCTCATCACGCGTCACGAGACCACCACGATGCGCGGCGGCCGGATCATCGGAATCGACCCCGACCACGGCGCCGACCCGGCCCCACTGTGGTCGGCGTGGGAAGCCGACCTGACCGGGCCGGTGTCGATGTGATCGGCTCGCGGGTCAGTCGGCCAGGTCCTTGAGCACCGTGCGCGTGCGCGTCGCGTCGTCGCCCGGCTTGAAGATGGCACCGACGAATTCCGTTGCACCGGAAGCGAAGACATTTCGCACTCGTTCGGCGACGTAGTCCTCGTCGCCGATGATCGCGAGCCCCTCGGGTCCGCTGACACCTTCCCGATCCATCATCGCGCGATACGACGGCAGCGATCCGTAGACCGCGAATGTCTTGGCGGCCAACGTCTTCGCTTCGTCGACGTCGTCGGTGACCAGAACCGGCAGCGAACACACGATGCGCGGCGCCGGACGACCGGCCTCCTGCGCGGCAGCGGTGATGATCGGTGCGACATGCGCTTCGACGGTGGCCGGCCCGGTCATCCAGAGCACCGTGCCGTCGGTCCGGCGCGCGGCCAGCTTGAGCATCACCTCGCCCATCGCCGCCACCAGAACCGGGACGCGGCCGCTGTCACCCATCGTCATCGCGAGGTTGGCGGTCATCGTCTCGCCCGTGTACGACACCTGATCACCGTCGAGCAGCGGCATCAGGATGTTCAGATACTCCTTCATGTGCCGTGCGGGCCGGCCGAAGTCGTAGCCGAACATATTCTCGATGACGACCTGATGCGACAGTCCGATGCCGAGGTTCAGCCGCCCCGGTCCGACAGCGAGCGCGACGGTGCGCGCCTGCTGCGCAAGGGCACCGGGATGGCGCGGATAGGTCGGCACGACGCCGGTGCCCAATTCGATCCCGGGCACCCGCGACCCTGCGACGGCGAGCGCCGTGAGCGCGTCGAGGCCGAAAATGTGTGACATCCAAGCGGATTCGAAACCGTCGTCGGCGATCTGGGCCAGCTCATCGGTGAGTCGACGCACGGCGTCGGGTCCGGTGTGGTCGTGGAGCATGAGGCCGATGCGCATTAATTTCTCCTCGCGAAGGGGTGGGCAGACGGTTCCGCGTCTGCGACACTACGCCGTCGGCGAGTCGTGCAGATGCGTGCTGGCCTCACGCAGGAGGCGCGTGGTGTGCGCGATGTGATCGGCCAGCAGCACCGACGCCCGGGCGGCGTCGCGCGACAGCGCCGCGTCGAGCAACTCTCGATGTTCGGTCACCAGATCACGATCGTGTTCGGCACCCAACGGCTGCGACCAGCGACGGTACAGCTCGGCCTCACTGCGCAACGCGGTGGCCATCCCGAACAGCCGTCGGTTGGCGCACCCGTCGAGCAACGCGTCGTGAAACTGTGAATGCGCGAGTGCCCATTCGTCGGTGACACACTGGGTTCCCTCCGCGAGATACCGCGTTCCCTCCATCACATGGTGTGCCGCAACGATTTTCGACTCCCATTGCAGGTCGCCCTGCTCCACCGACCGCGCGAAGACGAGGCATTCCAGCGCAAGCCGCGCATCGGTCAACTCCTCCAGCGCGTCCACCGACAACTCGGTGACCGCATATCCCAGATGAGGCTCCGCGGTGACGACACCCTCGCCCGCGAGCTTGGTCAGCGCCTCTCGCAGCACCGACACGCTCACGTCGTACGTCTTGCCCAGTTCCGGGAACTTCAGACGCTCACCGGGCAGCCGACGACCCGCGAGGATGTCCGCGCGCAGTGCGCCGTAAACGATGTCGCTGCGAGTTTGACGAATGGCCATCCGTCAACGGTAGCGCAACCGGCACCTACTTGAGCAAATTCTACAAACTTTCGAAAGTTGCTTGCGTAATCGAATTTAGCGGCGTATCACTGTTAGACAGATCACAAACGAAGGATCAAGAGGAGCACGCACATGAGAGTCGGAGTCATCGACAACCGGGCGGTCATCGTCGTCGCGACCACCGCGATCGACATCGCCAAGGCCAGCGACAACACCTTCGGCCCGGATGTCACGTCGATCTACGAGCGGTGGGCAGATTTCCGCAGGTGGGCTGCGACCGCCGCCCTTCCCGCGGGCGACCCGTTCGACGCAGCCGACCTCGCCAACCCGGTTCCCGAGCCCCCGCAGGTCTTCGCGATCGGCCTCAACTACGCCGAGCACGCGGCGGAATCCAAGTACGCCGTCGGCGACCTCCCGCCGGTCTTCACCAAGTACCGCGCCTCACTGGCCGGGCCGCGCGGCGTCGTCGGCCTGTACGGCCCCAAGGTCGACTGGGAGGTGGAGTTGGTCGCGGTCATCGGCAAAGCCGCCCACAACGTCGCCGAAGCCGACGCCTGGGACTACGTCGCCGGACTCACCGTCGGACAGGACATCTCCGAACGCGCGACCCAATTCAACGCGCACCCACCGCAGTTCAGCCTAGGCAAGTCCTACCCCGGCTACTCGCCGTTGGGTCCGGTCGTGGTGACGCCCGACGAATTGCCCGACCGCGACGATCTCGAACTCGGCTGCGCGATCGACGGCGAGGAAGTCCAGCACGGCCGGACGTCGCAGATGATCTTCTCGGTCGGAAAGCTCGTGTCCTACCTGTCGACCATCACTCCGCTGCTCCCCGGCGACGTCATCTTCACCGGAACGCCGTCGGGCGTCGGGATGGGCCGCGAACCGCAACGCTTCCTCGCCGAAGGCGAAGTGCTGCGCTCCTTCATCGCCGGCATCGGCGAACTCGAACAGCGCTTCGTCGCACCGGAAAACCTATAGCAGTCCCCGAAAGGCATCGACCATGAGTTTGCACCGACTCGCCGCGGTCACCATCGGCGTCCCCGACGTCGCCGAGACCGCCGCCTACTACCACGAATTCGGACTCACCCCGTCCACCGACGGCTGGCTGTCCACCACCGACGGCGGCGATCAGCTGCGCATCGTCACTGCCCCGACCCGACGGCTCGTCGAAGTGGTCGTCGGGGCCGATTCGCCCGACGACGTCGACCGCGTCGCCCATGAGCTGACCGCGAACGGCTTTGCGGCACAGCGCGACTCGGCGTCGGTGACGACTTTCGATCCGGTCACCGGAGTGCGCGCCGTCGTCCGCGCGATGCCCCGTCTCGTCCAGCCGCCGGTTGCTCCGACGCCGTACAACGGTCCCGGCCGCATCGAACGCACCGGACGCGCACCCGGCGTCGTGCGCGACACCCCGATCCGCCCCCGCAAGCTCGGCCACGCGGTGATCGGCTCCACCGACTACGAGGCGAGCCGGCGACTCTTCGTCGACGGCCTCGGATTCAAGACGAGCGACCACATCAAGGGCCACGGAACATTCATGCGGTGCTCCGACGACCACCACAACATCTTGGTGCTGCAGTCGCCGGTCAACTACTTGCACCACACGTCGTGGCAGGTCGACGACATCGACGACGTCGGGCGTGGCGCCCGAGAGATGCTCGAAGGCAATCCCGAGCGGCACGTGTGGGGTCTCGGCCGACATCATGCGGGCTCGAACTTCTTCTGGTATCTGAAGGATCCGGCCGGAAACTTCTCCGAGTACTACTCGGACATGGATTGCATTCCAGAGGACGAGATCTGGACCCCGGAAGATCTCGAAGGCGCCCGCGGACTCTTCAACTGGGGCCCGCCACCGCCACCGTCGTTCCTCGAACCCGACGACCTCGCCGCCATGATGACCGGCGCCCACAGCAACGCCTAGAACTGGGAGAACCGACATGACGATCACCACCGGCACCATGACCCGCGAACAACGCAAAGTCGTTGCGCTGGAGTACTTCAAACGATTCGACAACGGCGGCGACGTGCTGGAGCTGTTCGCCGACGACGCCGAAGTGTTCTTTCCCAAATGGGGTATCGCTAAGGGACACAAGCAGATCGGTGAACTCTTCGGCTGGGTCGGGCAGCTGATCAAGGAAATCGACCACTCGCCCCAGTACTTGAACTTCATCATCGACGACGACATGGTCGTCGTCGAGGGCGGATCGTCGGGCGTCGCCGCCGACGGCACCCCGTGGCAGGCCGGCCAGGGTGCGGGCGGCCGCTGGACCGATGTCTTCGAGATCCGCGACTTCAAGATCCACCGCTGCTTCGTCTACCTCGACCCCGACTACGCCAACGCCGACATCGGCCGCTATCCCGCCGTGGTGCACTGAGATGCCCGGCGCGGGAGACCATGTCGTCATCATCGGCGGCACCAGCAATCTCGGTCTGGAAATCGCCTCTGCCGCGGCCAGACTCGGCGCCGAGGTCACCGTAGCCGGGCGTGACAAGGCCAAGGCCGACGCCGCCGTGGCCCGCATCGGCGGCGACACGCACCCGGCGATCTGCGACCTCAACGACTCCGATTCGCTCTACGCCATGTTCGACGGCATCGAGCGCGTCGATCACCTGATCCTCACCGCACTCGACCGCGATCACAATACGATCGCCGACTTCCGTCCCGACGACAGCGCTCGCACCATGCTGATGAAGACCGTCGGATACGCCGTCGCGGTGCACGCGGCGCTGCCGAAGTTCACCCACACCGGATCGGTGGTCATGTTCAGCGGCCTGTCCATGTGGACGCCCATGCCGGGCTCCACCACCATCTCGATGGCCAACGGCGGCGTCATCGGACTGATGAATTCCCTTGCGACACAAATAGCTCCGGTCCGAGTGAACTCCGTGACGCCCGGCGTCGTGGTCGGCACCGACGCCGTCGACTCAGCCGATCCGGTACGCGCCGAGCAGTACGAACGCCTCCGGCAGCGCACGCCCGGCAAGCGCCTACCGACCACCGCCGACATCGTCGCCGCGACATTCGCTCTCACCGACAATCCCGGCCTGAACGCGGCGAACCTCGTCGTCGACGCCGGCATGCACTTGGCGTAGAGCGACCCGTCGAGCCGGCACAGAACGCCGGCGAAGCCTCCAACCGCTGGTCGAGCCGGAACGAAGCGCTAGCGAAGTTCCGTGTCGAAACCACTCACACTCCAACCTCATTCTCCCCCAGCACCTTTCGTGCTACCCCCATGCCGAAATCAGGCACCTCTCCAATAGGAGGATTCTCATGACCACCACCATCGACACCGATGTCCTCGTCGTCGGCGCGGGCCCCTGTGGGCTCACGGCGTCGGCGCTGCTCGCCCGCTACGGCGTCGACGCGATCACCGTCAGCCGCTTTCCCAGTACCGCGCACACTCCGCGTGCCCACATCACCAACCAGCGCGCGATGGAGATCTTCCGCGACCTCGGCATCGAATCCGAGGTGCGCGCAGCAGGCATTTCCAACGAGCAGATGGGCGAAAACGTCTGGGCCACCAGCTTCGCCGGCACCGAACTCGCTCGTGCTCGTTCATGGGGCACCGGCACCGACCGGCGCAGCGACTACGACGGCGCGAGCCCGACCAGCATGACCAACATCGGGCAGCACAAGCTCGAACCCATCCTGCGCGCGGCCGCCGAGAAGCGCGGTGCCGACATCCGCTTCAACACCGAACTCGTCGAGATCCGCCAGGACGACGACCACGTCTACGCGACGGTCCGCGACCGCGAGACCGCGGATACTTACCAGATCCGCGCCAAGTACGCCTTCGGCGCCGACGGCGGCCGCAGCACCGTCGTCGAACAGATCGGCTTCCACATGGACGGCGAGACCGGGCTCGGATTCGCCGTCAACGTATGGCTGGAGGCCGACCTCACCAAGTACCGTGCGCATCGTCCCGGCGCGTTGTTCTTCACCTTGCAACCCGGACGCGACTTCTGGCTCGGCTCAGGCACGTACGTGACTGTCGAGCCGTGGAACGAGTTCGTGCTGATCGTCATGTACGACCCCGCCGTCGAACAGATCGATGTGTCCGAGGAGGCCATGCTGGCGCGGGCTCGAAAGACCATCGGCGACGACGACGTCGAGATCACCATTAAGAACATCAGCCAGTGGCAGATCAACCACGTCGTCGCGAAGGAGTATCGCAAGGGCCGGGTGTTCATCGGCGGCGACGCCGCGCACCGGCATCCGCCCGCGAACGGTCTGGGCTCTAACACGTCGGTGCAGGACGCCAACAACATCGCCTGGAAACTCGCAATGGTCGTGTCCGGGCAGGCCGACGACAGCCTGCTCGACTCCTACAGCCAAGAACGGCAACCGGTCGGCCGCCAAGTCGTCGACCGTGCGATGGCCAGCGTCGAACTGCTCGGAAAGCTGACGCCTGCGTTCGGAATCACCGCGGGGCAGGATGAGCAGCAAGGATGGGAGACCATCCACGAGTATTTCGGCGACTCGCCCGACAGTGAACGCAAGCGCGAAGCCGTGCAGGCCGTACTCGACGCCAACGACTACCAATTCAATTGCCACGGAGTCGAATTGGGACAACGCTATGCGTCGGGTGGCATCGTCTCGACAGATCCGATGCCGCCCTACACCCGAGACCCGGAGCTGTACTACCACCCGACGTCGACGCCGGGCGCGGTCCTTCCGCACGCCTGGCTGCAGCACGGCGACGACCGGGTCTCCACCCTCGACCTCGTCGACGGGAACTTCACCGTGATCACCGGAATCGGCGGGGACGACTGGCTCTCCGCGGCATCGGAGGTCGCCGGCGAGCTGGGCATCGTCATCGATGGACGCAAGGTCGGGCCGCGGGAGGAATACGACGACGTGTTCGGCGAGTGGAAGAAGGCCAGCGAGATCCACGACGCCGGGGTACTGATCGTGCGACCCGATCGGCACGTCGCATGGCGTGCGACGTCGATGTCCGACGACCCGCTGGGTGCGCTGCGGTCGGTGATGGCATCGCTGACCGGCCGCGGCGTCGTCGAAGCCGGCGCCGGCACCGAGGCGAAGGTGGGTGCGTGAGATGGATATCGGGCTTCTCATCCTGCGCCTGCTGGTCGGCGGTCTGGTCTTCGGCCACGCCATGCAGAAATTGGTCGGCGCATTCGGCGGACTCGGCGCCGACCGCACCGCACCAATCTTCGAATCGTGGGGATTCGTTCCCGGTAAGCCGTTGGTACTGCTCGCCGCAGCGCTGGAAGCGATCGGATCGGCGCTACTGATCCTGGGGCTCGGCACGCCGCTGGGTGCGTCGATCGTGCTCGGCGTCATGACGGTAGCGGCGTCGGTGAACGTCACCAACGGCCTGTGGGCGCAGAAGGGCGGTTACGAGGTGGCCTTCACCTACGGCGGTATCGCGCTGGCACTCGCGTTCACCGGTCCCGGTGGCCTTTCGCTCGATCGCGCCGTCGGATTCTCCGACTACAACCACGCGCTCGGCGGCGCTGCGGCAGTCGTCGTGGCAGCGGTGGCGGCGGCAGGATTCGTCGGCTACGCGCGGACGAAGGCGCGGGCAGCGGCGATATAGCAGTTCTCTCGTCCGGCACCCGACGGCGCACGCTGATTGACGCCGTCGGCACTCCGGGGCCCTCACTCACGACGTCGTAACCCCCACGTAACCCAAATGTTCGCGTGAGGGAACCCGACGTGGCAGGGTTGAGGGGCCGTCACATTCGGCATCACGTCCTCGACCGACGCTCAAAGGGAACACCGATCAGATGACCAGCAGTACCTTTGCCAAAGTTCTTGTCGCTAATCGCGGCGAGATTGCTATCCGCGCTTTCCGTGCCGCCTACGAACTGGGTATCGCGACTGTTGCGGTCTTTCCTTACGAAGACCGCAACTCGCCGCATCGTACGAAGGCTGATGAGTCGTATCAGATCGGTGAACCGGGTCACCCGGTCCGCACCTATCTCGATATCGACGAGATCATCGCCGCCGCAACCCGTGCCGGGGCGGATGCCATCTATCCCGGCTACGGCTTCCTGTCGGAGAACCCGGATTTGGCGGCCGCCTGCGCCGCTAATGGGATCACGTTCGTCGGCCCGTCGCGTGACATTCTGGAATTGACCGGCAACAAGGCCCGCGCCATCGCCGCCGCCAAGGCCGCCGGCCTGCCGGTCCTCGCTTCCTCGGAACCGTCGACCGATGTCGACGCCTTGCTGGCCGCCGCAGAATCCATGCAGTTCCCGCTGTTCGTCAAGGCTGTCGCCGGCGGCGGCGGCCGCGGCATGCGCCGTGTCGAGGACATCACGGGGCTACGCGACGCGGTGGAGGCCGCCGCCCGCGAAGCCGAATCCGCGTTCGGCGACGCGACGGTGTTTTTGGAGCAGGCGGTGATCAACCCGCGTCATATCGAGGTGCAGATCCTCGCCGACACCCACGGCAACGTCATCCACCTGTTCGAACGCGACTGCTCGGTGCAACGCCGCCACCAGAAAGTCGTCGAACTCGCCCCCGCCCCCAACCTCGACCCCACCCTGCGGGAGACGATCTGCGCCGACGCCGTCGCCTTCGCCCGCCAGATCGGCTACACCTGCGCCGGCACGGTCGAGTTCCTCGTCGACGAACGCGGCAATCACGTGTTCATCGAAATGAACCCCCGCATCCAGGTCGAGCACACCGTCACCGAAGAAGTCACCGACGTCGACCTGGTGCAAGCCCAACTACGCATCGCCGCCGGCGCCACGCTGGCCGAACTCGGGTTGTCCCAAGACGCCATCCGGGTGCACGGCGCCGCCCTGCAATGCCGGATCACCACCGAAGACCCCGCCAACGGATTCCGCCCCGACACCGGCCGCATCACCGCCTACCGCTCCCCGGGCGGCGGCGGCGTCCGCCTCGACGGCGGCACCACCCTGGGCGCCGAAGTCGGCGCCTACTTCGACTCCATGCTCGTCAAACTGACCTGCCGCGGCCGCGACTTCGACACCGCCGTCGCCCACGCCCGCCGCGCGGTCACCGAATTCCGCATCCGCGGCGTCTCCACCAACATCCCCTTCCTGCAAGCCGTCCTCGACGACCCCGACTTCCGCGCCGGCCGCGTCACCACCTCCTTCATCGAAGAACGCCCCCATCTGCTGACCCAACACTCCTCGGCCGACCGCGCCTCGAAAATCCTCGCCTACCTCGCCGACGTCACCGTCAACCACCCCAACGGCACCCGCCCCACCACCGTCTACGCCCTCGACAAACTCCCCGCGATCGACCTGACCACCCCACCACCGGCCGGCTCCCGACAACGCCTGCTGACGCTGGGCCCCGACGGGTTCGCCACAGCACTACGCGAACAGAAAGCGTTGGCTGTCACCGACACCACCTTCCGCGACGCTCACCAGTCGCTGCTGGCGACCCGGCTACGCACCTCCAGCCTCCTCGGCGTCGCCGGGCACGTCGCCCGCCTCACCCCCGAACTACTGTCGATCGAAGCCTGGGGCGGCGCCACCTACGACGTGGCACTACGCTTCCTGCACGAAGACCCCTGGGACCGCCTAGCCCAGTTACGTGAAGCCGTCCCCAACATCTGCCTGCAGATGCTGCTGCGCGGCCGCAACACCGTCGGGTACACCCCCTACCCCGAGCAGGTGACGAAAGCCTTCGTCGCCGAAGCCACCGACACCGGTATCGACATCTTCCGCATCTTCGACGCACTGAACAACGTCGACCAGATGCGCCCAGCCATCGACGCCGTCCGCGAGACCGGCACAGCGATCGCCGAAGTAGCGATGAGCTACACCGGCGACCTGGCCAACCCCACCGAAAACCTCTACACCCTCGACTACTACCTACGCCTAGCCGAACAGATCGTCGACGCCGGCGCGCATGTGCTCGCCATCAAAGACATGGCCGGCCTGCTCCGTGCACCCGCGGCGACGAAGTTGGTCACCGCGCTCCGCCAGAATTTCGACCTCCCCATCCACATCCACACCCACGACACCCCCGGCGGACAACTAGCCACCTACCTCGCCGCCTGGGAGGCCGGCGCCGACGCCGTCGACGGAGCCAGCGCCCCCATGGCCGGCACCACCAGCCAACCCTCGTTGTCGGCGATCATCGCTGCCGCCGCCCACAGCGAACGCGACACTGGCATCTCACTGGACGCCGTATGCGACCTCGAACCCTACTGGGAAGCACTCCGCAAGGTGTACGCCCCATTCGAGTCCGGGCTCCCAGCCCCCACCGGCCGCGTCTACACCCACGAAATCCCCGGCGGCCAACTATCCAACCTGCGCCAACAAGCCATCGCACTCGGACTCGGCGACCGCTTCGAAGAAGTCGAAGCCAAATACGCCGCCTCCGACCGCCTCCTCGGACGACTCGTAAAAGTCACCCCATCATCGAAAGTCGTCGGCGACCTCGCCCTCGCGTTAGTGGGCACCGGCGTCGACGTCGACGACTTCGCCGCCGACCCCGCCCGCTACGACATCCCCGACTCCGTCATCGGGTTCCTGCACGGCGAACTCGGCACACCCGCCGCCGGCTGGCCCGAACCCTTCCGCACCCGCGCCTTGGAAGGACGCGGCGCCGCCCGACCGATCACCCCGCTGACCGCCGACGACCAAGCCGGCCTCACCGGCGACTCACCCACCCGCCAAGCCACCCTCAACCGCCTCCTATTCCCCGGACCGACCAAAGAATACCTCGCCCACCTCGACCAATACGGCGACGTCTCACGGTTGTCAGCAAACCAATTCTTCTACGGACTACGCCGCGGCGAAGAACACCACGTCCAACTCGCCAAAGGCGTCACCCTCCTCATCGGCCTCGAAGCCATCAGCGAACCCGACGAACACGGCATGCGCACCGTCATGTGCATCCTCAACGGACAACTCCGCCCCGTCGCCGTCCGCGACCGCTCCATCGTCAGCGACATCCCAGCCGCAGAAAAAGCCGACAAAGACAACCCCAGCCACATCGCCGCACCCTTCGCCGGCGTCGTCACCCTCACCATCACCGAAGGAGACACCATCCACACCGGCGACACCATCGGCACCATCGAAGCCATGAAAATGGAAGCCGCCATCACCACACCCCGCGGCGGCACCATCACCCGAACCGCCATCACCAAGGTCGCGCAAGTCGAGGCTGGTGATCTGCTCGCCGTAGTGTCGACCGCGGCCAGCGAGTGACCGTGTAGAAAATAGCAAAAGGGCCCCCGACGATGTCGGGGGCCCTTTTGTGTTGCCCGGTGTGCTCAGAGGTGACGATCTCGATACGCCCGAGGGGAGTGCCCGTACTGAGCGAGGCGCTAGCCGAGTCGAAGTGACGAGCGTGTCGAAACGCCTGTACCACAATGCATTTGATGGTAGCGCACGTGTCGAACTGTGATGGTATCGAACATTGAGGCGTGTACACCCAAAGGGTGCACACGCGTCACTTGCCGGGTGTCATCGACGATGTTGGCGCGGACCGTCGAAAGTCGTTGTGGCTGAGAGGTTTCGACACGGACTCGGCTAGCGCTACTTCGACTCGGCTAGCGCCTCGCTCAGCACGGCGCTCGTCCGGCTCAACCAGCAGAGGGACGCTTCGGTCGGTGGATCCAGGCCGAGTGCCGAGGCGAGGACGACAAGTTCCTGCTCCCCGAGTGCCGAGGCGAGGGACGAGCTTCGGTGTAACGAGGGGTCTGGTGAGACGAACAACCCAACCCAACCCAACCCCGCCCCTGGTCTGCCCCTCTCGGGGGGCGTCCGGGGTGGCAATAGTGGTGTAGCGCAGACAAAAAAAGGGGGGACGCCCCCGGGGACCGTCGCCGGCCT
>NZ_JABBNB010000049.1 GCF_012933505.1 Gordonia asplenii
GAGGGTCACGACCCGCCGAAGGCCATCTCAGACGCTCACTTCGGCACTCGGGGACCCACCAACCGCGGCAGCCGCTTCAGGTGCTCGCCTCGCTCGCCAGAGGCAGCGGCGCGACGTCCACCGACACGTCGATCTTGCTGCTGCGCGACTCGGTGTAGATCACCCCGCGCAGCGGTGCGACGTCTTCGTAGTCGCGGCCCCAACCGACCGTGACGTGTCGTTCCCCGACCAGCACGTCGTTGGTCGGATCGAAGGCGATCCACCGGTCGCCGGGCAGCCACACCGCCGCCCAGGCGTGTGAGGCGTCGGCTCCGTAGATCCGCTCGGCGCCCGGCGGCGGATCGGTCGCCAGGTAGCCCGACACGTACCGCGCGGCGAGGCCCTGCGACCGCAGGCAGGCGATGGCGACCCGCGCGAAGTCCTGGCAGACGCCTTGCCGGCGCTTCATCACGGTGTCGACTTTCGTGCTGATCTCGGTCGAGCCCGACTTGTAGGTGAAGTCGGAGAAGATCCGGTGCGTCAGATCGACCACCGCCTCTGCCAGCGGCCGTTGCGGCACAAAGACGCGAGCGGAATACTCGACGACGGCGTCGGTGACCTCCGGCGGATACAGGTCCAGCTGGTACTCCACGGCGCGGGCCCCGCTTCGGCCCGACGGTCGCGCGAACTCCCAGGCAGCCGTCGCCGCGCCCGACTCCAGCAGCGCCTGATCGACGGGATCCACGTCGACCGTCGACGTCCCGGTCACCTCCAACCGCTGATGCGGCGTCCGCACGTGGAAATAGTTGTCGACGTTGCCGTAGATGTCGACGCCGGAGGAGAAGTCGCCGGGTTCGGGGTCGATGACGACCTCGGCGTCGAGCACTCGCTGTCCGGGCAGATTCCGCGGCTGCAGATGACACCGGCCGTAGGAGCTGGTCACGACGTCGTCGTAGTCGTAGCGGGTGCGGTGCATGACGCGGTAGCGACGCGTCTCGGTCATGAGTGGTCCTCCGATCCGGCTCCCCACAGCGGCTGCATGTCCACCGGGTAGGAGAACCGCGTCCGACCGAGGATCTCGGTGATCTCGCGGACCCCGGCGTCGAGCGTCTGCATCAATTCGGCGAGTTCGCTGCGGTGCCCGTCGTCGTCGACAGTGGCCAGATCGACCGGGTCGACGCGGCGCAGCGCCGTCGTCAGATCCTCGACGACGCGTTCGGCCGCCGCCGACCGCACGGCGTCGGGCAGTGTCACCAGGTCGCTGCGCAGGGTGGCCAGTTGGAAGATCATCGAGCGCGGGTTGGCCTCGTCGAAGAGCATGACCGCCACCACCGCGGCGAGCCGGTAGATCCCGCGGTTGCGCCGCCGGTAGATGATCGCCGATTCGTTGGCGACCAGGTAGGCCTCCATGAGCCCCTGCTCGACGTCGGGATCGTACTGCTCGGCCAGGATCGCGGTGGTGAGCGCGGCCAGCACCTGCGCGCGCTCGATGCGCCGCCCGATGTCCATGAACTGCCAGCCGGGGTCACGCACCATCGACTCGGCTTGTAGTCCCGACAATGCGAGCAGCCCGTGCAGCACGTCGTCGTGCGTGCGGCCGAGGTCGGCGGACTCGGGGTCGGTCTTGGCCGATGCCGCCAACTCGTCGAGTGCCCGATCGATCGCGCCCAGCACCATCCAGGTGCTCGTCGACATCTGGTCGCGCACCGCGCGAGCGACCTGCGCTAGGCGATCGACCGCGAAGGCGACCGATCCCGGTCGCTGGTGGTCGCCGGTGAGTGCGCGCAGCACCGCGATCGGGTCCGTCGCATCGTCGGAGTTCTTCGACGCCGAGCCGCTGGCGGTGATCACCGCGGCGAGGAACAGCGGGATCGACGCGGTACCGGTCATCCACGGGCGGTAGCGGAAGTCTTCGTACCGTTCGCGCGCCACCTTGACCATGCGGGTGGTCAGTTCGGCGCGCTCGCCGTAGCGCCCGAACCAGAACAGGTCCGAGAGCACGCGCGGCGACGACGCGAACACCGTGTCGGAATGCATGCCCATGTCGACGTCGGCCGCGCGCGTCCCGACGTCGTGCACCCGTCGGCCCGCACTGTCGCCGACTCTCGCGGCCGGCTCCGACGTAGTAACCCAGACATCTTTGGCCGCAATCGAATTCGTCGGCGAAGTGAGCAGGCCGTCGGCGAGCACATGCCCCAGCCCGCCGGGCATGACCGCGTATCCGGATCCCTGCGCGACGCTGAATGCCCGGATCCCGACCGGTGCCGCGCGCAGCATGTTCGACGACGCCACCGTCCCGGGAGTCGTCGACGGCGCCACCGAGAAGTCATCGATCCGCTGCCCCACCCACTGCCATGCGGTGGCGTCGATGCGGGCGCGCAGATCGTCGAGTTGCGCCGACGTGCATTCGCCGCCGACGAACTGCTCGCCGGTGCGGAAGTTGACGATGGTCATCGACGACAGCCCGTCGAGCAGCCCGCCCAGTTGATGCGACGCCCCGCCCCACAGCGTCGGCACCGACGCCAGCACGAGGTCCTCGTCGAGCAGCGCCCGACTCAGCGCGGGCAGATAGGCGGCCAGCGCGGGATTCTCCAATACCGCACTGCCCAGCGTGTTCACGACGGTGACGGTGCCTCGGGAGACCGCCTCCACCAGTCCGGTGACACCCAGGCGGGAGTCCGCCCGCAGGTCGAGCGGGTCGGCGTACTCGGCGTCGACGCGGCGCAAGATCACGTCGAGCCGTTTGAACTTGCCCAGTGAGCGCATGTAGACGGTGCCGTCGCGCACCACCAGGTCAGCCGCCTCGACCAGCGGAAAACCCAGCATCGACGCCAGATATGCCTGATCGAACGCCGTCTCCGACAACGATCCCGGCGTCAGCACCGCCACCACCGGGTCCTCGATGCCCTGTGGCGCGTACTCGAACAGTGCCAGGCGCAGTGTTGCGGCGAATGCCGTCAGCGGACGCGGCACACACGCGTGCAGCAGTCGCGGAAACACGCGCGCCATCAGTCTGCGGTCGGCGACGGCGTAGCCGATGCCCGACGGCGCCTGTGCCCAATCCGCATAGACCACCGGTTCGCCCGCGCTGGTCCGGCCGATGTCGCAGGCATGCATGAACAACGCGTGCGGATGATTCCGCGGCTGCCGCGCGGCTCGCCGCAGATAGCCGGGATGCCCGTACACGAGTTCCGGCGGCAACACCCCGGCGGCGATCATCCTCTGATCGCCGTAGATGTCGGCGAGCAGCGCGTCGAGCACCCGCGTACGTTGTTCGACGCCCCGCTCCAGCGACGCCCAGCGTTCACCGTCGATGAGCAGCGGCACGCAGTCCAGTTCCCACCGCCGCCGCGAGGTGCTCTCCCCGTCGGTCGCATTGTAGGTGATGCCGTCGTCGTCGATGAGGGTGCGTACCCGCAGGTCCGCCGCGCGCAGCCCGTCCTCACCGAGTTCGGTGTAGCGCGCGACGACCGGCGCCCAGCGTGGCCGCACGCCGCCGTCGTCATCGAGGAGTTCGTCGAAACTTCCCGCGCGCACGTCGTCGAACAGACCGTCGCGATCGGACCGATAGCGATCCAGCACCGATGCGGAGTCGACTCGTGGCAAGGTCACCGAAGAACCGTACGTGCCCGCCGCATGTCGAGGATCATCGGCACGCCGGAATCGGTCGCCAATCGTGCCTGATATTCCCGGAGTCGGGCGGTGTCCACCGTGCCGACGTGGTGTCCCGCCGCCTCGAATCGACCATTGCGGCGCGATTCGGCCTCGACGGCGTTGACCGGCGGGACGTCGTAGGACCGGCCGCCGGGATGCACGACGTGGTAGGTCGCCCCGCCGACCGATCGGCCGTTGTGGGTGTCGACGAGGTCGAATTTCAGCGGCGAATCGACGGTGATCGTCGGGTGCAGCGCACTGGGCGGCTGCCAGGCACGGAACCGGATGCCCGCGACCGCCTCACCGGCCCGCCCGGTACCGGTGAGCGGGACGGGAATCCCGTTGCAGGTCAACACGAATCGTTCGCGGTCGCCACCGAGGACCCGTACCTGCACCCGTTCCACCGACGAGTCGACGTAGCGGGCCGTGCCGCCCGACGTCGACTCCTCCCCCAGTACGTTCCACGGTTCGATGGCGCCGCGCAGCTCGATCTCGGTGTCGCGAATCGCGACGGTGCCCAGCCGTGGGAAGCGGAACTCGGTGAACGGAGCGAGCCAGGCGGTGTCGAAGTCGTAACCGGCCTCCCGCAGATCCTCCGCGACGTAGCCGATGTCCTCGATCACATAGTGCGGCAACAGGTGTCGCCCGTGCAGATCGGCGCCGTGCCGGTGCAGGCGCTGGCGGTAGGGCGTGTCCCAGAACCACGACACCAGGCTGCGCACCAGCAGCGACTGCACCATCGCCATCTGATGGTGCGGCGGCATCTCGAAGCCGCGCAGCTCCAGCAGTCCGAGCCGCCCGCGCGTGGAGTCGGGGCTGTAGAGCTTGTCGATGCAGAACTCGGCGCGGTGGGTGTTGCCGGTGATGTCGGTCAGCAGATGCCGCAACGCGCGGTCGGTCGTCCACGGGACGTGGTAGTCGGTGTTGCCCGCGGCCACTTCCGCGCCGACCCGGTCGATCTCGGCGAATGCGATCTCCAGTTCGTACAACGCGCTTTCGCGTCCCTCGTCGACGCGCGGCGCCTGCGACGTCGTGCCGATGAACCGACCGGAGAACAGATACGACAGCGACGGATGCAGCTGCCAATACGACAGCATCGACACCAGCAGGTCGGGTCGGCGCAGCAACGGCGAATCGACGGGCCGCGCGCCGCCGAGGGTGATGTGGTTGCCGCCGCCGGTGCCCCCGTGGCTGCCGTCGAGGTCGAATGACTCGGTACCCAGTCCGCAGCGACGAGCCTGATCGTAGAGCGTCTCGAGCAGTTCGGACTGCTCGGCGAACGACGACGTCGGCGGGATGTTCACCTCGATCACGCCGGGGTCGGGGGTGATGGTCAGCGTCGTCAGCCGCGGGTCCGACGGCGGGCCGTAGCCTTCGACGACGACGGGTCTGTCCAGCTCGGCGGCGGTGCGTTCGACGAGGTTGACCAGTTCGGCGAAGTCGTCGCCGGACTCGGTCGGCGGCAGGAAGACATACAGCACGCCGGCACGTTCCTCGGCGACGAGGGCGGTGATGTCGGAGCCGGTGGGCTCGTTGCGCAAGCGATCGTCGGGGAGCACAGCTTCGGGGCTCACAACTTCCAGCGGCGCGGCGGCGGCGTCGGCCGCTACCTGCGCTTCGGCCGTCGCACGCGCTTGCGCCTCTGCTCGTGCGGTCGCCTCGCGCGCCTTCTGCAGCTCCGGGGTGATCCACAGCGGTTCGCCGTCGACGCCGGGGCGGCGCGTGGTCGGTAACGTCTCCCCCGCCATGCCCCGGGTGGTCGTGGCGTCGCCGTCGGCGTCCGAAAGCCGTTGGGCCGCAGCCTCTTCCGCCGCATCGGGAGGCGGCGGAAAATCAGGCAGCTCGGTGAGATCGGCGAGCGGCTCGATGGCGACGGCGCTCGCGTCGGCCGGGAAGAACTGTGTGTTCGGTTCCCAGAACAGCGAATCCAGCGGAAGTCGCAGCCCCGCGGGCGAATTGCCGGGTGTCAGCACGAGACGGCCCCGTCGGGTGGTCCAGCGCGCGCTGCGCCAGCCGCCGTCGGGTGCCTTGCTGATCGGCAGGACATAGGCGGTCGGCGTGGACACCGACGAATCCAATTCGGCGAGAAGCTCTTTGCGCCGATCCGGGACGTCGGTCTGCGGGGTGAGATCCTGCTCGGCGGCCTCGGTCGCGGTCTCCTCGCGTGCCGGCGGGACACCGACCGGCAGCGACACCAATTCGGCGAGCCGCAGCAATGGATCCTCGTAGGCGCCCATCACCTGCGAATCCGGCAGCGCCAGCCGGTCGGCCAGGGCGGCGATGAAGTCGTGCGACGCGACCGAGGTGGCGGGGTCGTCGGGGCCCAGTCCGCCGGGCGACTGGCGGTCGATGGTGGCCTGCGCGGCCTCACGCGTCGTCCACGGGTCGTCGAGCAGCTCGGGGTTGCGCCACAACGCTTTTCCGTCGGCACGCCACAGCAGGTCGACCTGCCAGCGCGGCAGCGGCTCACCCGGATACCACTTACCCTGGCCGCGCTGCACCAAACCCGTTGGGGCGTAGATCTTCTTGAGTCGAGTGGTCAACTGCGACGCCAGCTCGCGCTTGTGCGGGCCGTCGGCGTCGGTGAGCCACTCCGGATCGGTCTGGTTGTACAGCGACACGAAGGTCGGCTCGCCGCCGACGGTGAGTCGGACGTCGTTGACCCGCATCCGCTCGTCGAGGTCGGCGCCGAGGACGGTGATCTTCGACCATTGGTCGTCGGTGTAGGGCAGGGTGACCCGCGGGTCTTCGTGAAAGCGCGTCACCTCGTTCGAGAAGTCAAGCACCGCATGGCATTTGCCGGTCGCGCCGGTGATCGGCGCGGCCGCACCCGGATAGGGTGTCGCGGCGAGCGGGATGTGCCCCTCCCCGGCGAACAGGCCCGACGTCGGGTCCATGCCGACCCAGCCCGCGCCGGGCAGGTACACCTCGGTCCACGCGTGCAGATCGGTGAAGTCGGCGTCGGGGCCCGACGGCCCGTCGATCGCCTTGACGTCGGAGGTCAGCTGGACGAGGTAACCGGAGACGAAGCGTGCGGCCAGACCGAGTTTGCGCAGAATCGACACGAGCAGCCACGCCGAGTCGCGACAGGACCCGATGGCACTCTCCAGCGTGTGATTCGGTTCCTGCACACCGGCTTCCATGCGGACGGTGTAGCCGACGTCGTCGCGCAGCGCTCCGATCAGGTCCATCAGGTAGTCGATCACCCGAATCTTGCCCGTCGCGCGATGGTTCGCGACCCACTTGTCGACGAGGGGGTCGGCACCGTCTGCGTCGACCGGCCGCAGGTAGACCTCCAAGTCCCGGCGCAACTCCTCCGGGTAGGTGAAGCCGACGTATTCGGCCCAGTCCTCGATGAAGAAGTCGAACGGGTTGATGGCGGTCAGGTCGGCGACGAGTCCGACGGTGAAACTCAACTCCGACGTCGGCTCCGGGAAGACGAGCCGGGCGAGGTAGTTGCTGAAGGCGTCCTGCTGCCAGTTCAGGAAGTGGTCGGCCGGTGTGACTTTGAGCGAGTACGCCTCGATCGGTGTCCGCGAATGCGGCGCCGGCCGCAACCGCAGCACGTGCGGAAACACCTTGGTCACCCGATCGAAGTGATACGTGGTCCGGTGCTCGAGTGCCACCTTGATCGTCACTGCCGCTACCTCCTGCTACCCGAAATCCCAGGAGGCAATCTCAACACATCCGGCGTGGTTACGCCGGATGAGGAGTCCTGGGAATCGGCGGCGGGATCGACGCCTGGCCGCGGCGTCGAATCGACTACTGCCCCTTCTTCGCCTCCGGCTTGAAGTCGATTCCCGATTCCTTGCGCTGAGCAGGGGTGATCGGCGCCGGGGCGTCGGTCAGCGGGTCGACGCCGCCGCCCGACTTCGGGAAGGCGATGACGTCGCGGATCGAGTTCTGACCGGCGAGCAGCGCGGTGATGCGGTCCCAGCCGAAGGCGATGCCGCCGTGCGGCGGCGCGCCGAACGCGAAGGCGTCGAGCAGGAAGCCGAACTTCTCCTGCGCCTCGTCGTGGCTGATGCCCATGATCTCGAACACACGTTCCTGCACGTCGCGACGATGGATACGAATCGAGCCGCCGCCGATCTCGTTGCCGTTGCAGACGATGTCGTAGGCGTAGGCGAGAGCCGCGCCCGGGTCGGTGTCGAGCAGTTCGAGCGATTCCGGCTTCGGCGAGGTGAAGGCGTGGTGCACGGCGGTCCAGGCACCGGATCCGACGGCGACGTCGCCGCCCGCGGTGGCATCCTCGACCGGCTCGAACAGCGGAGCGTCGACGACCCAGGTGAACGCCCAATCGCCCTCCTGGCGAAGGCCGAGCCGATCGGCGATCTCGTTGCGTGCGGCACCGAGCAGGGCCCGCTGCGCCTTCGCCGACCCGGCGGCGAAGAACACGCAGTCGCCCGGCTGCGCGCCGACGTGCGCCGCCAGACCGGCGCGCTCGTCGTCGGACAGATTCTTGGCGACCGGTCCGCCGAGCGAACCGTCTTCTTGCACAAGCACATACGCGAGGCCTTTGGCTCCGCGCTGCTTGGCCCACTCCTGCCAGCCGTCGAGCTGACGGCGCGGCTGCGACGCTCCGCCGGGCATGACGACGGCGCCCACGTAGGGTGCCTGGAACACGCGGAACGGTGTGTTCGCGAAGAACTCGGCACACTCGACGAGTTCGATGTCGAAGCGCAGGTCGGGCTTGTCGCTGCCGAAGCGGCGCATGGCGTCGGCGTAGGTCATCCGCGCAATGGGCGTGGCGATCTCCACGCCGATCAGCTTCCACAGCGCGACGAGGATATCCTCGGCGAGCGCGATGACGTCGTCTTGGTCGACGAAACTCATCTCGATGTCGAGCTGGGTGAACTCCGGCTGGCGATCGGCACGGAAGTCTTCGTCGCGGTAGCAGCGCGCGATTTGGTAGTACTTCTCCATTCCCGCGACCATCAGCAGCTGCTTAAACAGCTGCGGGCTCTGCGGCAGCGCGTAGAAGGTTCCCGGCTGCAGACGTGCGGGCACCAGGAAGTCGCGGGCGCCCTCCGGCGTCGACCGGGTGAGCGTCGGCGTCTCGATCTCGGTGAAATCGTGGTCGGCCAGGACCGCACGGGCGGCCGCGTTCGCCTTCGACCGCAGCTGCAACGCCTTGTGCGGGCCCTCCCGCCGCAGGTCGAGGTACCGGTAGCGCAGGCGAGCCTCTTCGCCGGGTGACTCGTCGAGCTGGAACGGCAGTGGCGCCGATTCGTTGAGGACTTCCAGCGTGACCGCGTTGATCTCGATCGCACCCGACGCCAGGTTCGGGTTCTCGCTGCCCTCCGGGCGTGCTTCGACGACGCCGGTGACCGCCACACAGTACTCGGCACGCAGCCGGTGGGCCGCCTCGGCGACGGCCTCGTCCCGGAAGACGACCTGAACCAGGCCCGAATTGTCGCGCAGGTCGATGAAGACGACGCCGCCATGGTCGCGCCGATGCGCGACCCAGCCGGCGACGGTCACGGTCTGCGACGCGTTCTCCCGGCGGAGGGAACCTGCGAGATGGGTGCGGAGCACTGATTGTCCTTCCTGAGACAAGGTTTTTGCGCTGATCATCTTATCGTTGCGCGATTCGGTCCCGACCCTTGCGGTCATTCGCCTCCTGCAATCGGTAGCGACACTATGCTTAAGGCCGCCGAACCTTCGCGACAGGAGCAGCATGACTTTTCAGGGAAGTGGACCGCTCGATTCCGGAGACGTGTCCGGTGGTGGGGACGGCGGCGGTGGCGGCAACGGCACCCGCATCGCGCTGGGTGGCGGCGCAGGACTGATCATCACCATCGTCGCGCTGCTGTTCGGCATCAACCCGGGCAACATTCTGGGAACCGGTGACTCGGGCACGCCTGCCACCAACAACAATTCGGCGGCGTCGTCGATCAATCAGCACCTCGCCTCGTGCACCATCGAGATGGCCAACACCGACGACATGTGCCGCATCAAGGCGACGACGATCAGCGTCAACAAGGTCTGGGCCGGACTGTTGAAGGGCTACACCAACCCCAAGACGGTCATCTTCAGCCAGTCGGTGCATACCGGCTGCGGTGCGGCGTCGTCGTCGACGGGTCCGTTCTACTGCCCCGCCGATCAGACCGCCTACTTCGATCCGACCTTCTTCGCGACGTTGAAGCGGATGGGCGGCAGCGACGGTCCACTCGCGCAGGAGTACGTCGTCGCCCACGAGTACGGTCACCACGTGGAGAACCTCACCGGGGTGCTCCGCAAGGGGCAGCGGATGGGCTCGCAGGGGCCGACGTCGGGCTCGGTTCGCGTCGAACTGCAGGCCGACTGCCTCGCCGGAGTCTGGGCCTACCACGCCGACAAAGGGCCGAACGCCATGCTCGAGCCGCTGACCAAGGCGCAGATCGCGTCGGTGATCCAAACCGCCAAGGCCATCGGCGACGACACCATCCAGGGCGCCAACTCCAACCCCGAGGGCTGGACGCACGGCTCCGCCGCGCAGCGTCAACGCTGGTTCACGATCGGCTACAACGGCGGCGACCCCAAGCGCTGCGACACCTTCGCGACCAACTCTCTGTGATGTCCCGCCCACCGAGCGCTGTCGACGCCTGCGCCGACGCCTACCTTGCGACCGCCGCGCGACTGGATCCGCTGTTCGCCACCGAAGTCGGCGTCGCCGGGTACGACCATCTGCTCACCGACTTCAGCCCGCGAGCCTGCGCCGAACGCGCCGACGCCGCGCGCTCGGCGATCACCGATCTGTCGTCGATGACCGTCATCGACGACGTCGACCGGGTGACCGTGGCGACCATGGCATCGACCCTGGCCCGCGAGATCGCGCTGGCCGACGCCGGGGAGACCGTCGGCGCGCTGAATGTCATCGCCTCACCGCTGCAGGCGGTCCGCGACTCGTTCGATCTGTTGCCGACCGACACCGTCGAGCAGCGCGAAGTCTTCGTCGAGCGGCTACGCGCCCTTCCGCAGTGCGTCGCGTCGATCATCGAGGGCCTCGACCACCGGTTCGCAGTCGGGCCACCACTTGCCCGCCGTCAGATCGGACTGGTTGCGGCACAGGCTGATTCGGCGGTCGACGGAATCACCGCGGCGACCCAGCCGATCCTCGCCGACGCCGACGACGCGCTGTCGACCGCGGCGTCGGAAGCGTTGACCGCGGCTGGTGCCGTATTCGGCGGCCTCGCCGATCATCTGCGGGCGGCCGTCGAATCAGGTGTCGATGCCGACGCGTTCGGCATCGACCGCTATCGACTGCATCTGCCCGCCTTTCTCGGCGCCGACGTCGACCCGTCCGAGGCCTACCAGTTCGGGCTGGATCGGCTCGCGCAGATCGTGGCCGAGCAGCGCGACCTCGCCACCACGCTGGGCACCGACGGCGACATCGCCGCCGCGATCGCCCGGCTCAACGCCGACGAGCGCTACCAGATCTCCTCGGGTGAGAAGTTCGTCGAGTGGATGCAGGATCTCTCCGATCGCGCCGTCAACGCGCTGTCCGGCGTCCATTTCGATCTCCCGAATCGGTTGAGCCGCTTGGAATGTCGGCTCGCGCCGTCGTCGACCGGGGCGATCTACTACACGCAGCCGTCGGCGGATCTGAGCCGTCCCGGCCGGATGTGGTGGTCGGTTCCCGCCGGGCAGAACGTCTTTCACACCTGGCAGGAGTCGACCACGGTATTCCACGAAGGCGTACCCGGTCATCATCTGCAGCTGGGTTCGGCCGTCGTCAGCGAGGACCTCAACAGCTGGCGCAAGCTGGCGTCGTTCACCTCCGGGCACGGTGAGGGCTGGGCGCTTTACGCCGAACGGCTGATGGGTGATCTCGGCTGGCTCGACGATCCCGGCGATCGGATGGGAATGCTCGACTCCCAACGACTTCGGGCCGCGCGCGTCGTCGTAGACGTCGGGGTGCACTGCGGCTTCGACGCCCCGGCGTCGGTCGGTGGTGGGGTGTGGGACGCGCAGAAGGCGTGGGCATTTCTCACCGACGCGGTCGCGATGGACCGCGACGTCCTGCGCTTCGAACTCGACCGCTATCTCGGTTGGGCGGGACAAGCGCCGTCGTACGCACTCGGACAGCGCGTCTGGGAGCAGACGCGCGACGCCGCGCTGGCCGCCCACCCCGATTGGTCGCTGCGCGAATTCCACACCCGCGCACTGGCATTAGGCGGCGTAACGCTCGACGTACTGCGGGAGACGATGACGGCGGACCGCCCGCCCGCCGCCGGCACCGCGGGTTGAGCCGGGCCAGAGCGCAAGCGTAGGTCTCATCCGCTGGTTGAGCCTACCATCACAGTTCGACAACTGCGCCACCATCAAATGCATTGTGGTACAGAGGTTTCGACACGCTCGTCGCTAGCGCTCCTCGCGGCTCAACCAGCAGATGGAGTGCCCCCAACCGGTGAAACGAGGTTGAGCCGGGCCGGAGCGCAAGCGTAGGTCTCATCCGCTGGTTGAGCCGGGCCGAAGCGCAAGCGTAGGTCTCATCCGCCGGTTGAGCCGGGCCGGAGCGCAAGCTCAGGCCCGTGTCGAAACCACCGCGACACAACCGGTCTCGCGTGTCACCGGGGTTTCGACTCGGCTTCGCCTCGCTCAACCAGCAGAAAGGGCGCCTCGCTCAACGTCGGGGTTTCGACTCGGCTTCGCCTCGCTCAACCGGCAAAAAGTGGCACCTCGCTCAACGTCGGGGTTTCGACTCGGCTTCGCCTTCGCTCAACCAGCAGAAAGTGGTGCCTCGCTCAACCGGCAGAAAGGGTGCCTCGCTCAACCAACGGAAAGGTCGGCCGGCTCAGCCAACAGGGCGCGCACCGACTCGACCACACCGTCGAGCGAAACCTGCTGCTGCTCACCGGTTTTGAGGTTCTTCACCTCTACTCTGCGGTCGGCGAGTTCGCGGTCGCCGAGCACCAGGGCGAGCTGGGCGCCCGAGCGGTCGGCGGCCTTCATCGCGCCTTTGAGGCCGCGATCGCCGTAGGCGAGGTCGACGCTGATCCCCGCCGAGCGCAGCTTCGCCGCGACGTCGACCAGCTCCACCTTGGCGTCGGCGCCCATCGGCACGCCGAACACCGCACAGCGTGCCGGCGATGCCTGCGCCACGCCCTCCGCTTGCAGGGCCAGTACGGTTCGGTCGACGCCGAGGCCGAACCCGATGCCGGACAGATCCTGTTTGCCGCCGAGCTGGCGCATCAATCCGTCGTAGCGTCCACCGCCACCGATACCCGACTGCGCGCCGAGACCGTCGTGAACGAACTCGAAGGTCGTCTTCGTGTAGTAGTCGAGACCGCGCACCAGCCGGGGGTTGAGCTCGTAGGCCACTCCGATCTTGTCGAGCAGCGCAGTCACCACCGCGAAGTGTTCGCGGGCCGAGTCGCTGAGATAGTCGACCATCAGCGGCGCGTCCGCGGTCGCCGCCTTGATCTCCGGCCTCTTGTCGTCGAGCACCCGCAGCGGGTTGAGCTGCGCGCGGTTGCGGGTGGCTTCGTCGAGGTCGAGCTTGAACAGGAAGTCCTGCAACGCTTCTCGGTACCGCGGACGTGACTCGTCGTCGCCGAGCGAGGTCAGCTCCAGCCGGTATCCGGAGAGGCCGAGCCGCCGGTAGCCCTCGTCGGCGATGGCGATCACCTCGGCGTCGAGCGCGGGATCGTCGACGCCGATCGCCTCGACGCCCACCTGCTGCAGTTGGCGGTAGCGCCCCGCCTGCGGACGCTCATAGCGGAAGAACGGTCCCGAGTAGACGAGCTTGGCGGGCAGTTGTCCGCGGTCGAGTCCGTGCTGGATCACAGCGCGCATGACACCCGCGGTGCCCTCCGGGCGCAGCGTCACCGAACGGTCGCCACGGTCGGCGAAGGTGTACATCTCTTTGGAGACCACATCCGTCGACTCGCCGACCCCGCGCGCGAACAGACCGGTGTCCTCGAAGATCGGCAGTTCGACGTGGCCGTACCCGGCGAGCGTCGCCGCCTCGGTCAAGGTGTTGCGAACCCGAACGAAATCCGCCGACGCCGGCGGGTAGTAGTCGGGAATTCCCTTCGGCGCCTGAAATTCTGCGCTCACAGTCCGTTACGTCCCTTCCTGGGGATGTCAGTGGTGTCGGTCGATTCCCCGCCGCGTCGCTCGCCGAGGTCTTGCAGAAATGGATTAGTGGCCCGCTCGGCACCGATCGAGGTCTGCGGCCCGTGTCCGGGCAGCACGACGACGTCGTCGGACAGCGGCAACAGCTTGGCCGCGATCGACTCCAACAACTGCTGATGGCTGCCGCCGGGCAGGTCGGTACGCCCGATGGAACCGGCGAACAGTACGTCGCCGGAGAAGCAGACACGTGCTGCGGCCGGATCGGTTCCGTCTTCGGACGGCACGTCGACGCCCAGCAGTACCGAACCCCGGGTGTGACCGGGGGCGAGGTCGACGCTGAACCGAAGGCCCGCGACCTCGACGTCGTCGCCGTCGACGAAGTCGATGACCTTCTCCGGCTCGCGGAACTCGATGTCGGCGATGAGCGGGCCGAGCGCGTGGCCGAGTCCGATCCTCGGATCGGCGAGCATCTCCCGATCGTCGGGGTGGATGTATGCCGGAATCGAGTACTTGTCGCACACGTCGGCGGCGTTCCAGGTGTGATCGAGATGCCCGTGAGTGAGCAGTACCGCGACCGGATTCAGCGAATGCTCGGCGAGCACCGCGTCGACCTGCGGCGCGGCGTCCTGACCGGGATCGATGACGACGGCGTCACCGCCGGGGCCGTCGGCGACGATGTAGCAGTTGGTCGCGAACATCCCTGCGGCGAACCCGGTGATCAGCACGGCGTCGGTCCTCTTCTCTCTGCCTTGCGCCAGACTGCGAATCGCTGGCATCGGGTTCCATTGTCGCAGGCTGCGCGAACGATATTCGACACGGCCCGCGACACTTCGGCGGCACGCGCGGCAACCCGCTGTCGGGGCTTCACAGGTTCTACTGGCACACTGGCATCTCGACGTAGCAGGTTCAATGACGCCGTCGTGCCCGAGTCACGGTCTCGCGCGGCGCAGAAGTATCTCAGGAGGGTCCGCCAGCGTGTCCACCAATGACGACGGCCAGGAAGACAAAGTCGACCTGAACAAGCCAGCGGATACGTCCGAACCGACCCCCGAGCCAGCAGCATCCACCGAGCCCACCTCGGCTGCGCTCACCAATGAAGAACGCAGGCAGGCCGCGAAGGCCAAGCTCGAGCAGCGGCTGGAGGCCGATCGGCAAGCGGCGCGCAAGCGCAAGCTCATCATCGCCTCGGTGTCGACGGCCGTCGTCGTCGCCATCGTGGCGACCGTCACGACCGTCGTCGTGAAGAAGGTGCTCGACGATCGCGAGGCCGCACGGTGGACGAACTGCACCTATGCCAACGCCGCCAGCGACATCGACTCGTTCCCCAAGACGGTGCCCGCGGGCACGCCGGCCGCTCAGCAGGCCGAGTACCAGAAGCAGATCGACCAGATCAACGCGGTCCGCGACAAGCAGCGCAAATCACCCAAGCCGCCGGCGAAGGAGCTCAAGTCGGGCACCGCGACGTGGACGCTGAACACCAGTCAGGGAGTGATCCCGGCGACGCTCGACCGATCCGGTGCGCCGTGCAACACCAATGCGATCATCTCGCTGACCGACAACAAGTTCTTCGACGCCACGACCTGCCATCGCATGACCACCAGCAAGACGCTGCAGGTTCTGCAGTGCGGTGACCCCGCCGGCATCGGCCTGGGCAATCCCGGCTGGTCGAGCCCCGACGAGCCGCCGACCAACCTGAAACCCGGACCCACGCAGAACCCGATGGGCGGCGATCAGATCGTCATCTACCCGCGCGGCACCATCGCCATCGCCAACAGCAACAGCGCTCAGATGGGGCGCGCCAACACCGGTGGCAGCCAGTTCTTCCTGGTGATCAACGACAGCCAGCTCCCGGCCAACTACGCGGTCGTCGGCAAGGTCGACGACGCCGGACTCGCCGTCCTCGACAAGGTCTACAAGGGCGGCATCGTGCCGTCGGGGCCTGATCGCACCGACGACGGCAAGCCGAAACTTCCGGTGGAGATCAAGACCGCGACCATCAGCTAGGCGAGTCGCGAGACTTGATGCCGACGGCGACCACCTCTGCTGGTTGAGCCGGGCCGGAGCGTTAGCGAAGGCCATTCCCTCTGCTGGTTGAGCCGGGCCCTTCTGCTGGTTGAGCCGGGCCGGAGCGCTAGCGAAGGCCCGTGTCGAAACCACGCACGCCGACGATGCCAACGCACCAAACGCCTAGCGACAGTTGGTCACTCGGCTCACCGTGGTTTCGACACGGGCGCGTCTCGCTTCGCTCGTCGGGCCCGGCTCAACCACCGGTGAGCTTCTACGCCGCCGACGTCACCCGGTACACGTCGTAGACTCCCTCGACGTTCCGTACGACGTTGAGTACGTGGCCGAGGTGTTTGGGATCGCCCATCTCGAAGGTGAACTTGCTGACGGCGACGCGGTCGCGGCTAGTCGTCACCGACGCCGAGAGGATGTTGACGCGTTCGTCGGCCAGCACCTTGGTGACGTCGGAGAGCAGGCGATGCCGGTCGAGTGCCTCGACCTGGATGGCCACCAGGAACACCGACGACGGCGACGGCGCCCACGCGACCTCGATCAGCCGCTCCGACTGACCCTGTAGCGAGCCGGCGTTAGTACAGTCGGTGCGGTGCACGCTGACGCCGCCGCCTCGGGTGATGAAGCCGAGGATCTCGTCGCCGGGCACCGGCGTGCAGCATTTGGCGAGCTTGATGAGAACGTTGTCGACGCCCTCGACCACCACGCCGGCGTCGCCGCCGAGCCGTGGGCGCGCGGTCATCGTCGACGGCGTCGACCGTTCGGCGATCTCGTCGGTCGCGCCGTCGATGCCACCGAGCAAAGCCACCAGCCGCGACACCACATGCTTGGCCGACACCTGATTCTCGCCGACCGCCGAGTAGAGCGCGCTGACGTCGACATAGCGCAGCTCGTTGGCGACGGCCACCATCGAGTCGCCGTTCATCAAGCGCTGCAACGGAAGTCCCCCGCGTCGCACTTCTTTGGCGATCGCGTCCTTACCCGCCTCGAGCGCTTCCTCACGTCGTTCCTTGGCGAACCACTGGCGGATCTTCGCCTTGGCCCGCGGAGACACCACGAAACCCTGCCAGTCCTTCGACGGCCCCGCATTGAGCGCCTTGGACGTGAACACCTCGACCACTTCCCCGTTGTCGAGTTTGCGTTCGAGAGCCACCAGGCGACCGTTGACCCGGGCACCGATACATCGGTGCCCTACCTCGGTGTGCACCGCGTACGCGAAATCGACCGGCGTCGATCCGGCGGGCAACGTGATGACGTCGCCCTTCGGGGTGAACACGAAGATCTCCTTGACCGCGAGGTCATAGCGCAGTGACTCGAGGAACTCCCCCGGGTCGGCGGCTTCCCGCTGCCAGTCGAGCAGTTGGCGCATCCAGGCCATGTCGTCGATTTCGGCCGACTCCGCGCGCCGCGCACCCTTGCCCTTCGACTTGTAGCCGCTCTCCTTGTATCGCCAATGCGCGGCGATCCCAAACTCGGCGGTGTGGTGCATGTCACGCGTTCGGAGCTGGACCTCGAGCGGCTTCCCCTCGGGACCGATGACCGTCGTGTGCAATGACTGGTAGACGCCGTAGCGGGGCTGGGCGATGTAATCCTTGAACCGGCCGGCCATCGGCTGCCACAGCGAATGCACCACGCCGACGGCGGCGTAACAGTCGCGTACCTCGTCGCACAGGATCCGGACGCCGACGAGGTCGTGGATGTCGTCGAACTCGCGGCCCTTGACGATCATCTTCTGATAGATCGACCAGTAGTGCTTCGGCCGGCCTTCGACGGTCGCGGTGATCCGCGAACCGGCGAGTGCGTTGTTGATGTCGGCGCGCACGCGTGCGAGGTAGGTGTCGCGGGAAGGCGCCCGGTCGGCGACGAGCCGCACGATCTCCTCATAGCGTTTCGGATGCAGAATCGCGAAGGCGAGGTCTTCGAGTTCCCACTTGACGGTCGCCATGCCGAGCCGATGAGCAAGGGGCGCAATGACTTCCAGTGTCTCGCGCGCCTTGCGCGCCTGCTTCTCCGGCGGCAGGAAGCGCATCGTGCGCATATTGTGCAGCCGGTCGGCGACCTTGATCACCAGCACCCGTGGATCGCGAGCCATCGCGATGACCATCTTGCGGATGGTCTCGGCTTCGGCGGCGCTGCCCAGCGCGACCTTGTCGAGTTTGGTGACACCGTCGACGAGGTGGGCCACCTCGGGACCGAAGTCGGACTCGAGTTGTTCGAGGCTGTACCCGGTGTCTTCGACGGTGTCGTGCAACAGTGCGGCGACCAGTGTCGTGGTGTCCATGCCGAGGTCGGCGAGGATCGTGGCGACCGCGAGCGGGTGGGTGATGTATGGGTCGCCGGACTTGCGGAACTGCCCCTGGTGGCGTTCTTCGGCGACGTCGTAGGCCTGTTCGAGCAGCGCCGTGTTGGCTTTCGGATAGATCTCGCGGTGCAGGGTGACCAGCGGTTCGAGAACCGGGCGGATCGTCGAGCGGGTGGTCGTCATGCGGCGTGCGAGCCGCGCGCGGACGCGGCGCGACGTCGAGGTGGTCGCGGTGATCGGCGCGGAACCCGTCGTCGCCCCCGGCGTCGAGGGCGCACTTTGGTCAGCGCGTACGGAGGTGACGTCTGAAGTATCGGTCACGATGAACCTCCTCGTCGGTGGCAAACCATCGAGTTCAGTTTCGCACAGTTCAGTCCGTCGTCAGCGTGTGGACCGCTGTTGTTTCCCCTAGCTCGCGGGCGACGGCCGCACGACCGCCGAGACCTGCGAGTTCCATGATGACGGCGATCGACGACACCGTGGCCCCCGCCGAGATCAGCAGCTGTGCGGCCGCGACGACTGTTCCGCCGGTCGCGAGCACGTCGTCGATCAGCAGGATCCGGCGACCCTGGAGTTCGACGGCGCCGGCGGGTATTTCCAGTGCGGCGCTACCGTATTCGAGGTCGTAGGTGCGCGTGTGCACCGGCGGCGGGAGCTTACCAGCCTTACGGACGGCCAGCACCCCGACGCCGAGTTCCCGGGCGACGGCCCCGCCGAGCAGGAATCCGCGCGCGTCGATGCCCGCGACGAGGTCGACGTCGCCGCACCCGTGGGTCAGCGCGGTCACCACCGAGGCCAGGCCGACGGGGTCGGCCAGCACCGGCGTCAGATCCTTGAATGCGATCCCGGGCTGCGGAAAGTCGGGCACCAGCCGGGTGTGCGTCGCGATCGCGCGGCGGGCGGCGTCGAGTGAGCGAGCGGCATCGTCGCTGTCGTCGAGGGTCTCGGCGGGCGCGGCCTCACCGTCGGTCATTTGGTGCTCACCTTCCACCGATCCATGTTCCATCCGGTTCCGCTGCGGGCGGCACTCGGCACGACGTTGCCCATCGACGCGGCGAATCCCTGTTGCCGGGGAGTGGCGAACAGCGGGATCGATGCGACCCCCTGCCAGGCGGCGTTCTCGATGAGGCGAATCAGGCGCAGTCGGTCCTCGGAATTAGTGGCGACCGCGAGCTGATCGACGCCGTCCGACACCGCCGGATCCCGGAAGTCGCCGATGTTCAGCGGATCACCGCCGCGCAACTGGTAGCTGCTGCGGGTCGGATCGAACGCACCGGTGGCCGCGAAGCTGACGCCGCTCGACAGCAGCATCGCATCGACGCTGCGGCCGAGATCGGTGGCGGTCGTCGTCGGCGACGCCGTGTCGGAGACGGTGATGCCGGCCTGTTTGCAGGAGTCGGCGATGACAGCGACCATAGCTTTGCTGCGCGCGTCGCGACCGCGGTAGGCCATCCGGACTGTGAGCGGCCGGTCGCCCTTCAATTCGCGTGCCCGGGCGAGGTCGGCGCGCTGGTAGCGCCTGCCGAATTCCCCGTTGACGGCCGCGGCGAGCGTGTCCGCGGGTGCGCCGAAACGCTGGTTCCACTGCTGCGCGCCCCGGCCGAACTGCCGGGTCAACACATCGCGCGGCACACACGAGGCAAACGCCTGCCGGGCCGCCGGATCGGCGAAGACACCGCTGGTGCGCAACACGATCTCATCGACGCCGAGTGCCCGACGCGGGTCGGCGAGGGTCACCTGCGCCGGTTTGAGTTGGTCGGCGGCCGAACGGCCGTCACGGTCGGCGACCGACCCGTCGGCGATGTCGACGACGTCGAATCCGCCGGGCAGATCGGTCGGCTTCGACGACGTGCTCCACACCGTCACCCGCTCGGTGGCGGCCTGGTCGCCCCACCACTTGTCGTTGCGCTTGAGGACCAGACCGCCGGTGGCGCTGAGCGAGTCGATCACATACGGGCCCGACGACAGGAAGCGCGCGGCGTCGACCGGGCTGCCCGGCCGCAGCGTGAACCCGGTGTTCCACGCGGTGGCGATCTTAGCCAGCGCCGCGCGATTGTTCGCGCGGAGCGGACCGACGACGTCGGGTACCCCGGCATCGCGCGCGACGACGTGGCTGGGCAGCAACGTTCCCGCGCCGAACAGTCCGAGCCAGTCACGATAGTCGCGGCCCTTGGCGAAGGTGACCGTGGCGGTGCGCGCACCCGCGGTGCAGGCGACGTCGGCGATGTCGCGGTAGCCCGCCGTCGTGGCCGGCGCGAAACCGCCGAATCTGCCGCTCTGCGCGGCCCAGGAAAGGTAGAGATCGTCGCAGGTGATGGCGTGACCGTCGGAGAACACGGCCTTAGGGTTGAAGTCGTATCGAACGGTCAGCGACGGCCCCGGCACCTGCGTGGCGGTGCCGATGTCGTGGTCGGGAATCACCTGGCCCGACGATCCGAGGAAGCTGAAGCCCGGCAGTACCCGGGTGAATGCCATCAGCACGCCGTCGGAGTTGCCGGTCACCGAGTTGGCGTTGTAGGTGCTGAATCGGGCGTCGACGAGGTAGTTCACCGTCGGTGGTCCGGCGTCGCCGCATCCGGATACCACACCCATACCCGCGATCAGACCGAGCGCGGCCGCCGCGGCCCGGAGGCCGCGACGACCGCGGAGGCGCTTGGAGAAGCTATGCACAGTGAGTGAGGTTAACGTGCTCGACGCCGTTTGCCGCTCGGACTCGCGGTGGCGACCGCACCTGCGGCGACCGTCACCGGCTCGCCAGCGGCGATCTTCGCCCGACGATCCAGCACCCGCTTGGTGTGCCGCGACACGTCGTCGCGGCGTTCCTTGAGCGTCACCAGCAGCGGCGCGGCGAGGAAGATCGAGGAGTACGCGCCCACGATCACACCGACCAGCTGGATCAATGCGAGGTCCTTGAGGGTTCCGACGCCGAGCATCCAGACCGCGATCACCATCAGCGAGATGATCGGCAGCACCGAGATCACCGTGGTGTTGATCGAGCGCATCAGCGTCTGGTTGACCGCCAGGTTGGCCTGCTCGGCATACGTGCGGCGCGTCGTCGACAGCACCGACCGGGTGTTCTCGGCGACCTTGTCGAACACGACGACGGTGTCGTACAGCGAGAAGCCGAGGATCGTGAGCAGACCGATGACGGTCGCGGGGGTCACTTCCCAGCCGATCAGCGAGTACGCACCGGCGGTGCAGATGATGTCGAAGAACAACGACGCCAACGCCGCGATCGACATCTCCTTGTCGAAGCGCACCGCGATGTACACCGTCACCACCACCAGGAACACCAGCAGCGCGATCAGCATCTTCTGAGTGATCTCTTTGCCCCAGGTGGAGCTGACGTCGGAGACCGAGATCTCGTTGCGCGTCAGTTCCGGTTTGAACTTCTCGGCGAGCGCGTCCTCGATCTTGCGGTTCTGATCCAGCGACAGTGCTTCGGTGCGCACCACGATCGTCTGGCTGGCGCCGGTTCCCGCGGTCTGCACGGATTCGGGAGCCTGCCCCAGGGCTTCCGAGAAGACCTTCGACACCGAGTCGGTGGTGACCGCCGACGACGACGGCACGGAGATCTGCGTGCCGCCCTCGAAGTCGATGCCGAAACTGAACTGTCTGGTCGCGATCGACAGGATCGACACGGCGATGATCACCGCGGTGACGATGTACCACATCTTGCGTTTGCCGACGACCTCGAAGGCGCCGGTACCGGTGTAGAGCCGGGACAGAAACGATCGCTTGGAGTCGGCCACGTAGTCGGCGTCCGGCGCCGACGTCGCGGGCGAGACCTCGGCCAGCTCGGTGGTCTCGTCGCCGGTGGGGTTGTCGACCGGCACGAAGTCGGATCCGGCCTCGCCGCCGCTGGCGTCGAGCGGCTCGGGCTTGCGCCGTCGGCCACCGGTCTGCTTCTGCAGCGGTATGCGCGGCGGGTTCTTGCCCGCTCCCCCGGCGCGGCCGGTCAGGCTGTCGTTGGAGTCGAATCCCTTGCTGGAGAAGCTCATCGCTGCGCCCCTTCGTTCTGCGCGGCGGCATGCCGGGCGACGGCGTTCTTACGCGCTTCGCGACGCGAGCGGGCCACCTCACTGACCGCACCCAGACCGTTGACGCCCGGCCGGGACAGGAACTCCGAGCGAGTCGCCAAGACCACCAGCGGGTGGGTGACGAGGAAGACGATCACGACGTCGAGAATGGTTGTCAGGCCGAGGGTGAACGCGAAACCGCGCACCTCGCCGACGGCGAGCAGGTAGATCACGACGGCCGCGATCAAGCTGACCGCGTTGCCGGTCCACACCGTGCGGCGGGCGCTGACCCAGCCGCGCGGCACCGCCGAGCGGAACGTTCGACCGTCGCGTATCTCGTCCTTGATGCGTTCGAAGTACACGACGAACGAGTCGGCGGTCATGCCGATGCCGATGATCAGGCCGGCGATGCCGGCGAGGTCGAGGGTGAAGCCGATCCACCGGCCGAGCAGCACGATGATTCCGTAGACCATCGTGCCGGCGAGCAACAGCGACGCGATGGTCAGGAAGCCGAGCATCCGGTAGTAGGCCAGCGCGTAGATCGCCACCAGGATCAATCCGGCCAGTCCGGCGATCAGACCTGCCTTGAGCGACGCCAATCCCAGTGTCGCGGAAACACTTTCCGCGTCGGAGGACTTGAACGACAGCGGCAGCGAACCGTACTTGAGCACATTCGCGAGATCCTCGGCCTCACTCTGGCTGAAGTTTCCGGAGATCTCCGTGCTCGGTGTGGTGATCGCACCGTTGATCTGCGGCGCCGACACCACCCGCGAATCGAGGGTGAACGCGGTCTGTTTGCCGACGTTCTGCCCGGTGTAGGTCGGCCAGAAGTCGCGGGCCTTATCCTTGAATTCGACGTTGACCACCCAACCGCCGGACTGCTGCGACAGATTCGACGACGCCGTCTTCACGTCGCGCCCGTCGATGATCTGCGGGCCGAGCAGGTAGACCTCTTTGCCGTCCTGCGAGCAGGCGACCAGGTACTGATCGGACTTGTCGTTGCCCAGCAACGGATCGTTGGCCTGTGGCGAGCAATCCACCTTGGCCATTTCCGCCTGCAGCTGGGTCAGACGCTTCTGATCGGCGTTGGCCGGCGCCTGGCGCAGCTGCTGCTGCTCGGCGATCTGCTGCGCGGCCTGCTCCGACGCCGACTCGTCGGGGTTCTCCGGAACCGGGGGCTTGGCCTTCTGCGGCGTCGCCGCGGTCACCGTGACCACCGGACGCACGAACAGCCGCGCGGTCTGACCGAGGGTCCGGGCCTGCTTGCCGTCGTCGCCGGGCACCGTGATGACCAGGTTGTCACCGTTGACCACGACTTCCGATCCCGCGACACCGCGTGCGTTGACGCGCGTCTCGATGATCTGTTTGGCCTGGTCGAGCTGCTGCGCGGTGGGTTTGCGACCGTCCTCGGTACGCGCGGTCAACGTGACCCGGGTGCCGCCCTGCAGGTCGATGCCCAGCTTCGGGCTGAACGAGCCGCCACCGGTGAAGGCGATCAGGCCGTACACCACGGCCAGCAGGACGATGAAGGCCGACAGGGGCTGCCATGGGGGTACTTCACGGCCCGGGGCGGACCGTTTTGCCGTTGCCCGGCGTGGGGTAGTCACGGTTGTTCAGATCTCCTCGGTGCGGACGGCAAGGCGCGTCCGATCTCAGGTGGTCGTGGCGCGAGGCAGCCGGTGACGCCCCGACGGCGGCACCGGTGTCAGGACCGAAAGGTCACTTCTCGTCGGCAGGCTTGTCTGCAGCGGCCTCGGCATCCGCATCGGCGGCGGGTGCATCGGCGGCGTCGTCGAGATTCTTGGTGAGGCTCGGGCCGGCCGGAGTCGCCTCGACGATCTCATCGTCGTCGTCATCGTCCAGGTTGGCGCCCGGGTACGTGGCGGCCGCATCCTCGGTCGGCACGACCTCGCGGATGGCCAGCTTGTTCCAGCGCGTCACGACGCCGGGTGCGATCTCGACGTCCACCGCGTCCTTGTTCGAGTCGATGATGGTTCCGTACAGACCCGAGGTGAGCTGCACGCGGGCACCGGTCGACGCGGCGCTCTGCATCTCCTGAACCTCAGCCATGCGCTTCTTCTGCTTGCGGATGCTCATGTACATGAAGCCGGCGAGCAGGACGAGCAACAGGGGAAAGAGCAGTTGGCTACTCATGATGGTTGATTAAATCCTCAGTACTTGGGTTCGGGTCAAACGGCAGCGCCATGCGCCGCGCATCTTCTCCAGTGTGCCATGCGCCGGGCGAACGGCGCGTATCGCCGGGCTTTTCGCCACGTCGACGCCTCGACTACAGGTCGTCGTCGAACAGCGTAGTGGTCTGATCCTCGCGGCTGCGGACACCCCAACTGGCGTTGAGCGCGCCCGCGGGCGGCGTGAGGCCCAGGTGGTGCCACGCGGCGGCCGTCGCGACTCGACCACGCGGTGTGCGGGCCATCATCCCGGCGCGTACGAGAAATGGCTCACACACTTCTTCGACGGTGGCCGGTTCTTCGCCGACGGCGACCGCCAGCGTCGAGACGCCGACCGGTCCCCCGCCGAATCCGCGGACCAGCGATCCCAGGACCGCGCGGTCGAGGCGGTCGAGGCCGAGCTCGTCGACGTCGTACACCTTCAACGCCGCCTGCGCGATGGCGACGGTGATGGTGCCGTCGGCGCGCACTTCGGCGTAGTCGCGGACGCGGCGCAGCAGCCGGTTGGCGATACGCGGGGTACCGCGGGAGCGACTGGCGATCTCCGACGCCGAGTCCTCGTCGATCTGGATGCCGAGGATGCGCGCCGACCGGGTCAGCACGGCGACGAGCTCGGCGGTCTCGTAGAACTCCATGTGCGCGGTGAAGCCGAAGCGGTCGCGCAGCGGTCCGGTCAGCGACCCGGACCGCGTGGTGGCTCCGACCAGCGTGAACGGCGCGACGTCGAGTGGAATGGAGGTGGCGCCCGGGCCCTTGCCGACGACCACGTCGACGCGGAAGTCCTCCATCGCGAGGTACAGCATCTCCTCGGCGGGGCGCGCGATGCGATGGATCTCGTCGATGAACAGCACGTCGCCTTCGACGAGGTTCGACAGCATCGCCGCGAGGTCGCCCGCGCGTTCGAGCGCGGGCCCGGAGGTGACGCGGATCGCCGAGCCCATCTCGCTGGCGATGATCATCGCCAGCGATGTCTTGCCCAGGCCCGGCGGCCCCGACAGCAGGATGTGATCGGGCGTGCCGCCGCGGCCCTTCGCGCCGTGCAGCACCAGCTCGAGTTGTTCGCGCACCTTGGGCTGACCGATGAAGTCCGACAACGACCGTGGACGCAGGTTGGCGTCGAGGTCGCCGTCGGTGTTGACCCGTCCGGCGTTGACCGTTCGCTCGGTCCAGCCGTCGTCGGGCTCGGTCACCGCCTCGTCCCCTTGCCGAGCATCGACAGGCCGGCGCGCAGGGCCGTCGCCGAATCCGCGTCCGGCGTCTCGGCGAGCACCGCCGCGACCGCCTTCTCCGCCGACGCAAGCGGAAAGCCAAGTCCCACAAGGGCTTCGGTCACCTGATCGCCGACCGATCCGACCGGAGCGACCACCGAACCGGCCGGCCCCGACGACGGCGCCGCCGACACCTTGTCCCGCAATTCGACGACGAGTCGCTCGGCGACGCGCTTGCCGATTCCCGGCACCGTCATCAACGACTTGACGTCGGACTCGGACAGCGCACGACGCAACGACTCCGGCTCGAGGACCGCGAGCGTCGCCATCGCCAATCGCGGCCCGACACCGGTGACCGTCTGCAACAGGCCGAACAGATCCCGCGACTCCGGTTCGGTGAACCCGTAGAGCGTCATCGAGTCTTCACGCACGATCATCGCCGTGAGCAGCGTGATCTCCGCTCCACGGTGCGCCGACGACAGGGTCGGCGGCGTGACCAGCACGCGGTAACCGACGCCCGCACAGTCGACGACGACATGGTCGAGGGCGACGTCGATCACCGGACCACGAACTGCCGCAATCACTTTCGTACCTCCTGCGCGCTCGACGCGGCCTGTACCGCGGCACGCGCCTGGGCGATTCGTTGTTGATGGTGCCGTTGCGCGACTTTGGCACGGCGTTCGGCCTCGGCCATCCGCTCCATCATCGGACCACGCCAGCAGTGGGTGATGGCCAACGCCAGCGCGTCGGCGGCGTCGGCCGGTTTGGGCCGGGTCTGCATCCCCAGGATGCGGGTGACCATCGAGGTGACCTGCGCCTTGTCGGCCCGACCCGATCCGGTGACGGCGGCCTTGACCTCCGACGGCGTGTGGAATCGAACCGGGATGTCGTGCTGGGCGGCGGCCAGCGCCACCACCCCGGCCGCTTGAGCGGTGCCCATCGCCGTGGACACCTGGTTCTGCGCGAACACCCGCTCCACCGCGACGACGTCGGGGTGGTGCGTCGTGATCCAGTGGACCGCGGCGGTGTGCACCGCGAGCAGACGATCGGCGAGCTCCATCTCCGCGGGCGTGCGCACCACGTCGACGTCGAGCGCGATCACCGACCGCCCAGTCCCCGACTCCACCAGCGCGATACCGCACCTGGTCAAACCGGGGTCGACTCCCATCACCCGCACACCACACCTCCGACTCCAAACGAACAGCTGTTCGAGAGTCTAGTGGGTGGGTCAGACAACGGGCGCCACCAACACGGGTTGCGGTGTCAGTCCGCGTCGAGTTCGGCGAGTACGTCGTCGCTGATGTCGACGTTGCTGTACACGTTCTGCACGTCGTCGGAGTCTTCGAGCGCGTCGATCAGCTTGAACACCTTGCGCGCACCGTCGGCGTCGACCGGTACCTCGACGGATGCGCGGAAATCAGCCTCGGCCGACTCGTAGTCGATGCCGGCCTCCTGCAGCGCCGAACGCACGGCCACCAGGTCGGTCGGCTCGGAGACGACCTCGAAGGTCTCGCCCAGGTCGTTGACTTCCTCGGCCCCGGCCTCCAGGACCGCCATCAGGATGTCGTCCTCGGTCTGCTCGCCCTTCTCCAGGGTGACGACACCCTTGCGGGTGAACAGATAGGCCACCGATCCGGGGTCGGCCATGTTCCCGCCGTTGCGGGTCATCGCCGTGCGCACCTCGCCGGCGGCGCGGTTGCGGTTGTCGGTCAGGCACTCGATCAGCACCGCCACGCCGTTGGGTCCGTACCCCTCGTAGGTGATGGTCTGCCAGTCGGCGCCGCCGGCCTCCTCACCGCCGCCGCGCTTGCGGGCGCGCTCGATGTTGTCGTTGGGCACCGACGACTTCTTGGCCTTCTGAATCGCGTCGAACAGCGTGGGATTGCCCGCCGGGTCACCGCCCCCGGTCCGTGCGGCGACCTCGATGTTCTTGATCAACTTCGCGAACATCTTGCCGCGCTTGGCGTCAATCGCCGCCTTCTTGTGTTTGGTGGTGGCCCACTTGGAATGTCCACTCATCGCTGCTCAGCCTTCCCTCGCACGTCGGTGCCGACTCCCGGCACCGGAATTTCCACGCTCACCGCGTACTGCAACCCGTGTGATCTTACCGACGCACCTTGGCGACGAAATATTCGTGCACCCGTCGATCGCCGGTCACCTCCGGATGAAACGATGTCGCGATCACCGATCCCTGCTCGACGGCGACGATCCGCCCCGCGGCCGGACCGTCGGGCACCCGCGCCAGGACGGTCACCCCCGGACCCGCCTCCTCCACCCACGGAGCGCGGATGAACACGCCACGCATCTTCGCCGCGCCGGGCGCATCGGTGATCCCGGCGAAGTCGATATCCGCCTCGAAAGACTCGACCTGGCGACCGAAGGCGTTGCGCCGCACCGTGATATCCAGCACGTCGAGATGCCGCGCGTCCGGTCGGGTGTCCAGGATCCGGGAACTGAGCATGATCATGCCCGCACAGGATCCATACGCCGGCAGACCGTCGAGCAGCTTCGCGCGCAGCGGATCGAACAGGTCGAACACGCCGAGCAGCTTGCTCATCGTCGTCGACTCGCCGCCGGGCAGCACGATGCCGTCGATCTCCTCCAGTTCACCCGGACGACGCACCGCGATCGCGTCGGCGCCGCTGGCCTGCAGCGCCGCGACGTGCTCGCGCACATCTCCTTGCAGCGCCAACACTCCGATGACCGGTCGCGACACCGCGCCGGTCACATTCACATCACTCACCTGGTCACTTTGCCGATCTGCTGCTCGAGGGTCTGGTTGCGGCCGGTCCGCGCGAGGCCTTCCTGTGTGACCGCCGCGACCAACTCCCCCGCCCGGTTGAAGATTCGCCCCTGGGTCAGCGCGCGCCCCGACCCAGCCGACGGCGACGCCTGGTCGTACAGCAACCATTCGTCGGCGCGGAACGGACGCATGAACCACATCGCGTGGTCGAGCGACGCACCCTGCGGATGCACGTCGGGGTGGATCACATTCGCCGACCCGAGCAATGTCATGTCGCTCATATACGCGAGTGTGCAGACGTGAAAGACCTGGTCGTCGGGCAACGGATGCCGGTAGCGGAACCAGACCTGCTGCTGGGCCGCCAGCCCGGGAGTCATGGTCAACTGATCGCGCGGCACTACGCGCAGATCGAAGTTCTCCCACTCGCGAATCACCGAGATCATGTGCGCGGGCTGCTCCTCCGCCCGGCTGCGCAAACCCTCCGGTCCGGGCGCGGGCGGCATCGTGTCCTGATGCTCGATACCCTCGTTGCCGAGTACGTGGAACGACGCCGACATCGTGAAGATCGCCTCGCCGTTCTGCACACCGGTCACCCGGCGTGTCACGAACGAACGGCCGTCACGGATCCGATCGACCAGGAACACCGCGGGGATATCCGGATTGCCCGGCCGCAGAAAATAGCCGTGCAACGAATGCACGTGAAACGCTTCCGGAACCGTGCGCGTCGCCGAAACCAACGCCTGCCCGGCAACCTGTCCCCCGAATGTGCGGGTCAAATACGACGGATACGACGGCCCGCGAAAAATGTTCGCCTCGATCGCCTCGACCTGCAAAATCTCTTCGATGGTTGCCACGGGGATAAGTATCGCCTACCGCGCCCCCGTGGCCACAACCAACACCCACCGCCCCCGCCACCCGGAGAAATCCGCCGAACGCGCCGGCGCGGACCGGACTACAGCTCGTCGAGCGAGATGAGCCCGTCCTGCACCGCGCGAGCCACCAGACCGGCCTTCGTCGGTGCCGGACGGCCGATCTCGGCGTACTTGGCGCGGATTCGGGTCAGGTGGGTGTTCACCGTGCCCAGCGAGATGAACAGTTCCTGGCCGACGGCCGGCTTGGAATCCACCAGTAGCCACGTGCGCAGCACCTCGGCCTCACGCGGCGTCAGCACCGGGCGCGGCAGATCGGTGCGCACATGCGAGTCGGTGCGCGTCTGGACATCGGCCTCATCGTTGATCTCGATCGAATCATGTTCAAGCACAGGAACTTTCACCTCACGAAGTAGCGGTCGGCGACGCTGCCCGGCGCTCACCGGCCAAGTGGAGGGCTGCTGCCCCGGCAACGGCATCCGGCGAGCCGCCAAGCGCGCCAACGCATCCTCGTGGCGACGGACGGACTCGGCGCGCCGCCGAGCGCTGTGGTCGACGGCGTAACCCTGCGAAATCAGTGCTGCGGTCATTTCTCATCCTCACTACCTGTGGTGTGCCCCAAGGTCATTGACGCTGTGAGCAGTTAGCTTGTGGTGTTGGTGAGAACGTTATGAGAATTCGCCAAGGGCGTCGATGGGGAGAACTACCCATGGCATCGCCGCAGGTCAGAGGGGGTAAATGCGCTGCATCGGGGGTAATACCCACGTTTGACACCGGTGGCCGGTTGCGTCGCGCCTGTTTCGAGTTCGGGTGCGTTGCGGCGAATGCCGTCGGCGCGCTCGCGCTGGGGCGGCGGGGTCAGCCCCGCCACCGAATCGCCTACTCCGCCTCAGCTTTTCGCCGGCAGCACCGTCAAGCCGCGAGGGCGCTTGTTCACCGACTCGCAGCCGTCGTCGGTCACGATCACGATGTCCTCGATGCGGGCGCCCCACTTGCCCGGGAAGTAGATGCCCGGCTCGATGGAGAAGGCCATTCCGGGTCGCAGCGCGATGTCGTTGCCGCCGACGATGTAGGGCTCCTCGTGCACCGACAGTCCGATGCCGTGGCCGGTCCGGTGGATGAACGCGTCCGCCAGGCCCGCCTGCGCCAGCAGATCGCGTGCCGCGGCGTCGACCGACTCGGCGCTCACGCCGGGGCGCACCGCCGCGGTCGCCGCAATTTGGGCCCGTTCCAGGACGGCGATCGCGGCGGCGACGTCGGCGGGCGGCTCGCCGAAGCAGTACGTGCGGGTGGAGTCCGAGTTGTAGCCGGTCGGCACCGGCCCGCCGATGTCGATCACCACGACGTCGTCGGCGCCGATGACGCGCTCGGAGTACTCGTGATGCGGGTCGGCGCCATGCGGTCCCGACCCGACGATCACGAACGCCGCCGACGTATGGCCCTCGGCGACGATCGCGGCTGCGATGTCGTCGGCGACCTCGTGCTCGGTGCGTCCGGGCACCAGGAACTCCCCCATTCGCGCGTGCACGCGGTCGATGGCCGCGCCCGCCTCGCGCAACGCCGCGATCTCGGTGGCGTCCTTGATCATTCGCAGCTCACGCAACACCGCGGTGGCCAACCGCGGCGTCGTGCCGATCCGCTGCGCGATCGGCACGAGGTGCAGTGCGGGCATCGAATCTGACACTGCGACAACAGGATTCGCACCCGCGTCGGCCAACGCCAACGCATACGGATCCGCGCCATCGACCCACGGGTGCAGCGGCAATTCCAGTGCGCCCGCCGCCGACTCCGACAGCGACGCCAACTCCAGTTGCGGTACCACCACGAACGGTTGCGCACCGACGGCCGACGGTACGACGAGCACGGTAAGTCGCTCGAAAGTCTGTGCGCGCGAACCGATCAGATACTCCAGGTCCGGCCCCGGACTCACCATCAGCAGATCGACGCCGACGTCGGCGGCCAGGCGGGCGGCCTCAGCAAGACGATGGGCATAGCTGGACACCGGCAGCAGCGATGAGTCTGACATGCCTGTCAGCGTAGCGATGCGATCTGACAGAGTGGTCAGCATGCCTGGAACCCTGATGCTCCTCGACGGCGCAAGCCTCTGGTTTCGCTCCTTCTACGCTCTGCCGGAGAAGATGACCGCCCCCGACGGACGACCGGTCAACGCGGTGCGCGGGTTCATCGACACCATCGCGGCGCTGGTCACCAAACATGAGCCGACGCGCCTGGTCGTGTGCCTCGACCTCGATTGGCGCCCCGCATTCCGCACCGAACTCATCCCGTCCTACAAAGCGCATCGAGTTGCCGAGACGTCCGAGGTCGCCCCCGACGTCGAAGAGGTCCCCGACACCTTAACGCCGCAGGTCGATATGATCATGAATGTTCTTGCCGCAGCGGGCATCTCCAGTGCCGGAGCGGTCGGCTACGAGGCCGACGACGTGATCGGAACGCTCGCCTTCGCCGAGGCCGACGACGACGTGATCGTGGTGTCGGGCGACCGCGACCTGTTGCAGGTGGTCGCCGACGACCCCGTCACGGTCCGGGTGTTCTACGTCGGGCGTGGACTGTCGAAAGCCGAACTCATGGGTCCGGTCGAAGTCGCCGAGAAATACGGCCTCGACCCCCGGCGCGCAGGCGTCGGCTACGCCGAGATGTCGATGCTGCGCGGCGATCCGTCCGACGGTCTGCCCGGCGTGGCGGGGATCGGCGAGAAGACCGGCGCGAAGCTGCTCAACGAATACGGCAGTCTCGACGCGCTCGAGGCGGCCGCCCACGACCCGGCGTCGAGCCTGGCGGCTCGCCCCCGCAATGCGCTCAAGGCCGCCACGGACTATCTCGCCGCGGCCCGCACGGTGGTCACCGTCGCCACCGACGCGCAGATCGTCGAGACCGACGGCGACGGCACCGATACCCTGCCGTCCGCCCCGGCCGATGCGGCTGCGCTGGCGGGGTTGGTGGAGGAGCTGGGCATCGACGCCTCGGTGAAGCGCCTCGCCACCGCGCTGCGATGGGAGGCGTGAACTCCTCGTCGAGTCTCGAAACCAGTGTCTCGTGTCGGACCTGCTCCCCCGCGGTTGCCGGACGTTCTCGTCGACGCGGACGCTGCTGCGAGGCCCGAAAGCCCTACTGGTTCAACGGGATTGACCCAAGTTGGCAACCTCGCCTCGCCATCCCCTC
>NZ_JABBNB010000005.1 GCF_012933505.1 Gordonia asplenii
GCAACTGAACGCCATCGTCGTCGACGACCGGGAGCGGGCTCTCGCCCGGGCGGCCGCCGATGATTTCGCACCCGGTTCGTTCCGTGGTGTGCCGTCGATCATCAAGAACAACACCCTGCTCGCGGGGCTTCCGACGATGCATGGTTCGGCGGCGGTCCCGGAGGTGATCGCTACCGTCAATGAGCCGTTCACCGATCAGCTGCTGTCGTCGGGCGTCAACATCGTCGGGGCGTCGACGCTGCCGGCGTTCGGTCTGACCGCGACAACGGAATTCGTCGACCGCGATCCCACCCGCAATCCGTGGAACACCGAATACTCATGCGGGGCGTCGTCGGGTGGCTCGGCGGCCCTGGTCGCCGCGGGTGCGCTGGCGATCGCCCACGCGAACGACGGTGGCGGATCGATCCGGATTCCGGCGGCGTGCTGCGGCTTGGTCGGCTTCAAGCCGACGCGCGATCGCGTCGTCGCGTCGCCGGAAGGCGAGGCCGCGCCGATCGACATCATCTCCAATGGGATCGTATCGCGCAGTGTCCGGGACACCGCGGCGTTCCTCGCCGATACCCAGAAGTTCGCTCCCGCAAAAGGATTGCCGGAGTTGGGACTCGTCGAAGGCCCGGGTAAGCGTCGCCTGCGAATCGCCGCGCTGACCCAGCCGCTGACCGGCGCGCTGCTCGACCGCGACACCAACGACGCACTGTTCGCCAACATCGAACTGCTGGAATCGCTCGGACACCGCGTCGAATCGATCCCGGTCCCGGTGGATCGCAGCTACATCCGTGACTTCACCGAATACTGGTCGCTGCTGGCCTTTTCGCTGGAATTCATGGGAAAGCGATTGATAGACAAGGGGTTCGATCGATCTCAGCTCGATCAGTTCACTCGCAGTCTGTCGCGCAACTTCTGCAAGACGTTCTGGCGCGCGCCCTTCGCGTTGTACGGACTCAAACGGCAGAACGCGAAATTCCGCGAGGTGTACCGGTCGTTCGACGTCGTACTGTCGCCGACGCTGGCGCACACCACGCCGAGGATCGGATACCTCGATCCCGCAGGGGATTTCGAGGAGATCTTCGAACGCCTGGTGCGTTATGTGTCGTTTACGCCGATTAACAACACTTCGGGTACACCCGCGGTGAGTCTGCCGCTGGCGCAGTCGAGTGACGACCTGCCGATCGGGCTGCACTACTGCGCGGATCTCGGACAGGAGCAATCGTTGCTGGAGCTGTGCTTCGAACTTGAAGCAGCGCAAGGGTTTCGGAAGATTCAGACGTAGTCCGCCGCCAGAACCTCAGCCCAGCGCCCGCGCCAACAGCGCCTGCATGCGGTCGAATGCGTCTGCTGCGGCGTCGGCCCGGAAGGCGTCGCGGTGCTCGCAGAGGAAGCCGTGCGGCGCGCCGGGATAGATGACCGTCTCATGATGGAGCCGGTCGGCGCCGAATCGGTCGTCGATCAGTGAAATATCCTGCGGGGCATAGAGTTTGTCGTTCTCGCCGACGACGAACAGCACTTCGGTGTCGTTGGCGACGATGCGGGAAGTCAGCTCCAGCAACGGAGTGGGGCGACTCAAGCCGGTGCCGGACGTGGTCAGCCAGCCGGGATAGAACAACGCGAGTGCGTGCAGCGGGACTCGCGTCGCCACACCGAACGCGATGTGAGCCCCGACGCTGAGCCCGACCATGGCGGCCGGCGCATCGGCGCGTCCGAGATGACCGAGACAGGCTCGCACATCGTCGGCGACGCCGTCGAGGGTGAGCTCATTGACCAGTCGGAAGCCGCGTTCACGACCGTCGTCGGTTTCCGGCAGCTCGATCCGGTCGCCCGCTCGATGGTAGAAGTCAGGCGCGACGGCGGTGTAGCCAAGCGCGGCGATCCGGTCGGTCACGCCCGCGACATACGGCGTCAGGCCGAACATCTCGAATCCGACCAGGACCACGTGGGCTATCCCGCCCGCGGTCGGCCGACTCACGTACGCACTCATCGACTGATCGCCGACCGGAATCGAAACCCATTGCGACTCAACTGTTTGCATGGAATCAACGCTATGCGGTCGCGGCGAGCACAGCTACATACCGGTTATCGACGTACTAGCATTGCCAGGATGAGCAGCGGACCGATCGGTACCGGACCCGCGGCCGAACTCGCCAATCTGCTGCGCACCCGGCGCGCGGAACTGCAGCCCGTCGACGTCGGCCTGCCAGCCGGGCGTCGACGCCGCACCCCGGGCTTGCGGCGCGAGGAGGTGGCGCTGCTTGCTGCGGTGTCGCCGACCTACTATTCGCTCTTGGAGCGAGGCCGCGCCTCGCATCCGTCGCCGCAGGTCCTCGATGCGCTGGCATCCGCGTTGCGGTTCTCCGACGCCGAGCGCGACTACGTCCACGCGCTCAACGCCGGCAACGAGCGCCCAGCGCGGTCCCCATCGCAACCTGAGGTCCTCGCTCCAGGTTTAGCGCAACTCGTCGACCGGCAGGATCCGTTCCCCGCGTACGTCACCGGCCGCCGATGGGATGTGTTGGCGAGCAACCGAGCGGCCCGTCTGCTGTGGACCGACTGGACGACGATCGCTCCAGAGAACCGCAACATGCTGTGGTGGATGTTCACGTCGCCGCAGGCGCGGGCGGTGTTCCCCGACTGGGAGCATGAGGCCTCAGCGCAACTGGGTCGTTTCCGTGCGGCAGCCGCGCGCCACGTCGGCGAGCGCGAGTTCACCGAACTCATCGACAGACTGCTGTCGGCGAGTCCGCAGGCGTGGGAATGGTGGCTCGACCACGACGTCGAAGCCCTGGGTGGTGGCGCTAAATGCTTGCGGCACAAGGAGCTTGGGCAGATCCGTCTCGACCATGTGGTCCTGCAGGTGGCCGGTGCGTTGGAGCAGAAGCTTGTGATCTTCACGCCAGGGGCCGACGATGTACGGCGGATCGCCGATCTCATCGAGCGTGGATGACCGCAGGTGACCCAGGTGATGAACTTGATTGGCGTCAGAATTTGGTCCGCACCGCGCGGTGGCGTCAACATCGAAAATGCGCCGGCCCCGTCCCCCGCTTGGTCTTTCGTCTCACCCGCCCCTCGTTACACCGAAGCTCGCGGGCTCGCTTCGGCACTCGGGGAGCGGAGGGGGTGCCGTGCCGGCTCGCTTCGGCACTCGGGGAGCGGAGGGGTGCCGCGCCGGCTCGCTTCGGCACTCGGGGAGCAGAGAGGGAGCGGGCTTGGACGCGCACATCGGCCCCGACACGGTTCACGTGCCGGGGCCGACCATTGATCTGTGCGGAAGGCAATCCTAGTGCGCCACAGCCTTTTCCGCGCCCAACCCGGTCAATGACCGGACTTCCATTTCGGCGTTACGGGCTGGGTCGCCCTTGTCCGACGGCGAGGTGAGCGTACCCACGATGCCGAGGATGAAGGCGAGCGGGATCGACACGATGCCGGGGTTGGCCAGCGGGAAGTAGGCGAAGTCTGCGCCCGGGATCATCGACTTCGGCCCGCCGGACACGGCCGGGGAGAAGATGATGAGCAGGATCGTCGACGCCAGGCCGCCGTAGATGCTCCACAGGGCGCCGCGCGTGTTGAAGCGCTTCCAGTACAGCGAGTAGATGATCGTCGGGAGGTTGGCCGATGCCGCGATGGCGAAGGCGAGTGCGACGAGGAACGCGATGTTCTGTCCGTTGGCGAGGATGCCGAGCACGATGCCGAGCACACCCAGGGTGACCGCCGCCATCCGAGAGACGCGGACTTGATCGGCGTCGGATGCCTTGCCGCGCTTGATGACACTGCCGTAGATGTCATGGGCGAACGACGCCGACGCGGTGATCACCAGTCCGGCGACGACGGCGAGAATCGTCGCGAAGGCGACCGCGGAGATCACGCCGAGCAGAACGACCCCGCCGAGTTCGAAGGCCAGCAGAGGTGCCGCGGCGTTCTCCTTGCCGGCCGCGCCCAGAATGCGGTCGGGCCCGACGATGGCCGCCGCCCCGTACCCGAGGACCAGAGTGAACAGGTAGAACGCACCGATCAGTCCGATCGCCCAGACCACCGAGCGTCGGGCCTCCTTGGCGGTCGGGACGGTGTAGAAGCGCATCAGCACGTGCGGCAGGCCCGCGGTGCCCAGGACCAGGGCGATGGCGAGCGACAGGAAGTTGATCGTCGACGTGGTCGAGCCGCCGTACTGTGCACCGGGCGCGAGAACATCGCGGGCGGCGACCTTGGCGTCGGACGATCCGCTGATCGACTGCTGTGCGCTGCCGAGGATGTCGGAGAAGTTCATCCCGAACTTCGCGAGCACCATGATCGTCATGAGTGCTGCACCGGCGATGAGCAGGATGGCCTTGATGATCTGCACCCAGGTGGTGCCCTTCATGCCGCCGACCAGTACGTACACGATCATCAGCACGCCGACGACGGCGATCACGATCGACTGCCCAGTCCGGTCTTCGATGTCGAGGAGCAGAGCGACGAGTCCACCGGCACCGGCCATCTGCGCGAGCAGGTAGAACAGCGACACCGCGAGTGTCGAGATGGCCGCGGCCAGTCGCACGGGCCGCTCCTTCAGGCGGAAGCTGAGCACGTCGGCCATCGTGAATTTGCCTGTGTTGCGCAGCAATTCGGCGACCAGGAGCAGCGCGACCAACCAGGCGACGAGGAAGCCGATGGAGTACAGGAAGCCGTCGTAGCCGTAGACCGCGATGGCGCCGGCGATACCGAGGAAGCTGGCGGCGGAGAGATAGTCGCCGGCGATGGCGACGCCGTTCTGCGGCCCGGAGAACGACCGGCCGCCGGTGAAGAAGTCGGCAGCCGACTGGTTCTTGCGGCTCGCGCGGATCACCACGAACATCGTGATCGCGACGAAGGCCGCGAAAATCGAGATGTTGGCGATCGGGTTGCCGACGGTTTCGGCGGCGAGGGTGGTCACCGACGTGCTCATGCGCGGGCTCCGTTTCCGTGGGATACGTTCGCGGCGGCCGCCACGGTCGCCGAGTCGCGGATGGCTTGCGCCTTCGGATCGAGCTTGGAATTGGCGAACCGCACGTACAGGCCGGTGATCAGGAAGGTCGTGATGATCTGGGCGACGCCGAGGAAGATGCCGACGTTGATGTTTCCCCAGACTTTGATCGCCATGAAGTCGTGGGCGAAGGCGCCGAGCAGCACGTACACCGCGTACCAGAGCAGGAAGAACGCCGTCATCGGGAACACCCATGACCGCAGGGTGCGCTTGAGGTCGGCGAACTCCGGGCTGGCATCGATCTCGAGGAACTGTTCGGGAGTCGGCGTGGGCGGATCCGCGGGTCCGCCCACATGTTCGACGGTGGACATTGCTGCCTCCTGTGGCTACGTGTGCTGGGCTACCAGGGGAGACTATTGCGATCTGGGTCACAACCGATGCTCGATCTCTGGGCGATGAGTCGGGTATGCCCGATCGCGCGACGAGCGGTCGATGCGCGGCGACGAACGGTCAGCGGTCGACGCGCTACCGCCGGACTACTTCGGCAACCGCTCGATGCCCATGCCGAGCCGCTCGGGAACGTGCATCCGGGCGAAGGTGCGTGGTACGTCGGCGGGAACGCCCGCCGACGTCGCGAGGCTGACGAGGATGGTCGTCGCGAATGCCAGCGGTACCGTCACCGCGGCCGGATAGCCGATGATCACCGCCGACCAGCCGTCGGCCTGGCTGTCCGGCACACCCGAAATGGCAAGCACCGCAGCGATACCCGACGTCAGCCCGCCGACGACGAGCCCACTGATCGCGCCGGCCGCGGTGAGTCGCCGCCACCAGATTCCCAGGACCAGCAGCGGACACAGCGTCGACGCCGCGACGGCGAACACCAGACCGACCATTCGCGATAGCTCCAATGACGTCGACGCGACGGCCAGCACGATCGGAATCACGCCGCCGATCACCGCGGCCCAGCGGAAGTCGCTGATCCGGCCGCGCAGCACATCGGTCGACAGTGCGCCCGCGACGCTGATCAACAAGCCCGACGACGTCGACAGGAACGCCGCGATGGCACCGGCCGCGACCAGTGCCGCGAGCAAGCTTCCCCAGAGACCGCCGACGACGGCGGTGGGCAGCAGAAGCACCGCGGCGTCGGCGCTGCCGGTGATCAACAGTTGCGGAACATACAGTCGGGCAAGGATTCCCAGCAGAATCGGAAACAGGTAGAACAGGCTCAGCAGCAGGATGACGGTCAGCGCGGTTCGGCGAGCCGACCGGCCGTCGGGGTTGGTGTAGAAGCGCACGAGTACGTGCGGCAGTCCCATCGCGCCGAGGAACGTCGCGAGGATGAGTGAAAGCACCTGGTAGAGAGCGCGATTGCCCGACGCGCCGAAACCTCCGCCCGGCGTCAGCCACGCTCCGCCCGACGTCGGGGTGCCGGCGACGACGGGCGTCGCGGCGCCCTCGGCCAACCGCAAGGTGCTGTCCTGGTCGAGGGTGTAGCGGCCGGGGTGAGTCAGTGGATGGTCGACGACGGGTGCGCCGTCGAGCCGCCCGGTGACCGTGACGCCCGCCGGGTCGGTGACCGCGACGACGACGTCGGTGGTGATGGCGACCGTCGTGATCTGTGAAACCCGTGGTGGCACAGCTTGATTCACGGCCGGTCGGTCGTGGAGGACGGTGGCCGCCAAGGCGAGTGCGGGCACCGCGACCGCCGTCAGCTTCAACCAGTACTGAAAGGCCTGAACGAACGTGATCGACCGCATGCCGCCTCCCACGACGTTCACGATCACGATGACTCCGACGATGACCGCGCCCGCCCAGACCGGCAGCCCGAGGAGGATGTTGAGGGCGAGGCCCGCGCCCTGAAACTGCGGGATCAGGTAGAAGATGCAGATCGCGACGACAACGATCATCGCGGCGCGGCGGACCGAGGTGCCGCCCAGTCGGAACTCGGCGAAGTCGGGGACGGTGTAGGCACCCGAACGTCGCAGCGGCGCGGCGACGAACATGAGCAGTCCGAGATAGCCCGCGGTGAATCCGACCGGGTACCACAGGGCGTCGGCGCCGTATTTCGCGATCAGTCCCGCGACGCCGAGAAAGGATGCGGCGGAGAGGTATTCGCCGGAGATCGCCGCGGCGTTCCAGCGCGGTCCGACGGACCGCGAGGCGACCAGGAAGTCCGACGTCGTACGTGCCAATCGTCCCCAGTAGGCGCCGACGGCGACCGTCGCGACCGCGGCGAGCACCAGTGCCGCGGCGGTCAGCGGAGAGACGTCGGTGCTCACCGGTCGGCGCCCTCGTCGACGACGCCGAGGAAGTCTTGTTCGGCTTGATCGGCCAGCCGCAGATAGAGCCGCCCGACGCCGTAGAACACGCCGAACAGCAACGGCCCCACGGTGATCCACACGGTGCGCACCCCGAAGACCGACGCCGCGCCGATGGCGGGGACGGTTGCGACGACGACGGCGATCGCCACGCAGATGGCTAGGACCGAGCAGCCCAGCCGCAGCGCCAAGCCCAGTTGGGCACGCATCAGACCGCGGACCAGGGCGTCGCCGATCTCGGTCTGTTCCTGCACTTCCACCCGCGTGCGGACGATGCGCGCCCCGCGACGGTGCGCGAGAACGACGCGTTCCCGTTGGGGCACTTCATGTTTGGGGGCTTCATTCATGACGTGGCGGGGTGGTTGGCCGCTGGTTGAGGCGGGTCGAAGCGATAGCGGAGAGCCGTGTCGAAACCGGGTGGGTTGGGGGTGTGGGGTGCGGTGGTTTCGACTCGGGCGCGTCTCGCTGCGCTCGTCGGGTCCGGCTCAACCAGCGGGTGGGGCGGGCTCGGCTCAACCAGCTCACACATCGGTTCGCCGTTCGGCGGCGCGGTAGGAGCGCATCGGGTCGCGGACGAGGCGGTCCTTGAGGTCGCGGACCTGGCGTCGGCTGACGGGAAGGTCGACCGCCGGTTCGGCGCCGTTCGTTCGCAGGCTCACCGTCGTCGTCGACCCGCGGGCGCGTAGTCCGGTGACCATCGGCAGGGCCACCAGATACGACCGATGGATACGAATGAAACCGTGGCCTCGCCAGCGAGTCTCCAACGTGGACAACGGTATTCGCACCAGATGCGCGCCGGACGCGGAATGCAGGCGGGCGTAGTCGCCGACGGCCTCCACCCAGGAGATGCTGTCGCGGGGCACCAGGGTCGTGACGCCGCCCAACTCGACGGGGACCACGTCGGCCGAATCGTCGGGTTCGATTTCGGCGGGAGCAGGAGCCTCCTCTGCGGGTGCCTCGGAGGTGCGGACCCGTGTGATCGCCTGGGCGAGGCGCTCCTCCCGCAGTGGCTTGAGCAGATAGTCCACCGCGCCGACGCCGAACGCGTCGACGGCACGGTCGTCGTGGGCGGTGACGAATACGACGGCGGGGCGATGGTTGAAGTTGGTGAGTACTCCGGCCAGTTCGAGCCCGGACAACCCCGGCATGTTGATGTCGAGGAACACCGCGTCGAACCGGCGCGAATTGAGTTGGCGCAGAGCGTCGGTGGCGTCGGACGCGGTGATCACCTCGCCGACCCCTGGCTGCCTCGACAACAGGAACTGCAATTCATCGAGGGCGGGCGGCTCGTCGTCGACCGCCAGGATCACCAGGGGCATCGTCGTGTCCTTCCCGCTCGGCTCTGTGCGTATCGTGCTCACACCGCGACGCCGGGACGGAATTTCGGCACCCGCATGCCGACTTTCGTCCCGGCGCCGGGTGCGGTCTCGACAATCAAACCGTAGTCATTGCCGAAGGCCGCGCGCAGCCGATGGTCGACGTTGGTCAGCCCGACGTGCGCGCCGGCGTCGTCGGAGACCGGGCGTTGCGGCGGCGTGAGCGCGTCGATGTCGCCGGTGCGCAGCAGCTCCGGATCCATCCCGACTCCGTCGTCCTCGACGCTGATCACGCAGTCCGAACCGGCGTCGACCGCGGTGATCGTGATGGTCCCGCTGCGTCGACCGGCCAACCCGTGCCGGACGGCGTTCTCCACCAGCGGCTGCAGCGCGAGGAACGGCAACACCACGTTGAGTACCTCGGGGGCGATCTGCAGTTTGACCGTCAACGTCGAACCGAAGCGCGCCCGTTCGAGAGTCAGGTACCGATCGATGTTGCGCAGCTCGTCGGCGAGCAGCGTGTACTCGCCGGCGGCGCGGAAGGAGTAGCGGGTGAAATCGGCGAAGTCGAGGATCAGTTCGCGGGCGCGATCGGGGTCGGTCCGCACGAAGGACGCGATCGTGTTGAGCGCGTTGTAGATGAAATGCGGACTGATCTGGGCCCGCAGCGCGAGAACTTCGGCGCGGTCCAGGCGGCTTCGGGACGCATCGAGCTCAGCCAATTCGAGCTGACTGGAGACATACCGGGCCACTTCGGCCACGGCTCCGAGCAAGCCCGGACCCGGTTCCTGCGCGGTGGCCACGATGAGTACACCAACGGTCTGCTCGTCGGCGATCAACGGTTGGGCGATGACCGAACGCAGAGTCGACGCCGGGGACACCGTCTTCAACACGCGTCGACCGCCGTCGTGGGCACTGTGGGCGGCGTCGTCGAAGACGCGGACCACGTGATCGGGCAGTACGGAATCGGCCGACTCGGCGGCGAGCAGCGCGACGTCGGCGTCGTAGACGGCGACCGCCGACGCACCGGTCAGTTCGCGTAGATGGGGAACCGCGTCGGCAGCCGACTGCGGAGACAAACCGGCCCGCAGTGAGCGCGCGGCAAGCGCGGCGGTCTGCAGGGTGTCGTGCACAGCTCGTTCGGTCGGGGTGGTCACCACGCGGCGGGTGCGGACCACGACGTCGATCACGCCGATGGTCACCAGTGCCATGATGATCAGTGCCACTGCCACCTGCGGGCTCATGGATGTCCAAGTTACCGGGTTGGGCGCGTGGGAACGCTTCGTAGTTCGCCCTGGGCGCAATCCGCGCACCTGTCCTTGCACTCTCAGACCTCGAGTGCTAAAAACGGTACTGGCACTCGACTACCGTGAGTGCCAGGTCGGGACGGTGAGATCGGTCCGTTTGACACGCCGGTCGTCCGTCGCGGGCACCGAGTTCCGACATACCAAACCTAGTGTCACCCCGTATCCGGAGGATCACTTACCAATGGCCAAGATCATTGCGTTCGACGAAGAGGCACGTCGTGGCCTCGAGCGTGGGCTCAACAGCCTCGCCGACGCCGTCAAGGTGACGTTGGGACCCAAGGGTCGCAACGTCGTTCTGGAAAAGAAGTGGGGCGCCCCCACGATCACCAACGATGGTGTGTCCATCGCCAAGGAGATCGAGCTGGAGGACCCGTACGAGAAGATCGGCGCTGAGCTGGTCAAGGAAGTCGCCAAGAAGACCGACGACGTCGCAGGCGACGGCACCACCACCGCTACCGTCCTGGCTCAGGCCCTGGTTCGCGAAGGCCTGCGCAACGTCGCTGCCGGTGCAAACCCGCTCGGCCTCAAGCGCGGCATCGAGAAGGCCGTCGCGGCCGTCACCGAGTCGCTGCTCGCCAGCGCCAAGGAAGTTGAGACCAAGGAGCAGATCGCTGCGACCGCCGGCATCTCCGCGGGCGACCAGACCATCGGCGACCTGATCGCCGAGGCCATGGACAAGGTCGGCAACGAGGGTGTCATCACCGTCGAGGAGTCGAACACCTTCGGCCTGCAGCTCGAGCTCACCGAGGGCATGCGCTTCGACAAGGGCTACATCTCGGCCTACTTCGTCACCGACGCCGAGCGCCAGGAAGCCGTCCTCGAAGACGCCTACATCCTGCTGGTTTCGAGCAAGGTCTCGACCATCAAGGACCTGCTGCCGCTGCTGGAGAAGGTCATCCAGGCCGGCAAGCCGCTCGTCATCATCGCTGAGGACGTCGAGGGCGAGGCACTGTCGACCCTGATCGTCAACAAGCTCAAGGGCACCTTCAAGTCCGTCGCCGTCAAGGCACCGGGCTTCGGTGACCGCCGCAAGGCCATGCTGGCCGACATCGCCATCCTCACCGGTGGCGAGGTCATCAGCGAAGAGGTCGGCCTCTCGCTGGAGACCGCCGGACTGGAACTGCTGGGCACCGCCCGCAAGGTCGTCATCACCAAGGACGAGACCACCATCGTCGAGGGTGCAGGCGACGCCGAGGCCATCGCCGGCCGCGTTGCGCAGATCCGTGCCGAGATCGAGAAGAGCGACTCGGACTACGACCGCGAGAAGCTGCAGGAGCGCCTGGCCAAGCTGGCCGGCGGCGTTGCAGTCATCAAGGCCGGTGCTGCCACCGAGGTCGAGCTCAAGGAGCGCAAGCACCGCATCGAAGATGCCGTGCGCAACGCCAAGGCCGCCGTCGAAGAGGGCATCGTCGCCGGTGGCGGCGTGGCTCTGCTGCAGTCCGAGCCCGCCATCGCGGGCCTGTCGCTGGAAGGCGACGAGGCGACCGGTGCGAACATCGTTCGCGTCGCGCTGGAGGCTCCGGCCAAGCAGATCGCGATCAACGCGGGCCTCGAGCCCGGCGTCGTCGCCGACAAGGTCCGCAACTCGCCCGTTGGCACCGGCCTGAACGCCGCCACCAACACCTACGAGGACCTGCTGGCCGCCGGCATCAACGACCCGGTCAAGGTCACCCGCTCGGCGCTGCAGAACGCGGCTTCGATCGCGGCTCTGTTCCTCACCACCGAGGCCGTCGTCGCCGACAAGCCCGAGAAGGCCGGCGCACCGGCTATGCCGGGTGGCGACGAGATGGGCGGCATGGGCTTCTGATTTAGTCAGAACCCTGCGCGCACAACGCATTTCACATCGGCCGGTCGTCCTGTTTGGACGACCGGCCGATTGTGCTCGAGAGAACCGTTGTGCTCGAGAGAATCTGTAGTTGAGAGAATCGACCCATGACATCAACCGCGAGCCGCGCCCTCGGCCTGCCCGTTCTAACTAATTTCCGCGACCTCGGTGGATGGTCGGCGGGCGACGGCGCGACGGTGCGCAGCCGGCTGCTGTTCCGCAGTAAGGGACTCACCGGACTCGACGCCGACGATCGTGCTGTGCTCGACGGTCTGCGGCTGAGCCGCGTCTATGACTTCCGCAGCGTCGACGAGGTCACCGAGAGCGCGGACCCGGAGTTGGCCGGCGTGCGTAATGTGCATCTGGACGTCCTCGCCGACTCGCCGCGCTCGATCGCGGCGAACATGGGCGACAAGCTCGCCGACCCGGCGCACGCCGCCGAACTCACCGAGCAACTGGCGAAACCCGAAGTGCATCAGTCGATCTGCGAGATCTACCGCGGTCTGGTCAGCTTCGACAGCGCTCGACGCAGCTTCGGAGGCTTCTTCACGGGACTCCTCGACGACCCCGCGCCGGCACTGTTTCACTGCACCGCTGGCAAAGACCGCACCGGCTGGGCCGCGGCCGCATTCCTGTCACTGATGGGCGTGTCCCGCGACGACGTGTACGCCGAGTATCTGCTCACCAATGATCAGTTGCTCGTCGGGCTGACGCCGCTTTTCGAACGATTCGCCGCTGCGGGCGGCGACCCGGAGGTCCTCAAGCCGGTCTTCGGTGTGGTGCCTGGCTACCTCGATGCGGCGTTCGCGGAGCTCGACACCGAATTCGGTTCGGTCGCAGGCTATTTCGCGGATGGCCTGGGGATCGACGCCGACGCGCAGCAGGCGTTGCGGGAGAAGTATCTGGACCGATCGGAGTAGTCGGGTTGGGTTCTTCGTCTCGCGAGCCCCTCTACTTCGTTACAACCGCTCGTTCCTCGCGGTCACTCAGCACGGCGGTTACACCGAAGCTCGTTCCTCGCTTCGGCACTCGGGGAGCGGGTTGCGGCTCGACGATCACTCGGTCACATTGCTCAGGTAGTCGATGATCTCCGCTCGGTCGGTGGTGCCCAACCGTTGGTTGATGCGGTAGACATGTCCTTCGACGGTGCGCAGCGACATGCCCAGCCGTTCGGCGAGTTCGGCGTTGCTGAGGCCCTCGCGGAGCAGGCCCGCGACCTCCCATTGGCGTCGGGTCAGCGGTAGATCGAGGCGGGGCAGCGCACGGAGGGCAGGGGTGATCACCGACTCGCATCGGGCTTGCAGGTCACTCGCCCGCTTACGTGCCGTGAGCATGGTTCCCCGGCGACCCTGGCCGTTGGCGATCTCCGCGGCCTGAGCGGCGATCGTCGCGGCCGTGACCAGGTCGCCGTAACTCTCGGCGGCGTCGGCGGCCGTCAACAGCGCGGACGGATCGTCGGCGAGCAACCCCTGCGCGTGCAGTCGCGCGGCCGCGAAGCGGGGGCCGTCGACGGGGACCGTGACGGCCATCAGTCTGCTGGCCGCGTCGAGGTCGCCGAAGCCGACGGCGGTCTGCATGATCAGCACGGCGACCGCGGACTGTCCGCGCCGCGACGCGAGGTCGGCGGCCGCGGTGCAGACGTCGATCGCGGTCGCCATCGCGCCCTGCGCGGCGTGGATCCACGCCCGAGCGAGCATCGACTGGGGCTGATAGTAGGCGTACGCCGACGGCGGACCGTCCGCGACCGGGTCCAATGCCGCGCTCGCCGCCTGTGCGGAGCCCTGCATGGCGTGGCCGATGGCGACGGAGGTCTGTGCCAGGGTGTCCAGACCCATCGGATTTCCGGTCTCGCTCCAGCGTCGGATTCCAGTGCAGGCCTGGGCGAGGACGGTGAGAGCGGTGTCGATCCGGCCCGACGCGGTACACGTCCACCCGGAGATCAGCCGCGCGTAGATCAATGCGGGGCCCGGGGGACCGGTGAGCACCGACGAGTTGGCGTCGGCCAGGGCGGCGGCGTCGTCGAGCAGTCCGGCGATCAGCAGTCCGGCGACTTCCCTCATCTGTATGGGCAGTTTGAGATTCGCGACGTCGAAGTTGTCTTGCAGGCGCTCCAGTATCGGCGATGATTCCGCGCGGCATCGAACGATCTGGCCGGTTTCCCCGCCGGCCGCGAGCAGCCCGGTGATGGCGAGGTTCGCGGGCATCGCGAAGTCGGGATCGGTGATCAGCCGACTGTTCAGTGCGCGCCGCGCGGCGTCCACCGCATCGAGTGACGCACCCCGGCCGTGCAACATCACCGCGCGCGGGCCGTCGAGCAGGGCGCGCAGGTCGGGGTCGTGCAGCGTCGCACCTACGTCGTCGAGCAATGCCGCCCCGGCGTCGACGTCGGCCAAGTCCCAGGCCAGGTTGGCGGCTCGGACCGTGGTGAGTCGGACGATGTCGGCGTCATCCGACGTGGAGGCCATCGCGGCGCGCAGCAGATCGTCGGCCGTTACGCCGTCGCCCGCCCAGGTAGCGCACAGTGCGAGGACGTAGGACGCGCGAAGATACGGTGCGCTGCCCGCAACGGCGCGTCGGGCGACTTGGCCGGCGAGCTCCTTGCCGACGCGGATGTCGTTGGCAGCCATGGCATCTTCGGCCGCGCGCTGCAACATCGCCAGATCGACTTCCAACCCGCAGCGCAGCATCATGATCGCGCGCGAGATCCGCAGCGGCGGCGGCACACCGGGTCGATCGGGAATCTTGGCGATGAGGGCGGCGCTGATCGCCCGGCGTCGACCGTAGCCCGCCCGACGACGCCCGATCTCCCCATACAGCGGATGGACCAGCGTGTAGCGCGGTCCGTGGCTGGTCGGGACCGCGGCCACCACACCGCTGTCGACCGCTGCCTCGACGGCGGTCGCATCGACGATGCCCTCGAGTTGTTCGGCGCTCAGCTCGCCCGCGACCGCGAGCACGTCGGCGACCTCGGCGACGTCGGGGGCCAGGCGGGCCAGTTCGTGGGAGATGAGGTCGCCCAGCACGCCAACCGCATCGGGTTCGCCGGTCCACCACCAGGTGCCGTCGTCGCGGTGGAAGTGCCCGCGGTCGGTCTCGGTCCGCACGAGATGATCGATGTAGAGCGGAAGGCCGTTGGTGAGGTGGTGGATGCGATGCACGCTGGCCTGCTCGACCGTGCCGCCCAGCCGATCGTCGAGCATCGCGCCGACCTCGGCGACCGATAGCGGCTGCATGTCGATGACCTCGCGGGCGGCGATCGCCGCGATGGCTGCGGGCAGGTCGTCGAGCGAACGCGTGGTCGCGACCACCGGCAGCATGGCGGCGGCACGCGCGATGACCGCGGCCGACAGGCCGTCGACGACATGTGCGTCGTCGACGACGATGCACCCGGCCGGCGTCGATCCGCGAGTCTCGATGAGGTCGTGCGCGGCATTCTCGATCAGTTCGGTACTCCCGCCGGCGAAGGTGCGCACGTGCAGCGCCAGCGCACCCAGCGGAATGTCGGCCATCGCCGGGCCGCCGGAAATCCAACGGTGGTGGGAGCGTTCGGTCACCGCGGCGCGCACCAGTGCGGTCTTGCCGACCCCGGGCGGACCGGCCAGGACGATGAGGCCGCGGGCTGAGTCGAGAAATCGGGCCAGGGTGTGCAACTGCGCTCGACGGCCGACGATACCGGCGGTCACCTCGGGATCCACGGCGTGAGTATGGACAACTCGTCGCGTCGGCGCGCTCCGAGTTTGTGCATCAGCCGGTACACGTGGCCTTCGACGGTGCGCACCGAGACCACGAGATCGTCGGCGATGTCCCGGTTGGACACCCCACGCGCGACCTCGGTGAGAATCTCGATCTCGCGTCGTGACAGCGTCGGCGGTTCGGGCAGCGCAGCGACCGCCGGCGTGCGTTGCAGGGTGGTCGCGACGATGGCGCGAGACTGCCAATTCGCCTTCAGCGCAAGTAGTTTCGCGTCCTCGGTCGCATACTTGAGCGCGGCCAGCGCGAAACCCTCGGCCGCCCAGATGAGCCGCCCGCGCGCGGTCATCTGCTCCGCCGCCGCGGACATCGTATCGGCGTCGCCGGCGAGCGCCTCGAGGAAGACGACGGCGGCTTGCCCGCCGCTGCCCTGACGCGCGCGCCGATGAAAGTCGGCGTCGGGCGCGATGAGCCCGAGCGCCTCGGCGTCGAAACGGACATCGAGTTCGACGCCCGCCATCTCGTGGCTACGCGCGAAGGCCACCGCGTCGGCGGCGTGCAGCCGAGCGGCGGGCAGATCCGACGTCGCCATCCGATACAGCGCCCGTGCCATCTCGACGGCGGGTTGCTGGTGGGCGTTCACCCGGTGGGCGGTGTTCTCGGCGATCTGCAGCGAACTCTTGGCCTCGGTCACGCGGCCGAGCAACGAGTACACCTGCGACAGCCATGCCGAACATGCGCAGACCAGGCTCGCCTGGGGACTCCGCGATGCGAGCGACAGGGCACGCGCATAGTGGTCCTCGGCGGCGAGCAGATCTCCGCTCATGTGCGCGGCGCGCCCGCTGATCACATCGTTGGCCAGGCTCAGCAGCGAGTCGCCGTCGTCGCGGGCGGCCTGGGCCACCTCGGCGACGAATCGTCCGGCCTTTTCGAATCGTCCTGTCAGCAAATAGAATTCGAGTTGGTTGAAGGTATTGATCAACGCGGCGAGCCCGGTGTTGACCTGGCTGGAGGCGGCGCGCGACAGCCGGATCGGCACTTGCGCTTCGGCCGGTCGGCCCACCGACAGGAGGGCGGCGGCCTTCGAGCTGTAGAGCCACGCCGTCGACAACGCGTCACGGTCTCGCGGTTCGCCGAGCTCAGCGCAAATCTCAAGCGCGACAGGCGATTCGCCCAGATAGTAGTGGAACGTGGCACGCAGCGCGTCGATCGCGAACAGGCCGTCCGAGTCGGCGGGCAACGTCGCACGCGCCTCGCGAAGCAGTGTCAGTGCATCGTCGGGCCGCAGGAGAAACCAGAACATGTTGGCCGCGCGCACCGAGATGGTCCGGGCGCGCACGGTGGCGTCGGGCGGCGGGTCGCCGGCGGCGAGCAGTTGCTCACACTCGCGAGCACGACCCCGCCACATCAGCGATTGCGCCAGAATGAGCGTGGGCTCGGCGTGGTCACCGCGCGTAATTGCTTGGCGCGCAAGCATATCCGCCGTCTGAAAGTGGCCGATGCGCAGTTCGTGCGCCGCGGCGTCGACCAATGCCCCGGTGGGCTGGTCGATCCCGGCGATCAGCTTCATCATCACCGGCGTGATGACCCAGGTGTCGCCGACGGCGAGGTCGGCGGTGAACGCCGCGCTGATCCGGCGCGCGTGATCGCGGCGCTGATCGTCGGACAGTTCGGCATCGATCACCGATGCGAGAATCCGGATGCGCAGGGTGGCGTCGCCACCGGCGTCGACGTCGATCAGGCCCGACGCCTCGCACTCGTCGATCGCCGAACCGTCGCAGAGTGTATTGAGTACCGCCAGCGGCAGATTCGCGGCGATCGACAGTATCGTCGCGACGTCGCGCTGTGTCGCGGTGAGCGGTGCGAGGAACCGGTCGAGGATCGCCCGCAGCGTCGGTGACAGTGGAATGTCGTGATGCAACTGAGCTACACCGAATTCGGTCTGCAGTGTTTCCGAATCGATCGCAGCGCTCATCAGAGCCTCGGAGATGAGCGGGATTCCGCCGCTGAGCCGCTGAATCTGGTGGGGAACCCGACGATGGACGCGCCCGGGTATGCGGGACTCGACGAGTGCGGCGGTGTCGTCGAGGCTGAACGGCGGAATCGACAGCCGGTGGACGTGATTGTCCTTCCACATCGCGTACAGCGCGGGATGGGCGATCGCACTGCGCGCGGTCAGCAGTACTCGAGTCGCGCGGGCGGCCGTCAACTGCCACAGCATCGCGCCTGCGGCCGGATCGAGTCGGTCGGCGTCGGCGATCCACACGATGGAACTGCCCGCTCGCCCTGTCGAAGTGCCCCGGCGCTCCGCTCGCCCTGTCGAACTGTCGTCGGGTCGATGGGCGAAGTCGCGCAGACGTTCGGCGGTGCAGTCCGCCGCCGTCAATGCGGTCACCGTCCGGCCGGCGAGAATCGCCTGCGCGAGGGTGGTCTTGCCCACGCCGAGCGGACCGACGAGCAGGAGTCCCCCTGCACCCGGGTCGTCGACGAGCACGCGGGCCTGTTCGAAGAACCGCGTGCGCACGATGTCGTGCATAGAGAGAGACTACGACGGCCCGGTTGCATCGGCCGGCCGTTATCGGCGTTCTTCCGCTGTTCGACCGACGCCCCGGCGTCGGCCTCAGCGCAAGATGATGCAGGTAGTGGTGCCGTGTGCGACGAGTTTGCCGTCGGCGGCGAACACCTTGCCGTCGGCGGTCGCGGTGCTGCGCCCGCTGTGGATCACCGTTCCCACCGCGGTGAGGTCGTCGGCGTCGAGCGCCACCGAGCGGATGTAGTTCACCTTGAGTTCCAGGGTGGTGTAGCGGACGCCCGCGGGCAGGGTGGTGTGCACCGCGCAGCCCATCACCGAGTCGAGCAGGGTGGCGCAGATTCCGCCGTGCACGCTGCCCAGCGGGTTGGCGAAGTCGGGTTTGGGTGTCACGGTGAAGGTCACCGTTCCCTCGCCGATCGCGACCGGCCGCATGCCGAGCAGGCGGCCGATGCTGGGGCGGTCGAGGCCGGGGTTGGCCGCCCATGCCTGCATGAGCTCGAGTCCGGAAGCGCTGCGCGGATCGAGCGGCGTCGAATCCGGCGAAGGAGAGATGTCGGTGCTCATGGTTATGTATGATGGCATAGATATTCGGGCAGATGAAATGAGGGTCGGCAGGTGGCGGAGATTCCCGTCGGGCGCGGTCAGGCACGCGGCCCGCGCGAGCGCATGGTGATCAGCGCGGCGGATCTCATCGGCCGCGACGGGGTGTCGGCGACGTCGATCGGCGACGTGCTCGCGGCCAGCAAGGCGCCGCGCGGTTCCATCTACCACCATTTTCCGCGCGGCAAGAGCGAGTTGATGGTCGAAGCGGTCCGCTATGCGGGGGAGTTCATGGCCCGCCGGATCGCGGGTCGTGGGACGGCGACCCCGGCCGACACCGTCGCCGACATCGGCGACGTATGGCGCAAGATGCTCATCGAGAGTGATTTCGAATTCGGCTGCCCGGTGCTCGCCGGAGGCTTGGCACGCAATTCCGAACCCGCCGTCGCCGACGAAGCGGAGGAGATCTTCGCCGAATGGATCGCGCTGATCGCCGCTCGACTCGCCCGCGACGGCGTGCCGCGCGAGCGCGCGCAATCGTTGGCGCGATTGATCATCGCTGCCGTCGAAGGGGCCGTCGGACTGTGTCAGACGCAGCGTCGGGTGGACCCGCTCGACGACGTGATCGTCGAATTGCAGGCCCTGTGCGAATCGGCTGCCGCTACCTGAGGCGTGTGTCGGCGTAGTAGGTTTTCACTTTGAACAATCGCGGAATCGACTTCCGCCGCGTCGAAGTGAGGAGAACCATGACGCCGGTCTACCGTGCCGCCCTGGGGTCCGACTTCGACCGGTTGCACCCGAATATGCAGTGGCGCTACGGGATCGACTCGACGTCGGGGGTGGCGCAGCGGCTGACCGGCATCTTGGAGTCGATCTATATCTCGGCAGCCGTTCCACCGCCGATCACCTGGTATTACGGCAATCGCAACGCATTGCCGAGCAAGTCGAGCCGGATGGTTCCGTTCACCCAGGACAACTATTGCTACGTCGACGAACTGGGCCGCGAGTGTCTCGCGGTGCTGCGCAACTTCGAATACACCGCGGGTAGTCGCAAGCTCAATTCCGTGTTGGTCGCCGGCCACGAAGGACTCGTCGACTATTTCGGCGACGGCCCCGAACTGCTCTACCCGATCACGGCGTCGACGACCCCGCAGGGCGATCTGCTTCTGGAAAGCGGCCCCCTGCGCTGGCTGCGCGGGCCGCGGCTGGGGATGCGCGGGCCGTTCGTGCTGGAGATGAAGTACACCGAGGGATGGGACGACGCCCGCCAGCGATTCCGGTGCGACGCCATCGTCCGTAACCCGGTGATCGGGGAGGTGCTGCACTATCGCGGATGGTTCACCGCAGTCGATCAGCAGTGCGCACTGAGCGACATCCCCGACGAAGCCTGGCCGATCAATCTCATCGACCGGGAACACTGAGGCTACGCGGCAATCGTGTCGCAGGTCGGTGATAGGTTTCCTCCCATGGCTGTCTCTGCGAAAACCGAGTACGACGTTCAAGCACCGCTGCCGGTGGTGATGGAACTGCTGATGGATGTGGAGTCACTGCCGGACTGGTCGGGGCCGCACAAATCGGCGGAGATCCTCGACGAATACGACGACGGCGCGCCCAAGCGGGTCAAGATCGCGGTGTCGATGGGGCCGATCACCGACGAACAGGTCATCGAGTACACGTGGACCGAGAACTCCTGCACGTGGGATCTCGTCGAAGCGACTCAATTGAGCCAGCAGCATGGCGAATACCACCTGTCCGAGGGACCCAACGGCACCACGCATGTCGAGTTCGAGTTGTCGGTCGATCTGAAGGTGAAGCTGCCCGGCCTTCTGCTGCGTCAGGCGCAGAAGGTGGCGGTGGAAACGTCGAAGAAGGGCGTTTCCGCCGAGGCCAAGCGCCGCGCCGCCCAGTGACCTTTGGATAGGCCGCTGACCGGCGAGAACACATCGGCGTGTCGTGACCACATCGTTGCACACGCGCGGTTGCCGCATCTGTAGGCTGACGTGCGTTGGGCAGGTCAGCGGGGCCGTCCGGGGAGAGGAATCAGTGCGAATCACCACTTTGTCGAAGTGCACAACACGGGTCATGGGCGCGGCGATGGCCGTCGCGGGGGCGGCGTTCTTGATCTCGGTCGGCGGGGGCAGCGCACAGGCCAACCTCTGCACCGCCGACAACGGTGGGCGGATGCAGCACGTCACCCCGGACAGCGCGTGTGCGGCGACGTCGGGCCCGGGCAGTCATGCCACCGCCGACGACGCGTCGTCGGCGGGCACCGCGATCGCCGTCGCCGACAAGGGCGGCAAGGCGACTGCACGTAACATGCAGCCCGGCTCGACCGCTCTGGCCGGCGCGAAGTACAACGGCACCGCCTACTCGGTGACCACCGGGCCGGGAGCGCAGTCGGTGGCGCAGGCGACCGCCGGGGCGACGGCGCTGGCCCTGGGCGGATGGGGCGGCCAGGCGTATGCGAGCCCCAAGGGAACCGCGTGCCTCGGTGGTTTCGCCGCCGCCTACGAGACGTCGAGCGGCAAGTTGTGCGTCCGATCGGGAGTCCTTTACTTCCAGAACTGAGAACCCCGCCCGGGGAGTAGTACGACGTCGGGGCCGACGACAGATCCGTCGAGTTCACCTGGAAGACATGTGCCGTTCGCGGTTGCTGCTTACCGTTGTGTGGTGACTGATCTTGAAGAGTTGGAACGCATCGGCCCCGACTTCAGTGCGGTGTCCGGCCGAGAGGCGCTACAGCAGCTGGTCGACCTCGCCGACACCACCGGATTCACCGTCAACGACGATGATGACGACGACCCCATTCTCCTCACCCTGCCCGAACGCAACGTCGTCGACACGTGGCGGGAGGACTATCCCTACGACGAGCGGATGAGCCGTCGGGAATACGAAGTGACCAAGCGTCGTCTGCAGATCGAGCTGCTCAAGCTGCAGAAATGGTCGAAGAAGACCGGCCAGCGCCACCTACTCGTCTTCGAGGGCCGCGACGCCGCGGGCAAGGGTGGCACCATCAAACGCTTCAACGAGCACCTCAACCCGCGCGGCGCGCACATCGTCGCACTGGAGAAGCCCAGCGAGCGCGAGTCCACCGAGTGGTACTTCCAGCGCTACGTGCAGTATCTGCCCGCCGGCGGCGAGATGGTCTTCTTCGACCGCTCCTGGTACAACCGCGCCGGAGTCGAGCGCGTGATGGGGTTCTGCTCCGACGAACAGCATTCGCGATTCCTCCAGCAGGTTCCGGCGTTCGAGAAGATGCTCACCGACGACGGCATCAGCCTGGTGAAGTTCTGGTTCTCGGTGACCCCACTCGAACAGCGGACGCGGTTCGCGATCCGGCAGATCGACCCGGTGCGGCAGTGGAAACTGTCGCCGATGGACCTCGCCTCGCTGGACAAGTGGGATCGCTACACCGCGGCGAAAGAAGAGATGTTCGCCGCCACCGACACCGACATCGCGCCGTGGACCGTGGTGAAGAGCAACGACAAGAAGCGGGCCCGGATCAACGCGATGCGTCACGTCCTGAGTCTGTTCGACTACGAGGGTAAGAACGACGATGTGGTCGGCGAACCCGATCCGCTGATCGTCGGACGCGCGCGCGATCTGGCGGGTGAGTAGCCTCTCTGGGGTGCGAAGTTTTGTAAGCGGCCTGGCGACGCTGATCGCCATCGTCGCGATCATCGTTGCGTTGCCGTCGTTGTGGGTCAAAGAACGGGTCATCGACCCGGAGGGATTCGCGACGACGGCGTCGACGATGGCCGAGAACTCCAAGATCCAGTCCTACATGGCCGACGAGATCGTCAATCAGGTGGTCACCGCGTCGAACGGTCTGGTACCCGCCCTCATCGCCAAGCCCATCGCGACCCGCTACACGGCCAGTGCCCAGTTTCGGTCCGACTTCGTCGACATCGCCTCGCAGGAGCACGCCTGGCTGTTCAATGAGGCGACGCCCGAGCAACGGGGCAAGCCGATGCAGCTCGACCTGACCAACATGGTCAATCGGGTGATCGCCTCGACCGGGCTGAGCGTGAAGGTTCCCGGCCCGATCACCGTCGACATCACCCGGGGCGCGGGCGACGGCCTGGAGGCCGGGCGCTATCACCATGTCGGCAGCCAACTCACGCTGATCGCCTACGTGAGCCTCATAGTCGCCGTCGTCGCGGCGTTGCTGGCGCTGGCGATCGGCCGACGTCGGGGCACCGTCCTGGCCTGGCTCGGCGTGGGCGCGGTGGCGTCGGCGGCGATCTCGTGGGGATTGGCCATCCTGTTCGCCCACCGCGCCAAGCAGGAGGTCTCGGCGACCGACGGCGGCGCGCGGCAGGTCGCCGAAGTGACGATCGACGGCGTGGTCAACGATCTGACGCATGTTGCGCTGATCGTCGGTGCGGTGGGACTCGGCGTCGCAGTAGTGGGAGTTGTTGTGCGCCTTGCCTTTCGGTTCTAGGCAGGCAGGTGGGTTTCGGCGGCCACCCGGTCGATCCACATCCGTATCGATTCGGTGAGGATCGCCGTCGATTCGCGCTCGCCGAGCGTCCCGACCCCGCGCAGCGTCGACAATCCGATCGCGAACGCGGTGATCGCGTTGGCGGCGCGGTCGAATGACGCCGAATGGGCTCGTGCCGCTTCGCTCGGGAGGTGGTCGTCGACCATGACGCGCACCGAGTCGACGGTGCTATCGATCGCATGTGCCGCCTTGTCCCGCTGATTCGGGTCGCGCAGAAGCGACAGCCCGTATTCGGCGGTCAACAACAGCATCGGGGTGTCGCGCGCGAACTCGCGCCACCACTGGGCGATGGCTTCCAGGCGTGCGTCGAGGTCGTCGCCGGCCGCGGTGAGCATGGCCAGGGCTTTGGCGATCTCGGCGGTGAAGCGGCGTCGCAGGACCGCGCAGCAGAGTTCCTCCTTGCTGGCGTAGTTGCTGTACACGGCGCCCACGGTGCGGCCGCAGTCGGCGGCGATCGTCGCGATCGACGTCGCGTGATAGCCGTTGGCCAAGAACAGCTTCTCGGCGGAGTCGACCAACTGTTCGCGGGTGACTGCCTGACTCTCGGCGCGGGTGAGCGCCTTGCGCCGTGCCATCGAATCTCCTCACTGCATTGCCGCGTACTTCACATAGCGGTATCACCTCAAATGTTACGCCGCTAGGTTTTCGAAGCGCCGCCGCCGGCGGGTCGATCGATCGATCCGAATATCCGTGCTCGGTCGTCTGTCCAAAACGGGTGAACGACGACGTCGGGTGTGGTTCAGTTCGTTCTATGCAAGTGCGGCGTGACTGATATTAAGCGGACTGATGAGTGGACGCTTCGGCTCGACGATGTGCTGTCGCGTAGCGGTGTTATCTGGATAGCGGTGTTCTGTTACGCTGTCGCCCGCCGGAGGTGAGCGGCGACACAGTACGTGGAAGACCGGTACGAGGAAGACCAGTACGAGGAAGAGGGGTGACGTGCGATGGGTGTGCCCGCCGCGTATGCACCGCGAGGCCTGGGGTGGCTCGTTCGGGTTCGTCGCCGCGGCGAGGACTCGCTCGCGCTGCTCGGACACTTCCTGTCGTTCGTGTACTACAGCTTCCGGTTCGCCCCGCAGGCGATGTGGCGGTTCAAGGGGCAGACCGTCCGCACCGTCACCGATCTCACCTGGGGACGCGGCGCGGTCATCGTCGGCGGCGGTACGGCGCTGGTCATGGCGGTCCTCGGGCTGGCCGCCGGAGCCACGGTCGCCATCGTCGCGCACGGAGTCCTCAACATGCTCGGCCTGGGCCCGATCGCCGGCTCGGTCTCGTCGTATGCGATCACCCGGGAATTCGCGCCACTGCTCGCCGCACTGGGTTTCGCCGTGCAGGCCGGCTGCCGAATGACCGCCGAGATCGGCTCGATGCGCATCAGCGAGGAGATCGACGCGCTGGAAGTCGTCGGCGTGCACTCGATTTCATTCGTCGTGTCGACCCGCGTGGTCGCCGGCATCCTCACCACCATCCCGACCTTCCTGATCGCCATCATCGCCAGCTACCTCAGCAGCGCCTTCGTCGTGCGGGTCAGCGGCGAGTCGTCGGGTGCCTATCAGCACTATTTCCAGCAGTTCGTGAACTTTCCCGACCTCGTGTTGGCCACCCTCAAAGTGGCCATCTTCATCGTGGCGGTGATCATCATCCATTGCTACAAAGGCTTCTTCGCCTCGGGCGGTCCGGAGGGCGTCGGCGTGGCCTCGGGGCGCGCGATCCGGGCGAGCCTCGTCGCCGTGGTCGGCCTGGACCTCGTGCTGACCGTCCTCTTCTGGGGTATCAACTCACCGTTCGTGTTCAGGGGCTGACGGCATGACCGACTTTCGCACCCCGGGCATGGCGGCATCGCCCGCGACGTTCGCCAAACGAGCGGTGATCGCCATCATCGTCACGGCAATCCTGGTGATCGGCGCGGTCGTGGTAACCGCCATGCTCCCCGACGACAACATGCACATCGCCATGCACACCGACGTCGTCGCTGGAGGCATCGAACCGGGAACCGCGGTGGTACTCAACGGCGACGAGATCGGGCAGGTGGCCTCGGTCCGCGCCGACGGCACCAAGTTCGTCGTCGGGCTGACGATCAACCCCGCCTATCGCGACCGCAAAGACGTCCTCACCAGCGCGATGCAGGTCACCTACGCGCCGAAGAATCTGTTCGGCATCGGCGCTGTCGAGCTCACCGCGCAGCCGGGCGGCGACCCGCTGAGCAACGACGCCGACTTCTACCCGGACACTCCGGTGGACTCGACGTTGACGACGTTGCTGCGCGGACTCAGCGACCTGCAGACCGAAGCCTTCGCCCCGTACGTCTCCGACATCCTGTCCAACGCCAACAAGGCCACCATGGGACTGCTGCCGGTCATCGGCACCGTCAGTGAGCTGGCGACCGAGATCGCCGACACCCAGAAGCTCCCGACGTCGGTGACGATGCCCCAGATGGCCGCGCTACTGAGCGGGTTGAATGCGACGACGGTGGCGGCGCTGCCCGGACTCCGGTCGCTGATGAGCTGGCAGGCGGCACAGCGACCCGGCTTCATCGACAAGGCGAACGACGGTCTGGGGGCTGCCTACTCGACGTTGCTGCCCATCATCAACGACATCCTCGGTAAGGACATCGGTCAGACGATGCCGCTGGTGCCGGCGCTGACGCAGATCGTCGCGCGGATTCAGCAGAGCTTCCCCGACTCCTACGACAACGGCTTGGAGATCGCCGCGTTGATCGAACGAATCCGGCGCGCGATGCCGGCCGGCGCCGACGGGCGGCCGATGCTCAACGTCGACGTCGTGCTGCGCGGCATTCCGGGCGTTACCGCAGCCCTGACGTCGCCGACGGGAGGACATCGGTGAAATCCGTCGTTCGGACCCTCGTCTACCTGGTGATCTTCGCGATCGTCGCCGTCGCAGGCGGCATCTTCATCGCGAATGCGATCAACCGCCCGACCGAAGGGGACTCGGCGTCGTACTCGGCGGAGTTCAGCAATGCCTCCGGGCTGCGGGTGGGCAACGACGTACGCGCGCTCGGCGTGCGAGTCGGCAAGGTCACCGCGGTGGCCCTCGACCGCCGCGACGAGACGTCGTTGGCGCGGGTCAGCTTCTCACTGTCGTCGAGCCAGCACATCTACTCCGACTCCAAACTGGCCATCCGCTACCTCAACCTGACCGGTATCCGGTACCTGGACCTGCAGCAGCGCTCGGCGACCGGACCGACCGCCGCGGCCGGGTCGACGATCGGACTGGAATCGACTGTCCCGTCCTTCGACATCACCACGATCTTCCACGGCCTGGCGCCGGTCTTCGCGGTGATGAGTCCCGACGACATCAACCACTTCTCCGAAAGCCTGCTCGCCCTGGTGCAGGGGGACGGCACCGGATTCAGTCGTCTCGTGGATTCGCTGAACAAGGTCCTCGCCGTCGTCGACGACCGTTCGGCGGTCGTCAATCTGTTGGTGAGCAACCTTCAGCAACTGTCGTCGTCGATCGGCGGCGGCGAGAATTCGCTCACGCCGATCATCGGATACCTGTCCAACCTGGGTTCGACGCTGGTACAGCTCATGCCCGACCTGCGCCATCTGGCCGACTATTCCAGTGACACCTTGGTCAGCACCGACAATTTCCTGGCGTCTCTCGGGCTGCGCGACAATCGCACCCCCGACCTCGACGTCTTCATCGGGCAGATCATGCCGATCGCCCAGTCGGTCGTCGGGTATCTGTCGCTGGCGCCCGGCATCCTGTCGGCACTCAACTCCGCGTTGCCGGTGCCCGGTACGACGGCGACGTCGTTCACCTGCTCGCGCGGCCGGGCGTCGGTGCCCGCGTCGATCGGAGTCTTCATTCGTGGAACGCAGGTGACGCTGTGCAAACGTTGACGGTCCTCTCCTGGCCGCGCAAGATCATCACGCGGCTCACCGACCCCCCCGCCCAGACGACTGCCCAGCAGCAACGGGGCGAGGTCCGGTGGGGCATCGCCGCGGTGATCGTGCTGGCCGTCGTCGGGCTGGTGGCCGTCGGAATCTACGTGTTGACGCCGGGCAAGGGGCATATCACGGCGAACTTCGACGAAGCCGGTCAGATCCGCACCGGCGACAGCGTCCGCGTCGCGGGAATTCCGGTCGGCAACGTCGTCGGGGTGAAGCTCGCCGGTGACCACGTCGCGGTCACGATGTCCGTGGACAAGAGCGCGTTCATCGGCAGTGATTCCACGGCCGACGTCAAGATGCTGACGGTCGTCGGCGGCAATTTCATCGACATCACCTCGATCGGTGATCGGCCGTTGGGCGATACGCCGATTCCGGTCACCCGGACGTCGGTGCCGTATTCGCTGACCGAGGTTTTTCAGATCGCCCAGCCCAAGATCAGCAAGATCGACGCCACACCGCTGCGTAAGACCCTGGTCGAATTGAATGCCGGATTCGCCGACAATCCGACCGCATTCCGCAGCGATCTGACGATTCTGTCGTCGATGTTGACGAACCTGAACCAGAAGCAGGACGAATTCGGCGCGATGCTGAAAATGGCGGGTGACTATACGAAGGTGGTCAACGCCAATGGCGATGTCATCACCGCTCTGGTCCAGAATCTGAGCCTGTTCTTCAGCGAATACGACGATTTCGGCAGACGCCTCAATTCGGCCGCCTTCGCGCTCACCGGAATCCTGGGAAAGGTCGCCGGCGTGCTCGCCTCCTATCGCGACGACATCGACCCGCTCGTACGGCAGCTCGACGCAATCGGAAAGCAATTCGGTCCGGTCTTGGCGCGATACACGCCGATGATTAACCAGGGACGCGATCTGATCAAGAAGCTCGAGGGAATGGTCGGGCCCGACGGTTCGGTGATCATCGACCAGAGCAAGACCGTGCTGGCGTCGGACTTCTGCGTGCCGGTCGCCGGATCGGGGTGCTGAGATGTTGCGCAAGATAGCGGGCTCCCCGTGGCTGGTGTCGGTCGGATCGATAGTGATCATCGCCCTGCTCGGCGTCGGCTATTTCGCCGTCGGCAAGGCGACCACCAAGTCGACTACCTATTGCGCCGAAATGCACGACGCCGTGGGTATCTTCACCGGCAATACGGTGACGAGGCGGGGAGTGGCGGTCGGTGAGATCACCGGCATCGACGCCGGGCCGTCGTCGGCGAAGGTGACCTTCACCGTCGACGGTGATCAGACGCTGCCCGCCGACGTCAAGGCGGCATCGGTGTCGCCGTCGATCATCGCGGTACGCCAACTGGCGCTGTTGGGCGACTACACCGGCGGCGCACGGCTGACACCCGGCCAGTGCATCGGCTTGTCGTCGACGAGCACGCCGGTGTCGATCAGCAAGTCGCTGGAGAGCATCGCCAAGGTCGGCAAGCAGCTGACCAGCGACGGCGGACCGCAAGAGCTCGCCGCGGTGATGTCCAGCGTCCGCAACATCAGCGGCGGGCTGGCCGGTACCGGGCCGATTCTGAACACGATCATCAAGCAGCTCGCGGTGGCGCCGAATACGCCGATCACCGGCGGACTCGCCGACATGGTGACGGTGATCGACAACGTCAGCGCCATGTCGACCGGCCTGGCGGATAACTGGGGTCTGGCCCAGCAGCTAGTCTCGGTGGTCAACCCGGTGCTCGGCACGACGATTCCGGCGCTCTTCGACGGCGTCCACGGACTCGGCACCTCGGTGCCGATCATCATCCAGGTGATCGCGAGTCTCGCGCAGCGCTACTCCCAGTTCGTGTGGCCCGCGCTCGACGTCGTGGTTCCGATCGCGCGGCTGATCGGCGCCGGCATGCGTAACTTCGGCGACCTGCTGGGCATCGTGCCGGTGCTCATCCGGGCGTTCAACGTCTCCTTCGACCAGCGAACGCTCGGCGTGCGGATCCGCTACAACCCGCCGAAGACCCGCATTCCGGCCAAGAATCCGGTGGCGACCTGCCAGAACATCAATCGGATCTTCCCCGGCCAATGCCACGTGTCCGGTCCCGACGGCATGGAGGTCGACGCCATCCGGATGGCCTTGATTCTGAGTGGAGCGGCCCGATGAATTCTCGTATCGTGTTGTCGCGCAATCTGATACGACGCTGGGTTGCCGCCGCGGTGGCGGCGTCGACGGTGGTCGGCGTTTCGGCGTGCAGCAGCTCGTTCAGTCCCGAACGACTTCCCACTCCGCAGTCGGTGAGCAACGGCTGGCCGCTGGACGTCGAGTTCGGCACCGTCAGCAACCTGCCCACCGCGTCGAAGGTGACCATCAACGGGATCCGGGCGGGCCTGGTGAAGTCGATCCGATCCGGCCCGACCGCTCCGATCGTGACCCTGTCGATCGACGACGGATTCGTCGTCGGCTCCGACGCACAGGTGGAGCTGCGCCAGGACACGCTGCTCGGTGACACCTACGTGGCGATCACCAATCCGTCCGACGCCTTCTCCAAACGGCTCGCCGCGGGGCAGAAGCTGACGAAGGACCACGTCAAGGCGCCGGTCCAGATCGAAGATCTGATGGTCAGCCTGTCCAACTTCCTGGGCAGCGGCAGTCTGCCCCAATTGGGCAACACCTTCGACAAGGTGAACGCCCAGTTCCCGGCGCAGCCCACCGAGGTGACCCGGGTGATGTCGACGATGGTCGGCACACTCAACGCCTTCGCCGACAATACGGCGGCGCTGACCACGATGCTCGATTCGGTCACCGGGCTCACCGGCGAATTGGCCACGGAACAGCAGACGCTGAAATTCCTGCTGAGTCCGCAGGGCGCGACCCAGATCAACGGCGACCTGCTGATTCTGTGGATCGCGAAACTGTTCGCGCGGGTCGACCACGGAATCACGCCGCTGCACCCTGCGATACCGCTGCTCAACGGATTGACGGGAGTGGTGGAGACGGTGATCAAACCCCTGCTCATTCCGGGCTGGCCGAATTACCACGGTCAGGCAGCGAATGCGACGGCGATGTACAACCTTCTGAACGACAAGATCATTCCGTTCCTCAAGGGCGTGCCCAATCTCAATATCCGTACGCTCGCGATCGCCAGCGGGACGAGCAATGCCGACCTCTCGGCGCAGATGGTCAAGGCTTTTAGGATCCTGGGGATGGTGCCCTGATGATGTCGGTCAACAAGGAATTGGGGATCAACGTCGTGACGTTCGCGGTGGTGATCGCGACCTGCGGGCTGTATCTGGCCGTCGGGGTATATCGCTGGAATCCGCTGACCGAGTACTCCACCGTCTCGATGCATCTGACGAATACCGATCTGGTGCTCGGCGGAACCGGGGTATTCGTCGACGGGGTTCGAGTCGGTGAAGTCTCGACCGTGAATGTCACACCGACCGGTGCCGATGTCACCCTGCGATATCCGAAGGAACAGCAGATCTCGCGCGATGCCAGCGTCGAGATCAGCATGCAGTCGGCACTCGGCGAGCCATACATCAACTTCGTGTCCGGTTCCGGCAACGGCCCCTATCTCGTCGACGGTGAACGCATCGCGGCGCAGCAATTGGTGCAGCCCGAGTCGATTCCCGGGATATTCGATCTGATCAACAATCTGTCGTCGGCGCTGGCGGCCGACCCGATGGCGTCGTTGTTGAGGACCGTGTGGCAGGCGCTCGACGGCACCGATCAGGCGCTCGGACAGATCAGCGACGGAAGCCGACTGATCGCCGGGGTGCTGCTGTCGCGATCCACTCAACTGCGCACGATGTTCGCCAACACGCAGCGCTACACCGGCGATCTCGGCTGGCTGATCGCTGCCGCGCCGCAACTCGGCACCGGTCTGGGACGCACCATGACCAGCGTCGGCAATGTGTTGCCCGTTCTGGAGCGGGTCGTCGACGGCTCGGACTTCGCCAAGAACCTGCCGATCATCGACCCCTTCCTGGCGCGATTGCACGAGTACCTCGCGAAGATCATTCCGCCGACGATGGACGCCGTCGGGCCCCTGATGCCGATCGCTACCGCACTGAATCAGACTCTGCCGCAAGTGAATGTGAGCCAACTGTTGTCCAATGCGCTACAGATGTTCGGGACCGACGGAGCCGCTCGACTGGTCGTGACGGTGCCGCCGAAATGACGACGACAGACGAGACGACACCCGCTGCGAATCAAGGAGAGACCGACGTGATGACCGACGAGACGACCACCGACGCGGTGTCAGGGGAGCCGGTGTCGGAGGAGCCGGCGTCGAGCGACGATGCGACGACGAAAGCGGCGCCGGCGAAGGGCGCCTCGCCGGTGCGCAAGACGGCCGCGAAGAATCCCGTTCGACGCCCCGCGGCGAGCACCCCGGTCAAAGCGCCTCGGCAGGTCACCCTGTCGGTCCGTTCGATCGTCGCCTCGGTGGTGCTGATCGCCCTGGTCGTGGCGCTCGGTGTCTTCCTCGTCCGCGACATCTCCGCGCGCAAGGACCTCAACGACCTGCGCGCCGACGTCGCCGATCGCGCCGCGGCCGAGAACGTCGCCGGAAAGTACGCGGTAAACGCCGCCACCCTCGACTACCGCGACCTCACACCATGGATCGCCAACATGAAGAAGGGCGTCAGCCCCGACCTGCAGAAACAGTACGACCTCATCGGCCAGACGATGGACCAGGTTCTCACCCCGCTGCGCATGCAGACGACCGCCGACCTGATCGTGGCGAAGACGGTCAGCACCTCCGGCGACATCTTCCGGGTGCAGGCCGTCGTCGACGTGAACACCAAGTCGGTGCAGACACCCAACGGCAGCAATACCACCGCCACCTACACGCTGACCCTGGACCGCTCGAAGGACTGGATGATCACGTCGGTCGGCGATCCGACGTCGGCGATTCCGCAGGCGATCGGCGGCACGACCACCACGCCGACGCCGAGTTCTGTCGCACCGTCGCCGGCGCCCGCGTCGACACCGGCGGGTGGCTGACATGACCGCCGCAGCGGTTTCGGCGGGACCGTCGGTCGGGTCGGTTCTGAAGAAGAACCTCCGGTCCAACGCACTGGGTCCAGTGCAGACGCTGGGCCGCACCTTCCACCTCGCCGCAACCGCCGTCGCCACGCTGCTGATCGACATCTTCCGGTGGCGGGTGAAGATGAAGGAAGCGGTCTTTCAGGCTTGGTACATGGTGAGCGTCACGGCGGTTCCGGCTTTCCTGATGGCCATCCCGTTCGGGGTCATCGTGACCGTCCAGATCGGCAACGTCATCAATCAGCTCGGGGCACAGTCACTTCTCGGTGCCGGGTCGGGTTTCGCGGTGATCCAGCAGGCCGCGCCGCTGGCCTCGGGAATGTTGCTCGGTGGTGCCGGGGCGTCGGCGATCGCGGCGGATCTGGGAGCGCGCACCGTGCGCGAGGAGATCGACGCCATGCGCGTCATGGGCATCGACCCGATCCAGCGGCTCGTGGTGCCGCGCATCATCGCCTCGGTGGTCGTGGCGCCGCTGCTGGCACTGTTCATCGTGTTGGTCGGCGTGATCTCGGCGTTCTATCTGTCGATCACCCTGCAGGGCGTCGGTCCGGGCAGCTACTGGCAGTCGTTCGGTGCATTCGCGTCGGTGCGCGACCTGCTCTTCGCGCTGGTGAAGGCCATGATCTTCGGCTTCATGATCTCGGTCATCGGATGCCAGCGCGGTCTGGAAGCGCGGGGCGGACCGCGCGGCGTCGCCGACGGAGTGAACGCGACGGTCGTCGTGTCGACCGTCGCGATCATCATCGTCAACATGCTGCTGACGCTGGTCTACACCGTCTTCTTCCCCATGCAGCTGGGGTGAGTGTCGCCGCTACTTCGCCAGCTGCTCCCATAGGAATTCGTACGCCAGCGACGTCATGAAGGCGGCCTGTTTGTTGTCGGCCGCGCCGCCGTGGCCGCCTTCGATGTTCTCGTAGTAGAGCGGGTGGTTGCCCATTTCTTCAAGTCGCGCAACGAGTTTGCGGGCGTGTCCGGGGTGCACGCGGTCATCGCGGGTCGACGTCGTGACCAGAATCGCGGGGTAGTCGACGTCGGCGACGATGTTCTGATACGGCGAGAAGGGGCGGATGAACTCCCATTCCTCCGGGTTGTCGGGGTCGCCGTACTCGGCCATCCACGACGCTCCGGCGAGCAACTTGTGATAGCGGCGCATGTCGATCAGCGGCACCTGGCAGACGAGCGCCCCGAACAGTTCGGGGTAGCGGGTCAGCATGACGCCCATCAGCAGCCCGCCGTTCGAGCCGCCCTGCGCGCCGAGTTGTTCCACCGTGGTGATGCCGTCGGCGACGAGTGCCCGCGCGACCGCGGCGAAGTCCTCGTACACCTTGTGGCGTCCCGCTTTCACCGCCTGGGTGTGCCAGCTCGGCCCGTATTCTCCACCGCCGCGGATGTTGGCGATGACGTAGGTCCCGCCGAGCTGCACCCAGTTGCGCCCCGACACCGCCGAATACCCCGGCACAAGCGCGTTCTGGAACCCGCCGTAGCCGTAGAGCAGGGTCGGACCGGGCCCGACGTCGGAGCGGCGGACGAGGAAATACGGAATCTGGGTGCCGTCGTCCGACGTCGCGAACCGCTGCTCGACGACGACGTCGGTGGCGTCGTACTGGGCGGGAGCCTGTTTGATCGCCGCGACCGACCCCGCCGAGGTGTCGCCGTGCAGGAATGTCGGCGGAAGCGTGAAAGTGCTTGCGTTCAAGAAGATTTCGTCGCTGACATCGGGGTCGACGTCGTAGACGGTGACGGTGGCGAACGGCGGAATGCCGGCCAATTCCACCGGAGCCCAGTCGCCGAGGGTGCGCACGTCCAGCTGCGTCCGCACGTCGTGCAGGGTGGTCATGATCAGGTGGGAACGCGTGCAGACGAAAGCGGCCAGGCTCGTGTGGTCGTCGGGCGTGAACAGCACGGTTGCGCTGCGATCGCCCGCCAGATAGGCGCCGTAGTCGAAGACGATCAGTGTGCCCGGCGCGTAGGTGGCGTCGTCGAGCTGCCACTGCGAGCGGGGCAGCACGAACAGCCAGTTGTTGCGAATCCCCGCGACGGCATCGGTGGGCACGTCGACCAGGATCAGCTCGTCGCCGCGGATCTCGTACATTTCTGAGTTGTAGAAATCTGTTGAGCGCGAAGCGAAATGGCGTTCGTAACCGGGCGTGTCGTCGAAGCTGGCGCCCACCGAGACATCGTTGGTGGTACCGCTGAAAACGATCGGTGCGTCGTCCAGCGACGTGCCGCGGACCCACTTCTTCATGATCCGCGGATACCCGGAGTCGGTCATCGAGCCGGTGCCGTCGGGTTGTTCGCCGAAGTCGGTGCCGACGTAGACGGAGTCGACGTCGATCCACCCGATACGTGACTTGTTCTCCGGCAGGTAGAAGCCGCCGTCGGCGGGGTCCACCCAGCTGCGGGTGACGAGGTCGAACTCGCGGATGACCGTCGCATCGGCACCCCCGCGTGACAGCGAGACCAGCGCATGCCGGTATTGGCCGTCCGGGTCGTCGCCGGGCAACAGCGTCGAGCGCAGCACGGTGCCGCCGCCCCACACCCAGTTCTCCTCTTCCGCGCGAGAAAGTTCGTCGACGTCGATGATGACGTCCCACTCCGGTGCGTCGGTGCGGTAGGACTCCAACGTCGTTCGGCGCCACAGGCCCTTCGGATTCGCCGCGTCGCGCCAGAAGTTGTACAGATAGGCGCCGCGCCGCGAGACGTACGGGATGCGGTCGTCGGAATCGAGGATCTCCAGCGTCTGAGACTGCATGTCGGCGAAGCGTTGCGATCCGGTCAGCGCGGCGACGGTGGGGTCGTTGTGCGCGCGGACCCAGGCCAGCGCGTCGTCGCCGGTGACGTCTTCGAGCCAGAGGTAGGGGTCGTCTGCGGTGGTGGTCACTCGGTCGACAATACTGCGCCGAGTGCCACCGGATCGGGAACCTCACCCGTTCGAATGGGGCAGCGCGTTGCGGTTACGGCGCCGACAGACCCGCGATGACGAATCCGCGAAGTGCCGCCACCGCGTCGTCGGACAATGGGGCGTCGGTGCGGCTGAAACTGCGCATCAGCAGGTCGAAGGCGAGCGCCCAGCGACGCCGGGCGAGTGCCGCGTCGACGTGGGTGAGCAGCGCGCTCCAGGTGTCGAGGGTGAACCACCGGCCGTGCCAACTGGACTGATCGGCATCGTCGACGACGCGCGCCAGCAGGCGCAGATACAGGCGACCGTTCGGTTGCGCGTTGAGCTCGAGGAAGGGGGCGAGGATGGCGTCGACGACTTCGGTCACCGACGGATCGGCTCCGAGTGCTTCGAGGGGTTGTGCCCAGTAGGGCGCGAGGCGCTCGTTGAGCAGTGCGACGACGAGGTCTTCCTTCGTGCCGAAGTGGTAGTGCACCGCTGCGACGTTCGCGTGTGCCGCGCCGCAGATCGATCGCACCGACACCGCGTCGTACGGGGCGTCGGCGAGCAACTCCTCGGCGCATTGCAACAGGCGATCACGCGTGCTCACGGCGGTGGAGGTCATGGGGATCATCAAACCACATGCCCAACAGCGATTGAAGCGTCGATTGAATCGGGGTTCGGGGCCCGTCCGCACGAGATGCTACCGACGGGTACCCCGGGACCTGCTGCGACGCCCGCGCGCGAAGACTAGTCTGACCATCGTGTCAGAACACTTCGAAACAGTTGTCCTCGGTGCAGGTCCAGGTGGGTACGTAGCCGCGATCCGGGCGGCCCAGTTGGGTCAGAAAACCGCAGTCATCGAAGAGAAGTACTGGGGAGGTGTGTGCCTCAACGTCGGCTGTATTCCGTCGAAAGCGTTGCTGCGCAACGCCGAACTGGCGCACATCTTCAATCATCAGGCGTCGACCTTCGGTATGTCGGGGAGCGTGAGCTTCGACTTCGGAGCCGCCTTCGACCGCAGTCGCAAGGTCTCCGAGGGCATCGTCAAGGGTGTCCACTTCCTGATGAAGAAGAACAAGATCACCGAGATCGACGGCTACGGGGTGTTCAAGGACGCCAAGACGATCACGGTAGGCGACCGTGAGATCACCTTCGACAACGTCATCATCGACACCGGCTCGACCGTCAAACTGCTGCCCGGCGTCGAATTGTCCGACAATGTCGTGACCTACGAGACGCAGATCCTCACCCGCGAACTGCCGTCGTCGATCGTCATCGTCGGCGCGGGCGCCATCGGCATGGAGTTCGGCTACGTGCTCGCCAACTACGGCGTCGACGTCACCATCGTCGAGTTCCTCGACCGTGTGCTCCCCAACGAGGACAAGGACGTCTCCAAGGAGATCGCCAAGCAGTACAAGAAGCTCGGCGTCAAGGTTCTCACCTCGACCAAGGTGCAGTCGGTGACCGACAACGGATCGTCGGTCACCGTGAGATACATCGACGCCAAGGACCAGCCCGGTGAGATCAGCGTCGACAAGGTGCTCATGTCGGTCGGCTTCGCCCCGCGGGTCACCGGCTTCGGACTGGAGAACACGGGTGTGGAGCTGACCGAGCGTGGCGCCATCGCCATCGACGACTTCATGCGCACCAACGTGGCCGGCATCTACGCGATCGGCGACGTGACCGCGAAGCTGCAGCTCGCGCACGTCGCCGAGGCGCAGGGCGTCGTCGCGGCCGAGACGATCTCCGGTGCCGAGACGATGGCGCTCGGTGACTATCGGATGATGCCGCGGGCCACCTTCTGTCAGCCGCAGGTGGCGTCGTTCGGCCTCACCGAAGAACAGGCGAAGGCCGAGGGCTACGACGTCAAGGTCTCGACGTTCCCGTTCTCCGCCAACGGCAAGGCGCAGGGTCTCGCGGAGACCGCGGGCTTCGTCAAGCTGATCACCGACGGTGCGAACGACGAACTGATCGGCGGGCACCTCGTCGGCGACAACGTCTCCGAGATGCTGCCCGAGCTGACCCTCGCCCAGAAGTGGGATCTGACCGCGAAAGAGTTGGCGCGCAACGTCCATACTCACCCGACCATGTCCGAGGCGCTGCAGGAGACCTTCCACGGCGCCATCGGCCACATGATCAACCTCTGAGTTCCCCACTGGCAGGTTCGACGCCGAGAACTCGCGACTGGACGCCGCCGTGGCCCCTGGACATCGGGGCCACGGTCGGCGTCCATCGTCGTGGTGGGGGTGACCCGGCTTTCCGGGTCGACGCCGGGGGAGCGATCACCCGGGCGAGTCACACACCGGACGGTCCGGGGACGTTGCGGATCACGGCGTCGTCGGGCGTGGTGACCGGAACGGCGTGGGGGCCGGGTGGCGTCTGGATGCTCGATCAACTACCGGATCTGCTTGGCGCACAAGATGATCCGAGTCTGGTGCCGTCGGGAAATCCGATCGTCGACGACTTGGTCCGACGGTCGAGGGGATTTCGGATCGGGCGCAGCGACCGGGTGTGGGAGGCGCTGGCGGCGTCGATCCTGGAACAGAAGGTCGTCGGGGCCGAAGCGTGGCGGGCGTGGCGGTATCTGGTGCGCAGATTCGGGGAGCCGGCGCCCGGCGTCGACGGGCTGTGGGTGCCGCCGCCGCGTGCGGTGTGGGCCGACATCCCGAACTGGGACTGGCATCGCAGCGGTGCCGAACCGGTACGGATGCGCACGATTCGCGGGGCGTCGAGCGTCGACGTCGAGCGGCACGCCGACCGGCTGACGGTGCTGCGCGGCGTCGGACCGTGGACCGAGGCCGAGGTGCGGGCCCGCGCCGTCGGCGACCCCGACGCCGTGCCGGTTGGCGACTTCCACATCCCCAACGTCGTGGGGCACGCACTGATCGGCGAGCGCATCGACGATGCACGGATGCTGGAGTTGTTGGAACCCTTTGCGGGACAGCGGGGTCGGGTGATCCGGCTCATCGAGCGGTACGGTCCGCGGCCGCAACGTCGGGGACACCGGATGTCGGTGCGCGACTATCGGGGGATCTGAGTGGTCAGTGCAGCGCCTTCAGGCCGATGACACACCCCACGATCCCGACGATGAACAGGATCTTCAACCACGACGCCGACTCGCCGCCGGTGGCCATCGCATAGGTCACGGTGAGGGCGGCGCCGATGCCGACCCACACGGCATACGACGTTCCGGTCGGCAGGGTGCGCATGGCGTAGGCCAGGCCGCTCATCGACAGAATCAGGGCGACACCGAAGACGATCGACGGGATGGGGCGGGTGATGCCGTCGGACTTACCGAGGGCGGTGGCCCAAACGGCTTCCAACACACCGGAAACGACGAGAACGATCCATGCCATTGCACACACTCCTGCACCGTCTTTGCATCGGTCGGGTACGGTGCGCTCGTCCGTTTGTCATCGTTGACGTCGTCAACCTAGCACGCTCGACGAACCGGTGAGACCTCTGGTGAGGAGTGTCTCCATCGTCGGATGAGCCGGCGGACGGTAACCGCCGGGTCCCATTGGTCGTCGGTCTTCCCACGTACCACCGGATAGCAGGCGAGGCCGATCAACACCGACGAGAAGTGGCCCAGCGCAGTGAATGTGGGGGCGACGAGCAGCGGGACCGCATAGCTGACGAGCACTCCGGCCAGGTAGGCCCACCGCCACGGCCTGGCGATGTGATACGTCAGGACGGCGACGATGGTGGCGAGGAAGTAGCTGACGCCGACGTCCTGGGTGTCGCGCATCGAACCGTTGGCGATCCCGTCGCGGATCGCCAGCGCGAGTGCGCCTTCGCTGACGAAGGTCGCGATGACGTGCCCGGTGAACCCGATTGCCAGCCAACGGAATGAGCCGAGCCAACGCTCGGCGGGAGCGTGGAAGATCACGTAGCTGATCGCATAGGGGAACCAGTATGCGGCGTCGCCGCCGCCGTCGAGCCACCAGAGGCTCATCACGATGACGCGAAGCGGATCCGTCGTCAGCTGGTCGATGTTGGTCGACCGGTGAACGAGGATCGCATCGAGGAATTGGGGCGACACGGCGTGCTGGACCGACGTCGTAGCGAGCAGGACGGCGAGCCAGATGAACGTGAGCGGGGATCGGCGCAGGTATGTCCACACCGTTGTGAATACGCGTCGCCACATAGTGGGATTGTCGCTCAAGGGTGCTGTCATAGCCAACGATCATCGTCGACGCCGACTCAGCCGTAGCAGCCCCACCGCGAACACCAGTGCCGAGACCGCCACGAAGAAGGCCAGCGCGCTATTGCGCGACCACGGGGTCTGCAACGCCAACTCTTGTCCGGTGCCGTATACGCCGTTGAGGAACGGCAGATACGACTGCAGCTGATAACCGTTGGGCACCAAGGTGATCGCCGTCTCGACGACGTACATCCAGCCGAGCAGCAGGGCGATCGCCCCCGCCGGGTTGGCGATCACGGCGGCCAGCCCGATACCGAATCCGCAAGCACCGAATCCGTACAGCGGCACCGCCCAGACGAAGCGGAGCCCGGCGTCGGACATCAGCTCGACGCCGCCGTAAACGAGCGGAAAGGCCCGCGGCAGCGTCAGAAGCGTGCACACCACGAGCGCTGACGACACGACGGCGGTGACCGTCCCGTAGTAGAGCCACCGTGCGATCGGAGCGGTCCACGACCGGACATAGCTGAAGCGCTCGAGGTCGTCCGCGGGTTCCCGCATCGCCGACGCCTGGGCGTACGCCGCGGTGATCGCGCCGATGGTCACGGTGAAGGTGATGATCCAGTAGACCGCGTTGGGCGTGGTGGCCGAGGTGACCTGAATCGATGCCGGATTCGCGCTGGCGGCGCCGATGGCGGCGAACTGTTCGGCCACGATCGCAACCGCCATCGTGATCAGCAGCCCGCTCAGTACCGCCGCCGGCACGCCGATCGTCCATACGACGCCGCGCCGACCGCCGGTCCGAATGGACTCGGCCACCACGGCGGTCGGGATCGTCGACGCCCTCACGCGATCCGCCTGCCGGTCCGGATCAGATACGCCTCTTCGAGATCTGTTGCGGCGCCGACGAAGTCGCTCAGCGGCTCGTCGGCGACGACGGCTCCGTCGTCGAGCATGATGACCCGATCAGCGGTACGCGCCACCTCGTCGAGGAGATGCGACGCGACGACGACGGTTCGCCCGCCGGCCGCGAGGTCGGTGAGAAGCGCACGGACCCAATGGATTCCGACTATGTCGAGCCCGTTGTGCGGTTCGTCGAAGATCAGTGCCGCGGGGTCGGGGAGCAGTGCGGCCGCGATGCCGATCCGCTGTGCCATGCCCAGTGAGAATCCGCTGAGTGGGCGATCGGCGTGATCGGTCATGCCGACGTCGTCGAGTACGGCATTCACCCGGGATCGCCCGACCCCGGCCGCCGCGGCCCGAAACCGCAGGTACCGCCGGGCGGTATGGCCGGGCGGAAACCTTTTGCCGCCCAAGTGAATTCCCACCAGACGGGCGCGGTCGGCGCGGTCGCCGATCGGTCTGCCGTCGAGCAGCACGGTGCCGGTGGACGGGGTGGTCAGCCCGCTCAGGCACCGCAACAGGGTCGACTTGCCCGCGCCGTTGCGGCCGAGCAGGTAGCTCAGCTGCGCACGTGGCAAGGCCAGGTTCACCGCACGCAGCGCGCTGCGGTCGCCATACTCCTTGGTCACCTCGACGACGTCGATCACGATCAGCTGTTGCAGTAGATGTTCAGGCCGACGGCCTTGACGCCCTGGCACATCGAGCTCGCCGCGAGCTTCCAGTTTCCGCCGAGGCGTTTGAACTCGATGGTCATCCGGATCGTCGGGCGGCCCGCGGATCCACTGTTGAGCGTGGCGGTCACCGAGTTTCCGCGTTGCACCAGCGGTCCGGTGACGTCGTTCCATCCGCGCGGCGCGCGAAACAGTCCCAGCTGATAGACGGTGCGTGGAACCACGACGGCGCTCATGCCTCCTTCGACGTTCGCGGCTTTGGCCTCATCCGACGCCGGTGTCTCGACGATGAACTCGACGATGTCGTTGAGGTCGGCCAGGGTCGGGTGCTCGGCGGTCACCGTGAAATTCGGCGGGAAGGTCTTCGCCGGTGCGGGCGCGGCGACCACGGCCGCCAGTCCGACGCTCATCAGGAGGGCGCAGAGGGCCGCCGCCGTGCTGCGGATAGGAGTTCGGAGCGGATGTGGCATCAGATGTCCTTTCGTTGCATGCGGGATTCGACCCGCAATAAAAAGGACCGTAGTCATTTAAATTATGAAAGGCAACCCTTAGTGCCGAGACGCCGAGCGCACCTGCGGCGACAGGCCCACGGTGATCTCGCAGTTGCCGCCCGCGACGTCGGGGCGAACGGCGACGGCGTACTGCGAGCCCAATGCCGCCGATGCCGTCGCCAGCGCCTCTTCGATCACGCCGCGGGCGATGCCCTGCGCGATCTCGGGATGGTCGGTCGACAATTCTTTGAGCGGGCACGAGCAGATGGTCAGTTCATGCGAGCCGAAGGCGCTGGTCGTCGAGCGAATCTGAAACCCGAGCCCCCGCAACGCGTCGACGACGACGGTGACCGGGTCGGGCAGCGGAGTGGGCGCCGGTGGGGCCGGATGGCGCGCGGCCCACAGCCGGCCGGCTTCGGCGGCCCGCTGTTCGCGACTGTGCGCGGTCGGGCCGAGTTGTCCGAGCAACAGTGCGACGAGCTCGTCGGTCGGCGCATCCGGTGCCGCGACGTAGCCGAGTCGGGGTCGCCCCACCGACGTCGACGGCAACTGTGCCGTGCTCGCCTCACCCGACTTGATCAGGTTGTTCAGGTGAAATCGTGCGGTCGTCACGTGCACCTGCAGCTGCTTGGCCACCGTTGCGGCGTCGACCGGCCCGTCCGCGTTCCGCAGCGTCCGCAGCACGGCGGCACGGGGATCGGACAGTGTCATCGTCGCCCTCTTTCGTTCAGGGCGTCGCGTTCAGCACGAGAAGAGTGACGGCGCCCGGGTCGGCAGCCCGCAATTCGTGCCGGACCCGCGCGGCGATATGCAGCGCGACGCCGGGTGTCACCGCCGTCGTCGTCCCGGCGACGGTCACGTCGACACTACCGCGTTGCCCGACGATGAGAATCGGGTGTGCCGCTTGGTGATCGGGCATTGTCTGACCGCCGGTGAACGCGATCCGGACGACGGTGGCGCCGTCGAGCCGCGCCCGCACGTCGACCAGCGGGCGATCGGCCCGCGGGCCGTCGGCGACGTCGGCGAGACCGGTGATCGCGGTCCAGTCGATTGCGGTGGCCTCGTTGATGTGGGCTGTCATCTGCTCCTCATTCTGTTGTCTTCAGTTTGGTCACCACCACCTCGATGGCGGCCAGGTTCTTGCGGTACTTGCGGAAGGTGGAGCGCATGTCGAGCACGCGCGCACGTGACTCGCCGTCGCGAATCACGTTGCCGACGAACCGAATCGCGCCGAACAAGCCCTCGTCGGCGATGATTCGCCGGGGTTGCAGGAGTGCCATCGGCGCGAACCTGACCTCGCTCACCTCGAAGCCGTTGGCGGTGAACAGTTCTCGCCATTCGGTCTCGGTCAGGGGGCGGGCGTTGACCTTGATCGATCGGGCGAGTGCGCGTTGCAGCGCGGCCTTGTCGTCGGCGGGCAGCGTGTCGGGATGCACCGCGAGTTCGTGCACCGCATAGTGGCCACCCTCGCGAAGGACGCGATGGGCCTCGGCGACGATGGCGGTCTTGCCGCGGGCCGATTGCATGGTCAGCATCGCCTCGCCGATCGCGACGTCGATCGATGCGTCGGGCAGTCCGGTGGCCGAGGCGTCGGCTTCGACGACGTCACCGGCCGTGCCGATCACCGACTTCGTCAGCGACACCGCGGCGTCGTCGGATTCGACGCCGACATAGCTGCGGGGCGATCTGCCGAGGATGTCGGTGGCCGTGCGGCCGAGGCCCGGTGCGATTTCCAGGACGTCGGCGCCGGCGATCGGCAGGTCGTCGAGCATCCGCGTGGACAGTTCCGCGCCGCCGGGGCGCAAGACGCGCTTGCCGAGGCGGGCAAGCAGCCAATGGCCGGGCATGTCGGCAGAGCGGCGGGCAGCGAAGGGCAGCTCGGCAGCGTCCATGGTGATACCTCTTCTTCTTCGAATTTAGAGTAGTGAGTCTCATCGAAATTACCAGAAAGGTAAGGCTTGGCTACAGAAAAGAGTGTGGAATCGGGGATTGACAACATACAACCGATCGGTTGTATGATTGGCGAGTGACCGAGGCCGACGAGGACAGAGCGGATGCGATGTTCCACGCCCTCGCCGATCGCACCAGGCGCGACATCTTGCGGCGCGTCCTGGCGGGAGAGCATTCGGTCAGTGCACTCGCGGAGCCCTATGACATGAGCTTCGCCGCGGTGCAGAAACACGTCGCCGTCTTGGAGAAGGCGGGTCTGCTCAGCAAACGGCGCAGCGGCCGTGAGCAGCTGGCCCGCGGCGATGTGGAGGCGGTCCGGTCGGTGGCGTCGATGCTCGACGAAATCGAAGCCGTGTGGCGCGGCCGGATCGCCCGGATCGACGATCTGCTCGCCACCGACCTATCAGAATCGAAAGATCAACCAACGCAGAAGGATTGAGACCATGCCTGTCATCGACGTGCAGACCGACACCGACAACCTGACCCTGACCATCACCGCCGAATTCGCCGCCCCGGTACCACGGGTGTGGCAGATCTACGCCGACCCGCGCCAGCTCGAACGCATCTGGGGACCGCCGACGTACCCGGCCACCGTCGTCGAGCACGATCTGCGGCCCGGCGGCCGGGTCACCTACTACATGACGAGCCCCGAGGGTGAGAAGTTCGCCGGTTGGTGGCAGATCACCGCCGTCGACGAACCCGACGGATTCACCTTCGACGACGGCTTCGCCGACGAGGAATTCAACCCTGTTCCGGGAATGCCGGTGTCGCGCAACGACTATGCCTTCACCGCCGTCGACGGTGGCACCCGCGCGGTATACCTGAGCACCTATGAGACCGCCGAAGCGTTGCAGAAGGTGCTCGACATGGGTGTCATCGAGGGTGCGAGCGGGGCGATCAATCAGATCGACGATCTGGTCAAGGCCTAGCCACCTCGTCGCAGTCCAGCCTGCGTCGAATACCTCACCCACCCAGGAGTTTTCATGTCTCGTCCGCTCATCGTCAGCGAATTCATCTCCCTCGACGGCGTCGTCGACTCACCCGGCGGCGGTGCTCACCCGCACGCGGGCTGGACCTTCACCGACATCGACTTCGTTCCCGAGGCCTACGAGATCAAAGGCCGGGAACAGACCGAGGCGGGCGCCATGCTGCTCGGCAGGCAATCCTATGACGAGTTCGCCCCGGTATGGCCGTCGATGGACGAGTTCGCCGACTACAACGCGATGCCGAAGTACGTCGTCTCGTCGACACTGTCGGATCCGCAGTGGCATAACACTTCTGTCCTTCGCTCGCTCGATGAGGTTGCGGCACTGAAGGATTCCGATGCGGACGGATCGATCATCGTGCGCGGCAGCGCAACCCTCGCGCAGGGGTTGCTGGCGGCCGGACTCGTCGACCGCTACCACCTGCTGGTCTTCCCCGTGCTGCTAGGCTCCGGAAAGCGGCTGTTCGACGACGCCGCCGCCGCGAAAACCGCACTGGCACTGGCCGAGTCGGCGTCGTTCTCCAACGGAGTCCAGCTGCAGATATTCGACGTCGTCAAGTAGCGGGCTTGCGGCCGATGACGTACTGCCCCTGTCCGATGATGGTCTGCTCGACGTCGGGTATCCCGGCGTCGTGCATCCGCCCGGTGATCTCATGGGGCTCGAACATCCGGTAACCGCCGAGCGTGGCGATGGTTCCGACTCCCGGCAGGCGCGACAGATCCGTGCGCACCGAGGTGAAGATGACGACGTCGCCGCCGGGCTTGCAGACGCGGACCAACTCGTCGATCACGGGCAGCGGATCGGGAATCAGGTAGAGCGCCGCGAGGCACGTGACGGTGTCGAAGGTGTTGTCGGCCAACGGAATCGCATGCGCGTCGGCGCGCAGGTAGCTGATCCGGTCACCGGAGTTGGTTCGTACCGCGGTGCTCAGCATCGCCGGGGAGAAGTCGATGCCGACGCAGTGCCCCACACCGGTCAGCCGGCGAGCCAGCTGTCCGGTGTAATTCCCTGGGCCGCAGGCGACGTCGAGGATCGAGCGCTCGCCGGGCCGGGACAGGTAACTCATCAGTGCGCGGTCGAACTCGGCCGTCGCGCTGCCGCCCAGACTGAACAGGCGCGTGAACGTCGGCCGCCAAAGATCTTGGTACACAACCGAGAAGGTCTTGCTGCGCATCAAGCGCTGGGCGATCGACGTCATTTCTTGACGTCGCGTTCGATTCGCAGGGTACCCAGTGTCGTCGCGAGTGAATCGTATTGATTGACAAGCAGAACGAAGGCGATCAACTGCTCGTCGGTGAGGTGGCGGGCCAACGCGGCCCACGCGTCGTCGGAGATGTCGCGGCTCTCGACGAGTTGGTCGGTCGCCAGCAGCAGACTGCGTTCGCGATCGCCCCAGCCGGCATCGGGTCCGGCGATGATGTCGTCGTAGAGCGAGCCGGTGATACCCGCGCGTGCGCCGAGTCGGCGGTGGTGGTCCATCTCGTAGTCGCACTGTCGCAGATGAGCGACGCGGATGATGATCATCTCGGAGTCTTTGCGCGATAGTTTGCCGAACGGCATCATCCGCGCCGAATAGTGCAGCCAGCCGCGGAACAGGCCCTTCGCCCGGCCGAGCGTCGAAAAGATATGGGCGTCGTCGACTCCGGTCGCCAGCGCCGCGCCGCGAGCGAAGACCCAGTTGAAGGGACCGAGTTCGCGGAGGCCGCCGGGGGAGATCCGTGGGGAGCTCATGGGGTCACCGTAGTCGATCAGGTGGCCGATGTTCGGTGATCGCGTCGGCGGTGTGGGTTACGGTGAACCGTGTCTTCTGCAGATCTCTCCGGGCCTGCGGCGAAGCGTCAGACCGTGGTCGATGCGACGCTGCGCATCATCGCCGAAGACGGTGTCGAGGCCGCGACCACCCGCCGGATCGCGGCAGCCGCCGGGGTGGGACAGTCGGGGCTGTTCTACTCGTTCGGATCACGCGACGGCTTGCTCGCCGCGGTCGTCGAGGCTGGCATCGACGCCGAGATCGCCTCCTTCGACGGACTGCTCGCGGAACTCGACGTCACGTCGCCGTCGCCGGGGGTCACGCTCGACGAACTGTTCCGGCAGGGACTCGATGTCTACCTGGCCGCCCTTGCCGCCGATCCCGCCAAGGAACGCGCACTGATCTCGTTGGCGCTCTACGCTCAACGCACGCCGGGCATCGAACATCTCGCCACCAGGCTGTATCAGGGCTACTACGACCTGGTGACTCGCGTGCTCGACGCGGCGTCGGCGTCGGCGCAGTTCACCTGGACCAAGCCGAGCGCCGAATTGGCGCCGCTGGTCGTCGCCTTCACCGACGGGCTGACGATGGCATATCTCGCGCACCCCGACGGCGACTTCGCAGGACTGATCGACGGCGCGGTCGCGCTATTGATGGGGTACGTGAAGCCCTGTGCCGATTGATGTCGACGGGGGGAGTGGTCCTCTGTTGGTTGAGCGGGGCCCGACGAGCGAAGCGAGACGCGCCCGTGTCGAAACCACCTCACCACCCCGCTGGTTGAGCCGGGCCCGACGAGCGAAGCGAGACGCGCCCGTGTCGAAACCACCTCACCTCCCCGCTGGTTGAGCCGGGCCCGACGAGCGCAGCGAGACGCGCCCGTGTCGAAACCATCGTGAGACGAGTTACCAACTCTCGCTGGGCGTTTGGTGCGTTGGCAGCGTCGGGTTGCGTGGTTTCGACACGGGCCTTCGCTAGCGCTTCGGCCCGGCTCAACCGGCGGGAAAGCCCGGCTCAACCGGTGGAGTGGCCGGGCTCAACCGGCGGGAAAGCCCGGCTCAACCGGTGGAGTGGCCGGGCTCAACCGGCGGGAAAGCCCGGCTCAACCCGCGGAGCGGCCCGGCTCAACCGGCGGAGTGGATACCGTCTAGTACGGTGACACGCTGCTTCGATGTTCGTTGATGTCGAGCTTGGCGCCCAGCGCGGGGAATGCACGCTGCGGGCAACTCGTCCGTTCGCACACGCGGCAACCGGCACCGATCAACGACACCCGTGCCTGCGGCCCGATCTCCAGACCGTCGGAGTAGATGACGCGGGCCGCGTGGCGCAGCTCGCAGCCGAGGCCGATCGCGAAGGTCTTGCCGGGCTGGCCGTAGCGCGTCGCCCGGCGTTCGACGGTCCGTGCCACCCAGAAGTAGTTGCGGCCGTCGGGCATCTGGGCGATCTGCGTGAGAATCTTGCCGGGCGAGCCGAAGGTCTCGTACACATTCCACAACGGGCAGGTGCCGCCGCTCGACGAGAAGTGAAAACCGGTGGCGGACTGACGTTTCGACATGTTCCCGGCGCGGTCGACGCGCACGAACGACCACGGGATGCCGCGCAGATTGGGTCGCTGCAATGTTGAGAGGCGGTGGCAGATGGTCTCGTAGGACACCGCGTAGAACGCCGACAACCGCTCGATGTCGTAGCGGAAATCCTCTGCGGCACCGTGGAATTGGCGGTACGGCAGCACCACGGCGGCGGCGAAGTAGTTGGCCAGCCCTAGATACGCGAGCGATCGTGCGTCGGGCGTTGTGAAGTTGCCCTCGTCGACGAGGTCGTTCATCAGGTCGCCGAACTCCAGATACGCCAACTCGGCGGCGACCTTGAAGGTGCGCTGGCCGGCCGAGAGGGCCGCGGAGATGTCGAGGCGCCGGGCCGACGGGTCGAACTCGTGTAGTACGTAGTCGCCGAGGTCGATGCGACGATTCAGCGAGACGCCATGGACCCGTTGCAGACGTTCGACGATCGCCGCGCGCACATCGCCGGAATGCATGCGCATGCGGGTGGACAGTTCTTCGCCTGCGATGTCGAGATCGTGAATGTAGTTGCGGCGCTGATAGAAGTAGTCGCGAACCTCCTCGTGCGGCGCGCTGATGCTACCCCGCATGCTGCGGTCGCCGCGCTCGTCGGTGGCGGCCGCCAGCTGATCGGTCACCACGCGATAGCGACGGTGCAGGTTGACCATGGCCTCGGCCATCGCCGGATGGGTGGCGACCAACTGCGCGATCGCCTGCGGATCGGCGGCGGCGGGTGCGGCTTCGACGTCCTCGTCGAGCAGCGCCTCCCGGAGTTCGGCGACGAGACGCACATTGTCCTGCGAATCGAAGAAGCTCGCCTCGATGCCGAAGACCTCGGTGATCTTCGTCAGTACCGCGGGCGTGAGCGGTCGGGCGTCGTGCTCTATCTGATTCAGATACGACGGTGAGATGCCGAGCGTCTGCGCGAGCGACACCTGCGACATCGCGCGTTCCGATCGCAATTGGCGCAGTCGTGATCCGACGTAGGTTTTGCTCACGCCGGTACCTCCCTTCTGATGCGAGGCGCGTCCTCGTGCGCACGGTACGGTTGGGCCGTGAGCACACGGTATCGCCTGCTGATGGCGTTGGGGGGACTGGTCGTCGGGGTCGCGACGGCGACCGGTTGCAGCGGCGACACCGCCATCACGCGTCCGGTCCCCGCCGACATGCTGCTCTCACCCGTCGCGCTGCCCGACGGCTTCACCACCGCGCCGCTCACCGTCGACGACCTCACCTCCGCCAACGCCCGCCAACTCGACGTCGCAGCCGCCGCGACCGTCACGCCAGCGCAGTGCCGACCCGTCGCCGATGTGCGGTTCAACAAATCGCTGACGCCGGCGAACGCGGCGGTACTCGGCGCGACCAGCGTCAACGCCGGCCTGACCGAAGTGGCGTCGACGCAGACGCGTGACGTCGTCTCCGATATCCGCACCAGCACTCGCGACTGCGCGCGGACCACGACCGTCCTCACCACCGGCTCCTTGAAAGGAGCGGTCATCACCACCGACCACGTCCAGCTCGACGACCCCGCCTTCGAATCGTCGACGCCGGGGTATGTCGGCCGGGTCGGCTCGCTGCGCGTCGTCGACGTGTTCGTCGTGCGCAGCACCGCGGTGACGCGGATCGCCGACGGTACCGCGTCGACGTCGGTGAGTCTCGCCGGATACGCCACCGGGCGTTTCACCTTCGACGCCGCCGATGCCGCGCCGGTGACGGTGCAGCTCACGTCGTCGAGCACCGCCACCGAGTTCGCCGCTCCCGCACCGACGGCGATCGCGCCGATGTCGGATGCGGCGTTCGTCGAACTGTTCGGCAAGGCGTTGAACGCCGCCGGAGCTACCCGCCGGTAGCGCCGTCGGGTGTGAATTACTTCACTCTGACGCCGGATCGGGGCAGCCTCGGCGCGGCGTCGAGCCGACGCCGTGCCGGACGCACCCGCGAGGGTGGGTCGGCAAAATCCCAGTACGCGCGTACTTTTTGGCTTCGGAGCCGAAAGATTCACACGAACATATTTGCAAACTTTGCAAAGCCGAGGGAAAAGATAACCCAATTTTGCATCGTAAAGGGGTTGGACCTGGGTGTTTACTTTGTGGCATCCTCGTTGCAGGCACCGCCTAGAGGCAACGAAAATTTCGCAACAGCCAGCTGCCTTGATGACAGCGATCGCACTTCGGTCGCAGTAGAAGAAAGCGAAGTAGCAATGAGCAACGTCGGTAAGCCACGCACCGCCGCCGAAATCCAGCAGGATTGGGACACCAACCCGCGCTGGAAGGGCATCACCCGTGACTACACCGCGCAGCAGGTCGCCGACCTTCAGGGGTCGGTCGTCGAGGAGCACACCCTCGCTCGCCGCGGCGCAGAGATCCTCTGGGACGGTGTCACCAAGGGTGACGACTCCTACATCAACTCGCTGGGTGCGCTGACCGGCAACATGGCCGTGCAGCAGGTTCGCGCCGGCCTGAAGGCCATCTACCTCTCCGGCTGGCAGGTCGCGGGTGACGCCAACCTCTCCGGCCACACCTACCCCGACCAGTCGCTGTACCCGGCCAACTCGGTGCCCGCCGTCGTTCGCCGCATCAACAACGCACTGCTGCGCGCCGACGAGATCGCCGCAGTCGAGGGCGACACCTCGGTCGACAACTGGCTCGTCCCGATCGTCGCCGACGGTGAGGCCGGCTTCGGTGGCGCGCTCAACGTCTACGAACTGCAGAAGGCCATGATCGCTGCCGGTGCCGCGGGCACCCACTGGGAGGATCAGCTCGCCTCGGAGAAGAAGTGCGGCCACCTCGGTGGCAAGGTGCTCATCCCCACCCAGCAGCACATCCGTACCCTGACCTCGGCTCGCCTGGCCGCCGACGTCGCCAACACCCCGACCGTCGTCATCGCTCGTACCGATGCCGAGGCCGCCACCCTGATCACCTCCGACGTCGACGATCGCGACAAGCCGTTCGTCACCGGCGAGCGCACCAGCGAAGGCTTCTACAACGTGCAGAAGGGCATCGAGCCCTGCATCGCGCGTGCCAAGGCATACGCTCCCTACGCCGACCTCATCTGGATGGAGACCGGTGTTCCGGACCTCGAGGTCGCCAAGAAGTTCTCCGAGGCCGTCAAGTCGGAATTCCCCGACCAGCTGCTCGCCTACAACTGCTCGCCGTCGTTCAACTGGAAGCAGCACCTCGACGATGCCACCATCGCGAAGTTCCAGAAGGAACTCGGCGCCATGGGCTTCAAGTTCCAGTTCATCACGCTGGCCGGCTTCCACGCCCTCAACTACTCGATGTTCGATCTCGCCTACGGCTACGCCCGCGACGGCATGACCGCATACGTCGACCTGCAGGAGCGCGAGTTCGCTTCGGAGGAGCGCGGATACACCGCCACCAAGCACCAGCGTGAGGTCGGTGCGGGCTACTTCGACCGCATCGCCACCACGGTCGACCCCAACACGTCGACCGCTGCGCTCAAGGGCAGCACCGAGGAAGGCCAGTTCCACTAGGAGCTGTTCCGCCTCCCCGGGCGTCTTTAGCGAACTGGTCAGGCGGCTCGCAACTTCCGTTGCGGCAATCCCGCCGCCCCGCATCTTTGGCGAACTAGACAGGCGGCCCGCAACTTCCCGTTGCGGGCCGCCTGTCTTGTAAGTGATTGATTTCTGGGCGTTCCCCCGCAGAGTTACCGTCTTCTCGCCTTCTCGTGGTGGGTGCGTTTCGTACTTGGGCTTGCGTTTTCTGCTTTTCTGTTGGTAGGTAAGGATTTTCATGGTCAACAGTTCTATTTCCCGAGTCGGCGTCGTCGGGGCCGGACAGATGGGCGCCGGCATCGCCGAGGTGTGCGCCCGCTCCTCGGTGGACGTGCTCGTCTTCGAATCGACTCGCGAGCTGCTCGACGCCGGGCGCGCCCGGATTCTCAAATCTCTCGATCGTGGCGTCTCCACCGGCAAACTCACCTCGCGCGAACGTGACCAAGCCGCCGAGCACGTGCGCTTCACGTGTGACCTCGCCGAGTTCGCCGACCGGCAACTCGTCATCGAGGCGATCATCGAAGACGAAGCCATCAAGACTGAGGTCTTCAGCAAGCTCGATGCCATCGTCACCGATCCCGACGCCGTTCTGGCGTCGAACACCTCCTCCATCCCGATCATGAAGATCGCGATGGCGACGTCGGCTCCCGGCCGCGTCATCGGCATGCATTTCTTCAACCCGGTTCCCGTGCTGCCGCTCGTCGAACTGGTCACCACTCTCGACACGAGCGCCGAAACCTATTCTCGCGCTGAGTCCTTCGCTCAAGACGTTCTCGGCAAGCAGGTGGTGCGCTGCGTGGACCGGGCCGGGTTCGTGGTGAACGCACTGCTCATCCCGTACCTGATCTCGGCGATCCGCATGGTCGAGGGCGGATTCGCGACCGTCGAGGACGTCGACCGCGCGATGGTCCTGGGCTGCGCTCATCCGATGGGGCCGCTCAAGCTCGGTGACATGATCGGTCTCGACACGGTCAAAGCGATCGCGGACAAGATGTACGAGGAATACAAAGAGCCGCTGTTCGCCGCGCCGCCGCTGTTGCTGCGCATGGTCGAAGCCGGTCGCGTCGGCAAGAAGGCCGGTCGCGGATTCTACGAATACGGCAAGTAGGTCCGCTGGGGCGCGGCCAACTTTGTTGACGTTGGTGCGGTGACACGCCGTGTCCGGACCGCAGAAACGTCGAGAAAGTCTGCCATCAGCTCACCCCGGCGAATGGATCGTCAGCACCGCCTGCGTTCCACGCGGGCCGCTGCGGTAGGTGTGCGCGACGTCGCTGACCCAAGTCACGGTCTCGCCGGGCCCGGCGGGCCGCTCGTTTCCCGTCGGTCCGGCGCTGACCGAGCCGGTCGCCACGTACAGACTCTCGATGACGCCCGGCCCATGCGCGGGCGAGGTGCGTATGCCATTCGGTGTCAACCGCAGCCAGAACACCTCCGTCGTGGCGCCGTCGTCGTGATGCTCCACGTGTAGCAGAGATACGTCGATGCTCTCGCCGGTACCTTCGGTTCCCGACTGCTCGCCGAGCAGCGCGGTGAGCGGGACGCCCAGCTGTCCGGCGATCGCGTAGAGCGTATCCAGCGTCGGATTGCGTTGTCCGGCTTCGAGTTCGGACAGTGACCCCTTGCCGATTCCGGCGCGGCGGGCCAATTCGGATAGTGACAGCCCTCGCTCGGCGCGCAGTGCGGCGACCCGGTGCGCGACGGCGCGGCGCATGTCGTCGGATGTCATCCGTCCAGTATTGCTGTTCTGTTTACGGAACGCCTGCCCTATGATAAGTGTATGCCGAGAAACGAAGCCGCCGGCGAGGCCTCGCTGAGTCAGCCCGTGATCGCCGGACTGGTCACCGCACTCGCGGGCTTCACGTCGTCGTTCGTCGTGGTGATCGCCGGATTGCGGGCGGCCGGCGCCGACCCGGCTCAGGCGGCGTCGGGTCTGTTCGCGCTGACGGTCGTGTTCGCGCTCGGAATCATCCTGCTGTCGCTGCGTTTTCGGATGCCGATCACACTGGCGTGGTCGACGCCGGGAGCGGCGCTGCTCGCGGGAGCCGGCGCCGTCCCCGGCGGATGGTCGGCCGCCGTCGGAGCCTTTCTCGTCGTCGGAATCGCCATGGTGGCAACGGGTTTCATTCCGTTTCTGAGTGACTTGGTGCAGCGGATTCCAACGCCGCTCGCTCAGGCGATGCTGGCGGGTGTGTTGATGGTGCTGTGTCTAGCGCCGGTGAAGTCGTTGAGTGAACAGCCGTGGTTGACGTTGCCGATTCTGCTCGTCTGGGTGGTCGCACTGCGCTGGCTGCCCCGGTGGGCATTGCCCTTGGCGCTGGTGACCGCGCTGGTGGTGATCGGGATCGACCTGGGCGTGCGCGGCATCGGCGTGCATCCCCGGCCGGGTGAGAGTTGGTGGCCGACAGTTGAATTCACGATGCCGACGTTCACCGTACCGGCGTTGATCGGTACGGCCGTCCCGCTGTTCATCGTGACCATGGCGTCGCAGAACGTGCCCGGCGTCGCCGTGTTGAAGTCGTTCGGTTATGCCGCGCCGTGGCGGGCGTCGATGACGGTGACGGGAATCGGGACGATGATCGCGGCTGTCTTCGGCGGGCACGCCGTCAACTTGGCCGCATTGTCGGCGGCGCTCGCGGCGGGCGACGATGCGGGCCCCGATAAGTCGCGGCGCTGGATCGCCGCTGTCAGTGCGGGAATCGTCTATCTGGTGCTTGCGCTGTTGGCCGGGGGACTGACGGTGCTGACCGCCGTCGCGCCCGCCGGATTGATCGAAGCCGTTGCGGGACTTGCTCTCTTGGGAACCTTCGCGTCGGCGGCGGTGGGGGCGCTGACGGACGAGGCGTTGCGAATCCCGGCTGCACTGACATTCGTCACGGCGGCCGCCGGTGTGACGATCGCCGGTATCGGTGGAGCGTTCTGGGGGTTGGTCATCGGTATCGCGGCGAACTGGATCTTGAGCTACCGCGGCGTTCCCCGAATGAGGGGGGCGGCGAACTGAAGGATTGAGTCGGGGTGGGTCTTGGTGGCGAAACGAGTCGTCGTGGCTGGTGGCGAGGCTGATGTTTGCGGCTTTGAAGGGAGGTTCGTCTGTGAACCGTGGGCTGGGCGCCCGTCCAGGCCATTTCGGAACCGACGTCGTCGAGCAGGTGAGCTCGCCGCGGAAACGGTGTGCGTGCCCGAAACCGGTTCCCCAGTTGGGGTCTTCGGCTCGCCAGACCCCTCTACTTCGATACAACCGCTCGTTCCTCGCGGTCACTCAGCACAGCGGTTACACCGAAGCTCGTGCCTCGCTTCGGTACTCGGGGAGCGGGTGAGGCTCGATTGCGAGCTACTCCGACGCCGCCAGCCGCTTCTTCTGTTCCTCGACGTCGAAATCGGCCGGTGGCCAGCTCAGGTCGAGGTTCTCCAGAGCCGTGATCAGTAATTCGCAGATCGCCAAGCGGGAGAACCACTTTCGGTTCGCCGGAATGATATGCCAGGGCGCGTAGTCGGTGTCGGTGCGGTCGAAGACGGCCTGGTAGGCCTCGAGGTAGGCGTCCCAATAGGCGCGCTCGTCGATGTCGCCGGGGTTGAACTTCCAGTACTTGTCGGGCCGGTCCAGCCGTTCGGCCAGCCGTGCCTTCTGCTCGTCCTTGGACACGACCAGCGCGCACTTCACGACCGTCGTCCCCTGGTCGACGAGGTCTCGCTCGAAGTCGTTGATGACGGTGTATCGCGCTTCCCACTCCGACTGTGGAACGAGGTTGTGGACGCGTACCGGAAGAACGTCTTCGTAGTGGGAACGGTCGAAGATGCCGATCCGACCACCCGCGGGCAGCGCGTTGCGGATGCGCCACAGAAAGTCGTGCGAGAGTTCTTCGGGCGTCGGCTTACCGAAACCCGTGATCGCCAGACCCTGCGGATCGACCAGGCCGCCGACATGGCGAACGATGCCGCCTTTACCGGCGGTGTCCATCCCCTGCAGCACCAGCAGCACCGATCGATCATCACCCGACCGGCCGTTGGCGTAGAGCAACTCCTGCAGGTCGGCGAAATGCTCACCGCGCTTGGTCAGCAGTGCTTCGCCATCGGACTTGTCGCCGTCGAATCCGGGCGTCGAGTCGGCGTCGAATGCGGCGATGGGGCCCAGCTCGCTCGCACGCAGTGACTTCTGGGCCGGCGTCGACCATGCTCCGTTGCTCATGGGTCAGGAGCCTACCGGGGGCAGCGGCGGGGGAGCGGCGAAGAAGCGTTCCCGCGAGCCGTCGAAGCCGGCGATTCCCACGACGGCGCTCCAGAGCAGCATCGTGAGGTAGTCGATGACTTCGTCGGCCGACGCGTCGCTGCCTTCCGCGGTCCACCAGTTCACGACATTGCGAGTGGCGCCGACCACCGCGTACGACCAGATGGTCGACCCGCGGACATCGGACTCGCGTGCGGTCAGCCGCGCCGCGATGAGTGCGTTGATCAGTTTGATCACGACGGCCTCGGGTTCGTCGAAGGTCGACGTCGCGCCGTTGCTGACGAAGCGGTAGACCTGCGGGGCCTCGGCGACGGTGGTGACGAAAGCGGTGATGATGCCGCGAGCCTGCTGGAATTCGATGCGGTCGTCGACGATCGCCTCGAGGAGGTTGGGCAGCAGCCGTTGCTGGAAATACGCCGCGGAGACCGCGCGCGCGAGGTCGCCCTTGTCGGTGAAATAGCGGTACAGCACGGTCTTCGACACACCGATGTGCCCGGCGATCTCATCCATCCCGGCGTCGGCTCCGAGGGCGGAGATGGCCTCGATGGTGCCGTCGACGAGTTGTTCGCGCCGCTGCGACTTGTGCCGTTCCCACCGCTGCTTACGGCCGTCGCTCTCCGCGGACGTTCGCGGCTTCGACGCCTCGGTGGCGCTGATGAGCGCTTGTTCGATGCCCCGGGTGACGTTCGCGGCGGCGGCGACCGCGGCACGAGCGGCCGCGGCGGGAGTCGGTCTGTTGGGTGGCACGTGGTTAGCGTAGTGGCATTTCGGTAAGACTGTTTTCATGGAGCATCGCGCTTTGCCCGAGAACGTCCTTGTTCATGACAGTGACGTCTCACTTTCCCCGCCCCCCTCGACGTCGCCGGGCTTGTCGGGTTTCGGCTCGGCCGACGGCGACGAACAGCGCCGCCGGGATCTACGGAAGATGAAGTTCGTCGCGACCGGATTCCTGGTCGTCGCGGCGATCGTCTACCTGTTCACCCGCTGGCTGGAGAATCGCGACGGTGTCGACGTCGCCGCGTGGGTCGGCTACGTGCGGGCGGCGTCGGAGGCCGGCATGGTCGGCGCGCTGGCCGACTGGTTCGCGGTGACCGCGCTGTTCCGGCAGCCGCTGGGCCTGCCGATTCCGCACACCGCGCTGATCCGCAAGAAGAAGGACCAGATCGGCGATCAGCTCGGCGGATTCATCGAAGAGAACTTCATGACCCCGGAACTGATCGAGTCGCGTGCGGCGTCGTTGAATCTGCCCGGCCGGGTGTCGAACTGGCTGGCCGACCCGGTCAACGCGCCCCGGGTGTCCGACGAGGCCTCGCGGATACTCGCGCTGTGGTCGGAGATGCTGCGCGACGAGGACGTCGAACAGCTCATCATGGCGGCGATCAAGTGGGCGGCGGAGCCGCAGTGGGCGCCGCCGGTGGGTCGGATACTGGAGCAATTGATCGCCGAAGACCGCCTGGAACCGGTGATCCAGCTCGCATGTGATAGAGCACACGACTGGGCTCTGGGCAGCCTTGATCTGATCGATCGGGTGGTCGATCGGGACGGTCCGACGTGGGCGCCGAAGTTCGTCAACAACCTCGTCGGCGACAAGATCTACCGGGAGCTCGTGGAGTTCACCGCGAAGGTCAAAACCGACCCGAATCACGACGTGCGGGTGGCGATGCATCGCTATGCCGAACAGTTCGCCGACGAACTGCAGAACGACCCCGAGACCATCGCGCGATTCGAGGCGATCAAGGCCGAACTCGTCGGGCGCGACGAGGTGTCCGGAGCGGCGTCGACGGCCTGGAAGACCGGCAAGGCGGTGATCGAGCAGATGCTCGACGATCCGAACAGCACGCTGCGAAATACGTTGTCGGACTCCATAATTCAGGTCGCGAAGCGGGTTCGTGACGACATCGAACTGCAGCAGAAGATGAACGGCTGGGTGGCGCGCGTGGCCCACCACGTGGCAGCGAACTACTCGCAGGAAATCATCTCGGTGATCACCGAGACGGTGCGCGGCTGGGACGCCGAGGAGACCAGTCGCAAGATCGAATTGCAGGTGGGGCGAGACCTGCAATTCATCCGCATCAACGGCACGGTCGTGGGTGCTCTCGCGGGGTTGACGATCTACACGATTTCGGTGCTGATCTTCGGCTGATCCGCCCGGGTACAGGCGGGGCGCAGGGCGCGCGGCCCGGCGGTGTCGGCAGGCTAGCCCGACGACGACGCGCGGGAGAACATTCGGCGTCGGCTGAGCAGAATGCTAGCTCTGCGCTTGCATTTGTTAGCACCCTGGCTGATACTTGCTTCGACCGATTAAGGATGGAGCCCCGAACATGCCGGAACCTGCAGCGAACCAGTCCACGACGACGTCGACCGCCGATGTCGATGCGGACACTCGCATCCCGGGACCGGTAGACGCGGTGACAGCCGCGGCGTCGGATGCGGTGGCCAACGCCGCGTCGGACATCGGCGGTTTCATCCGGTCGCAACGTGTTGCGGCGCAGGTCTCGCTTCGCCAGCTGGCGGAACGGGCGGGCGTCAGCAATCCGTACCTCAGCCAGATCGAACGAGGGTTACGCAAACCTTCCGCCGATGTGCTTGCACAGATCGCTAAGGGGCTGCGTGTCTCGGCTGAGGTGCTGTACGTCCGTGCCGGAATCCTCGAAGAACGTCCCGCGAGCCCGGTCCGCGACGCGCTGATCGCCGATGAGTCGATCAGCGAGCGTCAACGACAGGTGCTGCTGGAGATCTACGAGTCCTTCCGGCACGAAAACAAGGGGACAGCCGCAGAGGCATCGCAAGCCGCAGTCAGTACTGACTCGACCAAGGAGTGAACATGACCGACAACCCATTCAGCAGTGCAGTTACCCAGGTGACCGACCTTCTCGGTCAGCTGCGTGAGCGTAGCGAGACCGCTCGCGAGCAGGCCATCACCCGCGTCGAGGAGACTCGCGAACTGGCCCAGACCAAGGTGAATGAGACCCGCGATCAGGCGATCAGCCGCGTCAACGAGACCCGCGAGCAGGCCATCACCCGCGTCAACGAGACCCGCGAACTGGCTCAGACCAAGGTCGACGAGGCTTGGGAGCTCGCGCTCGCCCGCTTCGAAGAGGCCAAGGCCAAGCTGTCGTCGCTGCCCGTCGAACTGCCCATCGAACTCGAAGAGCTCAAGGCGAAGTTCACCCCCGAAGAGCTGCGCAAGGTCGCCGAGGCCTACCTCGCCGTCGCTGCCGGCCTGCTGACCGCGCTGTCCGAGCGTGGCGAGGTCGTCGTCGACAAGATCAAGGCGCAGCCGCTGGTCGAGGAGAACCTCCCCAAGCTGGAGAAGGTCTACCAGGACGCGCTCGGCCTGACCGAGGACGCGCTGGGCTCGATCTCCGATCAGACTCGCGCCGTCGGCGAGCGCGCTGCCAAGCTGGCCAACCTGGCCGGTGACAAGGTCGACGCCGTCGCCGCCGACGTCGCTGCTGCCGGCACCGAGTCCGCCGACGAGACCGAGACCCCGGCGAAGGCTCCGGCCGCCGCCGCTCCGGTCGCCGATGAGGCTCCGGCCAAGGCCGCGCCCGCCAAGAAGGCTCCGGCCAAGAAGGCCGCTCCCGCCAAGACTGCCGCCAAGGCTGCTCCGGCGAAGAAGGCCGCTCCGGCCAAGAAGGCTCCCGCCAAGAAGGCTGCCGCACCGAAGAACTGACGTCAGTTCCCGCAGTCAGAAACGCTGTGATGTTGCCGGGTCGCACACGCGGCCCGGCAACACCGCGTAGTGGGCCGAATCCGAGTCGATAGAGTGGATGCCGTGGACTTTCTTACCGTGATGGGTTACGGCCAGAGCCTGGTATTCCTTCTCATTCAGGTGGCCGCGTTCCTCGCGTCCCTGACCGCGTTGATTCACGCTGCGATCCAGCGTCCCGATGCGTTCACCGCCGTCGATCGACAGACGAAAGTCATCTGGGTATCGATCCTCACCGCGGCGTCGGTCTTCACGCTCTTCTTCTCGATCTCGAGTGCGGGTTCCATCCTCGCGATCGCCGGAATCGTCGCAGCGCTGGTGTACCTGGTCGACGTCCGGCCGCGGGTGGACAGCATCCAGGGACGGTCGTGGTTCCGTAAGCATGGCTGAGTACCGCATCAACGACCTCGCCCAGGTGTCCGGGGTCAGCGTCCGTAACATCCGTGTCTACCAGGACCGCGGATTGCTGCCCGCGCCGATCATCAAAGGGCGCACCGGCTGGTACTCCGACGAACATCTGGTCCGGCTCAACCTGATCTCCCGCATGCTCGAACGTGGCTACACCTTCGCCACGATCAGCGAGCTTCTCCAGGCCGCGCACTACGGCATGACCGTCGAGCACGTCCTGCGCGGCACCGGCAAGGCCGGCCGATTCCGGACCTTCAAACGGGCCGCCACCATCACCATCACCGAGTTGCGCAAAACGCTCAACGCCAGCGACAAGACCATCGCGCTCTCGCAGACACTCGGGCTGCTCGCCAAAGACGGTGCCCAGTACGCCATCCGCAATCCGGAGGTACTCGAAGGCGCCGAGGCGCTCGTTCGCGGCGGCATCGACATCGACGCCCTGCTCGACCGGTGGGTCCGGGTCCAAGCCGACCTCGCCGACGTCGCGCACAGCTTCGTCTCGATCATCACCGACCGCTATTTCGACGAACGGCTCCGCGACATGAGCGACGTCGAGATAGCCAAAGTCGCCGAACTCATTCAAACCGTGCGCCCGATGGCACACGAGATCGTCGAATCGACGTTCAGCAAAGCACTGGACAAAGAGATCTCCCAGGCAATCGGGGAGGCCTCCAAATACTTCGAAACACCGCCTGCCGGTGACGCGCCGACTCGGTCGGCGACGCCCGAGGCGGTCACCAAGGAAAGCAGAGATTGATGGCAAAGCTGTGGAGCGCCAAGAACATCGGTCGATTCAGCGGGGCGACCGCCCTGGTGGGGGCGGGGACCACGGGCGTCGGAGTGGCGACCGTATTGGGCAGCCTGTTGCGGGCGGCGATGTCGTACACGACCGTCGACGACGGACCCGACCCGCTGCTCGCGCCGCCCGCTGTCGCGCCGCGACGCAGCACCGTCACCACCGCTGACGGTGCAGTGCTCAACGTGCTGACCTACGGGCCCGACGCCGCCGACAGCACGGGCGACATCGTGGTGATGGTGCACGGGTGGACCTGCAATACCGACTACTGGCTGCCGCAGATCAACCATCTGCTCGCCACCGACCCCGGCCGCACCATCGTCGCCTATGACCAGCGGGGTCACGGCGACAGCACGATGGGCCACGCCCGCACCACCGCGGACCTGATCGGCCGCGACTTCAACGCTGTGCTCGGGGCGGTGTTGCCCGCGGGACGCAAGGCTGTCGTGATGGGTCACAGCATGGGCGGCATGACCATCCAGACCTGGGCACAGCAGTTCCACGACCAAGTGCCGCAACAACTTTCGCATGTGCTGCTGGTGTCGACCGCGGCCGAGCAGGTGCTGCAGCGCCTTTCGATCGCGCCGTCGTCGTTGCCGAAGTTCGCCGAACCGTTCCGCGTGCTGACCGGTTGGCTGGTCGCGTCGACGCCCGCGCCGACCCCGCACATCGCCGGTGGCGAGAAGGTCATCCAGTACGTCGCGATGGCCGACCGCGTGCGAGCCGCCCATCTGGAATTCGTCGACGAGATGGTCACCGCCTGCCATCCGGTCGCCCGTGCCTCGTGCGGGTCGGCGCTCGCGCACCTCGACGCACTGTCGGCGCTCGACGTGCTGGCGGTGCCGACCACCGTCGTCGTCGGCAGCGAAGACAAGCTGCTTCCCCCGCTGCAATCGGACATCATCGCCGATCGCTTGCGCCGCAACGGTTTCCTGCACGACTACGTCGTATGGGAAGGCATCGGTCATATGGCCAGCATCGAAGCCGGCGCGGAGTTCAACGAACTGCTCGACGCTGTGCTGGGCCGGCGTGCGGGAGAGTTGGCCTCCTGACTGGACGCCTACCTCTCACCTACAGTTCGCAGCCCACCAGAACCGGCTCCGGCGTAAGCCAGACACCGAACGCCTCGTGTACGCCCGCGCGGACGTCGCGGGCGAGGTCGAGGAGCTCCTCGGTGGTCGCATTTCCCCGATTCGTCAGTGCCAGAGTGTGTTTGGTCGACAACCGCACCGGCGAATCGGGGCTGGGGTAACCGCGCGAATACCCCGCGCGTTCGATCAGCCAACCGGCGGAGAATTTGACGGCGCCGTCGTCGGCCGGATAGCGGGGGATGGTGATGTCGTCGCCGATCTTCTCGTGGATCCGCGCGAAGATCGCGGTGGCGTCGTCGGCGTCGACGATCGGATTGGTGAAGAACGAACCGGCACTCCAGGTGTCGTGATCGTCGGCGTCGGAGACCATGCCCTTGCCGCGCCGCAGCGCCAGGACCTGCTCGCGGACCGCGGCCGCTGACGTCGACCCGCCCTCGGCGACGCCCATCGCGTTGGCCAACTCACGGTAACGCAGCGGCTGTGACCGATCATCGGCGTTGAGCCACAACGAGACCGACGTGACGATCCGGTCGGAGCGGTGCTTGAGATTGCTGGTTCGGTAACCCAACTCCAGCGCATCGGCCCCCACCGTCGACGTCGTGTGCGACGCGCGGTCGAACAGCGTCACCGAACGCAGCAGATCAGCGATTTCGACGCCGTAGGCCCCGACATTCTGCACCGGCGTCGCGCCGGCTGACCCGGGGATGCCCGAAAGACATTCCAGCCCACCGTATCCAGCCTTGATCGACGCGGAAACCACACTGTCCCAAGGCTTCCCGGCGTCGACGAGGACGAAGGGGCGTCCGGCGTCGACGCCGAACCGCAACTGAGACGTCGCGATGAGCACCACCGTCGCGGCGAATCCGTCGTCGGCGACGACGAGGTTGGAGCCGCCGCCGACGAGCAGTACCTCGGTTGCGGCGTCGTCGGCGCGTCGCACCGCGTCGACGAGATCGGCGGTAGTGGTGACGCGGATCAACGATCCGATGGGGCCGCCGAGGCGCAGGGTGGTCAGGTCGGCGAGGAGGGGTGAACTCACGGTGTCAATTTACTCGCACGGCCTTCCGGGGTGTTCCCGACGCGTATCTCGAACCGATGTGATGGGATTACTGCCATGGCGAGCACTCTGCAACATTCGGTCACCTACGCGTTCCCCACCGAGCGGCTGTGGACCGTCGTATCCACCGAGCAGTACTGGCACGATCTACTCGAAGCGATCGGCCACGGCGGGCTCGATTCGTTCGCGTTCGACGGCGACACCGTGACGGTGACCATGACCCAGACCGTTCCCGAGGACAAACTGCCCTCGATGGTCACCAAGATTCGTCCCGGAGACCTGCACATCCCGCGCAAGTCGGTGCTGCGGCGTCAGGGCGAGACGATCGTCGGCGAACTCACCGCCACCGTCGACGGCGCCCCGGCGAAGGTCGACGGCAGCCAGAACTCGTCGGGTGCACCGGAATCGACGACCCGCTACACCGGAACCGTCACCGTCGCGATCCCGTTCGTCGGGGGCAAGGTGGAGAAGGCGATCCTCGATCAACTCATCGTGCTGCTCGACGCCGAGCACGAGCACACCGTCGAATGGGAGCAAGCTCACCGCTGATGGGGTAGGTGATGACCGTTTCGTGCGGAAAGTCCCGTGTCGATTGGGATCCGTGCCTTACCGAACGGTAGCCTGACAATCATGGCACGACGGCTCAGCTACTCAGCCCGCTACAACCATCCCGTGGAAAAGCTCTACGCCGCGCAGCGCAGCAGGCAGTACTGGGATGAGATGATGGCCGGCTTCCAGATGATCTCGCCGCACTGTGAAGTCGCCGAATTCGAATCCGGCGACGCCGGCATGCGCGTGGTCCTCAAGCAGACCATCGGGCGCGATCAACTGCCCGCGCTCGCGCAGACGGTGCTGATGAAGGACATGGTCATCACCCGCGAGGAATCGTTCGGTGCATTCCACCCGGACAAGACCCTGGGAACCTACACCGCATCGATTCCGGCCGGCCCCGGCAGCCTCAACGGCAAACAGGAACTTTTCCCCACCGAAACCGGATGCACCATCCGCAAGACCACCGAGGTCAAGGTGTTCATCCCGTTCATCAACGGCAAGCTCGAACAGATGATGCTGGTCAATCTCGTCGACCTGTTCCGTGCCGAAGCCGAGTACGCCGCCGACTGGGTCAACAAGAATCTCTGAGCCGCGCTCACCGGGACGTCGCGGCGTCTCCGGGCGCATCACTCGAGGCACCACTAACATCAACCGGCTCCGGCGGGTGGACCGGTGGATGGCGTCGAGCCCGGCCGTCGACGCCGCGCTGCGCACCACCCCGTCGCCGCTCGCGATCGACCTCGGTTACGGCGGACGGCCGGACACCGCCGTCGAAATGGCCACCCGACTGCGCGTCGCGCACCCGACGTTGCGGCTGGTCGGACTGGAAATCGACCCGGCCCGCGTCGTGGCGCCGATCGGCGACGTCGAGTTCGCGCTCGGCGGCTTCGAATTGGCCGGTCGCACACCGCAATTGGTGCGGGCGTTCAACGTCCTACGGCAGTACGGGGAAACCGAAGTCGCCGGTGCGTGGCGGCAGATGCAAGATGCACTCGCCCCCGGCGGCGTGATCGTCGAAGGCACCTGCGATGAGATCGGTCGACGCTGCTGCTGGATCCTGCTCGACGCCGACGGACCGCGCTCACTCACGCTGAGCTGGGCGCCCGAACACACCGATCGACCGTCGGACCTCGCGCCGCGGCTGCCCAAGGCGCTGATCCACCGCAATGTCCCCGGCGAACGCATCCACGATCTGCTGACTCTCGCCGACCGCTGCTGGGACGTCGCGGCGGCACACGCGTCATTCGGACAGCGTAATCGCTGGCGAGAGACACTCGCGTTGCTCAAGGCGTCCGGAGTCCCGGTCGATCTCCCGCGCAAAGCGACCCGTGACAACGTGCTGACCGTCCCCTGGGAGGTTGTGGCCCCCGGATAGAGTAGGCGCATGCGTGTCGCCATGGCCCAGATCTCCAGCGGAACCGACCCGGCGGGCAATCTCGCCACGATCGCCGCGCAGACAGCTCGCGCCGCAGGTCAGGGCGCCGATATCGTCGTATTTCCGGAAGCCGCGATGTGCCGGTTCGGCGTCGCGCTGGGCCCGATCGCCCAGCCGCTGGACGGTCCGTGGGCCAGCGCCGTCGTCGAACTGGCCGTACGGCACCGGCTCACCGTCGTAGCCGGCATGTTCACCCCGGCCGACGACGGACGTGTCCACAACACCGTGCTGATCGCGGGACCCGACGGCGCCCGCACCGGATATCACAAGATCCACCTCTACGACGCCTTCGGCTTCGCCGAATCCGCGACCGTCGCACCCGGCGACCGGCTCGTCACGGTCGGCGTCGACGGGCACGACGTCGGGATCGCCACCTGCTACGACCTGCGCTTTCCCGATCAATTCGTCGGTCTCGCCGAACGTGGCGCCGACTTGATCGTCGTCCCGACGTCGTGGGGCGCGGGGCCCGGAAAGAAAGAACAATGGCGCACCCTCGCGACCGCGCGGGCACTCGACTGCGCGTCGTACGTGGCGGCGGTCGGGCAGGCGTTGCCCGACGATCCCGCGGTGCGTGCCGAGAAGGCACCGACCGGCATCGGGTTCAGTCAGCTCACAGATCCGTTCGGTAGCGTTATCGCCACCTTCGGTGAGACGGCCGATACGAATACGTTCGACGTCGACCTGTCCGCCGTCGCGAAGGCACGAGCGCAACTCGGGGTCCTCGCCAACCGCACACCGATAAGTTGACCGGCCGCGCTGAGCGCACCACGCGACCAGCGCACCACAACGAGGAGAACCGACGCGCATGACCGACGAACCGCGCAGTCCGAACCACGGCGCCGACCATTCGCCCGACACCACTCAACTGCCGCCGCCGGCCACCGATCCGTCGGTGCACGCCTACTCGCGGGTCCCACCCGACGGTGCCGACGATTTCGTGCCGTACCAGGCGCCCCGGCAGGGATCGACGTCGACCTTCGACAGCCCCAGCCAGGCCTTCCCGGCGCCGTCGCAGCAGTTCGAGTCCCCCGGGGTGGTCCCGAAGGCGCCCGGCCGACGCCACCTCGGCAAGATCATCGGCTTGGTCAGTGTCGTCGTGGTGCTGCTGCTGGTGATCGGTCTGGTGAGTTTCGAGCTGTACAGCAGGCACAAGGTGAAAGACTGCATCGCCCAGGGCGTGACGTCGGTCACCGGGTCGCAGGTCGACGTCTCACTGAGTGCCAAACCGCTTCTGCTGCAAGCGCTTTCCGGTGACATTCCGTTCATTCAGGTCGATACGAAGGATGCCGCGAATGCGAGTTCGAAACTGCACCTGCGGCTCGACGATCTGACCGGTGACAGCACTGGGTCGAAGGTCGGGTCGATCCGGGGCAATGGATCGCTGTCGTTCGATCGCATCCTGGAACTGTCCAAGGGGCAGTCGACGTCGACGACGACCTCCGGGGACAGCGGGACGTCGTCGAGCAACGGGGCGATCAGCAAGATCGCGGGCAATTCGGCCGACGGCACCATCACCATCGACTCCTCCTTCGTCGTGGCGATCTTCCCGATCCCGGTGTCGGTGACGGTCAAGCCGCAGGTGGTCGACGGAAAGATCACCTTCCCGGTGACCAGCGCCACCGCGGCGGTATTCGGGATCCCGTCCCAGTACGCGCAGGGGATAGTCGATCAGATGTCGAAGTCGATGTTCTCGGCGATGTTCGACGTCGTGAAGTTCAGTTCGATCAAGGTCACCGACACCGGAGTCGACTTCGTCGTCGCCGGGGACAACGTGGCGCTCAAGCAGAACGTGTCGAACCCGAGCGGGAGCTGCTCGTCGCTGTTCTGACGATGGTGCCGGATAGAATGCTTCGATGACCGTTTTCGTCCTTATGCTGCTTGCCGCGGCATTTGTCGGCGGTCTGCTGCTCGCGGCGGAGGGAATCGCCCGGGCGCGAGTCTCGGCCCACCTCGAGCAGCGTTGCCAGGAGGTCGCCGGTCTGCAGGCGACGGTGTCGTTCAGCTCGAAACCCCTCATCTGGCAATCGTTCTCCCGGTCGGTCAGCGTCGTCGAGATCGTCAGCGCGGCACGTCCCGGCGATTTGCGGATGTCTCTGCGGGTCGCGGGAATCACCGGCGACGACGTGGCGTCGACGCTGCATCTGCTGACCTGCCACGGCTTCGTTCCGTATCCGCGGATCGTCGAACTGATCAGTGAGCGGGAGTTGTTCGGGTCGTCGCCGCACAAACTGACCCGCATTCGCGGCAGCGCCCGCGACCGCACGATCAAGGTGGATCTGCTCGCCCGGCGCGGTCTGGTCACGATGCCGGTGACCGTCACGCTCAAACCCGTGCTGACCCGCGACGGACTGCATTTTCGGGTCCGCCGGGTGCACGCGATGGTGTTCGGGGTCCCGACCAGTTTTGTGCAGGGGATCGTCGACGAGGTCGCCGACAACATCAACGACACCCTCGGTCGGTTCGTGCAGATCGAGCAGATCGCCATCGGCGACAGCGGATTCGACTTCTACGTGCGCGGCGAGAAGATCGTCGTCGAAGCCAACCTGACCCGCCCCGCGCTGCGCCGCGCGGCGAAGTGAACCACGCGGGTGGCCGCGGTCAGTTGAACACCACCGTCTTGCGTCCGTGCACCAACACGCGATCCTCCAGGTGCCAGCGCACGCCACGGGCCAACACCAGTGTCTCGATGTCGCGGCCCTGGCGGACCATGTCGTCGGTGGAGTCGGAGTGGTCGATGCGGGTCACGTCCTGTTCGATGATCGGCCCGGCGTCGAGCTCGGCGGTCGCATAATGGCAGGTCGCGCCGATGAGCTTCACGCCGCGGGCGAACGCCTGATGATAGGGCCGGGCGCCGACAAAGCTGGGTAGGAAGCTGTGGTGGATGTTGATCGCGCGCCCGGTCCAGCGCTCGCACAATTCGGGCGGCAGGATCTGCATGAACCGTGCCAGCACGACGGCGTCTGGGGCGATCTCGTCGACCAGCTCGGCGACCCGCGCGAACGCGGCGGGCTTGTCGTCGAGGAACGGGATGTGATGGAACGGCACGCCGAAGCTGCCGACGAGTCCGCCGAGATGGGCGTGATTGCCGATGACGGCGCTGATCTGAGCGGGCAGCTCGCCGCGATCAGCACGGCCCAGCAGGTCGATCAGGCAGTGACTGTCCTTGCTGACCAGCAGCACGACCTTCTTCGGCACCCGGGTCGACGTCAGCTTCCATTCGGTCCGCGGGCCGAACTCGGCGTCGACCAGCGCGGCGAAACGCGCGTGCAACTCCTCGAACTCCACCGTGATGGAGTCGGCGCGGACGGCCTGGCGGGTGAAGAACCAGCCGGTGTCGTCGTCGGAGTGGTAGGCCGCCTCGGTGATCCAGCCTCCGGCGTCGAGCAGGAACGTCGAGATGCGCGCGACGATACCGGTCTGGTCGGGGCAGCCCAGCGTGAGGATGTAGCGATCGCCGGTGTCGGTGGACGAGGTGGAGGCAGGTGTTGGCGCGGTCACGTCACTAAGTGTGCCAAGCTCGTCTCGTGAGCACGCCAAGCCCCCGCGCATTGACCCGATCCGACGTCGCCGCGCTCGTCGACCACACCTTGCTCAAACCCGAGGCCACCCGCGCCGACGCCGAGGCGACCGTGGCGCAGGCGGCGGAACTGGGGACCTACGCGGTCTGCCTGTCGCCGTCGATGCTGCCGATCGACACCGGATCACAGGTGCTGTGCGTCGTCGCCGGTTTTCCGTCGGGCAAACATCACTCGCTGGTCAAGGCCGCCGAAGCCCGCCTGGCCGTCGACTCCGGTGCACGCGAAGTCGACATGGTCATCGACGTCGGGGCGGCCGTCGACCAGCGTTTCGACGAGGTCTTCGCAGACATCCTCACCGTTCGCGAGGCCATCGGCGACAGTGCCGTACTCAAAGTCATCATCGAATCGGCGGCGCTGCTCTCGCTTGCCGGGCCGGACACCGTCACCCGGGTGTGTCGCCGCGCCGAGCAGGCCGGAGCCGGATTTGTGAAGACGTCCACCGGTTTCCATCCGGCCGGTGGCGCCAGCGTCGAGGCCGTCGCGCTGATGCGTGCCGCGGTCTCCGACCACGTCGGAGTGAAGGCCAGCGGCGGGATCCGGACCGCGCAGTTCGCCGCCGAACTGATCGACGCCGGTGCGACGCGACTGGGATTGTCGGGGACGCGCGCGGTGCTCGACGGTTTCGAGTGATAGAGCGAACGCGCTCGTCGACGCTGTTGAGTGCGCCACATCCATAAGAAACTTCGCATACACAATCGTGCGTCGCCGGTAAACTAGGAACAATGAATGCCAACGGGCCGACACGGCGCACGGTACTCGCCGCCGCCGGGCTTGCGGTGGTCGGTGCAGCGGCCGCTTGTACAACCGATAATAAGCCATCCAAACCTTCCGGGCCTCGGCAACCCACCGTCGCGGTGACCTTCTCACCCGCGCTCGACGCCGCGCCGCCCAACCCCACCGAGCAGTTCTCGGTGTCGGTCAGCGGTGGCGTGCTCAACCCCGACGTCAAGCTGATCAACCCGGCAGGCAACTCGATACCGGGCGTACTGTCCGACGACCGCAAGACCTTCACCGTCAGTACACCGCTGGGTTACGGAGCGAAGTACACCTGGTCGGGCAGCGCGGTCGGCTTCGATCGGGTGACCCGCAAGATCGACGGCTCGTTCACCACACTGACGCCGAAAGAGAAGATCGGCGTGGTGGTCAACGTCGCCGACGGCCAGGAGGTGGGCATCGCTGCGCCACTCATCCTGAAGTTCGACGGCACCGTCGAAGACAAGGAAGCCGTCGAGAAGGCGCTGACGGTCGTCACCACCCCCCACACCGAGGGCAGCTGGGCGTGGCTCGGCGAAGACAACGGTTCACGCATTCACTGGCGCAGCCGGGACTACTTCAAGCCGGGCACCAAGGTTCACATGAGCGCGAAGTTCTACGGCCTCGACTTCGGCGGCGGAACCTACGGCGACAGCGACGTCACCAGCGACTTCGTCATCGGCCGCTCGCAGATCGTGAAGGCGGACGCGTCGTCGCATCAGATCGTCGTGGTACGCGACGGTGCCACCTTGATGACGTTGCCGTGCAGCTACGGGCAGGGCGACGTCGACCGCAACGTCACCCGCTCGGGCATCCACGTCGTCAGTGAGAAACACGCCGACTTCTATATGAGCAATCCGGCGGCCGGCTACTTCAACATCCACGAACGGTGGGCCGTACGCATCTCCAACAACGGCGAATTCATTCACGCCAACCCGGAAACCGTTGGGGTGCAGGGGTCGTCGAATGTGACCAATGGCTGCATCAACCTGTCGTTGAGCAACGCCGAGCAGTATTTCGCGACCGCGATCTACGGTGACCCGGTCGAGGTGACCGGAACGCGAATCGACCTGTCGGAGGCCGACGGCGACATCTACGACTGGGCCGTCAGCTGGCCGACTTGGAAGAGCTGGTCGGCGATCAAGGGCGAGGCACCGTCGAAGAGTGTGCCCGCGACACCGAAGGGTGCTCCGGTACCACAGAACGCGAACCCATCGGCGCCGCGCTGAGTCGCGAATCTACTTATTGTTCTTGACGTTTCGCCGCGTGTCGGCCTGATCGCGCGGTTTCAGGACGATCTGGTCGAGGTTCACGTGCGGCGGTCGGGAGGCGACGAACCCGATCACCTCGGCGACGTCCTGGGCGACCAGCGGAGTCATGCCCGCGTACACGGCGTCGGCCTTCTCCTGGTCGCCGCCGAGGCGGACCAGCGAGAACTCGGTCTCGACCATGCCGGGCGCGATCTCGGTGAGCCGCACCGGTTTTCCGAGAAGTTCACCGCGCAGCGTGCGATGCACCATCGCCTGTGCGTGCTTGGCCGAGGTGTAGCCCGACCCGCCGTCGTAGAACTGCAGCGCGGCCAGTGACGTGACGGTCACGATCAGTCCGTCGCCGGACGCGATGAGCGCGGGCAGCAGCGCCTTCGTCAGCCGCAGCGTGCCGAGCACGTTGGTCTCCCACATCCACCGCCAGTCGTCGAGGTCGGCGTCGGCGACCGACGAGACGCCCCTCGCGCCGCCGGCATTGTTGACCAGCACGTCCACCCGATCGAGACGGGCGACGAAGGCCGCAACCGACGCGTCGTCGGTGACGTCGAGGGGGTAGCCGGTGCCGCCGATCTCGGCGGCGAGCGCCTCGATTCGATCCACCCGCCGCGCACCGACCACGACGTGGTAGCCCGCAGCTGCGAGAACGCGCGCGGTGGCTGCTCCGATGCCCGAACTCGCGCCCGTTACCACGGCGACTCGACGTTGGGAAGAGTTAGCGTCGGCGCTGCGCGCAGCGAAGCGCTCAGGCGAGGTGGGAGTCATGATTTCAGCGTAGTCACTGCTAGATTCGGGCCATGTCTCGCACCGGTGTCGTTGCTGCCGAACTGCACGTGGGATCGGTTCCCGCTGCCGCGGTCCTTCAGGCCGTGCGCACCGGCGGCCCCAGCACGCGTGATCAACTGGTGCTCGCGACCGGGCTGTCCGCGGCAACGGTGAACCGGCAGATCCATGCCCTGACCCGGGTGGGACTGACGGTCGAACGCCCCGACCTCGTCGACCCGGGCAGCATCGGCCGACCCAAGAATCCGCTGACCACCGACCGCGACAAACTCTGCGTCGCGGGCATGCACATCGGTGCCAAGCGGACCCTGCTGGCCATCGCCGACGTCGGGGGACGGTCGCTCTACAGCCACGCCGTGGCCACACCCGATGGCGACGGGCACGCAGCGATCGACGAATTGTGTTCGCAATTGAAGGAATTGGCCGACCGGTTCAGTGGACGTCGGCTGCTGTGGGGTGGCGTCGCGCTCGGCGGCGACGTCGACGAGCACACCGGCGTCGTCGACCATCCGGTGCTCGGCTGGCGTCGGGTGCCGGTGGGGCAACGGCTCACCGAGGCGCTGCGGGTGCCAGTGTCGGTGTGTGAGCACGTCCAGGCGATGGCCGCCGCCGAACTGCTGCTCGGCTATCCGCAGGACGGCGGCGGAACCGGACTGTTCTGCTATGCACGAGAAACCGTCGGCATGGCAATCACCTTCGACGGCCAAGTCCGCGTCCCCGCACGCGGCGCGGGCACCATCGCCTATCTGCCGGTCGACGCCCCGCTGCTGCGTTCGGGCGTCGACGACGCCCCGCTGTCGACCACCCTGCAGGATGTCATCGGCTCCGAGGCGCTGCTGGCGGCCGCGCAGCGTCGAGGGCACACCCCCGAAGATCACGAGTTGCTCGACGAGCGGGCCCGGGTGCTCGGGCAGTCACTGGCGCTGATGCGCGACGTCCTCAACCCCGATTCGATCGTCGTCGCGGGCGACGCCTTCGCCGGGCATCCGCGCGGACTGGCGCCGATCCAGGCCGCATTCGACGCCGCGAGCCATACGCCGTGGACGCTGGAACTGACGCCGTCGCGGTTCGGGGTGCGGGTCCAGGAGGGCGCCGCGATCGCGATCGCCCTCAGCGTGGTGTACGCGGACCCGATCGCATCGATCGCCCTGTCGGCGGATTAGCCTGGCCGGGGTGCCGAGGTGGCGGATTGGCGGGGTGACTATCTCGCGTCGGATTGTCGTGTCGGTGGGTTGGCGAGGCGGGTTGGCGAGGTGACCATCTCGCGTCGGATTGTCGTGTCGGTGGGTTGGCGAGGCGGGTTGGCGAGGTGACCATCTCGCGTCGGATTGTCGTGTCGGTGGGTTGGTGTGGCGGATTGGCGAGGTGACCATCTCGCTCCCCGAGTGCCGAAGCGAGGCACGAGCTTCGGTGTAACGAGGGGTAGGTGAGACGAAGAACCCAAGTCGACCCGAAACACCGTGCGGGGCGGTGTATTTGACCATCGGAGCGAGGTCTCGACTCGGCTTCGCCTCGCTAGGCGGGACGCCGCCCGCCGTCACGTACGCAGCTGTGCGAGCGTCTGCAAAACCGTTGCCACGTCATCGGTTCCGGCGACGCGGTACTGCGCGCGGGTGTCGCCGTCGCCGACCTTGATGCTCACATCGGCGTCGGGCCGCAGGTGGGCGAAGGCCTTCTCGTCGGTGACGTCGTCGCCGAGGTAGAGCACGGCGTCGGCGTCGAATCTGCTTCGCAGCGTGTCCAACGCGATGCCCTTGCTGGTGTCGATGACCGCCAGTTCGATGACGGCTTTGCCCTCGGTGGTGTGCACGCCGGGCCACCGCGCCGGACCCGAGCGCGCCGCGGCCAGCGCGGCCCGCGCGTCGTCGGGGGCGGCGTTGCGCACGTGCAGGGTGGTGCTGGCCGGTTTCACCTCTACCGTGACGCCGTCGAATCGTGTTGCGAGTGCATGGAATTCGTCGATGATCCGATTGAGTCGAGCGGTGTCTGCGGCGGTGATCGGGACACTGAACCCGGCGTCGAACTCGCTGCCGTGACTGCCGATGAGGGTCACCGAATCGCTGAGCCCGGACAGACCGCGCAGGTCGGCGAGTGCGCGCCCGGACACCACCGCCGCGAGCGTGTGCGGTGCGGTGGCAAGGATTTCGATGGCCGTCGTCGACGCCGGGTTGGGTACGGCATCTTGTGGGCGCGACACGATCGGCGCCACGCAGCCGTCGTAGTCACAGGCCACGACGAGGCGCTTCGAGGCGCACACGCGGGCCAGGGCAGCGGCGAGATCGTCGGGGATACCGTTGCTGCTCAAGCGTTTTCAGCCTTCCGGAGCGTCGTCGTCGAGTTGGTGCGCAGCGGGAGCGAGGGTGCGGTCGACGCCGGGGATGGTCGACTGACTCTCGGCGAGCGTCGTCAGGAAGCTGTTGGCCCACCGCTCGACGTCGTGGGTGAGAACCTGTCGGCGCAGCGCGCGCATCCGGAGTCGACCGTGCTCGGGATCCTGGTCGACGGCGGCGGCGATGGAGTCCTTCACGCCGTCGAGGTCGTACGGGTTCGACAGATATGCTGAGCGCAATTCGGCTGCGGCGCCGGTGAATTCGCTCAGCACCAACGCACCGCCGAGGTCACTGCGGCAGGCGACGTACTCCTTGGCGACCAAGTTCATGCCGTCGCGCAGCGGTGTCACGAGCATGACGTCGGCGGCGACGAAGAACGCCACCAGCTCCTCCCGCGGCACCGGCCGATGCAGGTACTCGATCACCGGGTGCCCGACGCGGCCGTAGCGTCCGTTGATATTGCCGACGAGTTGTTCGATGCCGGCCCGCATCGCGATGTAGGAGTCGACACGTTCGCGGCTCGGCGTCGCGATCTGAACCATCGCGATCTTCGCGGGGTCGAGTCGGTCCTCGTCGAGCAGCTCCGACAACGCTTTGAGGCGCACATCGATGCCCTTGGTGTAGTCGAGCCGGTCGACGCCGAGCAGCACCGTCGTCGGACTGCCGAGTTCGCGCCGGATCTCCGCTGCGCGGGCGCGCACCGACCTCGACCTCGCCAGCGCGTTGAGCGATTCGGAATCGATCGAGATGGGAAAGGCGCCCACGCGGACCGTGCGGAAACCCACCTGCACCAGGCCGAACTTGGACCGCACGCCGATGCTTCCCTTGGAGACCGCGTGGCCGGCGAGGCGTCGGGCGAGGTACAGGAAGTTCTGCGCGCCGCCGGGCAGGTGGAAACCGATCAGGTCGGCGCCGAGCAGTCCTTCGACGATCTCGGTGCGCCACGGCATCTGCATGAACAGTTCCACCGGCGGGAACGGGATGTGCAGGAAGAAGCCGATCCGCAGGTCGGGGCGCAGCATCCGCAGCATCTTGGGAACGAGCTGCAGCTGGTAGTCCTGAATCCAGACGATGGCGCCCTCCGCGGCCGCCTTCGACGCCGCCTGGGCGAAGCGTCGATTGACTTCGACGTAGGTGTTCCACCACTCGCGGTGATACTCGGGTTTCACGATGACGTCGTGGTAGAGCGGCCAGAGGGTCGCGTTGGAGAATCCCTCGTAGTACTCGGCGATCTCGCTGGTGCTCAGCGGCACCGCGTGGATGTCGATGCCCTCGATGTCGGGGTTGTCGTCGGAGTCGGGAACACCGGACCAGCCGACCCACGCCCCGGTATGCGACTGCAGAATCGGTTCCAGCGCCGTGACCAGGCCGCCGGGGCTGCGTTTCCAGGCCACGGTGCCGTCGGGCAGTACTTCCTTGTCGACCGGGAGTCGGTTGGCGACCACCACGAAGTCGGCGGTGCGGGCGTCGTCGGTGCAGTCGTGACCTGTGCCACTGGAAACAGTCATTTGATTATGGGCGCCGAGTGGACTCAGCTGGCATCGCCGGGGGTGATTCCGAGCATCGAGAACAGCATCCGGCATTCGTCGGCGTCGGTTGCGTATGCTGCGACGACACGGCGTGCTGAGCTGGCGGTCTCGTCGGCTACGGGCTCGTCGATGTCGGAGTCGTCGGCGAGGTCGGTCGTCTTCGGAGGCATGGTGTCCTTTGGTAGCGCTGTGCTGAGCGAGCGTAGCGAGTCGAGGTGAAACGCGGGTCGGAGTCTGATTCTACTCGTGCTTTGTACGCTGCATCCACGCTGGCCTCAGGTTCCAATCGGGCCGGTGTGGGATGTGCGGGCGTCGCAGTGCGCGTGCCACGAACTCGCCGAGGGTGACACCGGCCGCCAGGGCGCAGCCGATGGCGAATGCGCTGGCCAGCGAGGTGAAGCCGACGAGCGACTGGTCGTTGAGAATGCCGTAGAGACCGGTGTACACGGCCAGACCGGGCAACAGTGGAGTGATCCCCGCAACCGCGACGACCAGCGGTGGCGTCAACGCTCTGCGGGCGAGCAGACCACCGAAGAGACCGGTTCCGGTGGCGGCGATGCTGCTGGCGATGATGGCGCCCGCGGTCAACTGGTTGGCGACCACCACCACCGCGATACCGATCGCTCCGGCCGCCCAGGCCACCGGCAGCGCGCGCAACTCCGCATAGGACGCCAGCGCGAAGGTCGCCGCGGCGACGCCGCCGGCGATGACGCGCGCCGGAGCGTCGACGAACCCGAAGTCGGTGGTCGCGGTGACGGTGGGCAGATAGATCCCCACCGTCTCCAGCAGGCGGATCGCCATGCTGACGCCCGCGATGATGCCGCCGGTCATCAACAGCAACTCGAAGAATCGGGCGACGCCGGTGATGGGTGCGCCGGTGATCGCATCCTCGACCGACCCGACCAGCGACAGGCCGGCCAGCAACACGACCATGCCGGACGCGATGATCTGCGACGGTACGAAGTCGATCCCCAGTGTCGGGGCGGCGGCGAACATCAGCGCCGCGGGAACCACCGCGATGAATCCGCCGGAGACTTGTTGGAAGAACATCGGCGTGCCGATCCGGTTGAGGAATCGGTTGACCACGACGATCACCATCGTCGTCAACAGGGCGATCACGCCCACGACGAATCCACCACCGAGCAACACCGCGACGCTCGACGCCATGACACCCCACGCCAGCGTCGCGACCCAGTGCGGATACGGATGCGGCGCGGAAACGATCTCGTTGACGATGCGGTGGGCGGTCGCCGGACTCAGCGCCATGTCGCGGATGCGCCGGACCAGCCGATCGACCTGAGCGAGCCGGGTGAAGTCCATCGAGCGGTAGTACACCTGCCGCATCGTGCTCACCGGCGGCAGATTGTTGCCGCGGCGGGCGAGCACCATGATCTTGTTGTAGGTGACGTCGACCTCGACGTTCTCGAGCCCGTAGACACCGGCGACGAACCGGATCTGCTCCTGGGTGTCGATGGCCGCGGTTCCGGAGTCGAGCAGCACCGCACCGATCTTCGTTGACAGATCGAGGATTTCGGTGATCGCCGCCTCGTCCTCGAAATCGATCGGCTTACGCGGCGACACCATGATGCTGCCCGGCTCGATCGTGTCGATCGTCGCTTGGGCGGTACCGATGATGCGGCGCATCGCCTGACCGATATACTTGCGCACGCAATGCCTCCTTAGCTCAGTGGTAGAGCACTCGCCTTGTAAGCGAGCGGTCGTCGGTTCAATCCCGACAGGGGGCTCAAACGCTTCGGCTGGTCACCTCCGACGACGCTGGCCCGGTCCATTATGGCAGCTTGACCGAGGTGGACCCGATTCCAGATCGTGTAATCGAAATACGTTGTGCCACACGGGCGTTCGCCGGAAATACTTCGATCGTGCCATTCCCTGTGAAAGCTGTGACGGAAACGGACGAACGGGGCGCATGATGCATGGCATGAACGAGATAGCAATGTGGATGACCCACCTACACGCGGAAGGCAAAGCCAACCGCACCATCAAGGATCGCCGGATCGTATTGACCCGGTTCGCAACGGATTTGGGGCGACCGATCATCAACGCGACAACCGAAGACATCGCGGAGTGGCTGGGTCGAGACGACCTGTCCCCGGTCACCCGCAGCGTCTACCACTCGATGCTCAAGAACTTCTACGCGTGGGCCATCGCTACAGGTCGCCGCGACGACAATCCCATCCTGCCCATCCGGCCGGCAAAGCGCCCGCGCCGGCAGCCGCGCCCCATCACCATCGAACAGTTCAAGCGGCTCACCGCGACCACCGACGTACAGCTGCGCGCCATGGTGCTACTCGGTTCGCTCCAGGGATTCCGCGTCCACGAGATCGCGCGCTTCCACGCCCGCCATCTGGATCCAGAGGCACGCACCATCGAGGTGACCGGCAAGGGCGGGGCAACCTACATCCTTCCTGTCCATGACGCCATCTTGGCCATCGCCCACCGTATGCCCAAGGGCTACTGGTTCCCGTCCCAGCGGGCTGTGCACATCGGAGGCCGCACGGTCACCCAGCGGCTGCGCCTACACATGATCGCCCAGCGCGTCCCGGGGACACCGCACTGTCTGCGTCACTTCTACGGCACCGAACTCGTGGCTGGAGGAGCGGACCTACGCGTGGCCCAGGAGCTGCTGCGCCACGCGTCCCTCCAGACCACGGCGATCTACGTGGCTACGACGGACGACCGCAAGCGCGCGGCGATCGACAGGCTGGCGGCATGACTGAGACCGCGCCGATCGTCAACTGGGTTCCGACTCGCGACTTCCGCCGGGCCTGCGCTGTGTGCCAGTGGTGTGACAGCCGATCACTGCCCATCCCGGTCGGCGCTGACGGCCGCCCGTTCTTCCTGGGTGTGGGTGGCCAAGGATGGCTGGAATCGCCCTACCCGATCAGTCACCAGCACGCCGACGGATCACGCGGAAGCAAGTACACCTGCCCCGCGTGTGCGCAGCTGTGCGCGACGACGTAGGCCCCGTTAGGCCCAGCAGGTCACCGAAGCGCCGCGCCCATTGACGCGGCGCTCAGCCTTCATCACCCCGTTGACGTACACGCGGCACGCGGCGAACGAACCGTACGACCAGAACTCCACGCTCTTGAGCTGGACGCTGGTGTCCGATACCACCGTCGCGTCGCCCCAGTAGTTGCCGTCCGTGGTGCGCAACGGCAGGTGAGCGTGCCGGAAGACCTTCATCCGATTGTTGCCGTCGTAGTACTTCATGACCCAGTTGTCCGAGACGCTGGAGAACACCTGGTACCGGATCACATCCCCCACGTAGGCGTGGCCCACTCCCGGCGACACCGCAACCCCCAGGGCTGCCGCAACACACACCACCGCCGAAACCACTGCCATCTTGATTGTCCTCATAGCTGACGATTCTGACATTCCGACCAGCACAGCCCCAAGTCAGCCGTTCGTACTAACGAGGCCCGGCCACCACACGGGTGACCGGGCCTCAATTCTGTTCCCGAAACTTGAATACCTGCACGTCAACGCCAGAAGAACGTCAACCTGTCCTGGACCGGATCAGACCGAACCCGCTTCGCCTTCTTCGGTGCGACCGTCACATGATCCAGCACGATCCCCACCACCTCCCGCCGCGCGGAAATCGGGGCCTCATCCCACCACCTAGCCACATCCCGCACCGACGGCTCCGGCAACGCATTCAACGCCCGAGCTGCCTCCAACTCCCGGCGCGCTGCCTCCAACTCCTCATCCGCCCGCACCGTCCCCACCTGCACCTGCTCACGCGACAACCCCAGTGTCACAAAGTCCTCCACCAACTCCCGCTTCCGCTGCTCCAACCCCTCGATCCGCTCCGTCAGCGCGGCCGGAGACTCATTGACCGCGGCCGCCAACCCCGCCCGCCACCCCGCATCAGCCAACCGCGCCAACACCCCAGCCTCCACACGCGGCTCCACCGATCGCGCCACAATCGTCAACCCACACCCCCCAGCATTCACGGAGCACACATAGTCCGGGCGCCCGGCAGCCGACAAGTAATGCATCGACCGGCCACACCGGCCACACCGCACACCCCCAGACCCCACCAGCCGCTGCCCCGACCTGCCCTTCGGAGCAAACCGCTGCCGCTCCGGATCCTCCAACACCCCCACCAACTTCCGCCACGTCGACACCGCCAAGATCGCCTCCACCTCCGACCGCACCACCCGACCATCCACACCCCGCCGACGCCCAGCCACACGCGGATTCACCAACACCCGACGAATCACCTGCGGACTCCACCCCCGCCCCGACACCGTCAACACACCCCGACCATTCAAATCAGCAGCCAACGCACGCAACGCCTCACCAGCAAGAACCCGCTCCGCCAACTCCTCAATCACCGCAGCCTCCGACCCCACCACAGACACCCCATCCTCCGACCACCCATAAGCACGCATAAAACACACGCTACAACACACACCAAACGAAACAATCACCGAAACCAGCCACCACCAGCACAAACCCGGAAACCAAAAAACCCGAAAATCTGGGGGAGGCGCGACCAAAACACGAAACACATGACACAATGCCACTGTGACCCCACTGGAAAACCCCACCACCGGACGCATCGTCCACTACATCTCAGGCGACGGCACCGGACCACACGCAGCCCTAGTCATCAGAGGCAGCCTCTGCCCTGACCTCCAGGTGTTCCGCGATGACGGCACCATCGAGCACCACCACAGAGTGCCACCGTTCAACGGGGCACCACTGAGCTGGAAGTGGCCTGAGCGGAGTGACCGGTGACGCGGTTCGTGGGCACCGAGACCGTGCCCCTCGCTGACCTCCACCCACACCCCGACAACGTCAACAGTGGTGACCCCGACGCGATCGCCGAGAGCCTGGCCCAGTTCTCCCAGTACCGCAGTATCGTCGCCGCCCACATCACCGATGGCCCCGACCGGCTGACGATCCTTGCCGGCCACCATGTCGTCCAGGCCGCGGCACTGCTCGGCTGGGAGACGCTGCGCGCTGATGTTCTTGAGGATGTCGACGCGGACACTGCCAAGCGAATCATGCTGGCAGACAACAAACTCCCTGACCTGGGTGACGGTATCGACACCGCCGCCCTGCTCGATCTCCTCGAGGATGGGCTGGACCTGGCGGGTACCGGCTACACCGACCAGGATCTGGCGGCGCTGCGTGACCTGCACGACCAGGACCTGTGGACCCCAGACGATGCGGGGGATCAGGGTGATGGGTCCGGGGAGCTGGACCCCAAGATCTCAATGCGGGTGCCGGCCAACGTGTTCGACGCGTGGCGGCGACTACTGGACCGGTATGAGGGTGACGACGACCTGACCAAGCTGTGCTCCCTGCTACGTGGGGAGGACCTGCTGTGACGACCTGCGGTTATTCGGGTGCGAGCTGCAACGATGCAGCATTCCAACTCGGCGGTAACTTCTGATGTGGCGGCTGGATGCGATCGTGTCTGCCGCAGTGGGATTCGCGGTCGGCGTCGCCATCGTCGCAGCCGTCATCGCGCGACAGTTCGACCGCACATGACCGGAGACGCGGTGACCTGCTGGTTCGAGAAGGAGGGCGGTCAGGGCACCTGGATCTACCGGGTACGCGAGATCGACTGGATTGGCCCACCGCGGTTCCCGACCGCCCTCCTGGCGACGTGGGTGGACTGATGACCGCGCCGACGATGGACCTGCTGTGGTCCTACGTGTACGCCCGCAAACTCGACCTGCCCAGATTCCTTGGCGGGCTGGAGGTTCCACGCCTGCGCTTCTTCGCCGACTCCGGGGCGCACTCCGCACGCACCCTGGGCCTGGACCTGTCCGTCGACGACTACGGCCGGTGGTGCGTCGAGCACCAGCAGTGGTTCACCATCCTCGCCAACCTCGACGTCATCGGCGCACCCGATGCCACCCGAACCAACCAGCAGCACCTGGAGGAGCAGTACGGGCTGCACCCCATGCCCGTCTACCACACAGGGGAACCCTTCAGCGTGCTGGAGGACTACATCAGCGACGGCTACACCTACATAGCCCTGGGGAAACTGCTCGGCAACTCCCCGAACACGCTGCGCCCCTGGCTGGATCGGTGCTTCTCCCTGGCCCACGGCCGCGCGGTGTTCCACGGCTTCGGCCTGACCGTGTGGCCCCTACTCAAGCGGTATCCGTTCTACTCGGTGGACTCATCCACCTGGGGGTCCGGCGTCCGCTACGGCACCCTCAAGATCTTCGACTCCGGGCGGTGGCGGTCGATCGACCTGCGTGACCACGCCGCCATCAGCCGCCACACCGCACTGCTCGCCAGCTACGGGCTACAGCCACGCGACATGACCAGCGACCACTACGACCGGGCCGCCGTCGCGGGGGCGTGCGCGTTGGCCCAGTACCGGGCCGCGCTGTGGCTACGCCGCATCCACGGGCCCATCGAGCTATCCGCTGGCAAGGGCTACCCACCCGCCACTGATCCGGTGAGCCCCAAGGTGATTCGCCTCCAGCCCGGCCCAGAGCCACTGCATGGCTACCTGGCCGACACCGCGTCCACCAACCACGTCTGGCACGCCGACGGCATCTCCATGTACCTGGCGGACACCTCAGCAAAGTGGACCGCGACCGCGGCCCGCGTCTACGGAAAGGCAACACCATGAACGACATTCACCCCCATATCACGGTCGTCGTCGGCCCCATGTCGTGCTTCTTCGGCAACGCCAACCGGGCGATGGGCCTACGCACCCACCACCATCACGCGGAGGTGTGGCTGACCTACCGGGCAGCGCAAGGCCACCACGGCTACCCGTCGTTCCTGGCCACCAACGACGCACTACGGGAAAGACTCAAGGAACTGTGCGCCACCATCTTCACCGACGCCACCAACGAAGACGTCGCAGCCCGCCTCCTCGCCGAGTTCCGGGTGTACACGCACCCCTCCTGGCACAAGTACGGTGGCCGGTACGCGTTGGAGACAGTGGAGCTGGACGTCTACTCCACTGATGATGCGATCGGCCACGACAACGGCGTCACCCGCTACACCGCCAACCTGGGCGATGGGGAGATGGTGTGGCTGGCCCCCGACCCTGACCGTGACGGGGAGTTCACCATCGACCTGTGGCCCATCCGATCAGACCCCAAACCGCAGGCCACCCAGTTCGCGTACACCGGGGGAGGAGGCGGCGGATGCGGGGGAGCCCGACCGCACGGCACGCTGATCTTCGACCCGCCGACCGACAGGATCATGGGCGTCGACATGGAGACGATCCGCGACGCGGCCGGTGACGTGGTGCGTGAGGAACCCCGCGACCACAGCCTGGCCGATGAGCGGTTGACCGAGCTCGCTCGGCGCGCCGAACGCAAGCGACTGGAGGACCAGGTCACGGACGCCCAGCGTGCGCTGCGCGACGCCCAGCTGAGCGCCCGGGCAGAGCTGGACAAGGCAACGCGCGAGCTGAAGGAGTTCCTGCAATGATCACCGTCACCGTCAAACACCACATGAGTGCCGGCCACCGCATCCTCGGCCTGGACGGGCCAGGCTCCAAGTGCGCCAACCTCCACGGGCACACGTTCGGCATCGAGTGGACGTTCCGCACAGACAGCACCGACGTCGGCGCGATCGAGTTCGCCGCGGTGAAGGCCACGCTGCGCGGGTGGATCGACGAGCACATGGACCACGGCTACCTGGTGGACATTGGCGACGTCGTGCTGCGGGACTTCCTTGTCGCGCAAGACCTCAAGTGCTTCATGGTGTCTGGCCCGCCCACCACTGAGCGCATCGCCGCCACGATCGCGCACGCGACGGGACGCCTGGTGGCCGCCAACCTGATCCGGGTGACGGTGACGGAGGGCCCACACAACGCGGCCACCTGGGAGGCAGAGCAGTGAACGCGGCCAAGCGATTCCGCAAGCGCCCCGTCGAGATCGAAGCCATGAAGTGGGACGGCAGCCGGCAGTCCATGGACTCGTTGTGCGCCTGGGTGAACTCGCACAGCGATCCGCTCGACGACCCGTGCTTGAGCTACAACTTCATCGGGGCCGCCGATGTGTCGGACCCGGTCCTCGACACTGTTGAAGGCGATATGCGAGTCACAGTTGGCGACTGGGTGATCCGCGGTGTGGCCGGTGAGTTCTACCCGTGCAAGCCGGACATCTTCGCCGCGACGTACGACGAGGTGACCGACGTCTTCGATGAGTGGGCGACCTCCGCTGCCGCCGCGCGGTGGGCTATCGATGTCGTCGTCGCGGCGGGCCGATCCGACAAGCCGGAACTACGGAGCACCGCCACGACCATCGCCAGTAGCGTGGTCACCCCGCTGCTCCTGCCGATCAACCTCATGGCCGCCCAGCTGGGCATGACACCTCCGGACCTCCCGGACATCCCGGATGAGGTGACCGAGTGACGCGCTCGTGGCTGCTCGGGGCGGCCGGTGGCGTGATGCTCGCCAGCATCGTCGGCGACGTACCGATCTGGCTGATACTCGTGGCCGCAGCGCTCATCGCCTGGGACGTGGCCACGATCGCGGCAAAGGCGCTCGTCCAGTGAGCGCGCCGGACACCGTGCTGCATCTGCGCAACGCCGACACGGGGGAGCTCGTCGACGTGCCCCTGACGATCGACGAGCACGTCATCCAAGACCACGCCGGGCAGGTGCGCAGTGTGTCGACGTCGGTGATCGCCGATGTCGAGGGCATTCCTGGCGGCACCTACGAGATCATCGAGGGCACGGAGGAACCACTGTGAGCACCCTTGGAATGCCTGGCGGCGCAACAACTTTGCCCGTCTCGGAGGTCTTTACTAATACGATTCAGGGGGAGGGGCCACGCGCCGGCATGGCCTGCCAGTTCGTGCGGTTGGGCGGCTGCAACCTGAGCTGTAGCTGGTGTGATTCCGCGTACACGTGGGACGCCAGCCGATACAGCCTGCGCGCCGAGCTGACCCCGATGACCGCCACCGAGATCGCCGCCCAGCTGACGCCGGGCCTGCCGGTGGTCCTCTCCGGCGGGGAACCACTGCTCCACCAAAACTCGCCCGCGTTCCGGCAGCTGATCCACCAGCTGACGATGATGAACTGCGACGTGCACGTGGAAACCAACGGCACCCTGGCGCCCCCCGCGCTGCTGCTGTCCAGGGAGACCACGTTCATCGTCTCCCCGAAGCTGGGCAACGCGGGCGACCACAAGTCCAGCCAGTCCCCGCAGCCGTGGATGGGGTGGCCCAGGATCGCGCGCGCTCACCTCAAGTTCGTGGTCGCCGACGCCGATGACGTGGGGGAGGCTGTGGCCCGCGCAGACGCGATGGGCATGCCGCGGCGGCGTACCTGGGTGATGCCGCTGGGTACCACCACGGAGGAGCTGCTGGAGCGGTGGCCGGGGATCGCGCGCGCCGCCGCCGACCACTACATCAACGCTTCACAACGCTTGCATGTGTTGGCGTGGGGCGACCGGAAAGGAACCTGACAGTGGCCAACCAATGGAATGCGGTATATGACCAAGCGGTCCGCTCACTTAACGAGGAGCGCTTCGAGCCGATCACGATGCCGGAGCCGTACAACCCGGACACGTTCGCGGAGGCCCGCGCCCACGGGACCGCGGTGGAAGCCGTAGCCCAGCTGCTCGGTGCGCTCGGCGTGGACGAGGGCGAGCACACCGCAGCCACCCCGGCGCGTGTCGCCAAAGCCTGGGCAGAGATGCTGTCCGGCTACCGGGAAGACCCCGCCGACCACCTGGCGCGCACGTTCCCCGCCCCCGACGATCCCGGCCTCGTCATGGTGGCGGGCATCGCGTTGACGTCGACATGCGCGCACCACATGCTGCCATTCACCGGGCGCTGCACGGTCGCCTACCGGCCGTCACCCGGCCAACGCATCGTGGGCCTATCCAAGTTGGCGCGCGTCGTCCACGGCTATGCACGACGCATGCAAGTCCAAGAGCAGATCGGCGCGCAAGTCCTCGACGCCATCGTCGCCAAGCTCAACCCGTCCGGGGCGATGGTGCTGATCACCGCGTCACACGATTGCATGCGGCTACGCGGGGTACGGGAACCGGACTCGGTGACGACGACCCAGGCGCACCACGGGCTACTCACCGACTCGGAGCGCGCGCTGATCCACGCCGAGCACGCACGCGCCCGGTAGGCTCGGAGTCGTCCGGGTCGCCCCCCCGATCATCCCGGACAGCACAACGCCCCCAGGATCACCTGGGGGCGTTGCTCGTTCAGTGCTCGTCGCTCACTGGGTCACCGTGATCTGCCACGAATCCCCCTCCCGCTGATCCCGGCTCTGTGTGTGCCGCACCGACACCCGCGCCGTCGTAGGCCACAGGTCCAGTTGGTCAAGGAACTCACGCAGCTCGGCCAGCGTGGGCCCCGACCGGTGCCCTGCGCGGTCACCGTCTGAGACACCCGCATCTCCGCCATCACGTACTCCACACGTCCGCTCATCACGCACTCCGTTCTGCGTCGCGGTGTTGCCAATCCCCTACCGCCGCACGGTCGATATGCGCTGATACGCCGTACCTCGCCATGTCGGCAACTCGATGCTGAGCGGCGGTGAGCGAGAAAAACCGACGACCTCGGAACGTGGGAGCCGCAAGGTAGCCATCTTCGCCCCGGTACCAACGGCTCTCTTCGTCGGGCCACTCGCTCGGCCAGTCATAGTCGTCCGCGTACTGTTCCTGCTCGTCGAACGGTTTGCCGTCCGGCGTGGGGTACGCGTCGATAACGACGCGGTAGACGTGCTCGCTCATCACGCACCTGCCTTGGCTGCGCGGTCACGCTCTGCGTGGATCGCGGCGAGTGCGACGTCTTCCCAGGACGCGTTCCACTGGTTGCCGCGGCAGTCCTCCGCGACCTGCTCAGCCAGCTCACGGTCTGCGGCGTCGGCGTCGAGCCGGTCGGCTTCCCGGTCGAAGATGAGAGCGATCGACGTGTCGCCGGAGCGCAGACGCCAATCGGGCCGATTGCGCATGAGCTGGGCCGCCGCACGCCACCACATCGGGTCGGACGCGTCGGGGGTGGGAAGGCCCACAGCTGCCGCGTCAAGAGCGGCCTCACGGTCTGCGAGCGCGCCAGCGGCTGCCTCAGCGACGCGCACCAGCCCGTCGACGTCGATGCGGTCACCGTGAGCCACACGCAGGGCGTCAGCGATCCGCGTCATCGCGGCCAGATACTTGGCCGTCTCGCCATCGGCAGTGGCCGTGGCTGGCACCAGCGGGGTGAGGGCGCGCTTGCAGGCGTCTGCGCGGGCGTGCCAGATCCTACCTTTGGCCCAAGTTGATGTTCGCCACGGCTGATCGTCGCCGTCGTCGGTCAGCAGCCACGTGACGCCGTCCTCGTCGTGGAAGGCGTCGCCAACCTTGGCGGTGTCGGCGGGGTGTGTCTGGTCATCCATCGTGTTCTCCATTCATCTGTCGGTACCGGTCGCCGATCGCGCCCGGCAGTCTGTTGATCCACCTGTCGATCGTTGAGGCCCGCCACACCGGCAAGCCATGCACGATGGCGTCCGGCGCGGGCAGATCCGACCGCTTCGCCGGGATGCCCCGTTCCCGTCTGCGTGTGGCCCGGTAGTGGCGGCGGCGCACGCTGGTCGGCTCGATCCCCAGCCGCGCGCCCACGGTCGCGAAATCCAGCAGCTCCATCTACACGTCCTCCCACCGGAAGCGCTGCCAGTGGATGAAGCCCCCAAACCCCCAGCGGGTGTGACGTTGCCGGTATGTGGTCAGCCATCCGTCGTCGCCAGGCGTGAAGCCGAAGCGCTTCTCCCGCTCGATGATTCGGCTACGGTTCGCCTCGGGCACCTCATAGCGGTCAACATGGTCCAGCCAATCGACGGGCCCACGGTCGGTGTCGCTAAACCCCTCCTGGACGACCTGCATCAGCATCGTCACAGCGTCACCCCCGGCGTGGTCACGCCGTCGATCCACGTCCCCGGGGATGCCGTCGCCCCCAGCGGGCACCCCCCAGTCAGCGCCAAGTGCCGGCCGTACGCCAGGGCATCCATCAGCTGATCGGAGGTGACCTCAACGACCTGGACCGCGTACATGACGGCCCGCTGCCCGGTCCGCTCCACCGCGACCCGGTCGATCCACTCGTGTTGGTCGGCCATCGCCAGCCAGTACGCCCCGCACCCCACCTGGTCCAGGGCGTGCTGAATGGTGCCCAGGGTGGGCGCAGCGTTAGCCGACACAGGGCACCACTTCCAGCTCTGTCGCAGTTTCGGCGAGCTCACTGTCGGGTCGCGCGGTGATGTAGGCGCAGGTCAGGCCGGTGAGCGCGTCCAGTAGGTTGTCGGCGGAGTATCGCAGGACCACCCACTGCTGCCGGTTCTGGTCGTCGGGCTGGACGTGCATCACCCAAGCGCCCCGCGCCCACCCGGTTTCAGGGAAGTCAGCGAGTGCGGAGGGATCGCCCTTCATGCTGAGTTCGGCGCGGTAGCGGCGCTTATCGCCGCCCCCGTAGCTGGCAATCTCCATACTCCATCCGAGCAGTCCCGCGTAATTGTCGAGCGCTTCGATGAGTTCGATCGTGCGAGTCAGCTCGGTCTCACCCAGCTGTGCCCGTACCCGGCTCACTGGGATGCCCGCTCAAGGTCGGCGAGCCGTTTTGCCTCGGCATTGGCCGCCCAGCGTGCACAGCGCTTGCACGTCGGCGTCCATGGGTCCTCGGCGGCGCGCTGGACGTGCTCGGGCATGTAGCCGTGGCCGGGCACGTACAGGGTCCGACCGTTGCATGCGGCCAGGTACGCCTTCTTCCCCCCGTCGAACTTGGTTGCCCGGATTGCATGCCAGAGCCCGGACCAAGACAGTCCGTACTCCACGGTGGTGTCGTTGTCGGTCATGATGTCCTCTCAGTTGGTGGGTAGCAACGTCACTGAGTGATTGCTACCCGTGGAAATGGGTCAGGCCGCGGTCAGGTCGTGGCTGATGGTGACGGACCAGAAGGTGTCGTCGTCGACGTCGTTGAAGTCCCAGCTGCCGGTGACCGCGAACAGGTCATCGGCGATGGCGGTGGCGTCGTAGTCGGCCGCGTACGGGCCCAGCGTGGCCTGGATGTCGGCTTCCGCGTCGCGGCGATTGTCGGTCATGATCGGGTGTCCTCTCGGTGAAATTTGTCGCTCCAGTGGGTACAAAACTAGCTCGGTGGTCCGTTGAACGCAACGAAACAGTGACATTGTTTCCCGTTAAACTCGCAACCACCATAAACGAGGAGGTCACAGCCATGGGACGCAGAAGCGACGCCGCCACACTGGAACGGGAACACGCCGTGATGGCCATGTTCATCGGGTGCGCCACGACCGACCAGATCGCCCAGAAGGTCGGGATCAGCCAGGGCACCGTCAACGTCATCATCAACCGCGTCATGAAACGACGCCGCGCTGAACGGGATGAGCTAGGGGACTTCGCGCTGGAGCAGATGCTCGACCAGATCGACAGGCTGATGGGCACGCACTACGTCAAGGGCGTGAAGGGTGACGCCCGGTCATCGGAAGTGGTGTTGAAGCTGATGGACCGCAAGGCCAAGCTGCTGGGCCTGGATCAGCCCACCCAGACGGAAGTGCGGATCACCCAACGCTCCGAGCTGGACGACGCGATCGAGGAACTGTTGGGGACGCTGGGCGTGCAGACTCCGGAGCAGGTCCAGTGATCCTCCGGCTGGTGCGGTCGGCCGGCATCGTCGCCGCGTTGGCTGTGCTCGATCTGTGGGTTCTGTTGTGAGCCTGGCCAATGACTGGACGCAGCTGCCGGATGGGATGAAGCTGCACCTGCGTAACCGGCTGGCTGAGGCGTGCACGGAGCGCGGCCTGTCCATCTCCAGCATCACCAGCCCCGGGCAGCTGGCGATCGAGCACGATCCCACCCAGGTGCAGCGGCCCCACCTGGAGGTCATCGACGACGCGTTGACCAGCCTGCTGTCGGGTGACAATGACCGGCTGATCATCACCACGCCCCCACAGGTCGGCAAGAGCTTCCGCGTCAGCCGATGGTTTCCGTTCTGGTGGCTGACGATGCGGCCCCACGACCAGGTCGTGTTGTGTTCCTATGCAGCCAGCTTGGCGCACACGCACACCGCGGCCACCCGCGACTTGGTGACCATGTACGGGGCGCAACACGGGTTACGGCTGCGGGAGGGTGCAGCCCGTCAATCGGACTGGCGCATCTCCGCTGGCGGATCGATGCGCGGTTCCGGCGTCAAGGGCGGCATCACCGGCCAGCCCATGGACCTGGGCATCATCGACGACCCGTACCGGGACCGCGCGGAGGCGGACTCTCCGACGATCCGCGCGGCCCGCTGGGACTGGTACTCCTCGGCGTTCTCCACCCGCATGAGTCCCCACGCTCGCGTAGCTGTCGTGCTCACCCGCTGGCACAAGGACGACCTGGTGGGGCGACTCTTGGACCGTGACGGCAGGGTGGAAGAAGGTGGGCGATGGATCGTCGTGCATCTGCCGGCGATCGCGGTGGCACCCAACCCGATGCGCGGGTTCTACCGCGACGCGCTGGGCCGTGAGCCTGGTGAGCCGCTGACCCACCCGAAGATCGACGCTGACGACACCGCCGCCCTGCTGGTTCACTGGACCAACCGCCGCAACGACGCCACCAGCCGCGACTGGACCAGCATGTTTCAGGGCTCACCGGTGGACGCTGAGGGCGCGCTGCTAACGGAGGGCGACATCGTCAACGCCACCGGCACGCCGGGGGAGCCGCGGCGCATCGCGGTCGGTATCGACCCGTCGGGGTCCGGGGATCGCGACACGGCGGGCATCGTCGCCGGGATGCTCGACGACAACGGCAAGACGTGGTTCACCCACGACCGCACCGCCAAGATGACCAGTCTTCATTGGTCGCGGGAGGCGTGCCTGCTGGCGTATGAGGTGGATGCCACGCGCTTCGTGGTGGAGGTCAACTTCGGTGGGGACATGGCCACCGACATGCTCACCCAGGCGTGGGAGAACCTCCAGCGGGAGGAGCTGATCCCCGTCGACGCGCTGTGCCCACTCGTGCAGGCCGTCCACGCCCGCCGTTCCAAGGTGCTGCGTGCGGAGCCGATCGCCCAGGGCATCAAGACGGGCCGGTGTGGGTTCGCGTCCGGCGCGGACCTGGCCACCCTGCGCTCGGAGTGGACCCAGTGGGAGCCGGGCTCCACCTGGTCGCCCGGTGCGCTGGATGCCGCGGTCCACCTGGCGTCGGAGTTGATGCCGCCGATCCAGCGTGTCCCGCTGACGGAGGCCATCGCGGACATCACGCGCGATGAGGTGCAGGCGGTGGAGGGGTCGATCGCCGCGATGAGGATGCGGTAACTGGCAGGAAACAATGGCACTGTGACCCTGTGAATGTGTGTTACGTTCACCGCACCCCAGGGATGTACCCGGGGGACGAGAGGACACCATGGACGACACCCAGATTCTGGATACCGCGACGGCCGCGTACGCCGACCTGACTGAACCGTCCCACGCCCGCCGGGCGTGGGACTGCTGGGGAGCGGAGGTGCTCACCGGGGTGCTGCTGGGCATCATGGTGATGGCGGCGATCGCCCTGTACCCGGTGGTGCTCGTATGAGAGCGCCTTACGAATCATCTTGGCTGGCAACGGCTTCCGGGCCGGTCAGTCACCGGCCGTCGGCGGGGTCGATCACCGTCAATCAGCTGCGCGCGTCCCTGTCCCGCGACGTCCTCAACGACATCGGTGATGAGCTGGGCATCGTGGTCGGGCCTCGACCGATCACCCTCGCCGAGCTGGACCGCTACCGAGAAGAAACCGCCGACGCCCGGATCCGCAAATACGACATCTTCGAGGGCGACTTCCCCCCGTACGCGGTCCACGGCACCCACATCGCCGCACGCTGCACGTCTTGCCCGTGGGCAGTGTGGACGTTCCGGGCCACCGACGCGGGAATGCGGGAACTCCAGCGGCGCAGGGACATTCACGTCCAGCAGACCCATGAGGCGATCACTCAAGTCATCCCGGTGGTGGATCATGCCCCTGTCGCCGTTTGAGCTCGGGGAGCTGGCCGCTGCCTACAGCAACCGGCAGACGCCGCTGGATCAGTCGGAGGTCGACGTGATGCGGCTGCTGATCCACCTGGATGAGATCGCGGCCCCGGCCATGAATCCGCAGATCATGGCCACCATCGTGATCCACGCCCTGACGTGCCCCAGCCCCGGGGAGTCGTGTGTGGCCTACAAGTGCTGGCAGTTTGAGACAGCCCTGGTGCGGCTGGCCGGCACCGCCACCCTGGCCCAGCGCGCCCACCTGGCGGCCGGGTATCCGGTGCTGATGGCGATGGTGGAGATGTACCAGGATGAGGAGCAGCGGGCCCGGCTGCACCGTATCGCCTACGGAGCCGAGAAGCTGTAGCCGACCGCATCCTGCCCGACCCCTTCTGTCAGCATGGTTACAGTTGCACTGTTACCAGCGAAAACAACCGAAGGGGTTGCGGTGTCTCTAGGAGTGGTACTACTGGCGTTCGGCTTGGTCGCCCGGATCACGCGGCTGATCACCGACGACTACATCACCGGCTGGGCTCGCGCCTGGATCATCCGCCGATTCGGCCCCGACTCCCACATCGCCTACCTGGCGACATGCCCGTGGTGTGTCAGCCCGTGGGTCGCCGGGGCAGTCGTACCGATCGCCTACTACTGGGGCCACACCCAGGCATTCCTGCTCGCCGGTCTGATCGCGATTCTGTCCTGGTCCTACGCCCTGTGCGCGATGTGGCTCGACGGCTCCAAGCTCATCGATGACGGGCAGGACTGATCATGGCTCTGCGACTAGTACCGCGCCCGGAATCCACAGCGGCACAGCACGCCCCGCCCGTCGATGGGACGCTGGCGTTGGCGCGCATCCGCGGCGAGCACGGCGTCGTCACCCTCGGCGTCACCCCCGACAACGCCCCCCGCGCCCTGACTGCCGCCGCCGCCATCCTGGCCGGTGGAGCCAACCCCGCGTCCAAGCTGCGAGTCGGGTCCCGCCCATGGCAGACAGAAGTGTGGGAGCTGCGCCGGGAGACCGGGGAGATGCGGTTCTCCGGGGATCGCGTCGCCAAGGCGCTCTCCCGAGTCAAGCTGTACATCGCGGAGGTCAGCACGGACCCGGACGCTGACCCCAAACCGGCGGAAGTGCCGGAACTGCAAGACCTCTCCCAGCAGATGTTCACCGACTGCGCCGCCGCGCTACTGCGTGCCGGGCAACACCTCCAGTTCTCGGGGGAGTCTGTACTGCTGATCAGCCAGGACATGGACACCCTGGCGATGACATGGCAGCCGCACTCCACGCGTGAGGTGTCCGGGCAGGGCAAGTCATGGCAGATCGACGACGGGTCCGGGGAGCGTCGCCGCGTGGACCTCAAGCGGGAGATGCTGGTCCGCTGCTGGCTCAAGGACCCGGAGATGGGCTACAACGCGGAGAGTCCGGTGCAGGCGGTCATGCCGTCGGCCCGCATCCTGCGTGCCCTGACCCGCCGGATCAGCGCGGAGATCGATTCCCGACTGGCCGGCAACGGGCTGCTGGTGCTGCCGGACAGTGTGCAGCTGGCTCCCGGCCAGATGGGGCAAGACGGTAAGGCCACCCACGACTTCATGCGCGCGTTGATGCAGTCGATGATCACCCCGATCCAGCAGCCGGACAGTGCCGCCGCGGTGGTGCCGCTGGTCATTCAGGTGCCGATCGAGGCCGTCGACAAGATCCAGCACATCCGCTTCTCCAGCGACTTCGACCAGCGGACCAAGGAACTGCGTGATGAGGAGATCCGCCGCATCGCCCTGGGCATGGACTCCGCACCAGAGGTGCTGTTGGGCATGGGATCTGGGGCCAACCATTGGTGCGTGGATGAGCGGACCGAGATCCTGACCCGCGACGGATGGAAGCGGCAGCACGACCTCGCGGTAGGGGACGTGGCGTTGACCCTCAACCACGACACCGGCATGTCGGAGTGGCAGCCGGTACTGGACGTGTACCGAGCCGACGTGACCGATGAGCCGATGCGGTTCATACAGACTCAGCGGCACAACTCGCTGACGACGATGAACCACCGCTGGCCGGTGATCCGGCAGCGCAACATCGATCACCTGGCCCGCGACTCCAGGGAGTGGACCACATCGGCGGAACTCGACGTGCCGCACTCGATCGTGACGGGAGCGCCGAACGCCGACACACCAACCGTGGCAAAGCATTCCGACGCGCTGGTCGAGCTGATCGCCTGGTATTGGACCGAGGGCAATCTGGGAAGTAAGCGCCGCGTCACTATCGCCCAGTCCCACACAGTCAACCAGCACCGCGTGGATCGAATCCGCGCTGCACTCACCGACATGTTCGGCCCCGGCCGCGACACGCTACGCCACGCTGGGGCACCGGCATGGCGGGAAGTGGTGCAGGCCAACGACAACAGCCACGGCGGCCCAGTGACTGTGTTCAAACTCAACCGGCAGGCTGGTGACCTGTTGACCGAGCACGCACCGGGACGCGGCAAACTGGTTCGCCGGGAATTTGTGGAGTCGCTCACGCGCGCGCAGCTGGAGCTGTTCATCGACGTGTCGTGCCAAGGGGACGGCTGGCACTACCGATCCGGGAAGTTGGACATCTGGCAACGCAACCCGCGCGCGCTGGAGGCGTTCGAGCTGGCGCTGATCTTGTCCGGGCGTGCGGTGTCCACGCACCAATCAGACGGCGGCACAGTGGTTGCCGGACTAACCAGCACGCGGCAGCGCCCCGGGAAGGACGTCAACGGGCGTCGCCCCGTCGTGATCGAGCACTACAGCGGCGTGGTGTGGTGCCCAGTCACCGAGAACCGCACATGGTTTGCTCGCCGGAACGGACAGACGTTCTACACCGGTAACAGCGCCTGGCAGATCGATGAGTCGGAGGCCAAGTTCGTGATCGCGCCGCTGGCGGCGACGGTGTGCCATGCCCTGACGGTGGGCTGGCTCCAGCCGTGCACCAAGCAGCTGGGTTTGGACCCCAGGCGGTACATCGTCCACTACGATCTGGCGGCGCTCCAGCTGCGTCCGGACCGGTCCGCTGACGCTAGGGAGATGTACCGCGACGGCGCCCTATCAGTGCAGGCAGCGTTGCGGGAGAACGGATTTGACCCGGAGGATCAGGCCACGGAGCTGCCCCCGGCGATGCGCGCCAACCAGCCGCCAGCCCAGCCTACTGTCGCGCCGCGCCCCTCCAGCCAATCCAACCCGATCCCCAACCAGGGGCAGGTGCCGTGACGCCAGAGCACCTGCTGGACGCGTGTGAGGTGGCGGTCGTCCACGCGCTGGAGCAGGCCGGGAAACGCACCAAGACACTGTCCCGCGGTGAACGGTTCCAGCTGGTGGATTCCGGTGTGCCCCAACACGACATCCACATGTGCGTCCACGTCGACGGGGATCAGACCGCCGAGCTGGATCGGCTGCTGCGTGACGCGTGGACCGCGCTGGCTGTCGTCTACCCGGCCCTGTGGGTGCGTGTGGCGTGCGATGAGTACACGCGGGCATTGATCCTGGCCCGCCGACCCCACGACCGCGACGCCCTTCGCCGATTCCTGGAGACTGCTTGTGAGCACGCGTCGGCGACCGCGCCGTGATGCCGAAGCCCGCTACCGCGCCGAGCAGCAACTTCAGCACGCTGAGACGGCAATCGAAACTGTTGTGCGCCAAGCCATGTCGGACTGGCTGGACGCTGCCCGCCAGGCACTGCTGTATGACATCGCGCTGACCCAACCCCATCTGACCGCGGCCGGATTCCACCAGTACACGGGGTCCACCGACGCGATCCTGGGCACCTACGGGCAGTGGCGCAACTCCCTGGACAGTGAAGTCCTCCCGCAGATTGGGGTGGCGTTCGGGGAGGCATTCAACGCGGCCCGCAAGTCCAGTGAGTACAGCGCCTACAGGTGGCAGCAGGAATACATGCACGAGGTGCGTGACCGGCTGGTCATCTGGCCGGAAGGCGCTTTCGAGGACATCCGCCCCGAGATCGAGGAAGCTCTCGCTGAGGGCGAGTCGTTCGAGCAGATCAAGGACCGCGTCGGGCGGGTCCTCAACATCGACGCCGCGACGCGGGAGATCCGCGCCGACATCAACGAGGTGGACAAGGCGCTGGCCGACCCGAACACCGACCCCGACGATATCCCGGAACTGCGTCAGCGTCGACGGCAGCTGTGGCAGGCCCATGATGAGAGCCTGGGGGAGTGGGAGTGGCTGGCCCGTCGCATCGCCCGCACTGAGGCGCACGGTGCGCGTGAGGGCGGGGCGTTGGCCGCCGCGCAGGCCATGGAGCTGGCGACCGGTGACAAGTACTACAAGAGGTGGCTGTCGACGGATGATGACCGCACTCGCCTGACCCACCGGGTGGCGGACGGCCAGATGGTGCCGCTGGCTTCCCCGTTCCTCGTCGGCGGGTTTCCCCTCCAGCATCCCGGCGACCCAGAAGGCCCCGCCCACGAAGTTATCCAGTGCAGATGTTCACTACAGATCTTGGATGAGGGAGAGGTTCAGGAGGAGTTGCAGGGCCAGGACGGCTCGCTCGGGGAGGTGCGGCCCGGCGGGATGCGGCTGGGGCCCGACGACCCAGATGAGGCGCGCGCCGCGGTAGAGGCACTGGCAGAGGAGCGGGGCGTCAACCCAGGCAAGGATTACCGGGCCGACTCGTCGGTGCTGCAAGCGATGCAACCTGCCCAGCCACCCAAGCCTCCGATCGTCGTGCCGGCAGATCAGCGGGGAGCGGAGATCCCGGACCTGACCGGGCACTCCCAGGCTGACCTGACGGACATGATGGACCGCGCTTACGACGCGGAGAACTGGCCACTGTTCGAAGCGATCGAGGCGGAGTTGACGCGCCGCGACGAGGATGACGCCGATCCCATCCAGCAGTGGCTGGACGCGGAACAGGGGTGGCTGAATGACCCGCTGCCAGGGCTGCCACTCCGGGATATCCCGGATGGGCGCGACCTGGGGTCGGCGCAGGGAAGGCTGTTCGACGCCAATGAGGTCGTCCTGGGGGCCAACCCCGACTACGCACAGGGTAAGGAATGGCAGGTCAACTGTCAGCGCTGCGTACAAGCTGAGGAGCTGCGGCACCGCGGCTATGACGCCACCGCGATGCCCGTAGTGATGCCGGACGCGGCGATCGATCCGTCATCGTGGACGCCGGTCGTGCTTGAGTCTCCGCCATTCCCCTACCCGCTGACCGATGCCGACCGTCGGCGCATCGCCCGGGACCTGTATCCGGACTCCGATGGATTCACCGATGCCATGCGCGATCAGGTGCAGTTCGTGTCCTTCTCCGATTTGTGGCGGGAGCGCGATGGATCGCCGCGTCCGTTCACCCTGGCAGACACGCGGAGGCTCGCTGACGATCTAGAGCAACTACCGGCATGGTCGCGCGGCTGGGTCCGAGTGGACTGGGCCAGCCAAGACGGCGCGCACATCTTCTCCTTCCAGGTCCAGGAGACGCTGACCGGCCAGAAGGTCGTCCGGTTCACCGACCCCCAGTCCCGGCTGCTGCGCGCGGAGGACCACTTGAGCGATGCGTTGGGGAAGCGGGCGTACTGGAAACAGACCGATGATCTGATGCCCGCTGAGGCGGTGCGTGACATGATCGACGGCCGGTAACATCCACGCTATGGACCTGGACGCTGATGTGGTCGCGGCAGCACAGCGGGTGCTGCCCACCCATCTGAGTCTGCTGCTGTACGGCCATCTCGCCGACGACGGCACTGTGTACGTCGCGGCGGGAATCAACCCCACCTGGTACGCCACAGCTACTGATGCCCAGCGACTGGACCTGTGTGCCTACCGGTGGACTGTTCGAGTGACCGCGGACAAGGTGGCCAGCGTCATGAAGGACGCAGACTTGGCAGGAACGACGATGATCGGCCAGCCTCCGGGGGCCGCGCCGCGACTGCCGTCTTCCCTACGATGATCCTGTAGCTGCTGCTGGCTGTGGGCCGGGCACCCTGCCGAAGGGTGGCCTGTGCGCACACGCGAACAGTTGGTGTTTCTGCGCGATCTAGCCCGCATCGGTGTGCCGCGCGAGGTCCGCGACGGCACCGACTGGGGGAACAAACGGAAAGCCCGGCTGGCGCTGCTGCCGTACTTCCCCACCGATGGCGACCCGATGGACTGGCGGGACCTCCAGTACGCGCTCACCGCCGCCGGGGTGCGCCACGTGCGCGACTCCGACTGGTGGGGTGGAGTGCCAGAGGGCACTGTCATTACGCCGGGTATGCGGCGTCGGACTCGCCCGCCGGAGCGTGGGGACACCCCACTACAGTCCGGATTCCCTGGCACCCTGCCGGCCGGTGCCCCAGCCGGGTCTCGGGAGGTCGCGCGGGCGCTACTGGCTCGGCGGCGTATCGACGTCGAGCCACTGCCATCGCAGCCGCACTCCAAGAAGGAGGGGCGCGCGGCTACGGTTGCAGAGCTGGGCGAGCACATCGCGCCCGCCGACGATCCGCTGGCCAATGCTGGCGCTGATGAAGGCGCAGCACGCGTGTGTGCCGCATTGATCCTGAATGGCGTGGATGCCCGAACTGTCAGTGAAGTTCAGGAGCAGCATGTGTCCACAGCTGACCTGATCGTCCTGCCGGACGGCAAGCTACTGGAGGTCAAGAAGGTTCAGTCAGCGTCCCCCAAGTCGGTGCTCAATGAGATCCGCGAAGGTCGGGCGCAGGCGCGCTCGGTCTTGATCGACGCGTCGGGGACCGAGCTATCGTCCCAGGATGCCCAGAGCATCATCCAGCGAGTAGTGCGTAACCCCGCCGTGGGCCCTCACCTGGATGCTTTGACCATTGTTACCGCAGGTCAGCCAGCCGTATACTGGTCGCGTGAGTAGCAGCATGCGGCGGACGTTCTTCGTCGACGCTCTGTCGGAGATCGAGTCCGTGGAGCGTGTCATTGATGCTGGGCGGGACCAAGATCAGATCGTCGTGGAGAACGTGGAGCCGGACGGCGTGGGGGAGATGATCGCCGTCGATTTCAGCACCCTGCTCGACAAGGACATCGTCGAGGGCGCGCTGCGAGCCAAGCTGGAGGCGGCGGGTTTCCACACCTACAGCTACGAGGAGTGGCTCGCCACAGGCTAAAGGCGGTTCCAGCGGGATACTGTGCCATTGTGTCCCCTGAAACCTGGAGCCGTGATGACTGCACCTGCTGAGCCTGCCCTGCCTACTGGGTGGCGTGGACCCATCTGCCCCGTCAACGTGCCGGCCGGTGATGGCCGCGTCCTGATCCTGGGGGAGGGGGAGGAGCTGGGCGTGCGGCCCCTGCCGCTGCCACTATCGGCGCAACGGGAACTGTCCGAAGGCCATGACGGCTCCACCACCATCGGCCTGATGGAGCGGGTGTGGCTGGAGGACGGCATGGTGTGGGCGGAGGGTCGCCTGGACTTGGCCGATCCGGCCGGACAGGAGTGGGCACGCAAACTGGCAGACGGCTTCGCGTCCTGGTGCTCGGTGGATCTGTCCGGGCAGGCCGGGCTGCGTGTGGAGGAAGTTCCCTACGACGCGGACGGGCATGTCATGACCCCGGAGGCGATGGCCCAGCTGTCCGATGATCAGGCGTCGTCGGTGTCTACGCGCATGCACGTGTCCAACTGGAAAGTCATGGGCGTCACCCTCGTCTCCTCGCCCGCGTTTGAGTCCGCGCGCATCGAGCCGGTCTACGACTACCAATCCACGCTGACCGCGGCCGCCGATGACGGGGAAGGCCAGGAGCACACCGGCGGCATGGTGGCGCTGCTGCCATCCCAGCAGGACCAGGAGCGGCTGGCCGTCGCCGGGGGCGATGAACCCGACCAGTTGCACACGACGCTGGCGTTTCTGGGTGACGATGTGACCGGGATGTCTCCGGATGAGCAGCGCGCCATCCTGGACGCTGTCACACCGCTGGCGCAGAATGCGTTGCCGGGCAAGGTGTTCGGCACCGCGGAGTTCAATCCGGACGACAACCAGTGCGCGGTGTACATCGCCCAGGCAGACGGGCTGACGGAGCTGCGTAACCAGATCGTCCAGGCGCTGGGCGGGGTGATGGAGCTGCCGGAGCAGCACGACTCCTACATTCCCCACATCACGGCCGGGTACGGCATGGACGTCGGCAAGCTGGGTGAGCCCGGGCCGATCACCTACGACCGGCTACGCGTGGCGATCGCAGGCAACGCCATCGACATCCCGCTGAGCGATGCGGTGACCGCGGCGCTGACCGCGGCTGGAATCGTCTACAGTGCAGCGGATTTCGCCGACCCCGGGCTGGATCAGCCCACCAAGCTGACCATCACCGACGACGGCCGCGTCTTCGGGCACCTGGCCACGTGGGGTACCTGCCACACCGGTATCCGGGACGTGTGCATCACCGCGCCCAGCAGCCCCACCAACTACTCCTATTTCCATCAAGGCCGCGTGTTGACCGACTCCGGGGAGGTGGAGGTCGGCAAGATCACCCTGGGCACCGGGCACGCACCCACGGCGGGCGTCGGGTATCGGGCGGCGCTGGCGCACTACGACCACTCCGGTAGCGCGGTGGCAGTGATCCGGGCCGGGGAAGACGCCTACGGCATCTGGGTTGCCGGCCACATGCTGCCCTCTGCCACCGATGAGCAGGTCGACACGCTGCGCCGCTGCCCGCTGTCCGGGGACTGGCGGCAAGTCAACCGGGGCCCGCTGGAGCTGGTGGCCGCGTTGGCGGTCAATGTGCCCGGCTTCCCCATCCCCAACGCGGTTGCCGCGTCCGGGGCGCTGGTCGCCGCGGGTGTCGTCAACGCCCCGCGCCGCATCGTGGATGAGGTGACGCGGATGACCGATACGGTGCTGGCCGCTCAGCAACGCGCGCAACGCATTACGTCCAGCCGGGACCGAATCACCAAGGCAGCCACCATGACTGCCGAGCGGCGTTTTGCGGCCGCGCGGGCACGGATCTACAGGAAGGCAAGCTGATGGGATGCAGGACATGCGGTGGCGGCAGTTACGTTGAGACGTACCAGGTTCGGCTGCCCAACGGCACCGTCCGCCGGTACGCCACAGCAGCGGAGGCTAAGGCCGCGGCCAAGGCGCTGGGCGGCTCCTTTGAGGTGGTCCGCCGGTAGGTCACCGCTCCGAGCAGTTCCACGGGTTACAGTGTCACTGTGAGCTTGCTGCTGGCTGTGGGCCGGGCGCGCGTCCCGCATGAGGAGACCCACAGTGGCTATCACGCTCCAGGAACTCGTCGATCTGGCCCAGGCCCCCGGTGACGGTGTCGACCCCAAGGCCGCGGTCGCGGCCAAAGTGGCTGAGGCCATCAAGGCCGGTGACGACGTCACCGGGCTGATCGCGGAGGCCCAAACCCAGTTCGACGCCCTGGACAGCTCTGAGGAATCGGTGGCCACCGGTGAGCTGCTCGCCGACGTCGTCGACGGCATCACCGAAGCCCAGTCACAGGTGGAGGCCGCTGACTCTGAGCGCGCCGCGCGCATGTCGGAACTCAAGGCGCGCATCGCCCCTCCGGCACCGGAGGCGGAAGACGAGGAGAAGCCGGAGGAGACTCCGGAGGCTGAAACCCCGGAGGCGGCAACCGATCCCGCCGCGGAGCCCGCGGACGCTACGCCGGAGGTCGCCGCGGAGCCGGAGGCCGTGGCCGCGTCCAGCGCCCCCCAGGTGGTGCGCCGCGTGGTGCTGCGTGACCTGACCCCGGATACCAGCGTCGCGCCGGTCGAGCACAGCGACCAGCGGATGTCGATTGTGGCGTCCGCGGACGTCCCCGATCATGCGATGGGTCAGGACCTCAAGGACATTCGCGGCCTGACCAAGGCCGCGGTCGGCGTCATCCAGTCCTTCCCGGAGGACGTCAAGAACGCCTTCATCAAGAAGTCGATCGCGCAGTTCCGCCCCCACTACCCCAAGGAACTGGTGGCCTCCGGTGAAACCTCCGACATGGAGGTCATCGCCCACGCCGCGGACCACACCCGCCTGGAAGGTGGTTCCCTCGTGGCCGCTGGTGGTTGGTGCTCGCCGTCCGAGACGATCTACGACCTCGCGCCTGATCTGGCGTCGGCCAGCGCGGGCATCCTGTCGCTGCCGGAGATCCAGATCAGCCGCGGCGGTCTTCGCTACACCCAGGGCCCCGATTTCGGTGCGGTGTGGTCCGGTATCGGCTTCTCCCAGACGGAGGCCCAGGCCATCGCCGGAGACGCCAAGACCGTCTACCGGGTGCCTTGCCCGGCTTTCCAGGAGGATCGCGCTGAAATCATCGGTGCCGCAATCGAAGCGGGCATCCTCCAGAACGACGCCTACCCGGAGCTGACGGAGCGTGTGGTGGCGTTGACACCAGCGGTCCATGAGCACAAGCTCAACCTCAAGACCATCGCCAAGATGGTGACCCTGTCGACGGCAGTGTCCATTGAGGCGGGCCCGTCCGCGACGCTGGCACTACTCAACGGCCTGGACCTGACGGTCACCGATGTGCGGTACCAGTACCGCGCGGAGGAGTCCCTCCAGCTGGAGATGGCGCTGCCGATCTGGGCCAAGAGTCACTACCGGTCGGATCTGGCGATGCGTGACGGCGTGCCGATGGAGAACGTGACCGACGCGAACATCGACAGCGCGTTCGCGTCCCGTGGCGTGCTAGTCCACTGGGTGTACGACTGGCAGGACAGTTTCTCCGGTGTGGCCAACGGCTGGGGTGCCGGTGCCGCCAACGCGCAGACCAGCTTCACCAACTCGGTGAAGGCGCTGGTGTACCCCGCGGGCACGTTCGTGCGAGGCAGGTCGGAGGTCATCAACCTGTCGGGCATCTACGACTCCACCAACATCCGGATCAACGATTTCCTTCGCTTGTTCATGGAGGAGAAGTGGATGCTCATCAAGCGGCAGTGGCATAGCCGCCTGGTGACCATCCCGCTCAACGTCAACGGTGCCACCGGCATCGGGCGTCAACTGGATGCTGACGGCAAGATCGTCGTCACTCCATAGGTGAGCTCACCCCCGGCCAGCAGACCGCGCGTCGCTGGCCGGGGGTGAATCCCCTTCTGCACCAACAACATTCTGGAGGCACCGATGGGTGTGGCACCGGCCAAAATCGTAGATCCGGTCACCCTGACACCAGCCCGGTACGGGCTGCTCTCTGCGATCGACGTCCGGCCCGGCGACACCCGCACCCTGTCCGGCGTGGAGTGGGAGGACACCCCACTGGGGGAAGCGGTCATCGCCCCCAATGACTGCCTGAACCAGGACCCCATCACCGTGCCGGACGGTATCCCCTGGTCCAAGACGGAACCGATCACCGTACGCGCCGGATTCACCTGCCGCAGCACCGGTTTGGATGAGCAGACCATCAACGCGCGCGCCCTGCAATCACTGACCGCGGTGGAAGGGGCAGCGCTGGAGGGCGCGGCGTGGGAGCAGTTCTTGGCCGATGACCCGGACCTGCCGCCGCTGACCATCCTGGCTGAGGCCGCTGATCTGGTCGCCGGGCTGGGCGCGATCGAAGACCACCTGTGGGCCCACTACGGTGGCACCCCCGTCATCCACGTGCCCCGACGCCTGGCCGGTCGGCTGGAGGAGCTACGGCAGATCACCCGCGATCAGGCCCGACTGACCACCACCATGGGCAGCCGGTACGCGTTCGGCCACTACCCGATCAGTGGCCCGTCCGACGGTGACCCTGACACGCCGCAGCCGCTGCCCGGTACCTGGCTGGTGGCCACCGGCCAGATCGTGGCCCACCGCTCCGATGTGCGCGTCAAGCCCGGCACATTCGCCCAGGCGCTGGACACCACCACCAACGAGGTGTTCTCCATCGCGGAGCGCACCTACGCGCTCCAGATCGATGCTGTGCGCGTGGCCATCAAAATCACCACACCGTAGGAGCCTGCTGTGCCAACCATTCTCGCTGACAACGCCGACCACGCCGCCCAGCTGGCCAAGCTGCTATTGGATGAGGCCGACGACCCGGCCGACGTCAAGACCGTCACGTCCGGCAGCACCATCGCCTTCGACGTGCCCGACTCATTGGCCGAAGCGATCACCAAGCTGGCTGAGCCCAAGAAGGCCCCCGCCAAGAAGGCGGCACCGAAGGCCCCCGCCAAGACGGAGGGCTAAATGTCCTGTGGTGACGGGGACTGGAACTATGACGCGCCGACTCGTGACCTGACGTTCTACGACGCATTCGACTTTGAGCGGCCCATCCGGCTGCGCTCACGCAAGACGGGCCTGCCGTGGGAGCCACCCGCCGACACGCAGGTGTTCTTGATGTTCGGGGAGCCCACCGACTCCCCGACGGTCGTCCAGGGCGACATCGCCGGGGCCACAGTGACTTTCGCGATGCCCCCCAGCGGGCCCACCGGGCATGACCGGTTCCCGCGCGGCACCCCGGTACGGCTGGTCGTCAAGCTGCCCACCGACACCGCGGGCCGTCTCCTCAGCGTCGGGGAGGTCAACCGCCGATGACCGCGATCGATGACCTGTACGTGGAGTTCGACGACGTCGACCCGATCATCGTCGACATCCCCGACGACGACGCCCTTGAGGTGCTGGTCATCCAGGGCGCTGACGGCCGCTCCATGCAGCCCACCGGGCAGGTCCCCACCTACGCCGACCTGCCCACCCTCGCCGACGTCGACCGCGGCCAAGTGTGGGTGGCCGAAGGGCTGGCCTACATCTGGGACGGCTCCGCGTGGCCGGCACAATCAGAGGGCATTCCCTTCCAGGGGCCCAAGGGTGATCAGGGCCGCGGCATCGACACGATCGAGATCGTGGGCGACAGCCTGGTGTTCACGATGTCGGACTCCCCGACGACGGAAACCGTTGCCGTACCGGCGATCACAGCAGCCAACAATGCCGCTACCGCGGCGGCGGCCAGCGCGACCGCGGCAGCCGGGTCGGCCGGGACCGCGGCGGATGCGGCCACAGCAGCCGCGGCCGCCCGCGATACCGCCACCACCAAAGCCACCGATGCCGCTGCCAGTGCGACAGCAGCCGCTGGATCGTCGACCGCCGCAGCCACGGCCAAGACGGCAGCGGAGTCAGCGGCCGGGACCGCCACCACCAAGGCAGCGGACGCCACGGCATCCGCGTCGGCGGCCGGGACCGCCAAGACCGCCGCGGAGTCCGCCCAGACCGCCGCAGCCACATCGGCGACCGCCGCGGCGGGGTCGGCCACCAACGCGGGCACATCGGCCACCGCCGCCGGAAACAGTGCCGCCGCCGCGGCCACCTCCCAAACCGCCTCTGCCGACTCTGCCGCCAACTCTGCCGCCTCTGCCTCGGACTCCCAGTACTGGGCTGAGCAGGCAGCGGAGTCGGTGGGGTCCGGCATCCCCAACGCCACCACCACCACCAAAGGTGGTGTGCAGCTGTCGAATACGACCGGGGAGGTCGGCGGCACCTGGGATCACATGGTCGTCAACGGCTGGAACAGCAAGGCTGATCTGGTGGGCGGGAAGATCCCGCAATCCCAGCTGCCGCAGGTCGCGATCATGGATGTGCGCTCCGTGGCGTCTACCGCGGCGCGGCTGGCGCTGACCGACGTCCAGACCGGCGACATAGCCATCCAGACCGGCAACCCCGGCCGCGGCACCTACATCCTGTCCGGCTCCGACCCATCCAGCGCGTCCGACTGGACGCTGATGGTCGTGGACATGTCCGTGACCAGCGTCAACGGGTACACCGGCATCGTCGTGTTGAGCAAGAGTGACGTCGGGCTGGCCAACGTCGACAACACCAGCGACAGCAACAAGCCGGTATCGACCGCCACGCAGACGGCCTTGAACGGCAAGGTCGGCACGGCCCGAACCGTCTCTGCTGGAACAGGATTGACCGGCGGCGGTGACCTGACCGCCGACCGTAGCATTGCCCTGTCGGCGGCCACCCAGACGTCACTGGGGAAGGCTGACAGTGCAGTGCAGCCCACACGCGCCGTCTCCGGAGGCACCGGCCTGACCGGTGGTGGGGATCTGTCGGCGGACCGGACGCTGAGTCTGTCGGCGGCCACGCAGGCGTCGCTGGGCAAGGCAGACTCGGCGATCCAGCAGGCCGCGCTGGACAGCGCCATCGGCAACGCTCAATTGATCGCGATCAACGCGCAGACCGTCACCGCGTACACGCTGGACCTGTCTGACCAGAACAAGGCCGTGGAGTGCGCCAACGCCTCTGCGATCACCGTGACGGTCCCCCCGAACAGCGCCAAAGCCTTCCCGATCGGGTCGGTGATCGAGGTCGTCCAGACCGGCGCCGGGCAGGTCACCATCGCGCAGGGATCGGGCGTCACCGTCTCCTCTCGGTCTGGCCTCAAGCTGGCCGGGCAGTGGGCAGTCGCGGTGCTACGCAAGCGATCCACTGACGGCTGGATTCTGGCGGGGGACACCACCACATGATGCCCGCGGCCCGCTACAAAGCCGGTGCTGCCCGACCCAGTTTCGCTCGCCAGAGGATCATCAAATCAGGCACCTACACCGCGGTGGGCGGCTCGACGATGACCCAGGTGACGGGCACTTGGGTCTCCGATGTCACCGCGCCGTGCACGGTCAGCGGCGCGTCCATGGTCATCGTCGGCAACAAGGCTGATGCCACCATCGAGTGGAACTGCCCGGGCACGGGAACCGGCATACAGTTCAAGAAGAACGGGACCGTCATCGCTGGCGGCGCGTCGGCGGCGCGCACCGGCTCGAAGTCGGGGATCAGCGTCGCGGCCGGTGACCTGATCACGTGCGAGATCCAGATGGCGTTCTTCCCCAACTCCACGTTGACCGACGGCGGCTGGTACGAGTTTCGCTGACAGTGTCCGGCCCGGCTGTTATCGTGGTGGATGCCTCGCGCGAGCGGGGATGATCCGAGAAGCATGGCGAGGAATCGCTCGGATTGCAAGGCTGCCCCGCGTGTCGGGGATCAAGAGAGTGCCGCACCACCCCCCCAGGTGCGGCACTCTCTTTGCATGTTGGCGCGGGTTCCCGCGCACTGTCTGGTCGGCGGTCTATCCTGGGGTGCAGTGTTTGCGGCTGGCTGTGGGCCGAGCAGACGTCTCCCCCTCGGAGGAACCAATGCCCACCACCTGCTGGCCGTCCATTCGTGGCCTGGCAATGCGCCTGACCAAGGTCGATTCCTGCGGTGCCCCCATCGTCGGCCCCAAGTCCACCATCGAGTCCGACGGCTACGTCAGCGCCAAGGTCACCCTGGAGTATGAAGACGGGGAATCAACCAACCAGAAGAACGCCGCCGGCAAGCTGTGCGTCGTCGACCAGGCTCCAGCGCAGCTGAAGAACGCGTCGGTGGAGCTGGCGTTCTGTGGCGTCAACCCGGACCTTCTGGTGATGACGACCGGTCAGGATCTGGTGGTGGATGAGGCCGGTAACGGGGTGGGCGTGAGCATCGGTGACCCGACCTTCGACGCGTTCTGGGCGCTGGAGATGTGGTCGGACGTCCCGGGAGCCGCGTGTGGTGCCGGGGCCCGCCCGTTCGGGTACTTCCTCCTGCCGTTCTTCACCGCCGCCAAGCTGGGCGACTTCACCATCGAGGAGAAGCTGGCGAACTTCAGTGTTACCGCGACGACCAAGCGCGGGAACGGTTGGGGCGTGGGCCCTTACGATGTGACGCTCCAGCCCGCGGTCGCCCCGGCATTGCCTGCGCCCGGCCCGCTGCTGACGGCGCTGTCTGCCGACAAGCACCTGCACATGCAGGAAGTGAAGGTGCCGCCGCCCACCACCCTGGAGTGCGCGGCTAAGGCTCTCGCTGCGTGAGCATCGAGTCCAGTCGTTGATGGGCGGGCACCTCTCGGGGTGCCCGCCCATCGGCGTTCATAGCGGAATCTACTGCGGTATAGGGAAAGGGCTACAAAGTGGGACCGTGTGAGTGGCCGATCATCGTGGAGGACAACCCCTCCTGGGAGGCGGCAACCCCGGAGCAGAAAGAGCACGCACAGACCGCGGCGACGACGTGGCTGTGGATGCTGACGGGCCGCGTCTTCGGGCTGTGCGTGGAAACGGTGCGCCCATGCTTCACCGGCCCCGATCGGGCCCCCACCTACCAGGGGCACTCCGGTGGGGCGGGCGCGGTGTTCTGGCCGGGGCTGATCGCACAGGGTGATCCGCTGGCGTCCGGGCCGTGCGGCTGCTCCAGCCCCCACTGCTGCGTCGGCCAGTCGGAGGTGGCGCTGGTGGGGCCAGTCCATGAGATCCTCCACGTGTGGATCGACGGCCAGGAAGTGCCGGCCGCCAATTACCACGTGCGCAATCATCGCTGGCTGCTGCGTACCGACGGGCAGCAGTGGCCGATGCACCAGGACCTGGACGCCGCCGACATGGAGCCCGGCGCGTTCACCGTGCAGTACAAGCGTGGCATCGCGGTACCGGAGTGGGGGCAGATCGCCGCCGGGATTCTAGCCGTGGAATGGCTGGCCGGGATGAACGGGAAACGATGCCGTCTACCGGCTGGGGCCACCAACATCTCCCGCCAAGGCGTCAACGTCGAGCTGGACCCGCGAGCGTTCTTCGAGCTGGGCATCACCGGCATCGTGGAGGTGGACCGGTGGATCATGACGGTCAACCCCAACCGGCTCCAGCAGCCGCCGACGGTGATGTCCCCGGACCTGATGGACCCGGCGGTGATCTCCTGATGGATGAATACGCTGTCGCGCGCGGCCTGCTCGATGAGGTGACCGGCCTGCTGCCGGTGACTAGGGCGGGGGCCGTGGAGCTGGCCTACCTGCACCCAGGGGCGCTGATGCCTCGGTACTCCAGCTGTGACACCGCGTGGTGCCTGGTCACCAGCATCGGACGCACCAGCAACTTCCCCCAGCCGGACATGAGCTTCAACGGGCCCGCGGATGCCATGGTGTCGCTGACATTGGGGGTGGACCGCTGCTACGTGCGGCCGGACGACAATCTGGCGTTGGACGTCGCGGAGGTCGATTCCCAGATGCGGGACATCCTGGATGATGGGCGCGCGCTACGCCAGGCCATCCAATGCTGGGCGTCCAAGAATCGCCGCTCCCGCGTGCTGGTGGGGCCGTGGACACCCACCGGCCCCGCCGGGGACGTGTTCGGCGGTCAGATCACCGTGCAGGTGCTGGCTGACAACGTGTGCCGCTGTGATGGGTTCACGTCGGTGGACGACGGCACGCCGCGACTGGCGGGTGATCCGCGCGGATAGCAGGCAACCCCGGTCCTGATGACCGGGGTTGCTTTGCGTCTGTCACCAGAACGGCTGGTACATGACGTCGAAGCCGCTGCGCTCGTAGTCGCCCCAGTCGGCCCACGCCACCATCCCGTCCGGGTCGTGGGGGTCGATGTGTTCTCGGTACTCGATGGGCTGGGCGTGGACGTCGACCAGCTTGCGCCACGCGTCCATCGCATCCGGCAGGGTGGTGTAGGTGCCCAACTGCGTGGACTGGCGGGTCAGCGGTCCGGAGAACGTGCGGTTGACCAGCCAGCAGGGCCGGGCACCCTGGCGGGCAGGTGCGGTCACAGCATCACCAGGTTGAAGCGGTACTCCCACACGGCTTCGTCGGGGTTGATGTCGGGGATGAACACCACCATGTCATCGTCGGGCGCTTCACCCCACCCGATCATCGTCTCCGTGATGATCCCCGCGCGGTCACCCAAGCGCGCCCGCTGAGCGAACTCCTCGCCGAAGATCGCACGAAAATCCCAGCGGCCCAACAGGTGCGCGACCGTCTGCTTGGTTCCGTCAGCGTTGATCAGGAGGACCAGGGCCCCGTATTCGTCCACGCGCAGAACCTCTGCGGTGGTGATGCTGTAGTTGAAGGTGTTGATGAGATCCAGTGCCTTGTCGGGGTTGGCGACCGTCACGGTGCGCATTCCGGGTGTCCTCTCGGTTGTGTCTCCAGTGGGTACAAAGCTAGCTCGGCAGGATGCCGATCGCAACGACACAATGACACTGTCACCACCGCGATTGACGCGAGCGCGGGTATCGTGCCTGGCATGGCATCCGTCACCATCCGCGTCCACCAGCCCGTGCTCGGCTGGCCGTCCGGCAGCATCCAGACCGTCGAGCGCACCAGCCTGATCGACGGGCTGATCAGCAACGGCATCGCCGAGCTCCTCAGTGAGGAACTCGATCCGCCGACCGGCGACGGCGACACCGACGTCGACTCCGACGCGGAGACCGGGAAGGACGAACCGGATGCCGCCGATCCGGAGCCCGCCAAGGCTTCCACGCGCGCCCCGCGCCCCCGGACCGCCAAGTGAGCTGACCTGTGGGGGTCAACATCAACCGCGCCGCAATGCACCGGGACCTCCAGCAGGCCGGGCTGCGGTGGGGCAACCGCATCGGCCGCCGAATCGTCAACGAGGCCAAAGAGGAATGCCCGGTAGATGAGGGCGCGCTGCGGTCATCCCTGTCTCACGTCGTCATCCAGTCTGGCACCAAGACCACGACGATTGTCGGGTCGGAGGAGGAGTACGCCAAGTATGTCAACGATGGCACCGGCATCCACGGTCCCCATCAGACTCCAATCGTGCCGGTGTCCGCGAAGGCGCTGAAATTTCGGGCGTCGATGAAGGGCGCGCAGAAGCGGCCGTCAAAGGACAAACGGCCGTGGGTGTTTGCCAAGTCCGTGGCCGGGCAGAAGGCAAACCCGTTCTTGGCCAGGGCATTACGAAACGTGCTCGGCGACATCGTCCGAGACAACCCGAGAGGAAACCAGTGACCGACCCGACCGACCATCAAGCCGACGATGTTCTGACCGTCGATACCACCGATACCGGAGACGTCGACCCGGCCGAAAATGATCTGGATGCCATCCCAGAGGAATTGCAGTTTGAGACCGGCGGGGATACGGAGCGGGAATCCATCCCGATCACCTTGGACGGCATGAGGACTGTGTTGCTCCAGCCGTCAGAGGGCGCGCTGATGCTGTCCGGTAACGCCTGGTCGGAGCAGGTCTCCGACGTGGAGCGATCCCACGCCATCATGACGCTGATCAACGTGTGCCTGGATGAGAGCGGACGCCGACACCTGCGCCAGCGGATGCTGGACCCCACCGTCGACTTCGACGATCACGTCCTGGCCAAGCTGCTGGACGCCATCCTGACCCGCTGGGGGGCAGGTGTGGTGCCGGAGAAGAATCGCCAGCAGCGGCGTGAGGCAGCCCGAAAGGGCAAGCGGGGCAAGAAGAAGTAGTGCTCGGTGACCCGTGGGTCTTTGAGGACCCGGCGTGGGCGCTGGACGGGCGGGTCATCCGCCACCAGTGCCCGCCGCTGCGGACGGCCGTGGCGCTGCTGACCCACCCCAGTCCGGTGCCGCTGGTGGTGGGCACGATGGGCCCGGCCGACGCCGATCGCCTGTATGAGTCGGTGCTGTGTGGCTGGCCATCGGAGAGTGGCATGCTCGACATCGTCGCCGACCACCTGGGGGAGACGTGGTTCTGCCGGCCGCGGTGGGAGGCCCAGCGGCTTTGGCAGCAGACGCTGGGGGCGTGGGGCACGATCGACGGGGAACTGCTGCTACGTGGAATCAACGTGATGGACCTGCCACCGGCCCGCGCCACCAACGTGGTGATGGCGGTGTGGCGCAAGCTACTTGGCGGCTCCAATGACTGGGAGCCGTGGATCGCCAAGCTGACGGCCACGCCGCTGCGTGTTCAGCGCAGGCAGATGCGGCTGGACGCCGCGAAGAACATCGACAGCGGGTTCGGGGACGCGTTCGCGGCGTTCGCCCAGCTGGAGCAGGGCAGTGCCATGGTGACCTCCGAGATTATCGACGACGACACCGATACCCTGATGTAGAACCGCTTGCTGCTGGCTGTGGGCCGGGTAACGCATGGACGTCGTGGAGGCGTTGCGTTGACTCAGCCGTACGCCGACGCGTCCGTGGAGGTGTCCCTGGACTTCGGGGACCTGGAGACCGAGCTGCGGCAGCGCATCGAGCGGGCCACTCAGCTGGCCGCGCGGGTGGCCCAGAAGCATCTGGAGAAGATCGCCACCGTCGCCCGGCGGGTGACCGGGCAGATCGCCGCGGACTTTGAGGCGGCATCCAAGTCGATCCAGTCCACGATGACCAGCCTGGAGGCCCACGCCTCCAAGGCATTCCGGGCGATGAGGACGGCATTCGCGTCCTCGATGCGGGACATGGTGGCGCGCGCCAAGGGGGCTGTCCAGTCGATCCGGCGGGAGTTGAACCGGCTGGATGGGGACATTGCCGTCCAGCTGGTGGTGGACACGGAGGGCCTGAAAACCGCGCACCGCGAAGCCCAGACGTGGCTGTCGGCCAACCCCCTCAAGGTGGCCATGCAGGTGGATTCCACTGGGGGCCTTGCCAATGCCCACCGTGTGGCTCAAACGTGGCTGGCATCCAACCCGCTCAAGGTGAAGCTGGACGTGGACTCCTCCCAGCTGACCACGCTGGAAACCTCCCTGACCGGATTGAGCGACAAGACGGTCAAGGTGACGGTCAACCTGTCCGGGGCCAGCTCCGCGGAGCTGCGCGCGGTCGCGCGCGCCCTGAACCAGATCAACCAGGCCGGAAACCCCAGCGCCACAGCCAATGTCACGCTGACCGGGTCCAGCGTCGCGGACCTCAGGACCGCGTCACGCTCCATCAAGGGCCTGGCGAAGGAGCTGGCGGACCTCCAGGCCGTGGGCAACGTGTCCGCGCGCGTCGACATCGGCGGGGACGTCAACCAGCTGCGCGCCGCGTCCCGACTCAAGGGCCTGGCAAAAGAGCTGCGTGATCTCCAGACGGTGGGGCACGTCCGCGTCCAGGTCGATTTCGATGTGCGCGGCGGCGCGGAACTACAAGCACTGCTGCTCCAGTTGCAGCGGCACCGCCGCGTCACCATCGACGTCCAATCCAACAGCGTCGGCCGCGCGTCATCGTCCCTGTCGATGCTGTCCGGCGTGTTCGGTCGGGTGGGTACAGCGGCAACCATGCTGGGCAAGTACGTCGGGCTGGCCGGCACCGCGGTGGTGGGGCTGGCTGGGTCGGCCCCGGCCGTCGCCGCGCTGGCCACCGCGCTGGCGTCGGTGGGTACCGCGGCCGGTGCCGCCGGGATCGCGTTGGCGTCGGCCGGGGCGATCGGCGTGGGCACCCTCAAGGTCGGCCTGTCCGGTATCGGCGACGCGTTCAAGGCGATGGGCAAGGAGGCCACCAGCTCCGGCGGTGACGCGGCATCCAAACTGAAGGCCGTCGAGTCCGCACAGTACGCCTTGACCAAGGCTGTGCGGGAGGAGAAGGACGCCCAGAAGGGCGTGTCAGATGCCCGCAAATCGGCGCTGCGCACGATCGAGGATCTCAACGACGCGCTGGGTGAGTCCAAACTGTCGGAGAAGGACGCGGTACTGAGCCTCAAGGAGGCCCAGCGGGACCTGGCGACCGGCAACTTCGACAACCCGCTGGAGAAGGAACGCGCCCAGCTGCGTGTGGAGGAGGCCCAGCAGCGCCTCAACAAGGTGCGCAAGGATGGCAAGCGCACCCAGGAGGACGCCGACCAGGCAAACCGCAAGGGCGTCAACGGGTCTGATGAGGTGGTCGCCGCGCAGCAGCGGCTGGCGGACTCCACCAAAGCCGTCAAGGACGCCCGAGATGCGCTCAACGATGCGATGAACCCCAAGAGCGCCGGGGGCAAGGACCCCATGGCTGAGGCGCTGGCCAAACTGTCGCCCAACGCGCGCGCGTTCATCCAAGCAGTGCAGGGGATCAAACCGGCCTGGGATCAGGTCAAGAACGCCGTTCAGGACAGCCTGTTCGACGGGTTGGCCGGGCGCGTATCTTCCCTTGCCACACAGTATTTGCCGACACTCAAGACCGCGATGGTCGACGTGGCGGGGGCCCTCAACTCCGGTGCCACGGAGATGGCGGACTTCATGCAGTCCGCGCAGGGCAGCTCCATCATGACCCAGTGGCTCCAGTCCAGCTCCACGCTGGCCGCGGATCTGGGCCACAGCTTCATGGACCTGCTGCCCGGGTTCGCCGCGATCGGGTCCAGCGCCACGTCGGTGTTCTCGAAAATGAGTGGGGGCCTGAGTGATCTGGCCGCTGACTGGTCTGACCGCATGGTCAAGATGCAGCAGGACGGCCGCATGGACAAGGTCATCGAGACCGCGATCGATGTGGCCAAACAGCTGGGCGCGGTGCTGGCGGACGTCGGCGGAATCATCAAAGGCGTCTTCAACGCGGCGTCGGCCGCGGGATCCGGCGTCATGGGGACGCTGGGTGCCACGCTGGACAAGCTCAACCAGTGGGTCAACAGCTTCCAGGGGCAGCAGGCCCTGACCAGCTTCTTCCAGGCGATGAGTCAGGCGCTGTCGGCGATCCTGCCCATCGTCACCCAGATGCTGGGAATCATCGGCGGCACAGTCGCTCCCGCGATCGCCGGACTGATCACCGCCATCGCCCCAGCCGTCCAAGGACTGGTCGGCGCGCTGGGGGAGGGACTCAAGGCACTGGCCCCCGCGATGGCACCGCTGGGCGCGGCGATCACCTCCATCGCCAACGCCCTCGTGCCGGTCCTGCCGGTGCTGGGGCAGTGGCTCAATGCGCTCGCCTCGGTGCTGGGGCCGATCCTGGGTGCGCTCGCTGAGGCACTAGGCCCGATCATTGTGGCGATCGGACAGGGGTTCACCCAGGCGTGGCAGGCATTGCTGCCCGCTGTGGAGCCGATAAGCCAACTGCTCCTGGCGCTTTCGCCGATCATCACTCAAGTGGTGGTGGCCCTGTCCCAGGGGCTGGTGGCCGCGATCAACATCCTCGTCCCGATCATCACGGTGCTGGCTAATGGGCTCACCACGGTCAGCCCGCTGTTCTTCGGGCTGATGGAGATGCTGACCCCGCTCGTGCCGCTGATCGTGAAAGTCGGGCTCACTATCTACCTGGCAGTCAAGGCCTTTATGGCAGTCAAGGCGATCATCTCCGCACTTCAGATTGCCTGGGGTCTGCTCAATCTTGCGTTCGCGCTGTCGCCGATCGGTGTGATCGTCGTGGCCGTCATCGCGTTGGGTGCCGCGCTGTGGGCCTTCTTCACCAAGACGGAGACCGGCCGGCAGCTGTGGGACAAGATCTGGGGCGGCATCAAGGCAGCCGTCAACGCGGTGTGGTCCTGGATGAAGGACACGGTGTGGCCATGGCTGCAAGCCGGGTTCAAGATCATCGGCGACGCGGCGATGTGGCTGTGGCAGAACGCTATCCAGCCAGCGTGGCAGGGCATCCAGACGGTGATCGGCGTCGCCTGGAACATCATCAAGGGCTACTTCGCGGTGTGGAAGTTCGCGTTTGAGGTGCTGGCCGCGGTCGTTGTGTGGTTGTGGCACAACGTCGTTGAGCCCGCGTTCCAGGGCATCGGCGCGCTCATCGGCTGGGTATGGAACACGCTGATCAAACCCATCTTCGACGGCTGGGTTTCCCTGTGGCAGAACGTCCTTGCCCCGGCGGTGATGTGGCTGTGGAACAGCGTCCTCAAGCCCGCGTTCGAGGGCATCGGCTCACTAATCGGGTGGGTGTGGGACAACATCATCAAGCCTGCCTGGGACGGCATGAAGACCGGGATCGACGTCCTCGGCAAGGCGGCACAGTGGCTGTGGGAGAACGTATTCAAGCCTGCATGGGAGGGCATCAAGACCGCGGTCTCCAGTACCTGGGACTTCATCAAACCGATCTTCGGTTACATCGGCGACGGCATCAAAGGGCTCGGCGACATCGCGGGCAAGATCGGCTCGACGCTCAAGACTGCGTTCGATGGGCTGGTCAACATCCTCAAATCGCCGATCCACATGCTGGGCAAGCTGCTGTCGTCGATCCCGTCCCAGATCAAGATCGGCTCGTGGTCAATCGACATCCCCGGCGCGTCCAAGCTTCACGACTGGGGCACCACACTGCAAGGACTCAAGACCGGCGGCCGGATCGGCAAGGCGCGCAGGGGATCTGACGGCAAGATCACCGGCCCCGGCACGATGGTCGATGATCTGATCACCGGGTTCGTCGGCAACGTCCCGCGTATCCAGGTCAGCAATGACGAGATGGTGATGACGGGGATGGCCACCCGCCGCAACTACAAGCTGCTGGCGGCGATGAACAAAGGCTGGGACTTCCGGAAGGTGCTGCCCGGCCTGGCCGGTGGCGGCACCGTCGACCTGAATAAGGCGTGGCCCAACGAGGATGACCGTCTCCAGCCCGGAGCGCGGCGGCTGGGTCGCATCATCTCGCAGAAATTCTCGATCAACGACATAGGCGGCTACCGGGCACCGGACGGCTATAACGAGCACTCCACGGGCCGCGCCCTGGACGTCATGGTCGGCGACGACACCGCAAAAGGTAATGAGGTCAAGGACTTCGTCCTCCAGAACGCCAAGAACATCGGCCTCAAGTGGGCGATCTGGCAACAGACCATGTGGTACCCGGACGGGTCATCATCCCCGATGGAAGACCGCGGCAGCCCAACACAGAATCATATGGATCACGTCCACGTTTTCCTGGACGAGTCCGCGAACAGCGGGTCAGCGACAGACCCCGGATCGATGGCCGGGGCGCTGGGGATCAGCTCCACGCCCGGAGGTAGTGGCGGACCCACGACCGCCGGGTCTGGTACCCCAATCGGTTCCGGTATCGGCGGGTCGACCGGCTCGTGGGGCAACTCCGGCGGCGGATCCAAGTACAACAGCGCGGAGGACGCCAAGCGCGGCGGCATCACCCCGGTGTGGGTGGAGAACTGGCCGGCATCGATCGGCGGGTCGGCGTCGGTGGCCCCGACGACCACCACCCCGGGGGACACCACCACTCCGGCGACGATCGCCCCCACCACAACCAGTGACGTCGACACCATTCCGCTCAAGCAGAATCCGGACGGCACCTGGACGTCGACTGACCCGGAGTGGGCCAAGCTGATGAAGCGGGAGTCCGGTGGCAAGCCGGACATCGTCCAGGGCATCCAGGACGCCAACTCGGGAGGCAATGAGGCGTCCGGACTGTTCCAGATTGCCAAGGGAACCTGGGCAAGCCACGGCGGCACTAAGTACGCGCCGACCGCGGGTGCGGCGACTCCGCAGCAGCAGGCGGAGATCGCGGCGAAGATCTTCAACCAGTCCGGTGGCAGCCCGTGGGGGTCAGGTGCCGGGCAGAGTGGCCGTGAGGATGAGGCCAAGCTGCGCGCCGGTATCCAGCGCAAAGGCACCACGGCGACCCCGGCGACGATCGCGCCCACCACGACGCCGACCCCGTCGACTCCCACTCCGTCGACCACGCCGACCACTCCGTCGACGACCACCAATCCGGATCTGGCTGCCGCCCAGCAGAGGCTGTCGACGGCGTCGGCGGCGTATGACGACGCGGACACCAAGCTCAAGCAGGCCGTCGCGTCTGGGGCTGACAAGTCCACCCTGGCCAAGCTGCGCTCGGAGAAGGCCAAGGCGCTGGCCGAAAAGCAGCTGGCCCAGAAGGCCGTCAACGCCACCTACGACGGCACGCCCACCACCACGACGACCACGACGGGATCCAAGGTCAAGTCGGAGTCGATGCCGTACGGGGCGGGCAGGGCCAACCAGTGGTGGCTGGAGCAGCAGCACTCCGGTCTGGACATCCAGGGCAACCTCCAGAAGTACGGGGAGGATGCGCTCCAGTCCTTTGGCGATGAGTTCGCGGACATGTTCGGGCTCAAGGGGATTTTCGACAAGGTGTGGGCCGCCACCAAGACGGGCGTGTCCAAGGACGGCTTCCTGATCGACCCCAAGACCACGCCGGAGCAGAAGGTCGTCCAGTTCGCCAACACCGTCATCTTCAACGGGACCACGCCGACTGAGACCAAAAAGCAGACCACCGCCGGCATGAGTGCCATCACCGAGACCAACAGGAGCGGCTAGTGGCAATTCACCTGCGCGCCACCGGATACCAGGGCCGCAAGGTCCAGCTGATCCTGCGTAACCCAGACGGCACCGACAAGATCGTGCTGGACATCCTCCAGAAGGAGGAGTGCGGGGACTGCACCGGCATCATCATGGCCGAAGGCATGGAGGGCCTGTACCACACGCGTCGGACACTGGTCCGCAAATCCGGCTCGTACCAAGAGGGTTCGACGCTGACGATGTTCCCGCGCGTGGAGGAACGGCTACCCAAGATCACCCTGATGACCCGCGGCCGATCGCTGCGAGAGTTTGAGCGCCTCGAGAACCTGCTGTGGAAAGTCCTGTCGCTGCGCTGGGATTGCTACCTGCGCGTCTACTCCGAGCTGTCGCAGTGGCGGGAACTGAAGGTGCGCCTCGAGGATGTCCCGTCGGACAAGACCAACACGTGGCTGGGGTTGGGTGACTACACCCACGTGTGGGAGTGCCCGCTGCTGGCCGTCGACCCGTTCTGGTACTCCCGGGAGATCAAGAGGTCGATCAAGCGTGCCCAGATGACACCACAGGGGGACGGCTCCTACCTGGGGTACATCGAGCTGGTCAACCCCGCGGATCAGGACTGCTACCCGGACTGGGCCAGCAACGAGCTGACGGTCACGACCGTGTGGCAGTTGCCGGACGGCTTCGGAATCTACACCGCGGCAACGGCACCCACGCCTGACAAGATTGGGCAGCCCGTGATGCACAAGATCCCCGACGCGTCCGGGCTGGGCCCGGGCAAAGAGTTCCTGGTCCAAACGTACCCGGATCGCCCGACGCTGCTGGTGCGTGACGGCGGGCAGGACTGGGCGCGGATGCGTGGGGAGGCCTTCGACTTCCCGCTGCCGGCGGGAACGGTGACGCCCCAGTCGGTGCCGGTGCGCGTCACCGGGGGCACTGATGACTCGGAAGTGACCTGCTATATGCCGCAGCGGTGGGACCGCTACATGGGAGGGGAAGCGTAATGCCGCCGCTGATGAGTTGTGATCAGGTGCGCTCCACGCTTCAGATGGAGTACGCGGACTTTCTGTTCAAGGCGCGGTCGCGCCCGGAAGTCATTCTGTATGACAAGCAGTGGGATAAGAAGCTGCCGATCGTCGGGGAAACCCAGGCCAGCTTCATTGAGAAATTGAATGACACGGGTGAGGGCAACCTAGTCCTGTTCGCGACGCCGGATCAGCAGGACTTCATCGTGGATCAGCTGGGTGAGTGGGAAGACCTGCACATCCGCGTCATCAACGGCTTCAAGGAATGGACCGGGAAAGCTGCCACAATCTCCGACAAAGGAGATGAGGAAGGCTTTGAATACATCTCGATTAAATTCCTCCACGAGTACGAGCACATTAAGAAGATCGTGTGCTTCGCCAACCCACTATTCCCCGCGGAATTCCAGTGGCCCAAAATGTGGTTCTACGGCGGGGGCGCGGTTTTCGGCATTACCTGCCTAATCTTCTTTAACCTCCTTCGCCGGTTCGCGCTTCCATGGACATTCAGCGATAACATTTTCGACCCGGCATCATGGATTACCAATTTCGATCCCGCTAATTGGCCGATCGTCGTGGTGCCCAAGCAGTGGATGTTCGACACGTCGATGTGGTGCCTGCTGGCCACCCGCTTCGGCAACTGCCATGACGTGATCGCGCCCACCCTCAAGGATGCGGGCTGCCAAGTGCGTGTGTACCGGTGGTTCCCGGGGATGCCCCAACCCGCCCCCGACCACTACACGCTGACGCGGCCGACGCTGGTCATCGACGTCATCGACAAGTCCGGCTACGTCGGCGCGTCCGGTACCGTCCTGGACGGCCTGGCCCACCTGATCACCGAAGTCGCCGATGACCTGATCAATGAGGTCGTCTCCGAGACGACGGCCGGGCCCACCCCGGAATACAGCATCGCCGGATTCATGGGCACCCACGTCGACGATCCGTGGGTGTCATGGCGCAATGCTTTCCGCACCCGCGGCATCTCCGGCGTCAAGACGTGGGAGATGGTGCGGCACAAGGCAACAGCCGGAGCAATCGTCACCGGCGGCAAGTCCCCTGAGTACATCAACGCCGGCATCAAACTGCTCATGAACGCTGCCCTGGGGTACCTGGGCCTACTGGTCGGCAATCCGGGTCTGGCGCTGGGCATCTTCGAGGACCAAGTGGAAGACGTCATCCTGGCGTTCCACCGTGTCCCCAACCCCATCCGCATGGACAAGATGGGCATGGACGGCCCACCGTACGGGGAGTACTGGGAGGCAAGCGGCACAACCGGATTCAGCATCGGCGCGCTGCAAGCGTTGCGGACCGGCTTCTACAGGACTCGCGCCTACACCACCTTCAAGCTGGAGGTGCGCTCCGGTGCACCCTACTGGCCGGGCGCGCACTTCGACGTCGGGGATCGGGTGTCCGGAGAGGTTGGCCGCTCAAGGAAGCTGTACATCGAGCACGTGTACAGCATCGGCCAATCCTGGTCGCGCACAGAAGATCCCGACTTCGCCATCTCCATCGGCGATGACCAGGTGGAGGACACGCCCGGCGGGATTCTGTCCCGGCAGGTCGCGATGCTCAAGTCGCTGATCGTGGGCATCGGCCTGTCGTCTTGAGCGTGGTTACAGTGACATTGTTACCCCGCAGAATGTACTGGAGTGGATTGAATGTCTGTGCGCCGCAGGAATCGTCAGCTGATCATCGACAAGCAGACCGGAATTGTGAAGGGGCGCAGGGGAGCCCACCCCCACAAGCACCTGTTCGATGCGGTGCCGCTGCTGGCCGGGGACTATCCGGAGGCCACCGTGCCGCCGATGTCGATGCCGGAGGAGGCCAAGCAGTGCCTGGCCGTCCACGTCTTCGACAACCTCAACCTGTCCACGGTGGCGGAGTGCCGCGACCGTATCGACGCCGCGCTGACCGCCGCCGGAGTAGCAGAGGAGCAGCGCGCGGAACTGGTTGCCGCCCACGGCCCCCAAGATCCGGCGTACAAGCTGGTCAAGAACACCAGCCACGGCGCGCAACCCATGGACCTGACCGGCGCGATGTGGGTGCCCAAGGACACCCCGGAGGATGCCTTCACCCCAGCCCCGGAACCAGAACTGCCGATCAGTGCTGAGGATGTCCACGCCATGAGCGATGAGGAAGCCGACGCCCTGCAACGCCGCCTGGATGAACGCGCGGTCCAGCAGGCACGCGTCAAGGATCTGGACCAGCAGCCGATCGACGAGTCGGAGTACCGGCGGGTGCTGGGCGCCAAGATGAATCTGTTGGAGGACCGACTGCGCCGGGACGGCCAGCAGTGACATCACCGGATCATGCCCAGCCGGACGGCAGCTTCACGCCGACCACTATCGGTCAGCTCCAGAACTATGACAAGGCGGCGGCCGGTGCCGCCCAGAACGCGTGGATGCGCACCGCGATGGAGCAGGTGCGCCTCAACTTCCTCAACCAGCTGCTGTCAATCGTCCTGCGCCCGCTGGCATTGCTGATTGGGATGATTACCGGGGAGAACCCCGACGACTTTGACACTCTCGATGAGATTCAACAGAACCTGGTGCCCGCGATCATCCGCGCCCCCATCAAGATCCTGGTGGATCTGGTGGGCGACATCCCAGTGGTGGGCGGCGCGTTTGAGGAGGCGCTGGCCGGGTGGATGTCCACCACCCACACCACGGCCACACAGACCCGCTCCGGCATCCTCCAAGGCTGGGGTGCCGGGTCCACCAGCGGCACCGACATGGGCGTGTACTCAGTGTTCGCCGACATCAAAACCGCTCTGGCAGCAGGCTATTCGACCGCCACGATCACCACGTCGACGACGTGGACGAAACCGGTCGGCGCGGTCAATGAGATCGTCGTCATCGGGATCGGCAGTGGTCTGCCCGGGGCCAACGGCAAGACCAACCCGGAGGTGTCCCAGCCGGGAGGGCTGGGCGGCGGCTACCTGGCCGATACCTTCAAGCCGTCAGCCGTCCCATCCACCGTGGCCATCACCATCGGAACCAACGGCGCGGCAACATCATTCGGCAGCCTGCTGGTCACCACGCCCGGAAGTGGCGGCATCGCAACAACATTCGGCTACAGCGACACCACCAGCCTGCCGGGCAAAGGCGGTGACGGTGGGGCGATGGTTGGCACCGCGGCCGGTGACCAGCGGCCGTCGACCGCCGGCAAGTCCACGCCCCTGGCCGCGGGCGGGGCGCGCGGCGTCGACCACTTCAACGACTCCACCAACGGCGGCGCTGGTGGAGCTGGCGGTGCGGTAGACACCACCACCACGACCCGCTGCGGCGGTGCAGGTGGGGGCGGCGGCGGATGCGGCTCATACAACGTCGGCGTGTCCTGGGCAGGTGGTGACGGCGGGGTGGGTGGCTTCCCGGGCGGCGGTGGCGGCGCGGGCGGCAACAAAGGCCAAGGCATCGGCACCGGCAGCCCCGGGGCCGGTGCACAAGGGGGGAACGGTGTCATGTGGTTGTTTTGGAAATGACAAGGGAAACAATGGAATTCATCACCGACCTACCGCACTGGGTGCCCGTCACCCGGCTGTACCGCCACGGCGACCATCACGTCGCGGTCACCGTCCTGGACTTCTGGGATGCCCGCGGTACCAACGTCTTCCTGTGCGATGAGCAGGGTGTGGCGATCGACGCCGACGGTGACCCCAGCAACGGGCTGACCGCGCTGCTGGAGTTGGAGCACGGCACCACCTTCGAGCAGGCATGCCAGGTGGCGATCCCCGCGTTGGAAGCCCTCCCCGGCAGCTGACCGCGATACGCTGGCTGTGCTGCTGGCTGTGGGCCGGGCTCGTCTCGACGACCCCGGGAGGCCCCAGCCATGACAATGACCGTCAGCATCGAGCGCGCACAAGAGGTCCACGATCGGGCGCGAGCACGCAACGGCCTGCCCTACGCCTACGGCGGCGCGTTCCGGCGTGACCCCAAGGTGTCGTGTGACTGCTCGGCGCTGGTCCTCCAGTCGGGCGCGTGGTACGGCGGCCGAACCGACTGGGACGGCAACCGCTACGGCAGCACCGAGTCGTTCCGGCTGGACTACGACATCGTGTATCGCCTTGGCTTCAAACGCTTCCCGCGTGGCGGGCTCAGCGCCATCCCCATCAAGCCGGTCATGCTCGTCGGCCTGATGCACGGCGGCGGCGGGGAGTACAGCCATACCGCGTGCACGCTGATGACGATGGACCGGCCGGGTGGGCCCGTCGTCCAGTCCGCGCGCGGCGTGGACTGGGAGTCGATGGGTGACGGTGTGCGCCTCTATGACCTCGCCCGGAGTTGGTCTGATCCGCTGTTCCACGACTTCTGGTACCTGGACGCGGTGCTCCAGCCCGCGGTGGTGGTCAACGAAATCGACCAGGAACTCAAGCGCGCCGCGGCGTGGATCGGTCGACGCCTGGATGCCGCGGAGGTGACGCTGCCCGACGGGCAGGGCCGGATGGTGCGCTGTGAGGGTGGTGTCGTCTACTGGCACCCCCACGTCAATACCGGTGCACCGCAGGGGATGCGGGCGATCGCCGTCCCCACCGCGGTGATGGAGGTGTGGAAGCGCGTCGGGTACGAGAAGGGCCCGCTGGGCTACCCCACCGTGCGGCATTACACCGACGCGGCGGGGGCGATCCAGGCATTCCAGGGCGGCGCGATCTACCGCAAGAACGGCACCGCGGGCGGCATCCTGACCGGCCGCATCCTCCAACGCTATGCCTCCGAGAAGTACGAGCACGGCCCGCTGGGGTGGCCGCTGGGCGATGAGCAGTTCTATGACGGCGGCCGACAGCAGGCCTTCGAGCACGGCACCGCCATCTGGCATCCCAGCCAGGTCGTCGAGCTCCTGACGGGAGGCAAGTAGATGAGCGGCCCGCAGTTCGATCTGGCGGCGATCCTTCGGGAGAAGCTGGCCACCCAGCCCTGGTACCGCAAGTCGGCGAACACCGTCACCTCGATCCTGACCCTCGGCGTCAACGTCGTCTGGGTGCTCGTGTCCCTGGGTGTCGACGTCGACCCGACGATCATCGCCGGGGTCGCCGCAGCGATCCAGGTCCTGGGTGTCGTCGGTGTGCGCCTGACCCCGAACGGTGTGACGGAGCGGCAGATCAAGGAAATCGAGGAGTACACCGGCCGGCATCGGAGGCTGTGATGCGGTGGCCGATCCGCCGCGGCGGCTGGGTGCCGCTGCTGCCGCTGCCGTGGCGCATGGCTGTGATGGCGCTGATCCCCACCACCCCCGTCCTGCTGGGCGTGGACTACCTGATGGGCGAGTCAGGCAGCACCCTGACTCAGGTGGAGAAGGCGATGCCGCTGGATGTGTGGGGGTGGCTGCTCATCGTGTCCGGATCTGCCATCTTCGTGGGGTTCGGGATGCGGTGGCGGCTGGTCACCATCGGCGCACTCCATGTTGCTGGGGCTGTGCTCATCACCCTGGCTGTGGGGATCGGCGCGGAGACCATCGACTGGCAGGGCGGATTCCGGGGCCCCTGGTTGTATCTGGCGTTCGGGCTGGCTTCGTGGATGACCGCGTTCGGGTACGTCGTCCGCAAGGGTGGAGGTACCCGTGGATCCAAGTAACGCTCCCGCGGGGATTCCGCCGCTGGTGTGGCTGCTGATCTGGCTGATCGGCGGGCCCACCACCATCGCGCTGCTGTGTACCAAGGCAGCGTCGCGGCTCCCGGGTTTCCTTGGCGCACTGGGACGGTGGTGGCAGGCAAGGGAACCGGCCGCCCGCTCGTATCGGGTATCACAGGAGGAGATCGCCCGCCTGAACTCGATGTACGACGAGCTCAAGGCTGACTTCGATGAGCTGCGCCGTGAGGTCCGCAAACTCAACGGCGAGTTGACCGCGGAGAAGCGGGAGAAGTGGTCACTGCTCGCCTACGTGCGCGTGCTCATCGACTCACACAGGCGGCACGCCCCGCACGCCGACATCCCGTCAGCGCCCGTCGACCTCCACAAGTACCTGTGACGCAACACGAACGGCCCCCACAGTGTGGGGGCCGCTCGTCGTCTGGCTAGAACAGGGACAGCTGGCCGACGCTGACCGGCTGGAATCCGCACGCCTCCAGCACCAGCTGCTGGAGGTTGTCCTGCACCTGGCGTGCCCGCGCGTAGTGATCGGTCACCTGCTGCTCGGTGGGATGCCACATGTCGCGATACAGGGGGCTGGTCTGGGCGGCGTGCCACTCGATGCCGCGTGGGCACTGGCAGCTGGTGGACCAGTAGACGGCTTCCCGCGTGTTGGCTCGGTGAGCCTCACGCAGCTGGTCCCGCGTCTCGGTGGTCAGGGACAGCGCGTACCGGCGCAGCTCTGCCTTCCTGATCATGGCGTGTGGGTGGTCGCTGCTCGACTCGTCACGCCAGAACCACGGGGAGACGATGCGGCCTCGACCGCAGCTGACCCCGGATTCCAGCCATTCCGGGTAGTCGTCAGTGAGGCGTCCGTTGCTGGACCCGAAGCTTGACGCCATCAATCGTGGGATGCCAGCGTCGGGATCGGTCAGGCAGTCCGCGACCATCCAGCCGCCGACACCAGCGAGCAGCCAGCGCTGCTTCTCGGTCAGCATCACGCCTCGCTCTCCAGTCTGGCGAGCATGTCCAGCCAGCGGCGCTCCATCTTGAGGTCGCCCACCGCTCTAGCAGCGATCGCCCGCCGTCGATAGGACTCCGCGCGTTCCTCAACGGTCATCGACGCGTTGGCGTCCCGGGCAGACCACGGCAACAACAGGCGATCGCCCTCGTGGCGCGGCAGGTAGTGGACGTGGACATGCGGGATCGTCTGCGTGGCAGCCGATCCCGACGACAGGATCAGGTTGAACGGCGTATCCCGGCCGTCCGTCGCGTACCCGTAAGCGCAGCGGAACGCGGCTGCCGCCGCCTCTGGGCTACGGTGCTCGGCGTGATAGGTCGGCACGAACAGCATGTGCCCCGGTATCACCGGGTTGAGAGGCTCGAACCACATCACCGGGCTCATGCGGTGGTAGAACACGCGGCGCGACGTCGGCCCCACGTCGCAGTGCGCGACAGTGTAGGGACGCTCGTGTGCTGCTCGTGGAGGCCTCAGCTTCGCGTACTCGCAGAACGGGCAATCGTCCTGGTACTCACTCACCGGTGGCCTCCTGACGTTGCGCCAGAACACGCTCCAACTCGTCTAACGCGAGCTTGCCGCGTCGGACCGCGGCCTCCGCGTCAGCGGCGCATTCATCCGCGTAGTCGCGCGCGTTGGCCACGATGGTGTCCCAGTCCTCACTGGCACCCTTGCGCACGAAGTAGCGGTGCTGGAGGCCACGCTGGGCGCTGATCGTTTCCCGATCCTTCGGGGCGTACCGCTTCCACTGATCCGGTGTCCCGCGGTCGTACCGGGGTAGCTCGTGGAAGTCGTTGGTGTTGAACACCACCTCGGCGGTGGCGATCTCCTCGTCGGTCAGCACGTGGCTGTCCACGCCCACGTTCCAGTAGGTGTCGACCAGGACCTGTCGGCCGCGTGGGCGTATCGCCCACGCCATCCCTTCCCGGCAATGGTCTCGGCTGGGCGTGTAGCGAACCACGTCGCCGGGCTTGATGTCGCCGCGTTTCATTCGTTGTCGCCTTCCAGGTGGGTGCGGATCAGGGCGGCCACCTCCGGGCCGGTCATCGTCACGTCGTAGGACAGGTGCAGCCGGTGAGCCTCCTCGAGGAGTGCGGTCACCGCCGCTGTCCGGCGCCCAATCGCGTGCCGCACAGTGGTGTACGCGTCCAAGTCGAGGGGGCCGCGCGTCAGCCCGGCAGCCTTGTAGATGCTGGTCAGGTACTGGTCGGAGGCGTCCTCCCACCAGGCGGCTGTTTCCTGCCACATCGCTGCGTTCTGCTGCCAGTAGTCCGTTGCGGCGGTGAACCATTCCGCCCAGGCGCGTAGCTCGGTGTCGTCCGGCCAGCCGGGTAGCTCGATGGTGACGACCGGGTTGCCGTCCGCGTCGGCCTCTACCTTCCAGCCCAACAGCGAGGACCTGGCGATGGCCACGTATCCGGCGGCAGTGTCGCTGACGCTCATCGCTTTGCCGTCTCCGTCCTCGCGCACCAGCCGGGCGATGACGGTGACCTCCTCGTCGTCGAACCACTGCCCGGCCAGATCCAGCACCCTCCACGACGGGTAGTTGCCGTCGTCGTACCGTCGTGCCGCGACCTTCCCAACCGGGCAATGCACCAGGTACACGGCATCGTTGCGTGCGTCCTTCGCGTCGATCACGCTCATCGCAGGCTCCCATGGGAGCGGATCAGTCGCGCCCAAATCCCCATCGCCAGAACATGCTCCGCGTGGGTCTGGGGCGCGTTGTCAAACTGGTCGTACCCGCCATCCTCGTAGCAGGTGCAGCCAGCGTGCTGGATGTGCAATGCGTACGTGACGCCACAGGAACAACCGATGGACTCCTCACGCGGCTCGCTGTACCCGTCGCCACCGCTGAAGGTGACGTACTGGTGGGCCCTACGTAGTTCGGTGACCGTCGTCGGCTGGGGTGGTGTCGGCGCGTCGGTAGCCGGTTCTGTCCAGTCCGGCCAGTCTTCGAATCCGTTGTCAGGCATGGTCATGGTGTTGTCCTCTCGGTGAATACGTACAGGCCTTCGTCGGTGAGCAGGTACCAGCCCTCACCGCACCAAGGCGTGATGTAGACCGGCACCTGTTCGGTGTCGGCGTGGATGCCAGCGCCAGGAGCCATGCGCCCCAAGCGGATAGCGTCGAGCGGGTTGGCGTGGAGGCCCATGTGGCAGAGGCGGCACAGCGACAACGAATTGCTGGGTCGCCATGCCCCGCCCTGCCCGCGGCCGATGCGGTGTGAGTATTCGAGCGGTCCTGCTGCCCTACAGATTTCGCATCGGCCACCCGATCGCGCGCGCACGATCTCGCGCGAGGCCGTCTCGTTCACAGCTCCTCGCTCGGGTAGACGAGTTTCGCTGTGTCGCAAGGCCACGTGGCAAGAAACCCGATCCGGGTGTAACACGAGGAACACACGTCGTCACCTGGGTACTGGGCCAGACGGTGATGCAGTGCCCGGATCGGCGCGAGAGCCTCGCGGGCGGCTGCCTTCACCAGGAACGCGATCTGGCTGTCCGGTGATGATGCAAGAAGCTCTGCGGCCTGCGTGTCCGAGCCAACAATTCCTGCCCACGCCCGTTGTGCCGCTTCGACGGCTGGATCACTCATGGCCACACCACCTTGGCCAGCACCTCACGGTGACGCTCCAGCACGTTGAACCACACCGTGCCACCCAGATGGACCCACCCCATCGTGGCCATCGCCAACGCGTCCGCCTCATCATCGGAGGCCACGTCGACGCCAGGCCACATCTTGGCCACCGCCATCGCCACCGCGATCTTGTCCGCGTTGCCCTTCCCCGCCGCGAACTGCTTGACCTTGACCGGCACGATGATCACCTTGGGGAGCTGGCAGGCGACGAGCGCGTCATACAGCTTGCCCCACAACCAGTTCCGCTCCAGCACCTTGCCGGTGTTGGACATGAACGCCGGGCCCTCCATCAACACCAGGTCCGCGTCACGCGGGATCAGCCGCATCACCTTGTCGCGGATCGTGGTGATCCGCAGGCAGGAGGCGTCGTAGCCGTCACCCTTGTGGCCGGCAGTGCGCACGGAGTGGAGCTCGACGGTGGGTTTGCCGGTGCCCTGGCTGCGGATGATGGCGACGCCCGTGGACGTCAGGCTGGGATCGATTGCCGCGACGATCATTCGGTGGCCTCACTCTCGGCCGCGATGGTGATGGTGGCGTGCCAGTCGTTGAGGGCGTCCTGCGTCTCGGTGTCGGACACGCCGATCGGCCGTTCGATTGCCTGGCGGGTCAGCGCGCCCAGCGCGGTCGCCGCAGCCAGCGCCAGGGTGGCGTGGATCGCGGCGAGTGCGCGCAGTTCACGGTTCTCGCATTCGGTGACGTCGTCGTCCCAGTAGCGGGCCTTGGCCAGGAGGCGTTCAGCTTGCCGGTAGTGCTCGTGACCATTCACCAGGTAGCCCCCGATCCGGTACGGATGTACCGCGCGATGTCGTCCGCGATGACGGCCAACGACGAGGTGGTCATCGCCGGGGTTCTCGTGGTCCATTGGACGGCCAGTTCCATTGCCCGGAGCCGCAACTGCTGGTCATCCAGGACGGGGTAGTCGGGTGCCGCAGGTGCGGTGACCAGCAGATCCATGAAGGCGACGTACCAGGCCTCCAGCTTCTCGGCCCAACGGCGGAGTGCGTCGCTCATCAGGCACCTGCCTCGGCTGCCAGGATCGCGGCGTACGCGACGTCCTCCCAGCTGGCCCCGGACTGGTTGGCGCGTATGTCCGCGGCGACCTTCTTGGCCAGCTGCCGGACAGGGTCGTTGTCGCGCGTGACCTGCTCGACGCGGGCGCGGATGCGGGCGATGATCGCGTCGTAGTCGACGTCGTCTGCGATGCCCAGCGCCTCCAGCATGTCCGCGGTCAGCTGGAGCAACACGACGTCGCCGGTGTCGGCCTCACGCTCGTGGACGCTCATGGGGATCAGCCCGGCGGCTTCGGCCGCGGCTTGCGTATGCCAGTCGGAGGGCCCGCCGCTGATGGCGTTGATCGACCGCCACGGGCGGTCATCGGCGGTGTCGTTGGTGAGCACCCACACGCACCTGTCGGTGGGGTGCTTCCACCAGGAGCCCACGGTGGCGTGGGCCGCATCATGGATGGGGTAGGGGTTGGTCACTGGTCTTCTCCTGCCGAGTAGATCGGGTTGTTGCCGGGGTGCTGCCAGCCGGGCCAATCGCGGTCGGCGCGGACCAGTCCGGTTTCCTGCGGGGTCTTGCACGCGGAGCCTCGACGGTGGGCATCGAACCCGCTGACGGACGTGAATGTCTCGTGGCAGCCGGAGCAGTGGCATGCCGCGCGTCCGGTCCACCACGCGGGGCAACGTGGGCATCGGATCGCGTGATCCGGGATGTGTTTCACGGTCGGGGTGGGGCTGGTCATGGTCGTCCTCTCGTGTCCGCGATTTGCGGCTCGTTGTTCTCGGGTTGGGGTATTTGTTCGTCGGGGCCGCGAAAGTCCGCGCACGGCACCTCCTGAGGCCAGCAATCGCTATCCGGGTTCCGACGCTTGAGCGTCCAAGTCAACTATCGGGTCACCATCTGACTGTGGCATCGGTTTCCGCGCGAACACGATCCGCGACGCATGCGCCGGCAGATGCGTGGTCGGCTGCCCCGTCCACTGGTTGCGGCACACCGTGCCCGGCGGCATGTGGCAGTCCGGGCACACCACGGTGTTGGCCTCCGCGCGGATCGCGTGCCACTCCGCGGACTTACCCATCCGCTTCTCCTCTCGATTGAAAATCTGCTGCGGTCGGTTGCTCGCGCGCGACGTAACGTCCCCTGCTCACGTAACAACTCGGTTCGTAGCTGGGTGGTTATTAGTGAAGGTTCAAGGTGTCCAGTGACAGGACCCCTTAGGTGTCCAGTGACAGGACCCCACTGGGGTCCAGTGGTTGGACACCACTCTGGCGTTTGACCGCCCGCAGGCTGGCCCGCTCCAGCTCCTCCTGTTGGCTCGGGTCCATGTCGTCGTCGACGATCCCCTGAACGTGGAGTGCGTCTGGGTGGTTGAGGTAGTAGCGATTGGAGCGATGAGATCCATTCGGTCGTGTCCTGCTGGCGACCATCACGAGGTCCATCGACTCCAGCTCTGCGATGACTCCCCACACCCGCGACCTGCTCAGCCCGGTCTCCGCCATGATCAGCCGCACGCTCGGGAAGCATGAGTACGACTGGTCAACGCGCCCAGCGAGATTGACCAGAACCAACTTCTGGGCAGGGGTCTCGGTGTCGACGGACCAGGCCCAGGCAACGGCCTTGTAACCTGCGCCGTTACCTGACACGGGGTCTCCCTTCTGGCAGTTCAATCCACGGGTCGTCCGCGGGGTCGTATGGCAGGGGTGTGGAGGGTGGCCGGATCGGGGAGGAGCGGGGCTCAAACCCCAGCGCGTCCAGGGCCTGTGCGTGGGTGCGTGGGGCGTCGTCTTTCCACTCGTCGTACTCGCCCCAGTCGAAGCTCATGACCGGCCACCGGCCCGGCTGGGCGCGCAGGACGCGCGCCCAGCCAGCCGGTCAGGCATCAGCGTCCGGGTCGTAGTCGCCCATCGCCTCATCCATCGGGATCTGATTCGGATCGACGTCGCGCTCCGACGCGGCCTGGACCAGCTGGGGAGGCTTGGAGTCGATCACCTTGAACCCGATGATTTCCCGGTCGCCGTCCTTGATGTGGTCGCTGGTCACCTTGGTCAGCTCTACCCGCACCACGAGGGTGTACACGTCGCCGCGGTGATCGCGCGGGTCGCCGAGAAACTCGTATTGCGTGGTGGGTTTGCCGCTGAACTGGTGCAGGTACATGCCCTCACTGGTGCCTCCAGTTCCGTTGTGGTTCTTGACTTCTGCCATCTACTTGCCTTCCCTCGTGAACTCCGACACGATCGTGTCGGCCTCGTCGTGCGTGAGGTCTGTGATCTTCTCGATGCCCCGGTTGACCTGCGCGCCAAGCCAATTGGCCTGCTCGTCGGCGGGTACCTTCTCGTCGGACATCACGGCGCGCACCCTGGCCAGCTGCGTGCGAGTGGCTGGCTTCGGCTCGGCCGGTTCGCTCAGCGACTCCTTGAGCTTCTCCATCAGATCCTCGGGCGGGTCCGTTGATTCACGGGGAGACTGTTGCACTGTGACCTGGTTATTGGCGGCCTGCTGGGTCGGGCCGGTCAGGTCTTCCACGCTGGCCGCGCGCGACGGGAACTCCTCCGCGACGGTGGTCTCCCCGTTCTCGATGGCCCGCCCGATGACGCGCAGGATCGCGAGGTCTTGTCCGGTCCACCCGTTAGTACCGCGGCCCTGCCTGGCCTCCAGCTGCTCGACGTTGACGCCCAGTTCGGCGAACAGCCCGACGGCCGCGGCGATCCGCTCGGCCAGCGGCTTACCGCCGCCGTCGGCCAGCGTCTTGCGGGAGTTGGCCTTAGCCCGGTCGACGTACCAGGACGGCAGGACGGACAAGATCATCTCCCGCATCCTCCTGGCACCCTGGTTGGCGATCAGCTCATAGATGTCGCGGGTGTCGGTCAGCTTGACCGACCCTTCCTTGCGTTCCCGGATGTGCTTGACGATGAACGTGGTGCTGTCACGCACGTTGGACTCCAGGTCCCACGCGGTGGCCATCACCTCCGACTCGCCCTTGACGTCGTCGCGCCTCAGCTCCACCAACCCGTAGGTGATGTTGCCCCAGCATCGGGCCAGCGTCTTGGCCAGCGTGATCGACGGGCCGGTCACCGCGGACCCGCCACGGGAGTACCGGTAGAACGCGCGCTCCGCGACGTCCATGATCGCGGTCTCCTCATCCAGCATCGCGACGGCGTGCGCTGTGATGCGCGGTGTCTGCTTGGCCACCACCACCATCGCCTGGACCTCCGCGACGGCGCGGGACTGCTCGATGCTGGTGGCCTGCGATTCCACGCGCGGCGCTGCCGGAAGCATCGGCTCGTAGTTGTTGGCTGCTTGGTTCATGCCTGTAGTGCCCTCTCGGCGTCGTAGTAGCTGTACTTGGGGATGTCGGTCATGTGGATGCGTGGCTGCCAGGACGGCCACTCGTTGGTGGCCCGGCACTGCGCGTACCGGTCGATGGCGTGCCGGTTGAGGGTGCGCCCCAGCTGCACCGCTGAGGAGTCCAGCTGGTTGACGCTGACCCGGTACGGCTCGCTGATCTCCACGACCGCGAACAGGAACGTGGGCTCCTGGTACCCGCTGCCGGTGATGGCGTCCACGTAGAACGGCTGCTGGCAGTGGTAGCCGTACTTGGCCGCGTGCGCCCCAAACGCGGACGGCCGGGCAGTCTTGTCGGTGGTCTTGACATCCAGGATGTACGGGCGATCGGTGTCCAGGCGTGACCAGTCCGGGCGCGCCCGCAACATCACACCGGTCTCCGGGTCCTCCAACCAGATCGACAACTCCGGCTGACCTTCCTCGAGGAGGGGCCCGGCGACGGGGTCGGTGAGCATCGCGTCGGCCGCGGCCTGCCGCGGTGCCATCTCCTTCTTGAGCATCGGCACCCGCCCGCTGTCGTATGCCTCCTGCTTGAGCGCCTTGGCCTTGTCGGTGCGCCAGTCCTTGGCGTCGACGACCAGCACGTCCATGCCCACACCCAGGATCATGGAGTGGATGATGTGGCCGACGTCGAGCGCCTTCTTCTCCTCACGCGTCACCAGGGCCCGCCGGTAGTCATCTGGCGTCGACGGGTGCAGCAGGTTGCGTGCCCCGCTACTCGACAGTGACCCCAGGTCCCCGTGGTAGTCGGCGTCGGTCACCCCGGCGTACACGCCCGGCTTGAATGCGCTGTCTGGCAGCGGCTCCCACACGGTCATCGGTTGCGCCTCCACGTGCCGCGTGAGCGCGCCTTCTTGCGGAACTCCTCCGCATAGGGGCAGTCCCGAAAGTGGCTGACGTACAACCTGATCCCGGCCTCGCGCATGCCCTCCGCTTGGAGCCCGCTGACGACGGACCCGAATGGCAGCCTCGGGTTGCCTTCCTCGTCAGGGCCACGCTTGTGGATGATCAAGTTCCCATCGCTGGCGGGTGCCACGTCCACGGGCATCCGCTTGTTCTTGACGGTCTCCACGAAGAAGAACTGCTCGTGGCACCGCTTACACCGGACGAACGATCCACGGTCCGGGACGAAGCTGGGCATCTGACGAGCGGTCATGCCACACCTCGAAACACGCGCTGAATGCCCACCGGCCCGGATGCCTCCACCCGACCGGCCATGATGGCCCCGCGGATGTAGCCGCCCGCGGCATCCGTCGACGGAGCCAGCGTTAAGTCGAAGGACGTGAACTCCCGGCCGGACTCGATCAGCTGCTCCAGCTGATCACGCACATCCCGGTCCAATCGCTGCCGGACGATCCGCGTCATCAGCGTCGTGTAGCCGACCCCCATCCGCTTGGCGATCATCCGATGGCAGTCGACGCCGGACGACCGCAGCCACTGGTAGTCCTCCGCGAACTCCTCATCGGTCAGGCGACGCTTGCGCCACCGGTCCTCCTCCGGCACCTCCCACCCCGCGTCGAGCAGGGCCTCCAGATCATCGATCGACAGGGTCACTGCTCCCACCGCCCGTACACGCACGCCCACCCGTTCAACAGCAGCTTCGGCCCGTACACCGCGTCCCACTCGATCTGACCGGTCAGCGTCGCCGTCAGCGCCTGCCGCAGCTCACTGAGCCCACCATCGAGCCACACCTCATGCGGCCACTCCTCCGGATGATCCGGCCGGTGACAGACGCACAACTCCCACGCGGTGGTCTCACCCGGCGCGGTGCAATCCATCTCCCGCCGGGAGATCCACTGCTCCATCGCGGGCCGCGACTGCGCCCAGTCCACCACGACCGTCAGACCCGGCCACTCTCCCAGCCACTGGGGCAGGACCAGGCGCGGACTGCGGGAAACCACGTACCCATTCAACTGTGACCGCGGGATCTGCTCCACCGCGTCGTCGGCTGCTATCGTTGGCACTTGCATCTGGGATTGTCCTCTCGGTTGCTCGGACCGGCCTTCTTCCAGTGGGGGCCGGTCCTTCATCTCCTGGGTCATCGGCTGATCTTCCTGAGTCCGGGCCCCATCACCCGCGCCAACGCCCGCGCCTGCTCCGGGGTGGGCACACCATGCTTGACGCGGTGCACCCGGTCGTAGCGTTGCTGCCGCTCGATCCGCTCCACCAGCGCGGACACACGCAGCTTCTGTGCCTTGCTCATCGGTACTGTGCTACTCACTGGAATCACCACCGAGAGGACGCACATGTCGAAGGCTTTTGAGTCGCTGAACAATGCGCTGGACCCCCGCGCGCAGATAACCCGGACGTTCGTTGCCGAAGCGATGGAGGCTGCCGACCGGAAGGATGGCCTTGGAATCGGAGACCTGCTGGTCCTCGTCGCTCGCGCCCTTGAGCGCATCGAACTCGCGCAGCACGGCGAGTGACGTCTCAATCTCCCTGTCCAGCCGCTCGCGACTGGACTGCGGTGCATCAAAACGCGGGGCGGAGAAGTACACGCGGTCAGCGCGGAGACTCTTCACACCTTCGCTCTGTCCCGTGGCGTCCCCATCACCATCATCTGGGACTGTGGTCACCATGCCGACCCCTGCATCAGACGCTCAACCGTCACGCCCAGAGCCCGGGCGTACTGCTCCAGCTCATCGCAGTTGATCGGGTACAGGCCATTGAGGCGGCGGGACAAGCTAGCAATGTTGGTGTCCACCATGCGGGCGAACACCGTTTGAGAGATTCGCTGCTCACCCAGGAGTCCGCGGACGTTACGCCCCACGGCCTGGCTCAGCGACTCCGACTGAGACTGGACAATCGCGAGCGTCATGCCGTCGCCTCCAGGAGCCGCGCCGGGGTGGAGTGGACGATCCGGGCGACCCGGACCAGCTCTGCCACAGTCCAAGGCGTCTGACCGTTAAGTCGTCTGGCCACGGCTTGCTGGGTGGTACGGAGTCCTGACGCCAGGTCCCCCTGTGTCATCTTCCGGCGCGCAAGCTCTGCCCGGATGTTGTCATTCAGTGCGAAGATTTCAGGCGGCGGGGCGTTGCGGCGCACCCGCTTGATCGTTGGTCGGTCATCCACTGCTGTATTCATGGTGAACATGGGTAGTCGACAAACGAATAACAATCAAGTAGTTCGTTCATTTCGGGCGTGTCTTCCCAGTTCGCGCAACAGTTGCTCTACTCGCCAATCGATTAGCGGCAACACGAAAAACGTGTAAAGTGTGGCGACATGACTACTTCAACTTCGCACGAACTAAGTACTGAAACGCCGAATGACGCTGCCGCGAGACGCTTGAGAGGGCTCCTCGCCCAGGATCGGATCAGCGCATCCTCCGTCGCGACCGCGATCGGAATGAGGCAGCCCGCGATGTCGCGACGGACACGTGGGGTCACAGAGTTCACGATCAATGAGTTGTTCGCCATCTGCGACTGGCTGGGCTATGAGCCGATGTACCTACTCACCGGCCAGGGAAACGCCAGGCAGACTGAGTCCTTTGTAAGCGAGCGGTCGTCAGTTCAATCCTGACAGGGGGCTCTGACACAAGCTCGGGGATCCGATCGACGGAGTCCCCGAGCTTTGTTCGTTCTCGATGTCACCGCCCTGGTGAGATTCTGCCGCCCATCATGTCGTGGGGGAAACTGGTTTCGCTACTGGCTTGCTCCGACCTGGACTTGCGTGGTCGGGCGCCTACGAAATCAGTACGTAGTTGTCCCGCCGAGGGCAATCTGCCCTTACTGACCTGCTATCGTGCCGACTTCGGAACGGGTGTCACCGCGAGTACCGCTCGACGAACCGGCGCAGGATTGCGCCGGTGTGGGTGACGTCGTAGTGGCGGGCGTCGGCCTTCAGTTGATCGGCGGTCTCGGGGGCGAAGTATCCGTGATTGCGATACGCGTCGATCCGGGTGCACAGACCGTCGAGGTCGAGTTCGGCGTGGAACTGCGTCGCATATACGTTGGCGCCCACTCGAAATGCCTGGATCGGGCATGCCGCCGACGACGCCAGCGTGACAGCCTGCGCGGGCAACACGCTGGCCGCCTCCTTGTGACCGCCGTAGGCGTCGAATGTCGCGGGCAGCGGCGCGAAGATCGGGTCCGCGGTCCCGTCCGCGGTCAGTGTGACCGTCAGACCGCCGACCGGTTCGCTGTGGGTGCGGTCGACCGTCGCACCGATCACGGCGCCGAGTGTCCCGACGCCGTAACAGCAGCCGAGGAACGGGAAGTCCTCAGCGACGACGCGCGTCAGGAGGTCGAAGAGCTCGGCTTCGGTACGTTTCTGCGTCTGCGACTTCGAGTCGCTGGGATCGCTGACGTTGAACGGACCGCCGCCGAGCACGATGCCCGACCAGTCGTCGAGGTCGATCCGGCCGAGTGGTTGACGCGTGAGAACGATTCGGCGCAAACGTGATTCGTCGAGACCGCCGAAGCGCATGACCGCGTCGTACTCCTCGGCGGCCGCATCGTGTTCGGCGCGGATCGACAACAGTAGAAACGGTGCGTTGGCATCGGGCACGGCATCACAGAGTAGTCCGCCCGGCGCGCTCCGGTGCGCCAGTTTGCCGGTTCCGCGTGTCTCAGTCACGCGGGGTGATGCCCAACACCGCGCCGCTGATCTCGGCCAGCCGATCGGCCAGGTCGGGTCGTGCGGCGACCTGGCCGGTGCGCGAGGCGTCGTCGGCGACGGCCAGCGCTGCCGGTGCGATGATCCGGGCGTGCGCGGCGTCGAGGTCGGTGCGGACGTCGAGCAGGGTGGCGACCCAGAGTTTGAGGTAGTCGCGCTGGCCCTGCCGCGCGGCCCGACGTTGCGGTTCGGGCAATTGGTGCAGCTCACCGGTGAGCACACTCATCAGGTCACGCTGCTCGACGGCGAATGCGATGTGCGCGTGGAGAAGTCGGGTCAGGCGAGCCGCCGGATCGTCGACGCCGCCGAGCGCTTCGACGACGCCGCGGCGCCGGGCCTCGCCGGCGCGGATCGCGATGGCGCCGAGGATGTCGGCCTTGCTGGGGAAATGCTTGTAGATGTTCGGCCCCGACGTTCCCGCCGCCGCCCCGATGTCCTTGGTGCTCACCGCGGCGTAGCCATGCGCCGAGAAGAGTCGAATCGCTTGTGCGAGAAGCGCTTCGCGGGTGGAGTGCAGCGCGGCGTCGGCGAGCGGCGGGGCGACGGTGGTGCGCGACGACGCGGTCGGCGCGAGTTCGACGCCGCAGACGAGGTGTGCGCTGGATTCGAGCTGGGCGACGAAGTCGTTGCGCGGCAACGACGCTCGGTGCATGCCGGTACTGCCGAACACGGCGAGCGTGGCCCAGGCGAGGAGTGTGGCGTCGTCGTGGGCGATCGCGGGGCGGGTGGTGCTGACGAGCGTGGCGAGGTCGGCGGTCGCGCCGAGCAGGTCGGCGCGCAGGAGTGCGCGGTCGGCCGCGCCGAGGTTGCGTGCTTCGCGCTGCCAGAGCACCGCCGCATACCGTGCGGTGGCGGCACCGTGCGCGCCGCGGCTGATCGCGGTGTCGAGGTCGGGGGCGGCGGTGACGGTGCCGACTCCCGCGATCGCCTGACCGACGACCTCGCGCAACAGTGCCTGTTTGGTGGGGAAGTGCCGGTAGAGCGCGCTGGGCGCGATGGCGACGTCGGAGGCGATGTCGGCGATGGCGACCTGGGCGAAACCGCGGGTGGCGAACAGCGTGGACGCGGCCGCCACGATCTGCTGTCGGCGGTCCGCGGGGCGGCGACGTGGAGAGGGTCGCATCACCAGAACTATACGCATAGAACTGCTTGACAACTGTGGATATTCGACGCAAAGTGAATTTCAAATAACCTAGATCCAGGGATTGAGGCATCGCATGCAGCGCACCATCTACTCGGCCGAGCACGAAGCGTTCCGGCAGACGATCGCCGCGTTCATCGCCAAGGAGATCAGCCCGTTCTACGCGGAGTGGGAGCACGAGGGGCGCGTACCGCGCGAGCTGCTCAAGAAGATGGGCGACCTCGGCGTGATGGGCTTCGACATTCCCGAGGAATACGGCGGAGCGGGCGAGACCAGCTACAAATTCCAGGCGATCATGGACGAGGAGGCCGCCAAGGCCGCGGTGTCGTTCGGCCACTACAGCGTCACCACCGGCATCGTCACGCCGTACCTGCTCAAGCTGGCCAACGACGAACAGCGTCGGCGTTGGCTCCCGGGCATCGCCTCCGGCGACATCTGCCTGGCCATCGCGATGACCGAGCCGGGCACCGGCAGCGATCTCGCCGGCATCAAGACCACGGCCAAGCTCACCGAAGACGGCACCCACTATGTGCTCAACGGATCGAAGACCTTCATCACCGGGGCGCTCAACTCCGAGCTGTGCGTCGTCGTCGCGCGGACGTCGCCGCCGTCGGAGACCAACCGCCGGCTGGGGCTGAGTTTGCTTGTGGTGCCGACGGATTCGCCCGGCTTCGGATACGGGCGCAAGCTGGAGAAGATCGGCCTGAAGGCCAGCGATACCAACGAACTGTCGTTCACCGACGTGCTGGTTCCGGCGGAAAACCTGCTGGGAGAACAGGATCAGGGATTCTTCTACCTCGGCCAGAACCTGCCGCGCGAACGCCTCTCGATCGGCAATGCCGCCGCCGCCAGCGCCTGGGCGGCGATCGGATTCGCGAAAGACTATGTGCAGGAACGACTCGTCTTCGAAAAGCCGGTCGCGGCATTCCAGAACACGAAGTTCGTGCTCGCCGAGTGCGCCGCACAGGCCGACGCGATTCAGGCGCTCGTCGACAAGGGCATCGAACTCGACGACTCCGGCGAGTTGACCGCAGCCGACGCCGCGCGCATCAAACTGTTCGCCACCGAGACGGCCGGTCAGATCATCGACAAATGCCTGCAGTTGCACGGCGGCTACGGCTACATGCTCGAGTATCCGATCGCTCGCCTCTACGCCAACACGCGCGTGAGCCGCATCTTCGGCGGCACCACCGAGGTGATGAAGACGATCATCGCCAAGGAGCTGGGGTTGTAGGTCGCGTGAGACGGCGAGGCACTGCTCGCTCGGCCCTGGCAGCAGCGGCAACCAGTTTGAACGCGCCGATCTTGTCGCTTCAAATGACCGATGTCCTCATCCACTCCGCGTTTCCAGGCGCCGGGTTTATCCGAGGGCGAATTGTTGGCCCAATGAGGGTGACCCAGCAGAATAGGACTGGCCAATAGCCACAGGTCGAGATGAGAGAATTGCAGCGATCAGGCGGTGTGCCATGGACACGCCCAATAGCTGTGTGGCGGTCGCCGGGCGCTTGGCAGTCGTGGGGAATCGCCGGACTTCAGGCCACGGGCTATCCCACTTTGCGGATATATCCTTCGTCGACGAAGAATTCGCTCGCAGTGATGAATCGGCCGGCGTCGGAGGCGAGGAAGAGCATTACTTCGCTGATATCGGTCGGTTCTACCGAGCCGTGGGGCAACAGATGGAGGGACCGGAGCGAGTCGTAGTACTCGTCCTGCGAGATCGTTGCGGTTGTCTCTCCAGGGCACAAGAGGGGGACGAGCATGTCATTCCACATCATGTTGGTCCGGACGATCGAGGGATGGACTGTGTTGACTCTGATGTCGTACTGTCCGAGTTCGCCGGCGAAAGCGCGCATGAGTGCGACGACGCCGAGCTTAGCCGCGTTGTACGCGCCGTGACCTTGCTCGGCGCGGTAGCCGTTCGACGTCGCGGTGAGAACGATTGCTCCGCCTCGTTTGCCTTCAATCATCGATGGTATGGCGGCCTTACACGTGCGCCATACTCCGCTCAGATCGATGTCGAGGGTCGTCTTCCATTGGTCCTCAGTCAGCTGCCAACTGGACTCTGCCATCGTGAAGACGCCGGCATTCGCCAGGACGACATCAATTCGGCCGAACTCGGATAGTCCCTCGGCGACAGCAGCGTCGAGTTGTTCCTGTGATCGCACGTCCGCCTTGCGTGCCACGATCCGTCCGCCCGCCGCTTCGACGAGGCGGACTGTTTCTGCCAGGTCGTCGTCCGTGGCCATCGCGTATTCGAGACCCGCGTGGTTTGTGCAAGCATCGACCGCGATTACGTCGGCGCCTTCCTGTGCGAAGCGAACAGCGTGCGCGCGCCCCTGGCCACGCGCCGCACCTGACACAAACAACACTTTGCCGTCGAAGCGTCCCATGTCTCCACCTTCCGAGTTGAGGATCCCCCAGCAGCGCTCACTGAGCACTTGGGCTGGTGCGATACGCAATATATCTCATGTCGCCGGAATGCGAAAGGTCTTGGTGCGACCGGGGCTCGACTGGGGCGAGATAGTTTTGGGGGCGTCAGAACCCGAGTCCAGCGAGCCGTTGCTCAGCGATGTTGCGGTCTTGTCGCCAGGGTCGGCTCGCATCCTCGAAAAAGCCGCGATGCATCTTGCGCGGAGCGGCCAAGTGTGCGATATATTGGATATGGAAACTGTGAGATCTACCGGTCTAGATGCCGGCTACGACGGTGGACCCCTTGCGGAAGGCTTGGCAGCCGCCGCGAGTTCACCCCCAGGGCGTGTGGTGTCGGCGGTCGGGTATGCGACTGTCTTGGGTGGTGGGCCGGTCTCACCTGATGTTCGAGCTGCGATGTCACTGGCTCTGGAATCTCAATGGCCGGTGCTTGACCTGCAGGAATGGGCAGGCGAGATCATCGCGCGCCACACCGGAGCCGAAGCGGGATGGGTCTCGTGTGGTGCCGGGGCTGGATTGAGTCTGGCCGCAGCCGCATGTATCGCGGGTACGGATCCAGTACTGACCTCAACATTGCCCAACGCAGGTGGCGCCGCTCGCGAGATCATCATTCAGCGCAGCCACCGGCAAAGCTACGATCGTGTCTTCCTTCTGGCTGGCGCGAGCATCCGGGAGATCGGATACCCGGACTCTGATGGGATCGGCGGCACCTACGAGTGGGAACTGGAAGCTGCAATTGGGGCAGAAACTGCCGCTGTCGCGTACTCTGCACATGCCGAGAAGAGTGGAATCTCGCTCAAGCGAATTTGTGAACTGGCACATGCGCACGATCTACCAGTGATTGTTGACGCCGCTGATGCGTTACCTCCCGTTGCCAATTTGACGCGGTTTATCGCTGAAGGTGCGGACCTCGTCGCATTCAGCGGTGGCAAGGCTCTTGGCGGCCCCCAGACATCAGGGATTCTCGCCGGACGCAAGCATCTGATCGAATCCGTCCGAATGCAAGCTCTCGACATGTATGTCGACCCTGCAGCGTGGACCCAACGCTATGGCGAATTGCCCCCGCACCACGGAATCGGTCGAGTGATGAAGGTTGGTAAGGAGCAGATCTTTGGACTCGTTGCTGCACTCGAACAGTTTGCAAATACCGACCATGACCGGATTTGCGCAGATTATGTCGAGTGGCTGTTGAAATTGCGAGGCGCAATCGGTGCCGGTGTAGTGGATCGGTCGTCCTCCTACTATCCGCGTCTGGTCTTGACCACTAGTAACGAAGGAGCCCGAACGATCGCCACGCTCCTGTCTCGTTGTGAGCCACCGATTATAGTGCGTCATCACACGCTGGCCCGAGGGGAGGTCGTCATCTGCCCAGAGTCGGTCGACGAGATAGACCGGAACCACTTGGTGACGTGCTTGCAAAGTGCGTTGCGACTGAATTCGACTGAAGTGCATTGACCGCACACGTCAAGTGCGCGGTAGTAGAAATTCCGCCGTGCACCGATCTCATCGACCACACAGAAAGATGTCATGCCGAATACATTGTTTGAAACTCCCCGCGCTGCAGAAACGTTCTTGCGCGACAGCGAAAAGGGACTTTGGATAAGTAATAAGTACGTCGAAGCCGTCAGCGGTGAGACGATCGAATCGTTCAACCCCGCAACCGGAGAGAAGATTGCGAAAGTCTCCGCTGCCGGAGCCGACGATGTCGACATCGCGGTCGCGTCAGCACGTGAAGCGTTCGACGGTCACTGGTCGCGGATAACCCCTGACAGCCGTGGGCGCCTTCTTTATGACCTGGCGGCCGCCATCGAAGAACATGCGGAAGAACTCGCCGAGCTTGAAACTCTCGACAATGGTAAGCCACTGAGCGCCTCGCGGCGTGATGACTTGCCACTCGCTGCATCCCTGTTTCGCTACTACGCTGGCTGGACGACCAAACATGTAGGCCACACGATCCCGGTCTCATCTGGAAACTTTCATTGTTACACCCGAAACGAGCCGGTCGGCGTCTGCGCGGGTATCATTCCGTGGAACTACCCGCTGGTTGAGGCGGCAATGAAACTGGCGCCAGCGCTGGCCTGCGGCAACGTGATGATAGTCAAGCCGGCAGAGGAGACCCCTGTGTCTATCCTTCGACTGGCCGAACTGATTCGGGATACTGGCTTCCCCCCTGGCGTCGTCAATGTCCTCAACGGTCACGGCGAAACCTGTGGGGCAGTGCTCGCCAGACATTCCGGCGTGGACAAGGTGTCGTTCACCGGTTCGACAGCGGTTGGCCAGAAGATAGTTGAAGCCTCAGCGGGGAATCTCAAGCGCGTTTCGCTCGAACTCGGTGGTAAATCGCCAAACATTGTGTTTGGCGACGCGCCTGAGGGAGCAGTGGAAGGGGCGAGCTGGGCGATCAACTACAACTCCGGACAAGAGTGTACCGCTGGCTCGAGAATCTTTGTAGAAGCAAGCAAGTATGACGACTTCGTTGCAAGCCTTGTCAGCGAGACCGAGAAGCTGAAAGTCGGGCCGGGCCTTGATCCCGGCACAGACCTTGGGCCCCTCGTCTCGCCCGACCAGCTTCAGCGCGTACTCGGGTATGTCGAGCTCGCCCAGCGGGAAGGTGCCACCCTGGAGACAGGCGGGCACCGCCTGGTTGACGAGGCACGAGCCAACGGCAACTTTATCGCGCCGGCAATTCTGACCGACACCACGAACGACATGAAGGTTGTACAGGAAGAAATCTTCGGACCTGTGGTCGCCGTCATGCCGTTCAAATCGGAGGAGGAGCTCGTCGGCAAAGCCAACGATACTCTGTTTGGCCTCGGTGCTGGGATATGGACTTCCGATGTCACGCGAGCTCACCGGATCGCTGCAGCAGTGAAGGCGGGAACCGTATGGGTCAATTGCTATGCGGCCGCCGACCCTGCGGCACCCTTCGGCGGATACAAGATGAGCGGCTACGGGAGAGAACTCGGCAGCAATGCCCTCGATGACTACACCGAAACGAAGTGCGTCTGGATCAACCTGGACTGACCGTCATTCTGGCCTGGCCGCCATAACTGAAACCAAACGCACAGACTTGCACAATGGAGGATCAGATCATGTCCGCAATAGAAGACTTCGACAACGGCGCCGAAACTGACACAATCAACAGTGAGCTCGACGCGCGACTCGCAGCATTGGAGTCTCCAGAGTACCGTGAGTCCGAATCATATCAACTCGGCGATCGGGTCGTTTACAGTTCGGCGTTCTGGCTGGGCGTCGGCATTCTCACGTGGGTCATCACCATTATCGCTTGGCACTAGAATTCATATCACTTCAACGGAAGCAGAACCAGAATGGCAAGGCAATCAGCAACACAGCAAATCGTAACGGAACGCGCACTTACCGCACGGCTGCCGGTGTTGCACAACGAGCGAATATACACCAGCTACTCCACATTCATGTGGACCTGCACCGCCTTTGGCGCCGCGACCTGGGCATACATCATCGGCAGCGCATTGCCGTACGTGGGTAACACCAAAGTCGGTGTGCTCGCATTCTTCGCCGGGCAAGTAGTAGGAATGGTCGCCGTCGCACTGTCGTCTGGCATGCCCTCAGTACGGTACGGCGTCGATACCATCGACGCTGTGAAGACATCGTTCGGTTCGCGGGGGATGGTTATTCCACTTGTCGGACTGATCCTGACTCTCGTCGGCTGGACCTGTGTGTTGGTTGCGCTAACCGCACAAGGCGTAGGTAATGTCGCGACAAACATTCAACACACTGAGTCTGCATCAAAGCTCCTGCTCATTATCGTAGGCGTCGCCGCAGTTCTAGCTACCTGGGTCATCGTCGTACGTGGTCCTTGGTTGTTCGAGCGAATCTCCAACTACATCGCACCTGGACATCTCGTGCTCGCCGGCGTGATGATCGTCATCCTATTGCTCAAGTTTCCGTTCAGCGATCTATTCAATGCGAATATTCCTGCTGCTGACGCGTATACGAGCGATCGGTTGAAAGCGGTGATGCTTGCGTTCGAGTTCGGACTTTCCGGCGCGTTCACGTGGTGGCCGGCGATGGGAGGCCTTACACGATTGGTACAGCGACAGAACCATGTGGTCGGCCCGTCGGTCGTCGGCTGCGGCATCTTCGGGGCGGCGTTCCTGTCCGCGATTGCGGCGGTAGCCGCCGTTAAGGCAGGTACCTACGACCCGACGGTTTGGATGGTAACCCTCGGTGGCAACGTCTTCGGCACCCTGATGGTCGCCTTTCTGATCGCCGCCAATATCCCCACTATGGTGATCATGATCTATCTCGCAGGTATCGCGATACAGCAGATACGAGTGTTCACTCGGTTGCCGTGGGCCGTTGTTGTAGCAATTCTGTTGGTGCCTCCGATGATCTCATCGTTCTATTCCGACTGGGTCATGGCCAACGTTGTCAAGTGGCTGACATACAACGGTCTCATGTTCGCAGGTATCACCGGAATTACTCTCGTTGACTACTTTGTCTTGCGTCGCCAGCAGGTCGACGCACGAAGTCTATTCGTACGTGGTCCAGGGGGAAAGTACTGGTTCTGGGGTGGCTTCAACCTCGTTGCCGTCGCGGTCACAGCGCTTAGCGTCGGTCTGTATTTGTGGCTATTCGATCCAATCACTCTTGATGCAAGAGCTCAGTTTCGGTACGTCGGTGTCTCAATTCCAACGGTGGTCTTATCGGCTCTCGTCTACTACACAGCCATGCGAATCATTGCTATCCCGCTGAGAAAAGGAAGCTACGAACGCTACACGCGATCATCGAATAATGGTGCGACAGCCGTTGTTCCAACAGTCGAACTGTGACGAGGGCTCGCGAAATGAATGGCGACACTTCGGGTAATGTCACTGATATATCTGTCATCGGTGTGGGCAACATCGGCGCCGCGGTGGTGAGGTCACTACTTGCGGCAGGTCACTCGGTGACAGTTTGGAATCGAAGTGAAGAGCGCTGCGCGCCACTTGTTGATGAAGGCGCCCGCTTGGCGAATTCACTTCGTGACGCGGTGCAACGATCGGAGGTAATCCTACTCTGCCTACTTGATTACTCTATTACGGCGCGAGTTCTGGCAACCGACGAAGTGATCAATGCGTTGGCGGGAAAGACCATAGTGCAGTTTGCCACCGGTACTCCTCACAAAGCCGAATCTGAATTCAAGTGGTTAGCTGAACGGCGTGCTTATTATATCGACGGTGCGATTCTCGCCTATCCGCGATCGGTCGGCACGGTTGACTGCAAGATTATTTGCTCGGGCGACCGATCAACATTCGATCGGATCCGACCGATGCTGAATAGCGTTGGAACTGTGCGACACGTAGGAGCGAAGGTATCCACGGCGAACGTCTTGAACCTCAGTGTGGTCGGAGTCTTCTACGAGGTCGCCTTCGCGGCCTTCTTGGAGGGTGCGGCGTTCGCCGACGCACACGGCGCGACCATCGACGAGTTCATGTCGGTCTTCCCGCATGTGGTCTCCGTGCTGGTTGAGTCGGTCGAGTACTCGATCCCGCAGATGAAATCGCATGACTACACCGGCAGCGAGGCATCAGTCGATGTGCACTCAGAAGCGATGACGCAACTCCGTGGCGCGCTGAGCGCCGCGGGCTGCCGCAATGTTCTCATGACTGGCCTCGTCGACTACCTGAAAGCGGCGCAAAGCGAGGGCGCAGGCCAGTTGGAGTTCGCTGCACTCTTCGAAACTATCCGCATGAGTACGTCAAGAAGCTAATAGGAATGCTGTCTGGCGTGAGCTGACGTCACATTCGGACAGCGTCGATCCGGTGACCAGTGACCTGAAACGCGACCTAAATATTCGCCGCGCGGCCCGGAACGCCATTACGAGAGTGTCGCCCGTAATATATTGGGCATATAAAAACAAAAGTAAAGGAGTCTAGAATGTCGTCTTCACCGGCTATCAAGCTGTACGCCATGCATGGCGGGGGGTATCTCTGTGACATGAGTTTCTTGACTGCGGGCCGAAACATCGGTACGGAGGTCGAGATCCCCCTCGGTTACTTCCTCATCGAACATCCGCAAGGCCGCCTCATGTTTGACACAGGCGCGAATCCGAAGGTAGTCCGCGACCCGGAGAACTATCCTTCGACCGCGGCCGGTGCGACGTATCGCGTCCGGGAAGAAGACCTGGCACCCAACAGGTTGGCCGAGATCGGACTACGACCGGAAGACGTCGACCTCGTTGCCAACTCACACCTCCACGATGATCATGCGGGCGGGAACATCTGCTTTTCGCATGCTACGTTCCTCGTACAGTTCGCCGAGCTGCAGGCAGCCTACTGGCCGCAGGTCTATGAGCGGGAAAACTACGTCCGGGAAGCATTTGACCTCCCCGTACACTTCGAGGAGCTCGACGGCGACTACGACGTTTTCGGTGACGGCACTGTCACATTGATTCAAACGCCCGGTCATTCCGCGGGCAGTCAGTCGTTGGTCGTGAAATTGCCCGAAACCGGGACGGTCGTCCTGGCAGCGGACTCGGCATATCTGACGGCGTCGTTAGACGAATTGCTCGTGTCTACCTGGGTCTGGGATCCACGCCTGCAGGTCCGTTCATTCAAGGTCTTGCGCGACTACCGACGTCGTGAGAATGCGCTGGTGATTCCCGGACATGATCGAGAGTTCTGGAAGACCGTCCGAAAGGCCCCCGACTACTACGCGTAGTTCGCACGTGGTGCGCAGTATGCGATATATTGATGACCATGCCGCTTCCAAACACGTCCCGCCCGATCGAGAAGGCCAAACTCCGCGACACGATCTACGACACTCTGCTGGAGTGGATAGTGGACGGGACGTTGGAGCCAGGCGAACGGATCCGTGATGCGGAGCTTGCAGAACATCTTGGTGTGAGTCGGACGCCAGTGCGAGAGGCGCTACAGCAACTCGGTCACGAAGGGCTAATCGAGACGATGGCCAGTCGATCGACATGTGTAGCGCCACTCGATATCGCGGGCGCCGACCACCTTTATCCCATTGTCTGGACGCTTGATGCATTCGCAGTGAGACTCGCGGCCGCGCACTACGGACGGACTGAGCGAGACCAGATGGCCATTGCCAACGCCAAGTTGTCGCGGGCGCTGAGTAAAGGCGACGCGAAGTCTGCACTGACGGCCGACGCGGACTTCCACAACACGCTAGCCATCGCTTCAGGAAATCCCGAGCTGGTGAAGATTCTCGGCGGGTTGAGGACCCAACTCCGACGATTGGAACTCGCGTACTTCCATACCGGATTCGGGCAGTCATCCGTTGATGAGCATGCCAGTATCCAGGCTGCGCTGGACGCAGGAGACGTCGACCGTGCGGTCGGAGCCACTCTCGATCACTGGCAGCGTGGACTCGAGCGCTTCCGAGTCGGAATCTCGGACCTCTCGAGCACTCGCCTCGCCTAGGGAGACACTCTCTGGCCCACAATCGCTTAACGGCTCTAGACGCCGCTGATTTCAAAGGTTGTTGTGCCCTTGGTGCCCGACCCAGCGTGCCGTTCGACACCGCTGGTGCGCCGTGCATACGGTTGCCGGCGTCGTCAGAACGCTGCTGCCGCCGGTAACTGGCAGCCGGGAAACCGGTCATGGGATCGGTGCCCCGAAGTGAAGAGCACGAGCCGGGTGGTGCGAGCTGAGTGCCGAAGTAGACGAGTTGATATGCGAGCAGGCTGCATTCTCATCCACTCTCTTTGTGTCCGAACTGGGCGAATACACCAATGCCGTCTTGACATGGATGAAGAGTCGACCACAACCGGACGCGACGATGCGGACCAGCGCCGAAGGACTAACACCTATGACGACTTCACTAGCCACAACGGCACGTCAACTGGCCCAATGGGCTTCGCGCCTCGTCCCGACGGAGGACGACCTGAGACTTGCGCAGAATGCGCTCACGGACACGATCGCGGTCACGCTGGCTGCGAAAACCCACCCGATAGCGAGGATTGCCTCGCCACTGCCGGCGGGAGCACGCTGGTCGACGTTGGGTCACGTTCTCGACTTCGACGACGTGCACCTGGAATCGACTACGCACATCAGCGTCGTGATTGTGCCGGCCGTTCTGGCGACTGGAGGAGATGCTTCCGCCTATCTCGGTGGTGCCGGAGTCATGGCGCGCCTGGGAACTGCCTTGGGCTGGGGCCACTATTCGCTCGGATGGCATGCCACCTGCACCGCGGGAGCGCCCGCCGCCGCCGTCGCGGCCGGTCTCTCGCTAGGTCTGGACGTCGATCAACTCGCCACCGCTATCGCCTTGGCGATTCCGTGCGCAGGTGGCGTGCAAACGGCGTTCGGAACCTACGCCAAACCGCTCCAGGTCGGACTTGCGACGCAGGCGGGAATCCAGGCGGCACAACTCGCCCGAGCGGGAGCAACCGCGAACGACGCTGCTCTCGACTCGTGGATTGAACTGGTCGGCGGGCGTAAGCCGACGATCGGTTGGGAAGCGTCGGCCGTTCCTGGAGGCCTTGCAATCAAACTCTTCCCTTGCTGCTATGCCATGCAGCGACCGATCGCGGCTGTTCGCATGATCGCCGGCCGATTGCCGAATGACCTCTCAGAGATCGGACACATTGTTGTCACGACACCGCAATCAGGAATCAAACCGCTGATACATGACGCGCCAGATACGGGTTTGGAAGGCAAGTTCAGTCTTCAGTATGCTGTTGCGACCGCTATTCTCGATTCATATCCAGGCTTTGACTCGTTTGGCGACGAAGCTGTTTCCCGGGAAAGTGCGCGAGTGCTCATGGACAAGATCGACATCGAGGTCATACCAGGGGGAACTGGACTACTCGATGGATGCACGTCGATCACGATTGTTACAAACCGGGGCGTAACTATTCAGACTGAGCTCGCCGTACCACCGGGGGCGCCAACGCGGCCTCCGACGGCGACTGAGTTGCTGGAGAAAGCAGGCGCATGCGGCATAGCTGAGTTACCGCCTTTGACGTGGGCCAGCGCAGTAGAACTCCTCGATACCACGTTTCCGCAAGCGCGGACGACTGTCAGCTGATGAGGAATTCTAAGCACTGATCGTCATCCTGGCGATCAAGCGTCATCGAGCTGGGGGATGCGGACATTCCTCGGCGGTCGAGGCCTGTATGCCCTACGAAACATCTGAACTATTCGCGCCTGGGGGAGGCACTTCGGATGTCAGCACTTGCGCGTTTGTGCCGAGAATAATCCAGCTCACCGCGGAGGAGGGAACCGGCGCGGCAAAGTACCGACCTTCGACATCGGGAATACCCCTAATGAGAGTACCGGGCGTCCACGTCGGCGCAGTCGAGACTATAACGCGCTTCTCGTCATTGACTACTGCCGCCTCGCCTAGCGGCCGGAGGTGTTTTCGCATTTTTCGTTCGAAGTTCGTCAAGGCAACATCGGCTGTGGTTACACCCCGGAACTCACCGTCGATCATGAACGGGCGACTAAAAGTCAGACTCGTCACCCCGGTACCGTGCAGGTCGACGAACGGCCCGACGACGGTGGGCCGGAGACTGTCCCGCGTGTCTGTGAACCAGGGCAATGCGGGGTAATCGTAGAACTGCTCGCTGGCGGGATCGAGTACGACGGTCATCCTCACCAACTCACGCGAATCCTGCGTCGGCCGATGCCACCATTCGATAGCCAGGTCAGCGTCGGCGAGGGCGTGCGGGGCAAATACAACGCCCGCGCCGACGAGGTCGCTGGAGTCGGCGCGAAGGTGCCTATGAAGTGCCTGGACGAAGTCCCCGAGGTCAGTGGTCCGCGGTCGAGCCCCCGACCATGACGCATTGCGCCACGCGGCGTGGGCAGCTACATCGACGGCGTCGAGTTGACAGAACAAGTGATCGACGATGCCGGCCACTTCGGTGGCGCATTGGTCGAGCGAACGTAGGGTCCGGCACATTATCGGTACTCCCGGAGGTGCGGCCATCGGAGGTTCAGGTGTCGGCGATGGCCATGTGGGTGGTCAGAACAGTTCGGATACACGAAAGAGCATGATTCTCGGCCTCCACCCGGGCATGGGTGGAGTCGCCCGCTCCAACGGACACTGTGATCGCTTCCAGTCGATCGGCTACCTCCTTGTGATCGGGCGAGTGGCCAGGTAGCCAGATCATGGGACCGAGCTCGGCCTGCAGCCTGACTTCGCTGTGCGTGAGCCGGACTGACTGAGACTCGACAGCGAGCTCTATGTGAAATCGTGCTTCTGCGCGGCGGCGTTGCGCAGGTGTCGCAGCCACTCGCAGCGCCGCGACAAGCCGCCGGAGTCGGTCGGTCGCGGTAGGCGCTGCGCGCTCCGCGGCCAACCGAGCCACGGCGGCAAAGATCGCCGTCTGCTCATCACCGAGATCTCGCAGTTCGGTCGCGTTCATCCCACTCAGGCGATCGAAATGAAGCGAGTGCATCGCGGCGTCGTTGGTGCGCACGAAACTGCCGCCCCCGCGGCCCCGCCTGGTGTCCACGACGCCTTGTTCGCGAAGTAGCCGCAAGGCTTCGCGGATGGTTCCGTTGGCGACTCCGAACTGGTCGGCCAGGTCGAGCTCGCTTGGAAGTTGATCTCCGTCGTGGAGCAGTCCGAGCATGACGGCCTCATCGATTCTGCGCACGATGGCCTCGGCACGCCCACCGCCGAGCGGAGGGAACGCCGCAATGAGTGCGTCAGAAGCGTCGATGGACAGCGACTCTACCTCTCTGGCATGGGGCGTCACATGATGAACATCAACTCTACATGTTAGCTCGCCCAGTTGGGCATCAAGTCCGGCGGTTCCAAGGTGTGTGGTGCTATTAAAACCACAATAATAGATGGTTTAAGTGGTGCCGGTCACCGTGTTGACAGCTTCATCTGACGGTGATTCTGGGTCTCGGGGGTCATTGGCTGCAGGTGGTATGAACTGTGTGGATGCCGGGAGGACAGGCCCGGAGGGGTGTGCTCTGCGTGCGATTGGCCCAGACGAAGCCTTGACAGTTTTAAAACTCAAAACTAGAGTTTAAACAGAAGGGAGAATCAATGAGCAACAGCACTCTCAAAGCGTCGTATCTGAACGTCGCCGACCCGACCTTCTCACTGTCTTCCGAGGAGGTTCGAGCGGCTCGCGAGCGAAGTTGGTTTGCCTACACGAACTACGGCTTGGCGATTCTGCGTTATGACGAAGTCAATCGACTACTCAAGGACCGTCGGCTCGTTCAGGGCAGCGCTCAGTGGCCTGTGCGAAACGGAATCGAGGGCGGATCATTCGCCCATTGGTGGGCGAAGACCGTTCTGAACCTCGAAGGCGAAGATCACCATCGAATCCGGCGCCTGCTCAACCCGGCGTTCGCGCCGCGCCTGCTTGCCGGATTGAAGCCGCAGTTCGAATCGCTCACGAACGAACTCGCCGATGGCTTCATCGGCAGGGGGGAATGTGAGTTCATGGCGGAATTCGCGATGCCCTACGCCGCGCGAGTACTCGCCGTAATTCTTGGCGTTTCCCAGAGTGAGTGGAAGAAGATGGCCAACTGGTCGGGAGACATCGGTCTGGCGTTGGGTGTTCGGATAGGGGAACATATCGAGAGAGTGGACTCCGCGGTCGATGCCCTGTATGGCTTCGCCGACGACCTCATCACCAATCGATCTGCGCATCCCCGAGATGATCTTGTCACGCGTCTCGTGCTAGCGCAGCTCGACGAAGACCGACTCAGCACAGATGAGCTTCGCAACCTCGTCGTACTGCTGATTTTCGGAGGAATGGAAACAACTCGCAACCAGCTGGGACTTGCCCTTTACACATTCGCTCAGCACCTCGACCAGTGGCGGGCGCTCGCTATGCAGCCGGAACTCGGGGCAAATGCAGTCGAAGAAGTGATGCGAGTCAACCCAGTCACTACCTGGGTCACCCGTGAGGCCGCAGCGGATTTCGAATTCCAGGGATTGACTATCCGCAGTGGGACAACCGTTCACATGTTCTGCGAGTCGGCCGGCACCGACCCGCGTGTGATGGCCGAACCAGACTTCGACATCACAACCAAGAAGCCGAGCCACTTTGCATTCGGCGGTGGGATGCATCACTGCCTGGGACATTTCGTCGCACGAAACGACATGAGCATCGCTCTGCCGATCCTCGCCCGTCGTATGCCCGAGATACGCATCGCAGGATCCGTTGATGCGCTACCGGAGTCCGGAAACACCGGATTCGAAACCCTCCCGGTGGCCTTCGACCACAACTAGGGCGTGTCTCCCAATTCCGTTTGCGGTCCCCGGCGGGCCGATGACCGCCTGGCCGCGCTAGACCGGCGATGCTTGGCCGAAGAATTGGGAGACACTCTAGTCGCTCTTCCGCTCATTCTATGGACGTCCGCGAAGGAAGAATACATGGACATTTCAGTTGATCGTGATCTTTGTGACAATCATGGGCAGTGCGCAATCGCAGCTCCTGACCTGTTTCGGATGACGGAGTACGGACTCGAATATGAGGCCCACGCAGACGAGATTCGTCGCGCTGACGCTGACGACGCTGCCGATGTCTGCCCAGTTCAGGCCATCGTGATCGGCGCCCGCAGTGCGTGACCCAGTCGTGGTCGTCGGCGGGTCATTGGCCGGTCTGCGCTGCGTCGAACAACTACGTCTACACGGCTGGACAGGCTCGATCACAGTAATCGGCGAGGAACCGTACGCGCCTTACAACCGCCCTCCGCTATCCAAAGATGCCCTAACTCGATGGAGCAGTAACAGCCCCGGGCGATGGGCGGAAATCGTGGCCCTGCGAACACGCGCTGGCGTCACGGACGTGAGTTGGCGTCTGGGAGTCAGCGCGACTCGCGTAGACGTCGAGCATCAACTGGTGCACCTCGACGATGGTGACCCGATCAAGTTCTGTGGGCTGGTCGTCGCGACGGGGGTTCGTCCGAGGCGAATTTCTTTGCCTGGGCCGACAACAGGCCGTCACGTGCTACGCACTCTCGACGATGCACGAGCCTTGGCGCCACGACTATTCGACGGTCAGCGAGTGGTGGTACTCGGGGCGGGATTCGTAGGTTGTGAAGTCGCCGCAACCGCGGCCGCCATAGGTTGTCGGGTCACGCTCGTCGAACCGGGGCCCGCGCCTCTGGCGCGCGTGCTTGGTTGTGAAATAGGAGCGGCGGTGGGCAATTATCAGCAGTCTAAAGGAGTTCGGATACGCTGCGGGCGTACAGCAGTCGCGATGGTGCCGGCCCGTTCTGGAGGCCGGGTTGCCGCAGTCGCGCTAGACGATGGCACAGAGGTTCCGGCTGATGTCGTTATCGAGGCAGTAGGTTCGGTTCCCAACGTTGAGTGGTTGGACAACATAGGCATTGACATCACCGACGGTATCCTATGTGATCGCAATCTTCGCGCTGGCGGGCGACCGAACATCGTGGCCGCCGGCGATATCGCGCGAGTAGCCAATCCGCGCTTTGATGACATTCCCCGGCGCATTGAACACTGGTGTATGCCCGCTGCCACCGCCCGACAAGCCGCTGCGTCTCTAGCGAGCCACTTGACGCGCAATAGCCTTGCTCCCGCATCGTTCGCGCCACTGCCGACGTTCTGGAGTGATCAATTCGAGCTGCGATTACAGAGTTTCGGACAACCGTTTCTCGGCGACGCGGCGCATCTGGTCGACGGCACTCTCGACCGGCTGCAAGACGGCGCAATCGTGCACTACACCCGCGCGGAAAGACTCGTTGGAGTAGTGATGACCAACATCCCGGCAAACCAGCAAAGAGTTCATCGTGGGCTGGTCGACAGCGCGTGCCCCGCCCCAGAACCCGACCTCGCAACTTCCCAACACTCAGGAGCACCAATTGACCAGCCTTGATCAACATCGAGACCGCAATGCCGACGGCACGTGGCAAAACGCGATCAGGGACCGCATCAGCCAGTCGGGCGTCGAGTTCATCTACTACCAAGCCGTGACCCTGACCGGACGAATTGTCGCGAAAGTGGTTCCGGCAAAACAACTCTCGCGCAACATCGAACAAGGAATCAACCTTCACCGAGGGGCGATCGCCGATCTTCAAACCGACCGCCACGGAACACTCATCGGCGGCGGTGTCAGTGCCCCAGAGTTCACTGCCATGCCCGACCTGGATACGTTCGACGTTCTGCCGTGGGACCCGAGCGTCGCTCGCATGCTGTGTACTTTGTACGAGCCCGCACACATGCCGGTAGTCGGTGGACAACCACTGGCCTCGGATTGCCGCGGGCTCCTTCACCGGGCACACGAAGCGTTCCAAGCCAGCACCGGGCTTGAGTTGCGCACCGGATGCGAGCCCGAGATGTCGTGGTCAGGGCCTGGCCTCGAGGTCTCCCATCGACCAGACGCAAGTCCAGCGTACGCACAGGAAAACCTTGAACGGATGCGGCCCATTTACCAGAGGCTCATCCGATACGCCACCGAGCTCAACTTCGACATGATCGAAGGAGACTACGAAGACCCCGGACAGCTGGAACTGAACTGGATGTTCGATCGGGCTGAGCGGACCGCCGATCGGTTGACCACCTATCGAATGATCTGTCGGCAAGTCGCGCGTGAGTTCGGTGTCACCGCCAGTTTCATGCCGAAGCCAACGACCGGGGCGATGGGCAATGGCTGCCACCACAATCTCAGCCTATGGCGGGGCAACGTCAACATGCTTGCTGAACCAGGCCGTCGTGACTTGCATCTCACAGACATCGGCCGTCACGCACTCGGCGGTCTACTCACTCATGCGTCGGCGGCAATGGCTGTTATGGGACCGACCGTAAACAGTTACAAGCGATTCTGGGACAGCGGACAATTCGCGCCATCCATCATCAATTGGGGCATGGATAACAAGACCTGCACGGTCCGGCTGTCGGCGATCGGCCGTCTCGAATTCAAATTGCCCGACGCAGCGGTCAACCCGTATCTCTCGCACACCTTGCTTCTTGCAAGCGTCGCAGACGGGTTGGCGAATGAAGTGGACCCCGGCGAGCCTCAGATCGGCAGCAGTTACGAGGAGGAAACCGAGAACTTCGCGTCATTGCCACTCACTCTAGGTGAGTCCATCACCGCCTTCTGCGACAACAAGGTACTGCGTAACGCACTGCCGTCCGAACTGGTCACCACCTACATCGCGCTGAAGCGCGATGAATGGGCCCGGTATTGCGGTGCAGTTACCGATTGGGAGCGCGACCTCTACTCGGAGGTGCTCAGCTGATGTCGGAAACTATCCGATTGGCGTGCGTCGACGCGTATGCGCCACCTCTTTTCAGCCTCGCCGATTCCCACGGTAAACGGCAGGGCTACGAACCAGCAGCCGCGGAACTGGTCGCAACAGAAATAGGCGCCACAGTCGAATGGGTGGTCATGCCCTTTGGAGAGATGATTCCCGCGGTGCGTGCAGGCCGAGCAGACGCCGTGTGGTGCGGCCAGGCGATTACGCCCGAACGTGCACGACTGATCGCCTTTACCCGGCCGTATGCCGTCTTCGACGAATCCGCGCTGGTCGCGCGCGGCAGTGGAATCACCAGCATCGATGACTTGCGTGGCCGACGCGTGGCGGCCATCGCTGGCAGTGCGAATCTCGCACTGGTTCGCACCTTCGCCGACGCTAACCCGATTCCATTCGATGCGGGCGCCGCCGACGTGTTCGGCGACATGATCGATGCGTTGCGTCGCCATGAAGTCGATGCAGTTGTCGACGACGACGTCGCATTCGCGTCTTTTGCCGACGATCCCCATCTCGAGATCGGTTTCACCGTGCGCACACGAAACCGATGGGCTGCAGCGGTCTCGAAGGACCGACCTGAACTCCTCACGCGGATCGACGACGCGCTGGGGCGGGTCATCGCCGACGGTCGACTCGAAAAGGTCTGGAACGAGTCAATCGCCTTCCTCGAATTTCCGGGGCTAGCGTGACGCGGTCTCTGGTGGCTGTTGCCGGGATGCCCAAAACCACCATTCCAGGCTTGCGTTTTTCAGGAGTGGCCGCCGCCGAAGCAGTACTTGCAGCAGTGCGTCGCGCTGGGGGTGAACCCGTGATATTGCCGCCCAGTGGCAAAGCGTGGTCACACGATCGACTGCGGGCTGCTTTCGCCGCGGTGATCCTCCCCGGCGGTGACGATATCGACCCGAATCGTTACGGGGCCGAGCCCGAGGATGCGACGGCACAATACAACCGGCACCACGATCACGCCGACCTCTCGCTAGCCAGATCTGTTGTCGCGGCAGGCATTCCATGTCTCGCGATCTGCCGGGGCCTGCAGATACTGAATGTTGCGCTGGGCGGAACCTTGGCGCAAGACCTTGACCACTCATCCGTGCACCACCGCAACGGCCGCCACGACGTGCTCCTCACGCCGACCAGCCGGGTGGCGCAGGTGATGGGCACCGACCATCTCACTGTGTCAAGCTTTCACCACCAGAGCATCGACCGACTCGCGCCTGGATTGACGGTGACAGGCCGCGCCCCCGACGGGGTAATCGAGGCGATTGCCCACGACGGTGCTCCGATTCACGCCGTGCAATGGCACCCCGAGGACGACGCCGAGACGCACCCCGAACAGCAAGCGCTGTTCGACGCTCTTCTCTGCCTACCGACTCCAACTTCCCGATCGGAGGTGATGGCATGACCGACACCGATTTGACGACCGCTCTCGAACGCGACGTCGCACGCGCCCGATCACTCATTCAACAGTCCGATGACTTCATCAACGGGAGGTATCTGCGCGCCTCGGGCGTCACATTCGACCGAACCTCACCGCGTTATGAGCCCGACGAATGCACCGAGACCGAGACCAGCTGGATCAAGCTATGACCGGACAACCACGCGCCGTCGGCGCCGACGCACTGTGGCACCCATTTGCGCCGATGCAAAGAGTGCGCCACCGTAAACTCACGATAAGCCGTGCAGATGATGTGTGGGTGTGGGATTCGACCGGACGTAAATACCTCGACGCCACCGCTGGCCTCTGGTATTGCAACGTCGGCCACGGCCGCCACGAAATCATCGACGCGGTGACAAATCAACTCCGCAAACTCGACTGCTATCAAATCTTCAATGACATCGCTAACGAACCTGCACTCGAATTGGCCCATGCAATCAGTTCCCGCGCCCCGGTGGACAACGCAAAAGTATTCTTCACCAGTGGTGGCAGTGACGCCATCGACACGGCAGCCAAGCTCGCCCGCGCGTACTTCACCGCACGGGGCCGACCGGAACGCACCGTACTGCTTCACCGCACCCACAGCTACCACGGAACACACGGGCACGGCACCGCACTGGCGGGAATACCGGCAAACCGAGTCGGTGCGCCCTTCGTAGGCGACGTCGAACAAGTCCCCAACGACGACGTCGGCGCGCTCGAGGAAGCCATTCTCGCCGCCGGACCCGACCGCGTAGCCGCGTTCTTTGCTGAGCCCGTCCTCGGTGCTGGTGGGGTTGTCGCCCCTCCAGACGGCTTTCTTCGGGCTGCCGCTGAAGTCTGCCATCGGCATGGCATTCTGTTTGTCGCAGACTCAGTAATCTGTGGTTTCGGGCGACTCGGCAACTGGTTCGGAATTGAAAGATTCGGTGTCCGGCCAGACATGATCACCTTTGCAAAAGGCGTTACCAGCGGTTATCAACCTCTGGGCGGGGTCGTGGTCGGCGACGACGTCGCGGCCCCGTTCTGGGAGGAACCTAATCATATTTTTCGGCATGGACAAACATACGCCGGACATCCCGTCGCCTGCGCGGCGGGATTGGCGAACATTGAGGTCCTCGAAAGTCGGGAGCTACTAGCGCAGTCATTGAGACTGGAGATCCAATTGGCTGAGCGATTGCGCTCGCTGGCCGATCATCCGTTGTTGGCCGAGGTGCGCGCCGGCGTCGGATTTCTCGGCGCCCTACAACTAGCCCCGGAACGACTCGCCGGCCAGCCAGAACTGGTTCGTTTGGTAGTTGATGCGATCCGTGAAGAAGGCGTCTTGGCGCGCCTGATGGGAGAAGGGATCGGTTTCTCACCCCCTCTTACTGCGACCGACGACCAACTCGACCAACTCACCGATGCCGTATGCGCCGGCCTGGATCACGTCCAGACCGCATTCTCCCACGGTAGTCACAATGTCTGAGCTGGAGCGGTTCCGTATGCTTATCGGGGCCAAGAAGCCGACGCCCGCCGTGGGGCGGACTTTCGAATCGCAAAACCCCTATACCGGGCACCCGTGGACGTCCATACCCTGACGCGAGCATCGACGATGTCGACGCGGCGGTAACCGCGGCGCGCGGCAGCCGATGGCGAGTGGAGCCAATTGAGTGGATTCGCCCGCTCGGCGCTGATATTTAGGCTCGGCTACTGGTTCCTATTCTTGCCTCTTGATGGCCTGGAAACTCGGCCCGCACCTGCCGGCGGATGCACAGTCGTCGATCATCGCCAAGGAGCTGGGGTTGTAGCTCGCGCGAGACGGCGTCGAGTCTCGCCGACTTGTCAGACCGTTCTGGCAAGATCGCGTGCATGACCCGCCCCCGGATCACCGACGATCAGCGCCGCGCTCGGCTCGTCACGCGGCAACTGCTCGACGCCGAGCATCGCGCCGACACTGTCGTCGACGCAGCCGACGCGATGGTCGTGCTGCATGCCACCACGCCGTGGACGGTGTATCTGTCGGCGTGGGCGCGTATGCACAATTTGCAGCGCGACGAGATGTCGCACGCCCTCTACGACTCGCGGTCACTGGTCAAACAGCTGTGCATGAGGCGCACCCTGTTCGTCATGTCGCGGGAGATCCTCGCCGACGCCGTGTCGGCCACCGCGGCGCGCGTCTCGGCGTCGGAGCGCACCAATATGTTGCGTGACCTGCGTCGCAGCCCCGACTTCGACGATCCCGACGGTTGGATCGACGCCGCGCGGGCAGCCGTCCTCGACGACTTGGCGGCCGGCGCCGACTACACGGCGGCGCAACTGCGCCAGCGGCTCCCGGCCCTCGACGGCTACATCCACTACAAACCGGAGAAGTCGTACGGAGGCCGGATGGCGGTGGCCCCGCGGGTGCTGTCCATGATGGGCGCGGCCGGGGAGATCGTGCGCGGACCCAACGAGGGCCAGTGGTATCAGTCGCGGCCTCGGTGGGCTGCGATGAGCCGATGGCTCGGCGAGCCGCTGCCCGTCGCAGACGCGCACACCGGGCACGTCGCGATGATTCGACGCTGGCTGGCGACCTTCGGCCCGGGCACCGAGACCGACCTCGTGTGGTGGCTCGGCTCCACCAAGACCGCGGTCCGAAAAGCGTTGGCGGACATCGACATCGTCGAAGTCGACCTCGACGACGGGACCGTCGGGTACGTCCTGGCCGACGACGCCGACGACGTCGAACAGCCCCGACCGCAGGCCGCGCTGCTTCCCGAACTCGATCCCACGACGATGGGCTATAAGCAGCGCGACTTCTACCTCGGGCCGCATGCCGGGCAGATCTTCGACAACACCGGCAACGGCGGCGCCACCGCGTGGTGGGGCGGTAGGATCGTCGGCGGCTGGTACCAGGACGACGCCGCGAACGTGCGGCTGCATTTCGTCGACGACGTTCCCGCCGCCGGTCGTCGGGCGTTGACCGAACGTGCCGACGCGCTGACCGAGTGGCTCGCGGGGACCCAGCTGCGGCCCGGATATCCACCGCCGTATTTCCGGCAGGTCACCACGGGCGCGCGGTAACGTCGTCGTTCACAGGAATCTCGCAGTTTGCTGGCAGGCTGAGAGGAAGCTGACACCACACCATGGGTCACATGACTGAAGGTTTGCCCGTGACGACCGGAAACAACATGACGCTCCCCAATCCCAAGGTGCTTGTCGTCGACGACGAAGACAACATCCGTGAGCTGCTCACCGTGTCCTTGAAGTTTCAGGGCTACGAAGTCCGCGTGGCCGACAACGGTCCCGGCGCGATCGACATCTGCCGCACCTACCGGCCCGATCTGCTCGTCCTCGACGTGATGATGCCCGGCATGGACGGCTTCGGATTGCTGCGCCGCCTGCGCGCCGACGGCATCGACGCGCCCGCCCTGTTCCTGTCGGCCAAAGACAGCGTCGAAGACAAGGTCAACGGGCTCACCATCGGGGGCGACGACTACGTCACCAAGCCGTTCAGTCTGGAAGAAGTCGTCACCCGATTGCAGGTTCTGTTGCGCCGCAGCGGTTTCGAAGCACAGGCGGAGAAGTCGGCGCGCATCACCTTCGCCGATCTCGAGCTCGACGACGAGACCCACGAGGTGTGGAAGGCGGGCCAGCTGGTCGCGCTGTCGCCGACCGAATTCACCTTGCTGCGCTACTTCATGGTCAACGCGGGCACCGTGCTGTCCAAGCCCCGCATCCTCGATCACGTCTGGAACTACGACTTCGGCGGCGAAGTGAACGTCGTCGAGTCATATGTCTCCTACCTGCGCCGCAAGATCGACACCGGCGACAAGCGACTCATTCACACGCTTCGCGGCGTCGGATACGTCATGCGTGAACCCCGCGGGTGACCAACCTCGTGACCTCATGGAACAGCCGTGTGCCGCTGCGGGTGTCGATCGTCGTCCTGACGATGTTCATGCTGGTCCTCGGCCTCGCGGTATCGGGGCTCGCGGTGACCAAGTCGATGCACGACGACTTGATGCGGCGCACCGACGACGGGTTGAACGGTGCGGTGATGACCTGGGCACGCCCCAAGGGGCCGCCGCCGGTTCACATGGTGATCCCGCTGGGGCCGCGACGTCCCCCGTCGCAGTACTACGTGCAGACCACTGACTCGGACGGGACGCGCACCAGCACCAACGACATCTCCGACTCGCCGGATCTGAGCTCGCTCACCGCCCCCACCGTCGCACCGGTCACCGTCGACTCCGCCGACGGCAACGGACCGCAGTGGCGGGTCATCAAGGTGACCAACGAGAACGGCAGCTCCATCGTCGCGATGCCGCTGACCGACGTCCAGGCGACCCTGTCCCGGCTGATGCTGCTGCAGCTCGGCGGCGGCGCGGTGGTCGTGGTGATCATCGGATTCCTCAGTTATCTGCTGGTGCGCGGCAGCCTCGCTCCACTGCGGCGGGTCGAAGAGACCGCCCACGCGATCGCCGGCGGCAACCTCAACATGCGTGTCCCGACGGCGTCGCCGAACACCGAAGTCGGCAGCCTCGCGGCCTCACTCAACACGATGCTCGGCCAGATCCAGCGCGCCTTCGCGGCGACCGCGGCGTCGGAGCAGGCGGCGCGACGTTCCGAAGAGAAGATGCGACAGTTCATCGCCGACGCCAGCCACGAACTGCGCACGCCGTTGACCTCGATCAAGGGCTTCGCCGAACTGCATTCGAAAGGACTCGCACCCGACACCGGTGACGCCATGCGCCGCATCGACGCCGAGGCCAGCCGGATGAACCTGCTGGTCTCCGACCTGCTGATGCTCGCCCGGCTCGATCAGGAACGTCCCATCGAGAAGAAGCCCGTCGACTTGTTGATGCTCGGCTCCGACGTCGTGCACAGTGCCCGCGCGGCGGCGCCGCAGCGCGACATCACCTTCGACGCGAAAGGTGTCACCACGGCGCCCATCGTCGTCGGCGATTCGCCGCGGCTCACGCAGGTACTCAGCAACCTGGTCCGCAACGCGATCGTGCATACGCCCGCCGAAGCCACCATCCGACTGGTCGTGTCGACCGATTCGACCTCGGCGCTGGTGGAGGTCGTCGACACCGGCGACGGACTCAGCGAAGACGAGCAGGCGCACGTCTTCGACCGGTTCTACCGCGGCGACGCCTCCCGGCACCGCACCGAGGCCAGCGGCGGCAGCGGCCTGGGCCTGTCCATCGTCGCGGCGCTCATCGCCGCACACGGCGGGACCGTCGGAGTGCGTTCGACGCCGGGACACGGCGCCACGTTCTGGGTGCGGCTGCCGCTGGATCAGGCGGGCATCGACCTCGACGACGAGTTCGACGAGTGACGCCGCACACGGACGATTAGGCTTGCGGGCATGGCTTCAGTTTTCAGCATGATCATCAACGGTGACCTTCCCGGCCGCTTCGTGTGGCGCGACGACACCGCCGTCGTCTTCCTGACCATCAATCCTGTTGCGCCAGGCCATGTTCTGGTGGTTCCGCGCGAGGAAGTCGATCACTGGGAGCAGATCGACGACGCGCTCTACGCACACTTGAGCACCGTGGCACGCACCGTCGGACGGGCCGTCAAAGACGCGTTCGACGCACCGCGGGTCGGGCTGCTCATCGCCGGACTCGAAGTGCCGCACCTGCACATCCACGTGTTCCCGGCGTGGACGCTGGAAACCTTCGACCTCTCCCTGGCCGACAAGGACCCCGACCCGGCCGCGCTCGACGACGCCGCAGCCAAGATCCGGGCCGCGCTCATCGCACAGGGCAGCGCGGAGTTCGTGGCGGAGTAGCCGACCCGACACCGTTCGCTCAGTGAGCGCCCCGCGCTCACACCGTCCGGTGAATCAGCAGCGGCATCACCGCGGCCGCACCCGCCTCGCGCAGTTTCGCCGCGGCGATCGTCAGCGGCCATCCCGACGACGACGCATCCGCGACCAGCAGCACCACCTGCCCGACGACGGGCTCGGCCGGGTCACCCAGATGATCGCGCCAGTACGACGCTTCGACGACGCCGGGTGCGTCCGAATCGGGTGTCCGACCCGTCGATACCGGTAGCACCCAGCCCGGTCGACGTCCCACCGCGCGCAGGTGTGCGGCGACCGCCTCGGCGAGCTCACTACCGGTAAGGCGAAGGGACACAATCGAATCCGGCCGAATCTCGGCGGCACGCACCCACCCGGACAGCGTCGCCACCGCGGCGTCGCCGATCTCGCCGACCGCAGCCGCGTCGCCGCCCTGCGCGGCGCGCAGCACCTCCTGCCATTCCGGTGCGTCAGCGTGAATGAGCACCCGCCCCACCTCGGCCTTGACGTCGGGGCCGATGCGCCCTCGTCGCCCGAACGATCCGCCCGGCCACATCTTGCGGGGCTCGAGGAGCATCGCGTCGCGCCGCAAGGCCGTGGTGATGGTGCGCAGTTGCCCGGCGTCGGTCGACGCCACCAATCCGTCGGTCAGCTGCCCACGGCACACCGAGCACTGCCCGCAATCGGCGGGTTCGGGGTCGTCGAGCGATTGCACGAGCAACCGCATCAGGCAGGCTCGGCCCTGCACGTAGTCGCGCATGATGTCGGCTTCGCGGCGTCGCGCGGCCACCACGCCGTCGTAGTGGGCCTGGTCGTAGACCCACTCCTTCCCGGTGGCACGCCAGCCGTCGGTGCGGCGTTCCACTACGTCGTCGACGGCGAGCTGTTTGAGCATCAGCTCGATACGCGTGCGCCGCAGTCCGGTCACCGATTCCAGCTGCGGCACGGACATCGGATCCTCTTGTTCCCCAAGCGCATTCAGCAAGGTTTCGATGTGGTTCGGGTTGGGGATCGTCGACGTCGCGAAGTATTCCCAGATCGCGTCGTCCATCGGCGACGCCAACAGGGCCACCACCGACTCGTCGATCGCGCGACCGGCGCGGCCCACCTGCTGGTAGTACGAGACCGGCGACGGCGGCGACCCGACGTGCACCACGAAACCGAGGTCGGGTTTGTCGTAGCCCATGCCCAGCGCCGACGTCGCCACGAGTGCTTTGATCTCGTTGCGCAGTAACGCGTCTTCGAGTCGGTGCCGGGTCGACGGGTCGAGCTGGCCGGAGTAGGCGGCGACCGGATAGTCGGGACCATGCACCGATTTGATCGCCGCCACCAGGCGATCGGTGTCGGCGACGGTCAGCGCGTACACGATCCCCGACCCCGGCAGCCCCGGCAGCGACTGCGCGATCCAGCCGTATCGCTCAATCGGCGACAGACCATTGATCACATTGAGGTGCAACGACTTTCGGGCCAGGGGTCCACGTAACACGAGAGTATTGGAGCCCAGTTGATCGGCGACGTCGTCGGTGACACGGGCATTGGCGGTCGCCGTGGTCGCGAGTACCGGCGTGTCCGGGTTGAGTGTGGTCAGCACGTCGGACACCCGTCGATAGTCGGGCCGGAAGTCGTGGCCCCAGTCGGAGATGGCGTGGGCCTCGTCGATGACCAGCAGACCGAGGTTGCCCGCCAGCGCATCCAGTACCCGCCGCCCGAAGCCGGGGTTGGCCAGCCGCTCCGGCGACACCAGCAGGACGTCGAGATCCCCGCCGCGCAACCGCTCCTCGATCGCCGACCAGTCGTCGACGTTGGACGAGTTCAACGTCGCCGCATACAGTCCGGCCCGCTCGGCGGCCGCCACCTGATCGCGCATCAACGACAACAGCGGCGAGACGATCAGCGTCGGGCCCGCGCCTTCGCTGCGACGAATCGCGGTCGCCGCCCAGTACACCGCCGACTTTCCCCATCCGGTCGCCTGCACCACCAACACACGCGCCGCCGGCTCCATCAACGCGGACACCGCGCGGAGCTGGTCGGGGCGGAAGGCCGCGCCCGGGCCGGCGAGGGCGCCGATCACCCGATCGGCGACCTGCTGCTGGGCGGGGGACAGTGTTGCCGGGGCAGCATCGGTAGTCATGGGGCCACCGTATCGTCCGCCCCTGACAGCTCTCGTGGATTGTCGCGGCTGAACGGTCGGAAATGCCCCGGCGGGTGTGCGACCGGAGCCGTGTTGCCTTCTCGGACGCAACCGTTGCCAACCTTGCCAGGGCATGGTTGCGGTTGACTCGCGTCTCTTGCGCACCAGTGGTATCGAAGGGATCGGACCACGTCGCCCCACGAATCCCACTGGTTACAACGAATCGTTTGCTGAGGTCGCCGAATCGTTCTCTTCCCCGGTGTCTTGTGCTGGAAAAAGGAGGAGCCGCGTCGCGATGCCTCGGCAACCCCCACCGAATCAACCCCTACCGAATCACCCCCCCCCGCAGGCATCGCGGCGCCGTGACGACGAAGCGAAGAACAAGACTTCCGCGCCGCGTGGCCACGCGAGTGAAGCGAGCAGAATCAAACACAGAAACCTCACAGCATCGGGGCAGTTGCACAGCAGTCACGCCAGCGACTGTGGTAGCCATGACCAGCACACAGGAGCACCGCCCCGCCGCCGCGGGCTCACCGACCGGGATGCCGATTGTGACCGAACCGATCACCATCGTCGCCGACAACTCGGTGACCGCCCCCGTCCTCGACATCGTCGTACCCGTCTACAACGAACGCGACGACATCGCCTCGACCCTGCGCCGACTTCGCGCTCACCTCGACCAGCACGTGCCGTACGCGTCGCGGATCACCGTCGCCGACAACGCCAGCACCGACGACACCCTGGCCATCGCGGCGAGCATGGTCGGCGAACTGCGAGGGCTGCGGGTGGCCCACCTCGACCAGAAAGGCCGCGGTCGGGCGCTCAACGCGGTGTGGCAGGCCAGCGACGCCGAGATCGTCGCCTACTGCGACGTCGACCTGTCCACCGACCTCAACGCGCTGATGCCGCTCATCGCGCCGCTGATCTCCCGACACTCCGACGTTGCGATCGGCACCCGCCTGGCCCGCGCCTCGCGCGTCGTCCGCGGCCCGAAGCGGGAATTCATCTCTCGCAGCTACAACCTCATCCTGCGTACGACGATGGGCGCCAAGTTCTCCGACGCCCAGTGCGGTTTCAAGGCGATGCGCGCCGACGTCGCGCACATCGTGCTGCCCTACATCGTCGACACCGGCTGGTTCTTCGACACCGAATTGCTGGTCATGTCCGAACGCCTCGGCCTGCGCATCGCCGAGGTGCCGGTGGACTGGGTCGACGACGTCAACAGCAGCGTCGACATCGTCGCCACCGCCGTCGCCGACCTCAAGGGGTGCGCTCGGGTCGGCACCGCATTCGCCCGCGGCCAGATCCCCGTCGTCGAACTGCGCAACGCGATCGGCCGCGACCGTGCGCCCGGCCCCGACCTCGACGGTGTCCCGTACGGACTGATGGGCCAGCTCATCCGGTTCTGCGTCGTCGGTGTGGCCTCGACGGTGGCGTACGCGATCCTGTACTTGATGCTGCACAGCATCTGCGGCGCCCAGGTCGCCAACTTCCTGGCCCTGGGCATCACCGCGGTCGCCAACACCGCGGCCAACCGCAGGTTCAGCTTCGGTGTCCGCGGCCGCGAGAACGCCGTACAGCATCAGCTGCTCGGCCTCGGCGTCTTCCTGTTCGGGTGGGCCATCACCGCCCTGTCCCTCGTCGCACTCCACAGTTGGGCGCCCGACGCCACCAAGCATGTCGAACTGATCGTGCTCGTCGTGGCTAACCTGGTGGCCACCATCACCCGATTCGTCGGCCTGCGCTGGGTCTTCCGGCGCAAGACCGGCTCCGACGCCGCGATTGCGAGTGCCTGATATGACGACCGTCGCCTCGACCTCTGCTCTCGACGCCGACGACCATCCCGATTCCCCGACGGCTCCCGCGGCCGCCGGGGAATCGGCGTCGAATACCCGAACCGGTTGGTGGACAACCCAACTCGCACACCGCGGTTCGCTGGCCGCGCTGCTGGTGGCCACCACGATCGCCTACCTGTGGAACCTCTCGGCCAACGGTTGGGGCAACTCGTTCTATGCCGCCGCGATCCAGGCCGGATCGCAGTCGGCCAAGGCGTGGTTCTTCGGGTCGTCGGACATGGCCAACTCGATCACCGTCGACAAACCGCCCGCGTCGTTGTGGATTCCGGCGTTGTCGGTGCGGATCTTCGGTCTGAACAGTTGGGCGATGCTGGTGCCCGAAGCGCTGATGGGCGTGGGATCGGTTGCGCTGCTTTATTTCCTGACCCGACGCTATTTCGGGCACTGGCCGGCCATCCTCGCCGGCGGCGTCCTGGCGATGACGCCGGTCGCCGCACTGATGTTCCGCTTCAACAACCCCGAAGCGCTGCTGATCCTGCTGATGATCGGTGCCGTGTGGGCCTTGCTGCGCGCGGTCGACGACGGGCGCACCCGCTGGCTGGTCCTGTGCGGCGTCTTCGTCGGATTCGGCTTCTTGACAAAGCAAATGGCCGTGTTGCTGATCGTTCCGGGGCTCGCCGTCACCTACCTCGCATTCGGTCCGCACGGCTGGGGCAGACGGCTCGTGCAGCTGTTCGCCGCGCTCGGCGGTTTGATCGTCAGCGCCGGGTGGTGGATTCTCGCCGTCGAACTGTGGCCGGCGTCGTCGCGGCCCTATATCGGCGGCTCGCCGACCAACTCGATCCTCGAGTTGACCTTCGGCTACAACGGGTTGGGGCGTATCAACGGTGACGAGCACGGCTCGGTGGGACCGGGTGCACATTCGGGTGGATTCGGCGGTTACGGCGGCCCGGGCGGATTCGGCGGCGGACACTTCAACCCGTTCGGCGAGCCGAGTCCGTGGCGGATGTTCGAGGCGGGTCAGGGCGGTCAGATCGCCTGGCTGATCCCGGCCGCACTCGTCTTGACGGTCGCCGGAATCATTCTGTTGCGCAAGGCTTCTCGCCGCGACGGTCAACGCGCGTTCCTGGTCGTCTGGGCGCTGTGGTTGCTCGTGACCGCGGGCGTGTTCAGCTTCATGCAGGGCATCTTCCACAGCTACTACACCGCGGCGCTCGCTCCCGCGGTCGCGGCGCTGGTCGGCGGTGGAGCGGCGCTCATCTGGCGCAACCGCGCCGAGCTGTGGGTCCGCATCGTCGCCGCGGGCACCGTATGGGCAACGGCCGGTTGGGCTTTCGCATTGCTCGACCGCTCGCCCGACTTCGTGCCGTGGCTGCGCTGGGCCGTGCTCGTCGTCGGCATCGTCGCGGGCCTGGCCTTCCTGCCGAACAAGCGAGTCGTCGCGCTCGTCGCGGCCACCGCCGCGATCATCGCCGGGCTGGCCGGACCGCTCGCCTACACGCTCGATACTCTCGGCACCGCCAAGTCGGGCGCGATCATCGGTGCCGGCCCGAATGTGCAGGGCGCCATGGGCGGGCCGTTCGGCGGCATGGGACGGCACGGGCGGGGCGGCCCGGGCGGCATGCACGGCTTCGGTGGCATGAACGGCACGGGTGGCATGAACGGTATGAACGGCCCAGGCGGCATGAACGGCATGAACGGATCGCATCGGAGCGTGCCCGGTATGAACGGGTCAACGATGCCGTCGACGCCCGGCGGCAACGGCAACGGCAACGGCGGACCCGGCACCAACATGTCGTCGACACCGGGCGGAGCGGGTGGACTCCTGTGGGGGTCGACGCCGACTGCCACGATGATCGCGACCCTCAACCAGAACGCCGACCATTACACGTGGGTCGCCGCCGCGGTCGGCTCGATGACGGCGTCGGGGTACCAACTCGCGACCAACCACTCGGTGATGCCGATCGGCGGATTCAACGGCACCGACCCGTCTCCCACGTTGGCGGCGTTCAAAGAATTGGTGGCGCAGAAGAAGATTCACTTCTTCATCGCCAGCGGGCGCGACGGCTTCATGGGCAATTCCGACTCCAGCCGCACGTCGGCGCAGATCTCCGACTGGATCGAGGCCACCTTCGGATCGAAGACCGTCGACGGCATCACGCTCTACGATCTGAGCGCGCCCAAGGGAAGTTGAGCCATTATCCAGACAACTGAATAGAGTGCTCGATCATGAGGATCACCGCGCAGCATCGAGTCACTCGAATGGTCGGTCGCGACCCGCACGAAACCGGGCGGGTCGCGACGACTCTGGAACTGTTCTTCGACCTCGTCTTCGTCGTCGCCTTCTCGGTAGCCGGTGTCGAGGTGGCGCACGCGCTGGCGGAGGGGCATTTCTTCGTCGCCACCGCGGGTTTCCTCTTCTCCACGTTCGCCGCGATCTGGGCATGGATCAACTTCAGTTGGTTCGCGTCGGCCTTCGACACCGACGATTGGTTCTTCCGGGTCACCACGATGGCGCAGATGGTCGGCGTCGCCGTTCTCGCACTCGGCATTCCGTCGGTCTTCGCGTCGCTGCAGGGGCACGAGCACATCGACAACCGGGTGCTCGTGCTCGGGTATGTGATCATGCGCGTGGCGATGTCCATCCAATGGCTGCGCGCCGCACAGGCGTCGCAGCGCTATCGCGGCGCCTGCCTCACCTACGCCGTCGCGATCTGGGTGGCACAGATCGGCTGGGTTGCGGTGGCACTCATCGACTTGCCGCTGTGGCCGGCGGCGATAGCGTCGCTGCTGCTCGTCGTCGTCGAACTGTCCGGCCCGGTCATCGCCGAGAACAGCAAGGCGGGGCCGACGCCGTGGCACGCGCACCACATCGCCGAACGGTACGGCGCGCTCACGATCGTGACCCTCGGCGAAGGTGTCGTCGGGACCATCGCCGCACTTCAGGCGGTCGTCGACGTCGACGGCTGGAGCCTCGACGCCGCGGTGCTCGGGTTGACCGGGATGGCGATTCCGTTCGCGATGTGGTGGATCTACTTCGTCATCCCCACCGGCGAGGCACTGCATCTGCGCAGGCGCAAGTGCTTCGTGTGGGGCTACGGGCACATCGTCGTCTTCATGGCGACCGCCGCCGTCGGCGCCGGGTTGCACGTGGCCGCGCTGTACATCGAACACGAGGCGCACGTCGGGCCGGGCGTGGTGGTGGCGACGGTCGCGGTACCGCTCGGACTGTTCTGCCTCGGCATCCTCGCGATCTACGACTATCTACTCGACTTCGACCCGTTGTCTGTCCTGCTCGCGGGTGGTGCGCTCGCCTTTCTGGCGGCGTCGGTGGTCGTGGCGTCGGCCGGCGTGTCAGTCGTCGTGGCGCTGGTCATCGCGGCCTGTGCACCGATCTTCATCGTCGTCGTCGACGAATTGCTCATCGGTACTCGTCGTGTCGCGGCACTCGAACGACTGCGGGCGCAGGCTGATCCGGTCGATGAGGCACTCGCGTAGAGTGGCACACCGTGCGCGCACTAGTGATCGGTTCGGGCGGCCGCGAACACGCCCTGCTCCTCGGCCTGAGCCGCGACCCGCAGGTCTCCGACCTGCACGCTGCACCCGGTAACGCCGGAACCGTCGCCATCGCGACCAACCACGCGGTGGATGTGAGTTCGGCCGACGCCGTGGTGGCACTCGCCACTGAGATCGCCGCGGACCTCGTAGTCATCGGCCCCGAGGTACCGCTGGTGCTCGGCGTCGCCGACGCCCTGCGCGCTGCGGGATTCGCCACCTTCGGTCCGAGCGCCGCCGCCGCACGCATCGAAGGGTCCAAGGCCTTCGCGAAGGATGTGATGGCCGCCGCCGGCGTGCGGACCGCGCACAGCGAGATCGTCGATTCGGCCGCCAACCTCGACGCCGCCCTCGACCGATTCGGGCCCACCTGGGTTGTCAAGGACGACGGCCTGGCCGCCGGCAAGGGAGTCGTCGTCACCGCCGACCGCGCCAAGGCGCGCGACCACGGCGCCGAACTGCTGGAGACCGGGCATCCGGTGCTGCTGGAGACCTTCCTCGACGGGCCCGAAGTCTCGCTGTTCTGCCTCGTCGACGGCGAAACGGTGGTTCCCCTGATCCCGGCGCAAGACCACAAACGCGTCGGCGACGGTGACACCGGACCCAACACCGGGGGCATGGGCGCCTACACACCGCTGCCGTGGCTGCCGGCCGAAGCCGTCGAACAGATCGTCGCCGACGTTGTGAAACCCGTTGCGGCAGAACTTGTTCGACGCGGGGCCCCGTTCTCCGGGCTGCTCTATGCGGGACTGGCGATGGGGGCGACGGGGCCCGCCGTCGTCGAATTCAATTGCCGTTTCGGTGATCCGGAGACGCAGGCGGTGCTGTCACTGCTGAAATCGCCTCTGGGACAAGCGTTGTACGCGACTGCCACCGGAACACTCGCCGATCTGCCGCCGCTGGAATGGGCTGACGGTTCGGCGGTGACGGTGGTGCTGGCCGCGGAGAACTACCCGGGACGTCCGCGTACCGGCGACGTCATCTCCGGCGCCGACGGAGACGGCGTGCTGCACGCCGGAACGACCGTCGGCGGCGACGGTGCCGTCGTATCCGCAGGCGGGCGTGTACTGGCCATCGTCGGGACCGGCGTGGATCTAGCGTCGGCACGTGCCGACGCCTACGATCGCCTGGCGTCGATCAAATTGGCGGGCAGCCACTTTCGCACCGACATCGGTTTGGCAGCCCAAGAGGGCCGGATCGCGATTCCGTCGGGACAGTAGCGCTGCCGCGCCTTCGGCGCCCCAGCGCCAAGCAATCCCGGGGGCCTCGAGTGTACGAAGCGACCCCCCGCTCCCCGAGTGCCGAAGCGAGGAACGAGCTTCGGTGTAACGAGGGGCCGGTGACCCGAACGCCCAACTGGGGGACGGGCTTTCGTTATCCGCCCGACGAATCCCCTACACCGCCAGGTTTCGTCCCAGAAATGCGATGTGGTCGGGCAGGACGCTGCGCCAGTAGCGGTTGGTGTGTCCGCCGGCGGTCGTCGAGAAAGCTGCCGGCGGATGCAGTGCCGCGGCCCACTGCCGGGTGTACATGAAGAACTGATCGCTCGACCCGATGTCGATCATCACCGGGATCTTCGCGAACCGATCCTGTTGCCCGAACAGCGAATTGGCCTCGTAGTCCGCGAAGGAGTCGAACGCGCGCGGAGGATAGTTGCGCGGATCGCCCCACAGCGCGGGGGAACTCACGCTGACCGCTGCGACGCGGGGCGCGCCGAGCAGTGCACCCAAGCGCAGCGCGCCGTAACCACCCATCGACCAGCCGAAGAAACCGATCCGCTCCGTCGACAGGTTCAGCTGGGGGTTGGCCGCCAGCATCGGGAGGAATTCGTCGAGGATCATCGCGCCACCGTCGGCGCCGTCGGTGCGCAGGTGATAGTAGTTGCGGCCGGTGTCGGCAGCGGCGAGCGCGAACGGCGGATTCCCGGCGTCGACGTACTGTTGCAGCGTCAGCTGCATCTCCAGCTTGGAACTGAAGATCGACATCTCGTTGGTATTGAGGGCATGCAGAATCACGACGACGGGTAGTTTGCCGGTCACGCCGTTGGGACGCGCGACCACCCAGTTCGTCTGCCGACCGCCCATCTTGGCCGACACGAAGCTCCCGGTGATCAACGGAATGCTGCCGGGCGACGCCGCTTCATGCGTCTCCGACGGCAACTCGTCGTCGGCGGTGCGCTCCTGCTCCATCTTCTTCGGGGTGACGGTCGGCTGTTCCTGCGGCTTCGCACATGCGGCGAGGCCCGCGGCGGTGGCCGCGCCCAGCCCGGACAACAAGACCGCGCGTCGGGTGACGGCGGTCGGGAGACGATGGCGAGCGGCAGAAATCATCGGCTCGAGGATACGTGGTCGCCGTTATCAATCGGTAATCCAAACGTCCGCCACGCCGGTCCGAGGAAACAGTGTGACACATGTCGCAGCCGACGCCCGTGCCCGCGCGACGACGGAGTCCGTCGCCGCCGAGCCGCACCGATCGGTGCCGTCACCGTCGCCCGGCTGAATGACTTTTCTACGCTCCGGCGTCCACTCATTGACTGAAAAAGTCGAGTAGTCCTCTACTCGCGCACATGTTCGGGCGCAGAGTCATTGTGGAAGAGGTCATCGCGATGGCCACGCAACACCGGATAACACGAGGTCACAACCATGGGTTCGGCTCACGCACACGCAATTCGAGCGCGGCGATTCGTGGTGTCCACGGTGCTGTGCGGCGTCACGCTTGCGTCGGGGGCAGGCGTGGCGAACGCGATGGTCGTCCCGGCGTCGTCGACGACGCCGCTGTTCGGCACCGACTGTGTCTACCGACTCGAGGTCGCCGTGCCCGACGCGCAGCAGGTGACCTTCATCGAGTCCGACGTCGACGGCGAGCGACCCGTCGAGGCGGGCACACCGGTGCTGCCGCACCACGGTGTCGCATCGGTGCGTTGGACTCCCACCTTGCGCGGGGACCGCATCCTGGTGGCTCAGCAGGGCGCGGCCCGCAGCGTGCCGGTACCGGTCGCGGTGCGCGACGGCGGCGGCGCGCTGTGCCGCAGCACTGTGGGCTGAGCGTGGACCTCAGCCGAGCAGTCCCATCGTCCGAGCCCGCGCGACGGCGGCCGTTCGCGACCGGACCCCGAGTTTGCCATAGACATGGGCGAGATGGGATTTGACCGTCATCTCGCTCAAGAACAACGCCTTGGCGATCTCGCGATTCGACAGGCCGTCGGCCACCTGGGCGAGCACATCTACCTCGCGAGGCGTCAGCGTATCCGGGTCGGGCCGGCGCACCCGGCTGAGCAGGCGTGTGGCAATGGCGGGTGACAGTGCGGAATCGCCTTGTGCCGCAGCGCGTATCGCGGCGATCAGGTCGGCCGGAGGAGTGTCTTTGAGGAGGTACCCCGCCGCACCCGCCTCGATCGCGCCGAGGATGTCGGCATCGGTGTCGTAATTGGTCACCACCAGAACCTGCGGCGGCCGGGGCAGTGCGCGCAGCGCCGCCGTCGCGTCGACGCCGGACTCGCCGACGCCCAGCCGCAGATCCATCAGCACCACATCCACTTCTGTTGTCGCACAACGTGCCACGGCGTCGCGCGACGATCCGGTGGCGAAGTCGATGTGCACGTCACCGGCGTCGGCGAGCAGCGCCCGCAGACCGGCGCGGACGATGGCGTGGTCGTCGACGATGCCGATGACGATCATCGCGAGTCCTGCCCGGCACCGTCGTCGAGTGGAAAGGACACCGCGACGACGCTCCCGCCGTCGTCGGACTCGACGCTGAAGTCGCCGCCCAGATCGGTGACCCGCTGCCCGACGAGGCGCAACCCCAGCGAACCCGGCCGGTGCGACGTCTGCGTGTCGAGTACCGCCCCGACGTCGAAGCCCGCGCCGTCGTCGGCGACGTCGAGATGAATCGAGTCGGCCGAATAGGTCAGCGTCACATGCGCGGAGGCGGCCCGCGAATGCTGCACGACGTTGGCCAGGAGGCTTTGGGTGATGCGAACGAGGGCCGCCTCGATCGGCATCGACACCCGACGCGGTTCACCGTCGACGCGCAGTCGCACTTCGACTCCGTGACCGGCATTCGACGCCGTGATCCGCTGCAGGGCGGCGACCAGTGATCGCTCGCGCAGCGACGCCGGTGCGAGGCCGTCGATGAGGGCGCGCGTTTCCCCCAGGGCGTCGGCGGTCGCCTGCCCGGCGAGGGCCAATTCGGGCGCGTCAACGGTGCGTGCGGCCGCGTGGATCAGCATGCCGATGCTGCTCAGGCTCTGCGCGACGGTGTCGTGGATCTCACCGGCCAGTCGCTCCCGCTCGGCGAGAATCCCGGCCGCGTGCTGCTGAGCGGCCAGTTCCGCGCGCGCCTCGCGCAGCTCCGCGATCAACCGCTCGCGGTCGATGACTTCGGCGTACAGCCGCGCGTACCCGCTGGCAATCGTCACCGCCACCGCAGCGCCCAGGGTCGGGCCGATGACGGCGGCCGCGGTGAATCCCGAATGCGCGAGAAAGCCGGCGATCGACGCGACGGTCGCCGCGGTGACAGCGACCAGCCCGGCGCGTCGCGGCAGCAGATGCAGATATAGGAAGAACAGCGCGAACGCCAGATATCCCGCGTCCGGAGTCAGAACGACCAGCGCCAGCCATCCCGCACTCAACACACCCAGCCAAGTGAGCGTCCACGACGGTCGACGCCGCAGCCCCGCGCCGAGCGCGTAACACGCCAGCCACGCCAGAGTCACGACGATCACCGCGGTCCGATGCGGTCCGCTCTCGGCAGCCGCGCGCACCACGACCACCGCGGCCAGCGCCAGCACCAACGCGTGCAGGCACAGCCGCAGCGTCGCGAAGACCGGAGTCAGCGGGGAGTCGTGCATTCTGGCCAGCCTAACCGCCGCCAGCGCGGCCGCATCGCCCGAAAGGTGTAGTCGCCGACGTCGATTCGGACCACCGCCGACCAGTCGTGCGGGCGATGCCGGCTGACTGCGCGGCGGCGACGATGAGACGGGTGGCGCAAGGTGCGTCGGACCGCAGTCTCACCGGAGGTAACTCGTTGTACGTGGCGATACGTGAATTACACACTGCGCGAGGAAGATTCGCGATGATCACCGTGGTCGTCGCGCTACTCGGAGTGCTGGTCGCCTTCCTGGGCGGCCTGACCGCGGGACTCGCCCGGCAGAACATCTCGGCGGTACAGGCGCTGCCGGGCACGCATGTCGTGGTCGCCGACGACGGTGCCCCGGCGTCGTTCGACCGCTCTCAACTGACCGATGCTCAGGTGGACGCGACCATGCGCGCCGACCGAGCCGCGCTTCCGGTGGGGATCTCCCGGGGCACGGTCGAAGCGGAGGGCCGAGTGCTCCCGGTGGCCGTGTTCGGCATGCCGCCGGAAGCCACGCCCGACGCGGTGCGGCGAGAACACGGAACCATCCGGCTCAGCGCGGCGGCCGCGGACAGCCTCGGAGTTCGGGCCGGTGACCGGGTGACGGTCGGCGCGATGGCGTTCACCGTCGACGTCGACCACGCCGATCGCTGGTACTCACACACGCCCGTCGCCTATGTGGCGCTTGCGGATTGGCGACTGGTGAATCCGCAGTCGGGCGCCGCGACCGTCGTCACCACGGCGTCGTCGCCGGCCGTCGGCGGAACCGTCGCGCTGACCCGGGACCGGGCGCTGTCGGCGATCGGCTCCTACGACTCCGAACATCGATCGTTGCAATTGATGACGGTCATGCTCTTCGCGATCTCGGCGCTGGTCGTCGGGTCGTTCTTCGTCGTGTGGACCATGCAGCGCATCGGCGACATCGCCACGCTCAAAGCGCTGGGCGCCGCCACGCGGACTCTCGTCGTCGATGCACTCGGTCAGGCCGCACTGGTCCTCGGACTCGGCGTGACGGTCGGCACCGGACTGGCCGCCGCGGTCGGCGTCGCCGTCGGGGGCGCCGTTCCGTTCGAGGTGTCGGCGTCGACGACGCTGCTGCCCGCCACGCTACTCATCGTGCTGGGCCTGGCGGGTTCGGTTGTCGCGCTTCGTTTTCTCATCACCACCGATCCACTGACCGCACTCAATGCCGCACGTTGACCGGCACGCTTCGAGGAGCCCAGAGATGAATTCCGTCGTCCTGCAGATGCACGAGGTCACCTTGACCTATCCCGACGGGGACGGGCGGCTCACCGCGCTCGACGCCGTGGACCTCACCGTGCGCCGCGGCGAGCTGACCGCGATCACCGGGCCGTCGGGTTCGGGAAAGTCGAGCCTGCTCGCCGTCGCTTCCGGGCTGATCCGCCCCGATTCCGGAAAAGTGTTGTTACACAGGCAAGGCGGTGTGCTCGACCTGTGCGAGCTGTCCCGCGCGGAACTCACGGCGCTGCGCCGCACCGACGTCGGGATCGTCTTTCAGCAACCGAACCTGGTGTCGGGACTGACCGCCGTCGAACAACTGGAAGTCACCGAGCGCCTCGGGCAGCATCGCTGGATCGGTCCGCGTCGTCGTCGCGAGATTCGACGCCGTGCGCTGGACCTGCTCGACGCCGTCGGCGTGGCCGACCGCGCCACCGCGCGGCCCGACCGACTCTCCGGCGGTCAGCGGCAGCGGGTCAACATCGCCCGGGCACTCATGGGGCGACCCGGACTGCTCGTCGTCGACGAACCGACGAGTGCCCTCGACACCGAGCGGGGCGCGGCGGTGATGGCGCTGCTCGCCCGACTGACCGCCGAGCGTGACGCGGCAACACTGCTGGTCACCCATGATCGGTTGCACGCGAGCACCGCCGACCACCGGGCCGAAGTGGTGGACGGCCGTCTGACGTGTCGGCCGGGGGTGGTAAGACTGGACGGACAGTGTGACGAGAGTCACTTCGTCGACCAGTCTGGGAGTCGAGATGGCGGAGAAACCGCAGCAGCCGATGTGGCGGCAGGTGTACGACAAAGTCGATAAGGAGGTCACTCCGAAGGTGACCGATCTAGTTCAGAGCGACGGGTTCAACGTCGTCAACGGACTGGTGGTCAAGGTGCAGAAGACCGTCGGACGACAGGTCAGCGGAGCCACCGCGAAACTGTGGCACCTGGTCAATCTGCCCGCGGGCACCGACGTCAAACGGCTGCGCAAGCAAGTCGGCTCGCTCGACCGCGAGGTCCGGCGACTGACCATCGCCCTGGAGCGGGAACGTCGGGACCGGTGGTTCGACGATCCGGCCGCCAAGGAGTCCGACGGCGACACGGAGAGCGGTAAGAGCTGGTGGTGAGCATCCCGAACCCCACCAGCGCGCTGGACCGGGTCCGCAAAGAGATCGAACGTAATGCACTGCGAGCCCGCAACGGGATCAAAATCGTTGCCGGAGTGTCGAAACCGAACCCGGGGGCCTCTGCCAAGGACGTCGTGTGGCGTGCCGGGCGCTGTGAACTGTGGCATTACCGCAACGACGCGGTGACCCTGGCCCCGCCGGTGTTGATCATCTACAGCCTGTTGAACCGCAGCTATATTCTCGATCTGGCCGAGGGCAACAGCTTCATCCAGCGTCTGCTCGGCTCCGGCTTCGATGTGTACATGCTCGACTGGGGCATCCCGGATGAACGCGACGCGGACAACACCTTCGAAGACTATGTCGACGATTTCATTCCGACCGCGGTCGACCGCATCCGTGAGATCAGCGGATCGGACACGGTGAACATGTTGGGTTACTGCTTCGGCGGGCTTCTCGCCGTCCTCTACGCCGGCCACCACCCGGACGCGCCGTTGCGCAGCCTCACCGTGATGACCACCCCGACCGATCTGCAGGAACTGGGGCCGATGGGTGACGCGCTTGGGGCGTCGGGTCTCGACATCGAGGACACCTTCAACGAGGACGGCAACATCGCGCCCGACGTCCTGCTGGCGGCCTTCCGGTCGCTGACCCCGACCGCCGATGTCACCGCCTACGTCAACCTCTGGCAGAAGATGTGGGACGAGGACTACGTGGCCGCGCATCAGTCGATGAGCGGATGGGGCAATGAGCACATCCCGTTTCCCGGCGGAGTGGCACGGCAGATGGTCACCATGATGACCGACAACGCGCTCGTCAACGACCGCATCGTCATCGGTGGTGACCGCGTTCACTTGTCGGACATCACCATTCCGTTCTTGCACGTGACCGCCGACCGCGACCACATCATTCCGGAGAAGTGCTCGGCGCCCCTCGTCGGGCTGGTCGGTTCGGCTGAGGCCGAGCAGTTCCGCCTGCCGGCCGGGCACGTCGGGCTGGTGGTCGGCAAGACGGCGCACAAGACCACCATCCCGAAGATCATCGATTTCATGCGTAAACGCAGTGAGGAGGTCACCCGGTGACCATCAGCCCCGTGACCGACGAGCACACCGCAGCCCTCGTCGACTTCTTTCTCGCCCTCCCGGAGGAGGACCGCACCTTCATCCAGGAGGATGTCGGCGACCCCGACGCCGTGCGCAGCCTGCTCGCGACGCGCGTGCAGCAGTGGGTGGCGGTCGACGACGCCGGACGGATCGGCGGGTACGTGGCGGTGAAATCGCGCCCGGGGTGGTCCGATCACGTCGGCGACATCCGGCTCGTCGTAGACCCGGCGCACCGCCGCACCGGCGTCGGGCGCGAACTCGCCCGGCATGCGCTCGCCGCCGCCATCACCGACGGTCGGCGCAAGATCGTCGTCGAGCTGACGGCTGACCAGGAACACGCCGTCGCCATGTTCGCGACACTCGGATTCACCGGAGAAGCGTTGCTGCGCGACCATATTCGCGACCGCAACGGGCACCTGCGCGACATGCTGATGCTGGCGCATTTCGTCGACGACTCGTGGGGATCGATGGAAACCCTCGGTCTGGCAGAGGAATTGGGGGATTGATGACGATCGCCGCCGAACCGGTGTCGTCGGCGCGCAAACCACCGGTCTGGCTCTACTCGACCGAACTGGCGCGCTCGTCGGTCGACTTCTGGGCGCTGGCCGCGAGCTATCCGATGCTCGCGACGCTGCCGCGCGGACAGCGCCATCCGGTGTTGGTGTTGCCGGGGTTCATGACGAACGATCGGTGGACGGTCACGCTACGGGGACTGCTGCGCACACTGGGGTATCAGGCGCACGGGTGGCGGCTGGGACGTAACGTCGGCCCGACGGCACAGGTGCTCGACGGGCTGTCGGCACGCCTCGACGAACTGCACGGTCGTTACGGGCAACCCGTGACCTTGATCGGCTGGAGCCTCGGCGGAGTGTTCGCGCGGCAGCTCGCACGCAGCCATCCCGAGCAGGTCCGCCAGGTCATCACGCTGGGCAGCCCGTTCCGGCTGGCACGTCACGATCAGAGCTGGGCGGCGCCGATCTATTCACGGTTCGAACATCGTCACGCCGAACGACTACAGCTGCCGTTGGAGTCCGACGCCGCGCCGCTGCCTGTCCCGTCGACGTCGATCTACTCACGTATCGACGGGATCGTCGCGTGGCAGACGTGCGTCGATCGCCCGGGTGAACAGGCCGAGAACATCGCCGTGTGGAGCAGCCACTTCGGATTCGGTCACCATCCGGCTGTGATCTGGGCGATCGCCGATCGCCTCGCCCAGCCGGCTGGTCGGTGGGCTCCGTTCCAGGCGCCCGCATTGCTTCGAGCAGCCTTCGCCGCCACCGATACCACATAGGCTGAGCAGCGCAGATGATTTCGATCAATACCGCACCCGCGTGAACTTCGGTTTGGCACGATGTTCCCCATGTCAACAGCAGCCACGCCTAAAGGATTAAGGCGGCGCGCCCGCCTGATCGAGGCCGCGGCGGAGCTGTTGATGGCGGGCGGCGTCGACGCCGTGCGACATCGGGCCGTCGCAGAACGGGCCGAGTTGCCGCTGGCGTCGACCACCTACTACTTCGGCTCACTCGACGATCTGCTGGCGGCCGCAGTCGCTCATGTCTCGACCACTGACACCGCGTCGATCGCTGCACGGTGTGAAGCGCTGCCCCGTCGTCGACGCGGTGCGGCGGCTACCGCGGAAGCCCTCGCGGACGTGTTCGTCGGGCGCGACATGACCCGCGCTCAGTTGGCGACCCGCTACGAACTGGTGGTCCTCGCCGCGCGCTACACCGGACTGCAGGCGGCGATCCGCGAGCGGCAGGGTCTGCTGTCGCATCTGCACGGCGACGTGCTGGTGAAGTCGGGGCGGCTGGGCGACTCGGTGCACATCGCACAGTTGATGGCCGTCGAAGACGGCGCGGTGGTCGGAGCGCTGGCGAAGGGCGACACCGATGCCACGCTGGCCGCACGTGATGCGCTGGTGGAGGTGGTGGACCTGTTGGCGCCGCTGTCGGCCGACCTCGGCGAGCTGGCCGAGCACACGAGTTTGTAGTCCTCGTTCCCGACCCCACTACACTGGTCAGGTGCCTAAACCCGCCATCTCCAATGTCCTGGCTTCCCGTTATGCTTCCGCCGAACTGGCCGAGATCTGGTCTCCGCGCAACAAGATCGCCGCCGAACGGCAGTTGTGGATCGCGGTCCTCAAGGCTCAGCGCGATCTCGGCATCGATGTTCCCGAGCAGGCCATCGCCGACTACGAGCGGGTTGTCGACCAGATCGACCTCGATTCCATCGCCGATCGGGAACGCGTCACCCGCCACGACGTGAAGGCGCGCATTGAGGAGTTCAACGCGCTCGCCGGCCACGAGCAGGTTCACAAGGGGATGACCAGCCGCGACCTCACCGAGAACGTCGAGCAGCTGCAGATCCTCGCGTCGCTGCGCCACGTGCACGCCCATGGCGTCGCGATGCTGGCGCGCATCACCGACCGCGCCGCGCAGTACTCGACCGTCGTCATGGCCGGCCGCAGCCACAACGTCGCCGCGCAGGCGACCACTCTCGGCAAGCGATTCGCTTCTGCCGCAGACGAACTCATGATCGCGTTGACCCGACTGTCGGAGCTGATCGACCGCTATCCACTGCGCGGGATCAAAGGGCCGATGGGGACGTCGCAGGACATGCTCGACCTCCTCGGCGGCGACGCCGCGAAGTTGGCGCAGCTCGAGGACGCGGTCGCGGCGCACCTGGGGTTCGCCCGGTCGCTGACGTCGGTCGGCCAGATCTATCCGCGCTCCCTCGATCACGACGTCGTGTCGGCGCTGGTCCAGACCGCTGCGGCGCCGTCGTCGTTGGCGCATACCATCCGCCTGATGGCCGGCCATGAACTGGTGACCGAAGGTTTCCAGCCCGGCCAGGTCGGCAGCTCGGCGATGCCGCACAAGATGAACACCCGCAGCTGCGAGCGTGTGAACGGCCTGGCCGTGGTGCTGCGCGGCTACGGTTCGATGGCCGCCGAACTCGCCGGCGCCCAGTGGAACGAGGGTGACGTGTTCTGCTCGGTCGTGCGCCGCGTCGCGCTGCCCGACGCGTTCTTCGCCATCGACGGGCTGATGGAGACCTTCCTGACCGTTCTCGCCGAGTTCGGCGCCTACCCGGCCGTGATCGCCAACGAGCTCGACCGCTACCTGCCCTTCCTCGCCACCACCAAGGTATTGATGGCCGCGGTGCGCGCCGGCGTCGGACGCGAGACCGCACACGAGGCGATCAAGGAGAATGCGGTCGCCGTAGCTCTCGCGATGCGTGAGGACGGTAAGGAACCCGATCTCCTCGATCGCCTCGCCGCCGACGAGCGTCTTCCCCTAGACCGTGCCCAGCTCGACGAGGCACTCGCCGACAAGAAGGCCTTCGTCGGCGCGGCCGAGCAGCAGGTCGCCGACGTGATCGCCGCCGCCCAGAAGATCATCGCCGAATACCCGCGGGCGGCGAGCTACGTGCCAGCCCCGATCTTGTAGGGGACCGGCGCGCCCCGCTGCTGAGTGCACCTACTTCGCTGTTCGAGCGCCCTTACGCCGCTCTCCGAGTGCGCCCACCTCGCTGCGTGGATGCGCCCACCCCGCTGCGTGGGTGCACCCACTTCGCTGCCTGAGCGCCCTTTACCCCGCTCCCCGAGTGCCGAAGCGAGGCACGAGCTTCGGTGTAACGAGGGGTCGGTGACGCAAGATGCCAAGGCGCCCAGCGTCTTTCGCGACAAGGTTCGCCGCCGGCGCCGTTCGCCGGGCCAGATTGCATTCTGCCGCGTGGTCGACGCCGGGGGAGCCCGCCCCTCGCCGCGGCTGAGCTGCCAGATTGCATCTTCCCGCCGCCGTCGCCGTTCGCCGGGCCGATTGCAATCTGCCCCGTGGTCGACGTCGGGGGAGCCCGCCCCTCGCCGCGGCTGAGCTGCCAGATTGCATTCTGCCCCGCCGCCGCCCGCCGTTCGCCGGGCCAGATTGCATTCTGCCGCGTGGTCGACGTCGAGGGAGCCCGTCCCTCGCCGCGGCTGAGCTGCCAGATTGCATTCTGCCCAGTCTCGCCGCCCGCCGTTCGCCGGGCCGATTGCATTCTGCCGCGTGGTCGACGTCGAGGGAGCCCGTCCCTCGCTGCGGCTGAGCTGCCAGATTGCATTCTGCCCAGTCTCGCCGCCCGCCGTTCGCCGGGCCGATTGCATTCTGCCCCGTGGTCGACGTCGAGGGAGCCCGCCCCTCGCTGCGGCTGAGCTGCCAGATTGCATTCTGCCCAGTCTCGCCGGCGTTCGCCGGGCCGATTGCATTCTGCCTCGTGGTCGACGTCGAGGGAACCCGCCCCTCGCTGCGCCTGAGCTGCCAGATTGCAATCTGCCCCTCACCGGCCAGCGAGCACTCACACCGACGCCGCCCAGTCGATGCGGTAGTTCTGTTCGCCGGCCATCTGTGCTTGAAGCTTCTTCGAGCCGAAGAACCGGGGCATGACCAGCGGCATGAGCCGGCGCATCACCGGACCCAGGGTCTTCGTCGAATTGATCTTCGCTCCGCGTGCGGCGATGGCTTCGACGCGGGGACGTCGAATCAGCTCGTAGCTGCCCAAAGCCGTTGGTACAGAATCGAAGTCGCGCAGGCAGCGGGCAAGTTCGATCGCCGATTCGATCGCCAGGGACGCACCTTGGCCGGTGCTGTTCGACGGCGCGTGAACGGCGTCGCCGACGAGGACGAGTCGCCCGCGCGACCAGTGGGGGACGGGCGGCATGATGTGCAACCCGCCGGTGATCTCGAAGTCCTCGGGCGCGGTATCGGCCACCAGTTCGGCGCCCGGGCTGTCGGCGGCGTAGGTGTCACGCAGCACCGACAGCCACTGTGCGGCCCCGCGGTCACGAGCTTCGGTGAGCGTCAGATACTGCTTGCTCGGTAGGTTGGCACCCCACGCCACCCGACCGTCCGGCAGCGGCCAGTAGAGGTAATAGGCGTTTCTCCCGAAGGCGAAGGTCATCGTGTCCGGAGTGACAGGCGTTGAGATACGCGCGTATCCGCCGAATCCGAGCATTCCGGTGAAATCGGCGTCGGGGGCCGTGGGATCGATGATTCTGCGGACCGTCGATTTCACGCCGTCGGCGCCGATCAAGATGTCGCCGGTCGCCGACGATCCGTCGTCGAACACGGCTGTCACGCCGTCGGCCGTCTCGTCGACCCCGACCAGGCGCTTGGAATAGTGGAATCCGACGCCGGATGCGGCCGCGTGATCGTGCAGGACGCGATGCAGATCGCTGCGGTCGACGATCCGCAGCGGTTCGGCTCCGGGGAGTGCGGGCACGGTGATCAGCTTGTCCCCGATGGCTATCTGCGACGCCGGGAGCGCGAGCGCGACGTCGCGCACCGCATCCCCCGCGCCGATGATGTCAAGGGCGGCAAGACCATTCGACGCGAAGCCGAGGCCGCTGCCGATGTTGTACGCCGGGCCGGGATAGGCCTCGTACACCGACGCCGCGATCCCGGCTCGATGAAGGGCCGTCGCGACCACGGGTCCGGCGATTCCGCCGCCGATGACGATTGCTGAGTTGACTGCAGACATTGCGTTACTCCTGGTGAGTGTTGATGCCTGCGCGGATGGTCCGGCTATCCTGGGAATGCCACTTCGCCGAGTCGGACTCGCGCAAGCGAGAACTGATGAGGGTCGTGATGGTCGGGCCCGGGTGGTGTTGCCGCACCGCCTGGGTCCGATTCTGCTTCATATCGATTGCGCTCAGTGGCTCTCGGGTACCTCCTGTGGGTTGAAGCCGTCGCGGTGCATTCGGCGCCATCGGTCGATTCCCGGGAATGACGACGCGACGAGTTCGTCTCGCAACGACGACACCCAGTCGAGTTCGGCGCGGAGCATTGCGAGCATGTACTCGTCCTCGATGAGGAAGAGTCGGGGCACGTGCGTAGCCGCTTCGGTCAGTGTGGCTGCATCGGAATCGATTGTCGCGCAAAGTGTTACGATGCGCTCGTCGAGCAGTGCGACGACGTCGTCGGGTGCGAGCACCGCGGCGACCGAAAGTCCCGCCACAAATGGCTGCGCTCCGGATTGCGGCGTGCGGAGTAGATCGCGGGTCCAGTCGGCGAGCTCTTCGCGTCCTGCCGGAGTGATGTGATAGATCGTCCGTTCCGGGCGCGCGCCGTCCCGATCGGTTCCGGTGATCTCGAGCAGCCCGTGCTTGGTGAGGTTGTCGACGACGGTGTAGAGCGAGCCCCACTTGATCGACATGTCCCGGTCTTTGCCGCGTTCACGCAGCACGGTGGCGATTTCGTAGCGATGCATGGGACGCTCGAAGAGGGTGGACAGCACCGCCAGCCCCAATAGATTCGCAACCTTGCGCTTGTGTGCCATCACTCACCTCCGATTACTCGTCTACGAATATACGTCTGCGAATAAAGTCTCGCAAGCGTGCGCCTGACCCGGCCGCAAGGGCATGGTCTTACGTCACTAGCCTGGACTGATGCGCCCAACTCTGGATTCGTACCGGCACCTCGCGTCGGGCAAGGTTCGTGAGATCTACGAGATCGACGACGACACGTTGCTGATGGTCGCCTCCGATCGGATCTCGGCCTACGACTTCATTCTCGACACACCCATCGTCGACAAGGGCCGCATTCTGACCGCGATGAGCTTCTTCTGGTTCGACGCCCTCGGTGTGCCGAACCATCTCGCCGGCGGACCGACCGACGAGCGTATTCCCGGTCCAGCTCTCGGCCGCTCGATGGTGGTGCGCAGGTTGCCGATGGTTCAGGTCGAGTGCGTGGCACGCGGCTACCTCACCGGTTCCGGGCTCATCGACTATCGCAACACTGGCGCCGTCTGCGGCGTCGAACTGCCGGCGGGCCTCGGCGAGGCGAGTAGGCTGCCCGAGCCCATCTTCACCCCCGCGACCAAGGCCGCGCAGGGCGATCACGATGAGAACGTGTCGTTCGAGCACGTCGCGGCACAGGTGGGGGAGGACCTCGCAACAACGCTGCGCACGACGACCCTCGACATCTACGGCCGTGGCGCCGCACTCGCAGCCGAACGAGGAATCCTGTTGGCGGACACCAAGTTCGAGTTCGGCCAAGACGCCGACGGCGCGCTGGTGCTCGCCGACGAAGTGCTGACGCCGGATTCGTCGCGGTACTGGGAGGCCGCCACCTACACCGCGGGGCGGGTGCAGCCGTCCTTCGACAAACAGATCGTGCGCAACTGGCTCACCGGGCCCGACTCCGGCTGGGACCGCCACGGCGACTCGTCCCCGCCGCCGCTACCCGCCGACGTCGTCGCGCGCACCCGGGCGCGTTATATCGAAGCGTACGAACGTATTTCCGGCCTTTCGTTCGCAGACTGGCCGAACGCAGAGTAGGAGCGAATTCAGTGGCTACAGTGCCGAGCAAGCCGGTTGCGAAGAAGGTTCCCGCCGAGCGGATTCATCATGGCGACACCGTGATCGACGACTACGAATGGCTGCGCGACAAGGACGATGCCGAGGTCATCGCGTACCTCGAAGCTCAAAACGCCTACACCGCAGCGCACACCGACCAACTTGCCGACCTGCGCACGCAGATTTTCGGCGAGATCAAGAGTCGCGTCCAGGAGACCGACATGTCGCTGCCCTATCGGCTCGGCAAGTACTGGTACTTCGTGCGCACCGAGGAGGGTAAGCAGTACACGGTGTCGTGCCGGTGCCCGGTCGCCTCCGACGACGACTGGACACCGCCGCAGATCAGCCCGGGAGAAGCGCTGCCCGGTGAGGAAGTGTTGCTGGACAGCAACATTGAAGCTCAGGGCCACGACTTCTTCAGCCTCGGCGCGGCGACGGTCAGCACCGACGGGGACTGGCTGGCCTACAGCATCGACGTCGTCGGCAACGAACGCTACACGCTGCATTTCAAGAACTTGACCACCGGCGAACTGCTCGACGACGTCATCGCCGACACCGCGGGCGGAGCGGTGTGGTCGCGCGATGCGAAACATGTCTTCTATCAGACCGTCGACGACTCCTGGCGCCCGGATACGGTGTGGCGCCACGCCATCGGTGCGGGCACCGACGATGTGCAGGTCTTCCATGAGCCCGACGAACGGTACTGGGTCGGCATGGGGCTGACCCGCAGCCGCGAGTACCTCGTCATCGGCGTCGGGTCGAAGATCACCTCGGAGGCCTTCGTCCTCGCCGCCGACGACCCGACCGGCGAATTCGTCAGTGTCGCACCGCGAATCGAGGGTGTGGAATACGACGTCGAGCACGCGGTCATCGACGGCGACGACTACTTCCTGTTCGTCCACAACGAGGAGCGCGACGGTGTCAAGTACCTCAACTCCGCAGTCGACATCGCCCCGGTCGGCGACCCGGGCCGGCGTCGAGAACTGATCGGTCATTCGACGCAGCGCCGGATCGAGAGCGTCGATGCCTTCGCCGACTACCTGGTACTGAGCTATCGCGAAAATGCGTTGCCGCAGACCGCGATCGCCGACCTGCGCACCATCGCCGGTGTGCCGACGGCCGACGACTTCGTGCCGCTGGCGTTCGATCAGGAACTGTATTCCGTTGGGCTGGGCGGCAATCCGGAGTTCACCACGCCGACCCTGCGCATCGGCTACACCAGCTTCATCGAACCGTCGGAGGTGTTCTCGCTCGACGTCGCGACCGGAGAGCGGACCCTGCTCAAGCGGCAGGTGGTCCTCGGCGACTACAACCCGGGCGACTACACCCAGAGTCGCGAGTGGGCGACCGCCGTCGACGGCACCCGAATTCCGCTGTCGATCGTGCGGCGCAACGGAATTGAGCCGGGTACGCCGAATCCGACGCTGCTCTACGCGTACGGCTCGTATGAGGCCAGCATGGATCCGGGCTTCTCGGTGTCGCGGCTGTCGATGCTCGATCGGGGGGTGGTGTTCGTCATCGCCCACATCCGCGGCGGAGGTGAGCTCGGGCGACACTGGTACGAGAACGGCAAGACGCTCACCAAGAAGAACACTTTCACCGACTTCGTCGACTCGGCCCGACATCTCATCGATCGCGGCTGGACTGATCCGAAACACCTTGTGGCCGAGGGTGGTTCGGCGGGCGGTCTGCTGATGGGGGCGGTAGCCAACCTTGCGCCGGAACTGTTCAACGGGATTCTGGCGGCGGTGCCGTTCGTCGACGCGCTCAACTCGATACTCGACCCGTCGCTGCCGCTGACGGTCATCGAATGGGACGAGTGGGGTGACCCGCTGCACAACGCCGACGTCTACGCGTACATGAAGAGCTACTCGCCCTATGAGAACGTCGGGCCTAAACCGTACCCGGCGATCCTGGCGCTCAACTCCCTCAATGACACCCGGGTGCTCTACGTCGAGGCGGCGAAATGGATTGCGCGGCTGCAGGAGAACACCACCGCCGACAATCCGATTCTGCTGAAGACGGAGATGTCGGCCGGACACGGCGGCGTCTCGGGACGGTACAAACAGTGGGAAGAGACGGCGTACGAGTTGGCCTGGATTCTGCAGCAGACAGGAGCACTCCATGACTGACGTCGCCGAACTGCTCGGCAGTCTGCGAGTGCCCGTCGTCGGTGCACCGATGGCCGGAGCGGCCGGTGGTCGACTCGCCGCGGCGATCACCGCCGCCGGAGGTCTGGGCATGGTCGGGGTCGGCAATGTCGCCACCGTCGAGCAGATCACACCCGAACTGGAAATCGCTTGCGCCGGTGGGGTATTCGGGGTCGGACTGATGTGCTGGTCCCTACCCGACAATCCCGCGCTGCTCGACGTCACCCTGGCGCACGCCCCGTCGGTGATCAGTCTCAGTTTCGGCGACCCGCGGCCATACCTCGACCGGGTGCACGACGCCGGGATCGCCGTCGTCGCCCAGGTGGGTACCCGGGCTGAAGCAGTCGACGTGGTCGACGCGGGTGTCGACGCCGTAGTGGTCCGCGGCGATGAGGGCGGTGGCCACGGACGTGGAGTAGTCGCGACTCTGCCTCTGCTGCAACAGATCTTAGACATCACCGATAAGCCCGTGCTCGCCGCGGGCGGCATCGCGACGGCGCGGGGGCTGGCGGCGGTGCTCGCCGCGGGAGCGTCGGGAGCCTGGGTCGGCACACCGTTCGCCGCGTCAGAGGAGAGTCTCTTCAAAGACTCGGCGAAGCAGGCGGTGATCGCGGCCGACACCGATCAGACCGTCTACACCCGTGCGTTCGACGTCGCGCAGCGGTTCAATTGGCCGACGATCTACGGCGGCCGTGCCCTCGCCAACGACTTCACCTCGCAGTGGGTGGACCGGGTGTCCGAACTGGAAGCCGATGTTCCCGACGAACTGACAGCTGCCATGAAAGAGGCTCGTGCGCAAGGTAATACGGCGATGGCCCCGGTTTACGCGGGTGAGTCCGCGGGCCTGGTGACACAGATGCGCACCGCGGGCGAGGTGATCGAGAGCTTCGCGGGCTTCCGTGAGCACCTGCGGGCTGCGCAGCGCTGGCTGTAGAGATAGTGGGCGCTCGCCGAAGTGTAATTGGGAGACGCCTCCGATCAGCTCGCGTGCCGATGTTCGTCTGGGAGCCGCGCCCTTCGCTCCCGAGTGCCGAAGCGAGCTCGCGAGCCTAGCCCTCCGCTCCCCGAGTGCCGTGTTCGTCTGGGAGCCGGCCCCTTCGCTGCCCGAGTGCCGGTGTTCGTCTGGGAGCCGCGCCCTCCGCTCCCCGAGTGCCGAAGCGAGCTCGCGAGCTTCGGTGTATCGAGGGGCCGTGAGCCGAAAGACCAACGGACGGAATGGCTTTCGACCCAGCGTCGCCCTGCAATAGGTTCGCACTGCGGTGACTGATTGCCCACCGCGGTGGTGTGCTCGCGCCGACGTGGTTACCGTCGCGGGAAGCAACCACCGCAGCGTCGAATCGACCAGCGCAGTGGGAGCGGCTTACCGTAGCGGGGAACGCGCGAAGAGCGTGGCGTAACCGACGCGGGTGGCCCGACTCGTTCAGCCCAGCAACGCCGACGGAACCACACGGACGACGAACGGGTCGTCGACGAGCAACTCCTGGGCGCCCACCGCGGCGCCGATCGTGCAGTACTCGCCGTCCCGCAAGGTCCATGCGGTGATCGACGGCTCGTCTGGGTCGACAACCCAGTAGTGGGCGCACTCGGCTCGGCGGAGTCGGTCCTTCTTCAGCAACAGGTCGACACCCCGCGTCGACGGTGAGAGCACCTCGATCGCCAGCAACGGAGCCGTCGGGAGGTCGCGTTCGGTGAACGCTGTGCGTGGGGCGACGAGCAGATCGGGCTGGAGCACCGTGTCCTCGGCGAGTACGACGTCGAGGGGCGCGAAGAGAACCTCCAGTTCAGGCGGACAGGCCGCGCGAAGCGCGAGGAACAACTGACCGATCGCCCGCTGATGATTGATCCGCGGCGCGGGGCTCACGATGAGTATTCCGTCTAGGAGTTCGTACCGGTGCCCGTCATCGGGCATCGCGTCCAGATCGTCGCGGACCAGCGTACGTCCCCGTGGTAGCCCCGGCATCTCGGTAGGCATGGTGGTCATTGTATTCCCCTTCGTTCCCCATGCCGACGAACGTACCGCGTCGCGGGCGCGGCAAACCCCCGGGTCGGCCGCGCAGCGCCGGAATCTGTGGACAACAGAACCCGGGTGGACGACTGGAGAATTCACACCCCCACAACCAAACGGTCGGCAAGGACCAAATGCCCTTGCCGACCGTTTGTTCTTGCAGATCTCGCGATGAACCTCAGTGCATGATCGTCGGCTGACGATCCATCTCTTCTTCGGTGAGTGGTGACTCGATCTTCTTGCGCGGCAAGAAGAACGCCGGGATCAGGGTGGCGGCGACCAGGACCGTCGCGACGATGAACGCGGTGCCGTAGTGGCTCGCCGCCGACTCGAACCACTCCAGCGGGGGCTGCGGAGGAGCCATGTGGGCGGCCACCGCGGCGTCGTACTTCTGCGGGTCGACGTTGGACAGCACTGCCGCGCCGCCCTTCATGTCGTTCTTCAGTCCGGTCGCCAGGATCACGCCGATGATGGCGGTACCGATCGACGACGCCGTCTGCTGCACGACGTTCATCATCGTCGAACCGTCGGGCACCTGTGCGTTGGTCAGGGTGGCCAACGCTGCGGACATGATCGGCATCATCGTCATACCCATGCCGAGGCCCTGTACGAACAGCGCACCGCACAGCAACCAGTACGGGGTGTCCGCACCGAGGAAGGTGAAGGTGCCGACGCCGAGGAAGATCAGCACGATACCCGCGAGCACGAACTTTCCGGGGCCGATCTTATCGGTCATGCGACCGGCGATCGGCATGGTCAGCATGGCGCCCAGCCCCTGCGGTGCGAGCAGCAGCCCAGCGGCCAGCGTCGACTCGCCGCGCACGGCGATGAAGTACTGCGGGTAGAGCAGCGACGCCCCGAAGAACGCGATCATGAAGATGCTCATCGTGACCACCGAGATGGTCAGCGTCTTGTTCTTGAACAGGCGCAGATCGAGCAGCGGCTTGTCGGCGACCAACGCGTGGCGGATGAACAGACCGATCAGGACGGCTCCGACGATCGCCGGGATCAGCACCTTGGGGGTGATGAAGGTGCCGGATTCGGTGCTCGACGACACGCCGTAGAGGAACAGTGCGAGACCGGGCGACAGCATCAGCAGGCCGACGATGTCGATCTTCGGCTTCGACTTCTCGTCGTCGTCTTTGAGGACCAGCGCCGAGTAGATCAGTGCCACGATGCCGACCGGGACGTTGATCAGGAACACCCAGTGCCACGATGCCTTCTCGATCAGCAGACCGCCGAGGATGGGGCCGGCGATCGGGCCGAGCAGCATCGGGATGCCGAGCACCGCCATGATCGAACCGATCCGCTCCGGACCGGCCGCCTTGGTGAGGATCATCATGCCGATCGGCATGAGCAGGCCGCCGCCGAGACCCTGGACCACGCGGAACGCGACCAGTGCACCGATATTCGGGGCCAGCGCACAAAGAACGGAACCGGCGGTGAAGAGGACCAGCGAAGTCAGGTACACCTTCTTGGTGCCGAAACGTGCTGCGGCCCAAGAGGACAACGGGATCACCGATGCGAGCGCGAGGGTGTAGCCGGTCATCGTCCAGGCAGCGCCGGCGGCGTCGGTGTTGAAGGTGGTCTGGAAAGTGTTCTGTGCCACCGAGACGACGGTGACGTCGAGGATGGACATGATCGCGCCGAGCACGACCACGCCCGCGACGACCAGCACATGCCGGTCGAGGGTGGTGTCCGGGGCCTTCGTGGCGCCGGCCGAGGATGGTGACGTCATGCGTGAGCTTCCTGTGAGAGTGAGGTTGCGAAGTAGTGGTCGCCGTTGACTACCGCGTCCAACGCGGACCGGAGGTTGTCGCGGACTTCGGCGGGGAGCCGAGATACGAAGTCGCGCAACAGATCTTCTTTGACCGACATCTGGGCGTCGACGATCTCTCGCCCCTTTTCGGTTAGGGAAATACGTTTGATGCGACGATCCGACGCGTCTTCGCGCCGATCGACGATGTCGAGCCCGACGAGTTTGTCGATGCCCCGACCTGCGGCGGCGAGCGACAGACCGAGCTCACCGGCGAGCTCGTTGACCGACATCGGCGAACCATGCGAACCGAGGATGAACACCGAACGCATCTGCGAGAGGCTGAGTTCGGTGGCGACCAGGCTGTCCATCGTCGCAGCTTTCGCCGAGCAGGTAAGGCGCTCGAAGAACTGTTCCATCACCGCGCAGGTGGCGCTGACGGGGTCGTCGGACGAAGAGACGGTTGGTTGCACGCGAACAAAAGTAACGCCAACGCAACTATTACCGCAAGCGCAACTAATGGTGAGTTCGCGCACGTCCAGGCGTTTTCCGTGACGCGAACCACATGCTGGGCGAGTGCGTGACCCACGCCTGGAGTAGCGTCGAACAGCGTGAGCAACGTCAAGAACATCGCAGTCACCGCCCTCGACGGCAGCGCCCTGAGCCTCGCCGACTTCGCCGGGCCCCTCCTCGTCGTCAACGTCGCCAGCAAGTGCGGCCTCACCCCGCAGTACACGGCGCTCGAACAGCTCGCCAAGACCTACGGCGACCGCGGCCTCACGGTCGTCGGTGTGCCGTGCAATCAGTTCATGGGGCAGGAGCCGGGCACCGCCGAAGAGATCGCGACCTTCTGCTCGACCACCTACGGTGTCACCTTCCCGCTGCTGGAGAAGGTCGACGTCAACGGCGAGGGCCGCCACCCACTCTATGCCGAGCTCACCGAGGCCGCCGACGCCGACGGCGAGGCCGGCGACATCCAGTGGAACTTCGAGAAATTCCTCGTCGACGCCTCGGGCACCGTTGTCAACCGCTTCCGTCCGCGCACCGAACCCGATGCGCCCGAGGTCATCTCGGCCATCGAGGCTGTTTTGGATTAGCTCGAGTGGTCGGGGCGGAGCTGAAGTCGCATTCTTCCCTCGTCCGCTGGTTGAGCCGTGCCGGAGCGCCGGCGATGACCATCCACTCCGCTGGTTGAGCCTGGGGCCGCAGCGCTAGCACTGACCATCCACTCCGCTGGTTGAGCCGGGCCGGAGCGTTAGCGAAGGCCCGTGTCGAAACCACGCAACCCGACGATGCCAGCGCACCAAACACATAGCGACAGTTGGTAACTCGTCTCACCATGTTTCGACGCGGGCGCGTCACTTCGACCCGCTGCGTTCGCTAGACACGGCGCGTCGGGCACCGGTCAACCAGCAAACGGCGGTAGCCGCTCGGCCCGACCCTCGGCGGTCGCTTGATATCGCGACGCCAGTGCTCTCGCTCCAGAACGAACACGCGTCGAAGCGCCGGGTAAGCTGAGGCGACCGGTTTGTGCGACGCCGCGGTCATCCCCGCGGCGTCTCCACCTATAAGGAGTGCTCTTACATGGCGCGTGTGGTTGTCGACGTGATGCCCAAGGCCGAGATTCTCGATCCTCAGGGGCAGGCGATTGTCGGTGCACTGGGCCGGCTCGGATTCTCCGGCATCGTCGATGTCCGGCAGGGCAAGCGTTTCGAGCTCGAAGTCGACGACACCGTCGACGACCTCGCTCTGGAGCGCATCGCCGAGGAGCTGCTGACCAACACCGTCATCGAGAACTTCAACGTCACCCGCGTGGAGGCCTGACGTGAGCGCACGCATCGGGGTCATCACGTTTCCAGGCACCCTCGACGACGTCGACGCCGCGCGGGCGGTACGTCTCGCCGGCGCCGAGTCGGTCGACCTGTGGCACGGCGACGACGACCTCAAGGGAGTCGACGCCGTCGTCGTTCCGGGCGGATTCTCCTACGGCGACTACCTGCGTGCGGGAGCGATCGCCAAGTTCGCGCCGGTGATGCGGTCGGTCGTCGACGCCGCGAACAAGGGCCTGCCGGTATTGGGTATCTGCAACGGTTTTCAGGTGCTGTGCGAGGCGGGTCTGCTCCCCGGCGCGCTCACCCGCAACGAGGGCTTGCACTTCATCTGCCGCGACCAGTGGCTCAAAGTCGAGAACAACACCACCGCGTGGACCTCGCGATTCGACCTCGGCGCCGAGATCCTGGTGCCGTTGAAGTCCGGCGAAGGTCGCTACGTCGCCTCGGACGAGAAGCTCGAAGAGCTCAAGGGCGAGGGACGCATCGTCTTCTCCTATGCGGGCGGCAATCCCAACGGATCGCAGCTCGACATCGCCGGCATCTGCAGCGAGAAAAACCGTGTCGTCGGATTGATGCCGCACCCCGAGCACGCGACCGAAGCACTCACCGGGCCCAGCGACGACGGGCTCGGCCTGTTCTACTCGGTGCTCGACGCCGTGCTGGCGACCGCCTGATCCCGATGACGCTCGACACGTCGGCGAGTGCGGTCGGTCTCGGCGAATTCATCGACGCTTCGCCGTCGCCGTTTCACGTATGTGCCAGCGTCGCAAGCGAACTCGACGCGGCCGGCTTCCGTGAGCTGGCCGAGACCGACCCGTGGATGGGTAGCGGCGGCTCGTTCTACGTGATTCGCGGCGGGTCGATCATCGCGTGGTCGTCGGCGACCGGCAACGGCGACTTCCGCATCGTCGGCGGTCATACCGACAGCCCGAATCTGCGGGTCAAACAGCACCCCGACAAGACGTCGGCGGGCGTCGCGATGGTCGGTCTCGAATCGTACGGCGGTGCCTGGCTGAACTCCTGGCTCGACCGTGACCTCGGCTTGTCCGGTCGCCTCGCTTATCGCGATTCGACCACGGTCGCGCACCAGCTCGTGCACATCACCGAGCCGGTACTTCGGGTGCCGCAGTTGGCGATTCACCTGTCCGACGACCGCAAGGGCGTGGCCCTTGATCCGCAGCGTCATGTCGACGGAATCTTCGGCGTCGCCGACGCGCCACCGCTGCTCGACTGGGTCGCGCAACAGCTCGACATCGATCCCGCGGCGGTGCTCGGCTGGGAACTGATGACGCACGACGTGACACCGAGCAGAATCATTGGCGCACAACAAGATCTGCTGAGTGCGCCCCGACTGGACAACCAGGGGACCTGCTATGCGGGGCTGCGGGCGCTGCTCGACTCCGGCGAGACCGAGGTGCCGATGCACGGTATCCGAATGCTCGCCCTGTTCGACCACGAAGAGGTCGGCAGCGGCTCGGAGCGGGGCGCGGCGTCGGACTTCCTCGCTACCGTCTGCGAGCGGATCGTGTCGGCGCGCGGCGGTTCCCGCGACGACTACCATCGTGCGATGGCGGCCAGTGTCTGCGTGTCGGGCGACATGGCGCACGCGACGCACCCGAACTATCCCGAACGTCACGAGCCGGCTCACCGGATCGCGATCAACGGTGGCCCGGTTCTGAAAGTCAACCAGAACCTACGCTATGCGTCGGATGCGTTGGGGGAGGCCGTGTTCGCGCTGGCATGCGAACGTGCCGGAGTGCCACTGCAGCGTTACGTGCACCGCGCGGACCTGCCCTGCGGTTCCACCATCGGACCGATCACCGCGACGCGGACCGGACTGCGCACGGTCGACGTCGGCGCGCCGCAGCTCGCGATGCACAGCGCTCGGGAACTGATGGGCGTCGACGACGTCTGGATGTATTCCGCTGCGCTGCAGGCATTTCTGCTGGGCTAGGCTCTGCCGGGCCAGGGCGTCGCCTGCAGTCGCAACCGCTCAGTTCGGCGCCAGCACCGACATCGACTGTCCCTGATGCAGCACGATGTAGCCGTCGACGGCCTGCGCCGTGCCGATGATCGGAAGTTCCCAATGCGTGCCGTCGGCGATGCGGAATCCGTTGAGCTGATTGTTGTTCGCGAACACCATCGTCGACGGCGACGCTCCGACGCAGGTCAGCTGATCGATGTCGGCATCGGGGTTGCCGACGTCGGGCGAGGGACCTTTGCCGAGTGACCGGCCGTCGGAGAGTCGATACACCACTCGTGAGCGATCCTTCAGTGCGAACGAGACCGCGCCGCCGCATGGCCGCGCGCCGGCCTTCGACAGTTCCGGATCGGTGATGGCCCACAACGCTTTCGGTTTCGCGGGATCCCGAATCTCGAAGTGCCCCTGAGTATCCTGCACCGTGGCCTCGCCGACGCCGGTGAGTACGGGCAGCGTCGACCGTCCACGCACGAGTTGTATGCGGGTGGCTCGATATGTCGGCTGCGACGTGTTCAGCACTCCGTCGACGATGCCGTAGAAGTCGACGCCCTCGTGGCCGTAGGTGTTGTGCTGCACTGCGATTCCAGTGGGGTAGAGGCTGATGTCGCAGGCGGTGCAGGACAATTCGCCTGCGCCGGTCGCAGCGTCGAGCACGACGTTGGTGCCGTCGGACCCGGTGGCGACGAGGACCCCGTCGTCGTATCGCGCGGTGGTGGCGCTGGCGAAGGTGCGGGTCCAGATCTCCTCGCCGGACGGTTTACTGAGCATGACCCGGTATCCGGCGTCGTCGATGCGCACGAAGTTCTGACCCAGCCCGACGACCTGCGTCGTCGCATCGAGATCTGTTGGGGCGCTGAGCTTTCCGGTGTCGAGGTCGGCGAGGTAGAATCCGTCGGGGTGATCGCCCAGTCGCATCGCGCAACCCACGATTCCGTCGCCGTTGAGTGCGCAGCCGCCCAGCCCGACCCGAATCGGGTTGTCCCACACGGGATGTCCGGAGACCGCGCTGACCATGAGATACGCGCGGCCGAGGCCGGACGGGTAGGCGAGCAACCAGCGATCCATCCATGTTCCGGCGACGGTGATCTCGGTTCCCTCTCCGTAGCCGGGCAGGGTGTCGCGGTCGACGGTCCAGGCGACGTCGGGCGCCGACGAATAGTCGCGCAGCCGGCCGTCGCCGGTCGCCGGCGGGGTCTTGATGGATAGGACCACGCCGACCGCGGCCACGAGCAGCACGCTGCAGATCGCCACCACCGTGCCGATCCCGAATCGCCGCGTGACCGAATTTCGCTGCCCTGACATGGCTATCAGTCAATCATGCGGTTCCACGGGCGAAGGTCGGGATCGGCGTCGGCCGCCGGCGTCGACCTACAGCGCTGTGCGCAGCACCTGCGCGAACGACGTCGCCGGTCCCCCGATGAGGTCGACGAGGTCGGTCGACGCCGAATCGAGTTGCCCGTTCGACACGCCGGTGTCGGAGTCGGCCAGCATGGCGGCCACCGGTTCGGGGAGGCCGGCGCCGACGAGTGCGCCCGCGTAGTCGCCCTCGGAAAGGTTCTGGTACGCAACGGGTTTCCCGGATGCGTCGGAGATCTGCGCCGCGATCTGCGGGTAGCTCAGCGATACGTCGCCCGCCAATTCGTAGACAGCGCGTGGCGCGTCGGAGGTGAGCACCGCCGCCGCGGCCTTCGCGTAGTCGGCGCGAGCCGCGGCAGCCACCCGGCCGTCGCCGGCAGCGCCGTAGAGGGTGCCCGATTCGCTGGCGGGCCCGGCCGAGGCGACGTAGTTCTCCCAGTACCAGCCGTTGCGCAGCAGCGAGTGGTTGATCCCGCTCTCGGCCAGGGCCTGCTCGGTGGCGCGATGCTCCTCGGCGAGACTCAACGAACTGTCGTCGGCGCGCAGCAGGCTGGTGTAGGCGACGAACGGCACACCCGCCGCCTTGGCCGCCGCGATCACGTTCGCATGCTGGGTGGCCCGCCGGCCGATCTCCGACCCCGATACGAACAGCAACCGGTCGACTCCGGATAGGGCCGCGGTCAGTGCATCGACGTCGTCGTAGTCGGCCCGGCGGACGGTGACGCCGGCGTCGGCCAGCGTTGCCGCCTTAGCGGGGTCGCGCACGATCGCGACGACGTCGGCTGCGTCGATGCCGCTGCTCAACAGTGCGTCGATCGCACTGCTGCCCAGTCCGCCGGTTGCTCCGGTTACCGCATAGGTGGTCATGGATTGTCTCCTCGCTCGACGATGCCCAAGTCTTGGGCGCTTCTCACTCACTATGCACTTACTAGAAGTAAGTGTCAATACCAGGGTAAGCGCATGCGATGGCGTATGCTTCACATTCATGGAGCCGAGAAGGGTTGACGAGTCCGCGGGAGAACCCGTCGTCGATGCGACCCTGGAAGCCGACGTCTTCGCGCGCAACTGCGCGTCGCGAGACATCTTGCAGACCGTGACCAGTCGCTGGGGGTTGCTCGCGCTGGCCGCGCTCCGCGAAGGTGACCTGCGGTTCAGTGCGCTTCGACGCCGGGTCGACGGTGTCAGCGAGCGCATGCTGTCGGTGACGCTCCAATCTCTCGAGCGTGATGGATTCGTCAATCGTGAAGTGCTGCAATCCATTCCGCCGAAGGTTGAGTACTCGCTGACCGACCTCGGACGGATCGTCGCCGATCAGCTGCTGGTACTGATCGACGTCGTCGAAGGCCGTGTCGGCGATGTCGAACTGGCGCGGGAAGCCTACGACCGGCAATGAATGTCAGCGGGGGCGGCTACATTGCATCTGTGGGAGATGAACCGAATTTCGGTGTGGCGGGGCGTGAGCGCGCCGACATCGCCGCGGCGCTGTGGTGGGCGGGCGCCGACGATGCCGACGCCGAACACCTGATCGCCTACCTCAGCTCTCGCGAACTGCTGCTCAATGCCGCGGTCGCCTGGTTCAAGGGGCTGTGGGGCATCCTCGCGGTGACCACCGAACGCGTGTTGATGGTAGCCGCCGGATCCGACGAGAAGCGCGGTTTCGCCTACGAGCTGCCTGCCGCGGCGGTCCTCGGATTCGCCCACGGCGACAAGGACGGCAAGTACTTCATCGGACAGCTGCAGGACTACGAGTCCTGGACCAAGATCTTCACCAGCAACAAGCTGCCCGTCGACATCACCGACCAGCGCATCTTCTGGCTGACGCGTAAACAGATGAGCGAGCGTCGCGACCAACTGGACAAGGCCGACGATGCCGGGGTGCGCGATCAGTTCAAACGGTTCATGTCGATCCGGGAGGCCCAGCGATCCGGCGGGCTCGACGAGCCCACCGCGCGGGACGCGATCGCGCGGATCTTCGCATAGCGGGCCGAACTCAGCTCGCCAGTGGCTGCCGCCGCCACGGACTGTCCTGCCGTACCAGCAGGGCGTTGATCATCGCGCCCACCTCGTTTGCCGCGGTTCCGGCCTTCTTGAGGTCGTAGCCGGCCATCCAATAGGCGCGCCCGATCAGGTACCCGTGTGCGAACTGCCGCCAGTTCGCGTAGTAGTCCCGGGCCGCGGACAGCGCCGCGCTCAGCAACGGCCACACCTCGTCGTCGGTCAGGTATCCGCAGCGCAGACTCATCCGGACGATGAACGGGATACGTCCCAGGTCCCACGCGCGGATGTGGTCGGGGAAGTTCTCGTTGCGCAGCACCGGGCGCAGAATATCCATGGTCCGCAGGTTGTAGAGCGCGTTGTAGTCGTCGACGTCGCCGGCGATCGGCTGGGTGGAACCGATCAGCCGCGCGGTGAGGAACTCACGATGATTGTCGATGGTGAGTCCGTCGGTGCTGTCGATCGCATCGGCGACCAGCGGCGCCACCACCTCGAAACCCCGGCTGTGCATGCCATCGAGTAAGCGGCCCACCGTGATTCGCGCCGATACCGCGCTGTCGACGCCCCACCAGTCGACCATCCGGCGTCGAGCGTCGTCGGGCGATTCGCCGACGGCGAGGGTATCGCACGCGAAACCGTTGGTGCTGTTGAGAATTGCGCCGACATTGAGCGCCGCCTGCTGGTCGGGGGTCAGTGTGGCGGTACCCGTCCAGGTGAAAGCCGTTGCCAGCGGCGAAGACTCACTGAACGGGAACGGTTGGATCGGCGGCATGCCCATCGGTCAAGCGTAGTCAACCCTGGTCCCCGATCGCTACGACGGCGTCGACGACGGCCTGCGGGGCGTCGAGCGACACGAACGTCCGAGATCGAGGCACCTCGACGAACTGTCCGTTCGGGAAGGTCGAAGCGAGGCGCTTGCCCAATGGCGCGCCGAAGCATCGGTCAGCCATGCCCCACAGCACGGTGACCGGCACCTGCACCGTCGACATCCGCTTGGTCGCCATCGTCATGTCGCCGAGCTCGTCGATTGCGGCCAGGACGGCGGCGGCATCGGCGCGGATTGCGGGATCGGTGCGCACCGAACGGGTCATCTCGTCGGTCAGGCGGGCGTCGGGTCGGGTTGCGAGCAAACCGAATCCGAGCCACGAATGCCGCAGCGCCGCGGTGCCGAATCCGGGCATGGCCAGGTTCAGGACTGCGGGTCGCTTGAGCAGTTTGAAGGCGAATCGGAACGGTTGCGGCGGGAACACGTCGAAGGCGTCGCAATTGGTCAGCACCACGCGCCCGACCAGATCCGGCTCGACGCCGAGTGCGAACTGGCACAGCCCGCCGCCGGTGTCGTTGCCGACGAGGGTGGCGTCGTCGAGTTCGAAGGCGTGCACGAACTCCCGGATCAGCTGGGCGATCGCCGGCGGGCTCAGCTCGCTGCCCGCCTCGACGGGGATGCGATGTGCGCCGAGCGGGAACGTCGGGACGTAGCTGCGGTAGCCCAGGGCGGCGAGGCGTTCGGCGACGTCGCGCCACAACAGACCGTTTACGAGCACCCCGTGCACGAACAGTACGGGCGGGTGGGTGGAGTCGTCGGGGCCGTAGACGTCGTACTCGATTCGGCCGGACGGCAATTCTGCGAGCTGCACGGGAGCTATCCTTTGCTCGAACTTACAAACATCTTGCATGAAAGTTACGTACAGTCTGTATGAAAGTCAATGGTCGAACCCAGGCGGAGCGAACCGCGAAGACGCGACTCGCCCTGCGCGACGCCGCGCGCGCCCTCTTCGCCGAACACGGGTATGCCGCCGTCGGAACGCAGATGATCGTCGACGCCGCGGGGGTGAGCAGGGGCGCGCTCTATCACCAGTTCGGCGACAAGGCCGCGCTGTTCGCCGCGGTCTTCGACGACGTCGAGGCGCAAGTCATCGGGCAGACCGCCGAGGCGATCGCCGGAGCCGACCCCGCCGATCCGCTCGGGGCCCTGATCGTCGGATTCGACGACTTCATCGCGCGGATGGCCGACCCGGCGGTCAACCGGATCATCTTGATCGACGCTCCGGCGGTCCTCGGGTGGGAGCAGTGGCGGCTGCGTGGCGAGCAGTATGCGTTCGCCTCCATCGAGGCCGCGCTGACCCACGCGATCGAACTCGGGCAACTCCGTGACCAACCGGTGCGGCCGCTGGCACACCTCGTCCTCGGTGCCGTCGACGAACTGGCCCTCTACATTTCCCGCGCCGACGACGCGCAGCAGGCCCGCCGCGAGACGCGTGACGTCGTCGAACAGCTGATCAACGCGCTGCGGGCCTAACCCGCGGTGCCGTTCGCTCAAAGCGTAGCGACCCCGGAACATACCCCCTGCCTGCGACGTTGAGCCTTCCAAGACCCGCAGCAGGGCCCCGGCGTCGATCGTCGGGGTGCACATTAACTGCAAGCAGCGCATACGTGACCACTAGACTTGAGCCAAGCAGGCTGTTTGTCGTGTCACCGCGGTAAGGGGTCGAAGGTTTTTGGAAAGGGAGAACGATGTTCGAACGGTTCACCGATCGCGCTCGACGGGTTGTGGTTCTGGCCCAAGAAGAAGCGCGCATGCTCAATCACAACTACATCGGCACCGAGCACATCCTGCTGGGTTTGATCCACGAGGGTGAAGGGGTCGCCGCCAAGGCGCTGGAGTCGCTGGGCATCTCGCTCGAAGGCGTCCGCAGCCAGGTCGAGGAGATCATCGGCCAGGGCCAGCAGGCGCCGTCGGGGCATATCCCGTTCACGCCGCGGGCCAAGAAAGTCCTCGAGCTGTCGCTGCGTGAGGCACTGCAGCTCGGCCACAACTACATCGGCACCGAGCACATCCTGCTCGGTCTGATCCGCGAGGGTGAAGGCGTCGCCGCTCAGGTCCTCGTCAAGCTCGGCGCCGACCTCAATCGCGTGCGCCAGCAGGTCATCCAGCTGCTCTCGGGCTACCAGGGCAAGGAGCCGCAGGAGGCGGGCACCGGCGGACGCAGCACCGAGTCGGGAAGTCCGTCGACGTCGCTGGTCCTCGACCAGTTCGGCAGAAACCTGACCGCCGCGGCCAGTGAGGGCAAACTCGACCCGGTCATCGGCCGGGAAAAGGAAATCGAGCGGGTCATGCAGGTGCTGAGCCGTCGCACCAAGAACAACCCGGTGCTGATCGGCGAGCCCGGTGTCGGCAAGACCGCCGTCGTCGAAGGGCTGGCGCAGGCGATCGTCAGCGGCAATGTGCCCGAGACCCTCAAGGACAAGCAGCTCTACACCCTCGACCTCGGGTCGCTGGTCGCCGGCAGCCGCTACCGCGGCGACTTCGAAGAGCGCCTGAAGAAGGTCCTCAAGGAGATCAACACGCGCGGCGACATCATTCTGTTCATCGACGAGCTGCACACGCTGGTCGGTGCGGGCGCCGCCGAGGGCGCGATCGACGCCGCGTCGATCCTCAAGCCGAAACTGGCCCGCGGCGAACTGCAGACCATCGGCGCCACCACCCTCGACGAGTACCGCAAGTACATCGAGAAGGACGCCGCACTGGAACGCCGTTTCCAGCCGGTGCAGGTGGGCGAGCCGTCGGTCGAGCACACCATCGAGATCCTCAAGGGTCTGCGCGACCGTTACGAATCGCACCACCGCGTGTCGATCACCGACGGCGCGCTGGTCGCCGCGGCGACGCTCGCCGACCGCTACATCAACGACCGCTTCCTGCCGGACAAGGCGATCGACCTCATCGACGAGGCGGGCGCGCGCATGCGTATCCGCCGGATGACCGCACCGCCAGACCTGCGTGAGTTCGACGACCGCATCGCCGACGCTCGCAAGGAGAAGGAATCGGCGATCGACGCCCAGGACTTCGAGAAGGCAGCGAGCCTGCGCGACAAGGAGAAAACCCTCGTCGCCGAGCGCGCCGAACGCGAAAAGCAGTGGCGCAGTGGCGATATGGACGTCGTGGCGGAAGTCGACGACGAGCAGATCGCCGAGGTGCTCGGCAACTGGACCGGCATCCCCGTCTTCAAGCTCACCGAAGAGGAGACCACCCGTCTGCTCCGCATGGAGGACGAACTGCACAAGCGGATCATCGGCCAGGAAGACGCCGTCAAGGCCGTCTCCAAGGCGATCCGTCGCACGCGCGCCGGTCTGAAGGATCCCAAGCGTCCGTCCGGATCGTTCATCTTCGCGGGGCCGTCGGGCGTCGGGAAGACCGAACTGTCCAAGGCGCTGGCCAACTTCCTGTTCGGCGACGACGACGCGCTCATCCAGATCGACATGGGCGAGTTCCACGACCGCTTCACCGCATCGCGCCTGTTCGGTGCCCCTCCCGGCTACGTCGGGTACGAAGAGGGCGGTCAGCTCACCGAGAAGGTGCGCCGCAAGCCGTTCTCGGTGGTGCTGTTCGACGAAATCGAGAAGGCTCACTCGGAGATCTACAACACCCTGTTGCAGGTCCTCGAAGACGGTCGCCTCACCGACGGTCAGGGTCGTACGGTCGACTTCAAGAACACCGTGCTGATCTTCACCTCGAACCTCGGCACCAGTGACATCTCGAAGGCGGTCGGGCTGGGCTTCACCAAGGGCGACGACTCGACGTCGAACTACGAGCGGATGAAGCTCAAGGTCAACGACGAGTTGAAGAAGCACTTCCGCCCCGAGTTCCTCAACCGCATCGACGACATCGTCGTGTTCCACCAGCTCACGCAGGAAGAGATCATCCAGATGGTCGACCTCATGCTGAACCGGGTGGAGGGTGCCCTGAAGAACAAGGACATGGCCATCGAGGTCACCGACAAGGCGAAGTCGTTGCTGTCCAAGCGTGGCTTCGACCCGGTCCTCGGTGCCCGCCCGCTGCGCCGTACGATCCAGCGCGAGATCGAGGATCAGTTGTCGGAGAAGATCCTGTTCGGCGACATCGCTCCGGGCCAGATCGTTCTCGTCGACGTCGAGAACTGGGACGGCGAGGGCGACGGAGATCAGGCGAAGTTCACCTTCGTCGGATCGGACAAGCCGCGCGCCGTGCCCGACGCCCCGATCGAATTGTCGAAGGCAGGCGAAGCGGACGCGTCGTAGTCGCCTAGCGGCAACGGCCAACGCACCCAAGGGTTTTCACCCTTGGGTGCGTTCGTCGTTTCAGCGAGATCGATCGTTTCTTGGGACAGTCCGTCATGGCGTGGCCTGCCGGATCATCCATGCCATCACCGTCGCGACGACGACCAACAGGACCAAGCCGCACAACACGACCCACCATGCGTATCGGCCCCGTCTGGCCCGCGCACCCGCGAGAATCCACGAGCCCACGGGAATCACCGCGGCCCCGACGATTCCCACCCACATCCCGCCGGTCAGCCACGACTGACTCCCACACGGGTCCGGCCGGAAGCAGTTGCCGGTGGCCATGCCGCCGCCCAGCGCGATGCCGAACATGGCGACGACCACGACGATCTGTCCGAGTGCCAGCAACACCGACACGACCGCGTCGATCACCCGGGATACGCGCCTCGACGTCGTAGGTGTCATGACCGCAAACTTACGGCGAACGAGCCCGCGGCTCATCCGTGGAGTGCCCTCGCGCACCGATCGGGCCGCATAGACTCGCATCGACCACGTGCGACGAAAGGGCATTTCTGTGGAGACCTTCACTGAGACCGGAATCGATGGCAACACTTTGGCGGGGCGGCGCTGGGACCCGACAGGTGACGCCCGCGCGGTCCTGGTCCTCGTCCACGGCATGGGAGAGCATTCACTGCGCTACGCCGCGACCGCAGAGTTCTTCGCGGACAAAGGATTCGTCGTCTACGCCTACGACCATCGGGGCCATGGGCTGTCGAAACTCGACGGCCGCGAGCTCGGCGATCTCGGCGAGAACGGTTGGACGGCATTGGTCGGGGAAATCGGCGTCGTCGTCGATCATGCCGTCCGCGAACACCCCGATCTGCCACTTGCGATCCTCGGACACAGCATGGGGTCTTTTGCGACCCAGCAGTATCTGCTGACCAACTCCGACGTTCCCGACGCCGTGATTCTCAGCGGTACCGCGGCACTAGACGGTCTGGAGCCCGCGCTCGATCTTGATGCAGGCGTTGACCTTTCGGCGTTCAACGCGCCTTTCGAGCCGGCCCGCACCGGTTTTGAATGGCTGTCGCGAGACGAAGCGGAAGTCGACAAGTACGTCGCCGACGAGTTTTGCGGATTCGGCATCGACGCGGCGTCGGGCAAGGCGATGTTCGTCGGGGCACGGCCGCTCGCCGACGCGTCGGCCGTCGGCGCGATGCGTTCGGAACTGCCGATCCTCGTCGCAGTCGGCGAGCACGACCCGGTGAACGGGCAACTGGCACTGGCGAACCTGCTCCTCGCTCATTTCGCCGCCGGCGGTCTGACCGACGTGACTCTGCAGAGCTATCCCGAGGCGCGACACGAGATCCTCAACGAGACCAACCGCGAGGAAGTGCGCGACGACCTGCTCGAATGGGTCGACGCCAAGCTTTCCAAGGCGTGAGGCGATGGGCCACCCTCTTCGGAGGGTGGCCCGTCGTCGAAGTGACGTGGATCATAAATCCATGACCAATACCGAGCTTTACCGCAGCAGCCGCGACCAGTTGATCGAGACGATCAGCGACTACGACCGCGCCGTCGCCGAGTTCCGCTGGCCGCAACTCACTGGAACCTTCAACTGGGCCATCGACTGGTTCGACGCGTTCGCCCGCGGCAACGACGGCATTGCGCTGTGGATCACCGAGCAGGACGGCTCGGAACTCAAAGTCACCTTCGACGCGATGGCACGTCGCTCCGACCAAGTCGCCACGTGGTTGAGCAGTCTGGGAATCACCAAGGGGGACAGGGTGATTCTCATGTTGGGCAATCAGGTGGAGCTGTGGGAGGTGATGCTCGCGGTGCTGAAGCTCGGAGCTATCGTGATGCCGACCACCGCGGCGCTCGGGCCCGAGGATCTGCGTGACCGCATCAATCGGGGCGAAGCTCGTTGTGTCATCACCAATTTCGCCGACGTCCCGAAGTTCGCCGAGATCGACGGTGACTACCTGCGTATCGTCGTCGGGGGCGAGGCGCCGGGATGGATCGCCTACGCCGACGCGGCCGACGTCGAGTCGTCCGGGCCGTTCGAGTCGACGACGACGATCGACGAGCCGATGCTGATCTACTTCACCTCGGGCACCACCAGTAGGCCCAAGTTGGTGGAGCACTCCCAAATCAGTTATGCCGTAGGGCATTTCACGACCGTGGCGTGGATCGGGTTGCGGCCGGGGGACGTGCACCTCGCGATCAGCTCCCCCGGCTGGGCCAAGCACGCGTGGAGCTGCTTCTTCGCGCCGTGGATCGCGGAGTCGACGATCTTCGTCTACAACTACACGCGATTCGACGCCGTCGCGCTCATGGAACAGCTGCGTCGGGCGAAGGTCAACACATTCTGCGCCCCACCGACGGTGTGGCGCATGCTGATTCAGGCCGACCTCGGTGACAAGCCGTCCGGACTCCGGGAATTGCTCGGAGCAGGTGAGCCGCTCAATCCGGATGTCATCCGGCAGGTCGAAGAGGGGTGGGGGCTCACGATTCGCGACGGATTCGGTCAGACGGAGACGACTCTGCAGGTCGGCAACACACCGGGACAGCCGGTGAAGGCGGGCTCCATGGGTCGGCCGATGCCGGGCGTGCCGGTCGTCCTGGTCGACCCACTCACCGGCGAGCTGGGCGACGAGGGGGAGATCTGTCTGGACCTGTCGAAGCATCCGATGAATCTGATGACCGGCTACCTCGGCGACCCCGTTCGAAACGAAGCCGTGACGGCCGGTGGCTACTACCACACCGGCGATGTGGCACAACGGGATTCGGACGGCTACATCACCTACGTCGGGCGCACCGACGATGTGTTCAAGTCGTCGGACTACAAAGTCTCACCGTTCGAACTCGAGAGCGTCCTCATCGAGCACCCCGCCGTCGTCGAAGCCGCGGTGGTGCCGCAGCCCGACGAGACGCGGTTGGCGGTGCCGAAGGCGTACGTCACCCTGGCAGCCGGGTGGGAGCCGACGGCCGACACCGCCAAGGCGATCCTCGAATACTCGCGTGACCACTTGGCGCCCTACCTGAAGGTCCGCCGCGTCGAATTCTTCGAGCTCCCCAAGACGATCTCGGGCAAGATCAGGCGAGTGGAGCTACAGCGTCGCGAAGCCGATGCAAGCCAAGCGGGACAGTCGATTTCGACCGAGTACCGATACGAGGATTTGGTGGAGTAGTCACTCGTCGCTTTGCGGTGCCTGCCTCGTTCGCCGAGTGCCGAAGCGAGGAGCCGTGCGGAGCGAGCTTGCGAGTCGAAGTGAACGAGGTTCGGTGTAACGAGGGGTCGTAAGCCGAAATACCAACGTGCCCAAAGGTATTTCCGGCGACCAGGCAACCAGGCGACCGCGGACAGCGTGCTGCTGTTGAATGAGCCAGATTGCAATCTGCCGCCTGGTCGACGCCGAGGGAGCCGGCCCCTTGCCCAGGCTCAGCGGGCCGATTGGAATCTGTCCCGTGGTCGACGCCGGGGGAGCCGGCCCCTTGCGGCGGGCTCAACAGACAGATTGCAATCTGGCGCGTCACCGACGCCGGGGGAGCGGGCCCCTCGCTCAGGCTCAGCGGGCCGATTGGAATCTGCCGCCTGGTCGACGTCGGGGGAGCGGGCACCTCGCCGCGGCTCAGCGGGCTGATTGGAATCTGCCGCCTGGTCGACGTCGGGGGAGCCGGCCCCTCGCCGCGGCTCAACAGACAGATTGCAGTCTGGCGCCTCACGGACGTCGGGGGAGCCGGCCCCTCGCCGCGGCTCAGCGAGCCGATTGGAATCTGCCCGTGGCCGACGTCGGGGGAGCCGGCCCCTCGCCGCGGCTCAACAGACAGATTGCAATCTAGCGCCTCACGGACGTCGAGGGGCCCGGGGCCCCTCGCCCAGGCTCAGCGGGCCGATTGCAATCTGCCGCCTCACGGACGCCGGGGGAGCCGGCCCCTCGCCCAGGCTCAGCGGGCCGATTGGAATCTGCCCGTGGCCGACGCCGGGGGAGCCGGCCCCTCGCCGCGGCTCAACAGACAGATTGCAGTCTGGCGCCTCACGGACGCCAAGGGAGCCGGCCCCTCGCCGCCGCTCAACAGACAGATTGCAATCTGCCCACTGCATCGACGCCGGCCTAAGCCCGCGTAAACGGCGCTCGCCCAGACCAGTTCGCCAACTGTTCGGTCAAGCCAGCGTCGTCGCGCGGCGTCACTACCTCGCCGAACGGAACCTCGTCGCTGGACCGGATGTGCGCGGGCAGGAAGTTCTTCACCGCGGCCAGTACCGGGGTGACCAGGGCGGGGTCGGCTTCCGCGGGTTGCCCCGTCGCGACGGCCAGGTCCCAGCCGTGCACCAGTGTCTCGTTGATGTATCCCCACAATGCGCCGGCGCCGGGAACCTCGCCCCACGGCACTGTCACCATCGCGGACAGTCGCGAGTCGTCTGCCCAGGCGGCGGCAGCGCGCTCGACTGCCGCCGCATAGGCATCGGCGTCGTGGCCCTCGGCCAGCACCGGCATCGACGAGAAGTCGCCGCCCTCGCCGACGACGGCGGCTCGCCCAACCGTCGCGACCAGGTGGGAGCCCAACGTAGCGACGTCGAATTCGGTACACGGAGTCGGATCGCCGAGCTGCCCGGCGTCGACGTTGTGCAACAGTTCGGTCACCCAGGCGGTTGCGGCGAAGTAGATGGGTCGAGGATCGAGTTGGGTCGGTGCGGTCATGATGTCCTCCTGTTGATCGGCTGTTTCGGTGGTGAACCAAGTAGATCGGCAATACCTGACAAGTTCTGTCATGATTGTTTGAGAAGTTTGTTTCGGCGGTTCCGCCCGGAGTCATGGAGCAGGAGAGCCTCGAAGCAGGAGATGAAGATGACTAATTCAACGCACCAGAATTACTGGCTCGGCGTCGTAAGCGCGAGTCACGTCCGACGCGGCATCGACCTCGGCATCGCCCAAGTCAACCACGGCAAACGCGCGGGGCTGGCCCGGATGGCACGAGGCGACGGCCTTGTCTACTACTCACCGCGCACCGACTACCCCGACGGTGATCCGCTGCGAGCGTTCACCGCAGTCGGCATCGTCGCCGACGACGACATCTGGCAGGCCGACGAGGGGTCGTTCAAGCCGTATCGGCGTCGAGTGAATTACCTTGACGCAGAGGCGGTTCCACTGGCGGAGCTGCACACCCGACTGGTGCTGACTACCGCGCCCAACTGGGGATATCAACTGCGTAGGGGACTGATTTCGTTGAGCGAAAACGACTTTCGCTTGATCCAGACGACGATGACCGCGGCCCTGACCTGACATGCGCACCGACCGCCTGCTGTCCCTCGTCGCGCTACTGCGACTGCGCGGCCGGATGACGGCGGCCGAGATCGCCGGCGAACTGGAGGTCTCGGAACGAACGGTGTTGCGCGACATCGACTCGCTATCGATCTCCGGTATCCCCGTGTATGCCGAACGTGGCCGAAACGGCGGATTCTCGCTGCTTCCCGGGTTTCGCGCCGACCTCTCGACGCTCTCGGTCGACGAGGCGACGGCGCTGCTCGCCGGCGCCGGTCGCCTCGCCCCCGCCGACTTCGCCAGCGCGATGCGCAAGATCGCGGTCGCCCTTCCGGAACGGCAACGCGCACAAGCGACTCACGCCGCGCAGCGCATCCTGGTGCGCCCAGAAGGTTACCTCGGCGAGTCGACGCCGATGACGGTACTTGCTCCGCTACAGCAGGCCGTGCTCGAAGGACGTAGAGTCCGACTGACCTATCGCAGGTTCGACGGTGAACCCAAGCCGCGCACCCTGGATCCGATCGGCCTCATCGCCGCCGACAGCGCTTGGTATCTTGTCGCGAATTCACAAGGTGCCCAACGAATGTTCCGAGTATCGCGCTGCCGCGACGTCGAGGTCCTCGACGACCCCGCAGACCGACCCGACGACGTCGACCTCGAATCGATCTGGGAGGAGAGCCGACGATCATTCCGCGAGCGGTTCGAGTTCATCGAGGTAGTCGTCGACGTCGACGCCGAGACTCTCCCCGCGCTCAGTCACGCCGCGAAAGTCCTGGAGTCGGAACCACGGGGCAACGGGGACACCCGACTGACCGTCAAGTTCTCCGATCGACGTCACGCCGCGAATGTGTTGTGGCGCTTCGCTGATGGTGTTCGCGTGATCGAACCCGACGACGTCGCGCAGGAGATCGTCGAGCGGGTCCGCAGGATGGTCCGCCGCCTGGAATTGCGGCCCGACGGCACACCCTAGGGTGTCGCACTAAAGAGCTATATGACCGTTGCGTTCCTCTGCCGGTTGAGCCTGGTGCACCGATGGTGGCCCTCTCCGCTGGTTGAGCCGTGAGGAGCGTTAGCGACGAGCGTGTCGAAACCACAGTGAGACAATGGATTTCGGTGAGTCGAGGCAGGTGGGGATGGTGACTTCAGCGTATGCGTCGAATGCACCTGCTGGGTGTATTCGACTGGAGAAGGTCACGCGATCAGAACGCGAGGTGAACGGTCGCGCGAAACCTGTTGTGTCACCGTGGTTTCGACACGGACTCGGCTAGCGTCTCGGACCGGCGACGTCCTGGCCCATCAAGTCGGCCGCCTCAACCTGGATCCACCGACGACGGGCCCTACCCGCTGGTTGAGCCGCGAGGAGCGCAAGCGCGCCGTACTGAGCGAGGCGCTAGCCGAGTCGAAGCGACGAGCGTGTCGAAACCTCTGTACCACAATGCATTTGATGGCAGCGCACTTGTCGACCTGTGATGCTATCGAACAACGAGGCGTGTGCACCCGTAGGGTGCACACGCCTCACTTGCCGGGTGTCATCGCCGATGTTGGCGCGCATCATCGAAAGTCGTTGTGGCTGAGAGGTTTCGACACGGACTCGGCTAGCGCTACTTCGACTCGGCTAGCGCCTCGCTCAGCACGGCGCTCGTCCGGCTCAACCAGCAGAGGGACGCTTCGGCCGGTGGTTCCAGGCTCAACCAGCGAAATGGGCCCACCATCGGCGGATCCAGGTTGAGCGGAGCGAGTCAAAACCCCGCCGGCCGGGAAATGACGAAACCCGCAGCGTCACCGTGGTTTCGACTCAGCTTCGACTCGCTCAACCAGCAGGATGCGGCGAAGCAGGGGTACGGCAAGATATCAATACCATTAGCCGCGACAATCCACTAGAAGATCGAATAGGCTTTGCGCAGCGTCTCGGTGATGTCCCATCGCCCGCTCCAGCCGACAGGCAGGGTGAGGAAGTCGCCCGCACTGACGTCGACGGTCGTGCCGGACGCGTCGTCGGTGATGGTGGCGCGACCGGAGATGATGTAGCAGGTTTCGGTGTCGGGGCGGTCGACGACGGGCCAGCCACCGGGACGGCATTCCCAGATGCCGACCTGAGCGGGTGCGGCCGCGTCGACGGTCAGTGTCGCCAACCGGGGATCGCCGCTGTCGGCGCCGGGGCGCTGTCCAGCCGGAGTGAGCGGCCCGGTGACCGTGGACTGTGCGAGGTGTACGAGCGAGATCATGGCAAACTCCCTTGGAAGGTAACGAATCAGTGTGCGCCGGTGAGTCTTTCGAGCAGAGCGGAGATCTTTGAGGGTTTGCGGGTAATCGCTTCCTCGGCGTCGGCGGCCGACGCCGCCTGCAATCCGGCGTTGACGCCGAGCCACCGGAACGGCTCCACTTCCCACTTCTTTGAATTGTGGTTGACGACGGGCAGGCTGTTGAGTGCATCGGGCTTGTCCAGCAACAGGTTTCGAAGGATGCGCCCGGCCAGGTTGCTGGTCGCGACGCCGTCCCCGACGTACGGCCCCGCCCACGCGAGCTTGTTGCGGCGGTCATAGCCGACCGAGGGGAACCAGTCGCGCGGCACGCCGAGCGGTCCGCCCCAGCGATGCGTGATTGGAACGTCGGCGAACGCGGGAAAGAACTCGTGCATCGTCGCGACGATCTTCGCGTGGATTCGGTCATCGACGTCGAATCGTGCGTCGACCTTCGAGTTGAAGTGGTAAGGCGCGCCGCGGCCACCGAAGACGAGTCGCCCATCGGCCGTGGGGTGCGCGTAGATCCGCAGGTTGCGCATATCGTTGAAGGCGATACGACTGTTGAGCCCCAAGGACTCTCGTACGTCGTCGGGCAGCGGGGCGGTGGCCACCACCAGCGAGTAGAGCGGTGCGACGTTGCGGCGGTAGGCCGCGAACTCCGGTGTGAACGCTTCGGTGGCACGCACCACGGTGGACGCCGTGACCCGGCCGTACACGGTCTGCACCACCCCGGCGGCGATGCTCGACGCCGGGGTGTTCTCGTAGATCGTCGCGCCGAGCGCCTCGACGCGATCGGCGAGGCCGCGAACGAGCCGGTCCGGCTGCAGGAGTGCGCAGTGCTCGGTGAAGATGCCGCCGCGGACGCCGGTCGCCGCGATCTTCTCCGACGCCTCGGACGCCGACAGGAACGACCACTGACGGTGAGTGCCGAACGCCGCCGACGCGGCGACCGTAGCGTGAGCCCGGGCGAGTTGAGCCTCGTTGCGTGCCAACGAGATAAATCCTTCGCGGGCGTAGGAGCAGTCGATGCCCTCGGTTGTCACGACCTCGCCGATCTCGGCGACGGTGTCGTTCATCGCCGACTGCAGATCGAGTGCGGCGTCGTGACTGTACCGCTTGGCCACGTGTGCCAGCGAGACAGGAAAGATCGACGACGCCCATCCGCCGTTGCGCCCGGAGGCCCCGAAGCCCGCGAACTCGCGTTCGATGATGGCCACGCGCAGGCTCGGCTCCGCTTTCAACAAGTAGTAGGCGGTCCACAGCCCGGTGAAGCCGGCACCGACGATGGCGACATCGACGTCGATGTCGCCATCGAGCATGGGCCGAGTCGCGGTGCTACTCTGCGACGCCCACAGCGGTACGCCCGGTGTCGGCCGACCGGTCGGCTTGAGAACTGTCATTTCCCACTCCTCAGATGTCGTCGACGTCGAGCGTGACGTCGTCGACCATCAGTGTGTGGTGCGCAGCCGAGCTTGGACATTCGTAGACTCGCTAGACCTGACGAAGGCCTTCATACTTTCGTATGAAGGAGGTACGTCATGATTTCGGTGGACCAGCTCGTCGCGGTTCCGTCACTCGGCCTGCGCTACCTGGCCGGGGAACGAGGGGGTTCGCGATTGGTCACCTGGGCGCACGCGTGCGATCTGCCCGATCCGTGGTCGTGGTTCGACTCCGGCGACCTGGTGATGACCACCTGCGGCGGATTGCCGGACGGCGAGGACGATCAGCGTAGGTGGATCACCTCGCTGATCGACAGCGCAGTGGCGGGACTGGTGGTCGCGCCCGGGCAATCGGCGCCGGCGATCACCCCCGGCATGCTCGACGTCGCGCGAGATCGAGGGTTTCCCGTCTTGGCGGCCGGGTACGACCTTCAGTTCGTGACGTTGGCGCGCACTGTGATCGAGAGTGCGATCGAGTCTGAGCGCCAACGCGTCGCCGCGATCAAACGACTGTACGACACCTACTGGCAGTCGCTGCACCGCCGTGCGACCCTCGCTGAGCGGCTGTCGGCGCTGGAACGCTCGACGGGGTGGAGCCTGCGCGTCGTCGATCTCTCGTCAGGCGAGTCGATTGCGCTGGGACGTAAAGCTTTTGAGGGCGACGTCGACGACGTCGAAGTGCAGGTCGAGCTGCCCGGCGCAGCCGGCACCGCATTGATTGCCGGCGTCGACGCCGGCGAGCCGACCGACCGGCCGCTGCTCGAACATGTCGGTGGGCTCATCGCCTTAGAGCTGGAACATGCTGCGGAGCAACGTGATCGGATGCGAGAGTCCGGCCGGGCGTTGCTGAACGGACTACTCGACGAGTCGATCACACTGTCTGCGGTGTGGCCGGAGTTCGGCCTTCGGTCGATGACCGGCGAGCTGGTGGTCGCCTGCTTCTCGGCGCCCGACCGACAACCGCTCGATCACACCTCGATCCACCATCTGCGTTGCCTGCAGAACGTCGCGCCCCTGCTGAGTGTGCGCGACGGGGAGCTGATCGCGATCGTCCCCAATGACACGGAGACGCTCAGGCGTGTCGCGTGCGCCCTGGCGCCCAGTTGCGGCGTCGGACTGTCGGCCGTTCTCGCGCTTAATTCGCAAGTGCCCGAGGCATTTCGGCAGGCGCACCTCGCCGTCGCGCAGGCGAATGAGCGTGGCTGTACGGTCGCGGCATACGGCGAGGTGGCGGTGCGGGCGGACTTTCTGCCGACCAGCGTCGAAGACACGCGGCACCTGGTGCGAAATATCCTCGGACCGTTGATCCGCCATGATGCCGACGCCGGCGCAGAGTTGGTGCGGTCGGTGCGCGTCTTCCTCGACAACGACGGCGGATGGCAGCGGGCCGCTGACGCACTCGGAGTACACAGGCAGACTCTCGTTTATCGATTGAAGAAGGTCGAGCAACTGACCGGCCTCAAGCCCACGTCGACGCAGGGGTCCGCACTGCTGTGGCTGGCCTTGACGGCAGCGGATCGGGCCGGGCTGGACCTCGCGGAGCACTCTCGGCCCGATGTCCCTCGTGAATGAGAAATCCGACGTCCTACGCTGAATGCCACACAGCGATTGCGAAGAATAATCATTGACGATCTCAATGATTGATCGTAGTGTGTGTTCACACCGCGCTCTCCAGGAGGATCCATGCGCAATCAAGGCGTCGGAAGCTGGCCCCGCCGTACCTCGCGACGTTCGCCGGAGCAGACCGCAATCATCTTCCGCGGCAACGAGATCAGCTACGAACAGCTGGATGAGCGGTCGCGCCGCCTGGCTCATGCACTGGCCGAGCGCGGCGTCGAGCAGGGGGATCGCATCGCCCTGCTCAGTGCGAACCATCCCGCATATCTGGAGGCGCTCTTCGCCGCCGGGCTGCTCGGTGCGGTGCTCGTTCCACTGAATGCGCGGCTGACCCCGCCCGAGGTGACCTACGCATTGGCCGATTCGGGTGCGCGAGTGCTCATCCATTCCGCAGCGCTGTCGGACGTTGCGGCCCAGTCGTCGGCGCAAGCAGGCGCCGAGGTGCTGATCTCGCTGGACGGGGCGGGTGCCGAGTCGATTCTGGACTACGAGACGGTGATCGCGCAGGCGAGTGCGGACGACGTCGACGTTGCCGTCAGCCACGACGACCCGTGCTTCATCATGTACACCTCGGGCACCACCGGACACCCGAAAGGTGTTGTGCTGACACATGGTTCGGTCACCTTCGCCGCGCTCAACCCGATCGTCGACCTCGACCTGCGCAGCGACGAAGTCTCCCTCGTCGTCGCTCCGCTGTTCCACACCGCCGCGCTGAATTTCATCTCGCTGCCGACGCTGCTCAAAGGCGGGACAGTCGTCATCGAAGACGGATTCGACGCCGAGCGTGTCCTCGCGGTCATCGAAAACTATGGCGTCACTTACGGTTTCGGTGTCCCGACGATGCTCGACGCGATGAGTGCGCATCCGAGTTTCGACGACGCCGATCTGTCCTCGATCCGCCGCTGGATCGTCGCTGCCGCTCCGGTGCCGCCACGCACCCTGACCACCTACGCGAGCCGGGGCGTCGCGCTCTGCCAGGCGTACGGTCTCACCGAAACCGGTCCTGGCGCACTGATTCTCAAGCCCGACGAGGTCGAACGCAAGCTCGGTTCGGCCGGCAAATCGCACTTCTTCACCGACGTCCGCGTCGTCGACGCCGCCGGTGTCGAAACCGAAGTCGGACAGCGCGGCGAAATCCAGATCTCCGGCCCCAATGTCATGCGTGAATACTGGAACCGCCCCGCTGACACCGCCGCGAGCTTCACCGACGACGGCTGGTTCCGTTCGGGCGACGTCGGCGTGCGCGACGACGAGGGATTCATCACCGTCGTCGACCGCCTCAAAGACATGATCATCTCCGGCGGCGAGAACATCTACCCCGCCGAAATCGAGGCCGTGGTGTTGTCGATGCCCGGTGTCGTCGAGTGTGGCGTGTTCGGTATACCCGACGAGAAATGGGGCGAAGTAGGTTGCGCCGCAGTCTCATTGGCGCCTGGCGCGACGCTGACCTTCGCCGATCTCGTCAGCTATCTGTCGGATCGACTGGCGCGCTACAAGATTCCCAAGTCGATGGTCGTCCTCGCGGAGATCCCGCGCAACGCGACGGGCAAGATCCGTAAGGACCGACTGCGGTCGATCTACGCATAGGCGAGGCCGCTCGCTTCGCTCTACTCGCCCAACAGACGTAGCACCCGCCGCATCGTCGCCAGATCCTTCGCCGGCACGTCCGGGAAGTGCTCTGCCGACACCTGTGCACTGATCCGACTCGCCTTGTCTGCCAGGCGAATTCCCTCAGCTGTGACGCTGATCAGCTTGTTGCGGCGATCGGCTGGATCGACGGTGCGGACCACCAAGCCGCGACCCTCCAATTCGTCGACCAGCGCCACGATCTGACTCGGATCCAGTCCGACGGTCGTCGCGAGTCGACGCTGAGTGGCGCCGTCGGGTTCGTCGCAGACCGCCGCCAGCACGCTGTACGCGCGCACCTTCAGGCCCACTGGCACCAGCGCGGCGTTGGTTGCCCTCGACAACGTCGCGCTGCCTCGCGCCAGCAGAAACCCCAGGTCGGAGTCCAGGTAGGCGTGATCTCGGGTGGTCCGGTCGGTCATGCCGAAACGGTACCACTCGATCAATCATTGAAACACGCAATGATTGATGTTCTAATCGAATGTAGTCACCCACTCAGGTCAGGAGCACACCATGGATCTCACTGGAAAAGTCGCCGTCGTCACCGGCAGCGGGCAGGGCCTCGGACTCGCCTACGCACAGGAACTCGCCCGCCGCGGTGCCGCCGTCGTCATCAACGACGTTCGGCAGGAAACCGCCGACGCCGCTGTCGCCGGCATCACCGCCGCCGGCGGACGAGCCGTCGCCGTCGTCGCACCGGTCGGCACCACCGCGACTGCCATCGCCCTCGTCGACGCCGCGGTCGCAACCTTCGGCCGCCTCGACATCATGGTCACCAACGCCGGCATCTTGCGTGACAAGGTGCTGTGGAAGATGTCCGACGACGACTTCGACGCCGTGATCGACGTCCACCTGCGCGGCACCTTCACCTGCGTGCGCGCCGCCGTCGAGCGTTTCCGCGAGCAGGGGCAGGGCGGTCGGCTCATCTGCATCGGCTCACCGGCCGGTCAGCGCGGAAACTTCGGACAGACCAACTACTCCGCCGCCAAGGCCGCGATCGTCGGCATGGTTCGCACCTGGGCGATGGAACTCAAGAAGGCAGGCATCACAGCCAACGCGGTCTGCCCGGTCGCCGCCACTGCGATGACCGAGACCATCCCCTTCCTGGCTCCCTACATCGAGGGCATGCGCGCCGGTGAACCGCTGCCCGCCGTCATTCGCCGCGAGGTCGGCATGGGCACCCCCGGCGACGTCGCGGGCGTCATCGCCTTCCTCGCCTCCGACGCCGCGTCCGACGTCACCGGTCAAGCCATCTCGATCGGCGGCGATCGCCTCGCGCTCTGGTCGCACCCACAATTGACGGCGACGGCGTTCCACGACGGCGGCTTCAGCGCCGACGACGTCGCCGCACAATGGCCGACGACCTTCGCCGGCCGTCTCGAATCCGTCGGAGAAGAATTCCCGGCTGAATTGACCGGAGCCGCACGATGACCGCCCATGCCGGAGGCCGCTATAAATACGGCATCGACTTCGCCGCCATCGACGCCCTCGACTTCCACACCCACGTGGAGATCGACGGCTGCGGCCACCGCTCGATGGACGACGAACTGATCGAGGCGTCGGAGAAGTACTTCAAGTCCGGTGCGGAGCGCACCCCGACCATCGAGTCGATCGCTGCGCATTACCGCGAACGGAACATGGCCGCAATCGTTTTCACCGTCGACGCGGCGTCGGCGTCGGGGCATCAACCCAACAGTGTCGAGCAGATCGCCGAGAAGGCCGCCGAATTCAACGACGTCTTGATTCCGTTCGGATCTGTTGATCCGTTGCAAGGCAGGGCTGCGGTCAAGCGCCTGCGCGCCCTCGTCGAAGGGTACGGCGTCAAGGGGTTCAAGTTCCATCCGAGCATGCAGGGCTTCGAACCCAACGACCGACGGTACTACCCGATCTACGAGGCTCTCGCAGAATACGGTGTGCCCGCGCTCTTCCACACCGGCCAGACCGGAATCGGTGCCGGACTGCCCGGCGGTCACGGCATCAAGCTGCGCTACTCCGACCCCATGCTCCTCGACGACGTCGCCGCCGACTTCCCCGAGTTGACCATTGTCATGGCGCATCCCGCGGTGCCGTGGGTGGACGCGCAGATCTCCATCGCCTCCCACAAGGCCAATGTCTATCTCGATTTGTCCGGGTGGTCACCGAAATACTTTCCGCCGCAACTGGTTCGCGCGGTCAACGGCCTGCTCCGCAACAAGGCGCTCTTCGGCTCCGACTTTCCAGTCATCCAGGTGGACCGCTGGCGGGCCGACTTCGCCGAGCTCGACATCAAGCCCGAAGTCAAGCCACTCATCTTCAAACGGAACGCATTCGACGTTCTCGGCATCGAAATCGAAAGCAGGACAGCATGACTGACGCCGTCACCACTCGAGTCGCCGCTCTCGCCGATCTCGACGTCCTGGTCGGGACCGAACTGGGCGTGAGTTCGTGGTTCCCCGTCGAGCAGGATCGGATCAACACGTTCGCCGACGCCACCGACGATCACCAATGGATCCACGTCGACGTGGAGCGGGCGAAGGTCGAGAGCCCGTTCGGCGGCCCGATAGCGCACGGCTACCTGACGTTGTCGTTGATCATTCCGATGTGGGGTGAGGTATTCGCGGTCGACAGCGTGACGATGGCAGTCAACTACGGCCTCAACAAGGTTCGATTCACTTCACCGGTGCCGGCGGGCGGCCGAGTACGCTTGCGCGCCACCCTCAAGGCCGTCGAGCATCTCCCCGACGGCGGTGTGCAGGTCACGGTCGGCGGCGTGATCGAACTGGACGGCGGCGACCGGCCCGCGGTCGTCGTCGAGGGGGTGTACCGGTATTTCGAGTGACGCCTTCCTCGTCATCGTTGCGTCGTCGGCACCCCCAACGACTTCGCGAAGCTCGGCCAGGCCGCATGCAGATCGTCCTGCCAGTAGCCCCAGGAATGGGTGCCCGCGGGGGTGAACCGGAAGGTGGCTGCGATACCCAGGGCAGCCAGCTTCTTCTGGATTCGCCGATTGGACTGCGCGATGACGGCTTCGGGACCTCCGCCGATGACGAGCTGACGACCGAGTTGCACGAGATCGTTGCCGGTACTCTGTACGTTGTCGTGATTGCCTGGCAGCCCGCTGCCCGAGGCGAAGAACAGATTGGTGCCGCGCAACTTGGCGAGGTTGGCCGATGTGCCGGGATCTTCTGCGACCCAACGCTTTCCGTGCATGGGTCCCCACATGTTGTCGATGTCGGCACGCCCCAGCGCGAGCACGGCCGCAACTCCCGCGGTGCAGGATCGATTGTCCAGATCGCTGCATCCGCTGAATGAGCCGACGCTGCGGTACAGGCCGGGCGCAGACTGCGCCAGTTGCAGGACCGACGTCGCCGACATCGACACTCCGACAATCGCGTTGCGTCCGGAGGCGTCGAAGGCCGAGTCGAGGACGGACGGCAGTTCCCGAGTCAGGAAGGTCTGCCATTTGTTGCGTCCCAGCACGGGATCGGTGGCGAGCCAGTCGGTGTAGTAGGAGTACGCACCGTCGATGACGGTGACGACGTTGACATGTTTGTCGGCGACGAATTTCACCAAGTCGGTTTCGGACTCCCAGGTCTTGGTGCCGCCGGTCGACGTCCACCCGTCTTCGGCGCCGTCGAGCATGTACATCGTGGGCGCGGGTGTGGTGGTGTCGGAGGGACGGATGACCTGTAGCGACACCGCTCGCCGCATCGCCGCAGAGTACACGGCAATCACGAAGCGCCGGTTACTGATTGGCTTGACAGAGACGATCCGCGAGCCGTCGGAGGCGGACTGCGCCTGCGGAAACAGTGTGGCCGCAGGACTGGAACCGGTCGGCGCGGTGAACAGCACCGTGCCGGTCACCGACAGGATCGCCAGCATGATGGCTGCGACCCGCCGGAGCTCGGTCGGTGAGGATGTCTGCATCACGCCCTAGTTGCGCGAACTCAGTTCCATGCTGTCGTGCTGCTTGGCGGGAAAGTTGAAACTGGTGTAGCCGTTCGCGCAATCGCGGACATAGGTGAGGTACGGTGCGGCCGAGTCGCTTTCGGCGTTGTCGGCGGCGATGAGGGCGCCCGGGCGCAGAAGTGGTTCGAGGAGCTCGAGTATCGGAAGATACAGATCCTTCCAGCCGTCGAGCAGGACGAAGCCGATCGGATCGGCGACAGTCCGCAACGTCTGCCGGGCATCGCCGTCGAGCACTGTGATCACATCGTCGAGCCCGGCGTCGACGAAGGTGGCACGTGCGGCCGCGATCTTCTTGGCGCTGGTCTCGGTGGTGTAGACGTGTCCGATTCCGTTGTCGCGCACCGCGGCAGCGAGGTGCAGCGTCGAAATGCCGTAGGACGTGCCGAATTCCACGACGACGGCTGGTCGCGTCGCGCGGACGAGGGAGTACAGCAGTCGACCGGTCTGCGGGTCGATCGGCAGGTACAGATCTTCCGCCGCGTCGGCGCGTTCCTGTACTGTCGCCGAGGCGTCGCGGTGCATGGCGTGGCGTGCCGGATGAGAATGCTGCGCCTTTTCGTACAGGTCGGAGATCAGCGCGGAAATCGGTTCGGAATCGAGAGTGGACGTCATGGTTTCCACGGTAACGTCGCTTCCTGCCGATCTGCTGTGTCCCGCGCGACGCGGACGCGAGGCCGCCACCGCAGCCTCGGACCTGAACCGGACACTGCGATGATGGGCTGATGACCATCGATCCCACGCTCGACGGGCGCATCTCGGCGGAACCCACGATGTCCGTCTACGACGCCATCCGTTCGCGGCGCGACGTACGCGCCGAATTCACCGGTGAGGTGATCGCCGACGAGGTGCTCGCTCGACTGCTCGACGCCGCGCATCACGCCCCGAGTGTGGGCAATACTCAACCGTGGGACTTCATCGTCGTGCGAGATCCGCAGCGGCTCAAGCATTTCGCCGATCATGTGGCTGCCAAGCGCAAAGAGTTCGCCGACAGCCTGCCGCCCGAGCGCGCGCAGGTGTTCGACCCGATCAAGGTCGAGGGCGTTCGCGAGAGCGGCACCGGAATCGTCGTCACCTACGACCATTCGCGGGGCGGTACCCATATCCTCGGCCGTGCCAGCATCCCCGAGACCGGCGTCTTCTCGGCGGCGCTGGCCATTCAGAATCTGTGGCTGGCCGCTGCGGCAGAGGGAATCGGCGTCGGCTGGGTATCGTTCTACGACCGCGACGTGCTCGCCGATTTCATCGCGGCACCCGACGGCGTGGTGCCGATCGCATGGTTGTGCGTCGGGCCGGTCGAGGAGTTCCAGACCGTTCCCGACTTGGAGCGATTCGGCTGGCGGAACAGGAGGCCGCTCGCCGACGCGATCCACGCGGACGTCTTCGGCAAACGGCAGGACTAGGGGGGTTTCGCGCCGGATCAACCTGGTTTCACCGGTCCGGGCACTGCATCTGCCGGTTGAGCCGCGAGGAGCGTAAGCGCGCCGTACTGAGCGAGGCGCTAGCCGAGTCGAAGTGACGAGCGTGTCGAAACCCCTGTACCACAATGCATTTGATGGTAGCGCACTTGTCGAACTGTGATGGTATCGAACATCGAGGGGTGTGCATCCGAAGGGTGCACACGCGACGCTTGCCGGGTGAAAGTCGCCGATATTGGCGCGGACCGTCGAAAGTCGTTGTGGCTGAGAGGTTTCGACACGGACTCGGCTAGCGCCTCGTCCGGCTCAACCAGCGAGATGAGTTCTCCATCGGTGAATCCCGGCTCAGCCAGCGGAGCGGCGCGCCGCTGGCTGAACTGGACGTCCTACGCTCCGAAGCCCAGCAACGACTTCACTTCGAGGAATTCGCTGAAGGCGTAGTCGCTCCACTCGCGGCCGTTGCCACTCTTCTTGTAGCCACCGAAGGGGGCGGCCGGATCGAGGCCCGCCGAGTTCAGCGTGATGGAGCCGGCGCGCAACTTGGCGCCGATGCGGCGGACCTCGTCGAGGTCGTCACCCGAAACATAGCCAGCCAGACCGTATTCCGTGTCATTGCCGATCTCGATGGCCTCATCGACGGAGTCGTAGCCGATCACCACGAGGACCGGACCGAAGACTTCGGTGCGGGCGATCTCCATGTCGTTGGTGACGTTGGTGAACACGGTCGGCTGCACGTAGTACCCGGTCTCGAGGCCCTCCGGGCGACCTGCGCCACCGACTACCGGGGTCGCGCCGTCGGCGATGGCGCGTTCGATGAGTCCCTGGATCTTGGTGAACTGCGGCTCCGATACCACCGGGCCGAGTTTCACCTTGCTCGTCGGGTCGCCGACGGTGATGTCCGCCGCAGCCTCGACGATGGCAGCGGTGACGTCGTCGATTCGGTTGGCGGGCACCAGCATTCGGCTCGGCGCGTTACACGACTGGCCGGAGTTGACCATCATCGCGGCGACGCCGGCGGCGACGTTGCGGGTCAGCGACTCGTCGTCGAGCAGGATATTGGGGCTCTTGCCGCCGAGTTCCTGGGCGACGCGCTTGACGGTCGGTGCAGCGTTCTTGGCGACCTCGATGCCGGCGCGGGTAGAGCCGGTGAAGGAGATCAGGTCGATGTCGGGATGCGCCGACAGTGCCGACCCGACGCCGGGTCCGTCACCGTTGACGAGGTTGAACACGCCTGCCGGAACGCCCGCGGCGTCGAAGATCTCGGCGACGATGGCCGCTGAGAACGGTGCGACCTCCGACGGTTTGAGAACCATGGTGCACCCGGTCGCGAGAGCCGGCGCCACCTTGCACATCACCTGGTTCAGCGGCCAGTTCCAGGGCGTGATGAAACCGCACACGCCGATCGGCTCTTTGACGATGCGTGACGACCCGCGGTCTTCGGAGAAGGAGTAGGTCTCCAACGATGCCGCCGCGGTCATCAGATGCGCCAGTCCGATCGGCACCTGAGCGGCCTTGGCGAGACCGGCCGGAGCGCCCATCTCCTCGGTGACCGCCGCGGCGAGGTCGGCGGAACGGTTCTGATATTCGGCGATGATGGCCTGTAGCAAGGCGATTCGGTCCGCGACGCTGGACTGCGACCACGAGTCGAAGGCGCGGCGAGCGGCGGCGACGGCGGCGTCGACGTCGGCGCTGGTGCCCAGCGCGACCTGTCCGGCCGCCTTCTCGGTAGCGGGGTTGATGACGTCGAGGACATTCAGTTCGCCGATCGGGTCGACCCACTGGCCGTCGATGTAGAACTTGGTGATGTCGGGCATGATTCGCTCTCCAGTTGTTGTTGCGTAGATCTCTATAACTCTACTTATAGCGGACCGCGCCGCTCGATGCCACCGTACGCCGACTTCGCCGGTCCGATCGGCGATCCGATCGGCCGGCCGGTGTCTACTGAGACGCCAACGGCGCCGCTCCGCGAGCGTTGAGCATCAACGTCATCTGCGCGATCTCGGTGCCCTGATCGCCGATCATGGCCATCGCCAGTTGTTTGGTCGCCGGCGCCGCGTCGGGTGCGTTGTAGGCCGCCTGCGCCATCGTCAGTCCACCCTTGTGATGTCGAATCATCAACTGCAAGAAGAAGATCGATGCCGCTGACCCGGACAGTCCGGTGAGTTTTGCGAGCTCGGCGACACTGGCCATGCCGGGCATCGGCGGTTGATCGCCCGACGACGGCGCGACGGTTGCGGTATGCATATGCCCCGACGTCGTCATCCAGGACATGGGATGCTCCGACGTCAACGGTTGTCCGAACCAGGTGAGCCAGCCGCGCAGCGTCGACACCTCCGAGAGCTGTTGCGCGATGATCAGCGACGCGAGATTGCGGGTCTCGGCGTCGGCGCTCGACGGCAACGATCGGGACATCAGGATCGCCTGGTCATGGTGCGCCGACATGTCTTGAGCGAACCCGACGTCGGTCGACGACGGCGCGGTGATCGGCGGCGTCGACGCCCGATGATGTTCGACGCCGATGCCGACCGCAACCCCTACCGCGACCAAAAGTACTGCGACACAGGCAGATCCGGCGATGAGAAGCCATCGTCGACGTGGGAAGTCGGCCATCAGTCCGAGCCGTGCGTCGACGCCTGGTCGGCGGGCGGGGTGTACACCGACGGGCTCAACTGCAGCGCCATGAACCCGCCGTCCGCGCAGGTGGTCCACAACTGGCTGCCGTGGAACTCCGGTGGCGAGAAGCACCAGTCGGTGGCCATGTCACCGCCGACGAGCATTCCGGAACGGGGTCCGAGCATCTTCGGCAGCGACACCTTGCCGTTGGCGATCGACATGCCGAGGCTGAGGAATTCCAGCACCGGCATGCCGATGATCGACGCCGCGACGTGCGGAGAGTTGGGCAGTTGCGCGATCGTCGCATTCTTCTGAGCGGGCGGGTTGTAGTAACCGATCTCGCGGATCTTGCCGAGGTCGTGGACGTCGAAGACGCGGATTCCCGACGATTCCCATCCGCAGGCGAGGGCCGTGGGATCGGTGGGGCGATCGACCGCGCAGTAGTGCGGATTACTGCCGAACAGCGACCCGCCCGCGCTCGAGCGCAGCAGGGTGTCCTGATTCTTCGGCAGGTTGATCTCCAACTTGATCGACGTGAGGAGCTTGGGGGCGTCGAGTCGCTCGATGTCGAAGACCTTCACGCCGCCCGACCCGGCCTCGTCGAGGCTGAACAGATGACGCCGGCCGTGATAACTGACCTGGATACTGTGTTGATTGAGCTGACCGTCGGGCCAGAGATACGCGGCGATGGTGGAGACCTGCGGATATGGCGCTCGACGCTGGACCGCGCTGATGTCGAGCACGGTGATGCCCGCCATGTTGGACAGGAACATCCGGTTACCGTCGGGGCTGATGCCGAATCCGTGCCCCAGGAAGCTGTGCAGCCCGCTCCAGATGACGGTCGGATTCTGCGGGTGTGACACGTCGATCGCGGTCAGATGACCGGGGAACACGCCCGACGCCCAATAGGTGCGCCCGTCTGGGGAGAAGCCGCCCTCGTGGGAGGTGAAGGGCAGCGGCCAGGCGGTTCCGGCGCCCGTGTTGAGGAGCTTCGGATGGGCGCAGTCGGAGACGTCGTACACGGCGAAGAAGCCGCCGCCCCACAGGAACGGCACCGACGTCGCGGCGAGGAGTTTGCGTTTGTGGTTGACCTTCAGCGACTCCCAGGTGCCGCCGATCATCGCGGGAGCGTCGAGGGATCCCACGATCTTCGGCCGCCGAGGGTTCGCGGCGTCGACGATCTGCACCCCGCGACGTGCCGCCACCGCGCTGGCCGGGAAGAAGCTGGACGTGTAGCTGCAGTGGTCGCTGGTCACCGAGACGATCCCGCCGCCGGTGCCGCGAACGTTGCCGAGCTCGGTGATATTGCAGTTGTAGCCTCTGCGGCTGCGGCCGGAATTGCGGTCCTCGGCGCTGACGTCGCCCTGGATACCGCGTTCGGCGAGGTCACCCGGGCCACACGCGGCCCGTGGTACAGCGGTCTCGGAGATGTATGGGAAGTAGTGATTGCCCGCCGCGGCGACGCCCACGCCCGCGGTCGACGCAACCAGTGCCGCCACAACGAGAAATCCCCCGAAGAGTGATCGAACCCGGTAAGAACGCATGCCAACCCCGATTCTGTGCGGATGCTCGGAGAGCACGCTACGGCAACAGCGCCACCCTGTGGGACGTTTGATCAAATCTGTGTCTTCATCGCGGTCTGTGGTGCGCGTCATAGGTGCGGTCACAACTGCCTAACATTGCTCGCTCCGATTAGGAGCGGTGCTGTTCAGGCGGCTAACCTCGAAATGTTACTGATGTGATTATTGTGATGAAAGAGGCTGCTGTGACTAGTCGTCGGATAGGTCGGCGCACGCTGGCCGGAACCGGGTCGGTGCTGGTTGCCGCAGTGTTGGCACTGACCGTCGTCTCGCCCGGCGCAGCGGATACCGTTCCGGGCGCGCCGACCGCACCCGCGGCACCGACCGCACCCGCGTCGCCGACTGTGCCCGATGCCCCGGATTCACCGACCACTCCCGCCGCGTCGACCACCCCGGCGTCGACCCCGCAGGTCAACGCGTCGAAGATCCAGGGAACCATCGAGAGCACCAAGCAGCAGCTGACCGTGCTGGTGTATTCGGCCTCGATGGACAAGGTCATCCCGGTCAGCGTGCTGCGGCCCAAAGACACCAGCAAGCCGGCCCCGGTGCTCTATCTGCTCAACGGTGCGGGAGGTGGAGAGGATTCGGCTACGTGGGCCGCCAAGACCGACTACGTGAAATTCTTCGCCGACAAGCAGGTCAACGTGGTGACGCCGATCGGCGGGGCGTTCTCCTACTACACCGACTGGATCCGCGACGACCCGGTGCTCGGCCGCAACAAGTGGACGACCTTTCTCACCAAGGAACTGCCGCCGCTGATCGACGCGCAGTTCAACACCACCAAGACGAATGCCATCGCGGGCATCTCGATGGCGGGGACGTCGGTGATGAACCTGGCGGTCGCGGCTCCGAAGCTCTACCGTGCGGTCGCCGCGTTCAGCGGTTGCGCGCGAACCAGTGACCCGTTGGGGCAGGCCTACATTCGCATGGTCGTCGCCGACCGTGGGCGCGGCGACGTCAACAACATGTGGGGCCCGCCGGGATCGCTCGACTGGGTGGCCAACGATCCGTATCTCAACGCGTCGCGGCTGCGGAACATGAAGGTGTACATGACCGCCGGCTCGGGACTGCCCGGACCCAATGACACCCTCACCGCCCCACTGGTGAAGGGGGATCCGATGGTCCTGGCCAACCAGATCGTCGTCGGCGGCGGAATCGAGGCGGTGGTGAACCTCTGCACCCGCGAGCTCACCGAGAAGTTCAAGGCGGCCGGTGTTCCGGTGCAAACGACCTTCCGTCCCAACGGAACTCACTCGTGGGCCTACTGGGCGACCGATCTGCACAACACCTGGCCAAAGCTAGAGGCCGATCTGAAGTAGGGTGCGCCCGACCGTGTCGCGAAATACAAACCGTGTCGCGAAGTACAAACAGCCCCAACACTGTACAAGTGTTGGGGCTGTCGGTTTCGGTGCGTGCTACTTCGATCCGTCCCGTCGGGACCGGCCGTCGAGCAGCAGCTTGATGGTCAGTTCCAGTCGGTTGGTGACGTCGGTGGCCGAGGCGCGCCGGGTCAGCCATTGCACCAGGTTCGACATCCATACGTCGGAGATGACGCGCGCGATCGCCAGATCCTCGTCGCCGGGTTCGCCGGTGATCTCGACGATCGCTCCCGCGAAGAGTCGGTCGATGGCGTTGGCGACCTTGTCCACTTCGGCCGCCGCCGATGCGTCGGCGAACATGAAGGCGCGGGTCATCGCCTCGGTCAGCAACGGGTCGCGTTGCATCGAGAACGTGATCATGTCGAGCACGTGACGCAGGCGTTCGGTCGCCGTGTCGCCGGGCAGCGACGCGCGGTCGACGCGCGATTCGACGCGCTCGAATTCGCGGGCGAGTGCGGTGACCAGCAAGTGAACCTTCGACGGAAAGTACCGGTAGAGGGTGCCGACGGCGACGTCGGCTTTCTCGGCGACGGTGCGCATCTGGACGGCGTCGTAGCCGCCCTTGGATGCCAGGGCCAACGTCGCGTCGAGGATGCGACGTCGGCGCTCACGCTGAGCGCTGGATCCGACTTCGGCGCCCGCCGGCGCCGAGTCCGTCGCGGGGGCACTGCCCTCGTCGACGCCTGAGTCGGCTGCGGATCGTGCCATGTCGAGTGGTCCTAACTCGCGGTGTGGTTCATGTTGGCGAACCAGCGGTGTCGTAGTTGCGGATAGTCGTGAGAGTTTAAGCCACCGCTAGGCAACACTGCACTCTCATGTCATATTAGAACAGGTTCTAGTTAGCGCCCACAAGAAGAATTGCAGGAAAACTCCGTGACAATCGCCACGTCAGCCGAACAAATCGCGGTCTGCGACGCCATCGCGTCGTGGGCCGCGCGCGCCGAGGCCGCCGCCAGAGTTCGCGCCGACATCGACAAACCTAGCGATTCGTGGCGGGACCTATGGACGCAACTCGCCGAGCTGGGACTGTTCGGTGCTGCCGTCTCAGAAGAGTCGGGCGGCTTGGGCGCACGTTTCGCCGATACCGCGGCGATGGTCGAAGAGTGCGGGCGCCGCATCGTGCCGGGGCCGATCGCGCCGACCGTCGCGGCCGCCGTCGGACTCGGGCTGGTCGACGACGAGCGTGCGGCTCGGTTGTTGGAGCGGATCATCGGCGGCGAACTCCCCGTGGTCGTGCCCGCCGCCCACTACGGACTGGCGCGCACGCCCGTCGTCGACGACGGTGCCGCCGACCTCGGGCTGGTGCCCGGATACGTCGACGACGCCGCGCTGCTCCTCGCCGTCGCGGCGGGTTGGGCGTTGTTACCGCCCGGAGTCGGCACGCGCGACGCGCAGGCGGTCGAACCGCTCGACGGCACCGTGTCGCTGTCGCGGCTGTCGGTCGCGGGAGTATCGGCCGACGAGCTGATCGACCTGCCCGTCGCCGCCGGTGCGGCGCTGGCCGCCGCGTTCGCCGCGTACCAGAGCGGTGTAGCCAAGTGGACCCTCGACACCGCCGTCGACTACGCCAAGGTGCGCACGCAGTTCGGCGCGCCGATCGGATCGTTCCAGGCGGTCAAGCATATCTGCGCCGAAATGCTTTGCCGCAGTGAGCAACTCGCCGCAGCGGCGTGGGATCAGGCCAACGCCGTCGATGATCTGCTCGCCGGCGAGGAGTCGGCGATGCAGCAGTGGGAGCTGGCGAACCTCGCCGCGGCGGTACTCGTCGCCGACCTTCCGCTGGCCAACGCCAAGGATTGCATACAGGTGCTCGGTGGCATCGGATTCACCTTCGAGCACGACGCTCATCTGTACCTTCGGTCGGCGCTGGCAGCACGTGCGGTGCTCGGCGGTGCCGAGCGCGAACGCGTCGCACTCGGGCGGTCGGCGACCGAGGGCCGACGGCGCCGCTTCGAGGTGGACTTGTCGGCTGTCGAGTCACAGCGCGACGACGTGCGTGCGACCATCGCGGCCATCGCACGTCTGGATGACCCGGCGGATCGTCGAAAAGCCTTGGCCGCCAGCGGATACCTCACACCACACTGGCCGGTGCCGTACGGACTGGGGGCCGATCCGGCGCTACAGCTCCTGATCGACGCCGAGTTGGAGAGGGCCGGCGTCGTACGTCCCGATCTCGTCATCGCGGGCTGGGCCATCCCGACGATCCTCGAGCACGGGACAGCGGCGCAGCGCGATCGGTTCGTCGCCGACACCCTGGCCGGCGATATCGTCTGGTGCCAGCTGTTCTCCGAACCCGAAGCGGGATCCGATCTCGCATCGTTGCGTACCAAGGCGATTCGTGCCGAAGGGCCGCAGGGCGAGCGCGGCTGGAAGTTGTCCGGGCAGAAGATCTGGACCTCGGCGGCGCATACCGCGCAGTGGGCGGTGTGTCTGGCGCGAACCGATTCCTGGGCGAGCGCAACGACGGGGGAACCACGCGCCAAGCACAAGGGCATCACCTACTTCCTCGTCGACATGGCCTCGCCGGGCATCGACGTCCGACCGCTACGCGAACTCACCGGACGCGCCCTGTTCAACGAGGTCTTCCTCGACGAGGTCTTCGTGCCCGACGAGTGCGTCGTCGGCGAGGTCGACGCCGGCTGGCGGCTGGCGCGCACGACGCTGGCCAACGAGCGCGTCGCGATGGGCGGGTCGGGCCTCGGCAAGGAGATGGATGCCCTGCTGAGTCAGGTCGCCGACGCCGAGTTGACCGATGGGCAGTTCGCCGAACTCGGCACGCTCGTCGCCGACGCTCACAATGGCCGGGCCCTCGACGCTCGGGCCGTGACGCAGAGCCTCGATCGGGCGAGCGGAGCGGCGGGGTCGTCGACGATCGACCCGGGTGCGGTGTCGAGTGTGCGCAAGCTGATCGGCGTCACTCATCGGCAGTCGGTACCCGACCTGGCGCTGCGCTTGCTCGGCGTCGACGGCATCGCGGCGTCGGCGGCGTCGGACACGTTCCTGCTCAATCGGTGCCTGTCGATCGCGGGCGGTACCACGCAGATTCTGAAAACCGCTGCCGCCGAACGCATTCTGGGCTTGCCTCGCGGGTGACTCCGGCTTTCTGATACAACTAGAACAGGTTCTAATTTCTTAGGAGGCAGGGTGGATTTTGCCCTGGACGCGACGGCCGAGGCGGTAGCCGACGTCGCGAACGACGTATTCGGGCGCCTGCAGCCCGTGTGGTCGGACAAGTTCACCGACTTGCCGGGTTTCGATCAGGTCGCCTGGTCCGCGCTGCAAGACGCGGGCGTCATGTCCCTCGCCCTGCCGGCATCGCTCGGCGGCGACGACGTCGGGCCCGGTGCCCTGCTACCGCTCCTGCGCCGGATGGGGCGGGCCGCCGCGGTCACCCCGGCGCTCGGGACGATTGCCGCGCAGCTGGTCCTGCAACGCGCAACCGGTGACGTCGCGGCGTTCTGGCAGGAACGTCTCGTCGACGGCTGGGGAGCGGTTGCGGTCGACGGTTTCGTCACCGTCGACGACGGTCGATTGTCGGGTTCGGCGGCCGGCGCGCTCCATGCCGACGGCGCCGCGGTGCTGTTGATCGCGACGCCCAACGCCGTCTACGCGATCGATCCCGCTGCTGACGGTGTCACGCTCACCCGCACGTTCTCCTCCAGTGGATGGAGTGAGTACGCCGTCGGTCTCGACGGCGCACAAGCCGATGCGCTCGACGTCCCGGCGTCGGCGCTGCTCGACGCCGGGCGCCTCGTCCTCGCCGGCTACGCGGACGGATTGGTCTCCGGCGCAACGAGACTCACTGCCGACCACGTGTCACAACGCACTCAGTTCGGCAAGCCGATCGCACTCTTTCAGGCCGTCGGACAGCAGCTCGCCGACATCTACGTGATCGGCCGATCCATGAATCTGGCGACCACCGCGGCGGCTTGGCGGCTGGGGCAGGGGCTCGACGCCGGCGTCGACATCGCGATCGCAACCTACTGGCTCGCCGCCGAGATACCGGCGACACTGCGGACGATGACCCACCTGCACGGCGGCGTCGGCGTCGACATCACCTATCCGCTGCACCGCTACTTCTCCATCGCCAAGGATCTGGCGCGGATGGTCGGCGGATCGGCCGTCACCCTGGACAACCTGGCTGATGCGCTCGCACAGCCCGTGGCCGCACGCGATGTCGCGAGCACCGATACCACCCAGTTGATCGATCTGACCGACGACCAGCGCGCGCTCAAGGCGCAGGTACGTGAGTATTTCGCCGATCTGATCAGTGCCGACGACGCCGAAACGATGCTCGTCCAACGACACGGCCCCACCTACCGAAAGGTCATCGCGCAGCTGGGGCGGGATGGCTGGCTCGGCGTCGGCTGGTCAAAAGAATTCGGCGGCAAGGGATTCGGCGACATCGAACAACAGATCTTCACCAATGAGGCGGTACGCGCCGACGTCCCGCTGCCGTCGGTGACCCTGCAGACCGTCGGGCCGACGCTGCAGGTGTACGGCACCGAGGAACAGAAACGGAAGTTTCTGCCGGCGATCCTCGCCGGCGACGTGCATTTCGCCATCGGCTACACCGAGCCGGAGGCCGGAACCGACCTCGCGTCCCTGACCACGACCGCGGTGTTCGACGGCGACCATTACGTCGTGAACGGTCAGAAGATCTTCACCACCGGCGGTCACGACGCCGACTACATCTGGCTGGCCGTGCGAACGGATGCGCAGGCACCCAAGCACAAGGGCATCTCCATCCTCATCGTCGATACCAAGGACCCCGGCTTCAGTTGGACGCCGATCATCACCGCAGACGGTGCGCACCACGTCAACGCCACCTACTACACCGACGTCAGAGTGCCGGTCGGCATGCGCGTCGGCGAGGAGGGCGATGGCTGGAAGCTCATCACCACCCAGCTCAACCATGAGCGGGTGATGCTCGGGCCGGCCGGACGAATCGAAGGTCTGGCACGGCGGACGGCGGAGTGGGCGAAGCGTGCCGGAGTGTCCGCGCACGTCGACGTCCGGCGCACGCTGGCTCGAATCGACGCGTACGCGCGAATCAACGAACTGCTCAACTGGCAGGTCGCTTCCACCGGTGACACCATCTCGATGGCTGACGCCGCTGCCACGAAAGTCTTTGCCACCGAACGCATTCAGTTGATCGGACGGCTCATCGACGATCTGCTGGCCCAGTTCGGCGACTATGCCGACCCGCAGACCGGGGAATTGGCGCGGTGGCTCGATGCCCAGGAGAAGCGCAACGTGGTGATCACCTTCGGCGGCGGCGTCAACGAGGTGATGCGAGACATGATCGCGACGGCCGGCCTCGGCCTGCCGCGAGCCAAGCGATAGCGGAGCACGAGTGTGAGTACCGAAACAGAGATTCTGTCCGCCGCGGAGACCATCAAAGCGGGCGGACTCAGCAAGCCGGTCGTCGGGCGCGACCCCATCAACCAGCCGATGATCAACAACTGGGTCGAGGCGATGGGTGACACCAACCCCGTCTACGTCGACGACGCCGCCGCCCGCGCGGCCGGACACGACGGCATCGTCGCGCCGCCCGCGATGGCCCAGGTCTGGACCATGCGCGGGCTCAATGGTCAACGTGCACAAGATGATCCGCTGGGACTGGCCTCCCAGCTGTTCGACGACGCCGGCTACACCTCGGTGGTCGCGACCAACTGTGATTCCACCTACCACCGCTACACCCGGCCGGGCGAGCAGGTGAGCATCTCGTCGGAACTGCTCGACGTCGTCGGGCCGAAGAACACCGCGCTCGGCGAGGGGTGGTTCTTCACCACCCGTAATGTCTGGACCGTCGACGACGAAGTGGTCGCCGAGATGCTGTTCCGCATTCTGAAGTTCCGGCCCCCGTCTGCTGGTGGTCGAGTAGGGGAGCGTAGCGACGGCCCGTCCCCTGCTGGTCGAGTAGGGGAGGAGCGCAGCGACGATCCGTCCCCTGCTGGTCGAGTAGGGGAGGAGCGCAGCGACGACCCGTATCGAGACCCCGCCGGCATCGACCACACCAACCTGATCCGGCCCACCGCTTCCCGTGACACGCAGTTCTTCTGGGACGGCGTCAACGCTCACGAACTGCGCATTCAGCAACGTCCCGACGGCACGCTGCAACACCCGCCGGTGCCCGCGGTGTGGACCGATCGCAACGACGACGGTACTTATGCCCCAACCGATTACGTGGTATCGAGCGGGCGGGGAACCGTCTACAGCTACGTCGTGCATCACGCGCCGCGCGTGCCGGGGCGCGAGCTGCCGTTCATCGTCGCCCTGGTGGAGATCGACGAGGGCGTGCGGATGCTCGGCCAGTTGCGCGGCGTCGACCCGTCGTCGGTGACCATCGGTGATCGGGTACAGGTGGAATTCCTCGATTTCCCCGCCGACGCCGATACCGGTGGCCAGCCGTGGACGCTGTATGCGTGGCAGCCCCTCGCGGAGGGAGAGTAGACATGACATTGCTCGACACCCAACAGATTTCGGTCGGCGACACACTGCCGCCGCTGGTCCTCGACGCCACGCCGACGTTCGTCGTGTCCACCGCGTTGGCCACCCGCGACTTCCAGGACGTGCACCACGACCGCGACCTGGCCCAGCAGAAGGGGTCCAAGGACATCTTCGTCAACATCCTGACCGATACCGGTCTGGTAGAGCGCTTCGTCACCGACTGGGCCGGACCGTCCGCGCGGATCGCGTCGATCTCGTTGAAACTCGGTGTGCCCTGGTACGCCTACGACACGTTGACCTTCACCGGAGAGGTGGTTGGGGTTTCGACTGGCTCCTCCGCTGGCGCTCCGGAGTCGCTCAACCGGCAGGAAACGCGGCCCGCCCCGCCGATTGAGCGAGCTGAGGCCGCCCTGCAGACTGAGCGAGCGCAGCGAGTCGAAATCACCGTCGCTGTCACCGGCACCAACAGCCTCGGCAAGCATGTGATCTCCACGGTCACCTTCACCAAGGAGGTCGCGGCATGAGCGAACGGTCACCGGCGTCGGGGGCGGGTCGCCGGTCCTTGTCCGGCGAGGCCGCCATCGTCGGCATCGGCGCGACCGAGTTCTCCAAGGACTCCGGCCGCAGTGAATTGCGACTCGCGGCCGAGGCCGTCAATGCCGCGCTCGCCGACGCCGGACTGACCCCGGCCGACGTCGACGGTCTGGTCACCTTCACCATGGACACCAACATGGAGATCGCGGTGGCGCGCGCCGTGGGAATCCCTGAATTGAAGTACTTTTCGCGGATTCACTACGGTGGCGGTGCCGCGTGTTCGACTGTGCAGCAGGCCGCCATGGCCGTCGCGACAGGTGTCTGCGATGTCGCCGTTGCCTACCGGGCTTTCAACGAGCGATCCGGGACTCGCTTCGGTCAGGTCAACAAATCCGTTGCGGCGCAAGAGAATTCGTCGGGAACCGACAATGCCTTCTCCTATCCGCACGGACTTTCGACGCCAGCGGCCTTCGTCGCGATGGTCGCGCAGCGCTATATGCACGACTACGGCGCCACCAGCGAGGACTTCGGCCGGGTCGCCGTCGTCGACCGCAAACATGCCGCGGTGAACCCGAATGCCTTCTTCTACGGCAAGCCGATCACCATGGCCGACCACCAGGCGTCGCGCTACATCGCCGAGCCGCTGCATCTGCTCGACTGCTGCCAGGAGTCCGACGGCGGAGTGGCCATCGTCGTCGTGTCTGCCGAACGTGCCAGGGATCTTCCGCACCCACCGGCGATCATCTCCGGTGCCGCATCCGGAAGTGGCACAGATCAATACATCATGACCAGCTACTACCGCGAAGAGCTCGCCGGACTCCCGGAGATGGGTCTCGTCGGGCGGCAACTGTGGGAACAGTCGGGGTTGTCGCCCGCGGACATGGACATGGCCGTACTGTACGACCACTTCACGCCCTACACGCTGATGCAACTCGAAGAACTCGGCTTCTGCGGCCGCGGAGAGGCCAAAGACTTCGTCGCTGAGCCGGGTGCACTCGAAGTCGGTGGTCGCCTGCCCCTGAACACCCACGGCGGACAGCTCGGCGAGGCTTATATTCACGGGATGAACGGCATCGCCGAGGCCGTTCGGCAGCTTCGTGGTACCTCGGTCAACCAAGTCGACGACGCGACCAAGGTCCTCGTCACCGCCGGCACCGGCGTGCCGACCAGCGGTCTCATTCTCACCCGGTCTCAATAGGAGTAAGCAGTCATGAAATTCAACCTCGCCGACGTATTCGAGACCGTGGCCGATTCCGTGCCGGAGCGTGTGGTGCTCAGCTTCGAGGGGGCGCAGACCACCTATGCGGAGATGGACCAACTCGCGAATCAGGTGGCTCATCTGTTGTCCGCCAATGGAATCGGAGCGCACGACAACGTCGCGCTGTTTCTCAAGAACAGTGTCGAACACGTGATGAGCCTGCTCGGCCTGATCAAGATCCGAGCGGTGCCGGTCAACGTCAACTACCGGTACACCGACGTCGAACTGCAATACATCTTCGACAACTCCGATTCACGTGCGATCATCGTCGAACTGCCCGACCACCAGCGCAGCGTCGCCCGGCTTCTCCCGGAAATTCCCTTGGTACGAACGGTTTTCGTAGTCGGGGAGATCGTCGAAGAGCTGGCCGACGCGGCGTCGAACCTGCCCGACGGGCGCGAAGTGAAGGTCGTATCGTTCGCCGACCACACCGACCAGCCCACCGAGCGCGACTTCGAGCCACGCACCGGGGAGGAGCTCTACCTGCTCTACACGGGCGGAACCACCGGCTACCCGAAAGGCGTCATGTGGCAGCATGACGACTTCTTCCGCAAGCCCATCTCGGGCGGCAATCCGTATGGCGAAGCGCGCAAGGATCTCGCCGAAATCGGCACTGCCGTAAAGGAATTTCCGTCGATTGCGTTTCTGCTCGCCGCCCCGCTGATGCACGGAGCGGCGTCGTATTCGCTGTTCACGTTCCTCACCCTCGGCGGCCGGCTGATCATTGAGCGCGACTTCGACGCCGCCAAGATCGTCAAGAACATCGAACGGGACAAGACGCAGATCATCCTCATCGTCGGCGATGCCATGGGTATGCCGCTCGTCGACGAGATGGAGAAGCAGAAGGACAGTGTCGACATGTCGTCGTTGTTCTCGGTCACCTCCGGCGGTGCGATCTGGTCGCAGCACGTCCGCGACCGGATGGTCGCGGTGAAGGAGGGCCTGCTGCTACGAGACAACTTCGGAGCATCTGAGTCGGGCAACGACGGTGAGATCATGCTCGACGAGAACGGAAACCTGAAGACCGCGCCCACCGACAAGATGATGGTCGTCGACGAGCGATTCAACCAGATCACCACGCCGAAGGAGGTCGGCATGATCGCGCGCATCGGCAATGTTCCGCTCGGCTACTACAAGGACGAGGAGAAGTCGGCGCGTACGTTCCCGACCCTGGCCGACGGTCGTCGCATCTCCGTCCTCGGCGACATGGGCTACCTCGAGGAGGACGGCAGCATCGTGTTCCTCGGCCGGGGTTCGCAGTGCATCAACACCGGCGGTGAGAAGGTGTACGCCGAAGAGGTCGAGGCGACTCTACACGCGCATCCGGCCATCGCCGACGCCCTCGTCGTTCCCGTCCCGGACCCGAAATACGGCCAGCGGGTGGCTGCCGTCGTCAAAGTCGCCGACGGGTTCGATGTGCCGAGCCTCGAGGAGATTCAAGAGCATGCTCGAGCCGAACTCGCCCGCTACAAGGTGCCGCGCACCGTCGTCTTCGTCGACGAGGTGAAGCGGACCCCCGCCGGTAAGGCCGACTACAAATGGGCGAAAGCCGAGGCGGCGTCGGCGCACGTCTGACGTCGACGAGGGTCGGTGGCCCGATTGCAATCTGGTGCGTCACTGTCGCCGAGGGGCGGGCTCCCTCGCGGCGCCCGAGCGGCCCGATTGCAATCTGTTGTGTGGTCGAGGGTGCGGGGCCTGATTGCAATCTGTCCTGTGACTGTCGTTGAGGGGCGGGCTCCCTCGCCGACCCTGAGGAGACTGATTGCAATCTGGTGCGTCACTGTCGCCGAGGGGCGGGCTCCCTTGCCGGGGCTGGCCGGCCTGATTGCAATCTGTCCCGTCACTGTCGCCGAGGGTGAGCGGCCTGATTGCAATCTGCCCTGTCACCGTCGTCGAGGGGCGGGCTCCCTCGCTGCGCCTGAGCGGCCTGATTGCAATCTGTCGTGTGGTCGAGCGTGGGGGCCTGATTGCAATCTGTCCCGTCACCGTCGTCGAGGGGCGGGCTCCCTCGCTGCCCCCTGAGCGGCCTGATTGCAATCTGCCCTGTGGCCGAGGGTGCGGGGCCTGATTGCAATGTGCCCCGTCACCGTCGTCGAGGGACGGGCTCCCTCGCTGCGCCTGGGCGGCCTGATTGCAATCTGTCGTGTGGTCGCGGGTGCGGGCCTGATTGCAATCTGCCCCGTCACCGTCGTCGAGGGACGGGCTCCCTTGCCGCACCTGAGCGGCCCGATTGCAATCTGCCCGTTCCCGCCGCGCCCTGAACCCGCACAGTGCCATCGAACGCCGCACACCGGCTTATCGACGAGTCATCCGATCCTCGACGCGAACGACTGAGTAAACGCAATCAGTCAAGAGCGAAAGTCCCCACTCGAGTGGGACCGATGTCATTTTCATGACACAGTTATGGGAATCATTGAGCTAGACAACGACATTGATTGAGGATCGTGAATAGCGCACACCATTACCCTGGATCCGACGGTGAACATGCTTTGCAGCATGAACTCGGAACCACGCGACGCGCCCATAAGTTCTACAGCGATCAGATGAGTGACTCGCTCAACGACGAGATGATCGAGTTCATCGGCCGGATGGACATGGCTTTCATCGCGACGGCGGACGCCAACGGCGAGGCCGACTGTTCATTTCGCGCGGGTCCGGCCGGGTTCATCCAGGTGCTCGACGCCGGCACCATCTGCTACCCGGAGTACCGCGGCAACGGCGTCATGGCCAGCCTCGGCAACATCAGCGAGAATCCACATGTCGGCATCATGATGCTCGACTTCGTGCGGGACCGCATCGGCCTGCACATCAACGGTCGCGCGTCCATCGTCACCGACGACGAGATGCGCGCCCAGGTCCCCGACCTCCCCGAGGAGACGATTCGCGGCCGCATCCCCGACGTCTGGGTGCGCGTCGACGTTCACGAGGCCTACATTCACTGCCGCAAGCACATCCCCGCGCTGGTGCCGGCAGCGTCCATCGACCGCGCTTGGGGCACCGACAACCCGGCACGTAAGGGCGGCGACTACTTCGGCGTGACGGCGCAACGCAAAGCCGAACGCGACGAGGTCGACGAAGCCGGTTAAGTCGCGGACTGTTCGACGACGCTGCGCGGTGCGAACCAGGTGAGGGCCACCGAGCCGACCATCATCACGCAGGCCAGGATGATGCAGCCCAGTTGCATCGGCTCGGTGAACGCCTGTTGTGCGCCGTGCAGGATCTGCGACGACAGCGGCTCGGGCAGCCGGCCTGCGACCTGCGTGGCCTCGGCGAGGGACTTGGAGATGTGGTCGGCCGCTTCGGCGCCGCGAGTCGGGTCGACGGCCCCGATCTGTCGACGGGCCAGCTCGGCGGTGGGCCCGATCCGATCGGAGTAGCCGGCGGCCAGCAGGCTGCCCGCGAGCGCGATGCCGATTGCCGCGCCGACTTCCCGGGACGTGTCGTTGACCGCCGACCCGACGCCCTGGTCGTCGAGCGGAGTGTTGGACATGATGGCGGTCGTCGCCGGGGCACTCGCCAATCCGATCCCCACCGCGACCACCGCGAGCAGCGAACCCAGTTGCCAGTACTGGTCGTAGTCGATGGTGCCCATCAGCAGAATGCCCAATCCGGCGATCCAGATTCCGCCACCCAGGACGAATTTGAGGGCGTCGAAACGCACCGCGATCCAGTTGCCAAGCATCGTGAACACGGCGACGCCGATGACCATCGGAAACAAGGCTACCGCCGAGCGCAGCGCCGAATAGCCGAACACGAGCTGAAGTTGTTGCAGTACAAGGTAAAAGACGCCGAAGGAGCCGAAGAACTGCAGCGCCACGGCGAGCGATCCGGCACCGAACGCCCGGTTGGTGAACAGTCGCACGTCGAGCAGGTGATGCGGCAGGCGAAGCTCGATGACGCAGAACAATGCCGCGAGCGCCGCGCCGCCGATCAGGCACAGCAGGGTCAGCGGATCGAGCCAGCCTCGGTGCGGTGCCTCGATCAGTCCGAACACGATCGCAGCGATGGCGACGATCGACGTGAGAGATCCGGCGAAGTCGAATCGTTGCGGATCGGAATCCTTCGATGATCCGATGGTCAGGCACAGCACCATCGTCAGCGCGGCCGACGCCGCGAACGTGATGAAGATCGACTCCCACGAAAAGAATTGCAGCAGAACGCCGGTCACGAAGAAGCCGGCGATCGCGCCCGCGCCCGCGACGGCCGCCCACACGCTGATGGCGATCGGTCGCTTGTTCTCGGGAACGTTCGAGGTGATCAGCGACAGCGTCGAGGGCATGATCAGTGCGGCTCCGACGCCGGCGATCAACCGAGTCCCGATCAGCTGGGTGGGACCGTCGATCCATACCGGAAGCAGCGACGCGACGGCGAATATCGCCAGGCCGACGATGAGTACGCCCCGACGGCCGTAGCGATCGCCGAGCGCACCCGCGGGCAGCAGGAGCGCGGCGAGCGCGAGCGTGTATCCGTCGATGATCCAGGTCATCTGGTTGGCGTCGGCCCCGACGGCGACCGCGATCTCCGGCAGCGCGGTGTTCAGGGCGGCCATCGCCGCGACCACCATGCTGACCGCCGCACACACGATGATCAGTAGCCACAGCGACCGTAGATCCATTCGGTCGGTCGGCTGAGCGTCGGCCGATCCGTTGATGCGCTCGGTCACCGTGGTCCGCCTTCCCGTGCGCCGAGCGCGAGCGTTCGGCGTCGAACTGTGAAAAACTTAAGACGATTTTCCGACACACCGCGCCGAAGAAGGCGAAGTGTTTCAACCTGTGTCACATTGTTCACAGGAGTAACAAACTCCAGGTCTAGCGATCCTGAACTGTGGCCGCTGTGGCCGGTACAAACTACCGAAAGTGGGAGATCATGGCTGCAAACCAGGTCACCGACTACACCCCCGCGCGAGTGCACGTGTGGCGCGTGCTTTCGATGGTGGCGGCGCTGGTCGCAATCATCGTCGGGTTGATCGTGATTGCCACCAGCGCCGCCTGACACCCGTCTTCAGCGCATCGTCGACGCGGTCTTACGCGTGCTTCTCGACGGCTGCGCCGACTCGCGGCAACGCGGCGACGACGTAGTTCTTCGCCTTGCCGCGCAGCGAGTTGTAGGCCTTTGCCAGTGCGGGTTTGGCCGACGACGCCTGAGCGTCGGTGACGGCCAGTAGTGCCTCGGCCGCGGAGTCGGAATTGGTCGACAGGTGATCGCCGAACGATGCTCCGGCGGGCTTGGAATCCCAGAACGGCGTCAAAGCGGTCACGAAGTCCGGGAGCATCTTGTCGGTGGCGCTGGCCACGACGCCCGGCTTGACCTTCTGTGCGGCGGCGTAGGCGGTCTTGACTGCCGCGCCGGATAGGCCCGACTGGTCTTTGACCTCGGCGTCGATGACACCCACCAGTTCAGTGACCACCGCATCACGATTCGTGGTGACCAGGGACTGCAGGGAATCGCTCATCTGTCGTTGCTCCTTGAAATGCGTTATGCGTCTGCGGCGCCGGTGGTTCCGACGCCGCAGATCAGGATACCGTCGCTCGTCGTACGAGGCTCAGGCGCGAGTCGCCACCACGTTGCCCAGCGCGGGTGCGCCGTCGCGCTGGAGGATCGACGCCGTCATCTTCAACTGCGAGTCCTCATCCCAGACGTCGACGATCAATGTCTCACCGGGGAACACGATGCCCGCGAATGTCGCAGCGTAGCCGCCGATTCGGGTCACGTCGCCGTCGAAGAGCTCGTCGGCGAGTGCCCGGCAGACCAGCCCGTAGGAACACAATCCGTGCAGGATCGGGCGGGGGAATCCGGCGGCCTTCGCGAACGCGGGGCTCGAATGCAGCGGATTGCGGTCGCCGCACAGCCGGTACAGGAGGGCCTGGTTGGCGTGCGTGGGTATTTCGATGCGATGGTCGGCGGTTCGATCGGGATAGCTGACGCGCGTCGACGCTCCGCGTTCGCCGCCGAATCCGCCCTCGCCCTTGGCGAAGATCGACGAGCGCTCGGTCCACAGCGGGCCGTCGGCGTCGGAGGTCACCTTCTCCGAGATGACGACCGCGGCCGAACCCTTGTCCTGCACTTCTACCACTCGAGATCGCGTCGTGGCGGTACCCGACGCCGGGATCCGACGGTGCGCGACGACCTCTTGTGAACCGTGAACCACTTTCGCGAGATCGATGTCGATGCCGGGGAACGACACCTTCGGCGCCTCGGTGACGTGGAAGGTGGCGGCGACGGTGGCGAAGCTCGGCAGCACCTTCGGGGCGACGTCGTCGATGTAGTCGAGTGCGGCCTCGTTCATCGGGTCCGCGGCCGCGCCGACGGCGAGGTTGTAGAGGGCGACGTCGCTCGCCGTCCAGGAGAAGCTCACCTCGGGCAGCTCGGCGCCGACGGCGATGCTGGGATCGATGGGCATGAGTCAGGCTCCGGTGCTGGTGGATGCGGTGGTGGTCGACGCCGTCGAGCCGTCGCCCGACGAATCCGGTGCCTTGGCGCGCGCGGCGGTGTCGAGTGCGGCCAGATAGCCGAAAACCATTGCGGGACCGATGGTTGCTCCGGGACCGGCGTAGGTGTGACCCATCACCGGTGCGCTGGTGTTGCCGGCGGCGTAGAGGCCGTCGATCACCGAGCCGTCGCCGCGCAGCGCGCGACCGGTGGCGTCGGTGTCGATGCCGCCTTTGGTGCCGAGGTCGCCGGGCACCATCTTGACCGCGTAGAACGGCCCGCGCTCGACCGGGCCGAGGCTCGGATTGGGCTTGTTGGTCGGATCGCCGTAGTAGTGGTCGTAGCCGCTGTTGCCGCGACCGAAGTCCTCGTCGACGCCCGTGCGGGCGAACTCGTTGAACCGTGCGGTGGTGGCCGCGAGCGTGTCGGCGGGCACCCCGATCTGCTCGGCCAGCGCCGCCAGCGACTCAGCCTTCACAATCACACCCGCCTTCAGCCAGCTCTTCGGCAGCGGCGCACGCGCGTTGATGCCACAGAACAGGTAGCGGTTGCGGCATCGTTGATCCATGATCATCCAGCCGGGCACGTTCTCGCCCGGGCCCTCGCCCTGACCGAAGTCGCCGCCGTACATCTGGTGGACGGCCTCGACGTAGGGCAGCGACTCGTTCATGAATCGTTCGCCGCGTTCGTTGACGATGAACGTGCCGGGCACCGATCGTTCGGACAGTGCGAACCACGGGCCGCGGGGGAGCGGAATCGTCGGGCCCCACCAGGCGTCGTCCATCAGCGAGACCGACGCACCGGCGCGAAGGCCCGCATTGATGCCGTCGCCGGTGTTCGACGCCGCGCCGGTGGTCCATTCGGTGCCGATCGGGTGGCGCTGGTACTGCCGGCGCATCTGCGCATTGTGCTCGAAGCCACCCGATCCGAGGATCACGCCGTGGCGGGCGCGAATCTCCTGCCGCTCGCCGTCGTGCTCGACGATGACGCCCCGCACCGCGCCGTCGTCGGTGATCAGGTCGACAAGCGGGCTCTCGAATCGCACGTCGACGCCGGCGTCGAGTACTCCGAGGTAGAGTTCGGCGGCCAAGGCCGCGCCCATCGCGATGAGCTTCTTATTGCGCGATTTGGCCCAGGTGAATCGCGCGGCGACCTTGACGAGCTTGCCGATGCCGCGCGGATGGCGCATGCCGACGTTGAGCCACTTGTAATCACTTTGCAGCACAACCATATTCAGCGGCGCCTTGGTGTACTGCGGGTGCAGATTCTGCAGGTGGTCGCCGAGCTTGCGCGCGTCGAACGGCTTGGGCTCGACCGAGCGCCCGCCCAGCCGGCCACCCGGTGCCTCTGGGTAGTAGTCGGAGTAGTTCTTGACCCACTCGAGCTCCAGCGGCGAATGTGCCATCAGGTAGTCGAGGGCCTCCGGGCCGCGGTCGATGTAGGCGTCGATCTTGTCCGGCGCGGCGTACTCGCCGATGATCGCATGCACATATTCGCGCGCCTTGGCGACGGTGTCGTCGACGCCGTCGCGCTTGAGTACCGAATTGTTCGGGATCCACACGCCGCCACCGGAGCGCGACGTCGAGCCGCCCCAGTACGGCGACTTCTCGATCAGAACCGTCTTGAGGCCTTGGGTCGCTGCGGTGAGCGCGGCGGACAGGCCCGCCGCGCCCGCGCCGACCACCACGACGTCGACGGTTTCGGTGTCTGTCGAGGTGGATTCGGCATCATTTGGGCTGGTCATCGGGTTTCGCCTTCCTGTTGCGTGTGGGCTCGCTCGCGAGCTGTCGGCGCCGTGTCCCGGTCAGTGGCGGAGAGGTTCCGAAAAACTAGAACACGTTATAGAATTGCCGTTGTCCGTAAGGCTATACCAAATTCCCCGCCCACAGAAAGGTGGCAGTCGATGGCAGTCAGCGACACCATCCGCGCACAGCTCGCCGCAGAACTCGCCGGCGCCGAGGCAACCGCGGTCGCCATCGATCCGCCGACGGCGGCGCATCCCGACCTCGACGCGGTCGACGCATACGAGATCCAGCTCATCAACATCCGACGCAGACTCGACGCGGGCGCGAAGATCGCCGGCCACAAGGTGGGCCTCGCGTCGGAGGCCATGCAGAAGATGATGAATGTCGACCAGCCAGACTACGGACATCTGCTCGACGACATGCAGTACTTCGAGAACACCCCGATCGACCGGTCGCGACTGTGCTACCCGCGGGTGGAGGTCGAGGTGGGTTTCATCCTCGGCGACGACCTGCCCGGCGACGGTTGCACCCGCGACGACGTGATCGCCGCGATCGAATACGTGGTCCCGTCGATCGAACTCATCGACTCGCGCATCAAAGACTGGAAGATCACGCTGCCCGACACCATCGCCGACAACGCGTCGTCGTGCGGATGGATCCTCGGTGAGCAGCGCATCGCCCTCGCCGACATCGACACCGGAAACATCGACGCCCGACTGCACCGCAACGGAGAGGTTGTCGCGCAGGGCAATTCGTCCGCGGTGCTCGGTCACCCGTTGACCGCGGTGTCGTGGTTGGCGAATACGGTGTCGAGCTTCGGCGTCCGGCTGCGCAAGGGAGATGTCATTCTGCCGGGCACCGCGACGCGAGCCATCGATATCGACTCCGGCGACCATTTCGTCGCGGAGTTCGACGGATTGGGGAGCGTGACGCTTGATTTCGTGTGAGACGGCGCCGCCCGCCGGCCACCACTTGCCTGCGAGCCACCCCACCCCACCCCACCCCACCCCGCCGGCCCGGTTGCCCGCCGCCCCATCCCGCCCAGCTCCGCCGGCCACCACTTGCCCGCCACCCCGCCCCACCCACCGCTGGTTGAGCCGGGGCGAAGCGCTAGCGAAGCCCCGAGTCGAAACCCCGTAGGCCGAACACCCCACCCCGACCCGCGGCAACCATCGACCAGCGCGAAAGCCACCCGGCATCCGACGCTCGACCGGCGTCGACGAGGACACAATGCACAATTCGAAGGAGGAAACGTGGCAGGCAAATTGACCGCCGCCATCATCGGATCCGGCAACATCGGCACCGACCTGATGTACAAGTTGGAACGTTCCGACGTGATCGCGCCGCGCTGGATGGTCGGCATCGACGCCGACAGTGACGGAATGAAGCGCGCAGCCGACCACGGGCTGATCACCATGAGCGGTGGCGCAGACGAACTGCTCGGTTCCGCCGAGCGGCCCGACCTCATTTTCGAGGCGACGTCGGCGTACGTGCACCGTGAGTACGCACCGAAATACGAGGCCGCGGGCATCACCGCCATCGACCTGACGCCCGCCGCCGTCGGGCCAGCGGTGGTTCCGCCGGCCAACCTGCGTGAACACCTCGACGCACCGAACACCAACATGATCACCTGCGGCGGCCAGGCCACCATCCCGATGGTGCACGCCGTGTCGTCGGTGGTGCCAGTACCGTACGCGGAGATCGTCGCATCGGTGGCGTCGAAGTCCGCAGGGCCGGGCACGCGCGCCAACATCGACGAATTCACCAAGACGACGTCGAAGGGCATCGAGACGATCGGCGGTGCCGACAGGGGCAAAGCCATCATCATCCTCAACCCGGCCGACCCGCCGATGATCATGCGCGACACCATCTTCTGCGCGATCCCGGCCGACTCCGACACCGATGCGATCGCCGAGTCGATTCACAAGCGGTGCAGGGAGATTCAGCAGTACGTGCCCGGCTACCGGCTCCTGCAGGACCCGCAGTTCGACGCCCCGAGCGTCATCAACGGCGGGCACGCGCGCGTGTCGATCTTCGTCGAGGTAGAAGGCGCCGGCGACTATCTCCCCCCATATGCGGGCAACCTCGACATCATGACCGCGGCGGCCACCAAGGTCGGCGAGGAAATCGCCAAGCAGAAGTTGGGAGTCTGAGCAGTGAGCACCGATTTGATGGCCGACGCCCGACCGTTCTCCGACCGACTCGACATCCGTATCACCGACTCGTCGCTGCGCGACGGCTCGCATCACAAGCGTCACCAGTTCACCGAGGACGACGTTCGAAATATCGTTGCCGCACTTGATGAATCGGGTGTCCCGGTCATCGAGGTCACCCACGGTGACGGCCTCGGCGGGTCGTCGTTCAACTACGGCTTCTCGAAAACCCCCGAACAGCAACTGATCAGGGCTGCCGCCGAGACCGCCAAGCGTGCCAAGATCGCATTCCTGATGCTTCCCGGACTCGGGACCAAAGACGACATCCGCGCCGCGCAGGACAACGGTGGCGAGATCTGTCGCATCGCGACGCACTGCACCGAGGCCGACGTCTCCATCCAGCACTTCGGCCTGGCCCGCGACCTGGGTTTGGAAACCGTCGGCTTCCTGATGATGAGCCACAGCCAGCCGCCGGAGGTGCTCGCCAAACAGGCACGCATCATGGCCGACGCCGGATGCCAGTGCGTCTACGTCGTCGACTCCGCGGGTGCGCTCGTCCTCGAGCAGGTCTCCGACCGTGTCTCGGCGCTGCGGGCCGAACTCGGCGACGACGCCCAGATCGGCTTCCACGGGCACGAGAACCTCGACATCGCGATCGCCAACTCGGTGCTCGCGGTGCGCGCGGGCGCCCAACAGATCGACGGATCGATCCGCAGATTCGGAGCCGGCGCGGGCAATACGCCCACCGAGGCTTTCGTCGGCGTCGCCGACAAGCTCGGCATCAAGACCGGCATCGACTTCATGAAGATCGCCGACGCCGCGCAGGACGTCGTCCGCCCGGTGATGCCGACCGAGTGTCTCGTCGACCGCCCGGCCATGATGATGGGCTACGCGGGCTGCTACAGCTCGTTCCTCAAGCACGCCGAGTCGCACGCGGAGAAGTACGGAGTCTCGGCGGCGGACATCCTGCTCGAAGCGGGATCACGCAAACTCGTCGGCGGACAGGAGGACCAGCTGATCGACATCGCGCTGGAACTGAAGAAGAAGGCCGACGCCGACGCGGGGATCTGAGTCGGCCCCTACCGTTTGAACCTCTGCTGGAACTGTTCGTCGTTCTGCCACCACAGCGCCGACGGCGGGGCTTCCGTGTCGTCTGCGTCGTCCGTCGAATCCAACTGCGCATCAACGTCTTTCGCGCGTCGGCGATCGTCGTCGGTAAAATGCCGGAACAGCACCAGCAGAAACGGCAGCCCGACGACGTCGCCGAGGATCCAGAGCACACCCGCACCGATGGTCTGATCGGTGCGGATGCTCGGCCCCCACGTCCGGTTGAGTGCCTCGTAGTGGGCGGCCGCGACCAGCGGCCCCTGCCACAGGACGATGCCGAGCACGCCGTCGCCGATCGCCTCGCCCGCGCTGATCAACAACGACAATGCCGGTGAGAAACGGCGCGGCACCGGATCGATCTGCAGCCGGACATAGAAGTAGCCGAAACCTGCGATGATCAGCCAGAACCGGGTCACGGCGTCGAGCAGGGAGTTGCCCAGCAGCGCCGGATACCAACCGGTGAGATAGATGAGCCACGGGGTGACGAGCAATATCGCGGAGGTCACCGGTGGCGACGTCATGATCCGGCCGAACCGACTGTGCAGCGCAGCGTCGACGTACTGGCCCCAGCTCGGTTGGGCAGCCAGCACCGTCAGTGGTTTGCCCAGCGCCAACCCGAACGGCGCGATCATCAGCAGCATCACGACTTGCAGCGCTCGAACCCAGAACAGGGTGTCGGAGTAAACGCCGACGAAGCTGATTCCAGACAGCAACCACACGCCGCAGCCGAGGCCGAGGAACACCGCTGCCGGACCCCGCCCGACGTCGGACCGGCGTCGGAGATACAGATACGCCGCCGCGACGACGAGGACCGCGACGAGTGTCGCCGGGTCGGCGCGCCAGCTGCTCAGCGCGGAGGAAAACGTCAGTGGCGGCAGAGCGGGGACGGCGGACACCTGACGGATTGTCGCGCGCGTCGGCTGTGGAATCGCTGAGTCCGGCGCCGATGGGTGACCGCTGCGCGGGGACAACCTGGCAAAGTGGCAGAATCGAACCCATGCCGGTGAACATTCCGCGGGATCTCCCCGCCCGCGCGATCCTCGAAGACGAGGGCATCTTCGTGATGTCCGACGAGAGGGCGCGATCCCAGGACATCCGGCCGATGCGCATCGCGATCCTGAATCTGATGCCCACCAAAGAGGCGACCGAGACGCAACTGCTGCGTGTCCTCGGCAGCACCCCGCTGCAGGTCGAGGTGACGTTGCTGCACATGGCCAGCCACGCGTCGCGCAACACCGCGCCCGAACACCTCGAGGCGTTCTACGCCACCTTCGCCGACGTCGAGGATCGTTACTTCGACGGCATGGTGGTCACCGGTGCACCCATCGAGCTGCTCGACTTCGAAGCCGTCGACTATTGGCCGGAGATGACGCAGATCCTGGACTGGAGCCGGGAGCACGTCTACTCGACGATTCACATCTGCTGGGGTGCGCAGGCGGCCCTCTACCGCCACTACGGCGTGCCGAAGTATGAACTGCCGCAGAAGCTTTCGGGTGTCTTCGACCATCGGGTACTGCGGCCCGACTCCGCACTGCTGCGCGGCTTCGACGAGCGCTTCCGGGCGCCGCACTCGCGGCACACCGACGTCCACGCTGCCGACATCGCCGCGACCGGGGCCGTCGACATCCTCGCGACGAGCGACGAGGCAGGCGTTCTGCTCGCCGCGACCCCCGACAACCGGCAGGTGTTCATCACCGGGCATCCCGAGTACGACCGCGACACGTTGTCGCGCGAGTATCGACGCGATCGCGACGCAGGGCTGGGAACCGCGATGCCCGCGAACTACTACCCCCACCACGACGAGACCCGAACTCCCGTCCTGAACTGGCGCAGCCACGGTGTGCTGCTATACGCGAACTGGTTGAATCATTGTGTATATCAACGGGTTCCGTTCGAGCAGAGCGGGACGTAGCCGACTGCTCGGCATGGATTCACCGATGGTGGACCCATTTTCGCTGGTTGAGCCTGGATCCGCCGATGGCACCCCCTCCGCTGGTTGAGCCTGGTTGAGCCTTGGTTGAGCCTGGATCTACCGGCCGAAGCGCCCCTCTGCTGGTTGAGCCGGACGAGCGCCGTGCTGAGCGAGGCGCTAGCCGAGTCCGTGTCGAAACCTCTCAGCCACAACGACTTTCGATGATGCGCGCCAACATCGGCGATGACACCCGGCAATCGAGGCGTGTGCACCCTACGGGTGCACACGCCTCGATGTCCGATACCATCACAGTTCGACAAGTGCGCTGACATCAAATGCATTGTGGTACAGGGGTTTCGACACGCTCGTCGCTAGCGCTCCTCGCGGCTCAACCAGCAGATGCAGTGCCCGGACCGGTGAAACCAGGCTCAACCAACGGAGGGGCCCGCCGTCGGTGATCGACGCTCAACCAGCGGAGGGGCCTGCCGTCGGTGATCGAGGCTCAACCAGCGGAGGGGCCTGCCATCGGTGATCGAGGCTCGGTCGACAGGGGAGTGGGCGCGTCGTAGCCGACCGTCATGCCCGAGCGGTGACCAGCCAGCACGCGCCCGGATGCGCAAGCCTTGCCGTCGACGACGTGGGTGCGCAACTCGGCTCGAAGGTCGTCGAGCAGGGCCGCCCAACCCTCCTCGCCGAGTCGCGGGCGCAACTGCGCCGCAGCGACACGACCCGATGCCAGCCCGAGAACGATCGTCAGGCGTTCTTCGACGCCGTCGCCGTCCTCGCTGTAGAAACAGTCGAAGTCCAGCGGTGCCACGTCGACGTCGGACCAACCTGCGGCACCGAGGAATTCGTGGACGTAGCTCGGCTCGGCGAAGGCCATCGGACCCGGCGCACGGGGACCGGGCGTCGGCGGCGGATCGGTCATCAGGTCGAGCAGTGTGGTGGTGCCCAACGTGAACGTCGGGTTCTCGCTCACGTCACGCCAGCACGCGAAACTGAGCCGGGCGCCGGGCGTGCAGGCGCTGCGGATGTTCGTGAACGCGGCAGTCGGGTCGTCGAAGAACATGACGCCGTATCGGGAGACGACTCGATCGAAGGTCGGGCCCGGGGCGATCGCCAGGAGGTCGTCGGTCTGCGCGTCAGCGATGCCGACGGTCGCGTCGGGCACGCGGGCCGATGCGGCGGCGACCATCACCGGCGAAATGTCGACGCCGACCGGGACGGCCCCGACGTCGATCGCGGCGAGGAGCAGAGTTCCTGTGCCACAACCGATGTCGAGGACCCGTTGGCCAGGAGCGAGTGCTGCGGCGGCGACGACGGCAGACGTGACCGGCTGGTAGGTGAAGTCGAAGATCTGCTCGTTCTCCACCCAACCGGCCGCGCCCTGAGTCCAGTTCTGCCGCATCTGCTCGTTGACCATGGCGATGACGCTACATACCGGCCGGCGGCTTGCCGAGACAGATCGCGGCACCCATCGGGTCCTTGAAGGACGCCAGCGTGCCCCACGGCGTCTCCTCGCCGGGCATCAAGACCTCGCCGCCGAGTTCGGTCACCTTGGCAAGGGTGGCCGCGACGTCGTCGACGGTGATGTAGACCTGCCAGAACGAGGGGTGGCCGTCGCCGAACATCCCGGCCGCGGCCATGATGCCGGCGACGCTCTCCTCCGACCCGGCTGGGAAGACCTCCGAATAGTGGTCGGGGCCAACGGAATCCGGGTCGCCGCCGGTGCCGACCTCGTTGAGCCGCCAGCCCAGGGTCTGCTGGTAGAACGCCGTCGACGCCGGGTAGTCCATGCTCATCTCGTCGAACCAGTAGGGGGTGCCGTGGGTGCCGCGTTCGGTGAAACCGGCGTGGGTGCCGGGCTGCCAGAATCCGTACGCGGCGCCTGCCGGGTCGGCGAGGACGGCCATCACACCGAGATCCCCGACGGGCATCGCGGGGACGATGACGGTGGCGCCCGCTGCGGCGGCGGTCTCGACCGCTGCGGCCGCGTCGTCGGCCTTGAAGTAGACCGACCAGACGTCGGCGGGGCCGGTCGGGTCCATCGGCGGCGCCAGTCCGGCGACGAGGCGGCCGTTGGCCGAGAAGTTTTGGTAGCCGCCGAACTCCGCGGCGGGTTCGGTTGCCTCCCAACCGAACAGGTCGCCGTAGAACGTTGCGGCACGCGCGGGGTCGGAGCTCATCAGGTCGAACCAGACGGGCGCGCCGGTCGCGGCGATGTAGTCAGGCATTGGAGGTCCTTTCGAAGTGGGCGATCACGAGTACAGACTGGGCAGGCGGACAGAAGTCATCGTGGACGAACCGATGATTTGCGGACACCGTAAGTCTGCCCCGGGAAGGCGGCAGGAGTGCACGCATCGCTGTTATCGGTGGCGGCTTACGCGACCGCATCGTCGGATCGGTGCGGGCCGACTTGTCGGTCGCCCACGATGGCCTGATCTGTGGGGTAGGTGTCCTGGACGTCACGCGATCCGGGCCTGAGACTGGGTGATGTGAAGAAGAACGTGGTCATCGTCGGGTATCCGGGCGTGCAGGCGCTTGACGTCGTCGGGCCGTTCGATGTGCTGTCGGGGGCGACGTTGCGCCTCGACGTCGACGCCGCGCGTACAGGCCGTGCCGCAACCGGCGGATACTCGATCACGTTGGCAAGCATCGACGGCGGCGCCGTGTCCGCTGGGCGGGGGCTGGAGTTCGCCGCGGCGTCGCTGTCCGACGTCGCTGAACCGATCGACACGGTCATCATTCCCGGTGGATACGGCATGGACGCCGCGCGTGGCACGTCGGAACTGATCTGCTGGCTGCGGCGGTCGTCGGCGCGACGCGTCGTCACCGTCTGTACGGGATCATTCATCGCCGCGCAGGCCGGACTCCTCGACGGGTGCACGGCGACGACACATTGGGCGTGGGCGGGGCGGATGGCCGATGAGTTCCCCGCGGTCGACGTCGATCCCGACCCGATCTTCGTGCGCAGTTCTGAACGCGTGTGGACCTCGGCGGGGGTGAGCGCGGGCATCGACCTGTGCCTGGCCCTGGTCGAGGATGATTACGGTACCCGCGTCGCGCAGACCGTGGCACGTGGACTGGTTCTTTCCCTTCGCCGGTCCGGTGGCCAAACGCAGTTCGCGCCGCCGGTCTGGATGCCGCGCGCCAGGCGCGCTCCCATTCGCGATGTCCAACATTTGATCGAGTCGAATCCCGGTGCAGCGCATAGCGTCGCGTCCCTGGCCGGGCATGCGGGGATGAGTGCGCGCCATTTCACGCGACTATTCACCGGCGAGGTGGGCGAATCGCCGGGCGTCTACGTCGAGCGCATCCGGACCGGCGCGGCACGCCGTCAGCTCACCGAGACCGAGGACACCGTCTCGGTGATCGCCGCCCGATGCGGATTCGGGTCGGCGGAGTCGTTGCGCCGCAACTTCGTCCGGCGCGTTGGTGTGTCACCCGACCAGTACCGCAAGACCTTCGCTTGAATCTCCGAGGAGCAGCACATGCAGATCGCCATCGTCGTCTATCCCGATTTCACCGCGCTCGACTTCATCGGGCCGTACGAGATTCTGCGCCAATTGCCCGACGCCGAAGTCCGCTTCGTGTGGAAGGAGACGGGGCCCGTTCGCGCCGACTCGGGCGTGCTGTTGATCGGCGCGACGCACACCTTCGACGAGACGTCGGAACCCGACGTCGTGTTGGTTCCGGGCGGTCCGGGAACGGCACCGGCCGCCCGCGACGAGGCGGTGCTGGGGTGGCTGCGCGAGGTGTCGCCGCGAGCGTCGTGGACGACGTCGGTGTGCTCGGGGTCGGTGGTGTTGGCGGCAGCCGGGCTGCTCGACGGCAAACGCGCGACGTCGCACTGGATCGCCTTGCCTGCGCTGAGGGCATTCGGGGTGACGGCGGTGGCCGACGAACGCATCGTGCGGGAGGGCACGGTCGTGACGGCCGCGGGGGTGTCGGCCGGCCTCGATCTGGCGTTGTGGCTGACCGGTGAGATCGCGGGGGAGGCCAAAGCGAAAGCGGTGCAGCTTCTCGTCGAGTACGACCCGCAGCCGCCGTTCGATTCGGGCCACATGTCTAAGGCATCCGTCGCGACCAAGGCGTCGGCGACGGCGATGATGACCGGCGACATCGTCAAGTCGCCGGACGTACTGACGGCCGGCGCACGGATGGCATGGGATCGGGCGGTCGCGAAGGTCACCGAAGGCGTAGGCGTGTGACACCCTGGAGTCCGTGCGCACGACCGACCTCCGAAAATGGTGTCCACCGATCCTTCTCGTCGGCGGGCTCGTGCTGTTCGGCCTCGCCTTCGCGACGTGGGGCGTCGGGACGCAGGGCGTGCAGCCGACTGTCACCGGCCTGGGCAAGGTCTCGGTACGGGGACTCACCGCCGACGACGTCGCCTTCCTCCAAGCCCACACCGGGCGACCGGGTCTGGTGAGTCTGGTGCTGGGCATCGTGATCGCCATCTCCGCCGTATTATCTTGGTGGCGAACAGAATTGCACCGGGTGGCCTCTGCTGTGGCCGCGATCGTCGCCCTCGCGACGGCGATCTGGGCCATGCTCACCGTCTGGTCTCTCGAGTCAAAGCTGTTCGACGCCGCGGTCAACGACGCGCTCGGCGGCGGATCGTCGGTGCTGCGGCCCGGCTGGGGGCTGATCGGGACGATCGTCGTGGCAGGCGTGTGTGCGGTGGTCGGGGTGAGTGCCGCGACGTACCTCACCGGCGAGGCGAAGGTTTAACCCCGCTCGCGGCTGGGTATACCCCTCCTGCACTGCGTCGTCCGGACGCAGAGGAGCGAGGAAGGTGACACCACTCATGATTCGGCGAATTGCACGACCGTTGTTGGGCTCGATCTTCATCTACGGCGGATATCGCACACTTCGCAATTCAGAGAGCACCGCGGCGGCCGCCGCGCCGTTGGTGGATAAGGCGACCGACGTGCTGCCTGATTCTCCCGCGGTACCGCAGGATCCGCAGGCCTGGGTCCGCATCAACGCGGGTGTGCAACTGGCGGGCGGCGTCCTGCTGGCGACCGGGAAGCTACCCAGGGTGGCATCCCTCACATTGGCCGGGTCGCTGGTACCGACCACATACGTCGAGTACCCGTTCTGGAACGAGACCGACCCCGCGGCCCGGGACGAGGCACTGACTCATTTCCTGCAGAATGTCGCGCTGCTCGGTGGGCTGCTCATCGCAGGATTCGACACCGAAGGGCGCCCGGGCGTTGTCTGGCGCACCAAGCGGGCGGCCGAACGGGTATCCGACCAGGTGTCCGGCGCGGTTTCGGCGATCATTCCGTCCGACTCGACGACGTCGGAGGTGAGCGACCGTGCCCACGACTGGGCGTCGAATGCCGAGGACTTCGCCGCGCAAGCCGCGGATCGACTGTCGGCGGCCGGCAAGGTCGCGGCCCACCGGTGGGAGGATGCGGTGGCCACCGCGTCTCCGGTGGTGTCCGACGCGGCGTCGACGGCAGCGAAACGAGCATCGGAGTTGGCGAAAGCCGCGGGCGAGCGATTCGACGTCGTCGCGCACGAGGTCGCGCAGCGGGCACCGGAGGTTGCGGCGTCGGCGGCGGACACGACGCGTCGCTACGCGCCGGTGGTAGCCGACCGGGCACACACGGCGTCGGAGAACTTCAAGGAGCGCGCTGTTCCGGTGGTGGCCGATCGGGTGCGCAACGTGCGCGAGGCGGTAGCGAACCGCTGACTAGAAGCTCACCAGTACCCATCGGGATCCGCCGCCGGTGACTCGCGGGGCAGAATCCCCTCGGCCACCGCATGGTCGATGCTCGCCGACAATCGGGGGCAAGTCGGCAGCATCGCGGGGTTGCCGCCGTCGCGCCGCACCTGGTCGAACTCGGGGCATTGTGCGCGTGCGGCGGCGTTCCACTGCACACTGGTCTGATGCGGGCCGGTCTTCTTGACCAGCAGCGTCGAATGGCATGCGCGACACTCGATTTCGCGCATGCCACCGCACAGGTAGTGCCGGCGGTCGCGGGCCGTCGCCGACGTGAGGGCGGCGAGGCGGTCCGGGTCGGCGGCGTAGTCGGGTGCTTTGGCCCACCCGCTTGCCGGGGTCATTGTCAGACCTCGGCCGTCGCGGCGGCCGCTTCCTGCGCGGCCCGTTCCTCGGCCTGCCGGGCCAGGTTCTCCTGGACTTCGATATTCCAGTTCTCCAGAGCCTTTTCGGTGTCGATCTCGTATTCGTAGCGGCCCGTCATCTCCTCGGTGACGTCGTCGACGTCGACGTAGAACTGCTCGTACCAGCGCCGCAACTGATACACCGGACCGTCCTCTTCGACGAGCAGCGGATTGTCGATGCGGGTCTTACGCTTCCAGATCTCGACGTCCTGCAGGAAACCGATCTCGACGCCCTTGGTGATCTTCGCTGCCATCTTGGCGGCTTGCTCGGTGGTCAGGCCTTCGGGAACCTTGGCCATCACCCCGTACATCAGGACGAACGAATTCGCATCGATCGGGTAGTGGCAGTTGGTGAGGATGGTCTCGACGGCGTACCCGCCGTAGTACTGGACCATCGGGTTGAGCATGTACGACGGTCCGTAATATGCCGCGATCGACTCGAGCCGGGTGTCGCCGTACGACGACGATATGCCGACGTCGGGACGGCCGTGCGAATTCATGTACTGCGCTGCGGTCTCGCCCTCGAAGACGTTCTTGAAGTAGTCCGGCAGTGCGTAGTGCACATAGAAGAAATGCGCCATGTCGACCACGTTGTCGATGATCTCGCGGCAGTTGGATCCTTCGATGACGATCTGGTTCCAGGTCCACCCGGTCCACTCGTCGGTGCCGAACTCGTCGAGTGCGGGAATGATGACGTCTTCTCCAGGCGGATTGCCCTCGGGATCGTTGTAGACGAACACCTGTCCGTTGCGAACCATCGTCGGCCACGTGCGGGTCTTGGCGAGCTTAGGCTGTCGCTTGGCGTAGGGCACCGAACCGCAGCGGCCGTTGCCCTTCCACTGCCAACCGTGGAACGGGCACGCGACGTTGTCGCCGCGCAGGACACCTTGGCTGAGATCGCCGCCCATGTGCCGGCAGTAGGCGTCGAGTACGTGGAACTCGCCGGCGGTGTCGGTCCACGCGACCAGTTTGGTGCCGAAGGCCTCGATCGAGTGCGGTTTGCCGTCGTTGAAGTCGCCGACGAGACCCAGGCAGTGCCATCCGCGAGCGAATCGGGTCGGCGGAGTGCCGGTGTCGATCTCGCGGATGTCGGATGCGTTGCTGGCTGTCATCGAAAGTCTCCCTGGTGTGAACGGAACTGATCGAGTTCGCTGGCTCAATACTAGAACACGTTACAGAAATTGGGTAGCCAACGTGTTCGAGATTCCCGAGATTGCGCTGCGTCAGGCCGATAACCAGCGATTTGACCGACTGCTCGACAGAAATGAGAACGTGTTCTAATCTGGCCTCATGCCAGTTCGCTGGCGCGAGAAGATGTGGCGCACCCACGCGCCGTACAAGGCTAGGACAAGGAGCCAAACGGATGTCCGAATTCGTGAGTGCCTCGGAGCAGGGTCAGGCTGTTCTGGAGAAGATCAACGCGCTGCTGCCGGAGATCGAACAGCGCACGCAAGAGACCGAGGACAACCGCAAAGTATCCGACGAGACCGCGGCGGCACTCGACGACGCAGGCTTCTTCAAGCTCATGCAGCCCGAACAGTGGGGCGGCTACCAGGTCGACCCGGTCACCTTCTATGAGGCCGTGCGACGCATCGGCACCGCGTGCGGATCCACCGGTTGGGTGTCGGGCATCGTCGGCATCCACAACTGGCACCTCGCCCTGTTCGATCAGCAAGCGCAGGAAGACGTATGGGGCGACGACCCGTCGGTGCGCATCTCCTCGTCGTACGCGCCGATGGGCATGGGCGAAGTGGTCGACGGCGGCTACAAGGTCAACGGTTCCTGGGCGTGGTCGTCGGGCAGCAACCTCGCCGACTGGGTGGTCGTCGGCGGTCCGGTCTTCAAAGACGGCAAGCCGGTCGACTTCGTCAGCTTCCTCATCCCGCGCTCGGACTACAACATCAAGGACGTGTGGAACGTCGTCGGTCTGCGCGGCACCAGCTCCAACACCATCGAGGTCAAGGACGCCTTCGTGCCGAGCCATCGGATGCTGTCGTTTCGCACGATGAGCGCCGGCGCGGCGCCAGGCCTCGCGCAGAACACCGCGCCGGTGTACAAAATGCCTTGGGGCACAATTCATCCCAGCACCATCTCGGCGCCGATCGTGGGCATGGCGTACGGCGCGTACAAAGCGCACGTGGAGCACCAAGGCAAGCGCGTCCGTGCCGCCTACGCGGGTGAGAAGGCGAAGGACGATCCGTTCGCCAAGGTGCGTATCGCTGAGGCGGCCAGCGACATCGATGCCGCATGGCGGCAGCTCTCGGGCAACCTGCAAGACGAATACGACCTCATCGTCGCGGGCGAAGAAGTGCCGATGGAACTGCGGCTCGCGGCGCGTCGCGATCAGGTGCGCGCCACCGGCCGCTCGATCTCGGCGATCGACCGGCTCTTCGAGAACTCCGGCGCGCACGCACTGGAGAACGGCACACCCATCCAGCGATTCTGGCGCGACGCACACGCCGGGCGCGTCCATGCCGCCAACGACGCCGAGCGCGCGTATGTGGCATATGGCAACGGCGAGTTCGGAATTCCGATCGGTGACACGATGGTCTGACCGGCTCCGCGATCGGCCGGACACCACGATCCCGCCGCGACCGGACACGAGACGTGCAGCGACGGAATTTCTTTCAGCCCCGATGAGGAAACAGCTTCGATGACTTCAGAATTCGGACCCATCCGGTCCCTCGGCTACATGCGGATCGACGCCACCGACGTGGCCGCCTGGCGGGACTATGGTCTCAAGGTGCTCGGCATGATCGAGGGAACGGGCAAAACCGAAGGCGCACTGTACCTTCGGATGGACGACTTCCCGGCACGGTTGGTGATTGTGCCGTCGGATCGCGATCATCTCGCCTGCTCGGGCTGGGAGACCGCGAATGCCGCTGGGCTGCAAGAGGTTCGGGATCGCCTTGCCGCGGCGGGCGTCGAGTATCGCGAGGGTACGGCGCAGGAGCGGGCCGACCGGTGCGTCGACGAACTGGTCGTGTTCGCCGACCCCACCGGCAATGTCTTGGAAGCGTTTCACGGTGCGGCACTTCAACATCGGCGCATCGTCAGCCCGTACGGGCACAGGTTCGTCACCGGCGAGCAGGGTCTCGGCCACGTCGTACTCACCACCAGCGACGACCAGGCGACCCTCGAATTCTACCGCGACGTCCTCGGATTCCGGCTGCGCGACTCGATGAAGCTACCGCCGCAGCTGGTGGGTCGCGAAGAAGGGGACGAGCCACCGTGGCTGCGCTTCCTCGGGTGCAACCCGCGCCACCACTCGCTGGCATTCCTACCGATCCCCAACAGCACCGGAATCGTGCACCTCATGGTGGAGGTGGAGAACTCCGACGACGTCGGGCTGGCGCATGACCGTGCGTTGCGCAAGAAGGTGCCGATGTCGGCGACGCTGGGACGCCATGTCAACGACCTGATGTTGTCGTTCTACATGAAGACCCCCGGGGGATTCGACGTCGAATTCGGTTGTGAGGGACGCACAGTCGACGACAACGACTGGATTGCCCGCGAATCGACCGCGGTCAGCCTGTGGGGCCACGACTTCTCCATCGGATTCACGGGCCGATGAGTACCGCGGGCCAGCCGCGGCCCTCCGGCGTCGCGGGAGGGCCATACGGCACAACCGATTTCGACTCACGACAGTTCCGCACCGCCATGGGCCAATTCTGCAGCGGGATCACCGTGATCACCACCATCGACGCCGACGCGAACCCGGCCGGGTTCGCCTGCCAATCCTTTGCGGCCCTCTCCTTGGATCCGCCGCTGGTGCTGTTCTGCCCGATGAAGACCTCGCGCAGTTGGCCGGTGATCGAAGCGAACGGAAAGTTCGTCGTCAATGTGCTCTCGCACCGCCAGCAAGACGTCTCGGCGACGTTCGGTGCGCCGGGTGACGACAAGTTTCGTTCCATTGTGTGGGATCCGTCGCCGGCGGGTCTGCCCGTCATCCGGCATAGTCTCACCTGGGTGGAATGCGATGTCGACAACGTCGTCGACGCCGGAGACCACTACATCGTCGTGGGCCGCGCGCTGACTCTCGGCGAAGTGCTGCAAGACAAACCGCTGCTCTTCTACCGCGGCGGGTATCTGTCCACCGAGCATCCCCGGGTCACTCCGGCGCAGGCCGAGCTGGAAAACTTCCTCACCTATACCGGAGGCGACACGTGGCTGTGACCGACGCCGAATCCGCTGCGGCCGACGGGCCGCGGCCCTTGCTGACCGCACCGTTCACCGCGGCCGTCGCCGAAGCCGAAAAGCTCATCGCCTCAGCGGAATTCATCGATACCGACGCCGACCTGGCCGAGGGATACGACTATCTCGCGGGGTCCGTGTCGGCGATCCTGCAACTCTCGCGTGCACACAGCAAATCCCATCCGTACTTCGTCACGTCGACCGGTCCGTACGCCAAAATGGGCCTCGATAATCCCGACACGCTTTACTACCACGCCACCGTCGAGCCCGACGCCACCTATGTGGTGCGCGGAATACGCGGCAGCACAGTCGATCTGAGCTTTCAGGTGCTGCGCGGTGATTACACTCCCAGCGCGGTGCCGGGCGGCGACGACGCGTTCGACGACCGTCGCCTCGACATCGCCGACGACGGGACGTATGAACTGACGTTCGGTCCGGCACTCGATGACCCGCCGCCGAACTACTTCGCACTCGGCGACGGCGCGTCGATGCTCGCGGTACGCGAGGTCTACGGCGACTGGCACAGTGAGATCAAGGGCTCGGTCACCATCGAACGCGTCGACACCGTCGGCACCGCTCCCGTTGAGCCGGACGTCGCGCGGATGGCCAAACGGTATGCGATTGCGGCGAAGATGCTGACCGCGCGGGTGCACACCTGGTTCAACTTTCCGAAATGGTTCTACCTCGACGAGCCGGTCAACTCCTTTACCGCGCCCCGTCGCACGCCCGGTGGCCTGGCCACTCAATACTCGTCGGTGGGCCACTACCAACTCGCCGATGGCGAGGCGATGATCATCACCGTGCCCAAGTCGACTGCGCCCTATCAGGGTTTCCAATTGGGCAGCATGTGGTACATCTCCCTCGACTACGTCAACCACCAGACCAGCCTCAATTCGGCTCAGGCGCAAGTGGATCCGGACGGCATGATCCGGCTGGTCGTGTCCAAGGACAATCCCGGCGTGACCAACTGGATCGAGACGACGGGCCGACGCCGGGGGATCCTCCAATTCCGCTGGCAGCGCACCGACGACGCGATCGGACCCGAACTCGGCCCCACCGCGCAGGTGATCGACGTCGGCGACGTCGCCGCCCACTTGCCGTACTACGCCGACAATGTCATCGACGAGGCTGGGTGGCGGGACCGAATCACTGTGCGGCAGCGGGCATTTGCCTGGCGCATGCTCGGCTGAGCCAAGCGTCGCCGTAGGCCATACTGAAAGGAACTTGCGTGGGAATCCTGTCCGACAAGGTGGTCGTGGTCTCGGGCGTCGGCCCTGGCCTGGGACGCTCGATCTGTCTGCGCTCGGCCGCGGCGGGTGCGACCGTGGTTCTCGCGGCGCGCACCGAGTCACGTCTGGTCGACATCGCCGCCGAGGTACAGGCGATCGGGGAAAAGACGTTGGTGGTACCCACCGACATCACCGACGACGCCGCGGTCGACGATCTCGTCGCGCGGACGATCGAGGAATTCGGTCAGGTCGACGTGGTGGTCAACAACGCGTTCGCGCTGCCGTCGATGAGACCGTTGGCGCGCACCGATTTCGATCAGATCGCCACAAGCATCGATCTGACGGTGCTCGGCACGCTGCGGGTGATCAAGGCGTTCACCGACGCGCTGTCGGAGCGCAGGGGCGCCATCGTCAACATCAACTCGATGGTCATCCGGCATTCCGAACCGCGCTACGGCAGCTACAAGCTCACCAAGTCGGCACTGTTGGCCATGTCGCAGTCGTTGGCAACTGAGTTGGGTGACAAAGGGATTCGCGTCAACAGCGTCGCCCCCGGGTATATCTGGGACGACCAGCTCAAGTGGTACTTCGCGGAAGTGGCCAAGAAATACGGGATCACGCCCGAACAGGTCTACGAGCAGACCGCGAGTAAGTCCGACCTCAACCGCCTGCCCGAGCCAGACGAAATCGCCGACGCCGTGGTGTTCCTGGCGTCGTCGATGGCGAGTGCGATCACCGGCCATACCCTCGACGTGAACTGCGGTGAATACCATGACTGACCTCAGTGTCCGGACCTCGGTCGGTACAGTCGACGAACTCCATGAAGCTGCCACGCGCACAACGGGATTGACAGACTTCGGCGACGACGACTATCGCGAACCACTGGGGATTCTGCTCGACGCGTACCGCGACGATGCGGAACTCACCCCGGTGGGGTCCAAGATGTTTCGCTACTTCCTCAAGGGCGCGCTCGTCGCGCGGTTGCTGAGCGAGGCGTCGTGGAAGGCCAATCCCTTCTACGTCGACGTCGAAGTCGCCAGGCCGATCTTCGTGACCGGCCTTCCGCGCACCGGAACGACGGCCCTGCACAGACTGCTGACCGCGGACCCGATGCACCAGGGGCTCCAGATGTGGCTGGCGGAGTTTCCTCAGCCGCGGCCACCGCGCGACACCTGGGTGGATAACCCCGTCTACCAGCAGATCAATGCCGGCTTCGAGAAACACCACGTCGAGAACCCCGAGTTCATGGGGGTGCACTACATGGATGCCGCCGAAGTCGAAGAATGCTGGCAGTTGCTGCGGCAGAACGTCATGTCGATCTCGTATGAGTCGCTGGCCTACCTGCCGACCTACTCGCAGTGGCTGGCCGAGCAGGACTGGACGCCCGCATACGCCCGACATCGCCGAAACTTGCAGCTCATCGGCTTGAATGAGCCAGACAAACGATGGGTGCTCAAGAACCCGAGCCACCTGTTCGCGCTCGACGCGCTGATGGCGACCTATCCCGACGCCGTTGTGGTGCAAACACACCGTGCCCCGGAGACGATCATCGCTTCGATGTGCAGTCTCGCCGAACAGGCGACGCCGGGGTGGTCGACGAAGTTCACCGGGGACGTCGTCGGCCGGGCGCAGCTCGAGTTGTGGTCGCGTGGTTTGAAGACGTACGACGAGGCGCGCTCTCGATACGATCCCGCGCAGTTCGTCGACGTCGACTTCGCCGACCTGCGCAATGATCCGTTCGGCACGGTCGAGCGGGTCTACGAGGCAGTGGGATCGACGGTGTCGCCGGCCGCCCGCGCCGAGATGGAGCGACTCGACCGGGAGAGCCGCAGCGGTGACCGTAAACCGCAGCACCGTTATGAGCTCAGCGACTACGGGCTGACCGCCGAGATGGTCGCCGAAGCGTTTGCTCGATAGCGGGTTCTGAGGCTGCAATCTGAATGTGTCCCACATCACTTGAGTTCGTTTGTCGTCTCGGTGAGCGAAAGTGGCACATGCGTATCAGGCTGACCTGCGTATTCATTCGCTAATGAACACGGTGACGTGCGGATTTGGTGTACGCGTCATCGTTGCGTAACTTATTCAACGCACCGCAGCGAGCCATGAACTCCGGTCCACAGTGATTTGGAGGGTGTGAGCGTGTCTGGTAGGGTGGTTGAGTCTCCGTGTGGGGCGCGATCGCTTCGCCGGTGGCGAGTGTGTAGTGCTCCACGGGTTGGAGTGCGA
>NZ_JABBNB010000050.1 GCF_012933505.1 Gordonia asplenii
ATTCTGCCCTCGGCGACCTGCTATTTTGACGATTTTCCCACGCCGGCTCTCCCGGACCACGACGCCTCCGCCACCGACGTCACTACACCCCACCGCGGATCAATCATCTAGGGCGAGACGGCACGCACAATCCGGGCGACGGCCTCGTCGATGCTCACCGTCGGCTGCAACAGGTGACTGAGAACCAGCCGGATCATGGTGTCCACCAGGGACTCCGGCGGATCACCCAGCGCCTCGGACAAGGCCCGGGTGGCCTGTGCCAGCACAGCTTCCGGGCGCACCGTGAGCAGCTCCAGAAGCTCGACGTCGTGGCCCTGCAAGACAGCTTTCAACAGGACGTTGGACTCCCCATACACCAGGGCGAAACGTGCAGCAGCGCCGACGGCGTCGGCGACTGCCCCGGGGTGAGCCGCGATGGCATCGCGCATGCCGGTCAGGAACCGGTCCGCCTCGCGGGTCACCACGGCTTCACCGAGCTCGGACCTGGTGCCGACGTCCTTGTAGAGGCTCTGGCGTGGTATCCCGGAGCGCTGGGCGACCTTGGTCATGGTCAGCCGGCCCCAGCCCTCCTCGGTGATGATCTCGACGGACGCATCCAGCGCTCGTTCGAGGCGCAGGGCCCGGAGCTCGTCATAAAATGCCGGAGCTGTCATTGTCCCAGCCTATGACAATTCGGCAACGGATGTCATGCCGAGATACAGCCCACGACATCTCCCATCAACGCCGCGGCTTCGCCTTCGTACCACGGTAGTCGCCTGTACGACTGCGACCACCGTGGTATCAGCGGACTACCGTGGTACGAACGTCGAAGTCCGGGCTACTCGAAATTCGACATCAGGAAGTTCATCCCGGGCAGCAGCGTCGTCAACATCGGCAGCGCGTGATTGACCACGAGTCCCGGGAAGATCGGCGGGATTCCGTTGCTGACCATGGTCACATCGGCGCCCTGAGCCTTCCAGTCCCGGTAGAGCTGCGCGACCTGTCCATACGGGATCACGTCGTCGTTGAATCCGCCTTCGAGGAGCACGGGCGCGTTGGGCTTGAGCTTGCCGATGCGCTGGTCGTCGACCATCTTCGCCACCTCCGGGTAGCGCTTGATCACCGACGACAACGACTCACCGGTCCTCGTCCACTGATTGGTGCGCTGGAATCCGAAGCTCAGCCCGGTGTCACCGATGCACTGTGTCGCAACGGCTTTCAGTGTCGCCTTGCCCTGCGCATTGGTCTCCTTGGCCAGGATGGGCCCCAGTTTCGGGTAGCGCGCGGCCAGCCCGTTGATCGCATAGCCGATACCGCCGACGATGAACGTACCGTCGATGCGGTCGATCACTTTGGCGAGATCGGCCGGCGGCGCGCCGGCGTAAGTGGCTTTCACGTTGAGGTCGGGCGCATAGGTCGACGCCAGTTCGGCGGCCGACGCCGCCGCGCCGCCACCCTGCGAATAGCCGGCCAATCCGATCGGAGAGTTCTTGGGCGCCTTGGCAATTCGGAGTGCGGCCCGCGCGGCGTCGAGCATGGCATGGCCTTCCTCCGCGCGGTTGACGTAGGTGTGAATGCCGGGGGTGCCCATGCCGATGTAGTCGGTCATCACGACGCGAACTCCGTTGAGCAGCAAGAGGTTCATCTCCAGGCCCGAGTAGTTGACGGCGAGACTTGGCTTCGACGGATCGATGGACATCGGGAAGGAGATCATCTTCGACCCGGCACACTGATCGCCCTGGCCGACGGTCCCCGGCCCGAGGACGACCGTCGGGCGCGGCCCCCTGCCGCGCCACGCGGCCGTCGGCTCGACGACGGTGCCGGTGACCGCCGCGGGCTTGCCGTCCTGGTAGGTCGAGGTGTACATGATGCGAGTGCCGGTGCCCGGCCACTGGTTCGGGATGCCCGGAATCTGCAGAAGCAGCGGCGACGGCTGGCTGCGGATGATCGACCCCGGCGTGTCGGCGAACTTCGTCGGCGGCAGATAGAAGTCGGCGGCCGACGCCGTGGGCGCCACCGCTGCGGCCACCCCGACCGCGGCAGCGACGCTGGTCACGACGGCGGCGAGCCGTCCGATCACAGAAGTTGAACGGTTAGAGATATTTCCCCGATTTTGTCTCACGAGCTGGTAACCTACCTCACTTTCAGGCAATTAGCTACCCATCGGTAACACATATTTCCCGCGCCGGTGTCGACGAAATCATGAGCTGTTCGAATGAGTTTGGTGAGGTCAAGCCATCAGCGCGCGCGGAGAGCTACGTCGGTAACGACATACTGCGGTAACCAGATGCCCGCGGCGGTAACCCTGCCACGCTGCGCTGGTTACGTCCGCGGGAACCGGCTACCGCCGCGGGAGTTCGACGACCGCCGCGTGAACGCAGTCCGCAGCGGTAAACGCACCCCCGACGCGGTCTCGGCGCGAGTCGCCCCGCTGCACCGTCGGGACCGAACGATCCGCTGGGTACCGGTGCTACGTACGAGGCAACCCATCGCCAGCCGCTCCGTCGACACGGCGACGACGGCGGCACCGGCAGACCGCATCCACCCACCCAATCAGCGGCGACGCTTCCCTACCCCTGGACGGGGCATCCATTCCCCACGCGGCCGATGAAATTGGGCCTGATGTCCAGATCCGGCGGATCGTAGTAGCGATGGAACGTCGGGGTGAGACCCGACGACATCGGCGGGTTGATCCACGACCAGTCCGTCGGGCATTCCCGACCGTGCTTCGCTTCGCGCTCGACGTGGTCGATGAACTGTTTGGCGACGGTGTGATGATCCACCATGATCACTCCCGCCGCCCGATAACTGTGCAGCACAGCGATATTCAGCTCCACCAAGGCGCGGTCGCGCCACAGATTGCGTTCGCTGCGGGTATCGAGGTGCAGCTTGTGCGCAATCGTCGGAAGCATGTCGTACCGATCGGCGTCGCTGAAGTTACGCGCACCCACCTCGGTCGAGACATACCAGCCGGAGAACGGCGCGAGCGGAAACGTCAGACCGCCGACCGAGAAGTCCATGTTCGAAACTGCTGGAACCGCATGCCATTTCAGGTCGAGCTCGGCGAACCAGTCGTACTCGGGATGACTGATCGGCACCTCCAGCACCGCATCGCGCGGGACGTCGAACCAACTCAACGGCACGTCCGGCGTCGAAATGAGGACAGGCAGAACGTCGAAGCGAGTGCCTTCGCCGCGCCATCCGAGCCGGGTCACCATCTCGGTGATCTCGACGTGCGCCGGGTCCCCGGTGATCGACCCGTTGTCGTTGCGGTAGCCGGCGTAGCGAATCAGCTGCGGTGAGAGTATCCGGTACTCGCGACCGTCGCCCAGCGGCAGCGGTCCGACGCTGATCACCGACTGCAGCGCACCCCCGTTGGACGCCAACCGAAGGTGTTCCCAGCATCCCTCGGCGATCGCCTCGGGCGTCCTGGCGTCGCGCAGATCGAGCAGTTTCAGCGTCCGCCAATGCTTGCGCCCGACGCATCGCGCGTGGTTGCGCCACGCCAACTTCGCGCCGATGAGCAGCTCGTCGGCGGTGAGGTCGTAGGTGCCCGACGCCGCGAACTCGGCCAGCGCTTCCCGACGCCGCGCCGCGGTCGCAATGCGATTCACCTCAGGGAGATGGAAGAACTCGTCACACTCGGCGAGCTGTTTTTCGCTCACGCCGACCACGGCGTCCAGAATACTCACAACGAAGATGGTAGCCGGTGTGAGATGGACTCTTGACTACGATGAATGTCATTCAAAACGACGCAGATGCGACCTCGGACGGGCCTCCGCTGCCGCAAACTCGGCATCGTCTGTGCGTCCGCGCCGCGCCCGGTTTCGACTCGGCTTCGCCTCGCTCAACCTTGATCCGCCGATGGTGGGCCCTCTCCGCTGGTTGAGCCGCGAGGAGCGCTAGCGACGAGCGTGTCGAAACCCCTGTACCACAATGCATTTGATGGAAGAGCACGTGTCGAACTGTGAGGGAATCGAACATCGAGGCGTGTGCATCCGACAGGTGCACACGCGACACTTGCCGGGTGAGAGTCGCCGATATCGGCGCGGACCGTCGAAAGTCGTTGTGGCTGAGAGGTTTCGACACGGACTCGGCTAGCGCTACTTCGACTCGGCTAGCGCCTCGCTCAGCACGGCGCTCGTCCGGCTCAACCAGCGAGATGAGTTCTCCATCGGTGAATCCACGCTCAACCAGCGGAGGGGCGGCTCGACATGGAGGACCCAAATCCGCCGGTTGAGCCGGCATTCACCGTCGGCAGGCTCCCTCCGCTGGTTGAGCCGTGAGGAGCGCCAGCTAGCGCGCCGTGCTGAGCGAGGCGATAGCCGAGTCGAAGTGACGACCGCGTCGAAACCCCCAAACCGGTGCAGCTCGCCCCGGACCTAAACCAGCAGCTCCGCGATTTGAATCGTGTTGAGTGCAGCGCCTTTTCGAAGGTTGTCACCGGAGACGAACAACGCCAGTCCCCGACCGTCCGGCACACCCGGATCCTGCCGGATACGCCCGACGAGCGAGTTGTCCTTGCCCGCGGCAGCCAATGGCGTTGGCACATCGGTCAATTCGACGCCCGACGCCGACGCCAGGATCTCCTGCGCCTGCGCCACCGACAGCGGCTCGGCGAATTCGGCGTTGATCGACAGCGAGTGCCCGGTGAATACCGGCACCCGCACGCAGGTACCGCTCACCAGCAGATCGGGCAGGCCCAGGATCTTGCGCGACTCGTTGCGCAGCTTCTGGTCCTCGTCGGTCTCGCCGCTGCCGTCGTCGACCAGCGCGCCAGCCAACGGAAGCACGTTGAAGGCAATGGGCGCAACGTATTTCACCGGATCGGGGAACGCGACGGCGGAACCGTCGTGCACCAGCTTCTCGGCGTCGTCGATGCCGGCGCGTACCTGCGACGCCAGCTCCGCCACGCCGGCCAGACCGCTACCGGACACCGCCTGGTACGACGACACGATCAGTCGCTGCAGGCCCGCGGCGTCGTGCAGGGGCTTGAGCACCGGCATCGCTGCCATCGTGGTGCAGTTGGGGTTCGCGATGATGCCCTTGGGCGGATTCTGCGCCAGTTCGCCGTTCACTTCAGACACGATCAGCGGCACGTCGTCGTCTTTGCGCCAGGCCGACGAGTTGTCGATAACGGTCACACCCGCGGCGGCGAATCGCGGTGCCTGCTCGCGCGACATCGTCGCACCGGCGGAGAACAGCGCGATGTCGAGTCCGGTCGGGTCGGCGGTCGCCGCATCTTCGACGACGATCTCCCCGTCACCCCACGGCAGCGTGCGCCCCGCGGAACGCGACGACGCGAAGAATCGCACCTCATCGGCGGGAAAATTGCGCTGCGCCAACAGGGTTCGCATGACGGCGCCCACCTGTCCGGTCGCGCCGACAACACCAATACGGATACCCACAGTCACATCTCCCGTCGCTTCGTAGTTCTTGAGCCCGGTCGAAGGGCTCGCATGATCATCGGCCCGTTCCCGCGTACACCACGGCCTCTTCGTCGCCGCCCAGGTCGAACGCCTTGTGCAGCACGCGCACGGCGTCGTCGAGTTCGGTGTCGCGGCAGAGCACCGAGATGCGGATCTCCGACGTCGAGATCAGCTCGATGTTGATGCCCGCTTCGGCGAGTGCCTCACAGAACGTCGCGGTGACGCCGGGATGGCTCTTCATGCCTGCGCCGACGAGTGAGACCTTGCCGATCTGATCGTCGTACAGCAGTTCGGAGAAGCCGATGACGTCTTTGAGGGCGGTCAGCTTCTGCACGCCGAGCGGTCCGAGCTCGCGCGGAAGAGTGAAGGTGATGTCGGTCTTGCCGGTGTCGACCTTGGAGATGTTCTGCAGCACCATGTCGATGTTGATGTCGGCGTCGGCGATGGCCCGGAACACCTTGGCGGCGTTGCCCGGAGTGTCGTCGAGGCCGACCACGGTGATCTTGGCTTCGCTGCGATCGTGTGCGACGCCGGTGAGAATTGCATCTTCCACGGGGATGTCCTCCATTGAACCGGTCACCATGGTGCCGGGCTTGTTCGAGTACGACGAGCGCACATGTACGGGAACGTTGTAGCGGCGCGCATATTCCACGCAGCGCAGCATCAGCACCTTCGCGCCGCACGCAGCCATCTCCAGCATCTCCTCGAAGGAGACGTTGGACAGATGGCGGGCGTCGGGAACGATGCGCGGGTCGGCGGTGTAGATGCCGTCGACGTCGGTGTAGATCTCGCAGACGTCGGCGTGCAACGCCGCGGCCAACGCGACGGCGGTGGTATCCGAACCGCCGCGGCCGAGTGTGGTGATGTCCTTGGTGTCCTGCGAGACGCCCTGGAAACCGGCGACCAGCACCACCTTGCCCTCGTCGAGGGCGTCGCGGACACGGCCGGGAGTGACGTCGATGATCTTGGCCGAGCCGTGGCTGCTGGTTGTGATCACGCCGGCTTGCGAGCCGGTGAACGACTGTGCCTCGGCGCCCAGCGAGCTGATCGCCATCGCCACGAGCGCGTTGGAGATGCGTTCTCCCGAGGTGAGGAGCATGTCCATCTCGCGCGGCGGCGGCGACGGGTTGACCTGCTGGGCCAGGTCCAGCAGCTCGTCTGTGGTGTCACCCATTGCTGAGACAACGACGACGACGTCGTTTCCCTGCTTTCGGGTCTCGACGATGCGCTCGGCGACTCGACGAATCCGTTCGGCCGTCGCGACCGAGGATCCGCCATATTTCTGCACGACTAGTGCCACGCCGTTGAACCTTTCCGTTGCGCTTTACACATTCGCTCTGCAACCTTACCGGGGCGCCCGACCTGTCCTGAAATGCGGCGTATCGCGATCGACTGGCCGCTTTGACCCGACGGCGGGTTTCCCGTCATCCGCCGGCCGAGCCGGCCAAGGCGCGAACCCCGCTCCGGGTGTACCACCCTTCTTGGCGCCGGCGTGACCGGACATCGACGCAGTCGCGCTCGGGTAACCACCTGCCGGCGCGGGTCAGCCACGAGATGCGGCTTGTTCGGGTGAGAGCGGCTATCGTGATCCCCGGTGTGCCGGGAAGTCTGGTCGGCGAGTGCAGAGTCATGTCGTCAACCGAGAGGTATCCGTGTCAGAGTCGAGTCGCCGACTGTTCACTAGAGGTTCGTGGTCGGAGACCAGCCGCGTCGCCGACATCCTCCGCAAGGAGACCATCGGCGGAATCCTCGTGCTGCTCGCCGCGATCGTCGCGCTGATCCTCGCCAACAGCCCGGCGTCGAACGCCTACCACCGCCTGATGGCCGCGTCGATCGGGCCGGATGAACTGCACCTGGATCTGTCGATCGGCGCGTGGGCGGCCGACGGACTGCTCGCACTGTTCTTCTTCGTCGTCGGACTGGAACTCAAACGGGAATTCGTCGCGGGCGACCTGCGCGAGCCGGCGCGAGCCGCACTCCCGATCGCTGCCGCGGTCGGCGGGATGGTGGTGCCCGCGTTGATCTTCGTCGGCTTCAACGTCGGCTCCGACGACGCCGCGCTGAGCGGCTGGGCCGTGCCCACCGCCACCGACATCGCCTTCGCCGTCGCGGTGCTCGCCGTCGTCGGAACGCACCTGCCGTCGGCGTTGCGGACGTTTCTGCTGACCCTCGCCGTCGTCGACGATCTGCTCGCGATCATCGTCATCGCCGTCTTCTATTCGTCGCAGTTGAACTTCGCCGCCTTGGGACTCGCACTGATTCCGTTGTCGCTGTTCGCGATTGCGGTCCAACGTCGGATTCGGTCATGGTGGCTGCTCGTGCCGCTCGCCGTCGTGACCTGGGCGCTGGTGCACGCGTCCGGGATTCATGCGACGGTCGCGGGCGTGCTGTTGGGGTTCACGGTTCCGGTGATCCGCAGCGACGCCGCGGGCGGCCCCGACGCCGGGCCGGGCCTGGCCGAGCATTTCGAGCATCGCCTGCGGCCATTGTCGGCGGGCGTCGCCGTTCCGTTGTTCGCGTTCTGCGCGGCCGGAGTCACGGTCGGTGGACTCGCCGGGCTGCAACGCGCCCTGCACGACCATGTGACTCTCGGCGTGATGGTCGGACTGGTCGTGGGCAAGGCCGTCGGCGTCTTCGGTACGACCTTCGCTCTGGCGAAGTTCACGCGAGCATCACTCGACGACGGATTGCGCTGGCCCGACGTCGGGGGCGTGGCGATCCTCGCGGGCATCGGATTCACGGTGTCCCTGCTGATCAGTGAATTGGCGTTCGACGACGCCGCGCGCGTCGAACACGCCAAGGTCGGGGTGCTGCTCGGCTCGGTGACCGCGGCGCTCATCGCCGCGGTGGTGTTGCGCCTGCGCAATCGCTCGTATTCGCGGCTCGCCGACGTCGAAGAGGTCGACGACGACCACGACGGCATACCCGACGTCTACCGCGACCGGGCGTAGACGCCTTCCCGCTCGATCGACGCCGAGCGCATACCATCGCGGGTGTGCCCGGAATCGTAGAAGCCGACGCCACCCGAACTGAGACGACGCCGTTTCTCGTGCGGCACGCCGATTGGCTGCTTCCATCCGTCGTCTTCCTGGCCGTCCGCATCATCGGCCTCGGGGTGTTGGCCCGGTTTGCGCAGTTGCGAGGACTGAATCTCGGGTCGACGCTGGCGGCGTGGGACGGCAAGTGGATGCTCGCGATCGCCGAACACGGTTATGCGGGTGTTCCCTACTCTCAGACCGACGCACGGGGGCTTCATCTCGCCGAGACCGCATACGCATTCTTTCCCGGCTATCCGTATCTGGTCCGGATCGTCGACAAGTTGCCGTTCGTCACCGCCTATGGCGCCGCGATCTTCATCAACGTGATTCTGGGGTGCCTGGCCGCAGTCGGCGCGGCGCGGCTGGGTGCGTATTGCGCGCGTCGGATGTCGTCGCGCTCGGACTCCGACGCACCTGACCCGACGTCGGTGGGCCTGATCCTCGTCGTGTTGTTCGCTGCCGCGCCCATGGGCATCGTGTTGTCGATGGCGTATACCGAGGCGCTGTTCTGCGCGCTCGCCGTGTGGGCACTGATCGGCGTCGTCGAGCATCGATGGTTGCTCGCCGGGATCTGCGCGGGACTGGTCGGGCTGACACGTCCGACCGCGATAGTCGTCATCGGGGTGGTGATGTTGGCCGCACTGCTGGCGCGGCGCGACGGCCCGCGCGCGTGGGCGGCAATTGCGTTGAGCCCGTTGGGCTTTCTGGGATACCTGGGTTTCGTGTGGGCCAAGACGGGCTCGCCCACCGGTTGGTTTCGCATTCAGACCGAGGGCTGGGGAACCCAATTCGATTGGGGCGCAGCCACTCGCGTGTTCATCAACGACTCGTTGCTCAACTCGGCCGAGATAGCTCCGGTGGCGACGTCGTGGATCATCATCGCAACACTCGGACTCATCGTCGTCGCGGTGTGGAGCAGGCTGCCGTGGCCGATCCTCGTCTACGGGACCCTGGTCGTCGCGTCGATCGTGTTGTCGTCGGGGCTGATGATGAGTCGGGCGAGGTTGTTGCTGCCCGCCTTCGTGCTGCTGATTCCGGTCGCATATTCGATCGCACGCTGGCGCCCGCCCGCGGTAGCCGCCACGCTGATCGTGATCGTCGCGGGCAGCTCCTGGTTCGGCGCACACATGCTGACCGTGTATCCGCACGCGGTGTGAGGTCGGATTATCGACTACCCTGCTACTTCTCGACTCGGTCCCAATAGTCTGAGCACTAGAAGGAACGTCTCCCCATCGATCGGAGGCAGCCATTGTCACAGCGAAACGGCGCGGCGAACGACGGCCCCACCTCCATGGACACTCTGGTCACCCTTCAGCATTTCTTACGATCGGTGGCCGTTACCGCACTGCATGCCACCGGCTGCTTCGTTGCCGTTCTCTACCTGATCGACCCTACCCGAACGATGCGCGGGATAGGCGTCTGCGCCGTATTCGCCGCGTGGTTCGGCATGCGACTCATCACCGGGAACCGTCATCAGATACTGGTGATTGCAGATCTCGCCGTAATTTCGTTGTTCTTGCTCTCGACGCCGTGGCTCATGGTCGAGCCATCACTCGCGACCGGATCGGACATCATGCTGGCGGTCGCCGGGCTCGCGGTGTTGGGGATCGCGCTGGCCTATCCGCCGCCCATCTCATTGCCTAGCGCCATATTCATCGCCGCGATGTACGGCATCGGCATATCGCTTGTCGCAGGAGCGCCCGTGCCGTGGCATGTGTTCTCCCTCGACTTCCTGCTCGTCGAGTGGGCGCTGATGGCCCTATGTCGCCAGAAGCTGTGTCGCGCAGCGATAATCACCGATGACCTGCTGCGAGTGGCGGGCGAAGACGAGGTCGGCCGGTCCGTCGCTCTAGCCCGCCTGCGATCGGCGCGGAAACAATGCGCGGTCATGCACGACACGGCCGCGTCGACGCTGTTGATGGTTGGGCAAGGCTCGTACGGCAGCAGAACTGCCCTCGCCCGCCAAGCGTCCCGAGATCTCGCGACAATCGATCGATTCACGTCCGCCGTCGATTTCCCGACCGAGTCAATCGATATCGTCGAACAACTCGGCCTCCTCGCAAGACAATCCAGTACCAGCGCCCGAGTGCTAGGTCGCACACAGGTATTACTCGATTCCACAACCGCTGAAGCGGTTATCGGTGCCGCACGAGAAGTATTGTCGAACGTCGACCGCCATGCGCACGCAAATCGAGTCGAAATCATCGTCGGCGACGACCGAGTCGAAATATCGGATGATGGTCGAGGGTTTCCTACCGACTCAACACGCGTTGCCGAACGCTTCGGCGTACGCAACTCCATTCTGAACAGAATGGAAGATGCTGGAGGCGCAGCCACGATCGACAGTCGGATCGGCATCGGCACTACCGTCGTCCTCTATTGGCCGCGCTCATCTGCCGATCACACTCAGGCGTCGATCCTTGCCGGCGCCGAGACGACGAAACGCCTCTCCGAGAACTTCGGGTATTCGCTCGCCGCAATAGCGGTCGTCGTGGTTGTGGCGCAGTCATGCAGGGCGGTAATCAGTGAGTCCGCACAGAGACCGGCCGAGATCCTCATCATGGCTACCGGCGTGCTGTTTGGAATCGTTGCGGCATATGGTGTGCGGCGTCGCATTCCAGAACCCGCGATCTGGGGAATGGTGGCGGCGACGATAGCACTGATACCGTTTCAAGTGTGGCTGACCCCGGTCGATCTCTTAGGGACCGGACGCAATTGGGCGTTCAGCACGGTGGGATGGATCATCGTCGCATTGATGTACCGGCGTCCGCCGCGCCAGGCGATCGCGGTCCTCGTCGTTCTGTGGACGGTGGCTTCGGCCTCGCTACTCGTCGCCGACCCTTCACGCTCGATCATCGTCCTCCTCGGCTACAACCTGGCGAGCGTGGGCGCGGTGCAGGCGCTCGGCTTCCTCGTCAATCACTACCTCCTCCGATCCGCTGCGGTCGCGAACGACCTCGAGTCAGATCATGTGCGCCGACTCGCCGAAGAAGAAGCAGAACAGGCGATTGCGCGGGACATATCGGATCGGTACGCGGCCATCTCGACATCGCTGATTCCGCTCTTGCGTCAACTCGCAGATCCCGCGGTAGACCCGGGTGACCCGGAACTGCGCTCGGCAGCGTTGATCGAAGACGCTCGACTGCGACGACTGTTCGCCGAAACGGATGCCGCCGGGCACCCTTTGCTGCTCGAACTTCAGCCGATGATTCGGCGCGCCGAAGACCGTGGAGTCGCCGTCACCGTCGACACCCTCGGCGCGCTCCCCGCTGTACCGCCGGACGTCCGCGACCTACTCTTGGTCGCCGCCTCGGTGACGTTGACGCAGGCAGATTCCCGCGCGCGGGTTGTCTTCACCGGGTCGGAAGACGACATCACGATCAGTATCGTCGGCGACTGCGGCGAGGATACTGCGGGCGAAATCGGTCGGCTGATCGGAGTCACCGTCGACGTCGTCGACGGATTGGCCTGGATCGAGCTCACGGCATCCACAACCGGAATACCTCGGCATAAGGAGCTCGCAGCATGATCGCCACTCAATCAGCGGACCGTATTTCGGTGGCGATCATCGATGACCACGCGATCATTCACGATGGGATCACCGGATGGGTTGCCGATGCGACCGCGCCTGCGATAGGCGTCGTCGGCACCTACGAGAACATCGAACAGTTCGATCTCGGCGACAGTAGCGCCGATGTCATAGTTCTCGATCTTCAGTTCGGGACGGGAGCGCCGCAGCTCGCTTCGGTCGCTGATCTCTGCAAACGCGGTCTGCGTGTCATCGTCTTCTCTCAACACACCGCGAGCCACATCGTCATGGAATGCCTCGATCTCGGCGCCGTCACCTACCTGTCCAAAGCGGAAGGCCGAGTACACATGCTCGCCGCGATCCAAGCCGCCGGTACCGATCAGCCGTATCTCTCCCCTACGATGGCTAAAGCGATCGCGGCGGACGATTCCACTAAACGGCCAGATCTATCGGAGCGCGAGAAAGAAGTCTTGATCAGCTGGTTTCAGACCGAATCGAAAGAGTTGGTCGGAAAGCGCTTGTTCATCACCGAGGGAACTGTCAAGACGCATCTCGGCAGAATCCGCACCAAGTACGCAAATGTGGGGCGATCCGCGCCGACGAAGGCGGCGTTGGTCGCTAGGGCGATTCAGGACGGGTTGATCACGGTGGACGAATTATAGGTCCGCGTATCGACCTGCGATGCGGGAATCACACCGCGATGTCGAACCGTCGCGACGACTCCGCATTCTGCTGGTCGATCACATCAGCGACGTCCGCGATGGTGCAATATCCGTCCTCGACGGCGCGCACGAAAAGCGCGACCTTCGACGGAGCGGGCCGTCCGGCCGCCGCGTACTTGTCGCGTATCCGAGCGAGATGAGTATGGACGGTCGCTTCGGTGACGAACAATTCCACGGCAACATCGCGCTTCGAATCACTGATGAGCCACGAACGCAGTACCTCGATCTCCCGGGTACTCAACATGCAGCGACCTGCAATGAATCCTCGCTCGGGCATGACCGATCCTTTCGTGCCGCGGTCCGCTCGGGATCACGACTGCAACTTACGACTTGCGGGTGCTATGGCGTCGACGCCACAAATGTGTCGAGCAACCGAGGGTATCGAGCGATCCGATCAAGGAAACAGTCACCAAAAGTAGGTGACAACGTTCGGTCGCGTAACGAAATCATTTTCAGGAGCGGTTATCGTCTGCCTCCCGGTCAAGTGGTATTACCGTAAGGTGCCGGTCACCGACGTAGGGGGAATACCCGCTTCGCCGAACGCGAAACGTCGAGTTCACGTTCGGCTGGCGTCCCTCGTCGTGGTGCTGGTCGTCATCTACCTGGCGACCTACGGTGCGAACCGCTTCACCACCGGTACGCCCGGCGTCGCCGACTGGTGGCCGCCGACCGTCGCGGTCTCGATCACGATCGCAACGGCTGTTCTATCGGTGGCGACGGCCCGACGGTCGACCCGGTCCATAGTCCGTGGATCTGCGATATTCGCCGCGGTCTACGCGGCTTGTTACGTCGCGTGGTTTGCGGCGTGGGATGGCCGGATGGTGCCGCCGGACATCGCGGGCTGGCTCGAAGGCTTGAGTGTCGTCGCAAGTATCGCTGCCGCCATCGCATGGCGCACGCGCGATGCGATCGTTTACGCCGTCGCAATGACCGCCCTCACTCGGTTCGTGTACTACAGTGCCGTCGCACCCCACGGCGGCAGGTTCATCATCGTGGTACTGACCGGAAACCTGGTGCTCTCCGTCATCTGTGCGGCCGCGTCTCGAATCGCGATTGCAGCGGCCAACGCCGTCGACGCGAATTGGGTCGCAAACCATAGGCTGGCCGCTCGTGACGCCGCCGAGCGAGCACGCCAGGAGGAGCGCGGCCGCGTCGGCGACCTTCTACATGACTTCATTCTGGCCGCGTTGCTTGCCGCGGCCCGACAGCCGGACGACGATGCCGTGCGAGACGAGGCGCGGCAAGCACTCGCGCAACTGGACCAGTACTCGGCGGAATCACCGCCGACGACGGCCGGGAGCGCTGCGATCGACAAGATCGCAGTCTCTTGCCAGGCGGCAGGCGACGTCCACCTGATCATTCGTTCCGCCGAGAGTGAATATCCGGGACCCGTCGTCGACGCGATAGCCGACGGAGCGCGTGAGGCGGTTCGCAATAGTCACCGTCACGCGGGCCGAGACGTCGACGTCGTCGTGACCATCGATGCCGGCCCAGATCACCTCGTCGTCGACGTGACCGACGACGGTCCTGGATTCGCCGGCACGCCGGCGGGGCGATACGGCTTGGCGAGAATGCGTGAGCGCATGGCGTCGGTACCCGACGCCACGTTGCGTGTCGAGAGTGATCGAGGCACAACTGTTCGCCTGACATGGAGCCGACCCTCGACGTCGTCGCAGATGACGCATACCGGGTTCCGCGATCTGCTGGACCTGCACGACGCGCACATGTGGGCCGCGGTGGCCATGCTCGGTGTCGGCAACACGGTGATCGTGGCGACATACGCTGGCGCTGCCATCCCGGTCTGGTCTAGTGCCGCCGCAATCATCTTGGGATGGGTGGCTGCCTACTACCTGTTCGTACCGCTCGCGGATCCGTTGCCGCTCGTCCCGGCTCTCGTCGTCGCGTGCGGAATCCCATGCGCCGAAGCGCTTTTACTGCTGACGGCGACGCCGCCTGTCACGAGCCAGATGCTCGGGGCCGGATACGTGTCCGTCGCGTACGCGATTGGTCTGGGCCTTCGCGGGCGATTGTGGGCGGCGACCGTTCTTACCGCAGCGTGCGCTGCTACGCCGGTGATGTTCATCGACCGCACCGGCCAGTCGATGGATTACTGGATCGGCGAAGTCGTCTCGTGGGCCGTCGGCCTGTTTCTGTGCGTATTCTTCGCGCGCACCATTCGTCCCCTGATGCGTAGCTTGCGGCGCCTTCAGGCTGAGTCCTATCTCCGTCATGCGAGCGCTGCCGAGAGTTCTTCGGCAATAGAGCATCGCAAACGGCATCTGGCGAGGGTGGATGAACGCGCGCGGCCGATATTGACCCGAATCGTCGAAGAACCGTTGTCGCCAGAGCTTCGGCAGCACTCGGCGATCACCGAAGCGCAGCTCCGCAGCGCACTTCGCGCACCCGGATTGATCAACGAGGCCCTGGACAGTGCTGCATATCAAGCTCGCGTCCGCGGAGTGAACGTTGTCCTCATCGACGACAGCACACGCGAAGCCTTCGACGACCGAGCCGCGTTCGAGCGATTCGCATCGACCGCCGCGACGGCACTCGGCGAGGCAGGTCGATCGACTAGGGTCACGATCCGTCTGACGCCTGAACATTCCGGCCCACGGGCAACTATTGTGACAACGCGTCACGACGATACGGTGCGCCGAATCGGCGTCGACTCCTCTGGCGCGGTGAGCGACCGATAGTGAAGGTGATTCTGAGCGTGTCTGACTTACTTGTCGAACTGGGAGAGCCGAATCGGCGGATAGCGGTGGTCGAAGATCACGCGATCTGGGTTCGCGGATTGGCGGCACTGCTCCGATATGAAGGTTCAGTTCTCACTGTCGAGCACTTCTCCACAGTGGACGATCTTGTCAACTCAGCGGGGATGTTCGATCTGGTCATTCTCGATCTCATCCTCGGCGACGCTACCGAACCCACCGAAAATGTCGACAGATTGAACGCCGCGGGGCACCGCGTATTGGTGATCACCTCCGGCGAGCGGCCCGAGCTGGTTCGGGCGGCTGTACGAGCAGGTGTGCTCGGCATCGTGCGAAAGTCCGAGCCCGACGAGGTCATCGCGGGCGCTGTCGAGAGCGCCCTTCTCGGCGAACCTGTCGCGTCGACCGATTGGGCGGCGGCTATCGACTCCGACGGTGAATTCGTTCCGCAATTGAGTCCTCGCGAACGTGAGGTGTTAGCGATGTGGGCGTCTGGCGAAACGGCCAAGAGCGTTGCCGAGCTTCTCGGGGTGTCGACCAATACGGTCAACGTCTATCTTCGGCGGATCAAGGACAAATACGAGGCGATCGGACGACCCGCGCGAACCAAAGCCGAACTTCGCGCCGCCGCACAGCACGCCGGGCTCTCGCCTCGGCCCTGGTGGAAGCCGACGAAGCGAGGGCATTGATCAGCTGCTGCGCGTCGGCCGAATGGCACTGCGCCCGCGCGGCCAATGCCGCCGTACTGACGTCGTCGCCGCAGGCGTGATCGACGCCAATCGCACGCAACGTCCTGCCCGCGGTATTCGGCGCCCGCCTACAAACGGCTCTCAGCAGAGAGCCGCACCCCTCGTAGACTCAATCACAACTGTCGGCATTCACGTCAAGACTGCAGCGACCTGTCAACCGTCGGTCGTATTGATCGAATCTAGGACTGACTGCGCAAAGAGATGCGAATCATCGAATCTACCCGTACAGACAAACTCATATGTCTTCACCTTGCTGCCCGTATAGTAACCCCAATCGAAGGTACCGCGGTCCTCGAAGCTCGGATCGAAGTCACCTGTGAGATTGTGAGTCCAATTGAAGTTGACACCCAGGTCCGGCATTCCCTTCGCGGATTCGCACGACTCTTTTGCATTCTTCTGAAGCACGGGATCTCCCGAGTACTGGTCGGCAGCAGAAGTACTACAAGCCATCAAGAGCGATACGCATGCGACACCAACGCACGCGACTCGCAGTTTCTCTCTCATCAACATACCTTTCAATCGATACCGATACAGCTATCTCGTTGCGTTCTACCGAGCGAAGGTCATTCGTTCTGACGCATCAGTGCCGATCATCTCCACTACGCCATAGGTTCAGACCATCCCCTCAGGGTTATCTGCGGTGGCCGGTGGAGCCTGACTTCCACTACCGCCGTCGACGGGCGAGTCATCCTTGCGCGGAAACAGAGTCTCCAGAATAGGATTCTCGCGGCGCTTGGTTTCGCTGATATCTTCGGGAAACGAGCGGAAGTACCAAAAGACTGCAGCCGCCCCGGCGGCCGCTATGAGAACCAGAATCCACAGTCCGAACGCCTTCACAAATACCACTACGATCGCGAGGCTTGCAACGACGCCCAAAAAGATCTGCAGAACACCCGGCAGCCTTCGATAGAAATGGCCAATCACGCCGAACATCGCCAGAATCACACCATCGGCAATACTTTCGATAACATACAAGATCAGTCCCACCACAAGTAGCAGTCCGATCAATATCACAATTTCCATGGTCAGCCTTACTGGTCAGTTGAATGATATGGAATACTGTCACCTCAGAACAGCCGGCTCGAGTGTGCAGGTTCGCTTCAAATCAGCGGCCGTGGGTGTTCCACAGAAGTTACGATAGTGAGCCGAGGAACACGGATCCATCGACCAACCGGGTTACACCTCTGCAACGAAGGTGGACCGTTGCGGCCGCGAAGACCCCACTGGCAAAAGGCGTGTCATCACGACGGAAAGCCGAAATGTTAATCACCGTCGCACAAATGGAGGACAATGCATCTACAAAACCATTCGAACACTGAACTAATGAAGCCCCAACTTCTGGGGACACAGAAAATCTCGGCTGCCGCGGCTCCCATGCGTGCAATAGCGTTTCGGACAACGGATCAGTCCCGACAGGAGGCAGCCATGCATTGCACCGCCCCGACCACCGATCTCAGCGGCCGCGAGCAGGAAGTTCTCATCCACTGGCTCGGCTACGCGACCAAGCAAGAGGTCGCGCGCGAACTCTTCATCACCGAGTGCACCGTGCATACTCATCTTGCCCGGATCCGAGACAAGTACAGCGCCGCCGGCAGACCCGCGACCAGCAAGATCGCACTGCTGATCCGCGCCATCGAAGACGGCCTGTGCACGCTCGACGACATCGCGGCCGCCATCGACCGCAACCAATTCGCCAGCTCAGCCATGGCCCTTGAACGCCACATCGCGTAGTCGCACATCGAAATGCCACGGCCCTCGCACCACCGATATGTCCGATTCCGCACATCGAATTGGGAGGTTCCTGATAGAGCGCTGAGAGTCGTCGGGGAAGATGGTCTCCATGACGGAGGCGGCCCCCAACACGCGCATCGGGATCGTGGACGACCATGATCAGATCGTCCGCGGCATCCGAGCGACGTTCGACGATCAGCCCGACCTGGACCTAGTCGCCGCGGCAGGAACTGTGGCCGAATTGCTTGCTCTCACGAAGAATCTCGCCCTCGTGCTCCTCGACTTGCGCCTCGGCGACGACAGCACCCCCACCGACAACATCGCTCAACTCAGCGCACACCACATTCCGATACTCGTCTACACCTCAGGCGACGAGCTCTTCCTCGTCCGCGAGGCAGCCAGCGCCGGAGTACTCGGCGTCGTCCGTAAGAACTCCCGCGAAGAGGAGCTGCTGTCGTCGATTCGAGAAGCTTTGCGCGGCAACGTCGTACCGAGCATCGACTGGGCCGCCGCAATCGATTCCGACGACGGCTTCGTCGATCTGTCACCGCAACAGCGTCGGGTTCTGCAGTTGTATGCCGCCGGCGAGTCGCAGAGTCGCGTCGCGCGAGAACTCGGCATCAGTTCCGACACCGTCACCGACTACGTCAACCGCATCCGAGCCCGATACACCGCCGTGGGTCGTCCCGCCCCGACCAAGACCGATCTCCTGAAACGCGCAATCGAGGATGGATGGCTGCCAATGCCCCGGCGTCGCCGCCGCAAACCACCGCGCTGACGCCCGTCGACGAGACCAACGACCGGCTCGCCGGAATCCGCATCCTTCGGTTCACCGCGGTGTTCGTGACCGTCGGCTACGCCGCCTACGGTCTCGCCGCCATACCGGTCATCGCCGACTCGACTAATTCCATGCGCACCTGGTGGACGGCCCTGGCACTTGTCGTGATCTTCGTGCCCGGGCTGTCGTTGGGTCTCGTCAGTTGGTGGGTGCCCGCCCGGTCCGTGCGTATCCTCGCCGCGGTCGCGGTGGCGGGATTCATTGTCGCAGTGGCAACATGGCCCATCGGCTGGAAAGGTACCGAAGTCAACACCACCACCGGGATCTGGTTTTCCATGTTCTTCGGCGTCACCGCGTTGACCGCGACAATCGCATTCCGCGCCCGCTACGCATTCGTCGTACTCGCGGTTCTCGCCGTGGCCAGCACAGCGATCAATCACCTGATTCGGCCTCCTGAATTGAACGACTCCGTGGTCCCCGACCTGGCCTGGGCGATCGGCTTCTCGCTGGTCTTCGTCGCTGCCGGCACGATGCTTTCGACAACCGCGTCTCTCCTCGATTCGACACGCGCGCACGCCCGTTCGGCCTCAGCGGCCGCCGCAGCCGCGCACGCCAGAGCAGCTGAACGCAGCAGGTTCGACGCCCTCACTCACGACAGTGTGATGGCCACCCTCTTGCTGGCTTCACGAGTGGGCAGCTCTCCCGAACTCACCCAGCACGCGCGCAACGCCATCGCAGACATCGAGAGAACCGCATCCGTCGACGACGACATAGCGATCGCCCCCGCGGAAGTATTCCGTCAGATTCGGTCGTCCATCGACTTGGCACACCCCGCCGTCGTCGCGACGGTCAGCCACGCGAGTCCCGCCCTGAGCCCGGTACCGAGAACCGTCGTCGCCGCGGTTTCGGCCGCGACAGCAGAAGCCGTGCGTAACAGCCGACTTCACGCCGGCTCCGACGCAGTCACCACCGTGGATGTGACCTTGCACGACGCCGCGCTCACCGTGCGGATCGTCGACGACGGCGTGGGCTTCGACCCTTCCTCCGTGCCCGACGCACGATTCGGCATCTCGGGAAGTATTCGCGGGCGAATGGCCAAGACACCTGGATGCCGCGCCGACGTCGACTCGGCTCCTGGTACTGGCACGCGGATCACCCTTGAGTGGCGCGCATGACCGCACCTCTCGCCGCCGAGGACGTCCGCGATCTTCTTGGAATGCGGACCAATTACGCCTGGGCTGTCCTCGCGACCTATATCGCGGCGATGACCATCGTTGCGGTCTATCAATTCGACGTCGTTACCAATCCCGTTCTGCTCGTTGCCGGACTGACTGTCTTCAGTGCCGCGGCCATTGTCGTCGTGCGTATGGGCGACGACCCGCTTCCCACCAGGTTGACGGTGCTTCTCGTGCTGTCCGGTCCTCTCGGTTGCGCTCTGATCCTCAGCGCAACGCCCGCGCTCGACCTGTCGTCACTCTTGTTCACCTGGATCCACGGCGGTGGGACTGCCGTGTACTGCTTCATGACCGTGCGCGGCAGGTATGTCGCACCGTGGCTGGGGTTGGTCCTGATGATCGTCGTCTGCGCGGTCTGGGCGTATCTCCGACACCTGAGCGTCATCACCGCATGTGCTTTGGTCGCCGTCGACGCCGCTCCCCTGTTCATGTCATTGATGTTCGCGATGATGTTGCGGCCAACCGCACGAACGGTTTTCGCGCTGCGTAACTACACAATCGAGCGGATCGCCCAGGCATCCGCCGACGACGCTGCCGCCGACGAGCGATCACGCCAAGCCGATCGACTTAACAGTCTCGCTCGACCGCTGCTCGGTCGAATCGCTAGCGGAAACCCACTGACCGACGACGAGCGAGGTGCCTGCGCTGCCCTCGAAGCGCACCTGCGAGACCAATTGCGAGCGCCACTTCTCGCCCACCTCGGTCTGGACGTCGCCGCTTTCAACGCACGTAATCGCGGCGTCGAAGTGGTGTTGATCGACGACTCGGCCGCCGGTGACGCCGAGTCCAGTCTCAATCCCGACGTCATCGCCGCGCTGCAAGATCGTGCGCTAAAGGCCCTCGACGCCGCAACAGCCGGTCAGATCTTCGTGCGAATCTCAGCGCCAGATCGGCCGATTGCGGCGTCGGTGCTGGTACGCCCCGAGTCGGGTGATGCAGTACGTGCGGAGATCACGCCCGACGGAATGGTTCGTGAATTCCGTTAGGAGGTGATGGAATGGTGCCGGTGGGGGGTTCTCGCTCGGGGTCGCTTACGAAATCTGTCGACAGTTGTCCCGGCAAGGGCATTCTACCCTCGGCGACCTGCTATTTTCCCGATTTCGTCACGTCGCACCGGTGCCCCATTTGACCCGTTTGGACGATACTCGCCGGTCCGACGCGTCGTTACCGTACAGAGTCGAAGCGTCGCCATTTCGAGGAGAGACAGTGAATCACAAGTCCGGCAAGAACTTTCGACTCTGCATAGCAGCTGCAACAGTTGCGGCCTCCTTCGTCGCGCCCGGCATCGCATCGGCCGACCCCATCACCGGCTCCCTCGACATCGGATCGTCGATTCTCGGTGGAATCTTCGGCAGCACCGGCAGCGGAGGCGGCGGAGGAGGAAATCAAGGGGCACCCACCGTTCAAAGCTGCAACGCTCAGACGAAGTCCGGCGGCGCCGGCGTAACCACCACCCGCTACCTCATGGGCCGCACCGGGCCGATGTCGTTCAACCTCGTGTACCACACCGAGAACATCCCCGATCGGATCGTCGTGACGTATCAGGGCCGCACCGTCGGCGACACCGGCTACGTCGGCGACAACATCAACGAAGGCCAGGGCACCTTGCGCGTACGGGTGCCCAGCGGCAACGACAGTTCCGTCGTCGTCCAGGTGACCGGCCCCAATGACACCGAATGGCACTACACGCTGTACTGCCCGTAGCCAATCCGCGACGTCGCGATTGAAACCTGTTCTCCAGCATATTGTTTCGTAACAGTCCTAACAGTGCCCCCCAAGTGCGGGCCCCGCAAATATGCGTCTCCCCCACCCGACGCCGGCACCGTAGCGTTCTTCTCACACCCACAAAGGAGGACGCTATGACTTACACGATCGCCACTCCGACCACGACTCTGAGTACCCGAGAAGTCGAAGTACTGACCCACTGGCTGCACACCGAGTCCAAAAGTGTCGTCGCAGAACGGCTCTTCATCAGCGAGTCGACCGTCCACACCCATCTCGCCCGCATCCGGGAGAAGTACAGCCTGGCCGGGCGGCCCGCCAACAGCAAGATCAGCCTGCTGATCCGTGCCATCGAAGACGGCCTCTGCACAATCGACGACATGTCCGCCACCCTCAATGAACGCGCCGCCGTCTGAGCTGACCGCGCCCGAACAGACGGTCCGCGGCACCACTCACCACCGCCCCGTGCCCGACGGCTCCCAAGAGCCACCACCGCCGGAAGGAGTATGCAATGCCCACGCACTCCCGTACAGATCGCCGCGGACCTCGCCGTTCCCGCATTGTCCGAACAACGTCCACGTCATCGACTCGCGCCGTTGTCGGCGGCCGTATCTCAGTGCGGATCGGCACGGCTGCTGCTCTGTTGACTCTCCTGGCCGTCGCTTCATGCTCGGCACCGAACACGCCGACGCCCTCTGACGCTCCTTCGTCCACGGTGACCGCACCGAAGGGCTTGGGATTCGGGACCTACAACGACATCCAGCTGGGAATGTCGTCGACCGAGGTGTCGCAGCGGGGCTACCGATTGACCATGCCTGGCACGGGTGACGGTTGCATCACTTACACGGCAACAGCGCCATCCGGCGAGTCTCTCGCCGTCGGCTTCACGGCCAAGAGCAAACGCCTGTCGACGATCGCGGCTCCCACAGGCGCAGGAACCGCGCTGGTACCGCACGACCCCACCACCGAAACGCAACTGCGCGCCGCCTATCCTACGGCGGCTATCACCCGACTGACGACCACCGGCATGGTGCAGAAGACATTCACCATCGTCACCCAGCCGAATACTTCCGGTCAGCTGTACTTCACCACCGACTCAGCCGGTCGACTCACTGCTCCGATGACCGCGCCCCGCGTCCCAATCGGATGCCCCGATCCGGTCACCACCGCCCCTGCGACGACATCGACAGCGGATGCCCCGACGCTGGGCACAGTGTGGGCGCCGAACCAGAAGGGCTACGGCGAGGTCCGCCCAACCGACGTTTACAACGGCGGCGACCCCACCGGCATCGTCGACAACATCACTTGGTCGTCGTGGGGAGGATCGACCGCCACCGGCAGCGGCACCGGCATCTACGTTCCGGACGGCGGTTACGTAGCCCAAGGCAAGCAAACGCCGGCCACGATCGTCGCCTTCAATCTCGGGCAGTGCCAGGGGCGACTCATGTACCAGGCGATCGAATGGTACTTCCCCTCCAAAGGCGAATCCTTCAATCCGAATTCCTACATCAACATCTGCACCGGCGACTATGTCCATTGACCGTGTCCGCAGGCACGGGTCAAGTCAGACAACGAGATTCGCATCGACACCCGCATAGCCAACCGCCGCCGCACGGCGGTCCGACTGTTTGACACCGACACCCCTCACCCCGCGAAACCCCGGCACAGATACTCGACGCCGTTGTCCAGCCGTTCACGCAAGTCCACCCTCGGCACCTCGACGGCCCGCTCGATTCCCTGCGCGATGATGAGCCCGTCGGCGACCATCGCCAGCGCGACACCGTTGATGAGATTCCATACCGCAAGCGCCATATCGATCGACGCCTCTTCACCGCGGCCCAACTCGGCGAGTCCGTCGGCCAGCCAGCGTAGACACTGCATCGACGTGTCGGAGAAGGTGAAGCGCGGCGACGCATACGCGAGCACCATCCACGGATGTCGTTGGTAAAGCGCCCAATCCACGTCGACGGCGATGTTCACCCGCTCACGCCACGTCCACGGACCGGGCTCGTCGATCGGGTATGGGTAGCGACGCCCGGCCTCCTCGGCCATCTCGCGTACCAGCTGATCCTTGTCGGCCACATGCCGATACAACGACATCGCGCCGACGCCGAGTTGGTCGGCCAGCTTCCGCATCGACAGTGCCGCAATCCCCTCCGCGTCGGCCAGATCTATCGCGGCGTCGACGATCACCGACATCGTCAGCTTGGCGGCCGCGGCCATCGGCGATCACTCCCTACTCCGTGCGCGGAATATCTTGATTGCGTACAGCGTACTCATTGATTACTGTTCACGTTGAGCAAGCGACGCGTACGCCGTACGCACATCGACAGAAGGACGCCCCATGGCCATCGACTCGCCGACCGCACCCGCCACCAGCGGCGACTCGCGGCGCGCTTGGTTCGGCCTGGCGGTCCTCGCACTGCCGATTCTGCTCGTGTCGATGGACGTCTCCGTGCTGTACCTGGCGTTGCCGACCCTCACCCATCACCTGCATCCCACCGCCGCGCAGTCGCTGTGGATCCTCGACATCTACGGCTTCCTGCTGGCCGGGCTGCTCATCACGATGGGTAATCTCGGCGACCGCATCGGACGCCGTCTGTTGCTCCTCGCCGGCGCCGCCGTGTTCGGTATCGGTTCGGTGATCGCCGCGCTCTCCGTCGACCCGGCCATGCTCATCGCCGCCCGCGCACTGATGGGTATCGGCGGCGCGACGCTGTTGCCGTCGAGCCTGTCGCTCATCTCGACGATGTTCCCCGACGCCGCACAGCGCGCCCGCGCCATCGGCATCTGGACCGCGATGTTCGCCGGTGGTACCGCGGTCGGCCCGGTCATCGGAGGTGTTCTGCTGCAACACTTCTGGTGGGGTTCGGTGTTCCTGATCAACCTTCCGGTGCTGGCGATCCTGCTTGTCGTCGGGCCGTTCCTGCTGCCCGAGCATCGGGCCGAACGCACCGGCAGCTTCGACGTCGTCGGCGTCGGACTGTCCCTCGCGGGAATTCTGCCGACCATCTACGCGATCAAGCACGCCGCGGTCGACGGCCCCGACGTCACCGCCGCGGTGACCGGCATCGCCGGGCTGATTATGCTGGCGATCTTCGTCGCTCACGAGCGTCGGACCGAGAATCCACTGCTCGACCTGAAACTGTTGTCCAACAAGCGGTTCGGCGTCGCCATCGGCTCCAGTCTGGTCGGCATGATCTCGCTCGCCGCGCTGAGCTACCTGTCGTCGATCTACCTGCAAACGGTAACGGGACGTGAACCGTTCGACGCCGCGCTGCTCGGCATGCCGATGGCCGTCACGGTGTTCATGTTCTCCATCGGCGCGGCACGGATCACCGAAAAGCTCGGCGCGCGAAGGGGTTTCATCACTGCGCTGACAGCATCGGCGATCGGCAATCTCATGCTGTTGGGCATCGGCGTCGACGGTGGCATCTGGGCGTACCTCGCCGGCTCCGCAATCGCGGGCATCGGCTACGGCATCGCGTTCAGCCTCGTCTCCGACGTCGCCGTGTCCTCGGTGGCCCCCGAACGGGCCGGAGCCGCCACCGGCATCTCGGAAACCAGCTTCGAACTGGGCGATGCACTCGGCCTCGCCCTGATGGGATCATTGGCGGCGGTGGTGTTCCAGCGCGGCACGGCGCCGTCCGGTGAACGCTTCGCGGGCACCCTCGACCAGGTGATCTCCGCGACCTCCGATGCCCCGACCATTGCCGCGGCGAAGTCCTCGTTCGTCGACGGTGTGCACGTCGCCGTCGGGCTGTCGGGCGTGTTGCTCATCGCGATGGCCGTCGTCGTCGCGTTAGTTCTCCCTGCGAACGAAAAGCAGGCACGATAGGTCGGTGACCACACCGCCCCCACGCCCGCGGGCCTGGCAGACGTTCCTCTCGGCGCCGGGCCTCGGTTCACGCTGGCCGGTCGCGGTGCGGTCAGCGCTCACCCTCGCTGTCCCGGCACTTGGAATGTGGCTGGCGGGGCACGGCGCCTACGCGCTGCTCGTCGCGCTCGGCACGTTCGCCATGTTGTACGGCGAGAACCGACCGTTCCGAGTCCGCTGGCGAGTCGTCGCGACGATCGGCGCCATTCTCATCGCCTCGGTGGCTGCCGGCGGGTACCTCTCCGAGTTGCTGCAGTCGCGGATCACCGACGCGAACCTGCGCGCCGCGGTACTCGTCGTCGTGATGTCGTTGCTCGCCGGCACGGCTGTCTTCATCGGCACCGCGGTGCGCGCGGGGCCACCGGGGCCGATGTTCGTGGTGCTCACCGCGGGTGTCGGCTGGGTGGTCGTCAGTCACGGCATCGACCCGGCGATCGTCGTCGGCTGTACCGCACTGGGCGTCGCGTCGTCGTTGGTGGTATCCATGGCCCCCGCGCTATGGTCCCGTGACAAGCCTCAGACGGCCGCGATCGACGCGGCTATCACGGCCGTCGGCAGGTTCCTCGACGCCGATTCCGCGTCCACCGCGGAACTGGCCGCTCAGGCGTCGCGCAACGTCGCCGGCGAGCAACTTCACAACGCGTGGACGGTCCTGCACGACGCCGCCCAAACCGACGGCGAGCTCGCCGATCGACTCTGGGCCGCCCACCAGCGACTGGCCGGCGCGCCCGACGGCACGTCGACGGAGGTGACCGAATCCGGTTATCCGCCACCGCTTCCGCGGCCCTCGATCGTTCATCGCCTGAGCGAGTCGGCGCATGCGCACACGTTGCCCGCCTACAGCGCCGGGCGACTGGTGATCGCATCACTGCTGGCCGGCGCGCTGTCGATCATCCTCGCGCTGGGCAGACCCGATTGGGCGATCATCGCCGTCGTACTGGTTCTGCAAATGGGCCCCGACCGTGTCCGCGGCTCGTTGCGCGGCGTCCAGCGGATGATCGGCACGTCACTCGGTCTGGCGCTATTCGTCGTAATCCACTCGACTGAGCCGAATCAGCTGACCCTCATCCTCTTGCTGGCCGCGTTGAACTTCCTCATCGAACTGACCGTCGCCAGCAACTACGGACTCGCGGCGGTGTTCATCACGCCGCTCGCCCTGCTGATGAGTTCACCCAGCGGCGCGAACGCCGTGTGGTCGACGGCGGGCAGCCGCCTCGCCGAGACCACGATCGGCGTGACCCTCGCCATCGCCTCTCTCTGGGTGCTGTGGCGCCACGGCCACCGGGCCACCCTGCGTCTGGCTCAACGACGCACCCTCGGTCGAGCACGGGCGCTACTCGACGTCGCCGTCACGCAAACCCCGCTGCGGCCACCGGCGTCGACGATGCGCCGGGATTTGCAGTGGACGTTGCTGGGCGCCGACACCGCCGGGTCCAACGCCGCCCTCGACGAACCGGCCTGGGCGAAAGTCGAATGGCCACATCACCTTTCGGTGTGCAGCAGCGCCTACGACGTGCTCGCCGCATGCTGGCGGGCACCCACCGGCGAGCCGGTGGACGCAACGACCGCGGACCGACTCCGGGCCCGCATGCGCGGCCTGAACGACGACGACGCGGGCCCGTCAGCGAACTGACGGACCCGCGTCGGATCAAAACCGTTGGCGCAGATCAGAACTGACTGCAGGTAGCGATCACCCGGTCCTTGACCGCCTTCATCTTCGCCTTCTCAGCCGGCGTGAACTTCTTGTGGTGGTTCTTCCACTGCGGGTGCGCCTTGCGGAACTCGGCACGCTTGTCCTTGCGCTGCTGCGGAGTCATCAGCAGCCACTGCTCAAAGTGCTTCTTGCGCATCGGAGTTGCGTTGATCTTGTTCCACAGCGCCGGATCTTCCTTGGCGAGCGCACGCTCAACCTGAACGACGGTGCAGTTGGTGCCCGCCACCCTCGGAGCGCTGTGCGACGGTCCGGGCATCATGTGGTTCGGAGCCGCGCTGGCCAGTCCGGCGCCGGTCATCAGAACCGCTGCGGCACCGGCTCCGGCGACGGCCACCCCGAGCCGTCGCCGAAGTGCGGAAGTATTGATAGTCATAGGTTTCCTTTCTGACCTCGCCCCAGTGGCGGGCCGGGCAGCGCATGATGCGCCATATCCGGTTTCACGGGTAGTCGCAGTTAAACATGGCAAACCTTTGACTTTGCTTAAGACGCGCTGCAATCGGGAATAACCGGTGCCGGCTTGGACTGGGCGCCGCCGCGCGCTAGGCTGGATCCATGCAGCGTGCGCTCCTTCTCGGGTGCCGCGGCGGGGTCTGACCGACCGGCCCTCCGTCGCGGGGCCTTGTCGTATGCCGGTCATCTTCTTCGAAGAAGTTATCCTGATCACATGGAGATTGACCTCAAATGACACCTGCAGATTCCTTTTCCTCGGGCGTGAGTCGCATCGTCGAACCCACCGGCCCCATCCCCGCCGGACAGCCCGCCTGGAACACCCAGCGCAACTCCGCGATGCCCGTCCACCGCTACCGTCAGTTCGCCGACGAAGTCGAAACCATCTCGCTGCCCGACCGCACCTGGCCCGACAAGGTCATCAACCGAGCGCCGATGTGGGGCGCCGTCGATCTGCGTGACGGCAATCAGGCCCTCATCGATCCGATGAGTCCCGCGCGCAAGCGCCGCATGTTCGATCTGCTGGTCCGCATGGGCTACAAGGAGATCGAGGTCGGGTTCCCGTCGGCCAGCCAGACCGACTACGACTTCGTCCGCGAGATCATCGAAGACGACGCCATCCCCTCCGACGTCACCATCCAGGTGCTGACGCAGTGCCGCGAGGAACTGATCGTCCGCACCTTCGAGGCGTGCCGCGGCGCGGCGAACGTGATCGTCCACTTCTATAACTCGACGTCGGTGCTGCAGCGTCGGGTCGTGTTCCGCGCCGACAAGGCCGCGATCACCAAGATCGCCACCGACGCCGCGCACCTGTGCCTGTCGGAGCAGAAGAAGTACCCGGACACCAACTGGCGTTACGAATACTCTCCGGAGTCCTACACCGGCACCGAGCTGAGCTACGCCAAGGAAGTCTGCGACGCGGTCACCGAGATCATCGCGCCGACGCCGCAGAATCCGATGATCATCAACCTGCCCGCGACCGTCGAGATGGCCACGCCCAACGTGTACGCCGACTCGATCGAGTGGATGCACCGCAATCTGGCCCGCCGCGACTCGATCATCCTGAGCCTGCACCCGCACAACGACCGCGGCACCGCCGTCGCCGCCGCCGAGCTGGGTTTCCAGGCCGGCGCCGACCGCATCGAGGGCTGCCTGTTCGGCAACGGCGAGCGCACCGGCAACGTCTGCCTGGTGACCCTGGGCATGAATCTGTTCAGCCGCGGCGTCGACCCGCAGATCAGCTTCTCCGACATCGACGAGATCCGTCGCACCGTCGAATACTGCAACCAGCTCAACGTCCCCGAGCGCCACCCCTACGGCGGCGACCTGGTCTACACCGCCTTCTCCGGCAGTCACCAGGATGCCATCAACAAGGGCCTGGATCAGATGAAGTACGACGCCGACGACGCCGATTCCGACGTCGACGACATCCTCTGGCAGGTTCCTTACCTGCCGATCGACCCCAAGGACGTCGGGCGCACCTACGAGGCCGTGATCCGGGTGAACAGCCAGTCCGGCAAGGGCGGCGTCACCTACATCATGAAGGCCGACCACGGCATGAACCTGCCGCGTCGGCTGCAGATCGAGTTCAGCCGTGAGATCCAGAAGCTGACCGACGGCGAGGGCGGCGAGGTGTCGCCCAAGGAGATGTGGGACGTCTTCGCCGACGAGTACCTCAACCCGATCCGTCCGCTGGAGCGGATGCGGCAGAAGGTCGACGCCGCCGAGACCGACGACGGCGACGACGCGATCACCGCGGTCGTCAAGGTCGACGGTGTGGAGAAGGAGATCTCCGGCGTCGGCAACGGCCCGCTCGCGGCCTTCGTGCAGGCACTGTCCACGGTCGGCTACGACGTTCGCATCCTCGACTACGCCGAGCACGCGATGACTGCGGGCGACGACGCCAGCGCGGCGTCGTACGTCGAGGCCGAGGTCAACGGCGAGATCGTGTGGGGCGTCGGTATCGCGTCGTCGATCACCACCGCGTCGCTACGTGCCGTGGTGTCCGCGGTCAACCGCGCCTACCGCGTGTCCAACCCGGCGTCGACCGAGCGCACCGAGCAGGCCGCGCGTACCTGGGCTCCGTGAGTTCAGCTCTCGACGCCGGTAGTCGGTGCCCGTGCAGTAGCGGGGACGTGTTCGGCGACTGTTGCCGACCACTCCTCGCCGGTGCACCGGCGCCGACTGCCGAGCGGCTGATGCGGTCGCGCTACACGGCCTTCGTCGTCGACGACGCCGACTATCTACTCGACACCTGGCACCCCACCAAACGCCCGCCGGAACTGTCGCTCGACGACGACCTCTCGTGGCGGCGCCTCGACGTCCTCGCAACCGAAGGCGGTGGGCCGTTCGACACCACCGGCGTGGTCGAGTTCGAGGCGTTCTACCGTGGTCCCGACGGTCGCGGATCCCTGCACGAACGAAGCCGGTTCGTGAAGCAGGGCAGGGAGTGGCTCTACGTCGACGGCACAGCGCTGGCGAGTTCGTAGGCCGGACAGCGGCGAGCGAAGCACCCCGGCCGGTTGAGCGAGCACAGCGCCCCTTCCGCTGGGTTGAGCGAGCGCACCACCCTCTGCTGGTTGAGCGAGCGCAGCGCCCCTTCCGCTGGTTGAGCGAGCGCAGCGAGTCGAAACCCCGCCAACCAACCCCGCCGGTCGAGCAAGCGCTGCACCCCT
>NZ_JABBNB010000051.1 GCF_012933505.1 Gordonia asplenii
CCGAAGAACCTAACCGAACCCAGTCCAAACGAGCGCCACCACCGCTCCCCGAGTGCGGAAGCGAGGAACGAGCTTCGGTGTAACGAGGGGTCTGGTGAGTCGAAGAACCCAACCGAACCCAATCCAATTGAATCCGTGCGGTTTTCGGACCGCCTGCCAGGGGCGGCCGGGTGAGTTCGGCTGGCGGACGTCTCGTTGCACCGAAGCTCGTACCTCGCTTCGGCACTCGACGACCGGGCGATACACCGAAGCTCGTACCTCGCTTCGGCACTCGACGACCAGGGATACACCGAAGCTCGTGCCTCGCTTCGGCACTCGACGACCGGGGCCGCCTACTGCCTTTCGAACACCCACGGCCGGGTCGGTAGCCGCCGCGGATCGAATCGTCGTAGCGCCTCGGCGCTGGTGATGTGTTCGCCTGCCTCGCCCAATCCCAACGAGGCGTAGATCATCGAACACACGTCTACGACGCTGACGCACGCCGCGGCGAGATCACTCAGAGTCACCGCGCCGTCGCGCTTGGACAGTCGTACGCCGTCGGCGTTGACCACCATCGGGACGTGCGCGTACGTCGGCGGCGCGTAGTCGAGCAGCGTAGCGAGATACGCCTGGCGGGGCGCCGACGACAACAGATCGTCACCGCGGACCACCTGATCGATACCGAAGGCACCGTCGTCGACGACGACCGCGAGGTTGTAGGCGGGCGTCCCGTCGTTGCGGCGGATCACGAAATCGTCGACGGCGCCGGTGTACTCACCGTGCAGGAGGTCGACGACGCTGAACTCGGTGACGTCGGAGCGAATTCGGATCGCCGGTGGCCGTCCCGACGCGAGTCGCTCTTCTCGTTGTGCCGCAGTGAGATTCGCGCACGTTCCGGGGTATGCCCCCGGTGGGGCGTGCGGCGCCGACGGTGCATCGAGGATCTCACGTCGAGTGCAGAAGCATGGGAACGTGCGGTCCTGCGCGGTCAGTCGTTCGACGACGCCGTCGTAGACGGCCAGCCTGGCGGTCTGATAGGTGACCGGTGGATCCCAGTCGATCCCGACGGCGTGCAGATCGTCGATCTGGCGGTGGTCGGCACCGACCGCAGTACGGTCGAGATCTTCCATCCGGAGCAGGAATCGGCGGTCGGTATGCCGGGCGAACAGCCACGCGAGCAGCGCGGTCCGCAGGTTGCCGACATGCAGGTCGCCCGACGGCGACGGCGCGAATCGTCCGGCGGGCAAATCCCGCCGGACCGGAGTTGTATCCATCGATTCGAAGCCTACAAGTGCAAGGATGACAGGGTGGACCTCCCCGTGCTGCCGCCCATAGCCCCGATGCTCGCCAAAGCCGTCACCAAGGTGCCGACGCAGCCCGACGCCGCACCCGTCTACTCCTACGAACCCAAGTGGGATGGCTTCCGCGCATTGATCTTCCGCGACGGCGACGACGTGTTCATCGGATCCCGTGGGGGCAAAGACCTCGCCCGATACTTTCCCGAGATCGTTGCCGCGGCCCGAGAACAGTTGCCGCCCAAAGTCGTCGTCGACGGCGAGATCGGCGTACCCGCATCGATCGACGGAGTGCATCGTCTCGACTGGGATTCGCTGTCACAGCGTATTCACCCCGCGGCGTCGCGGGTCAACATGCTCGCCGAGACCACACCGGCCATCTTCATCGGCTTCGACGCCCTCGCGTCGGGAAGTGTCGACGTCACCGGCGAGCCGTTCCCTGTTCGCCGGGAGACGCTGCTTCAGGTGATCGGGTCGACCGAGCGCACCTCGACGCTTCGAGTCAGCCGGGTTACCGTCGACCCAGACCAAGCGACACAATGGTTTTCGGCGTTCGAGGGGGCCGGCCTCGATGGTGTGGTCGCCAAGCCGTTGGCGAGTCCGTACTTGCCCGGTAAGCGGGAGATGTTGAAGGTCAAGCACAAGAGAACGGCGGACTGCGTCATCATCGGTTACCGGGTGCACAAGAGCGGCACCGGCATCGGGTCGATGCTGCTGGGCTTGTACAAGGACGGCGAGCTGCGCATGGTCGGCGGGTCCGCGGCATTCAGCGATGCCAAACGCCTTGAGCTGCAACAACAATTCGAACCGATGCGACTGGACCCCGATCATGTCGCGCCTGGCGAAGTCAATCGCTGGCGGTCGTCGGCGACGGGGGAGTGGATCCCGATCCGGCCGGAGCTGGTGGCCGAGTTCGCCTATGACCAGATGGAAGGCCAGCGGTTCCGGCACACGGTCAAGTTCCTACGCTGGCGGCCCGACCGCGAGCCTGAAAGTTGCGGCTACGACCAACTGGATGTGCCGCTCACCTACGACCTGCACGATGTGCTGGAAGGAAATTCGTGATGGCGACGCCAGCCGAGCAACTCGACGTCGACGGCATATCGGTTCGAATGAGCAACCCGGACAAGATCTATTTCCCCGAACTCGGTGAAAACGGTGGCCGCAAAAGGGATTTGGTCGGCTACTACCGGACGATGGCGTTGGCGGGGCCGTTGATGGACGCGTTGCGAGATCGGCCCACGTTCCTGCAGCGATTCCCCGACGGCGTCGAGGGCGAGATGATCTACCAGAAGCACATCGCCAAGAAGCGCCCGGAACATGTTGAGTCCACCCGGATCACGTTCCCGTCGGGGAGGACCGGCGACGCCATACGCCCGACGTCACCCGCCGACATCGTGTGGGCGGCCAATTTGGGAACCTTCACCTTTCACACCTGGCCGACGCGGGCGCCCGACAACGAGCATCCGGATCAGTTACGGATCGACCTCGACCCTTCGCCCGGAACGGATTTCGAGGATGTACGGCGGGTGGCGATCGACGTCGTGAACCCGCTGCTGGCGGAGTTGGGCTTCACCGGCTTCGCGAAGACGTCGGGTAGCCGCGGCATCCACGTGTACGTCCCGATCGAGCCGAAGTGGGATTTCATCTCGACCCGACGCGCTGTCATCGCTCTGGCCCGAGAGTTGGAACGCCGTGATCCGCAACGGATTACGACATCCTGGTGGAAGGAGGAGCGGGGCGCGCGGATCTTCATCGACTTCAACCAGAACGCCCGTGACCGGACGATGGCTTCGCCCTACTCGGCGCGCAAGACACCGACGGCGATGGTGTCGACTCCGGTCACCTGGGCGGACTTGGCCGACGTCGATCCACTTGACTGCACCATCGCGACGGTGCCGGGGCTGGTCGAGAATCGCGGCGATCCGTGGGCCGAGATATCCTCAGCGGCAACGGGAATCGAGCCGCTGTTGGAGATGGTCGCACGCGACGAGAGCGATGGACTCGGTGACATGCCCTACCCGCCGAGCTATCCGAAGATGCCCGGCGAGCCGCCGCGTGTCCAGCCCAGTAAGAAGGTCGCCGAGCACTGGGACGAGCAGGGCAACCGCGTGGAATAGCAGCCGTAGTCTGGGCGGATTCTCCGTTTCACAACTCTCGATCGGGTCTGCTGTTCGGGCGTCGTCTCAGCGTCGAACCCGCAGGTCAGGCGTAGTCATTCGCGTGGTGGAACTGGACGCCGACATCTAGTGGTCGGACGGCAGCGGTACCTATCGTCGCAGGTATGGAAAGCATGGAAGCGACTGAAGGCGCCGGTACTCTCGCCGACGCGTTGCGGGCAGTGCGGCGCGTGCAGTCGGTCATCACGCCGGCGTGGCTGAGGGTCGGGCAGACGATCTGCGTTGCGGCGTGGCTCGCAGCTCTCTACGGGTCGGGTGTCCTGAGCGACATCGCTGTTTTCGCGTGGGTGGCGCTCCTCGTGTGTTGGCTGAGCGCACCGGTGGATCGATTGGTTCAACGCTGGCGCGGTGTTCGTTCGATGACACGTCCACCTGGGTGGTCGGCACCCATGCTGGCATTCGGCGGCGGTGCGATCCTGCTGGTGGCCGGCCACGTCGTGACCTCAGATCACTTGCCGGGCGGGACATTCACGGCCTACGCGGCGCGATTTGTGATTGCGCTGGCAGTGGTCGGTGCCGTGCACGTCGCGTACTCGATGCAGAACACCCGTCGGGTAGGGCGCGTTGACGGGCCGGTCGCGCTGATCGACGACGTCATCAGTCCTCGGTCGCGCGTGATGATCTGCGCCGCGTTGACTCAGGCAGCGCAGGTGCGCTCCGATGTCCTTGCTCGTGCGCTGACGATGGACACGCCGACGCTGAGCGAACACCTCAGCCGATTGGGCGGGGTCGGCCATATCGACTGCCGACCCGACCAACGAGACCCACACCTGCAATGGGTAAGACTCACCGCGAGCGGCCGCACGGCATACGACGGTCATATGTGCACGCGCCGGCGGCACACTCGATTTGAGTTGTCGACTTCTTCGTAGGCAGAGAACGGGAACAATAAGTCTCCGCTCGAGATCGTCGCAAGGATGGAAGATATGGAAATGGCAGGCGATATCGGGAGCATCTCGGATGCGAAAGATGCGGTTCGGCGCGTACTGCTGGCAGTCACTCCGAAGTGGTTACTCGCTGGTCAGACGCTCCTACTCGCGGCGACGTGCGCGATGTTCTTCGGTGCGGGCAAATTCGGCGACAACATTTACGTGGCGGCTGCGCTTGGGTATGTCCTTTTGGGATTCACAGTTCTGATACAGCGCCGACGCGGCGCACGCACCTTCTCGCGGGAGCCGTTTACGGCGCCCCATTACCTGGCGAACCTGGGTGGGGTATTACTCGTGCTTATTCTGCTCGGATCAGTGCGCTATCTTACCGAAGGCGGGACTTTTCGTGCTTATGCGCTCCAGTTTGTTCTCGCACTGGTGCTGTTCGGCGGTATGCAGGTCGCGTTGTGGACGCTGAGCATCCGTCGGGTTCAGCGCGTTGGCGGAGCCGTTGCGTTGTCTGACGAAGTGATCCGCCCGCGTGAATGCCTGATGTTCTGTGCCGCGTTGACTCAGGTGACCGAAATACGGTCCGATTTGCTCGCCCACGCGTTGGCCTTGAACGCGCCGACGTTCAACGAGCTGTTCGATCGACTGAGCAAAGCGGGCTATGTCACCAGTCGACGCGATCAACGAGGTTCACGACGTCCGTGGGTCGCGCTCACCTCGAGAGGTCGCGCTGCATATGACGCCCACATGTGTGCGCTCGGCTGAATATTCGCCTACGACGTTGCCATGGGTAACCGTGCGGGACGCACGCGTCAGTCCGTTGATTGAGTGGGCGTACGCGTCGAAGCCATCGTGAGCCGAATCTGGCACTGTCTCAAGGCGTTTAGCGCGTTGGCGCTTTCAACTTACGAGGTTTCGACACGAGCCTGCGCTTACTCGGCGCGCAAGACACCGACGGCGATGGTGTCGACTCCGGTCACCTGGGCGGACTTGGCCGACGTCGATCCACGTGACTGCACCATCGCGACGGTGCCGGGGCTGGTCGAGAATCGCGGCGATCCGTGGGCCGAGATATCCTCAGCGGCAACGGGAATCGAGCCGCTGTTGGAGATGGTCGCACGCGACGAGAGCGATGGGCTCGGTGACATGCCCTACCCGCCGAGCTATCCGAAGATGCCCGGCGAGCCGCGGCGTGTCCAGCCCAGTAAGAAGGTCGCCGAGCACTGGGACGAGCAGGGCAACCGCGTGGAGTAGGGGAATAGTCGTGCGCGAGGCTCCCACTCGACCATCCAGTGGCACTGCCCACGGCCGTGTCGACGCTGGGCGGCGTGGTCGGGGTCCCGAAGTTGTGCCGGCACTCGACCATCCAGTGGGGCGACTGTCTCGCACGTCGGACGCGAACGCCAGGCCGTGGAGAAGTAAGGCTAGGCTCGGCACATGAGACGCGTGGCTTTGATTGTCGGCGGGTTGCTTGTGGTGCTTGGATATGTTCCTCCGGTGTCGGCTGCGGCCACCCCGACCGCGACCGCGCGAATTGCGGTCTTCGCCGCCGACGGCGCTACGCCCATCGGCTCCGCCGTCTTGCATCCCGGCGATGAAGTCGTCGTCAAGGGTCGCGGTTTCGATCCCGACGCCAACCGCTACGGCTTTCCGGTTCCCGTACCGCCGGGCGTGCCGCATGGCACATTCATCGCCTTCGGTGCTTTCGCTCCGCTGTGGCAGCCGTCGAAGGATGCACCGGAGTCGGCACGCGCCGCAACCCGTTCCGCGGTCAAATGGGCGCTGTCGCCGTCGGCCTTGAGTCGCGTTCCAAGTGTGCCGTTCGACATGAATCGCACGATCCGTCAGCAATGGGTTCGGTTGAAACCCGACGGTTCCTTCGTCGCAAGGATCAAGACCACGACGCCGAAAGACACCCCGCGCCACGCTCGGTTCGGTATTTACACCTACGGAGCGGCCTGTGCCGACAATGCGGCACAGGAGCGCTACGTTCCGATCAACTACTCGACGTCGCCCGGCCCGAACACTCCGAAACCCGCGCCGCGCAATATGATCTGGGCTTACTCACCTGGCTTCCACCGTCAGGTCACTACAGCCGCGCAGGGCGGTGTTGCGGCGTCGGACGGCGCGAGCGTCGACGGCGCGGGAGTGCTGTCGTTTGCCTTGCGGGACAAGCGCATCAGTGGTCACTCGGGTGTATTGCATTACCGCGGAACCGTTGTCGCCTACTCGAAGTTCCATCTGATCGAGTTCGCGATGGCCGACCCGCGCATCGTCGCGCGCAACGGGCGCGGCATTCTCAGCATGCGTACGTCGACATCGAATATGAACGGTACCGATGCCATGCGCCGCATCGACATCGCCGACGTCGACCTTGCGCGGCTGACCCCGGAAGGTGACATCACTGCGGCCGCGGTGACCTTTCGTCCGGGGCTGTCCCCGCAGGCACTCGCGGCTTTGAGCGTCGGGCCCGCATCGCCGATCACCCTGCGATCCTGACGAGAGACTCTACGGCACAATCGAATCCACGTAGCCGCCGTCGACGCGAATGGCGCCGCCGGTGGTCGCCGACGACAGTGCGAACTCAGGTACGCCACGAGGTTCGCGATCTCCTCGGATTCGATGAGCCGCTGCAGCAACGACTGCGGTCGGAACTTGATCATGAACTCGCGCTGTGCCTCGTCCCATGGCAGATCACGATCGACCAGTTGGTACACGAAGTCCTCGACGCCGCCGGGTGTGCGTTGGGCCGGCGATCACCGAGTTCACCGTGACACCGGTGCCCGCCGCCTCCTTGGCGAAACCGCGAGATACCGCGAGCAGCGCAGTCTTCGACATTCCGTAATGGATCATCTCGGCGGGGATCACGATCGCCGAATCGCTGGCGATGTTGATCACGCGTCCCCACCCGCGGTCCGAGTCGCGTCGCTACCCTGGGCTCATGGTGGTCGGAACACTTGCCGAAGCCGGGTTCTCGGAGTGTGCTCGTGATCCCGGATGCTCGGCGCAGCTGAACCGGGACATGTGGATCTTCATCCTGCAGTCGGGGGCCGTCCTGGCTCTGATGTTCTGGTTGCCGGTTCTGCTCTACTTCACCTACCGCGTGCTGGTCTCGCGCACCACGTGCGGAAACCGACCGGTGTGGCTGGCGGTCGTGTGGGCTGTCCCGGTAGTCGGCGTGATCGGCTGGATGTTCGCGCGTCGTGCCGACACGGAACACGAGGAAGAAGCCGACGCGGCGGTGCGCTGATCGCAGCGACTGATCGTCATTCCGGTGAAAGTTCGAGGCGGCTTGCCGCCGCCGGAATCACGACAGCTGCCGACGGCCAGGATGGCGTGATTCGACAATACGGTGTCGTCCGTCGTCAACTCGGCGCCACTGGCGACGCATAGCGTGATCTGCGTCACCACTGATCGCGGTGGTGTCGCCCAGTCGCAGATATCCTGTCGCGCTGGGGTTTTCGCCACAGATTCCTACCCAGGAGGTTGCAATGTCGACGCTGACCAAGGGACGTGTTCACGGCGGTTCCGCCGATCCCACCAAACACGAGTGGTCCCCATTCGAGTGGGAAGAGCCCGCGCTGGGACGAACAGAAACGCAAGGCGAGGTAACGGTCTTCCGGCCCGAGGGCGCGTCGGGCAACCTTTCCGCTGGTTTCTGGCGCTATCACGCCGGAGCCCCAGGAGCGCGGTCGGACGGATCCGGCACGGTGGTCTGGTCGGCTCCGCTCGGCGACGAATCCGCTGTCGTCATCGAAGGCTCTGCGGTCATCACGGTCACCGCGACCGGCAAGCAGTACGAAGTCGGACCCGGCGACATCATTCACGAACCCAAAGGGCTTGAGCAGACCTGGGAGATCAACGGGCCGTACTTCAAGAAGTTCTGGGTGATCTGGGACAGTCCGACATCCACCGGAGCCTCCTCGGACGATCTCGTGATCGCAAGCATCAACGACAATCCCGAAGGCTGGACGCCATATGACTTCACCGAGCCGGCCGAAGGCGACCTCACCAAAGGGGAGTTGATCTTCCAGCGAGAGGGCGGCAGCACCGGAACTCTTCTTTCGGGCCTGTGGCGCTCAGGCAAAGGCATCGCCGGCAGCGAGGCCGACGGAACCCTGACGACGCCCTACACCGGCGTTCTCGGAGACGAGACGATCCTGCTGTTGGAAGGCGAAGTACACGTGCACAACGACGAGACCGGCGAAGACTTCGACTTCAAGGCGGGCGACGTCATCGGCCTGACCTCGGGCGAGCACATCACTTGGACGTCGAAATCACCTTTCACCAAGAAGTTCTGGGTGATCACCAACGAAGCGGTCTCGAGCTGAATCCTCTCGGCCATCCATCCACGATTCTCAATTCGGAGCAACAATGACAGTAAGCATTGACATACCCGCCGACGCCGCACGCCTGCTAGCCGCGCCGGTGAATCACCTGATCGACGGCGCTGACGTCGCGTCGGCATCGGGCGCGACGTTTCCCACGCTCGATCCGAGCAACGGCGAGGTGCTGGCGCAGGTGTCGACCGGCACGGCTGAGGACGTCGACCTCGCGGTTGCGGCGGCTCGACGAGCGTTGCGTGGGCCGTGGAAGGACATGACGCCCGGCGAGCGCGGCAAGATCCTGTGGAAGATCGCCGATCTCATCGAGGAGCGAACAGATGAGTTCGCCGTTCTCGAATCGCTCGACACCGGTAAATCAGTCACCATCGCCCGTGCGGTGGACGTGCCGCTGGTCGTCGAGTGGTTCAGGTACTTCGCCGGTTGGCCGTCGAAGCTGGAGGGTGCCACGATTCCGGTCACCGCTCCCGCGGGGCCGGGCAAGTACCACGCTTACACGCGACGTGAGCCGGTCGGCGTGGTCGGCGCCATCATCGCATGGAATTTCCCGCTGCTGTTGGTTTCGTGGAAGCTGGCCCCTGCGCTGGCGGCCGGCAACACCGTCGTGCTCAAACCTGCCGAGCAGACCCCGCTGACAGCGTCGCTCTTCGGTCAGGTGCTACGTGATGCCGGTGTCCCGGACGGTGTGGTGAACATCGTCCACGGCGACGGTCCCGGTGTGGGCGCGCCGCTCGTTGCGCATCCCGACGTCGACAAGATTTCGTTCACGGGGTCCACCGAGGTCGGCAAGGAGATCGTGCGCGCCGCGGCGGGCAATCTGAAGAAAGTCACCCTGGAGTTGGGGGGCAAGTCGCCGAATATCATCTTCGCCGACGCGGACCTGGCCGAAGCCATCCCCGGCGCGGCGAACGCGATCTTCTTCAACCAGGGTGAAGCGTGTACCGCAGGTAGCCGATTGTTCGTGCATACCGACGTCTACGACGAGGTGGTCGCCGGGCTCGCCGAGATCGCGCGCGGATTGAAGGTCGGTCGCGGAATGGACGTGGACACCGTCATCGGTCCGGTCGTCTCAGACCAACAGCTCGAGCGGGTACTCGGCTACCTGCAGTCTGGGGCCGACGAGGGCGCGCGGGTGGTGACAGGAGGCGGCAGGCACGGAGATGTCGGCTACTTCGTCGAGCCGACGATCCTCGCCGATACGCGTCCCGGCATGCGGGTCGTCGACGAAGAGATCTTTGGTCCGGTGTTGACGGTGCAGCGCTTCGAGTCGACCGAGGAGGTCATCGAGGCGGCTAACGCCACGGCCTACGGACTCGCCGGCGGCATCTGGACGAAAGATCTGGCGCGGGCGCACGCGGTGGCGGCGGAGCTTCGGGCGGGAAGTGTATGGATCAACTCGTATAACGTCCTCGACCCCGCGCTGCCGTTCGGCGGCTACAAGCAGTCGGGATGGGGTCGTGAACACGGAGTCGCGGTCTTCGATTCCTACACCGAGACCAAGACCGTCGTGGTGCCGATTCCGCTGCACTGATCATCTCGCCGCTCGATACGATGCAGTGCCCGGGTTGTCGACTCTTCGACAACCCGGGCATTGTGAGGTCTCGGCGGGTTACGTGAAGTGAGTAGATCGGGCCGCTTGACGGCTCCCCCGGCGTGAGTCCTCGTCTACGACGCGATGCGTCTGGTGGGCGCCAGATGCGTACTCGGATCTGACGCCGATCGCGGGCATCATGGAAGACGTTCTCTGCTTCCCCGTGTACGACGGCGGCAATAAGGGAGTTCGTCGCCGCGACCTCCACAAGCTTCTCAAGAGTCTTGATTTCGATCCGCTCGCGGTGGCCGAGAACGGCTGTCGACCGGGGCCGGACAAACTTAACTTGCTGGGCGAATCCTACTGTCCGACAACAATCTTCGCCGACCGTGCGGGGGCGATGTCCAATTGGTGGGCTATCGGCGACCGGGAACTGAGCGCGATGGCACCGATTATTCGTGTGCGGTGCGGTATCGGCCGGGGCTGATACCGTACCGCCGCGTGAATTCCCGGTTGAAGGTCGTCGCACTGGTGAAACCGCACCTGTAGCCGACGACGGCGATCGGCACTCCGGCGCTCGCTCTGCCGCGCAGGATCGACTTCGCGCGCTCCAAGCGACGTCCTTTCACCCAGGCTCCCACGGTGATTGCGTTCTGGGCGAAGACTCGGTTCAGAGTTCTGGTGGAGATGAAGAACTCAGCCGCGATGGAGGCCGAACTCAACTCGACGTCGTCGAGGTGTTCCTCGATGAAAACCTTGATCTTGGTGAGCAGAGAATCGATGGTGCCGCCGTCGTCATCCGACAAGGGAAGACCGCGGCTCGCCAACGCGGCGGTGATCGACAGTTCAGCGAGATTGTCGGCGAACCTGCTCTCTATCGCATTCGGCAGAGAAAGGTCCCCGGGTTCCCGGTCGAAGAGAGTCCGCAGGGTCGGTGCAACCGATCTACCCAACCCGCGCGAACCGATGACCGGTACCGCAGTTATATTGTGGAGTTCGTTGTCGGTGATGCCTACCGTGGCGCGGGGCCATGCATAAACGCGCAATCGGCAGGTGTCGGGAAAGGCCCAGACGAACGGCTGCGAGGTTTGGTACACCGCGAACGACCCTTCGGCGACCTCACACTGCCGGCCGTTCTGCTCCAGAAAACCGTGTCCCTCTTCGACTGCGCCTACCGCGACAAGTTCTCGCCCAGACCCGGTGAGCGAAGGGGGACGTGTGAAGACTTGCGATGTCGACTGGACAGAGGACGCCTGCATATGGCCGAGATGCACGGTTGTGACGCTTCCCGAGAGTTGCGTCGAGGAGATCGGAGTGATCTGCAACGGTACGAATCGCTCATTGATCAAGTCCGCCCATCGCGGCAGCGATGAGGCGGATTCGACGACCTCCGGGCGCATAGGTTCTCAATCTACCCGCCGATGTGACGACAGTCGCTGCGCTGTGCCTTCGCTGCATCGGCCGGAGTCTCGCCAGTGCCCTCGAAACGTGAAACGCCCGCGACCTGAACCCAGGTAGGTACCTGCCGGCCAAGCCGGCGCCTTCGGCGGTGCGGGTCATCCGAACAAATTGTTGCCAACTTGGCAACGAAAGCCTATCGTTGCCGACATGGAAACGAACGATGACGCAGGGAACCTCGCGGACGTGCAGGCAGCTGTTCGCGGCGCGCAAGCCGCAATCACTCCGATGTGGCTGCGCGTCGGTTCGACCGTCTTCCTCGCGGGGGTCTATGCCGCGATCTACGGCGCTCGCGAGACCACTGACAACGTGGTGATCGCCCTGGTGCTGGCGGTTGTTCTGTGTGGACTCATCATGCTGATACAGCGACGACGCGGCGCACGTTCGATTGCGCGCCAACCGCTTACGGCGCCACAGAACCTGGCGAACTTGGGTTGCGTCGTGCTCGCGGTGATGGTGCTCGGCGTGTCGCGCGGTCTTGTCGAAGGCGGGACTTTCGCGGCGTACGCGCTGCAGTTCGTCATCGCGTTGGTATTGCTCGGCGCGGGGCAAGTGGCGTTCTGGGTGCTGACCAAACGTCGGGTGGGGTGAGCGGGTGACCGACGCCGCCGCGTTCGACGATCTCATTCACCCTCGCCAGCGGCTGATGATCTGCGCCGCGCTTACTCAGGCGAAGGAGATGCGCTTCGATCTGCTCGCGCAAGCGCTCGCCATGAGTGCACCGACACTCAGCAAACACATCAGCAGACTGAGCGAAGCGGGCTACCTCGACAGCCGACCCGATCAACGTGACTCGCGCCGACAGTGGGTCACGCTCACCGCTACCGGTCGTGCCGCCTACGACGGCCATATGCGCGCATTGCGCGAACTGATGGCGTGACTCACGCCCGGCGTCGTAATGCGAACGACCGCGCTGCGGCGAACGTCGCGGCCAGCATGCTCACCACGAGCGTCACAACGACGACCCAGGTCGACGTCGTGGTCGAATAGCCCATCCGATACGCCGCCCCCACCCCGATCAACGTCGCAGAGATCGCACCGACCGGCAGGAATGCCGCGGTCACCTTCACCGTCGTCGACGACGGGGCGTCGCCGGCGCGCAGCACGAGATACACCGCGGCGAGCGCCGTGCAGTAGCCCAGCACTCCACTGACCGCGTAAACCGCGAGGATCGTCGCCGTGCTCGAGAATCCGCGTGCCCAGTGCGCATCGGCGAATGCTCCGGCGAGCAGAATCAGCGTCGGGGAGAGGCCGACGGTCGTGCCGAACAACCCTGCGGCGACCACCCGGGCGATTCGGTTGCCGGCCGCGCCGGACATGCGCAGTCCGATGACCCAGAGAAAGACTCCGGCCCCTGCGCCCAGAGCCGCTCCGATCGCCGCAGTCTCGACGTAAACGGACGGGGCCCAATCGATTCGCAGCGAGGTGTAGAATGCGCCGCCCCGGGAAATCGGTGGCCCCGACCATAGTTCCTGTCCGGCGATGGCGATCAGGCTCACCACGGCGCCCAGCGCCGCGAAACCGGTCATTTGACGCAACACGAACCAATCATTACCGATAGAAACGACAAACGGAGCGCCACGGCGAAAGTCGTCGTCGGACTTCGCGTAATTCTCGTCACTTCCGGGCGCTTCGCGCGCCATGCTGTTGTCAGCGGGAGTACTGTCAATATGAATATAATATATTATACGTAGATGGGAGATGTGGTCATGAGCGCCTCGGGCACTACGGCCAGTCCATTCAGACAACCCAAAGCGGTGTGGGCGGTGGCGTTCGCCTGCGTCATCTCGTTCATGGGCATCGGCCTGGTCGATCCGATCCTTCCGGCACTCGCCGAAGGGTTGAAGGCGTCGCCGAGCGATGTGTCGCTGCTGTTCACCAGCTACCTCGTGGTCACCGCGGTCGCGATGCTGGGCGTGAACTGGGTGTCCAGCCGGATCGGATCCAAGCAGACCTTGGTCGTGGGGTTGGCGCTCATCGTCGTCTTCGCGGCCGGCGCGGGACTGATGAACTCGATCGCGGGCGTCATCGGATTCCGCGCGGGCTGGGGGCTCGGGAACGCGCTGTTCATCGCGACCAGCCTGGCCGCGATCGTGGCGTCGGCCAAGGGCGGATTCACCGGTGCGATCATCCTGTACGAGGCGGCCCTCGGAGTCGGTATCGCAGTCGGCCCGTTGCTGGGCGGTTTCCTCGGGTCGATCAGCTGGCGCGGACCGTTCTTCGGTGTGGCCGTGCTGATGTTGATCGCATTGATCGCGACCGTTGCTTTCGTGCCGCGTACGGCGAAACCGACCGAGAAGATCCCGTTGTCGGCGCCGCTGTCCGCGCTACGACACCGCGGCCTGCTGATCATGGGAATCGTTGCGCTGCTGTACAACTGGGGCTTCTTCACGATGATGGGCTACGCCCCCTACCCGATGAAGCTCAGCGCGACCCAACTCGGCCTGGTGTTCGGTGCCTGGGGCGTGCTCGTCGCGGCGTTCGCCGTCTACTTCGCGCCCCGACTGCAGCGCAGGTTCGGCACCGGACGTGTCCTGCTGGTCAATCTGCTCTGTCTCGCGCTGGTGATGGCGGCGATCGCGATCGGTATCGACACCCCCGACGTCGTGATCGTCGCGGTGATCGTCAGCGGCGCCTTCATCGGCATCAACAACACGCTGACCACCCAAGCGGTGATGATGGTGTCGCCGGTCGACCGGTCGGTCGCGTCGTCGGCCTATGGATTCCTGCGGTTCATCGGCGGCGGTCTGGCACCGTTCGTCGCGGGCAAGCTGGCCGCTGCGACTACCGAGAGCATGGCCTTCGCGTTGGGCGCAGCCGCCTTCGTCATCGCCGTGCCGGTGTTGGCGATGGGCCGCAAGTACCTGGCCGCCGCCGAGCAAGAAGTCCAGGAACCCGAGCCGGTGCCGACCACCGTGGAGAAGGTCGCGGGCGCCCTGCCCGAAGGCGTGCGGCCGATGGTCGTCGCCATCGGCGCGAACGACCATCGGCGCTGGATCGTCGACAAGGCCGCGCAGTTGGCGCGGCTGGAGAGCATTCCGCTGGAGATCATCCACGTGCGCGAGACGCAGATCGTCGGCGACCAGGCCGTCGCGCGCGAGACGGCCGAGAGCGCACACGCTCTGGTCTCCGAGGAACTCGATCGCATCGCGAAGACCACCGACCTGCAAGCGCGCGGCATGGTGCTCTACAGCGTCGGCGACCGAGAGGAGGTCGGGCGCGTGTTGGCCCGCCACATCGACCGGGTCAATGCGCGGGCGGTCGCGATCCGGCGCAGTCCCGGTGGAGTCGCGACCGTTCGAGGCTTGCTCGACGAGCACGGCGAAACGTCGTACAACATCGTGCTACTCGATCCGGGGCTGGCGGACATCCCGTTGGTGTAGTCGAGGCCAGCCACGGCCCGAAACCACGAAATCGCCCGTCACCTGCACAATCACAGGTGACGGGCGATTCCACTGCGGAGGATAGGGGATTTGAACCCCTGAGGGCGTTAACCCAACCCGCGTTCCAGGCGAGCGCCATAGGCCACTAGGCGAATCCTCCAACCCGGGAATGATAACCGGCGAAGGCCCCGGAACCCAAAACGGCGGTGGGCACGCCGAAACCGGACCCCGCGATGTGACCGCGGACGGGCCTACCGTCTACACTTCTCTACGGATCCCGCGCGGCGTGCATCCTGTGAACTCCCCCAGGGCCGGAAGGCAGCAAGGGTCAACGGGCTCTGACGGGTGCGCGGGGTCCCCTTATCTTCACCCCACCACCGCTGCATTTGCGTCGTCGCTGCGAGAGGCCCTCAAAGTCGTGAACTTTCACTCGATGAGTCCTGACCAACTTCGCGAGATCGCCGACGACCTGACCAAGCAGTACGAGCGCCTGCAGGCGGCGGGACTCAAGCTCGACCTCACCCGCGGCAAACCCGCTCCCGAGCAGCTCGACCTGTCCAACGACATGCTGTCGCTGCCGGGCGACGACTACCGCGATTCCACCGGTGTCGACTGCCGCAACTACGGCGGCCTCACCGGCCTCGCCGACTTGCGGACCATCTTCGGCGAGCTGCTGGGCGTCGCTCCCGCAAATCTGCTGTCCCTGGGCAATTCGAGCCTGGAGATCATGCACGACCTCACCGTCTTCGGATTGCTGCACGGCACCGCCGGGTCGTCGACGACGTGGGCCGCGCAGGGCCCGATCAAATTCCTGTGCCCCAGCCCCGGCTACGACCGTCACTTCGCGATCACCGAGGCCTACGGCATCGAGATGATCCCGGTGCCCATGCTGCCCGACGGCCCCGACACCGAGGTGTGTGCCGAGCTCCTCGCCGCCGACCCCTCGATCAAGGGCATGTGGGCGGTCCCGACCTACTCCAACCCGACCGGCGTCACTTTCTCCGAGGAGACCACCCGTCGCCTGCTGGAGATGCCGGCCGCTGACGATTTCCGCATCTACTGGGACAACGCCTACGCGGTGCACACGCTGGTCGACGCCGCGCCGACGCCATTGCCGGTCCTCGAGATGGCCGCGCGAGCCGGGCACCCGGATCGCGTCTACGTCCTCGGCTCGACGTCGAAGATCACCTTCGCGGGCGCAGGCGTGTCGTTCCTCGGTGCGTCGCAGGCCAACCTCGACTGGTTCAGCAAGCATCTGTCGGTCACGACGATCGGCCCGGACAAACTCAACCAGCTGCGGCATGTGAAGTTCTTCGGCGACGCCGACGGTGTGCGCGCACACATGGCGCGGCACCGCGACATCCTGGTTCCCAAGTTCCGCGCCGTCCTCGACATTCTCGAAGCGCGCCTGGCCGAGTCGAAGGTCGCATCGTGGACCGACCCGGAGGGCGGCTACTTCATCAGCCTCGACGTCATCGACGGTGCAGCCGCCCGCACCATCGAACTGGCCAAGAACGCCGGCATCGCGCTGACCGCCTACGGCTCGACGTTCCCGTACAAGCGGGATCCGCACGACCGCAACATCCGCCTCGCCCCGACGTTCCCGCAGATCGACGAGCTGAAGGTCGCGATGGACGGCGTCGCAACATGCGTGTTGCTGGCGTCGACCGAGGTGTTGCTGGAATCGCATTGATCGTGTCGCGGAGGTGAGTCAGCAGCGTCGACGAGGACTCGTCTCCACGACGGCGGTCGTCGGGTTCGTGCTCACCGGCCTGCTGGCTTGGTGGCTGCAAGACGTGATCATTCCCTACGACCGGCCGATCTGGGGACTGTTCGACTATCAGCTCGACCTCGACGTCTACCGGGCCGGCGCCCAGACCGTGCTCGACGGCGGAAAGCTGTACGAGGCAAAGCTTCTCGGACAGATGGACTACACGTACGCGCCGATCTCAGTGATCGTGTTCATCCCGTTCGCCCTGATGTCGTTCGACGCCGCGCGGATCGTCTGGTCGATCGGCATCTTCATCGCCCTGTACCTGGTCATCATGCTCAGCTTCAAAAGTCTTGGCCATCAAGCCGATTGGCGACTGCGCACGATCGCGGTGTCGCTGATCTCGGTGATGATGCTGCTCGAGCCGGTGCGTACCACCGTCTGGTACGGGCAGATCAACGTCTTCTTGATGCTGCTGATTCTCGCGGATCTGCTGCGCCGCATGCCCGTCGGCTCCGACGACGTCACGCAGCCCCGGTTATCCGGCGTCGCAACGGGTTTCGCCGCGGGAATCAAGCTGACCCCGCTGATCTTCATCTTCTACCTGGTGCTGCTCCGACGCTGGCGCACCGCCCTCGGCGTGGTCGGCGGGTTCGTCGGGACGATCGCCGTCGGGTTCTTCGTATTGCCCGCGGAGTCGTGGAAGTTCTGGACGCAGACCATGTTCGACTCCAATCGGGTGGGCGTGCCGCAGACGTCGGGCAACCAGTCGGCGCGCGGAGCACTGGCGAATCTGATCGGATCCGACTCGCCGAATGTGGTGCTGTGGCTGGCGATTGCGCTCGCAGCGGTCGCACTCGGCATGTACGCGGCGGTCCTGGCGCATCGGCACGGGCAGGAACTGCTCGCGTTGTCGCTCGTCGGCATGACGTCGTGCGTGGTGTCACCGATGTCGTGGGGACACCATTGGGTGTGGTTCGTGCCGCTGGTGGTCCTCGGCATCCACTTCGTGTTCGACGCCGGGCGCAGTTCGGCTGAGCGCGTCGGTGCCGGCGTTCTCCTGGTCGCCGGATTCCTCTCCGCCTTCGCCTGGCGCGAGCACATCTCCTTCGCTATCTGGCTGGTCAATCAGACTGTGCCCGAAGCATTCCTGACTGGTTTGTTCTTCAAAGACGGCATCGTCTGGCTGCGCTGGTTTACCGTCGACCCGTATAACTGGGTGTTCATCGGCGTGGCGGTGGCGACCATCGTCGTCGCCCGACGGTCGGCGACGAGAATGTCCAATTCGCCATCGGCGGCGGCCCTGCCTGGTTAGTCTCGACGGGCCGCGACGACATTCTGCGAGGAGTCTCATGTCATCGACCCAGCCCTACACCGACCTCGGCTCGTGGATTGCTCGACGAGCCGCCATCAGCCCCGACCGGCCCGCGATCACCTTCGGCGACGACACGCAGACCTTCGGGGCGCTGTCGCACCGAATCGACTGTCTCGCAGCACAACTGCGCGAGGGTGGGGTCGCAGTCGGTGACCGCGTCGGGTACCTCGGACCCAACCATCCGGCCTTCCTCGTCACCATGTTCGGCTGCGCGCGGGCGGGTGCGGTCTTCGTGCCGCTCAACTTCCGGCTCACCGGAGCCGAACTCGCGTACATCATCGGCGACGCGGGCATCGGCACGCTGATCGTCGACGCCTCGCTGACGCCCGGCGTCGACGCGGTGCGCGACGAATTGGCGGTCACCCGGTGGATCGCGGTCGGGACCGTCGACGGGTGGGAGTCGTTCGACGCCGTGGCGTCGGCGTCGGAGCCGATCACCGATCCGGCTGCTCCCGAACCATCCGACGTCGGGCTGATCATGTACACTTCGGGCACCACCGGCCGTCCCAAGGGCGCGATGTTGACGCATGGAAACATGTTCTGGAACAACGTCAACGCGTTGCTGAGCCTTGACGTCACCTCCACCGACATCTCGCTCGTATGTGCGCCCCTGTTCCACATCGGCGGCCTGAACGTCACGACTCTGGTGACCCTGCAGAAGGGTGGGCAGATCGTGCTGATGCCGGCATTCGATCCGGTGCAGGCGCTGAAACTCATTGCGGACAAACACATTACGACGATGTTCGGTGTTCCGGCGATGTACCTGTTCATGAGCCAGGTACCCGACTTCGAGACGACCGACGTGTCGAGCATCCGCTATCTCGTGTGCGGCGGCGCGCCGGTGCCCGAACCGTTGATGCGCCGATACGGCGCGCGTGGCATCCCGTTCGCGCAGGGCTACGGTCTGACCGAGACGGCGCCGCTGGCGTTGGTGATGTCGACCGACGAGAGCGAACGCAAGATCGGCGCGGCGGGCAACAAGGTGGTGCCGCTGTCGGATGTGCGACTCGTCGACGCAGACTACAACGAGGTCCCGGTCGGTGAACCCGGTGAGATCTGCGTCCGCGGCCCGCAGGTGATGGCCGGCTACTGGCGCAACGAGGCGGCGACGCGGGCCGTCATCGACGACGGCGGATGGTTCCACACCGGCGACATCGGCACGGCCGACGCCGACGGTTACGTCTTCGTCGTGGACCGCGTCAAGGACATGGTCATCACCGGCGGTGAGAACGTCTACCCGGCCGAGGTGGAGAGCGTGCTCTACAGCCATCCCGCGGTAGCCGAAGTCGCGGTGCTCGGCACCCCGCACGAGAAGTGGGGTGAAGCGGTGACCGCCGTCGTCGCACTCAAGCCCGACGCCACGCTGACCCTCGACGAGTTGCGTGAGCACGCGAAAGACCGATTGGCCGGCTACAAGCTTCCGCTGCGACTGGAGTTCGTCGACGCCCTGCCCCGCAATCCGTCCGGCAAGGTGTTGAAGTTCCAGCTGCGAGACGCATTGGCGGAGTAGGAGTTCCGTTCACACCCCGACGTCGGGTGTCGTTGTTTGGAAGCTGCCTCCTCAGCTCTGTCGGGGTGGATTTTCCCTCGGCGACACTGTCGGGGCCGATTGCAATCTGTCGGTGTTTGAAAGCTGCCTCCTCAGTTCTGCCGGGGTGGATTTTCCCTCGGCGACAGTGTCGGGGCTGATTGCAATCTGTCGGTGTTTGGAAGCTGCCTCCTCAGTCCTGTCGGGGTGGATTTTCCCTCGGTGACACTGTCGGGGCCGATTGCAATCGGACGTCGTGAGTCATCCGGCCTGCGGGTGCAGTGTCGGCCGGTAGGTGAGTTCCTGCGTTCGTCCGTCGAGTGTGAGTGCCTGCACCAGCTCTAGGTCGAAGTCGGCGGCGCCGCCGAAGACGGGTTCGCTCCCGGTCTCGCCGGTGATCACCGGATACACCGTCACCTGGATGAAGTCGACGAGTCCGGCGGCCATCAGCGCGTGATTGAGGGACAGGCTGCCGTGTGAACGTAGCGGAACGTCGGAGTCGCGTTTGAGCGCGGCGATGATGTCGACGGCGTCGCCGCTGACAATCTCGGCGTCGGGCCAGTCGAGCGGTGCCCGCAGCGTCGAGGAGACGATCGTCGCCGGAAGATTGATCATCTTGCTCACCCACGGGTCGAGGAGAGAGGGATCGCCGTCGGGGTCGGCCAACATCGTCGAGAACACTCGATAGGTGTCCGCTCCGAACACCATTCGGTGGGGCTCGGCGTACAGGTCGAGGCGGTGCTCGAGCAGTTCGGGGCCCTGTTTGCCCCAGTATCCGGTCCAATCGCCACCGGCCGCGCCGAAGCCGTCGAGCGACGAGAATACGTCGAAAGTGTAGGTGGCGGCCATGATTCCTCCAGGTTGTCGTGCGGCAGTCGCGGGTCTGCAGGGACAGACCGGCCGCGCCGCCGAAACTCATCGGAGTGCGGGCGGATCAGACGTCGGGCGGAGGCAGCGCTGTCGGTGGGTATCGGTAGTCTCGACGCGTGGCTCTCTATCGGACTTACCGCCCGGCAACCTTCGCCGAAGTCGTCGGTCAGGAGCATGTCACCGACCCGCTCGGCCGTGCCCTCGACACCGGCCGCATCAACCATGCCTACCTGTTCTCCGGTCCGCGTGGCTGCGGTAAGACGTCGTCGGCGCGTATTCTGGCGCGTTCGCTCAACTGCGAACAGGGCCCTACGTCGACGCCGTGCGGTGTGTGCTCGTCGTGTGTCGCCCTCGCGCCGGGCGGGCCGGGCAACCTCGACGTCATCGAGCTCGACGCCGCGAGTCACGGTGGCGTCGACGACACCCGCGAACTGCGTGACCGCGCGTTCTACGCGCCGAGCGAATCGCGCTATCGCGTGTTCATCGTCGACGAAGCGCACATGGTCACCAACGCGGGCTTCAACGCGCTGTTGAAGATCGTCGAGGAGCCGCCAGAACACCTGATCTTCATCTTCGCGACCACCGAACCGGAGAAGGTGCTGCCCACCATCCGGTCGCGCACGCACCACTATCCATTCCGTCTGCTCGCCCCGCCGGTGATGCGCGGACTGTTGGAGAAGATCTGCGCCAGCGAGGGTGTCACCGTCGCGCCCGAGGTATTTCCACTGGTCATCCGTGCCGGCGGCGGGTCGCCGCGAGACTCGCTGAGCATCCTCGATCAACTTCTCGCCGGTGCGGGTGAGGAAGGCGTCGTCTACGACCGTGCCCTCTCGCTGCTCGGCGTCACCGACGTCGCGCTGATCGACGACGCCATCGACGGTCTCGCCGCCGCCGACGGCGGCCGACTGTTCGCAACGGTCGAGCGTGTCGTCGACGCCGGGCACGATCCGCGCCGGTTCGCCGTCGACCTCCTCGAACGACTCCGCGACCTGATTCTGTTGCAAGCCGTTCCCGACGCCGTGGATCGCGGGCTGGTCGAGGCGCCCGGCGATCAGCTCGATCGCATGCGCGCCCAGATCGAGACGCTCGGACCGGCGGCACTGACCAGATTCGCGGAGACCGTACATGCGGCGCTCGGCGAAATGCGCGGCACCACCTCGCCCCGGCTGCTGCTGGAAGTGATGTGCGCGCGGATGCTGCTGCCCGCGGCCTCCGCCGCTGACGCCGCATTGCTTCAGCGACTGGAACGACTCGAATCCGGTGTCGTTGCGGCACCGCGCGTTGCGGGTGCCGGGAGCGGCGCCGACGCACCGGCCGCGAGCGCACCCGCTCCGTCTGTGCCGCGAGCGCCCGCCGCCGACGACCCCGCTCCGCGGTTCGTCCGGAGATCGAAGCAGAAAGCCTCCGAGGCAACACCGGCCGGTCCACCTCAACCGGAGTCGACGGCCGAACCTGTTGCGCCACAGGTTAATACACCGACGGTTGAGCCCGTGGAGGCCGCGGAGGAACCGGTTGCCCAGGCCACCGCCACGCCGCAACACGCCGAAGCGTCGCCAGCTCAGGATGAGTCCGTCGCGTTGCCGTGGGAGCCAGAGCCCGTCGTCGAACGGACACCCGCTGCGCCGACACCTGCGATGGCTCCGCCCACACCGACCCGCCCCGAGCCGCCGCGTGCTCCCGAACCGCGGCAGGCCGGGCCCGAGACGTCGAATGCCCCCGACCTGCCGAAGGCCCGCCCCGAACCGCCGCGCGGCCCCGAACCGCAACAGGCCGGGCCCGAGACGTCGAATGCCCCCGACCTGCCGCAGGCCCGCCCCGTGCCGCCGCGCGCCCCCGAACCCCAACAGGCCGGGCCCGAGACGTCGAATGCCCGGCCGGAGTCATCCCGCGCTCGGCCGGCGGCGTCGCGCGAGGCGCCGGTCGTCGACGGCATCCCGCTGCCTGACGAACCGCTCGACGACGAATTCACCATCCCGGAGCCCGAACCCCGTGCGGCACAAGCTCGTCCGGCGCCCGAGCCGCAACCGGAGCCGGAGGTCGCTGCGCCGGGACTCGACGTCGAGACCGTGCGCAAGCGGTACCAGGAGGTGCGTTCGGCGGTGCGCGAACGCTCGAAGAGCCTGGAGCCGATGCTCTCGGCCGCGACGATCCATGACCTGCAGGATCAGACCGTCGTGCTCGGTCACCCAATCGAGGTTCTCGTCGGTCGGCTCTCGGCGTCGCACGCGGTCGACATCATCCGCCAGTCGTTGCAGCAGGTGTTCGGCGTCGAACTGGATGTGCGGACCGTCCACGTACCACCTGGGTCCGCGGGCCCCGCGACGACGAGTTCACCCGCCCCGAAACAGCAGGCGGCACCGCGCCGCCAGACATTCTCCCGCCCGAGCCAATCGTCGGGAAATGGTGAACGCCAACAGGATCCGGTGCCGGCTCCACCGGAGGCCGTAGCGGAACCAGAGGAACCTGCGCCGCCACCACCGCCACCGCCGACGCCCGATGAAGAGCTCACCGACGCCGAGCGTGACGAGATGGTCGAGCAGGCGAAGTCGAGCGGCCCCGACGCCCGGCTGGATCCCGAACAGGTTGCGATGGAACTGCTCAAGTCGGAGCTCGGAGCACGCCCGCTGGAATGAGGCTCGGCACTCTACGCGCCGAGCAGTTCCTCGATCCGCTTGACCATCGCGCCGCCACCGTCTTCGCTGTCGATGCGGTGTGAGATCTCTTGCGCGGCACGCTGATACGTGGGGTCGGTGAGTGCGGCGTCGATGGCCGAGGCGAGCGCGTCGACACCGAGTTTCGGTCTCGGCAGCGCCGCCGGACTCACACCGAGTCGACGCAGTCGTTCGGCCCAGAACGGTTGATCGCCGCCAGGTGAGGGAATCGCGATCGTCGGAACACCGGCCCGCAGGGCCGACGCGGTGGTGCCCGCGCCGCACGAATGGCCCACTGCCGCTACTCGCGGAAACAACCAATCATAGGGTGCTGCACCGATATTCACGATGCCGGTACCTGCAACGTCGAGGCCGACACCACCGGACTGCACGATCGCCCGAGTGCCCGTCTTTTCGACGGCGGCACCGATGACATCGGAGAGTCGCTTCGCCTCCGAGGTCGACACCATGAGTGATCCGAGGCCGATGAAGATCGGCGGATCTCCGGCGTCGAGGAAGGCCGAGAGGGCCTCGGGTGGGACCCAGTCGGCGGTCGGCTGAGCGGGCCACCAGTAGCCGGCGACGTCGAGGCCGTCGCGCCAATCCCGTGGTTTCGGAAGGACCGAGGGCGAATACCCATGCAGGATAGGCCAATTGGCGGCCGTACGCTGTTTGCGCATGGCTCGCGCCGACTTTCCAGGCAGCCCGAGTCGGTCGCGGAACGAGGCGATTGTCTTGGCATACAGGCGATCTAGCGCCGATGCGGCGAACCGGCCCGCGCGTCGATTGAGAAAGGCGCCGGCCGACCAGGCTCCCATCAATGCGGGCGGATACTCGGCGGTGGCCGACAGCGGTTGCAGTCGTGCGCCGATACTCGGAATCCCGCGGAACTCGGCGAAGGGATGTCCGGCGAGTTCGGCGAACGGCGAAAGCACGACGAGGTCGGCGGGAACGTCGTCGAGGGAGTCGAGCAGATTGTCGCCGAGTTGTTTCATGCCTTTCGGCATGATCATCTCTCGTGCCGCCTTGAGGGGATCGATGTCGTCCGGGCTCATCTCGGCGTCGAGCTGAAAGTCGACCGGACGCACCGGGATTCCGCGGTCGGTGACGTCGTCGGCGAACTCGGTTGACGCGGTCATCACCACGCTGTGGCCGGATTGTTGTAGACGCGCCGCGAAGTCGGTCAGGGGGAGGATGTCGCCACGGGAACCGTAGGTGGCGATGATGATGTCGGCCATGTGCTGCTCCGATCGACGAGCGGGTGGTCAGGTCTGCGTGGGCTGTGTTGCGAGGAGGAAGGTGTGGACCAGATCCTCGCCGTAGGCGCGGACGTCGAAATCGGGGTCGGCGGTGGCCGGCAGCATCGCGCCACCGATGGCGCTGCGAATGGCGAGGGCTAGCGAAGTCGTCGGCAGTGAACGGAATTCACCAGATTCGACGCCGTCGGCGAGGATGGTGTCCAGCTCGATCGTGGCGAGGTCGGCGAGCAGCTCGGGCGGAATCTGCAGTCCGGCTTCGTGTAGACGCCGTCCGTCGCCGGTGCGGAAATTGTTGGCGATCTCCATGAGCGCGAGCTGATGGCCGCGGTGGGTGTCGATGTAGTCGATGTGGCACCGAATGTGGGCGGCGAGCTTGGCCGCGGCGCCGTCGGCTGCCGACACCACCGGCAGCATCGCCGCGACGAGCGAGCGGTAGCACTCGCCGACGACGGCTGTCACCAGCTCATCCTTGTTTCCGAAGTGATAGAGCACGACGCTCATCGCGACGTCGGCGCGCTCGGCGATCTTGCGTACCGATGCCTTGCCGTAGCCGAGCTCGGCGATGGCATCGATGGCACAGCCGACGAGCTGGGCTCGCCGGGCTGTCTCGGTGAACGTCGGTGCAGATCGCATGATCTATTTATAGATCAGGTGATCTAGGACCGCAAGGTTGGGGAGTCCTATCCCTCCCACCAGGGCCGCAGTGGCAGATCCTTCCCGCCGCGTTCGTCCAGTTTGGTGGCCAGCACGTGATGGAGCTGAATGATGTTGCGTTCGAAGCCGATTCGGCAGCCAGCCATGTAGAGGCCCCACAGGCGGGCGGTACCCTCGCCGACCTCCTCGACGGCTTCGTCCCAGTGGCTCACCAGGTTCGCGTTCCAATCGCGCAGCGTCATCGCGTAGTGCTCGCGGAAGTTCTCCTCATGGATCACCTCCATGCCGCCGATGTCCTGCAGCTTGGAGATGATCTTGCCGGAGCCGGTCAGCTCACCGTCCGGGAAGACATAGCGGTCGATGAAGGAGCCGGCGCGGTTCTGCTTGTTGTTGTCGGGGCGAGTGATGCAGTGGTTCAGCAACATTCCACCGACGCGGAGACGGTCGCGGATGAAGCCGAAGTAGGCCGGGTAATTGTGTACGCCGATGTGCTCGGTCAACCCGATCGACGAGACGGCGTCGAATCCCGTCTCAGTGACGTCGCGGTAGTCGCAGTGACGGATCTCGGCGAATTCCCCGAGCCCTTCGTCGATGATTGCCTGTTGGCCCCACTCGGCCTGCTCGGCGGACAGTGTGGCGCCGATGACGTGCACGCCGCGCCGGGCCGCATAGCGGACCATGCTGCCCCAGCCGCAGCCGATGTCGAGCAGACGGTCGCCCGGCTCGAGGCGAAGCTTGTCGAAGATCAGACGGTACTTGTTCTCCTGCGCCTCTTCGAGACTCGCCTCCAGCGTCGGATAGACCGCGCACGTATACGTCATCGAGGGTCCCAGAACCCACTCGTAGAAGGTGTTGGAAACGTCGTAGTGGTGGTGGATCACCTCGGCGTCGCGGGCTCGACTATGCCGCAGGCCCTCGGCGAATCGACGCCACCGGGGAAGGGCTTCCTGCGGGGGCGGGGCGATCGGCTTGAAGTGCTCGATGCCCAGCGAACGTGCGATCTGGGCCAACTCCAGCGGCGTCGGGCGCGCGAAATGCAGGTCCGCGGCCAGCGCGCGCAGCGCCTCGTAGGGGTTTGCCGGGTGTGCGCCGATCAACTCCAAGTCGCCGGAGATGTAGGCGCGGGCCAGGCCGAGATCGCCCGGCGCGGTCACCAAATACGTTGTGCCACGGGAATTCTTGAGTCGCAGTCCGTAGTCCGCATCGGCGGGGCCCGCGCTGGAGCCGTCGTAGGCCTCGATTCGGATGGAGAGGTTCCCGCCGAGAAGTATCTCGAAGATCTCCGCCAACGGCATCTTGTCGGTGCGCGTTGGTTTGCTGTCTCTGGTCGTCGTCATTGGCGCTTCACCGCTTTCGCATAGAGGTCCAACAGTCGGCTGTTGGGGTCATATCGTTTCTTCAGGAGGCGGAGTTGTTCGCCTCCGTAGAGCTCATCGAATTCGTCCTCGGCATAGAAGGACTCGGAATACAACGACTTGTGTCCGTCGAGGTCGGCGACCTTGCGTTCGATCAGCTTGTTGGCATGACCGGGGTCGCCCGGCGTGACAGGTACCGCCGACCAGAACCCGACGTTCACGTAAGTCCGTTGTGGCTCAAGGGGATACAGCGGCCAGGGGCGGTGCGCGTCGGCTCCGACCTGCGCCGGTTCGCGAAGTTTCAAGGGACACAACCAGATCGGCTCGATCGGAATGTCGCGCAGGAACCACTCGACGAAGTCGGTGAGCCGCTCGATCGGCACTTCGATGTCCTGCACCACCCGCTCGCCGGGCGGCAAGCCCTTACGGGCATTGAGCCGATCGCCGATGTCGAAGCGCTGGTCGTAGCCGATGAGTTTCCAATAGAAGCTGCTGCGCAGCAACTTCTTCGGCCAGAACTTGCGAATCCTCGGGTTCTGCGCACCGAACGCGCGCGAGCACCAGAACCAGTCGGTGTCCCACCGCCAGAGGTAGTCGTGAATGGTCAGCCGATCACGTTTCGGCGTCGACGCCGAGTCGTGCTGGATGGACCGATAGAAGATGCCCATGCCGGTGTAGTCGCTGACCGGCCCCGGGTCGTCGGTCTGGCGGCCGAGTGTGAGATACGCCTCGTTCGCGGTGAACGCCACGCCGTCGAGGTAGTCGACCCGCTCACCGTCGTAGCTCTGTTCGGCGACGATGGTGTCCATCGTCGTCTGCAGAGTCGCGATGTCGGTGAATCGCACGTGGCGTAGTTCCACGAATCGCTTGACGGGCTCGAGGTCGATCCGCAGGCGCACCGAATAGCCAAGCGTGCCATAGGAGTTGGGAAACCCGAAGTAGAGGTCGGAATTGTCGCCGGTGGGCGTGGCGGTGATCAATTCGCCTTCGCCGGTGAGGATTTCGATCTCCCGCACCGCCTCGTGGGGTAATCCGCTGCGGAAGGAGGTGCTTTCGATGCCGAGACCGGTGACCGCGCCGCCGAGGGTGATCGTCTTGAGTTGCGGTACGACGGTGGGCGCCAATCCGTAGGGGAGGGTGGCGTCGACGAGATCCTCGTAGGTGCACATACCTGCGACGTCGGCGGTTCGAGCGTCGGGATCTACCGAGATGACTCGATCGAGTCCGGAGACGTCGAGTCCGGGGTAGGGGTTCTTGGCCCGCTTGCGGAAGAGATTCGACGTCTTCTTCGCGAGGCGGACCGTTCCATCGGCGGGTATGGCTCGGTAGCTCGACAGGAGGGTTTCCACGCCCTGCCGAAATGCCTGCGACCCCATCTCCAAGCGTGCAGAACTCACTTGGTTAGCCTAGGTCGAGATTGTTGCGTCCGCCAACTGATTCAAAGGAGCCCCACGTGGGACAGGTTTCCGCTACCAAATCGATCGACATCGCCGCCGCCCCCGACGCGGTGCTCACCGCCTTGGCCGACTACGACCAGACGCGCCCGGCGATCCTGCCCGAGCAGTACCGTGACTATCACGTGCTCGCCGGCGGGCAGGGCGCGGGCACGCAGGTGCATTGGATTCTCCAGGCCACCGAGAAGCGCTCGCGCGACGTGCAGGCCACCGTGACCGTCGCCGGTCAGACGATCACCGAGACCGACGCCAACTCGACGATGGTCACCACCTATACCGTCCAGGCGGCGGGCAGCGGATCGACGGTCTCCACGACGACCAGCTGGCAGGGTGCGGGCGGCATCGGCGGGTTCTTCGAGAAGACCTTTGCGCCCAAGGGACTCAACAAGATTCAGGCCGCACTGCTGGGGAACCTGAAGACCCGCCTGGAAAGCTGATCGGGGCCGATGGCTCGGCGTCGTAAGCCGTCTCCACTGTCGCCGCGCCTCGGCGTCGACGCGACTCGCGTGGTGTTGCGCTTCGACGCCGAGACGACGCTCGGCCACGCGGTGCTGTCGACGCCGGCCGCCGACGGCCTCACCCTCGACGATCTCGCGGCGCGCGCCGACGCCGGTGAGCTCGTCGACGTCGACGGCCGGCGGGTCGATCCCGGCGAACCGTCGACCGCAAACCGCGCGATCTACTTCTACCGCGACCTGCCCCATGAAGTGGAAATACCCTTCGACCTGGAGATTCTGCATTCCGACGCCGACCTCATCGTCGTCGACAAGCCGCATTTCCTGGCGACGATGCCGCGCGGGAGACACGTGACGCAGACGGCGCTCGTTCGGCTCCGACGACACTTCGGCAACGATGAGATCGCTCCCGCACACCGGCTCGACCGACTGACCGCCGGCGTCCTGCTGTTCACGGTTCGTCCGCAGGTCAGGGCGGCATATCAAGAACTGTTCGCGGCGCGCTCAGCCCGCAAGACCTATCTCGCGAGGGCGCATGCCGACGAGGCGCTGCGGACACCGCGGCGCGTCGAGAACCGCATCCGCAAAGACGCGGGCGACCTGCGGGCCCGCGTCGAATCCGGCCCGGTCAATGCCATCAGCGACGTCGAGCTGATCGGCGACGCCGGGGGTGATGGTCTGTACCGCCTGACGCCGCATACCGGGCGGACGCATCAATTGCGGCTGCACATGGCCGGGCTGGGGCTGCCCATCGTCGGCGACCCGCTGTATCCCGACGTCCGGCAGGAGTTGGCCGAGCTCCCCGACCGCGGCGACTTCACCCAACCGCTGCGCCTGTTGGCCGCGACGCTGGAATTCGATGATCCTCTCACCGGGGTGCCACGCAGGTTCGAGAGCAGAAGAGGGCTGGAATGAGTCGGGTGGTCGTCGTCGGGTCGCTCAACATGGACCTCCTGGTTCACACCGAACGACGTCCGTCCGGGGGCGAAACGGTCGCCGGCTCCGACTTGCTGCTCGGTCCCGGCGGCAAGAGTGCGAACCAGGCGGTCGCCGCCGCACGACTCGGTGCGCACGTCACGATGATCGGTGCGGTCGGCCGCGACGTCTTCGGACAGCGCCTGCGCGCATTCGTCGATGCCGAGGGAATCGACACCGATGGGATCACGACCATCGACGACGTCGCGACCGGAACCGCGGTCATCATCGTCGATGATGAGGGGGAGAATTCGATCGTCGTCTCGTCCGGAGCGAATGCGCGGGTCACGGGGGAGTGGGTCGAGGCCCGACGCTCGATGTTCGACGCCGCGTCCGTCGTCGTTCTCTGCCTGGAAATACCGCTCGACGGCGTGCTGGCCGCGGCCCGGGCGGGACATGCGGCAGGCGCGACGGTGATTCTGAATCTGTCGCCCTACATCGAGGTCCCGGACGAGTTGTTGATGCTGACCGACGTGCTGTTGGTCAATGAGCATGAATGTCGAGCCGCCGTCGGCGCCGATCTGCCGTGGGACGAGGCCGCCGTGGTACTTGTAGGCAACGGCGTAGGTCGCGCGATCGTCACGCTCGGCGCGCGGGGTTCGGTGGTCCTCGACGCTACGTCGGTGACCGAGATCACGTCGATTCAGGTGGCCGTCGCCGACACCACCGGATGCGGCGATGCCTACACCGGAACCATCGCTGCGGGCCTGGCTCGTGGACTCGGGCTCGTCGACGCCGCGCATGCCGCGAGTCGTGTCAGCGCGGCTGCCGCGACTCGGGTGGGTGCGTCGGCGTCGTATCCCAGCTCCGCCGATGCGACGCGGCTGGCGTGGGGAGACCGCCGCGGATAGCAGAGTGTTCACGCGCGCCCTATCCGCCGGTTGAGCGAGGCGAAG
>NZ_JABBNB010000052.1 GCF_012933505.1 Gordonia asplenii
TTAGGATGGCATCGTCTCGTCGAGCAACGGCTGCAGCATGCAGCATGCTGATAGTATCCCTGCTCGCTGTTGGCTGTAGTCGCGAGGAATCAATAGCGACGGTCAGCAGCGAAACGACGATGGCGCCGCCATCTTCGTCAGAAGAATCAATCGAGGCCGCCCCAACTACGTTTCCCAGCAGAGATCAGATCCACGGAATTGTTATCGCCCGAGTGGGAGACAACGAAATTGTCCTCCTCGACCCTGACACCGGCAACTACAAGCGGATCGGTGTGCTTCCGCCAGGAACAGACGCGAATTCGAGAAAGGACTTATCGCCAGACTTCCAAAAGATTGCAACCCGACAAAGAGTCAATAACATGTATCACGCAGGATGGCTGGACACCAACGGCTCATTCACCGACATGACACCCGAACTGGCGACCGACGACTTCGGCTCCAATAGGGCGGCTAAGTCTCTCGGATTCGACCAGAAGAACCGCTTCTACTGGCAGATTGACGAGTTCTCGGACTCGTCATCGTACCCCAGCAACTCAAAATTCTATCGCGTCGACGCGGATAACCCAACCGGTCCACATGAGGAGGTTACCCAGGCTGAAGCCGCATCACGCAGAAACGGATACTCGTCAACACGGGCAGCCGACGGTTCCTTGAACCCACCAGACTGCGTCAGAGACGCCTACTCTTCACTGGCGCCAGATACCTACTTCTCAGTGATCAGCAGCGGCGGCAATAGCTCCCCGAGCAACAGAGGTCGTCAGATTGTTCGAACAACCACAGCCGTCTCAGCGGCAGGTGAGTGCGTCAACGATAAAGAGACTCCTCTTCTGCCAGACACCAGTCAAATCACAGTGACCCAGCCCGTACCCAGTCCCGACGGGTCGAAAGTAGCATTCTTCGCCACCACTGGCGCTTTGTACATTGTCGATGGATTCGGAAAATCACGTCCAGTGAAGGTCCTCGACAGTCTCCCCGACTCAGCCATGTTGGAATGGTTGTAGCCCCTACGTCAACTCCTACCTTCGCGCGAGGTGGACCACGACCAACGGCTCAGGCTGCGCGTCACGACTTCCAACCGAGATCCGATCCTCGGCCCCACCGCCATCCGGTCACTAACCAGTGCTAACGCACGCGACACACCATAGGCTTGTAGCCTGTCGTATATAAGTAATTGGGTATAGGTGGCGAATTTTGATGCGGGAGTCGACTGTGGTGAACCGCCAGGCGACTTGGCGTTCGTCGGTGTTTGTGGCGTGGGCCCACGCGTCGAGTTCGGTGCTGAGGACACCCAGGTCGCCGATGCGGCGGCCGGCTATTTCGTCAGGGAAGACAATTCGATTTCGGCGATGTTGAGCCAGGAGCCATGCTTGGGGGCATGGTGGATCGCGAGTCGACTGGCCGCTCGAACGCTGCGGCGGGCGCGAACGCCTCATGCAGTGCCGCCATGGGGATATCTCGGTGAACGCGCCCGCGGCGGCGCTCATCGCCGAGAGATCCGCCGATGCTCGGCCTGCCGCAGTTTTGCTGCTCCGCGGCGCCGCCAGAGCCGAGACAGAGCAGGAGGTGGCGGCTGCACGACGACACAGGTTGCGCCTTAGACGGACTGCAGAGAGCCCTCTTCGACCACAATCCCTCTGACCACGAACGATGCGGGAGCGTGAACGCGTGAGTACGCGAACATCCCAGCGGGTCCAGGATGCCAGGAGCGGTGCAGGAAGCGAGTCGGACGCGCAGTCCAACGGGGCTCAGCGCCACGCCGCTTCAAGCTCACATATCCGGCTGCGGCCGCGACGATAGCGTCGACCACGTCGTTGCCGGTCATCGGTGGCTCGTCGTCGAGCTGAGAGGCGTGAGGAAGCCACTGGGCGACGAACCGGACATACTCTGGCTCACTCAATTCTGTTAGCGTGGCCGCGAGTTCGGCGGGGGCGCTCATGATCGAAGCGGGCCGAACAGCTGTTGGATGAACTGAGCACTTGGGCAGCAGTCGCTGCTGTGGGTAGTAACGCGTCACGACGTCAAGAACCTCCTCGGAAGTAGTGATTCCAAGGAGATTGGCGAGAAATTCGATATCGTCGCCGTCGCGGTCGACACGCGAGGCGTAGACCTTCGATGCGAGGAGGTAGTCCGGTGGCGGAACAACGACACGCAGGCCAGGCAAGTCGAGGGCAACCTGATACTCCGGTGCTGGTCCGGGAGGGATCAGCCCCTTGGCCGCATCGTTGAGCCAATCCTCGTCGGCCAGGAGATCGGGGTGTGTCCCCGCAACGTGGCGGGCAGCTTCGCGGATAACCGCGGTCGGGGCGAAGACAGCGTCCACATCGGACGTAATTCGGCGGGCGTCGAAGGCAAGCGCCATCGCCGCACCGCCAACGACGTAGAGCTCGCCGTGCACGCCCTTGTCTTCGAGGTACTCGCTTACCTCCGTCAGGAGCATGACGAGCTGTTCACGAGTGAGTTGATGCACGAGGATTCCTTCTGCTGGTATCGGACTACTCTAGTCGGGAACCGAGCAAGTACGCGCGCACGAAGAGCCGCGCTCACCGACCTGACACATCGTGGACGACGAGCCATCGGTGTCGGCGAACAGGTCGATGGCGGCGGCAGCCCTCTGGCCCAATAAAGATCACCGGACGCGCGCAGTCGACGCAGATCCGCTCAGCCGTCAAGTCATCGTCGAGCACGAGTATGCGGGTCGCGCGCACGTGACGGCATCGCCCGCACCCGTCGACCACCGATGGCTGGAACACCTCAGCATCATCGCCGTTCAAGAGATCGACACCTGTTGCCCTCTCGATCCAATCGGCGAGCTGCTCCATATCGGCACGCCGAGTATCGGAGCGATCTTTCGAGGCGAATGTCTTGACACGTAATGCCGTGTAGGTTGACGAACTGCGATCATCTGTGGAGGTAGCGCGGTATATGTCAAACTCCTCGAACGCCTCAGCCGAAGCACGGCGCGTCGGGCCCGGCTGAACCAGCAACGAGCGCTCGCCGGCGATGTCGATCAGCACTCTGCTAACCGGCAGCGAACCGCGCCGCCGCGCGGAGATGCTCGACGACCCTGCTCACCGACGCGGACGGATCCGGTCGCGTCAGCGCCTCGTAGACCCGCGCCGCCCGGACACCGTTCAGAACCAACGGCTTCACACCCGGATTGCGGATGACATACCGCGGCATCAACGCGATGCCCTCGCCCGCGGCCACCAGCGCCTCGATGGTGTCGAAGTTCAGCAGCCGCTGCGTCACTCGCGGCTGCACGCCGGTGACCGCGGCGACCGACAACAGCACGTCGTCGACCGGGAAGCCACCTTCGACGCTGATCCAGTCGGAATCGGCGAGGTCTCCCGCATCAACCGAATCATGTTGAGCGAAAGCCGAATTCCGGCTGACGACCACGTCGATCGGCTCCCGCGCCAGTTCGGTGACCGCCACCCGCGCATCCGACATCGTCGCCGCGCGCACATCTCGATGAGTCACCACGATGTGGTTGTCGGCCAATGCTTTCGGGGCCTCCAGATATCCGACGTCGAGCTCCGACGCCAGGACCGTCACTCCATCGGCCCGCGCCCACGGCAACACTCTGGGCAGCAATAGGGCCGCACCCGACGGAAACGATGCCAGGCGTACCGGCGTGCTCCCACCCCGGTACGCCCGCATCTCATCCGTCGCATGGTCGACCGCGGCGATGATCGTGTCCGCGCGCAGAACCAGCGCCTGCCCGGCGTCGGTGAGCCGCACATTGCGGCCGATGGGTTCGAGTACTTCGACGCCGACCTCTTTGCTGAGTACCTTCAACTGCTGCGACACCGCAGACGGCGTCAAATGCATCGCGGCGGCCACCGCACCGATCGAGCCACGGTCGGCGAACTCGCGCAGAATGCGCAGCCGTTTGATGTCCACTCGCACCACCTTCCGGCCCGATGATGCCAGAATGCAGGAGTGCTGATCTCCAAACCGATCGCCGAGGGCATTCGTGCGGGTACCGTCACCACCCAATACCGCCGATGGGACGAGCCGCGCGTGAAAGTCGGGTCGACGCAGCTGACGTCGGCGGGACTGATCCGTTTCACCAGGGTCGCACGTGTCAACGATCTGTCGAAGCTCACCGACCGAGCCGCCCGGGCAGCCGGCATGAAAGACGCCGATACACTGCGAAAAGCATTGGCCCCCAAGCCCAATCGGAAACCCAGCGAACGTGGCGGCAAAGGCGGCGACACCATCTACCGGATCAATCTCGAGTGGGCGGGCGAAGACCCGCGCCTCGCCCTACGCGAAGCGCTGCCCGCCCCCGACGAGCTCGCCGACATCGCCGCCCGCCTCGACCGACTCGACCGCCGGCAGACCGGCCCCTGGACGCGGGACATCCTCGAATGGATTCGCGACAACCCGCACGTCGTCTCGAAGGAACTCGCCGCCCTGCGCAACGTCGAACTGCAACCGATGAAAGTCGACATCCGCAAGCTCAAGGCCCTCGGCCTGACGATCAGCCACGACGTCGGGTACGAACTGTCACCGCGCGGTGCGGCGTACCTGACATGGTTGGCGGGACAGTAGCGGAGTCAAATCGGGTTGGTACACATGTCGTCTGCCGAGCCCGTCTCCTCGCCGCATCACGCGTCGACCCTGACCGACGCACTACAACCTCCGACCGACTCGCACCGGACAAAGTTGCCGACCATGCCGACGGTGAAGTTGGCGATGGGTTGCACACCTCGTCCGAAACACCGGTAACGACGAATCGTTCAGTCCCGACGGTGGAGCGAGGCCCGACGCGCACCGGAACGGGTGCGTCCCCGCTGCCGTACTGCGTTCCGCGGCGGTCGTCGAACTCCCGCGGCGGTAGCCGCCGTCGGCGGAGGCGAGGATCTCGTCACATGACTTCGCGGACTTCGGGGATGTCGTCGACGGTTCCCGCGGACGTAACCACCGCAGCAAGAAAGGGTGACCGCCGCGGGACGTCGGTTACCGCAGCGATTGGCGCGACATCGCCGACACCTGAGCCGATAGCCTCCGTGATCACTCCGACCGGCTCCTACTGCTTGCCCCGCTCCACCAGGTACAGCGCCCGCGACTCCCGAACATTGCGGCCACGGATCTCGTGGAGCAATTCGATGGGAATCTCGACGAATTCGTAGTCGACGTCGAGTGAACCCATCGCCATCGCGACCCACCGTGCGTCTTCGACGTGCATGGTGACGAGCGACCCGCCGTCGCGCTCTTCGGCCTGGGCCCACCGGCCGATGCGTTCGAGCACGACGTCGACCGGTGCGTGGACGAGCACCTTCACTTGATGTGATTCCCAGACCGACTGCAGGCTGGCGCGCACGTATTCCCCCGCGTCTCCGCCGGGAATGTCGCGGGGCCGAAAACTTCGCTTGCCCTGCTTGGCATTTCGCAATCTGTCGACGCGAAAGGTGCGCCAGTCCTGCCGGTCGAGGTCGTAGGCGAGCAGATACCAGCGGCGACCGAGCGGCACCAGTCGCAGCGGTTCGACGCGACGTCGGGGAAGATCCGCGGCGGGACGCGGCGCACCGCGGCGGGTTGGCTTCGGACCGCCGCGCTCATAATCGAATTCGAGCTCGACGGCGTCGCGGCAGGCGAGTGCGGCTGTGGTCAACGCTTCGGCGTCGAGCGCGGGCGCCGACTCCCCGGGCATCACCACGCTCATCGCCCGCAGCGCGTCGGCGCGCTTGCGCAGCTTGGGCGGCAGCACCTGGGTGACCTTGGCAAGCGCCCGCACCGACGCCTCGGCGAGACCGGCCGCCGACCCGGATGCCGCACCGCGAAGCGCGGCGACGATGGCGACGGCCTCTTCCTCGTCGACGACCAGCGGCGGCATCGACCCGCCGGGTGCCAGTTGGTACCCGCCGCCGGTGCCGCGCACCGACTCGACCGGGTAACCGAGTTCTCGCAGTCGTTCGACGTCGCGGCGGACGGTGCGCTCGGTGGTTTCCAGCCGGTCGGCGAGTTCGGCCGCAGCCCACAGACGATGCGCCTGTAACAACGCCAGCAGCTTGAGAGTTCGCGTCGTCGTATCAGCCATGTACCAATGGTGCCCGATTCACCGGACAGAAACTGACCGGAACAGTCAAAAATCTTCCGGACGAATTCTGTCCACAACGGTCAATAACGTCGTGGTCACGCCCCAATCGAAGGAGTAGCAGTGACCACCACAATCGACCCGGAAACCGAGGCCACGGCGAGCCCAGTGCCGACGACCCAACAGACCGACTGGACGCCGACGGTACTCGGCCGCGCACGAACGATCGCGCTCATCTGCCTGCTCGCGGCGTCGTTCATGGAGCTCATGGACGCCACCGTCGTCAACGTCGCGCTGCGCACCATGCAGGCCGACCTCGGCGCGACGTCGAGCACGCTGCAATGGGTGGTCGCGGGCTATCCACTGGCCTACGCGATCGGTTTGATCCTCGGCGCTCGGCTCGGCGATCGGTTCGGTCGACGCCGGCTGTTCATCATCGGCCTCGCCGGATTCGGCGCGGCGTCGCTCGCCTGCGGCCTCGCCGCCGACCCCGGACAGCTCGTGGCGTTCCGAATCATCCAGGGCGCGGCGGCCGCGTTGATGGTTCCGCAGGTACTCACCAATATTCAGGTGCTGTACGCACCGGAGGAACGCGGCAAGGCGATGGGGCTGTTCACCTCGGTGATCGGTCTCGCGGCAGTCACCGGGCCGGTGCTCGGCGCAGTCATCACCAGCGGTGACTGGTTCGAATTGTCCTGGCGCCCAGTCTTTCTCATCAACGTTCCACTCGCGGTAGCTGCGATCGCCGCGGCCCGAGTCTTCATTCCGGAGACTCGAGCCGGCAATCCCGCTCCGATCACCGTGGGATCGGCCGTCCTGCTGGGCGCGTCGCTGGCCGCGATCATGCTGCCCGTCACCATCGGCCCCGACCACGATTGGCCCGCTTGGGGATTCGGCTTGATCGCCGCCGGCGTGGTGGGTGTGGCGGCGTTCGCCCAGCAGCAGATCAGCTTGCAGCGCCGCGGCGTCGAGCCGATGATTCCGCCTGCCCTGTTCCAAACTCGTTCATTTACAACCGGATTGGTGACGTTCGCGGCACTGACTGTCCCGACCGGCGGCTACTTCCTGGTGCAGTCGCTGCATGTTCAGTTGGCGCTGGGATGGTCGGTTCTGCACACCGGGCTCATGTGGATTCCGTTCTCGCTCGCGGTTCCGATCTCTGCCGGTCTCGCTGCGACGATCCTGGCACCGAAGTTCGGAAAGCACGTATTGCAGTTCGGTGCAACGGTTTTCATCATCGGCATGGTCGCGATGTATGTCGCCGAAGGATCGTCGCACCCGGCGCTGTGGTTCGCTATCGCACTGTTCATCGCGGGGCTGGGCTTCGGTGCGATCGTCGGGTCGTCGGGATTGCTGGTCCTCAACGACGTTCCGGTCACATCGGCCGGCGCGGCGTCGGGCGTCTTCAACACGGTGCAGGCGCTCTCGGTGGCGGTGGGCGCCGCGGTGATCGGGACGGTGTACAGCTCGGTCGGCCAGAGTGACGGTCTGGAGTCCGCGTACCGGGTGGCGATGCTGATCATGATCGGGATCATCGCAGCGGGCGCCGTCATCGCTCAGTCGATGCCGAGAAAGCGCCCCTGACCTGCTGAAAACTGCACGTAGCCGAGGCGGCGAGGGCAATCTGCCCTCGCCGCCTCGATTATCGCCAGAAGTCTGTTCGATGAAGAATTACTACACGAACAATCCATAATAATTAGCTTGTCCTACACGGATGCCGGCACGACGATGGACCCATGACCAATCGCGACCGCCTCCTCGGACTGACCGTGATCGTGCTGTGGGGACTCAACTTCGTAGCGATCCGTCTCAGCCTCGACCATTTCCCGCCATTTCTGTTGGGCGCGTTGCGATTCGGCGTCATGGCGATTCCGGTGATGCTGTTCGTGAGGTTCCCGCGAATGCACAGGGGCTGGTTCCTGCTGTACGGCGTGGGTTTCGGAGTCACTCAGTTCGCGTTCCTGTTCCTCGCAATGCAGGCGGGTATGCCTACCGGGCTGGCATCACTCGTTCTGCAGAGCTCCGCGCCGTTCACCGTCCTCCTCGGCGTGGTGTTCCTGAAGGAACGGTTGTCGGCGACGCAGGTCGCCGGCATCGTCGTGGCCGTCGGCGGCATGGCGATCATCGGCCTGGACCGCGTCAATCACGGTGCGGCCACCGCCGCACTTCCGGTACTGCTCACGCTCATCGCGGGGCTCGGCTGGGCGTTCGGCAACATCGGCAGCCGACTGGCCAAACCGTCCAGCCCCATCGACATGGTGCTGTGGATGTCGGTCATCCCGCCGCTGCCGATGCTGGGTCTGAGCCTGCTGATCGACGGCCCCGACGCCGACACCCACGCCCTCACGACCCTGTTCACCCACTCCGGACTGCTCGCACTGGCCGGATTGGCCTACATCGTCGTGCTCGGCACCATCGCCGGGTCCGGTCTGTGGAGCTACCTGCTGAAGAAGTACCCGGCCAGCCGCGTCGCGCCGATGTCGCTGCTGGTCCCGATCGTCGGGATCAGCGCCGCCTGGGCTATCTTCGGCGAGCGTCCGACGACGTTGGTGCTGATCGGCGCGGCGACGGTGATCGTCGGAAGTGCCGCAGCGGTGTTAGGCCAACGCCGACGAGACAGCGTCGCCCATTCGGCGGGCGATGTCCCGAGCGGTGCGACTGAGCAGAGTCATGTTGACGAAGCCGTGGATCATTCCGCCGGCCCGCTCGAAGGTGACCGGAACACCGGCGGCCCGCAGCGCGTCGGCGTAGGCGATGCCCTCGTCGCGCAACGGATCGAATCCGGCGACCACGACGTGAGCAGGCGGCAGGCCAGTCAGGTCGGTTGCCCGTAACGGCGACGCCCGCGGATCAGTGCGCTGCCCGACGTCGGGCACGTACTGGTCGGTGAACCAGTCCATTTCGGATTTGGTCAGGAAGAATCCAGTGGCGAACTCGTCGTGCGACGCCGTCGCGCCGACGAGGTCGGTCACCGGATAGATCAGAAGTTGGTGCCGCGGCACCACGTCGTCGCCCCGAACCTGTTGGCACACAACGGCTGCCAGGTTGCCGCCGGCGCTGTCGCCCGCAACGCCGATCCGGTCGGCCGGGACACCCCACTCGGGCGCCTTCTCGACGGCGAAGCGGAATGCTGCGACGGCGTCGTCGACGGCCGCGGGGAACGGGTTCTCCGGTGCGAGCCGGTAGTCGATGGACAGCACGTCGACGCCGGCGTCGATCGCGAGATTGCGCACCGCACCGTCGTGGCTGGCGCGGCTGCCCACGACGAATCCGCCGCCGTGAAAGAAGACGACGAGCCCGCGCGGCGTCGACTCGGCGAATCGGTAGCGGGTCGCGCCGATCGGCCCAGACGGTCCGTCGATGACGAGGTCCTCCTCGACCGCGAACGGCGGGAGGGTCTGCGCCATCAGCGCCGACGAATGGTCGAGGTTGACGCGCGCCGTGACCGGCGACGAGTGGTACATCCCCATCCCGGGAATCTTTCCGGTGGCGAACGCCACCGCGGCGATGTCCGCGCTGAGTCGCTCGCCCGCAGCATTCACGGGCATCCACGACGACAATGCGCGATACACCGCGGCCGGTGTCCTGGCGGCAATTTTCACGACCGCCTGTTGGACGCGGATCGGCAGGGGCAAACTCACTGTTGTAGCTCGGCTCACGAGCTAAACGATACCGTCGGTAACAGACAACGAATGGGAGACCTCCATGTCCGGCCTCGACGTCCCGCTCACGCCGTTGCGCTTCCTCAGCCGCTCCGCCGAGGTCCATCCCGGCAAACAGGCCATCATCGACGGCGCCCGCTCGTTCACCTACTCCGAATTCGCTTGCGCTACACAACAACTGGCTCAAGCACTGCTTGCCAGCGGCGTTCGAGCCGGGGACTCGGTCGCGTACGTGGCTTCGAACTCCGCCGAACTGCTGATCGCCCACTACGCCGTCCCGCTGATCGGCGGCGTCCTCGTCGCCACCAACACCCGCCTGTCACCCGACGAGATCACCTACATCTGCGGGCACTCGCAGGCGGTGATGCTCTTCGGTGATGCGGGACTGATCGCCCCGCTCGCCGACCACGACCTGCCGACCGTTCGCGAACGCGTCGAAATCCCCGCCCAGGACGGCGGCTACGCCGACGTCGCCGGCACGCTGCGCTACTCCGACGTCGTCGCGCGCGGGTCGTCGACGACGATCCCCTGGGAGGCCGACGACGAAGAACGCACGATCAGCGTCAACTACACCTCCGGCACCACCGGCCGCCCCAAAGGCGTCATGTACACCCACCGCGGGGCCTACCTGAACTCGCTCGGCGAGGTGTACCACCAAGGTTTCACCACCGACTCCCGCTACTTGTGGACGCTGCCGATGTTCCACTGCAACGGCTGGTGCACCACCTGGGCGGTCACCGCCGCGGCCGCCACCCATATCTGCCTGCGTGCGGTCCGCGGCGACGACATCTGGCGCCTCATCGACACCGAGAACGTCTCCCACCTGTGCGGCGCCCCGACGGTGCTCTCGACGCTGGCGTCCGCGCCGCAGGCCCATGACCTCGACCGCCCGCTGACCATCGTGACCGCGGGCGCCCCACCCACCCCCACCGTGATCGCCAAGATCCGTTCCCTCGGCGCAACGCTCCTACACGTGTACGGGCTCACCGAGACCTACGGTCCCTACTCGGTCTGCGAGCCACAACCGGCCTGGGCCGACCTGGAGCCCGAGGAGCAATCCGTCCGCCTCGCCCGGCAGGGAGTCGGCATGCTCAGCGCCGAACGCCTGCGCGTGGTGCGCGGCGAACCCGACGCCGACGGCACCCTCATCGACGTCGCCGACGACGGCGTCGAGATGGGGGAACTCGTGATGCGCGGCAACAACGTCATGAAGGGCTACCTCGACGACGCCGACGGAACCGCGAAAGCCTTCGCCGGCGGCTGGTTTCACTCCGGTGACCTCGGCGTCATGCATCCCGACGGCTACGTCCAGATCCTCGACCGCGCCAAAGACGTCATCATCTCCGGCGGCGAGAACATCTCCACCATCGAAGTCGAGCAGGCGCTGGCCAGTCACCCCGCCGTCGTCGACGTCGCCGTCGTAGGCATGCCCGACGAGAAGTGGGGTGAACGTCCACTGGCCTTCGTCGTCAGTTCCGACGGCGCCGTCGTCGAAGCCGATCTGATCGCGCACGTGAAGTCGCGGATCGCGTCGTACAAGGCCCCCGGCCGAGTGGAGTTCGTCGACGAACTACCGAAAACCTCGACCGGCAAGACGCGCAAGAACGAGCTGCGGGACCGAGTCACGAGCTGAGGCGAACCGCCGTGGACTTCGACGCCGAGCTCAATCCCGAGCACATCGAACTCGCCCAGTTCTACCCTCGGGCGCCGGAGATCGTCTGGCGGGCACTCACCGATTCCGACGTTGTGGCGCAATGGTTTCTGCGATCCGTAGGCTACTCGGCACGGGTGGGTGACCACTTCATGTTTCTGATCCCGTCAGATCCGCCCGCCGAGATCGCCTGCGAAGTCGTGGAGTCGGTGCCTGCGTCGCGGCTGCGCTGGGAGTGGCTGGACATGCGGTCGGCGTCGCCGGTCCGCTGGCCGGTGTCGTGGACGATAACCGCGCACGGCCGGGGTACTCGGTTAGCGCTGCTGCAAACTGGATTCGATCTCTCCGATAAGCGCCAGAAGATGGCCCACAGCGGGATGAGCCGGTTCTGGCGCACGCCGTTCGCCCGGCTGGGCACCGTCCTGGAGGGCCGATGAATCGCGCCGCCCCCGGCGTCGACCGTTCATCTCGCTCCCCTGGCAGAGACACCCGATCCTGAGTACCCTCGTCTGCGGAGGCACACCGATGACAGTTGCCGAAGCGATCATCGAATTCCTTGCTGAGCAAGGCATTTCCGGAATTTTCGGTGTCCACGGCGCCAATTCGGAGGATCTGTTCACCGCGGCTCTGCGGCGTGGCGACATCACCGTCACCGTCGCCAAACATGAATTCGGTGCCGGCGCGATGGCCGACGGCGCGTCGCGCATCATCGGGCGACCGTCCTGCGTCGTGACGACGTCGGGCGGCGCTGCGATGAATATCGTTGCGGCACTTGCCGAGGCCTACGAATCGAGGGTTCCACTGCTGGCGTTGATCGGCTGTGCGCCGACGACCGGCGAGGGACGCGGCGCATTCCAGGACATGGTGACACCGCCGGTGACAGTCGACGCCGAGTCGACCTTCCGCTCAGTCACCGGTTTCACCGCGAAGGTCGGCAGCGTCGACGACCTCGGGTCCGCATTGCACGCCGCGTTCGACGCGCTCCGCCGCGGCCTGCCCGCCGCGATCCTGCTGCCCAAGAACGTGCAGACCGCGTCGGCGACCGCGATCACGCCGACCGAACCGAGACCTCATGAGATCACCGAGGTCCCGGCCTCCGCGATCGCCCTACTCCGATCGGCGTCGAATCCGGTTATCATGCTGGGAGAGAACATATCCCGCGCATTGCGACCCGACGACGCCGTTGCGCTGGCCTCGATCGGCGCGGTCGTCGTCGCGACACCCAACGGGCGCGACGCCTGCCCCCTGTCACTGACCGCCGGCATCACCGGGATCATGGGACATCCGTCGGCGCACGACGCCATCGAACGCGCCGACCTGATCCTCGTCATCGGCAGCCGACTGTCGATGACCGACCGCGCCGGCCTCGACGCCGCGCTCGATCGCATTCCCACGGTGCACATCGACTGTGAACCACCGCTGCGGCCGGTGACCGCACACGTCCCGACCACCGACCTTACGTCGTGGATCACCATGTTGCCCAAGGTATTTCAATCCCGACTACGGCCTGCGCCACTCGCGGTACGACCGTTGGCCGTCGCCCAACCACCCGACGTCGGGCTTACCTGCACCGCCGCGATCATCGCCCTCGCACCTTCAATCCCGTTGAACTGCAACATCTTCGCCGATGCGGGAAACACCGGCGCCGCGGCCGTGCACCATTTACCGATCGGATCGGGTAACCGATTCGTGGTGGCGCTCGGCATGGGCGGTATGGGGTGGGCCATCGCGGCCGGAATCGGAGCGGCACGCACGACGGGCCGTCGGTCGGTGATCATCGCCGGCGACGGCGCGTTCTTCATGCACGGCATGGAGATTCACACCGCACTCGAGTACTCGTTGCCGGTCACACTGATCGTGATGAACAACAACGCGCACGCGATGTGCGTCACGCGGGAGAAGAAATTCTTCCCCGACGTCGCCTCGATAAACACCTTCGGCCACACCGACATCGGCGCCGGACTGGCGGCGATGTTCCCCCGCCTCGACGTCCGCACCGCGACCACAGCCGACGACGCCGCCACCGCCGCCGCAGAACTGTTCACGTCTCCGACGTCGACCAATTGCCTTGTCATCCAGACTGATCCATGTGAAATCCCACCCTTCGCCACCCTGATCTGAGGAGCACCGATGACTGACACCCTCAACGGCATCGACGGCATCATCCGCTTCGAGACTCATCCACGGCCGATCGTGACACCGATCGTGCTGGACCGGATCAGAGCGGTGTACCCGCACGAGCAGATCTACGGCGAGTTCTGCAACGTCCAGGGGTTCGTCGCGGCACCACCCGACGACGTTTACGAATGGCTCTCGCATACAAGATCTTTGGAGGAGTGGTCATACAGCCTCCGGGACTTCTCGCCTACCGGTCAGCCGGGTCTGTGGGAAGGGGTCGACAAACTCGGCGGCGATACCAAGTGTTTCGTTCGCACCGAATCGAACCCCGATGTCCGCACCGTCGACTACCACTGCGCGTGGGATCAAGGCGAGCACCTGTGGATGATCTATCTGATGCGCGTCGTCGACGCTCGGCTGGTTTTCGACAAACCGGGATCAGTCGTCTTGTGGACCAACTGCAAGCACCCCTTCTACGAAGCCAATCCGTTCGAGTCGACGGCGCCGGAGGAGCGTCCGGTGTGGGTCGGGGACTTCTGGGACATCTTCTCGGCGGGGCACCAACTGGAACTCGACAATCTGGCCGCCATCGCCGCGGCGCGTCACGCGGCCGGGCAGTCGGTGACTCCGGACTGGATGCGCGGTGACGAGTCATGACCACCGTGACCGTCGTCGACGTCGCGTCCTACGTCCCCGAAAAGCGGGTATCCGCAGACTATTTCGATGCGCTCGCTGATCCCGACGATCTGTCGTTGCGCAAGAACTTCATGTTCTCCGCCCCCAAGTTTCGACGCCACGCCGCGTGGGAGGAAACCAACGTCGACATGATGTGCGCGGCGATCGAACCGCTCACCGCTCGGCATGGCGCCGGCTTCCTCGACGACGTCGATCTGCTGATGTCGCACTCACAGTTGCCGGACCTGCCCGCGATCGGCTGCGGTGGCGACGTGGCACGGCGGCTGGGTATCGCGCCGAAGATGGTGCTCGACATCCACAACGGCGGCTGCGCCTCGCTGATTCTGATGATGGAATTGGCGCGCAGCCTGTTTGCGACGGGCACGGCGTCGAAGGCCTTGCTGCTCAACGCGGAGAACGCCGCGGGCACCGGGTTCATGCAGAAAACCGTTCGGGTACAACCACAGTCGGCGATTCCCGGCGACGGCGCGACAGCGGTCGTCATCGGCGCCGGCGACACCGCGGCGGCTGGGCCTTCGGACGTGTTGGGCCTGGTGTGCCATCAGCACAGCGAGTTCGCCGGCGACATGACGGGGCTGGTGGACCCGCCCCGCAAGTACTGGGAGGCCGGCCCGGGCGAGTATTCGATCAGTTTCACCGAGTCGAAGATCGCGCGGGTCTTGATCAGGGGCAATCGGCTGGTGCCCGCCGCGGCTAATGATGTTGCGGCACAGGTAGAGATGTCGCCGTCCGACGCCGACTGGCTGATCACCAACCAGCCCAATCGATTGTTCCTGCGCAATTGGCGTGAGGCGCTGCAGATTCCGCCCGAACGCCATCCCGACACCTTCGACGAGTACGGCAATGTCTTCGGTGTGGGCCTCGGCCTGACCCTCGACACCGCAATCACCGACGGTCGGATTCAGCCCGGCGATGTGGTGCTGATGTCAGCATTTGCCCATGCGGGCGATTTCGCCGCGGCGGGCATCATCCGCTGGGGCGGACGACCTACGCCCCCTGTCTCCACCCCCGGTGGTTGAGCCGGGATTCACCGACATCAGGCCCTCCGCTGGTTGAGCCGGGCCCGACGAGCGCAGCGAGACGCACCTCCACCGCTGGTTGAGCCGTGAGGAGCGTTAGCGACGAGCGTGTCGAAACCACGCACCACCCTGCTGGTTGAGCCGGGCCCGACGAGCGCAGCGAGACGCACCCGTGTCGAGACCACCGCCCACCCCGCTGGTTGAGCCGGGCCCGACGAGCGCAGCGAGACGCGCCCGTGTCGAAACCATCGTGAGACGAATTACCAACTCTCGCTGGGTGTTTGGTGCGCCGACAGCGTCGGCTCACGTGGTTTCGACACGGGCCTACGCTAACGCTCCGGCCCGGCTCAACCCGCAGATTCGCGGCTCAACCCGCAGATTCGCGGCTCAACCCGCAGATTCGCGGCTCAGCCCGCAGATTCGCGGCTCACCCTACAGACCCGGAATCGCGCCGCTGAGTACCACGACCAGTCGGTCGTAGAGGGCATCCGGCGATATCTCACCCTCGGGGTCGTACCAGCGGTACATCGATGTCAGCATGCTGAGGATCAAGTTGGCCAGAAAGCGGGTCTCGACACGTGGCGTCAGGCCCTCCGCTTCCAGATGGTCGTCGACCAGACTCGCGAAATCCTCCGTCACTTTGTGCGACCAATCGCGGAACAACTCGCGCGCCGACTCGGGCAACTCGGACTGTTCGCTGAATACCGTCGCGTAGTAGACCCGCTTGTTGACCGTGGAGGCGATGTGGAACCGGATGACTGCGCGAAGCTTGTCGCGCGGACTGAGGTCGCTGGTCATGAGTTCGGCGAGCGGGCCGCTCATCTCGTCGGTGATCGCCGACACCATTTGACCGAGGAGCCACGGCTTGCTCTCGATGTACTTGTAAACCGTCGGGCGCGAGATGCCCGCGGCCTGACCGATGTCGTCGACCGTCACGTTGCGGTAGCCGCGCGTCTCGAAGATCTGCGCTGCCGCTGCGACTACGTCGGCGGTGGTCGTCGCTCGTTGACGGGCCATGCGAATCTCCTCGGTCACAGTCTGCGCAGCGTGCCGCCCTAGGTGTTCACCCACGTCAGACCGCGCAGGTCCGACAGCCACGCACCGTGCGCTGCTCGATTCAGCTGACGCGCGAGCTGAACGAGGAAATCATAACTCACCAGTTAGGTATGTCTCCGCCGAGAGCGCACGAGGCCTTGACAGCACGTCGAACGTCATTCAATACTAACTGAGCAATTAAGTTTGAATTCGACGGAGAACGCATGAACGCTCAACAGGTAAACATCGGTCCGTACGACGAGCAGCCCTGCGTCGTACGGTCCGACGTCGGCTCGACAGCGGTACTGAGGCTCAATCGCCCCTCGTCGATGAATGCGCTGAGCGCGCGGCTCATCTCCGAACTCGACGACCACCTCGCGGACATCGAGACCGACTCCTCCCGGGTCGTCGTGTTGACCGGAACCGGGCGGGCCTTCTGCGCCGGCGCCGACCTCAAGGAACTTCTCGGTCCGGGCGGCGACGTCGACGCTGCGGCGATGCTGGCGTTCGAGAGACGCGGCGCCGCGGTATTCTCGCGGCTCGCAGCGCTGCCCCTACCCGTGATCGTCGCGATCAACGGGCTGACGATGGCCGGCGGGCTGGAACTCGCACTGCACGGCGACATCATCGTCGCCGACGAGGACGCGCGGATCGGCGACGGTCATATCGGTTACGGGATGGTGCCAGGTGCGGGCGGAGGTATCCGATTGGCGCGGGCGATCGGTCGCGGGCGGGCGAAGTACCTCGCATTCACCGGCGCACTGCTGTCCGCGACGCAGTGCCTCGACTACGGCCTGGTCCAGGAGGTGACTCCGGCCGGGGAACTCGACACTCGCTGCGCAGATCTGGCCGCACAACTGGCCGAGCGCAGCCCCAGCGCATTGCGGTTGTTCAAGACGGCGATCGACGACGGAATGGACCAACCATTGGCCACCGCGCACCGTCTCGAACACTTGCTCACCGCCGAACACCTGCTCAGCGGTGACGTCGACGAAGGCCTGCGTGCATTCCGCGAGAAGCGCGCACCGAACTTCCGCTGACCCCGAACTCCCGGAATGCGCGTAGCGCAACCGGTCTCATGAATATGGAGTGAACAATGCACATATCTGGTTCGACCGCGATCGTCACCGGTGGCGCCTCGGGACTCGGCGAGGCGATCTGCCGTCGGTTAATCGAGTTGGGCGCCACCGCGATCGCCTTCGACGTCGACGCCGAGCGAGGCGAGCGGCTGCACAACGAACTCGGCGACGCTTTCGGTTGCCTCGCCGTCGACGTCAGCGACACGCTCGCGATCGAGGCGGCGGTGTCGCAGGTGACCGAGCGCTTCGGTGACATCGGTATCGCGGTCAACGCGGCAGCGATCCCGGCTCCGGCACGGCTGGTGGGAAAATCCGGACCCTTGCCGATGGACGTGTTCGACCGCGGGATCAAAATCAATCTGTACGGGCCCGTCAACGTGATGCGCTCGGTGGCCGCCGCGATGGTGCGCAACGAGCCCGACGCCGACGGCGAACGAGGCATTCTCGTCAACGTGTCCTCCGGTGCCGCATGGGAGGGACAGATCGGGCAGGTCGCATACTCCGCGTCGAAGGCGGCCCTGGTCGGTATGACACTGCCGCTGGCGCGTGAGCTGGGCGCATACGGAATCCGGGTGATGACGTTGGCGCCCGGAGCATTCGAAACACCAATCTACGCGCAGGTCCCCGACGCGGTCCGCGATGGTCTGATCGCCGATTCGGTGTTCCCGGCGCGGATGGGCCGCCCCGCTGAGTTCGCCTTGCTCGTCGAAGAAGTCATCCGCAACGCGATGCACAACGGCCGCACCCTCCGCCTCGACGGCGGCCTGACCCTGCGGAGCCGGTGATCGCGATGAGCGTGACAGATCTTGCCGAAGGCCTCTTCCTCGACGCCGACGGTGCGTCGGCATTGCGCGGCGGCCGCTGCGTCTCGTGCGGCCACACCGCGTTCCCCGCACCCGCGACATGTCTCGATTGTGGTTGCGACACAATGCAAATCGCTCTCGGGCGGCGAGCGGAGCTGATCTGCGCGACGACCGTGCGCATGGCAACCGCCAACTTCGACGCCGGGCACGTCGTCGGCTATGTGCGGGTCGAGGCCGGGGTGCGCGTCTTCGCGCCACTGGCACATGAACTCGCGGACGCGCCGCCCGGCACTCTGCTCACCGTCGACGTCGGCCCGCTGTGGACGGAAGGCGGCGACGATATCCGTGCCTACCGATTCATTCCGGCGAAGGCGGCGACCGATGCGTGACGTCGTCGTATTGGGCACCGGCCAGAGCGAGTTCGGGAAGCTGCCGCACATCAGTCCAATTGAGTTGGGCCGCAATGCCGTACGCACCGCGATGGCCGACGCCGGCGTCGTCGGTCGAGACGTCGGCGCAGTCTACGCATCGCGCCTCTACAACCCCATGATCACCGCACAGACCATCATGATGGGATTGGGCGTCACTCGCATCGAGATGACCAACGTCGAGAACGGTTGTGCGGGCGGCAGCACCGCGGTACGAGCGCTGTACAAGGACATCGCCGCCGGATTCTGCGATGTCGGCATCGCTGTCGGCGTCGAGTCGATGACGACGAGTCCCATTGCGGGCAAACTGATTCCGCCGGCGGCGGACGATCTCGGCGGCCGACTCGGACTCGCCATGCCGGTCATCTTCGCCCTGCAGAGCAAGCGCCTGATGGACACTCACGGCGCGACAGTCGAGGACTTCGCGACGGTGTCGGTCAAGGCGCACCGATTCGGCGCCCTGAATCCGAAGGCCCAACACCGCAAGGAGCTCACCGTCGACGAAGTACTTGGGTCACGCCCGATCGCTGACCCCGTCACGCTATTGCAGTGCTGTCCCAACACCGATGGTGCGGCGGCGGTCGTGCTGGCATCGGCCGAGTTCGCGCGTCGACACACCACAACACCGGTGCGCATCGCGGGGTCGGCGCTGGTGTCGGGTGACTACGAAGAACGTCGAACCGACATCACCACGATGGAGTTGAGCAAGCACGCGGCGACCGCCGCCTACGAACAGGCCGGCGTCGCCCCGTCGGACGTCGACGTCGTCGAGGTCCACGACGCCTTCGCCTGCGAGGAGATCGTTCACTACGAGGATCTCGGCCTGTGCGCGCGAGGCGACGGCGTAGCACTGCTCAGGTCGGGGGCTACGTCACTCGGCGGTCGGATCCCCGTCAATCCCAGCGGCGGTCTGCTGTCTCTGGGACATCCGTTGTCGGCGTCGGGTGTTCGGGGTGTCTGCGAGATCGCAGATCAGCTGCGTGGCCGTTGCGGACCCCGGCAGGTTGCCGGCGCGACCGTCGGACTCGCCCAGATGCTCGGCGGGTTCGCGAGCGGCATCGAACTCGGTGCCGCGGGCGTGTCCATCCTGACGGTGTGATCGTGCTGACGGATACCGCCCGACCACACCTGGACGCCGCGGTCGGTGGTCGGATCGCCGATGTGGTCGCGACGTCGATCGCGTGGGAGCGCGCAGGCATCGCACGCGTGGTGGTCCCGGAGATCACCCACGATCCATTCATGTCGCTCGCGGCGTCCGCTGCCCCGACCGAGCGGATTCAGCTGGCGAGCGGAGTCACCGTCGCGTTCGCCCGCAGCCCGATGACCACCGCATATGCCGCCTGGGGACTGCAAGACGCCAGCGGCGGCCGGGCGATCCTCGGTCTGGGGTCACAAGTCAAGTCGCATATCCGCCGACGCTACGACATGCCCTGGTCGGCTCCCATTCCGCGAATGTCGGAGTACATCAAAGCCGTGCGGGCGATCTGGGCGTCGTGGACCGACGGCACCGCGCTGAACGTCGCGGGCGAGCACTACCGATTCGATCTGATGCCGCCGATGTTCCGGCCCGAACCGCTGGCCGGCCCACCGCCGCCCATCGTGCTCGCCGGGCTGGGTCCACGGATGTGCGCACTCGCGGCAGAGGTCGCCGACGGGCTCATGCTCCACCCGTTCAGCACCCGCGCCTATGTCGCCGACGTCGTCCTGCCCGCCGTCGCCGACGCCGGTCCGTCGACACCCGAGGACCGCGATCTGGAGATCTCTGCCGGACTACTCGTGGCCACCGGCACCACCGACGCCGACCTCGCCGCCGCACACCGTGCCCTGCGTGCTCGTCTCGCGTTCTACGCGTCGACGCCCGCCTACCGCGGCGTGCTCACCCACCACGGGTGGGACGCGCTGCACGAGAAATTGCACGAACTGTCGGTGACCGGCCAGTGGAGCCGCATGCCCGATCTCATCAGTGATGACATGTGCGACACCCTCGCCGTGGTCGGCCGGCCGGACGAGATCGCCGCGACGGTCGTCGAACGCTATGCCGGTTTGGCCCACCGGGTGGTCCTGTACACGCCCGACGATCGTCCCGGCCCAGCCGTCGGGGCGATCGCACAGGCAGCGCGGGCTCGACGATGACGACATCGACGACTGTCGTCAGCGAACGGACCGACCGGTGCGCGATCATCCGCATCGACCGTCCAGAGGTGCGAAACGCTTTGGACGGCAACACGATCGAACGTCTGCGCACGTCGATAGCGGCCGCCGACGCCGACCCTGCGGTCGACGCCGTGATACTCACCGGCGCCGATCCCGCCTTCTGCGCCGGATTGGACCTCACCGCGCTGTCGGCGGGCGACCCGATCCTGGCCGGGATCGTCGGAGGACCGTCGCATCGGCCGTGGCCTGCGACGAGCAAGCCGGTGATCGGCGCGGTGAACGGAGCAACACGTACCGGCGGCCTCGAGCTCGCACTCAACTGCGACTTCCTGATCGCTTCGGAACGCGCGACGTTCGCCGACACCCACACCCGATTCGGTGTGCTGCCGGCGTGGCGGCTGTCCGTCGAACTGCCTGCCGCGATCGGTCGCCGGATGGCTATGTGGATGTCGACGACCGGGCAGATCGTCGACGCGCAGACCGCGCAACGAGCGGGGCTGGTGGTCGAGGTCGTCGAGCACCGTGCGTTGCTCGACGAGGCCTGCAAATGGGCCGCCGCGGTCTCGGCGCAAGATCAGCTCACCGTGCAGGCACTGCTTGCGCTGTATCGGCAGGCAGGCACGGCGGTCGCCGCGTGCGGGATCGACCTGGAGTCAGCGGCATCGCAGGCCTGGACCACCCGCCTGCCGGACCGGCTTGCGGTATCCGAACATCATGTGCAGCAACAGAATTCAGCAGAACTACCGACCGGAAATCAGGAGGAAGCAGATGGACGTCACCACTCTGATGCGTAAGGCGGCCGTGTTCAACGCCGACCGTCCCGCGATCATCGCCGAGGATCGGACCGTCACGTTCGCGCAGAGCTGGGACCGCGGGGTACGCCTGGCGAATGCTCTGATCGGACTCTGCGTCGAACCCGGCGATCGAGTCGCCGCGCTGGAAGACAACATTCTGGCCTGCGCGGACCTCTATCTCGCATGTGCGATTGCCGGCGCGGTTCGTGTTCCGCTGTACGCACGCAACTCCCGTGAGGCTCATCAGCACATGCTCGATGGCACGTCGTGCACCGTGGTGCTGACCGATGCGGCCTACGCGGATTCGGTCGCCGGACTCGAATCCGACGTCGAGTCACTTCGGCACGTCATCGTCCGCGACAGCGGCTACGAGAATTGGCTCGCCGAGCAGAGTCCGGTCGATCCGATGATCTCCAGGGCCGACGACGACTGGTACATCATCAGGCATTCCGGCGGCACCACCGGACGAGCCAAGGGTGCGGGCTTCACCCACTACGACTGGGTCAAGAACGGACGGAACTGGGCGTATCTCCTCGACCGCATGACCGCCGACAGCGTCGTCGGTCACGCCGGACCGATCTCGCACGCCTCGGGTTACCTGTTCTTGCCGATCTGGCTGGCCGGCGGCGCAAATGTGCTGTTCGGCGCCTTCGACCCGCAGCGTGTACTGCGGATGATGCGCACTCACCGGGTCAGTCACATGTTCGCCTCGCCCGCTCTCCTGGCCGCGCTGGCTCGTCATCCCGAATCGAGCAGTGCCCCCTGGCCACACCTTCGTTCCATTCTGGTGGGCGGCAGCCCGATTACCGACGCGACCGCGCAGCACGCGCGTGAGGTGTTCGGGGACACCCTGTATCAGGCATTCGGGCAGACCGAAGCGGTACCGCTGACGGGGATGGGCCCCGACGAGTGGTTCGGTGACTATCCGGGTTCCACACCCGCTCGATCAGCAGGTCGCGTGCTGCCATTCGCCCAGGTGGAGATCCGAGACGAGAACGACCGCCCGCTGCCCATCGGCGAGTCCGGCGAGATCGTCGCGAAGGTGGAGGGTCAGATGCACGGATACTGGAACGAGCCGGAACTGACGGCGACTCGCCTGATCGACGGATGGATCCACACCCGGGACATCGGCCGGCTGGACTCGAACGGCTTCCTGTACGTTCTCGACCGCGCCGAGGACATGATCGTGTCCGGCGGCTTCAACATCTGGCCGGCCGAACTCGAAACGGTCATCGCCGACCTGCCCGACGTGCTCGAGGTGGCGGTATTCGGCATCCCACATGAGAAATGGGGAGAGACGCCGATGGCGGTCGTCGCGGTCGACGCGGAGTCGACGCTGTCGGAGCAACAGGTGATCGACGCTTGCCGAGACCGGCTGGGCTCCTACAAGAAGCCGACGCGCGTGCAGGTGACAACCGATCCGCTGCCGAAGAGCGTCGTCGGCAAGTTGCTGCGGCGCACCCTGCGCGAACCCTATTGGTCCGGCCGCGACCGACATGTCCAAGGGGTGTGACCTCTCCGTCCCCGACGGAACCGGTGACCGATCAACGAGCGCGGTACGCCGCGCACAGCGCAACGATCGCGCCGACGTCGTCGGGCGCGGCGAGAACCGGCGTCGCGATGTCACGGCCGTCGGAAAGCGGTTGATGCAGAAGCAGACTCAACTCGTTCGCAATCGACCCGATGTCGCCGTCGGCGGGCAGGGCCGGCGACAACCGGGTCAGTCCATCCCGGATCAGCACGTACCGGCGGTAGTGCGCCAGCCGGATCCGGGCCGGCGACCACGGTAGGGTCGGCCACGGCGCGGGCCCCAATTGCGGTATCGCACCGACGATGTCGTGGGCGAGCCGCCGCATCACCCGCAGCTCACCCGCGAGCTCGACGGTGCGTCGCAAATGCTCACCGCGACTGACCAGCGCAGGTGTCAGCGTTCCGATGATCAGCAGGACCAGCCCGGCGTCGAGCAGGGTCCGTGAGAGCGGTTCGATCAACTCGGGCAACGTGTTTCGGCTCAGATAGATGCCGAACTCAACGGCGTTGAGGGTGAATCCGACGGCCAGCGCCGACGTCGAAGCGACCATCGCGATGGCACTGACCCACATGCTTCCGCGCGGCTTGGGCTCGCGCAGGATGTGGACTGTCACCGCCGAAAGGCACCAGGGGATATAGCAACCCGCCGACACGAGATACAAGATCAGCAGCGTTGCCGGAGCATCGACGAATCGCCCCGTCCACACCGGCGGGGTCGCCAGCGCGAAAACCGCAGTGCCAGTGGAGATCACGGCGATCGTCACCAGATGGCCGGACACTCTCACCCCGAACGCCTCGGCGAGTGCCCGCACCAGCAGCATGATCGCGAGATACTCCAGCCAAATCAACCAGACCCGGAATTGATAGTGCACGCCGTCGGCCGTCTGGATCCCGTAGTAGGTGGCTACCGCGAAGACGGCGAGTGCGACGTAGACGGTGCCCACGACGGGATCTCGCGACTGAAACAACCACAACCCGAAACGCCAGAGGAAGATCACGACGACGACGGGCAGCAGCACCGCCTGGAATTGCGGTGACATCTACCAGCGCTCCGCGTAGTCGTCGAGCGCGACCGCCAGCCGCGTCAGCGTCGGTGTCGGCTCGGGTGATCGGACGCGTTCTGCGCGTAGGCCCACCAGGCAGGCGATGATCGAGGCGATGAGTTCCATGTCCTCCTCGCAGTCGACGTCGGGCGGCGTCGGCTGCGCCACCGACGCGAAGGTTCCGGTCAGGACGTGGGCCAGCTCATGGATGATGTGATGGGCCTGATGCGTGACCGAGGTCTGCGACTGGAAGAACACGACGTAGCCGCTGTCGTCGACGAAGGTCGCTCCGCTCGGGCCGCGGGCCGGCAGCGCATGCTCGACCAATTCGATTGCGGTACCGAGCTTTTCAGCGATAGCGGAGGCCAAGATCGGCGGCGTGACGCCCGACGCCGGAAGGTCGAGGTCCCGCAACACCTTGCGCGTGCGACGTCGGATCGTCGCACGTCGCCAGCGCGCTCCGACCGGCGGCAGCACTAGCACGGTGTCGTCTACGCGCACGACAAGTCGCCCTCCGTTTCAGCATCCGACGCTATGATCCGAAATACGATGAGAGTGTCACACGTCGGATTCGACAAGCACCGAAACCTATCAGATTGGCGCGCGCATGACCGCGAACTCGACACCGAATCCATCTTCTGACTTCGGCTCGAAACTCGAGCACCTCTTCGAGTCGGTGCGCAATCCCGACGGATCGCGCATCAAGCAATCCGAGGTCGTCGCGCGCGCGGCCTCCGCCGGCGTCGACTTCAGCGAGGGCTATCTGTCGCACCTGCGAACCGGTCGGGTGAAGTCGCCGTCGTTCAAGGCGGTTGAGGGACTCGCCGCTGCGTTCGGCGTCGACATCGACTACTTCTCCGTCGTCGGATCGCCCAGCACCAGCCTGTCCGACGCCGGGGTGGAGCGCACGGCATTCCGGCTCGCCGGTCTGCCGTCGGAGGACCTCGACGTCATCAACGACATGATCACCGCATTTCGCACCCGACGGAACCTGCCGCCGGTCGGCGACAGCTGACCAACGTAAGCTGGGTGACCCGCCGCTCCGCGAGTGCAAACGCGACCACTGCCGACGCGATACCCCCGCTCAACCCGCGGGGGACACTGCCGACGCGACCAACCGCTCCCCGAGTGCCGAAGCGAGGCGCCGTGCTGAGCGAGGAACGAGTCGAAGTAAACGAGCTTCGGTGTAACGAGGGGCACGCAAGACAACAAACCACGTCGGGAACGAACCCCGCCAAACACAGTCCAGCCCCAGCTTTCCGATCCATCAGAACTGGGCCACCTGGCGAATCCGTCTCACCATCCCCTCGTTACACCGAAGCTCGCAAGCTCGCGACGCCACTCGGGGAGCGGATGGTTGCGGATACCCGCTGACCTCGGTCGGAATTCGCGGCAGACGTTTGCGCGAAAACGATTGTGTCACCAGGGTTTCGACTCGGCTCCGCCTCGCTCAACCAGCGGAGATGGCACTGCCGACGCGACCACCCCGTCCCCCGAGCGGAGATGGGTGCTGCCGACGCGACCAACCACTCACCCGAGCGGACTGAGGCGGTGCTGCCGACGCGATACCCCCGCTCCCCGAGCAGACTGGGGCGGTGCTGCCGCCGCGACCACCTCGCTCACCCGAGCGGACTGAGGCGGTGCTGCCGACGCGACCACCTCGCTCCCCGAGTGCCGAAGCGAGGAAT
>NZ_JABBNB010000053.1 GCF_012933505.1 Gordonia asplenii
CGAGCTCGCTTCGGCACTCGGGGAGCGGGATGGGTCACCGAAGACGAGGTGCGTCACCGAAGACAGGGATGGGTCACCGGCACTCGGGGAACGGCGTCGGTCACCTCCCGCCGACTGCATTGACCCTAGCTGGGGCGGCTGACCTCGTAGTTGCCCTTGCCGTCGAGGAAGGTGATGGTCACGCTGCGCTGGCTGTCGCCGACCTTGACCGTGCAGGTGAACGAGCCGCCCTCCTTGATCCGCTGACCCGACGGGCACTGCGCGTTCGACACATTGGTCGACTTGTAGTCCTGGGTCAGTACCCGCACGACACCCTGTTGCGCGGCATCCTGAGAGAGCGTCTTGGGAGCCCAGCCCGGGAACAGGAATGCGGTGATCAGCACGATCGCCGCAATCGCCGCGAGTACGCCGGCACCGATGTAGTAGAGCTTGCCGGACTTCTTGGTCGGCTGTCCCATCGCGCCGAACGGATCGTTCTGCGCACCGTACTGCCCTTGGCCCGATTGTCCGAACGACTCGTTCTGTTGCCCGTAGGGTTGCTGACCGAACTGCCCGCTCTGCGGCTGACCGTAGGATTGCTGACCGAACTGCCCGCCCGGCTGGGCGAAGCCACCGCTCTGGGGCTGACCGTACTGCGGTTGAGCGCCGAACTGGCCCGACTGCGGCTGCTGCTGACCGTAGGGCTGCCCATACGCCTGCGGTTGGGATACCGGACTGGTGAGCGGCTCGGTGGGATTCGGCTGCGACGCAGCGCTACCGTACGGGCTCGGCGAACCGTATTGCGGCTGCGAGCCGAACTGCTGCTGGGGTTGGGGCTGCGATGACTGCGGCTGTTGTTGCTGCGGCCCGGAGAACTGCGCGGGCGCGCCGAACTGAGTCTGCTGGCCGAACTGATCGGATGGGTCGGACGGCGCTGACGGCTGGGTGCCCGACTTCGTCGACTGCTGCGTGCTCGACGGCTGCGGGCCCGACTGCACCGCCTGAGTCGGGGCGGAGGGTGTCGCACCCGTGGTCGGGTTGAACTGCGTCGGCGCGTAGTTGCCGGGGCCGGTCGTCGGGGCCGGAGTGGGTCCGGAACCCGCGGTCGAATCTGCTGCGCCCGGATTCTTCGGCTGTTCGGGTTCGGTCATGAGTCCCTCCCGCAGGGGCTGCCACGACGGCAACCGGTTTTGTCGGATACGGCTGTTGATGCTATCGCAGCAGCGCCGAGCGTAGGTGGATCGCCACGTCGATTCTACGTCGTCACGTGCGTCAACTCAGTTCAACCGCTACTATGCCGCGGCGGATGGAGCCGACGGCGCTGCGCGCGGTGCGGGCCAGCCGACTGCCCGGCTCGACGCTCTTGGCGACCTGTTCGAGCAGGTCCACGACCTGCCGATTCCATCGAACGAAGTCGCCGGGTGACAACAGACTGCCGCGATCGCCCGCGGCGGCGAGCGCCTCGGTGAGCGATCGCCCCGACGCCCACAGCGCGACCGCCACCGAGAACCCGGTGTCCGGCTCGCGCGTGGGCGTCAGTCGATGACGCGACTCCACCTCGGTGAGGTCTTGCCAGATCCGGACCGTGTCGGCCAGGGCCGCGCGGAGTCCGGCACTGCCCGGCATCGCGTCCACACCCGAGTAGGTGTCGCGGCGCGCCTCGAACACGAGTGCCGCCACCACCGCCGCGAGCTCATGCGGGGGCAGATCGTCCCAGACCTGTTCGCGCAGACACTCGCTCACCAGCAGGTCGCTCTCGCTGTAGATCCGGCCGAGCACCCGGCCCGGCTCGGTCACCTCGACGGTGGACGTGCCGTCGACGTCGACCGTCCGCAGATATCCCAGGTCGGTCAGCACCCCGACGACCCGATCGAAGGTCACGCGCAGCGTCGACGTTCGCGCCGCGATGTTCGAGTCCAGTTTCGCGATGTCGCGGACCAGTCGATTGCGGCGCTCGGCCAGCCGGAACAGATCGTCGGAGTTGTCGAGGCCGTGCGCGGGATGCGAGCGCAACTGCGCGCGCAGTTGAGCCAATTCCCGATCGTCGGCGGCATCGGCACGTTTGCGCTGCTGGCGACCCCGCGGTGCTTCGATGCCGGTCGAACGCAGCGCCGACGCCAGATCTCGCCTGCCGCGCCCGGTACGCCGATCGATGTGTTTGGCCAGGCGCATGCTGCCCAGCACTTCCGGTGGATTCAAGAAGTCACGCACGCCCAGCCGGCCGCACCAGCCGTCCTCGGAGACCACCATCGGTTTGGGGTCGTCACGATTCGACGCCGGCTCGATGACCACCGCCACGCCGCGGTGTCGGTTGCCGTAGAGCCCGATGACCTGCCCGCGCTTGAGCGCCGCCAGATCGTCGCTCGTCGACGCCAGATCCGACCGTCGGCGTGCCATCTTCAGCTGCCGCTCACGGGCGCGGATGTCCTCCCGGAGCGCAACGTAACCGAGGAAACCGGCGTAGGGCACACCGTCGACGGCCCCCTCGCCGTGCGCGCCGCCCAGCGTCGGGTCGCCTGGTTCGAGTCCGCGCCGGTCGGCGGCGGTGGCGAGCTCGCCGTCGATCCGCCGCAGCGCGCGCTGCGCCTCGTCGATCTTGTGTGCCTGCCCGACGACCGAACGGTCGGCCTGGAACTGCGCGAACGAGCGATGCAGGATCTCGCGCGAACCCGACAGGCCCAGCCGGTCGATGAGATTCACCGCCATGTTGTACTCCGGCGCGAATGAGCTGCGCAGCGCGAAGGTCCGCGATCCGGCCAGCCCGGCGACCTCGGTCGGCACGATGTCGGGGGTCCACAACACCACCGCGTGACCTTCGACGTCGATGCCGCGGCGGCCGGCACGTCCGGTCAGCTGGGTGAACTCGCCGGGCGTCAGGTCCACGTGTGCTTCGCCGTTGTACTTGACGAGCCGTTCGAGCACCACCGACCGGGCGGGCATGTTGATGCCCAGCGCGAGCGTCTCGGTGGCGAACACCATCCGCACCAGCCCACGGGTGAACAGTTCCTCCACGCAATGCCGGAAGGTCGGCAGCAGACCCGCGTGGTGCGCGGCGAAGCCGCGACGCAGACCGATCCGCCATTCCGCGACGCCGAGCACCTCGACGTCGGCGGGTGACAGTTCGGCGACGTATCGATCGACCACTTCGTCGACCTGACGGGCATGATGCTCGTCGAGGAGACTGATCCCCGACCGCAGACACTGGTGCAGGGCGCCGTCGCAGCCGGCCCGCGAGAAGATGAACCCGATAGCCGGCAGGAGTCCCTCACGGTCGAGTTGGCGGATCAGGTTGGGCCGCGGCACCGCATTGTTGCGCCGCGGCGCCCCACGGCCCCGATTCCGCCCGCGTCCGCGGTCGTCGTAGTCGGAGTCCAGCGTCAGCGTCCGATGCTTGATGTAGCGCATCAGCTCCGGATTGACCTCGGGGCGGCGCGGCGAACCCGTGCGACCCGACCGCGGAGTACGCGGATCGAACAGGTCGAACAGCCGTGTGCCCACCATCATGTGCTGCTGCAGTGGGACCGGGCGATGGTCGTCGACGATGACGGCGGTGTCGCCGCGGACGGTCTGCATCCAGTCGCCGAACTCCTCGGCGTTGCTCACCGTCGCCGACAGCGCGACTATCGACACCTCCGGCTCCAGATGAAGGATCACCTCTTCCCACACCGCACCGCGGAACCGGTCGGCGAGGAAGTGCACCTCATCCATCACGACATGCGAAAGACCCTGCAGTGCAGGCGAATTCGCATAGATCATGTTGCGGACCACCTCGGTGGTCATCACCACGACGTCGGCGTCGGCGTTGATCGAGTTGTCACCGGTGAGCAGGCCGACGGCATCGGCGCCGTATACCGCGACGAGGTCGTTGAACTTCTGATTGCTCAGCGCCTTGATGGGCGTGGTGTAGAAGCACTTGGTGCCCTGCGCCAACGCCAGGTGGACCGCGAACTCGCCGACGATCGTCTTGCCCGCACCGGTCGGGGCGCAGACCAGGACGCCGTGCCCGGCCTGCAGGGCATCGCAGGCGCGCAGCTGAAACGGATCGAGGGCGAATGCTTGACGGGCGAGAAAATCGTCGAGGTGCGTCATCGCCTACAGGATGTCACCAAAGGACTCGGCCGACCGCACCGACGCACGAGAAGTCGCCGCGACGGGCGGCGACGCGACCGGGCGCACCGACGCGCTCGGCTGCGGACTGGCTTCGTCGTCGGACAGCGCGTCCCAGTCCTCGCCGCGGCGCGCCTTGCGCTTGTCGTTGATCCGCGCGATCTGAATCGCAACTTCCAGCAGGACCGTCAGTGCTCCGGCAAGCGCCGTCATGGTGAACGGATCCGATCCGGGGGTCACCACCGCGGCGAACACGAACATGCCGAAGATCAGGCCCCGGCGCCACTTCTTGAGCCGGTCGTAGTGCAGTACGCCGATCAGATTCAGTGCGACGATCAGCAGCGGCAGCTCGAAGCTCACCCCGAAGATCACCAGCAGATTGATCATGAAACCGAAGTACTGGTCGCCGGCCAATGCGGTGACCTGCACCTCGTTGCCGACCGTCAGCAGAAACTCGAAGGCCTTCGTCACGACCAGGTAGGCCAGCACCGCACCGGCCACGAACAGGATCGACGCCGAGGTCACGAAGGAGACCGCGTATCGGCGTTCATTGCGGTGCAGCCCGGGGGTGATGAACTGCCACAGTTGGTAGAACCAGATCGGCGTGGCGATCACCAGGCCCGCGGTCAGTGAGACCTTCAGGCGCAACATGAACTGATCGAACGGACCGGTCGCCAACAGTCTGCAACTGCCGTCGGGGGTGAAACTGGCCCGCGACGACGCCGGCAGCGAGCAGTACGGTCCGCGCAACAGCTCACCGAGCGATTCGACGCCGAAGATCGTATGCGAGTACCAGAAGAAACCGAAGATCGTGGTCAGCAGGATCGCGATCATCGAGACGACGATGCGGTGCCGCAATTCGTAGAGATGATCGACCAGCGACATCGTCCCGTCGGGGTTGACCCTGCTGCGACGCCGACGGGGATCGAGGGGAATGCGCACTAGCGTGTCAGGCAGATTTCTGCACGTCGTCGGGCTTGGTGGTGGTCACCGGCGCGACGACCGACGCGTCCGACGGGGGCAGTTCACGCGGTGCCTCGGCGACCGGAGCGTCGGGCTTGCCGTCGTTCTGCATCTCCTTGACTTCGGACTTGAAGATGCGCAGCGAGCGGCCCAGTCCTCGTGCGGCGTCCGGCAGCTTCTTCGACCCGAACAGAATGACGAAGGCAAGCAAGACCAAGACGATGTGCCACGGCTGAATGGCGCCCATGAGTTCAACCCTTTCGAATGACTGTTGCCCATGCTACCGGACCGGCGGTCGGTGCCGCCCTCAGGAATAGCGGACCCGTGCCGCCGTCGCGGCGTCGGCGACCCGCCGCGCCACCTGCGCGGCCGCGTCGTCGGATCCGACTATCCGGATCTGGCCGCCGAATCCGAGGATGAAGCGCGCGAGCCACTCGTCGGAACCGTAGCGCAGCGTCGCCCCCTGTGCGCCGTCGGCGTCGGGCTGGCCGTGCGGTTCGAGCAGAAAATACTCGAACGCCCAGCGCGCCGGCTCGTCGACGACGAGTTCGACGGTGGGCAGATCCGGATTGTCGCTGAGGACCGGCGACTGCTTGACGCTCTGCGCGCCCGCGGGCGGAGCCGACGTTTCGTCGAGCAGTGTCGCATCGTCGATGCGGTCGAACCGGAACAGCCGCATGCCTTCGCTCTGCCTGCACCACGCGGACAGATAGGTGAACCGGTCGACGACCTGCGTGCCGACCGGGTCGACGGTGCGATCTCCGGCACTGTCGCGACTCGGTGTGTAGTAGCGGATCCGCAGCGCCACCTTGTCGCGCACCGCGCGCCGGACGGTGTCGAGGACCGCCGACTTGCCGTCGTTCACCGACGTCACCGCGTCGGGCAGCGCGGGTTGGCCACTCGCCGCGACCTCGATCTTGGCGATCGCGCGTTCGGCGGGTGCGGGATCGGTGGCGTGGGTCTCGATGACCGTGCGCAGCGCCATCAGCAGGACCGTCGCCTCCGACGAGGTCAGCCGCAGTGGACGCTTCAGGTCGCCGCAGAGAAAGCTCAGGTGCACCCGACCGTCCTCTTCGTAGACGTCGATCATGTCGCCGGGCAGCTGCAGCTTGCCGGGCAGTCCGCTCAACGACAGCTGCTGCAGGTCGGCGACCAACTCGCTCGCGCCGACGCCGAGTTCGCGCACCGCCACGTCGAGTTCGATGCCGTCGTTGGCGAGGAAATACGGAATCAGCGTGAGCAGCCGGTTCAGTTGGTCGGCGGGTCGGCCCATGTCAGGCACCCGCCGCGAGTCGGCCGAGCGCGTCGACGACGCTGCGCCGCAACGAGTCCGGCCCGAGCACCACGGCGTCGGGTCCGACGCCGAGGATCGCGCGTTGCAGGCCGGATTGCGACGGGATGCTCAGCAGATCGCCGGGCTCACCGGCGAAGTCCTGCGGCGTCGACGACCGCGCCATCCGCCGCAGCCCGTCGGCGCGTCCCCGCGCCACCCACACCGATGCGACGACGTCGGGGTCGGCACCGGAGACATTGGTGACCGTCTCGGCGAGGATCGCGCCGAAGTCGAGGTCGGCGGGAACGGTGAAGGCACCCGGCCGATCCACCGTGGCGACGTCGGTGATGCGCGAGACGCGGAAGGTGCGTCGATCGTCGCGGTCGCGGTCGTGTCCGATCACATACCACTGACCGCGGTGGGTGCGCACCGTCCACGGCTCCAGCGTGCGCCGAGTGGGGGCGTCCGCACGGGCCGCGCGATGCAGGAAGGTGACCGCCTCGCGTGACGCGCACGCCTCCATCAGGGCCCGGATCACGGGTTCGGAACTGATCGCACGGGGGGCGATCTCCACCTCGTCGTTGGTGCGCACGTCGATGCCCGCGCTCTTGAGTTTGCGGATCGCGCTGCGGGTCAGCCCGTCGACGTCGGGGCTGTCCCATACCAGCGCTGCCATCGCGACGGCTGCCGCCTCGTCCTCGCTGAGGTGGATGTCGGGCAGCTCGTAGCTCGCTCGGTCGATCCGGTACCCCTCGGCGCCGTACGCGTGCGGCGCGGGCCCGGTGAGCAGCGGCAATCCCATGTTGCGCAACTCGGCCTTGTCCCGCTCGAACATCCGGTTGAACGCGTCGAGCGTCCCGTTCGGGTTGTCGGCGTACCCGACGACGTTCTCCCGGATGTAGTCGGCTGTGACGAACTGCCTCGACTCCAACAGGCAGATCACCAGGTTGAGCTGCCGTTCGATCTTCTTTCGCACCACCCGCGACACCTTTTCGTCACTCCCCGACCGTCACATCGATGCGATGAGCCGATCGACGCGCTCATCGACACTGCGGAACGGATCCTTGCACAGCACGGTGCGCTGCGCTTGATCGTTCAGCTTGAGGTGCACCCAGTCGACGGTGAAGTCGCGGCCGGTCTTCTGCGCGGCCGCGATGAAGTCGCCGCGCAGCTTCGCCCGGGTGGTCTGCGGCGGTTCCTCCACCGCGGCGGCGATCGCCTCGTCGGTAGTCGCGCGGGCGACGAGTCCCTTGCGGGTCAGCACGTCGAACACGCCGCGACCGCGTTTGATGTCGTGGTAGGCCAGGTCGAGTTGCGCGATCTTGGGGTCGCCCAGCTCCATGTCGTATCGATCCTGATAGCGCTGGAACAGCTTGCGCTTGATCACCCAGTCGATCTCGGTGTCGACCTTGGAGAAGTCGTCGGACTCCACGGCGTCGAGGACGCGGCCCCACAGGTCGACGACGGTCGTCATCGCCGGATCGGGATGCCCGCCGGCGATGTGCTCGACGGCCCGTGCGTGATACTCGCGCTGAATGTCGAGGGCGCTGGCGGTCTTGCCGCCGGCCAACCGCACCTGACGACGGCCGGTCGGATCGTGGCTGATCTCGCGGATCGCACGGATCGGGTTGTCGAGCGCGAAGTCGCGGAAGCTGAGACCGGCCTCGATCATCTCCAGCACCAGCGTCGCCGACCCGAGCTTGAGCAGCGTCGTCATCTCGGCCATGTTCGAGTCGCCGACGATGACGTGCAGCCGACGGTACTTCTCGGCGTCGGCGTGCGGCTCGTCGCGGGTGTTGATGATGGGCCGCGAGCGCGTCGTCGCCGACGACACGCCCTCCCAGATGTGTTCCGCGCGTTGGGAGAGGCAGAAATCCGCGGACTTGGGGGTCTGCAGCACCTTGCCCGCGCCGCAGATCAGCTGCCGGGTCACCAGGAACGGCAGCAGCACGTCGGAGATCCGGGAGAACTCCCCCGCCCGCACCACCAGGAAGTTCTCGTGGCAGCCGTAGGAGTTGCCCGCCGAGTCGGTGTTGTTCTTGAACAGGTAGATGTCGCCGCCGATGCCTTCGTCGGCCAGCCGCGTCTCGGCGTCGACGAGCAGGTCCTCGAGGACCAGCTCACCGGCGCGGTCGTGATTGATCAACTGAATCAGGTTGTCGCACTCGGCCGTTGCGTACTCCGGGTGCGACCCGACGTCGAGATAGAGGCGAGCCCCGTTGCGCAAGAACACATTCGACGACCGGCCCCACGACACGACGCGCCGGAACAGGTAACGCGCCACCTCGTCGGGGCTCAGCCGCCGGTGTCCGTGGAAGGTACAGGTGACACCGAATTCGGTCTCGATGCCCATGATTCGCCGCTGCAACGCAGGTACCTCAGTCCTTCTCGTCGGTGGGTGCCGATTCGGTCGACGCCTCGGTGTCGGTCGGCGCCTGCTCCGCAGACACCTCGGCGAGGAGCTCGCCGACCCGCTCGTCGGTGAACCGTTTGAAGGCGCGCCGCGGCCGGTTGCGGTCGAGGATCGCGACTTCCAGATCATCGGCGGACAGTTCCCGGGGCTGCTCCCCGACGGCGCCGAGTGCGCGGACGGCCACCGAAATCGCTTGCGCGAGTGGCAGATCCGCGGTGTAGTGCTCGGTCAGCGATTTGGTGATCGCCTCGGTCACACCGCCCATGACAAGAAAGCGGGTCTCGTCGGCGATCGATCCGTCGTAGCTGATCCGGTAGAGCTGCGAGGCCGTGGTGCGGCCCGGTTTGGCCACCTCGGCCACGCACAACTCCACCTCGTAGGGCTTGGCCTGCTCGGTGAAGACCGATCCCAGGGTGTTGGCGTAGGCGTTGGCCAGCGACAGACCGGTGACGTCGGCGCGATCGTAGCTGTAGCCGCGCAGATCCGCGAGCTGGATGCCGGCTTTGCGCAGACTCTCGAATTCGTTGTACTTGCCGACCGCGGCGAATCCGATGCGATCGTAGATCTCGCTGATCTTGCGCAGCGTGTTCGACGGGTTCTCCGCGACGAACAGCACACCGTCGGCGTAGGTCAGTGCGACGACGCTGCGCCCGCGGGCGATTCCCTTGCGCGCCAGCTCCGAACGATCGCGCATGATCTGCTCGGCACTCGCGTAGTACGGAAACGTCATCGCAGATCTCCCTCCCCGTCGTGGCTGGTCTGCGGCGCGTGTTGCGCGCTGCGGCGCGCGGTGACGTCGGCGGCCGCGGCGGCGATGTCGGCCTGCGGTACCTCCGCGGCGCCGTCGGCGTCGACGGTGACGGCGGTCGGGAAGATCTGCCGGACGACGTCCGGTCCGCCGGTGGCCGAATCGTCGTCGGCGGCGTCGTAGAGTGCCTCGACGGCGATCGCGAGGGCACCCGCGGCGTCGAGGTCGAACCGGTAGAGCTTCTTCAGCGACGACTTCGCGAATATCGAACCCGAGCCGATCGCGGTGTACCCGCCGAACTCCTCGTGGCGGTCGCCGGCGATGTCGAAGGAGAAGATGCGTCCGCGCGCCCCGGCGTCGGCGTCGGTGTCGAAGCCGACGAGCAGCGGTACCGCCGCGAGACCCTGCATGGCCGCGGTCAGGTTGCCGCGCACCATCGAGGCCAGCCGGCTGACCTTGCCGTCGAGCGTCAGCGGCACGCCTTCGAGCTTCTCGTAGTGCTCGAGTTCGACGGCGAACAGCCGGACCATCTCGATGGCGATGCCCGCGGTACCGGCGATGCCGGCCGCCGAGTAGTCGTCGGTGATGTAGACCTTGCGTACGTCGCGGGTGGCGATGATGTTGCCTGCGGTGGCCCGACGGTCACCGGCGAGCACCACGCCTCCGGCGTACGAGACGGCGACGATCGTGGTGCCGTGCGGGATGTCGTTCACGCCGGAGCCCGCGGTGAACGACGCCAACCGGGCCGAGGGCAGCTGGTCGGGCGCGTGGACGCGCAGATAGTCGGTGAACGAAGAGATGTCAGGCCCGTTGTCGAATGCGCCGGGAGTCACTGGCCGCCCTTCTGGACATATGCCCGCACGAAGTCTTCGGCGTTCTCTTCCAGCACATCGTCGATCTCGTCGAGCAGATCGTCGGTCTCTTCCGCGAGCTTCTCGCGACGTTCTTGACCGGCGCCACCGTCGCCGGTGACATCGTCGTCGTCGCTGCCGCCACCGCGGTGAGTCTGTTCCTGCGCCATGCCGCCTCCTATGCGTCGGGCCAGCCAAGAAATACCGAATATGGCTGGGTAGATTCACCCTACCGGTCTCGCCGAACAGATGTGTGAGGCTGGCGGGAGAGCCGTGTCCCGCTACGACATCGTCAGCTGGTCGACCAGTTCGGCTGCGCTGTCCACCGATTCGAGCAGCGCGCCCACGTGGGCGCGACTGCCGCGCAACGGCTCCAGCGTCGGGATGCGGACCAGCGAGTCACCGCCGAGGTCGAAGATCACCGAGTCCCAGCTGGCCGCGGCGACGTCGGCGCCGAAGCGTCGCAGACATTCGCCGCGGAAGTAGGCCCGGGTGTGCTCCGGCGGCGTGGTGATCGCCTCGATCACCTGGGCCTCGGTGACCAGGCGCTGCATCGAGCCGCGCGCGACGAGCCGGTTGTAGAGCCCCTTGTCGAGCCGGACGTCGGAGTACTGCAGGTCGATCAGATGCAGCCGCGGCGCCGACCAGCCCAGCCCCTCGCGCTGCCGGAAGCCTTCCAGCAGCCGCAGTTTCGCCGGCCAGTCGAGCAGGTCCGCGCATTCGAGCGGGTCGCGTTCCAGTTTGTCGAGGACGTCGGCCCAGGTCGCGAGTACATGCGCGGCGCGGGCGTCGTCGGAATGCTCGGCGTCGTGGAAGGCCTGACAGCGGGCCAGGTACTCGCGCTGCAGCGCCAGGCCGGTGAGTTCGCGGCCGTTGCTCAACGCGACCGTCGCGGTCAGTGTCGGGTCGTGGCTGATGATGTGCACGGCCGAGACCGGGCGGGCCAATTCGAGGTCGGAGAAGTCGTGGCCGGCCTCGATGAGGTCGAGTACCAGTGCCGTGGTCCCGACCTTGAGGTAGGTGGAGGTCTCCGACAGGTTGGCGTCGCCGATGATGACGTGCAGCCGCCGGTAGCGGTCGGGGTCGGCGTGCGGCTCGTCGCGGGTGTTGATGATGCCGCGCTTGAGGGTCGTCTCCAGGCCCACCTCGACCTCGATGTAGTCGGCGCGCTGGCTGAGCTGGAAGCCCGCCTCGTCGCCCGACTGCCCGATCCCGACACGGCCCGACCCGACGATCACCTGACGCGAGGCGAAGAACGGAATGAGTCCGCCGATGATCGCCGGAAACGGCGTCTCGCGATTCATCAGATAGTTCTCGTGGGTGCCGTAGGAGGCGCCCTTGCCGTCGATGTTGTTCTTGTACAGTTGCAGCGCCGGTGCCCCCGGGACGCTGGCGACGTGCCGCGCGGCCGCCTCCATCACCCGCTCGCCCGCCTTGTCCCAGATCACCGCGTCGAGCGGATCGGTCACCTCCGGAGCCGAGTATTCGGGGTGGGCGTGGTCGACGTAGAGGCGCGCGCCGTTGGTGAGAATCATGTTGGCGGCGCCGATTTCGTCGGCGTCGATGATCGGCGCAGGCCCCGACGAGCGGCCCAGGTCGAAGCCGCGCGCGTCGCGCAGGGGTGATTCGACCTCGTAATCCCAGCGGGTTCGCTTGGCGCGCGGCACCCCGGCCGCCGCGGCGTAGGCGAGCACAGCCTGGGTGGATGTCATGATCGGATTGGCGCTCGGATCAGAGGGAGCGGAGATTCCGTATTCGACCTCGGTGCCGATGATTCGCTGCATGGCCCCAAGGGTAGTGCCCGACGGAACGGTCGCTTTGTCGGGCACAGCGACGAGGTCGTCGAAGCAACGCGCCAGTAGGACTTTTCTCCGGTACCGTAGCCAGCCGTGAAAGCCTTCCGTCGGTTCACCGTCCGGGTACAACTCCCGAGCCAATTGCAGCCCTTGACCGAACTAGCCGCCAACCTCCGGTGGTCGTGGCACCGCCCCACCCAGGAGGTGTTCGCCGACATCGATCCCGATGTCTGGACCGAGACCGCCGACCCGTTGCGGGTACTGGAACAGGCCACCACCGAGCGGCTCACCGAGCTCGCCGCCGACACCGAATTCGTCGCCCGGGTGAGCGCACTGGCCGCCGACCTCGCCGAATACCGCAACTCCGCCGCGTGGTTCGGCGCGCTCGCCCAGCAGCGGCCCGTCCCGGCGTCGATCGCCTACTTCTCCATGGAGTTCGGCATCACCGAAGTACTCCCCATCTACTCCGGCGGCCTCGGCATCCTCGCCGGCGATCACCTCAAGGCCGCCTCCGATCTCGGCCTGCCGCTCGTCGGTGTCGGCCTGTTCTACCGGTCCGGCTACTTCCGGCAGTCGCTGACCGCCGACGGCTGGCAGATCGAGAACTACCCGGTCAACGACGCGCGCACGCTGCCGCTGCGTCAGCTCACCGACGGCGACGTCCCCGTCGAGATCTCGGTGTCGATGCCCGGCGGCCGTACCCTGACCGCGCGGGTCTGGGTCGCCACCGTCGGGCGGATCAGTCTGTTGCTCCTCGACGCCGACGTACCGGTCAACGACGACGAACTGCGTGGCGTCACCGACCGTCTGTACGGCGGCGACCAGGACCATCGCATCAAGCAGGAGATCCTGCTCGGGGTGGGCGGCGTGCGCGCGGTGCGTGAGTACGTCCGGCTGTCGGGGACGCCCGCGCCGGAGGTCTTTCACATGAACGAGGGCCACGGCGGCTTCCTCGGCCTCGAGCGCATCCGCGAGTTGGTGACCGCCGACGAACTCACCTTCGAGCAGGCCGAGGCGGTCGTGCGGGCCTCGTTGGTGTTCACCACCCACACACCCGTCCCGGCCGGCATCGACCGCTTCCCGATGGGCCTGGTGCGCCACTACCTCGACGCCGACGACAGCGGGGCGTCGAGGCTGCTGCCGGGGCTGCCCGTCGACGTGCTGTGCCAGCTCGGCGACGAGGCCGCCCCCGACGTCTTCAACATGGCGCACCTCGGTCTGCGTCTGGGGCAGCGGTCCAACGGCGTGTCCAAGCTGCACGGCGCCGTCTCCCGCAAGATGTTCGGCGACCTGTGGCCCGGATTCGACACCGCCGAGGTGCCGATCGGCTCGGTCACCAACGGTGTCCACGGGGACACCTGGCGCTCGGGACGCTGGCCCGCCGACGCCGAGCAGAGCGACGCCGAGATCTGGGCGGTCCGCAACGAACTGCGCGGCAACCTCGTCGACGAGGTCCGGCGCCGCGTCTACCGCAGCGGGCGGGCCCGCGGGCATTCCGAGGCGGAACTGTCGTGGACGCGCGACGTCTTCGATCCGCGGATTCTGACGATCGGCTTCGCGCGACGCGCGGCCACCTACAAGCGGCTCACGCTGATGCTGCGCGACCCGGATCGGCTGCGTCGACTGCTGCTCGACCCGCAGCGGCCGATCCAGCTGGTGGTCGCGGGCAAGGCGCATCCGGCCGACGACGGCGGAAAGTCGTTGATCCAGCAGATCGTGCGGTTCACCGACGACCCCGCGCTGCGCGGGCGCATCGTCTTCCTGCCCGACTACGACATCGGCATGGCCCGCCACATCTACGCCGGCTGCGACGTGTGGCTCAACAATCCGGTGCGCCCGATGGAGGCGTGCGGAACGTCGGGCATGAAGTCGGCGCTCAACGGCGGCCTGAACCTGTCCATCCTCGACGGCTGGTGGGACGAGATGGCCGACGGCCACAACGGCTGGGCCATCCCGTCGGCCGACGAGATCGGCGACGAGCACCGCCGCGACGACATCGAGGCCAACGCCCTCTACGAACTGCTCGAGCAGACCGTCGTGCCGCTGTTCTATTCGTCGGGCACCGAGGACACGCGGACGCTCGCCGACGACGGCGTCCCCACCCGCTGGGTCGACATGGTGCGGCACACCATCGACGATCTCGGCCCGCAGGTCCTCGCCGAGCGGATGGTCCGCGACTACACCACCGAGCTGTATTCGCCCGCCGCGCAGTCGTTCCGCGACGCCGTCGCCGACGACTACGCGCTCGCTCGTGACCTGGCCGCCTATCGCGACAAGGTCACCGCGGCCTGGCCCTCGGTCAGCGTCGCCGGCGTCGACGAGGAACTGCCGCCGCACGCCGAGGGAGTTGTCGCCCCCGGATCGAGCGTCGCGCTGACCGCACACGTCAGCCTCGGCGGGCTCAGTCCCGCCGAGGTGACCGTCGAGGCGGTCGGCGGCACCGTCGACGCCGACGGAGAGATCCTCGACCCCGTCACCACGACCCTCACCGCTGCCGAGGGTCGCGACGAATCGGGGCGCGCCCTGTTCGTCGGCGGCTTCGACGTCGACCGGTCCGGCCGGCTCGGCTACACCGTGCGGGTGCTGCCCCGCCACCGCGGTCTCGCGGTCGCCAGCGAAGTCGGCTTGGTGCGCTACCCGTAGGGTCGCCGACCAGACGCCATACCGACTCGACGACGCCCGGGACCGTTCCCGGGCGTCGTCGAGTGTTATCCGGTCGCTACTTCTTGATCACCAGGCGCCGCCAGGTGAACACGAACAGCACCAGCCCCATCAGCGCCAGCACACCGTAGGAGACCCCCAGATACATCAGGTCGTGTGTCCATAGCTTCTCGACCTTGACCGACTGTGCGTCCTGCGAGACCTCACGCAGATCCACGACCGCCGCCGCACCCGCATATCCCCAGCGTGACGGGAAGATCCAGGACAGCTGCTCCAGACCCGGGCGCCCGGCGAGGGCGAACAGCCCGCCGCTGAACACGAACTGCACCATGATCACGATCACCAGCGGCGGCATGGTCTGCTCGGTCGAACGCACCGCCGCCGAAATGGCGAGTCCCACCAGGGTGCTCACGCAGCCGAGCCAGGCGACGATGGCGAACAGCTCCAGCCAGCCGGGCAGGAAGAAGTGCGCCGTCGGCGTTCCCTTCCGGACGAAGTTGATGGCCAGCATCAGCGCGGTCTGCAGCGCCACCGCGACGAAGAACACCACGACCTTCGCCCAGAGGTAGGCGGCCGGGCGCAGCCCCACCGCGCGCTCCCGCTCGTAGATGGGACGCTCACCGACCAGATCGCGCACCGACAGTGCGGTGCCCATGAACGCCGCCCCGATCACCAGGACGACCAGCATCTGCACTGTCTCGGCGGGTTCGTCGACGTTGTTGGGCTGATAACCGGCAGAGCCCGGGATCACCAGCGACAACGCGCCGAGCACGATCGGCAGCAGTACCAGGAAGGCGAGATAGCCGGTGTCGGCGAAGATCAGCCGGACCTGACGTCGGGCGACGGTCGAGAGCTGCCGCAGGAAGCCGCTCTGCTTGGCCTTGACGACCGGCCCCGGCGTCGGGGGCGGCGGCGGAGCGGGTTGCGAGGCGAATCGCGAGGTATAGCGGGCGTGTGCGGCGTCGGGCTGCTCGGCGACGTAGGCGAAGATCTCCGCCCAATCGGTGGTGCCCATCGCCGAACCGACCTGGTTGGGCGCACCGCAGAAGGCCGTCTTGCCGCCGGGCGCGAGCAGCAGCACCTCGTCGCACAGCGACAGGTAACTCAGCGAGTGAGTCACGACGATCACCACGCGCCCGGCGTCGGCCAGTCTGCGCAGCGTGTTCATCACCTGTCGGTCCAGTGCGGGGTCCAGGCCCGACGTCGGCTCGTCGAGGATCAGCAGCGATGGACCGGTCAACAGTTCCATCGCCACCGAGGCCCGTTTGCGCTGTCCACCGGAGAGCTTGTCGACGCGGGTGTCGAGGTGATCGAGGAGTTGCAGCTCGGCCAGCACGCCGGCGACCACCTGGGAACGGTCGGCCTTGTTCATATCCGGCGGCAGCCGCAGCTGCGCGGCGTATCCGAGCGCTTGGCGCAGGGTCAGCTTGCGGTGCAGGACGTCGTCCTGCGGGACCATGCCGATACGCGAGGCGAGCGCGTCGTACTCGGCGTGCACGTTGCGACCCTCGAACTGCACGACACCCGCCGAGGGACGCGAGAGTCCGGCGATGATCTTCGCCGCGGTCGACTTGCCCGCGCCCGAGGGTCCGATGATCGCCGTCAACGATCCGGGTGCCGCCGAGAAGTTGATGTTGCGCAGCAGCTCTTTGCCGTCGACGGTCAGTCCCACGCCGTGCACCTCCAGGCCGCCGGCGACCACCGACTGCGCCTGACCGCGCATCAGGTTGCCCTGCGACACCACGAAGTCGCTGTTACCGATGGTGACGACGTCGCCGTCGGTCAGCTGCTGACGCGCGACGCGGCGGCCGTTGACGTAGGTTCCGTTGACGCTGCGCAGGTCGTCGATGAACATCCCGGCCGAGGTCTTGGTCACCTTGGCGTGATGACGCGAGGCGAGCACGTCGGAGACGACGATGTCGTTGTCCGGGGTGCGGCCGATCGTCTGCGTGCCGACCAGCGAAATCGCTTGCCGCCCGGCCTGTTCCGGCGCGGTCAGCGCATTGCCGACATTGTGCAGCAAGGACTGCAGATGCGGTGCGGCGTCGGAGTCGGGCAGATTCGGCGGGCGGACGATCGGCTGTCGGGGACCGAAGTCGACGGTGGGCATGGTGCCGCCGGACGGACCCGGCCCGAATTGTCGCGACTGCGGCTGTTGGGGCTGATGCGGTTGCTGCTGCGGCGCGAACGGCCGCTGCTGCGGCTGCCCGCCGAACTGATTCGGATTCTGCCCCTGATTCGGCTGCGGGCCCGATCCCGCCCGGCCTTGCTGCGGGGGCGCCGACGGCCCGGGCTGCGCCGGCAGCGGATGCGACACCGGCGGACCGGGTTGCGGCGGCTGAGCCCCCAACGGCTGGGAGACCGGCGGGATGAGGGTGACCGCGCCGGGTGGCGGCCCCGACGTCGCGGTCGGTGCGGCAGACGGCGCGGTCGCCGGCACCACCTCGACGAGCGGCCCGGTGTTCGGGTCGCCGAGCCGCACCGTCTGGGTGCCGTTGCCCGCGGGAATCTCGGTCAGCCGGGTCGGGCCGGCGAACGATCCGTTCGTCGACCCGAGGTCGGCGATGTACCACTGACCGTTGCGCCACTCGATGCTCAGATGCTGCCGCGACACCAAGTGGTGATTGACGACGATGTCGTTTTCCGGCGTGCGCCCGAGCGTCAGCCGTGCCTTGGCGCCGACGTGGCGCACGGTGCCGTCAACCGTGACGCGAATCGGTGCGATATCTACGCTGTTCATCACCGACAGACCTTAATCGGTGTCGGCGACGAACGCGTGGACGCTCGACTTTTACAAGTACTGCCCGGTGTTGGTCTCGGTGTCGATCGCCCGGCTCGCGCCGCTGCTCTTCCCGGTCACCAACGTGCGGATATAGACGATACGCTCGCCCTTCTTGCCTGAGATCCGTGCCCAGTCGTCCGGATTCGTCGTGTTCGGCAGGTCCTCGTTCTCGGCGAACTCGTCGAGAATTGAGTCGAACAAATGACTGATCCGCAGACCCGGTTGACCGGACTCCAACTGCGCCTTGATCGCATACTTCTTGGACCGGTCGACGACGTTCTGGATCATCGCTCCGGAGTTGAAGTCCTTGAAGTACATGACCTCCTTGTCGCCGTTGGCGTAGGTCACTTCGAGGAACCGGTTGTCGTCGCTCTCGGAGTACATCCGGTCGACGACCCGCTCGATCATCGTCTTGACGCACAGCGCCCGGTCGCCGCCGAACTCGGCGAGATCGTCGGCGTGCACCGGCAGCTCGGTGACGAGGTACTTGGAGAAGATGTCCATCGCCGCTTCGGCGTCGGGCCGTTCGATCTTGATCTTGACGTCGAGCCGTCCGGGCCGCAGGATCGCGGGGTCGATCATGTCCTCGCGGTTCGACGCACCGATGACGATGACGTTCTCCAGCCCCTCGACGCCGTCGATCTCACTGAGCAGCTGCGGGACCACGGTGGTCTCGACATCGGAGGACACGCCCGATCCGCGGGTCCGGAAGATCGAGTCCATCTCGTCGAAGAACACGATCACCGGGGTGCCCTCGGAGGCCTTCTCGCGCGCCCGCTGGAAGATCAGCCGGATGTGTCGTTCGGTCTCGCCGACGAACTTGTTCAGCAGCTCGGGGCCCTTGATGTTGAGGAAGTACGACTTGGCTTCCTTGGCGTCGTCACCACGGGCCTGCGCGATCTTCTTCGCCAGCGAGTTGGCGACCGCCTTGGCGATCAGCGTCTTGCCGCAGCCGGGCGGCCCGTAGAGCAGCACGCCCTTCGGCGGGCGCAGCGAGTACTCGCGGAACAGGTCCTTGTGCAGGAACGGCAGTTCCACGGCGTCGCGGATCTGCTCGATCTGCCGACCGAGGCCACCGATGTCCTCGTATCCGACGTCGGGGACCTCTTCGAGAACCAGGTCTTCGACCTCGGCCTTGGGGATCCGCTCGAACGCGAAACCGGCCTTGTTGTCGATCAGCAGCGAGTCACCCGGGCGCAGCTTGCGCCGCGGCGAGTCGCCGTCCTCGTCGGTCGCCGTCAACAGCGGCTGCGCGAGCCGTACGACCCGCTCTTCGTCGGCGTGGCCGACGATGAGTGCGCGTTTGCCGTCACCGAGGACCTCCCGCAGCGTGCCGATCTCGCCGACGGTGTCGAAGTCGGTGGCCTCGACGACGGTCAACGCTTCGTTGAGGCGCAGCGTCTGTCCTTGATGCAGGGCTTCGACGTCGATGTTCGGCGACACCGTGAGACGCATCTTGCGGCCGGAGGTGAAGACGTCGACGGTGTCGTCGGGGTAGGTGGCCAGCAGTACGCCGTATCCGCTCGGCGGCTGCCCCAGGCGGTCGACCTCTTCGCGGAGAACGACGAGTTGCTGGCGCGCGTCTTTGAGCGTGTCCAAGAGTTTCGCGTTGCGGACGGTCAACGCGTCCACCCGGTCTTGGAGCTCCTTGACATCGCGGCTTGCGCCACCGGACACGGGACCGGCGCCCACGTGTCGTTGCAGCGGGGGACGCTGCGGCTCGGGGGTGCGATCTGACTCGGTCATAGCTGACTCCTCTCGGCGTCGCATTTCGCGCTCGCGCCTACGGTCTGGAGACCGTCGGTAGAACTCCACGCTACCGGCGGGTGGACGATCGCGCCGTGAGGCGCACCTTTTTGGGCGAAACGATTGCGCCGCAATCGACCTCGTGGCACCTCAGCCCTTGGTCGGACGACGGTGCGCACGCAGCGGGGTGACACCGTCGGCGAGTCGCCGCGCGGTGATCAGAAACGCCGTGTGACCTTGCATCCGATGCTCCGGGCGCACCGCCAGACCGAGGGCGCTCCACTCGCGCACGAGCGACTCCCAGGCCCGCGGCTCGGTCCAACACTCCTGTTCACGCAGCGTTTCCATGATCCGCGAGAGTTGCGTCACCGTGGCCACGTAGACGATCAGGACGCCGCCGGGCTTGAGTGTCTTTGCCACGGTGGGCAGCACTTCCCACGGGGTGACCATGTCCAGGATCAACCGGTCGGCCTGATCGGTCGGGTCGTGATCGGCGAGATCGCCGACGACGAGTTCCCAGTTGTCGGGTTTGGCACCGAAGAACGTCTCGACGTTGCGTGCGGCGTACTCGGCGTGGTCCTCGCGGATCTCGTAGGACAGCACCGATCCCTCGGCGCCGACGGCACGCAGCAGCGAACAGGTCAACGCACCCGATCCGGCGCCGGCTTCGATGACGCGGCATCCCGGATGGACGTCGCCCTCGGCCACGATCTGCGCCGAGTCCTTCGGGTAGATCACCTGTGCGCCGCGCGGCATCGACAACACGTAGTCGGTCAGCAACGGCCGCAGCGCCAGATATTGGGTGCCGCTCGTCGCCGACACGATGCTGCCCTCCGGCGCGCCGATGAGATCGTCGTGGTCGATCGCGCCGCGGTGGGTGTGGAACTGCTTGCCCTCCTCGAGGACGACCGTGAACTTGCGTGCCTTCGAGTCGGTCAGTTGCACGCGGTCGCCAGCAGCGAACGGGCCGGTCGTGGGCATGGGGCAGCTCATTTCTTTCACGGAAGATGTTTCGGGCGGGTTCGCCGAGTGGGTGTGCCGTGTCGGTACCCCCGAATACCCTGCCATATGTGAACATCACCGGATCGGCCAGCGCACCCGCGGCCACCTCCCCCGGGTCGGCCGACCATCGGCCGCCGGGCGCCGAGCGGGGACTGGCCGGGCGCCGACTGGCGTTGTCGCCGTCACGCGCCGCCGACTTCCGGCAGTGCCCGCTGCTCTATCGGTACCGCGCCATCGACCGATTCCCCGAGCAGCCGACGCCGGCGCAGACGCGCGGGCACGTCGTGCACGCCGCTTTGGAGAATCTCTTCGACATGCCCGCCGAGCTACGCACACCGGAATCTGCGCACCTGCTCGTCGAGGGTGCGTGGGCGGCGATGTGCGAGGCCGATCCCACACTGCACGACACCATTACCGGTGAGGACGACACCGCCTTCCTCGCCCAGACTCAACGACTGATCACCACCTACTACACGATGGAGAACCCCACCGCGTTCGACGCCCAAGCCGTCGAGGCCCATTTCGAGATCGAGGACGACGACGTCGTGCTGCGCGGCTACATCGACCGCATCGACGTCGCCCCGACCGGCGAAGTCCGCGTCGTCGACTACAAGACCGGACGCAGTCCCAGTGAGGCCTACGAGGCCAAGGCGCTGTTTCAGATGAAGTTCTACGCGCTGGCGATTCTGCGCCGACACGGCGTCGTTCCGCATCGACTGCAGTTGATGTATCTGTCGGACGGCACGCAGTTGCATTACTGCCCCGATCGTGACGAGCTCGAACGGTTCGCGCGCACGCTCAGGGCGATCTGGGCGGCGATCACCTCGGCGGCGGCCACCGGCGACTTCCGCCCGCACAAGTCGTCGATGTGCAAGTTCTGCGAGCACAAGGCGCGTTGTCCCGAGTTCGGCGGAACCATCCCCACCTACCCGGGACCACCCGCCGGATTCTGAATGCGACGAATTATGGTGAGCGTCATGGACGCCGCTTACTATCTGCCGCTTCCCACACCTTCCCCCGACGACGGCTACGAATATTTCCAGCCGACGCCGTCGACGCTGAGCGTGTGGGCGGACACCTTGCAGCACGGCGGCCCGCCCACCGCGCTGTTGACGCGGTCGCTGCAGGCCGTCGTCGCCGGGCGTTCGGGTGGCTTCAGCCGGATCACCACCGACATTCTCGGGGCGATCGGGCTCGATGTGAATCGCGTTCGCGCACAAGTTATTCGACCCGGCCGTCAGATCAGCGTGATCGGCGCCGAACTCGACGTTCGGCAGGCCGACGGCAGCTTCCGCACGGCTGCGCGAGCGAGCGCCTGGTTCCTCGACGGCGCGCCGACCGCGCCGATCGAACACCTGCCGCGGCCGCCGCTGACTCCCCCGCCCGGCGAGGTCGCGATGCGGCGCGGCATCACCACCGACGACACCACCGGCATCGACTGGGGAACGGTCGCGTTCATCGGCACCACCGAGACCGGTCGCGCCGACAGCCGCAACGGCGGCACACCCGCGACGTGGATACGCCCATTGCTGCCCCTCGTCGACGGCGAACCGACCAGCGATCTGTCGTCGGCGTTCACCGTGATCGACGTCGCCAACGGCATCGGAACCAGCCTCGATCCGCGCCGCTGGAGCTGGATGAACACCGACACGACGGTGCACCTGCTACGCCCGCCGCGCGGCGAATGGCTCGGACTCGACTCCGACCTTGCCGTCGGCCCTGCCGGCTACGGCGCCACCTTCGCCGACCTCTACGACGCCGACGGCTTCGTCGGCCGCTCCGCGCAGACAGTGTTGCTGGCGATACAGCAGCAGCCCGACGGCGGACTCAACCTGAGGTAGGGCCCGGACCGAGCCTCCGGCTCCCCGAGTAGTTTCCCGCTCCCAAGTGCCGAAGCGAGGAACGAGCCCCCCGCTCCCCAAGTGCCGAAGCGAGGCACGAGCTTCGGTGTAACCGCCGTGCTGAGTGAGCGCGAGGAACGAGCGGTCGTATCGAAGTAGAGGGGTCTGGTGACACGAAGAACCCAGGCCGAACGCCCCCGCTCCCCGAGTACCGAAGCGAGGCACGAGCTTCGGTGTAACGAGGGGTCTGGCGACACGAAGAACCCAAGCCCAACGCCCCCGCTCCCCGAGTGCCGAAGCGAGGAACGAGCTTCGGTGTAACCGCCGTGCTGAGTGAGCGCGAGGAACGAGCGGTCGTATCGAAGTAGAGGGGTCTGGTGACACGAAGAACCCGGCGCAGCCCCGTGATGATTGATCGGCGGCGATGAAGTGGCGCCGTCGCGCGAGTCACACCCGACCCGCACACCTCACCGATAACACCGAACCGTTGTGATCCGGGTGGTCACGGCCACACGTCCCTCAGAATCGGCAGGACCGGATGTCGGACGCCAGAATCGCCTTCGCGCCCATTTCGGACAGGTCGTCCATCAGGTTCTGGTGCTGGCTGCGGGGTACGAGCGCGCGTACGGCGACCCACGCGTCGTCGGCCATCGGCGACACCGTCGGCGATTCGATGCCGGGGGTGATCGCCACGGCCTTGTCGAGGAGGTTGCGCGGGCAGTCGTAGTCGATCATCACGTACTGCTGGCCGAACACGACACCTTGCACGCGAGCCGCGAATTGTTTTGCAGCCCTGGACAATTCAGTATCGGCACGGCGCACCAGCACCGCCTCCGAATCGCACAGCACATCACCGAAAGCCGCGAGGCCGTGCTGGCGCAGGGTCCGTCCGGACCCGACGACGTCGGCGATCGCGTCGGCGACCCCGAGCTGGATGGAGATCTCGACTGCGCCGTCGAGGCGAATGATGTCGGCGGTGATGTTGCGTTCGGTGAGGTCGCGGCGCACCAGATTCGGGTACGACGTCGCGATGCGCTTGCCCGCGAGGTCCGCGACGGTCCAGGTCTGACCGGCTGGGGCGGCGTAACGGAACGTGGATCCGCCGAAGCCCATCGACAGTTCTTCGGCGACGTCGGCCTGCGAGTCGCGGGCCAGGTCGCGGCCGGTGATGCCGAGGTCGAGGGTGCCGGCTCCGACGTAGATCGCGATGTCTTTGGGTCGCAGGAAGAAGAACTCGACGCCGTTGTTGTTGTCGAGGACGGTCAGGTCTTTGGAATCGGTGCGACGCCGGTAGCCGGCTTCGGTCAGCACGCCGACGGCGGCTTCGGAGAGCGCACCTTTATTGGGGACTGCGACACGCAGCATGGGAGTGATCCTCTAGGTCGTGGTGGATGCGGGAGACGCGATGGGGCCGAACGGAATTCACAGATGTCGGTAGACGTCTGCGGTCGTCATGCCGCGTTTGATGAGCATCACCTGCAGCCAGTAGAGAAGCTGGGAGATCTCTTCGCCGAGAGCGTCGTCGGACTCGTGCTCGGCGGCCAGCCAGACTTCGCCCGCCTCCTCGATGATCTTCTTTCCCAGCGTGTGGATGCCGGAATCGAGTGCCGCGACGGTGCCACTGCCCTCGGGCCGGGTAGCCGCTTTCTCGGTCAGCTCGGCGAACAGTTCATCGAAGGTCTTCACGAGTGCCCATTTTCGCATGTGAGGCCTGCAGCGCTGCGGACAGGTCGGCCATCGTCAGCCCGACGAGGTCGGCGCGTCGGGTCTGGCGTGCCAGCGGTGGAATTCGCCCGCTGAGGGCCTCTTCACCGACGACGAGTGTCGCCGCACCCGCATCGTGCCCCGCTCGTGCGCCGGCGGGTGAGTCTTCGATCACCACGCAATTGGTCGGATCGACGCCGAGCAGCGCGGCCGCCCGCAGATACGGCTCGGGCGCGGGCTTGGCGGCGGTCACCTCGTCTCCGCACACGGTCACCGTGAACCGGTGACCGCCAAGGGTTTTCAGCGCGACGTCGGTCAGTTCGCGGACGGTGTTGGTGACCAACGCCAGAGGTACGTCGTGCTCGCCGAGCAGATCGAGCGTCTGCTGCGCGCCCGGCCGCCAGGGCAGCCCATCGCCGAACAATCCGTGCACGCGCGCGTTGCTCCACGCGTGGTCGGCGTCGATGTCCCAGTCCGCCTCGGGTATTCCAGCGGCGATCAGGACCTTGCTGATGGCATCGTACGACGAGTTCCCGAGCGTCGACGCCCGCAGCTGCGCGTCCATCTCGACGCCGTGGCGGGCCGCGAGTTCGACCATCGCGATGTCCCACAGCGGTTCGGTGTCGAGCAGGGTGCCGTCCATATCCCAGAGGACGGCGGCGGGCCGAAGGAGTTGATCTGCACTCACTACCTGCACGCTAATGCTGCGGGAGCCGACCCACAAACCATGATTCAATATTCGGCAATGGCAATGATCTCAATCACAGTGAATAGGAGTGTCCGATGACCGCTGGTCTGCGACGTCGAACCGCTCTAACGGTCGTCGCGGCCGCGCTCGCCGTCGTCGCCGTCGCCGGCTGCGGCTCCGCCGACCATTCCGCCGCGTCGTCGTCGGCCCTACCGGCCTGCAGCGGGGTGGCGACGTCGGATTATGGACTCGGCGACGCCCTCGCGTCGGCGGCGGCGAAACTGGCCGCGCTGCCCCATCGCGTGGCGACCGGCACGGCGACGGTGTTGCGTGTCGACGGGGCGAAAGCACCGCTGCGCGTGGCGATCACGGTGTGCGGCGACGGACTCGACGACGACTCGCTCAAAGACGTCGCATCGACGCTGGCGGTCGCCGTGGCCGGTGCCAGGGAACTCGGCAACCAGGTGGGCGCGCTGTCAGTCGAACTCCAGTCGGCGAACAAGGTCGCTCAGGCCGATCCGTTCAACGCTGCGAGTTTCGCCTCCGGCACCGACGTCGCGACCGTACGAGGCCAATGGAGGATCGAACAGAATTAGTAGGGTGTCGCACTTAAAGAGTTGTATGACCGTTGCGTTTCTCTGCCGTTGAGCGAGCGGAGCGGGTCGAACCCCACCGGCTGGGCAGTGACGAAACCCGCAGCGTCACAGTGGTTCGACTCGGCTTCGCCTCACTGAACCAGCAGGATGCGGCGAAGCAGGGTCCGCGCAAGATGATCAATACCCTTAGGCGCGACACATCAACTAGTCTGCGGCTGTCGTACCAGGCCGTAGTTGTCTCTTGCATTCTGGTTAGTAGGGTGGGTCGCCGAGGTGGGTGGCGGCGTCGTCGGCGGCGATGTGGGCGCGGACTGCGGGTGGCTCGATGCATCGACCGTCGGCGCGGGCGCGGCGGTTGCGGTCGCGTTCGGCTCGGCGTCGGGCATGTTTGTCTGCCGTGCGGGTCCGGTGGGGGTCCGCCGGTGTGTGGGGCGGTGCGGGTTGTCGTCTGCCCGGCGTCTGGGGTGTGGTGAACCGGTAGCGGGCCAGTCCGGGGAACAGGTCCAGACCGGGTCCGGCGCGGCCTTCGATCACGGTCCCTTCGGGGGTGATGAAGACA